>CANGME010000011.1 GCA_947455145.1 Comamonadaceae bacterium
GCGGTTTTGGTTTCGTTTTCGACGCGTTTAACAATCACGCGGTCAGCCAGAGGACGCAGTTTCATGGGGAATCTCCTTCAGTTTGAAACAAGGGGTGGGAAAACCGGAACACCAACACGTGGTGTGCTGGTGTTCGTTAAAACAGCTTGGCTGGTGTTGTTAGCACTCATGTCAAGCGAGTGCTAATGATAAGGCCTTTTGAGAGGAATTCAAGCCCTGTGCTTTACAAAGATCGCTGCTGTCGAAGACGTGGCGCAGGTACACCTTTGCGTCAACTGCGTCCGGCGCTGACGCCAAAGTCAGCGGGTCACTCGGCCTAAGCGGCCTCTTGAGCATTTGCGCATGGGAGCTTGGATGCCTCAAGCCATAGACCATCGGCAGCAGAACTAAAAAACAGGCACACCAGAAGCGATTGCATAGGGTGTTGGATAGACATTTGGGATGTTTAAGTCCGATTGAGCTGTTCGCGCAGGCCATGTGCCTGTGCCTTGCCCAGATCAAACTCAGCCCGAAGCTGGGTGATGGTTTCAGCCGACAAGCGCTCGATGTTGCAGTAGTCCAGCTTCCAGTCTGCGTTGTCGCTCCAGCACAGTGGTGACTGCACTGAGGTTCGGGGATCGGTAGCGGATTCGAGCAAGCTCAGCGCCAGTTCCAGCGTTAAATTTTGGGATTGGGCATCATGCGGACGCCCCGCCGCGTTACCCAGTGGGAAGTCGGAAAACAATAGCCGTGGCACGCCCACGTGCTCCACAATATCCTTGGCGCAGCCCATGATGACGGTGGCGATTCCACTGGCCTCTAGCAAGCGCGCAATTAAAGCCAGACTTTGGTGGCAGACCGGACAATTGGGCACCAGCAACACGGCGTCTACCGCATCAGCTTGGCAGCGAGCCACGATTTCTGGGCCATCTACTTTCAGCGTGACGCGCTGGCTGCGGTTGGTGGGTGCGCCGTGAAAGCGCGGCGCTAAGCTGCCCACGCGCCCCGAAGCAGCAACGCGGCGCAGCGCCGCCAGAGGGAAGTAGCTGGCGAGGTCTGCGGCGGTGGTGTGGTGCCGGTCAATGGCCACGTGGGAGATGCGAAGATCGTGCTCTTTCGTCGTGTCGCCTGAATAAACGCGGTAGAACTTGGCCTGCGCGTTGTAAGGCGCACCTGGTCCTTGCTCGCCCTTGCCTGCCATGTAGGGTGCTGCGGTGGTGACCAAGCCCACCTGGCATTGGGATAATGGCTTGGACAGGGGCTGAAACGGCACCTCGGAAAAATGTGCCCATTCATAGGGCGTACCGTAACCAAGTCCCTGGTAATAGCTGCGCACGCGATGCAGGTAGGGGATGGGCGGATCGAGGTTCACAATAGATCTCAAGCAGCGGAATTTGGTCGTGGACTTGTTGAACTAATATGCAATGATAGCGGCCCACTAGGTTAACCACCGCTGTCAACAAGCTGCCCCGTGTCTGACACATTTCTTCTTTTGCTCAGTCGATCTTTAACACTTCGCACCGTGATGGGCGTGAGCCTGTGCGCCTTGTTACTGGGCATGGATCTAGGGCAGCGCGATCCCCTACCACCTCAACCGCTCGGGGCCTGGCCGGTCAGCTCGGCTGCCGTTAGCGGAGATTTTGCAGGCCAAACCCTGACCCTCAGGGGCCGGGGCCTGATCCCCATGCCCGCCAACACGCCTGCGGCCCATGCCAGCACCTTGCTCCCTATGCCAGCCGACCATCCTGCTGCACTGATGGCATTTTGGTTCGCGGGCTCGCGTGAGAGTGGGCCGGACGTTCAGATTGCGGCCTCGCAGTTTGAGCGGGTCACGCAGACCTGGAGCGATGCGCGCTTTGTGGTTCGGCGCAATCAGGGCGGGCGACAGCGAACAGGTTCTGGTGTGCGCCGCTTGGGCAACCCGGTGGCTTGGCTGGATGCGCGGGGCCGGATTCACCTCTTCGTCGTAGCCACGGGTTTGGGCGGTTGGGCGGCAGGGCGAATTTTGCATTTGAGGCAGGTGGGTGAGAGTCGGGATTTTTCCTCGCTGGAGTTTGAAACCATGCGGGTGTTGCCGCTGTCTTGGGTGTGGAACACCAGTTTTCTGGTGCGCACCACACCCTTGCCGCTGGCCGATGGCGGCATGATCTTGCCCGCCTATTTTGAGTTGGGCATCAAATACCCGGTGGCATTGCGCTTTGATGCGGCGGGCGAATTCCGGGGCATGGTGCGCATTTCCAGCCTAGGCCATTTGTTGCAGCCCGCGTTGCTGATGCGCAGTGAAACCGATTGGCTGGCCTTGATGCGCGACAGCAGTGCCGACAAAAAAATCAAGGTCGCACAAACGCGCAATGGCGGGCGCGTCTGGCAAGACCTGCCGGACTTGGCTCTGAACAACCCCGATGCCGCCATTGCCGGGCTCACGCTCGCGCCGGGGCGCATGGTACTGGCCCACAACGCCTTGCCTGATTCGCGTGCCGTGCTGGACTTGAGTGCTTCCAGCGATGGCTTGAACTGGACGCGTCAGCTGAGCTTGGCTCAGGGCGATAACCGTGCCGAATTCTCTTACCCCTCACTGGCCTGGGCGGACGACAGCCTGTGGGTGAGCTATACCGATCACAGGCGCGCCATTGCCTGGCAACGTCTGACACTGAGTCGCCCATAAGCAGGGTTGAACACCATGGATTGGTCTCACTTTTTCACCCTCTTGTTGTCAACGGATGTGCCGCGTCTACCGGACTTGGACGTGTTGCGCTGGGGGCGGCGCTTGAGTTGGGGCCTGGTGCTGGCGGGCTTTGGGCTTTTGCTGCTGCGTCGCCGTTGGCCGCATGCGCCGCACTGGGCGCAGCTAGGCTGGGTGGGCTTGATGCTGGTGAGCGTGTGTTTGCCGGGCCAGTGGACGCCTTCTTTTTGGTTGGGGCTGGCGTTTCAGTCTCCTAGTGTGATGACGACAGTGCTGCTCTTGTGCGTGAGCGTGTCGCTGCTGTGGCCGGGTGTTTGCCATTGGCCGAACCCGGTGCAAGTGCAGGGGTTGTGGCGCTTGGGTCTGGGGGGTGTGGTGTTGGGCTGGGTCTTGCTGCTGGACACCTTTGCGCTGTGGCCGATGTCACTTTATTCTTTTGGTTTCAGCCCCGCAGCAGTGTTGGTTGTGGCCCTGTGTGCCGTCGTGCCTTGGGTGATGGGGCAGGCACAACCGACCTGGCGTGTGTCCATGGTGTTAATGGGCAGCGTGCTCTTTGTGCACGTCGTGCTGCGCTTGCCTACCGGCAATGTGTGGGATGCGTTGCTGGACCCGTTGCTGTGGGTTGTGCTGCAAGTTGCTTGGCTGGCCCGTGGCTTAAGAGTGCTTCAAGGGCGAATGAAGGGCGACTAAAGAGCGTTTAGCGTGACGTGGTGCCTTCGATCAGCCACTCGCGCTTGAACAGCCATTCTTGGGGCTGCCACAGGTTGTCGAGCCGCACTTCACCGCTCAGGTAACGGCTTTTAAGCAGCCAGCGCTGGCCCAGCACGCGACAGCCGGGTGCGCATGGCGGGGCGGCTTCAGTCGGTTCGCCTTGAGCCCAAACCACGGCTTCATGTTTTGCCAATAACGAATCCAGTTGTTGAGTCGGCGTCATCGGTATTGAACCGGGTACGACGCGGGCTGTAGCACGCGCTTCGGTGTCATAAGGCGCAAAAGCGTGTTGACCTGGCAGCAGAAATTGAAAGCGCTCAAATTGCCCGTTGAAGCTGTTGGGCACGGCGATGTGGGCGTGGGTTGGTAATGAGGCCGAGACCTCTGCGGCATAGCGACCCAGTGGGCCGTCCAGTGGTGCGACCGTGAGGTTAAACGTGGCGTACACCAGCAGGCTGGTCAGTACGGCCCCGGTGCGGTTTCTGTCTGGTTTGAATATGCAGGCAATCAACGTCAGCATTCCCAGGCCCACGGCGGCCAACACGGCGCTGAATTCCCCTGCGCTGAGCAGCCCCAAATCGTGGCCTACCCAGGCGATGCGGCCCAGCACAACGGCGATGAAACTAGACAGCAACAGCGTGGGTATGAACCAGGTTCGCGCAATGCTGCGCCAGTTCAGCGCGATCAATATCGCCACCGCAGGCATGGCCGGAATCACGTAGCGTGCCGAGCGTTGGCTGGGCAGGGTGAACACCACCAGCCACACCGCTACCCAAGCCAGCAAGATGGCCATGTGGGGTGAAGCAAGGGATGTACGCACGCCTGTAGTACGAATTTTTCTTAAACCTACCCAAACCAGACCGATGACGATAAAAGCCAGCAGACCCGCGTTGACGGCGTAGGCCAGCAACTGCGCCCAGATGCTGGAGCCGCCGCCGAGCAGGGCCTCGCGCCAGTAATTTCGTTCGTCAGAGAACTTTCCCGCGTTCTCTGCCACCACAAACTCTTGCCACACGGCGGCGGGGTCGGGGTCGAGCACAAACCACAGGGCAAAGACGCCCAAGGCCAGCGCGGCGCTGAAGCTCACTTTCAGTGTGGTGACCATCATCACCCGCAGGTTGACTTGGGGTGCACTGAGCAGCAGGGCCAGCCACCACGCCGCTGCTGCCGGGGCAATCAGAGCGAAGGATTTATAGGCTAGGCCCAATCCCAGGCCCAGACCGAACAGGGCGTGCATGGCCCAGCTCGTCCCATGCGCTTGAGGTTGGAGACGCCGTTCGGGCTGAGCCTGTTGAAGCCCTTCGACAAGCTCAGGGTGAACGGAATTGGGTTGATTGAAGGTGAATCGCATCCGCTGCCACAACAAGCCCACTATAGGCAGGCTCAGCCAAAAGGTTTCAGGCGCACTCGTCAGAAAAGGTCGGCTGTAGCGAAAGGTGCTGAGAAAGGCCAGATAGACGCAAGCGGCAATTAGGCCGTCGCGCGTGCTGCGGGTGATCAATCGCGTTGTCCAGCCTACAGCGGCGGCCATCAGCAGCGTGTAGATCAGGCTAGGGGCACGCAGGGCCCACAGTTGCCAGTGCTGACCCCAGTCGCCCGCCACCATGGCTTGCCAGATCAACAAAGGGGGTTTGGTGTTGCGCGTGCCTTCCAAGGCAGAGGCCAGAGGCAACCAGTGGCCGGTCTCTGCCGTCATGCGCGCAATGTGGGCATAGACCATCTCGTCGCCATTGCTGGGGATGTACTGTCCACCCAGACCAAAAATATAAACCGCGATCGCCAGTAGCAGCAAAGCCAACCAAATAGCGGTTTCACTGGATTCCCGCCTGTGTGGGAATGACGGGAACGAAGCCATGGTCTTTAGCCCTTGTTACGGTGGCGAAAAGTCCAGCGGTCGTTGGTGATGAAGTTGCTCACGCTGGCGATCAGGATGGCGATTAGATTGGCCAGCATGTAGTGCATGTAATGCGCCAACCACAGGGTGAGGGTGTATTGCAGCGCGATGCCGATCCACGAGGCCGTGGCGTACTGCACCAACTGGGCCAGCAAATGGCGTTTGGAAATGGCGTCTTCTCGCTGGCTGGAGGTGGCGTGCTGGCGGTCTGACCAGGTCCACAAGCGGTTCCAGGTGAAGTTGTTGATGGTGGCCAAGCCAATGGCCAGTGCCAGCGAGAAATAAGGCTTGCTGCCCGGCGGTTCGAAGGTGTTGAACAAAAATTCATGCGCCGTGTAGAGAACCGCGAGATTGATCACCGTGCCGCTGGCACCGACCAGCCCGAAGCGCACGTAGCGAAAGCCGTGCAGCCAGTCGATCAAACGCAACAGGCGTTCTTGCAGGGAGAGGGCGGTCGCGCTCATGCCGGAGCTGCAGTTGGTGTTTGCAGGGCGTGCAAGGCATCTGCCAGCACGGGGTCGGGCGCTATGCGCTTGAGGCACTGGTTGTCGCCGTCGCAAAAGGTCAGACGGTGGTTGTAGGCCGACAAGCAGGGCGAGCAGGCAATGCCCGACTCATAAACCCGTGAGCGCGGCCCTAGGGTGCCTGGCAGCGGGCCATAGAGCTTGCCGGTCTCAGGCCCGAAAAACACCAGGGTGTGAATCGGCGTGAGACTGGCAAAGTGGCCGGGGCCGCCGTCGTTGGTCAGCAGCAAATCGCAGGCATGAAACAGCATGAGCAGCTCACGGATGCTGCGCGTGTAGCCAGTCAAATCCACACACAGTGTGCTTTGCGCACGGGTTTGCAAATCTTGCGCCAGCGCCGCGTCACTGCGTAGGCCAATCAGGCCCACGGCGTGACCGGCATCGGTCAGTCCACGCGCCACCCGGGCGTAGTGTTCCACAGGCCAAGCGCGCTCGGGCAGGATGCCGCCGCCCGCGTACATCAACACGATTTTGTGACCCCTGATCTGGGGGTGATCGCCCAAAAGTTGGGCGCGGTAAGCCGCCAGCTCTGCGGCCTCAAAAGGGACGGACAGGCCGGTCTCGGTTGGCAGTTCGCGGATCGGAGCCGCCTTGTTGCGCGGTGTGCTGTCACTGCCCAACGCATCGACCAGCGAGAGAAACTGCTTGCTGATGTGCTGGTAAGGGTTGTAGGGAATGGCGCGGTTGATGAAGCTGCCACGGTACAGGCCTTCTTGCGTGTGCGGCGTGAAGCCCGCGCGCAGAGGTGCTCCGGTCATGTAGGACAGCAGGCTGCTGATGCGCGAGAACAGTTCGCAGTCGATCACCACGTCCAGCGGCAAGCGGCGCATCGCCAGGCTCACGCGCCAGATGTCGCGCAGCAGGTTCAGGCCGGAGCTGTCGTCCAGCGCGTGCAGGTGCTCGCTCTTGGCCAAGCCCAGCAGGATGGAGACTTCTTGGTTTTTCTTGAGCTGCAACACATGCACCGTAGCGCCAGGGTAGCGCTGGCGCAGCGCAGCAAACATGGGGCCGGCCAGCACGATGCTGCCCATCTCGGACAGCAGGATGACCAGAATGTGGCGTGGCTCAGAGGTGATGCCAGCGGGAGCCTGGCGCGTGCCCATGAGCCGCGCCCAAACCGACACAGCGCCGCACAGAAGCTGGCCCACCCAGCGATCAATCCAGCGTTGTGTTTGGAGCTTCATAGGCCTGCTGCCGCTTTCAGGAACTGGGCTTTATCGGTGCGTTCCCAAGTGAACTCCGGCTCTTCGCGGCCAAAGTGGCCGTAGGCGGCGGTCTTCTCATAAATCGGGCGCAGCAAGTCCAGCATCTGGATGATGCCTTTGGGGCGCAGGTCGAAGTGTTCGGTGATCAGCGCGGCGATTTTTTCGTCCGAGATCACGCCCGTGCCTTGGGTGTTGACCGTGATGTTCATGGGCTGTGCCACACCAATCGCGTAAGCCACCTGAATCTCACACTTGGTCGCCAAACCAGCAGCCACGACATTCTTGGCCACATAACGAGCGGCGTAAGCGGCCGAGCGGTCCACCTTGCTTGGGTCTTTGCCAGAGAACGCGCCGCCGCCATGTCGGCAAGCGCCGCCGTAGGTGTCCACAATGATCTTGCGCCCGGTCAGGCCGCAATCCCCCTGGGGGCCGCCAATGACGAAACGGCCGGTGGGGTTGATCAAATACTTGGTGTTGATGAGCCACTCTTTGGGTAGAACGGGTTTGATGATGTCTTCGATCACCGCTTCGATGAAGGCGGGCTTCATCTTGGCACCGTCGCTCATCTCGGGCGAGTGCTGGCTGGACAGCACCACGGTGTCGATGGAGTGGGGTTTGCCATCGACATAGCGCATGGTGACCTGGCTTTTGGCGTCGGGGCGCAGGAAGGGCAGGCGACCATCTTTGCGCAGTTGCGCTTGGCGCTCGACCAGACGGTGGGCGTAATAGATCGGCGCGGGCATCAGCTCTGGCGTCTCGTTGCAGGCGTAGCCGAACATCAGGCCCTGGTCGCCCGCGCCGATGTTGAGGTGGTCGTCGCTGGCATGGTCCACGCCCTGGGCAATGTCGTTGCTCTGCTTGTCGTAGCAAACCATCACGGCGCAACCTTTGTAATCGATGCCGTAATCGGTGTTGTCGTAGCCGATGCGCTTGATGGTGTCACGGGCGACTTGGATGTAGTCCACATGCGCGTTGGTTGTGATCTCACCGGCCAACACCACCAGACCTGTGTTGGTCAATGTCTCAGCGGCGACGCGTGAACGTGGGTCTTGTTTGAAGATCGCGTCCAGGATTGCGTCCGAGATTTGGTCAGCCACCTTGTCGGGGTGACCTTCAGAGACGGATTCGGATGTAAATAGGTAGTCGTTCGCCATGTTTCAAAGCTCCAAAGTAGTTAAGACGCGTTGCTTGGGCTTTGGGGCCTTCGGCGAACGCTTTAGCAGATTTGTCAAAATTGACAAGGCACAATCGGTGCACTCTCGTGCGGCGTCTGTGTGTCGCCCTGCAAGTAGTTCGATAACTCAGCGACTTTTTAATTTTATCCCAGTCACGATGACCCTGTTGCGCCTTTTCTCCAAACTGCCTTTGTGGCTGCTGCATGGCATGGGCTGGGTGCTGGGCTGGGGGGTGTTCGTCTTCTCAGGCGTTTATCGCCAGCGCTTTATCGAGAACGCCAGACAAGCGGGCCTAGTTTGGCAGCAGTGGGTGGTGGCCGTTGGTCAAGCGGGCCGGGGCATGGCCGAGCTGCCGCGCATGTGGTTTGGCGCGCCTGTTGCCCTGCAATGGTCGGGCCTTGACTGCGTCGAGGCGGCCTATGCGCAGGGCCGTGGTGTCGTTTTTTTGACGCCGCATATGGGTTGCTTTGAAGCCACGGCCCAAGGCTTGGCAGAAAAGTTTGGAGCCAAGTACGGTGCCTTGACCGTGCTGTACCGCCCAGCCCGCCAACCCTGGCTGGCCACGATCATGGAGCATGCCCGCCAACGCCCGGGGCTGGAGACGGCCCCCACCACACTGGCTGGGGTGCGCCAGATGATCAAAGCCCTGCGCGCGGGCCGTGCGGTCGGCTTGTTACCCGACCAAGTGCCGCCTGAGGGCATGGGCCAATGGGTGCCGTTTTTTGACAGAGAGGCCTACACGATGACGCTGGGTGCACGCCTTGCTTTGCAAACCAAAGCTGTGACGGTGTTGACTTGGGGCGAGCGGCTGTCTTGGGGACGCGGGTTTCGCCTGCACTTCCAAGAACTTGCGCAACCCCTGTCTGACGATTTGAATGTGGCCGTGGTGCAGATCAACGTGGCCATGGAGCGCGTGATTCGCCAGTGCCCGCAGCAGTACCTGTGGGGCTATGCGCGCTACAAGCAGCCCAGACAACAGCCCGGACAACAACCCATGGGCGCAGGCGAGTGATGCCGCACCTAGGTCTGGTCTTCATGCGCCTGATTGCGCCCTTGCCACTGCCCTGGTTGCGCGCCTTGGGTGCGGGCCTGGGGCTTGTGCTGTATGTACTAGTGGCGCGACGCCGCAAGATCGTGATGGCTAATTTGGCAGCCTGTTTCCCGCAGCGCACGCTGCAAGAGCGGCGGCAGTGGACGCGCGAGGTGTTTGTCTATTTTGTGCAGGCCTGGTTTGACCGGGCTTGGCTCTGGCACGGCAAGCCCGATACGGTGCGCCAGCGGCTCAAACTCACGGGTGCTGTGGGTGAGTTAGCAGGCCGAGAGCCCACCGTTATTTTTGCACCTCATTTTTTTGGCTTGGATGCGGCAGGTACGGCCCTGAACCAGCAGGTAGATCGGCCCATGACCAGCATCTACTCACCCCAGTCCAACCCAGCGGTGGACGCGTGGATCCATGCGGGGCGGCGGCGCTTTGGTCATCTGCGTTTGTTTTACCGGCACGAGGGCGTTAAGCCCATCATCTCGGCGCTGCGTGCGGGTGAGCTGCTGTACCTTTTGGCCGACATGAATTTTGACCCGAGTGAGTCGGTCTTTGTGCCCTTTTATGGCGTCACGGCGGCGACCGTGCCTTCGCTCTCGCGCTTTGCCAAACTAGGCCGCGCCAAGGTGGTGCCAGTGACCGCGCGCATGACGGACACGGGCTATGACATTGAAGTGCACCCCGCTTGGCCTGATTTTCCAAGCGGCGACCTGGTGGCTGACACCACTTACATGAACCACTGGCTGGAGAGTGTCATTGACACCATGCCGTCTCAGTACTACTGGGTGCACCGCCGTTTCAAGGACAGGCCTGAGGGTGCAACGCCGATTTACTGAGCAGTTTTTGGTTCAACCGAAGGCAGTTCAGGGTGAGCCCACTGCCACAGCACTTGCGCCACATCTTCAATGCCGATGCGTTTGGGTGCAGAGAAAAGCCTCACCTCGCCGCCACCGGCTTGCAGCTCCATGATGGACACGGCCTTGGCCCCTTCGCTGCGGGTGAGCTTGTCGGCCTTGGTCAGCACCACCAAAAACTTCAAACCTGCTTCTACACGGGGGCGAATGATGTCGAGCAGGATTTCGTCTAGCTCGGTCAGCCCATGGCGCGGGTCGCACATCAGCACGATGCCCTTGAGGTTCTCACGGGTGACCAAATAGTTGGCCATGACCTGTTGCCAGCGGATTTTGTCGGCCTTGGGCACGGCGGCGTAGCCGTAGCCTGGCAGGTCCGTCAGCACGGCGTCGGTCACGCCCTGTTTGCCCAGGGAAAACAGGTTGATGTGCTGGGTTCGGCCGGGTTTTTTGGAAGCAAACGCCAGTTGTTTTTGCTGCGTCAAGGTATTGATGCAGGTGGACTTGCCCGCGTTGGATCGGCCCACAAAGGCAATCTCGGGCACGTCCAGCGGGGGCAGAAAATGTAGCTGGGGAGCAGTCGTCAGAAATTTTGCAGTATGCAGCCAGCCCATGGCGACGACTGCCGCCGATTTTTCTTCTGGAGGGGGCGCGGTGAGAGGCTTGGGCGTCTTAATTGGGATAGTCATTAGGGCCATTGTAGAATCTTATGGTTTTGCTCAACCGATAACTTCTGATTCGAACCATGAAATTGCTTGCTCACCTGTTGATGGCTGCCTTGCTGGCGGCACCTGCTTTTGCCAATGCCGCAGAAGATGCCCACGCCAAAGCTGCAGCGCCTGAGGCCAAAGTCGCCAAGCCTGATCTGGCTGCGGGTTCAGCTAAATTCGCGGCGGTTTGTGTGGCTTGCCACGCTGCCGATGGCAATTCGACCATCACGGTTAACCCCAAGCTTGCACAGCAACACCCCGAGTACCTGGTCGCCCAGTTGGAAGCCTTTAAATCTGGCAAGCGCAACAACGCGGTCATGAAGGGTTTCGCCTCAGACCTGAGCGATGCCGACATGAAAAACATCGCCTACTGGTTGACCTCACAAAAAGCCAAGTCTGGTTTTGCCAAAGACAAAGACCTGGTCGCCCTGGGTGAGCGCATCTATCGGGGTGGCATTGCGGATCGTCAAGTGCCCGCCTGTGCAGGTTGCCACAGTCCCAATGGTGCAGGTATCCCTTCGCAGTACCCTCGTTTGAGCGGCCAGCATGCTGACTACTCTGCGGTACAGTTAACAGCTTTCCGTGACGGCACGCGTAAAAATAGTCTGCCCATGACCCAAGTGGCCGCCAAGTTGAATGACCGTGAAATCAAGGCCGTGGCCGACTACATTGCCGGTCTGCGTTAATTTGACGGAACCTGCGCCTTATTTTGCGCTCTGAGCTAGGGCGGGTCTTGTTGAAAGACCCGCCTTTTTTATTGATATTTCTGCACGGCACAATCCACCCATGACTGTTTCCACCGAGGGTATTGAACTCAAGTCTGCATCCCGCCCGCTGCGCGCTGCGGTGGAGCTGTTGTCGTCCATGCGGTTCTCCATCTCGCTGCTGACGCTGATTTGCATCACCTCCGTCATCGGCACAGTGCTCAAGCAACACGAGCCGATGAATAACTACGTGAACCAGTTTGGACCGTTTTGGGCTGATGTGTTTGCGGCGATGAGTCTTTACTCTGTTTACAGCGCCTGGTGGTTTTTGCTGATTCTGGCTTTTCTGGTGACCAGTACCTCGCTGTGCATTGCCCGCAACACGCCCAAGATCATCATTGACTTGAAGGCCTACAAAGAAAACATGCGCGAGCAAAGCCTCAAGGCTTTTCATCACAAAGCGCAGGCCGCATTGGCGGGTGCACCTGAGGCCCAGGCCCACAGGTTGGGTAAGTTGCTTGTCACGGGCGGCTGGAAGGTCAAGCTGCAACAGCGTGATACCTCCGCAGGCCCAGGCTGGATGGTGGCGGCCAAGATCGGCGCGGCCAATAAAATCGGCTACATCGCCGCACACAGCGCCATCGTGCTGGTGTGTTTGGGTGGCCTGCTCGATGGCGACTTGGTGGTGCGCGCTCAGATGTGGCTGGGCGGCAAGACGCCTTACACCGGCGGTGGGCTGATTGCCGATGTGAAACCTGAGCATCGGCTGGGGGTCAATAACCCCACCTTTCGCGGCAACCTGTTGGTGAGCGAGGGCGCGCAGGCCAGCACGGCTATTCTGAGTCAATCCGACGGCATCGTGTTGCAGGACTTGCCTTTCTCCATTGAGCTTAAGAAGTTCATCATCGAGCACTACTCCACCGGCATGCCCAAGCTGTTTGCCAGTGAGATCGTGATCCACGACAAGGCCACTGGAGAGAAAATTCCCGCTCGAGTAGAGGTCAACCACCCCGCCAACTACAAGGGCGTGGAGATTTACCAGTCCAGCTTTGACGACGGTGGCTCGCGCGTGAAGCTCAAGGCCCTGCCCATGAGCGCGGCGGTCAAGCCGTTTGAGATTGAAGGCGTCATCGGCGGATCGTCGCAATTGACCAACGGGAACGAGAAGTTGACGCTCGAATACACCGCCTTGCGCGTGATGAACATCGAAAACCTCTCCGGAGGCAACAGTTCTGCAGTGGACGTGCGCAAGGTGGATTTGCGTGCGTCTCTAGAGCAGCGCCTGGGCGCGGCCAACAAGGCCGACGCCAAAAAAGTGCTGCACAACGTCGGCCCCAGCATCACCTACAGGCTGCGCGATGCGGCCGGCCAGGCGCGTGAATTTCACAACTACATGCTGCCGGTGGACTTGGGTGACGGCCTGCCGGTGTACTTGATGGGTCTGCGTGACACGCCGAGCGAGGCGTTTCGTTACCTGCGCGTGCCTGCTGATGCACAAGGATCAATCGATGATTTCTTTCGCTTACGTGAGGCCTTGACCAATCCCGCTCTGCGTGAGCAGGCCGTTCGGCGATACGCTGGCAAGGTCGTGGATGTGTCTCGGCCTGATCTTTTGCCCCAGCTTTCACAGTCGGCCTTACGTGCGCTGACCTTATTTGCTGGTGGTGAGACGATGAATGCTGCGCCATCTGGCAAGATCGGAGGCGGTTTGCAGGCGGTGGCCGACTTTATTGAGGTCAATGTGCCCGAGGCTGAGCGTGAACGCGCCGGTGAAGTGTTAATTCGCATCTTGAATGGCGCCCTGTTTGAGTTGGCGCAAATCTCGCGTGAACGTGCGGGGCTTAAGCTGCTGGAGCCGACAGAAAAAACTCAAGCCTGGATGACCCAGGCCGTGCTGGCGTTGAGCGACGCGCAGGCCTACCCGGCCCCGATGGTGTTGCAACTGGCCGACTTCACCCAAGTGCAGGCCAGCGTGTTCCAAGTCGCCAGAGCGCCGGGTAAAACCATTGTTTACCTGGGTTGCGCATTGCTAATTTTGGGCATATTTGCCATGCTGTATGTGCGAGAGCGCAGACTGTGGATTTGGCTAGTGCCTCAAGACGGGCGCACCGAGGCCACGCTGGCCCTGTCCACCAACCGCAAGACCATGGACGGTGATAAGGAGTTTGTGCAACTCCATGAAAAACTTTTAGGAACGACATGAACACTGCAACCCTCACCCTGAATCAGGGCTACTTTACGCAGCGCAATGTGCTGGACTGGGTATTCGCTGCCCTCGTGATCGCGGGCGGCCTGTTTGCCTTTTCCCGCTATAGCCAAGCTATGGATGTGTATGAAAAAGGCATCCTATTCGGGGCCATGCCTGCGGTCATCGCCTTGGCATGGTTTTGGCGGGCTTTGCGGGTGTTGCTCTTGGTGGTGACAGGCTTTGCCTTGCTGGGCGTCATGTCTTACCAGGGGCCAGACGGGGGCAGCTTGGCGCGCGCCGAGTCCGTATTCTGGCTCAAGTACTTTCTCTCCAGCCAGTCGGCCATTTTGTGGATGAGCGTGCTGTTTTTCATGAGTACAGTGTTTTACTGGATCGGAATGTTTTCACGCTCGCAGGGCGATGCCATGTCGCTGATCGGCTCGCGTCTGGCCTGGGTGGCTGTTGGCATGGCCCTCATCGGCACGATGGTGCGCTGGTATGAGAGCTATTTGATTGGGGCAGATGTAGGCCACATCCCGGTCAGCAATCTGTACGAGGTGTTCGTGCTGTTTTGCTGGTTGACAGCAACCTTCTATTTGTACTTTGAAGCCCAATACGAGACTCGGGGCATGGGTGCGTTTGTGATGCTGGTGGTGAGCGCTGCGGTGGGCTTTCTGCTCTGGTACACGGTGGTGCGCGAGGCGCATGAAATCCAGCCCCTGGTGCCTGCCCTCAAGAGCTGGTGGATGAAGCTGCACGTACCTGCCAACTTTATTGGCTACGGCACCTTCTCGCTCTCGGCCATGGTGGCTTTTGCCTACCTCATCAAGAGCCAGGTGGGTGAAACACGCTGGCACAAGCTGGCACCGCTGTGGATTTTTGGCATCGTGCTGTGTTTTGTGCCGGTGGCGTTTCGCAAAAGCACGGCAGAGGTTGGCGGCAGCTACTGGCTGTTTTACTTCAGTATTGCAACGCTGATCGTGGGCGGCATTTTGCTGGGTCGCCAGCGCATTGCCGAACGTCTGCCCTCACTGGAGGTGCTGGACGACGTGATGTACAAATCCATCGCGGTTGGCTTTGCCTTTTTCACCATTGCCACCGTACTCGGGGCGCTGTGGGCGGCCGAGGCTTGGGGCGGTTACTGGAGCTGGGACCCCAAAGAAACTTGGGCACTGATCGTCTGGCTCAACTACGCGGCTTGGCTGCACATGCGCTTGATGAAGGGCCTGCGCGGCACGGTGGCGTCATGGTGGGCGCTGGCGGGCTTGGGGGTGACGACCTTTGCCTTCATCGGCGTCAATATGTTCCTCAGCGGTCTGCACAGTTACGGTACCTTGTAAGAAATGGTGTCGTCCGAAGACTAACCCTCAACCCAACCGGATTCAAAGGACTGCACCATGCTCATCAAAACCAACGCCAGCGGCTTCATTCACCCCGTCTCCAGCGAGATCACCTCCGCCGAGGTGTACCAATCGCGCCGTGAACTGATGCGATTGATGGCCACTGGTGCAGCTGGTGCGGCTCTGGCCTCTTGGGCAGGACGGGATGCCTTGGCGCAGGGCGCTATTCCCCGCCCCGGCAAGCTGCAAAGCCTCAACGCTACACCTTCGAAGGTGAGCGGTGCCATGGCCGTGGACAAGCTCACCAGCTACGAAGACGCCACCAGCTACAACAACTTCTATGAGTTCGGCACCGACAAGGCCGACCCCGCCAAAAATGCGCACACCCTGGTCACATCACCTTGGACGGTGGAGATCGAAGGCTTGGTGAAGAAGCCGGGCAAGTGGGCGCTGGAAGACCTGCTCAAACTCAGCGCGCAAGAAGAACGCATTTACCGCATGCGCTGTGTTGAGGGCTGGTCTATGGTGTTGCCGTGGGTCGGTTACTCTCTGGCTGAGCTCATCAAACGTGTGGAACCTTTGGGCAATGCCAAATACGTTGAATTTGTCACCCTGGCCGATAAAAAAACCATGCCCTATGTGGGCTCACGCGTGCTGGACTGGCCGTATGTGGAGGGCCTGCGCATGGACGAGGCCATGAACCCGCTGACGCTCTTGACCTTTGGCATGTACGGTGAAGTCTTGCCCAAGCAAAACGGCGCGCCGGTGCGCTTGGTGACGCCCTGGAAATACGGCTTCAAAAGCGCCAAGAGCATCGTCAAAATCCGCTTCACCGAGACCCAACCGGGCACAGCCTGGAACAAGGCGGCACGCAATGAGTACGGCTTTTTCTCCAACGTCAATCCCGGCGTGGATCACCCGCGCTGGAGCCAAGCCTCAGAGCGGCGCATTGGCGAAGATGGGCTGTTTGCCAAGAAGCGCAAGACGCTGATGTTCAACGGCTATGAGGCGCAGGTGGCGTCAATGTATGCCGGTATGGATTTGAAAAAATTCTATTAATTCCGGCTGCTGCGATGCGTCGCTACAGCGCAAGATTGATATGAACAAACTCCTCCTTCACCCCACCGCCAAACCCTTGCTGTTTGCGCTGTCTTTGCTGCCCTTCGTCTGGCTGGTCTATGCCGCATTCAGCAACCAGCTCGGGGCCAACCCAGCCGAGGCGCTGGAGCGCTCTCTGGGCGATTGGACTTTGCGGTTTTTGTGTCTCGTACTGGCGGTGACGCCGCTGCGTGTGCAGTTCAAGCTCCAGGCGCTGGCGCGCATGCGCCGCATGCTGGGTTTGTTCGTCTATTTTTATGTGACGCTGCACCTGCTGGCTTACGCCTGGTTCGACATGGGTTTTGAGCTGGCCGACATCGCCACGGACATTGTGAAGCGGCCTTTTATTTTGGTCGGCTTCTTGGCCTTTGTGTTCCTGACACCGCTAGCCGCCACATCATTCAACCGGGCCATAAAAGCCATGGGGACGCGGCGCTGGCAGGTCTTGCACAAGCTCGTTTACGGCGTGGCTGGCTTAGGCGTGCTGCATTTTTTCTGGATGCGCGCAGGCAAAAACAACTTTGCCGAGGTGGCGGTGTACGCTGCCATTTTGGGAGTGCTTTTAGGCTGGCGTGTGTTTGATCTTATGAAGAAAAAACGGCTGCAGGCCAATAAAAGCATGCGTGATACGCTTCTAAAAGCGTAGCGGTATCAGGGGAAATTCAACAAAATCTCTCCCCGCATTTGATCGGCTACCGTGTCCCGCTGTCGGATCAGGTGGGCTTGGCTCCCGTTGACCAGCACCTCGGCCGCGCGGCCCCGGGTGTTGTAGTTGCTGGACATGCTCATGCAGTACGCCCCGGTGGAGAGCACGGCCAACAGATCGCCGCTGTGCACGTTCAAAACGCGGTCTCGCCCAATCCAATCGCCGCTTTCGCAAACCGGGCCGACCACGTCCCAGGTGCTGGGCTCGCCTTCGCGCGGGCTCAGGGGCACGATCTGGTGAAACGCCTGGTACATGGCCGGGCGTGGCAGGTCGTTCATGGCGGCATCAATGATGCAGAAGTTCTTCTGCTCACCGGGCTTGAGGTAGAGCACCTCGGTCAGGCACACACCCGCATTGCCCACCAGGGAGCGACCGGGCTCGATCATGAGCTGGCGCTGGCCGTAACCCCGCGCGTCCAGCCGGGCCAGCAATTGCGCCCATAGGGCATCGGCGGGGGGGGGCAACCCGGCGTCGTCTGGGTTGTTGTAATCAATGCCCAGACCACCGCCAAAGTCAATGTGCTCAATGGGGATGCCTGCGGCTTCAATGGCTTGCACCAGGTCGAGCACGCGGTCCATCGCGTCCAAGTAGGGGCCTTGTTGCGTGATTTGCGAGCCGATGTGGCAGTCAATGCCGACCACGTGCAGGCCGGGCAATGAGGCTGCGCGCTGGTAGGTGGCCAGCGTACGCTCGTGCGCGATACCGAATTTATTGCCCTTTAGGCCGGTGGAGATGTAGGGGTGGGTTTTGGGATCGACATTGGGGTTGACGCGGATGCTCAGGCGCGCACGTTGGCCCAGAGACAAGGCGACTTCGTTGAGCACTTCAAGCTCGGCTTCGCTCTCCACATTGAAGCAGTGAATGCCGACTTCGAGCGCGCGTCGCATTTCAGCGCGGGTCTTGCCCACGCCGGAGAAGATGATTTTTTTGGCGTCGCCACCAGCGGCCAGCACACGCTCCAGTTCACCGCCTGAGACGATGTCAAAGCCGCAACCCGCTTGGGCAAACACCTGCAACACGGCTAGCGATGAGTTGGCCTTCATGGCATAGCAAATCTGGGCCTTGCGCCCGGCAAAACCGCGCTGGTAGGCGGCGAGTGCGGCGAGCATGGTGGCTTTGGAGTAGACGAACAGGGGCGTGCCGTGGGCTTGTGCCAAGTCGTGCAGGCGAACGTCTTCAATCCACAGCGCACCGTCCCGGTAGGCGAGGTGGGTTTGAGCGGGGAGCGTTGGGAGAGCGGGTGTGGTCATTGGGCGGCGGGCTTTGAAGACGGGGTGGGGGCTGAGGGGCTGACGGGTTTGGAAGCAGCGGGAGCGGACTCAAACGGATTGACTGGTATGAGCGTTTGCGGCAGTGTGGCGCGTTGAGCGGCGGCGGGCTCGGTGGGCAGGTATAGCGCACCGGGCTGACCGCAGGCACCCAGACTGAGCGCGCAAGTGGCAATCAGCAGGGTACGGACTAAAATTTGCTTTGTTTTCAACATCACGGAATTGTAATGACCGACATCGAATACCTGGATCGCGCTGAGCGTGTGTTGCGTGCGGTGGAAGCCAGTTGTGACCGCATCAACGACGAGAGCGATGCCGACATCGACAACCAACGCGTCGGAGGCATGATCACGCTGGTGTTTCAGAACCAAAGTCAAATCATCATCAATTTGCAAAAACCGCTGCAGGAGATATGGTTGGCTGCTCGCTCAGGGGGCTACCACTATAAGTTCGATGGTCAGAAGTGGATGGATACTAAGGGGCAAGGTGAGTTCTTTGCCAGCCTCACGCAGTACGCCAGCGCACAAGCGGCGCTGGCATTGAGTTTTAGTTCTTGAACAAATCCAGGATTCGTTTCTTTTCATCCGCGGCGGGCAGGGCTTGAACGGTTTCAGGTGAAGTAGGTGCATTAGACGTGGCTTTGTCTTCCTGCCCCAAGCTGCTGACGCCTCCACCCTTGGCGTATTCGTCGTAAAACCACTCACCACCGACATTGACCACACCTTCCGGTGCGGTGGGCTCGCTGATCGGCACGCCTTTGAGGGCTTGCTCCATGAAGCTGATCCAGACCGGTAGGCTCAAGCCCCCGCCGGTCTCTTTGTCGCCCAGTTTGCGCGGCGTGTCGTAACCAATCCAGGTGACAGCCATCAGGGTGGGTTGGTAGCCTGCAAACCAAGCGTCCATGGAGTCGTTGGTGGTGCCGGTTTTGCCATACAAGTCTGGCCGCTTGAGTGTGGCCTGTGCGCGGGCTGCCGTGCCTGTGCGGGTGACCTCTTGCAACAGACTGGACATGATGAAGGCGTTTCGGGCGTCGATGGCGCGCATGGAGTCGTCCTGGACCGGTGGCTGGGTCTGCACCAAGAGCTTGCCTTTTTGCTCTGTCACTTTAGAGATGAGCCAGGGGTTGACGCGGTAGCCGCCATTGGCAAAGACCGAGTAGGCCGTGGCCATCTGCATGGGAGTTACAGACCCAGCACCCAGGGCCATGGTCAGGTAGGGCGGGTGCTTGTCGGCTTCAAAGCCGAAGCGGGTGATCCAGTCTTGCGCGTTTTGTGCCCCCACGGCTTGCAACACGCGAATGGAGATCATGTTTTTGGACTTGGCCAAGCCGCGACGCAGTGTCATGGGGCCTTCAAATGTGCCGTCGTAGTTCTTGGGCTCCCAAGGTTGGCCACCGGTGACGCCCGCACCAAAAAACAAGGGCGCGTCATTGACGATGGTGGCGGGCGTGAAGCCTTTTTCCAACGCGGCAGAGTAGATGAAAGGCTTGAAACTGGAGCCCGGTTGACGCCAAGCTTGGGTGACGTGGTTGAATTTGTTTTTAATAAAATCAAAGCCACCGACCAATGCTTTGACAGACCCGTCACGCGGGTCGAGCGCCACAAAAGCACCTTCAACTTCTGGGAGTTGAGTAATTTCCCAGCTGTTCTTGAGAGTCTTTGCAATGCGGATGATGGCCCCACGGCGCAACTTGATGTTGGGTGCCGCATTTGGGGAGAGTGCGGACTGGGCAGGACGCAAGCCATCTCCGGTGATATCAATGAGCTCGCCGCTTTGACGCATGACCACGATTTTCTTGGGATTAGCTTCAATGACGACCGCGGACAGTAGGTCGCCGTTATCTGGAAAATCGTCTAGTGCGTCGTCAATAGCATCTTCGAGTTCTCCCGCTTGGTTGGGTAGATTCACAAATTTCTCCGGCCCCCGGTAAACTTGACGGCGCTCAAAATCCATGATGCCTCTGCGCAATGCCTTGTAGGCCATCGTTTGATCTGCTGCCCGGATCGTGGTGGTCACGTTTAGACCGCGAGTGTAGGTCTCATCACCATATTGTGCGAACATGAGTTGCCGCACTGTTTCAGCCACATACTCGGCATGAATTCTGTTGGGGTTAATTCCCGTTTTTACATTAAGTTCTTGTTTTTTTGCACTAGCTGCTTCTGCTGCTGTGATGAACCCGTTTTCTTGCATACGCTCAATGATGTGCAACTGGCGGCTGCGAGCGCGTTTGGGGTTGCTAATTGGGTTGTAAGCTGATGGGGCCTTGGGCAGGCCAGCCAACATGGCGGCTTCTGCAATCGTTATGTCTTTGAGCGACTTGCCAAAATATGTTTCGCAAGCGGCAGCGAAACCGTAGGCGCGATTGCCCAAAAAGATCTGATTCATGTAGATCTCAAGGATCTGATCCTTACTTAATAAGTGTTCTAGCTTGAAAGTCAGCAAGATTTCGTAAATTTTGCGTGTAAACGTTTTTTCTGAAGATAAGTAAACATTACGGGCGACTTGCATGGTGATAGTGGAGGCACCCTGACTTTTGGCTCGCCCCACATTGGCCAAGCCAGCTCGAATCACGCCCATATAGTCCACGCCGCCATGCTGGTAAAAGCGAGCGTCTTCTATGGCCAATACGGCGTTAGTCATGACCTTGGGAATGTCCTTAATGGGGGTCAGATTTCGGTGTTCTTCGCCGAACTCGCCAAGTAATTCTCCTTCTACAGAAAAGACCCGCATTGGCAGCTTTGGCCGGTAGTCTGACAGTGAGGAGATGTCCGGCAAGTTTGGGTACGCCATGGCCAACGCTGTGGCGATCAACATCAAAAGGCAAGCGAAAGCTGCCATCATTAGTCCTGTCACCCAAATTCCGAAGCGAAAAATCCAATGGAAGCGGCTATTTTTTTGGATGTGACTCGTGCTATCTGATTTGGGGGCGTCGGATTTAGAGTGTTCAGGCATAAAAATTGGGTTACCTTGGTATGTGCCAAGATTATAAAAATGAGATCCAAGTCAGCAGCTCGTACGTTATCGCCATTTTGACAACTTAAAGACTTTAGGTGTTTGGATCTTTCTTTGATGTTTCAGATACATACAAAACGTCTGCCTTTTACAACGTTACGCATAACGCAAAGTGGAAAAAACCTTTGCAGAACAATGATCTTGCTGATAGCATTCAAGTGAATTCTTAAGTTTTATTGGGCCTTCGTAGGCCTCTTTCAGGGGATGCTCTTGATCTCTTTGGGATCCTTATTTAGCCGTCAGCGAGAACCAATGCTGGGTTTGGATATCAGTTCTTCCAGTGTTAAATTGGTCGAATTGAGTCGAAATGCGGCTGGCCAATACGTGCTTGAACGGTGTGCTATCGAGCAACTTGAAAGTGGCTGGATCGCTGATGGCACTATTGTGAACTTCGATGAAGTGGCGGAGGCAATTCGTCGAGTGGTTAAAAAAAGTGGGGCTAAAACCAAAAATGTGGCAATGGCCTTGCCGCCTTCAGCCGTTATCACTAAAAAAATTGTGCTTCCAGGTGGTTTGACGGATATGGAGCTTGAACTCCAGGTTGAAGCCGAAGCTAATCAGTACATTCCCTTTCCTCTTGATGAAGTAAGTTTGGATTTTTGTGTCATTGGCCCCACGGCGAATTCGACGGGTGATGTTGATGTGCTTATTGCGGCATCACGCCGTGAAAAGGTTCAGGATATGCAGGGACTTGCAGAGGCCGCTGGCCTTACGCCGGTCATCGTTGATGTGGAGTCCTATGCATCTCGCACAGCAGCCTCCCGGTTATTCGAAAGCCTCCCGGATCGAGGTGCGGGTGCTATCGTGGCTTTATTCGAAGTGGGGGCGTTGACGACAAGTTTGCAGGTTATTCGTGATGAAGAGGTGTTGTATGAGCGAGACCAAGCCTTTGGTGGCGCGCAATTGACCCAGCTGATTGTTGGCCAATATGGTTTCTCATTAGAAGAGGCGGAAAGCAAAAAACGCAGTGGCGATCTACCGGACGATTATGAGAGTAGCGTGCTTCGACCATTTTTAGAAACGATGGTGCAGGAAGTCAGCCGCGCACTTCAATTTTTCTTTACCAGCACCCCACACAATAAGGTGGATTACGTAATGCTGGCGGGTGGTGCCTCCGCACTTTCTGGTTTGACAGAGGCGGTCACGCAACAGACCACGTTTGCTTGCAAACTGTTAAATCCATTTGAAGGCATGGAAATGGGAAGTAACGTTCGCTTGAAAAAGATGAAGCGCGAAGAGTCTTCTTACCTGACATCCTGTGGGTTGGCCATGCGGAGGTTTTTGTAGTGATTTTGATTAACCTGCTACCGCACCGTGAAGTTGCGCGGAAAAAACGGCAAGAAGTTTTCAATGTTTCCTTGGCTGTTTCAGCCTTGATTGGTGGATTCATTTCGCTGACGATTTACCTCTGGTATCAAGGACAAATTGACACTCAACAAGTGCAGAACGTAACGCTGGAAAATGAAATCAAACTACTCGATGGACAAATTAAAGACATCTCTGGTCTGGAGGCTGAAATTGCCGCCTTACGTGCCCGTCAGCAAGCTGTTGAAAACCTGCAAGCAGATCGAAATTTGCCTGTACATCTGTTGACTGAGCTGGTCAATCAGCTCCCTGATGGTGTTTACATCAATAGCATGAAGCAAGACAATCAAACAGTAATGCTTCAAGGTGTGGCTCAGTCGAGCGAGCGCGTATCTGAGCTTTTGCGTAATCTTTCGTCCAATACGCCTTGGTTTGCCAAGCCAGAATTAGTGGAAATTGTTGCTGGAAACATCACTTTGGGTACGCGAGATCAGCGGCGAGTGGCTAATTTCACAGTTCGAGTGCGACTCGTCCGATCAAGCGAATTGCAGAAAAGTGCACAAGGGGCAGTGAGTGATGTAAACAGTCCATCATCGGTCAAGAAATAACAGGGCAGGATCATGGCAATTTCATTTTCCGCAACAAGTTTCTCTGAGCTTAAAGACCGCGTACATGCTCAATTCAGTAATCTAGACACTAAAAATCCTGCCGCTTGGCCGGCCGTGCCGCGCAATGCACTTTTTATCTTGGTAGTCGTATTGGTGGTGGTTACGCTATGGTTTTTGTGGCTGAGTGGATCAGATGAGGCTTTGGAAGCTGATCGAACCAAAGAAACACAGCTACGCGAAAGTTACAAGACCAAGTTGATCAAAGCCGTTAACCTGGATGCACTCACCAAGCAGCGAGAGCAAGTTCTTCAGTATGTAACTCAACTTGAAAAACAACTCCCAAGCAAAGCCGAAATGGATGCACTTTTGTCTGACATTAATCAGGCTGGACTCGGCCGCAGTCTGCAATTTGAACTCTTTCGGCCTGGGCAAGTAGTCGTCAAGGACTATTACGCCGAATTGCCGATCACCGTGCGAGTCACTGGTCGGTACCATGACATAGGTGCTTTTGCCGCAGACATTGCCAATCTCTCTCGGATCGTGACACTAAACAACCTGACCATAGTTCCTAGTAAAGAAGGTGCTTTAACCCTGGATGCCACTGCAAAGACTTTTCGCTATTTGGCAGCTGATGAAATCTTGGCCCAACGTCAAGCTGCATCAGGCAAGGGTGGTGCGAAATGATGTGGCAACGTTACTTGTTGATATCACTTATCACTACTGGACTTTGGGGCTGTGGGATTTCGACAGAGGATGAGCTTAGGCAATGGATGACGGATCAGAGAAATCAGACCCGCCCTCGTGTTGTGCCTATTCCTGAGCCTAAACAATTCAAACCAGAATCTTATGCACAAGCTGCATTAGTTGAGCCTTTCAGTAAGGAGAAATTGACTCAAGCTCTCAAAAGAGATTCAACTCAGACTTCTTCCAATGTTGCTCTAATCGCTCCAGAGTTGGCTAGGCGAAAAGAGGCGCTTGAGGGCTTTCCATTGGATGCGATGACGATGGTAGGGAGCCTCACTAAAGAAGGGCAACCGGTGGCTTTGATCAAGGTCGATAATTTGCTTTATCAAGTTCGACCTGGAAACTACCTTGGGCAGAACTACGGACGCGTAATGAAAATCTCAGAGGTCGAAATTACGATGAGAGAAATTGTGCAAGACGCTGTGGGTGAGTGGGTTGAGCGCCCCTCATCTTTGCAACTGCAAGAGAGGTCGAAATGAACAATTCAACGGCTAATAAGGCTAAATTTATGTGTCAGCGTATTTTTCTTGCATTTGCCTTTGCGGTATTTAATGTTTCGTCCTTTGCACAAATTGCCATCGAATCGGTTTCTGGTTCCATTCAAGGAGGGGTTGAGGTTGTCAAAATTGACCTATCACAAACCCTTAATGCATCGCCAAGTAGTTTCTCCATTCAGTCACCAGCCCGGATTGCTCTGGATTTTCCTGGCGTGTTAAATGCGATGGGCCGATCAACAGTAGAGATTAATCAGGGTAACCTGAAATCAGTTAGCGTTGTGCAGGCTGGAGAAAGGACTCGGGTAGTTGTGAATTTGAAGCAGGCGGCAAATTTCAAAACTCATTTGCAAGGAAAATCCTTGCTGGTTATGTTGGACCCAGTTGTCTCAAAAACTGTAGACGTTGTGCCATCACCTGTGTTTGCGGAAAATAAGAATCGAGATACCTTACCTATTAAAGACTTGGATTTTAGACGTGGTCTGAATAATGCTGGTCGAGTTGTCGTGTCTTTGCCTAACAACCAAGTTGGTGTTGACATACGGCAAAGTGGTCAAAAACTAATTGTTGAGTTCATGAAGTCAACGTTGCCTGAAGGGCTGAAGCGTCGACTTGATGTTGGGGATTTCGGGACACCGATTCAGAATGTAACCACGTTTCAAGTGGGGGACAGAGTTCGCATGGTGATTGAGCCCCAAGGTATTTGGGAACACAGTGCCTATCAAAGTAATGAACAGTTTGTTGTTGAGGTCAAGCCGGTTCGCGTTGACACTACAAAGCTGACTCAAGGCCCCGGGTACAACGGACAGAAGTTGTCTCTCAATTTCCAAAACATTGAAATTCGTTCATTGTTGCAAGTAATCGCTGATTTCACAAACTTTAATATCGTGACATCCGATTCAGTTGCAGGTGCTGTTACTTTGCGATTGCAAGATGTTCCCTGGGATCAGGCCTTGGATATCATCATGCAAGCGAAAGGCCTTGGCATGCGTAAAAATGGAACTGTGCTGTGGATTGCGCCCAAAGAAGAAATTATTGCCAAAGAAAAAATTGAGCGGGAATCCATAGTGGCTATGGAAGGACTAGAACCTTTGACCACTCAATCCTTCAGCCTTAACTATGCTAAAGCGCTGGACGTCCAGCGAGGATTAATGGGTGTGGGAGCAGTTGCTGTTCCTGGTGCTGGTGGTTCAGGCGTCTCATCGCGAATTCTGAGCCCTCGAGGAAGTGTGATTGCGGAGGCAAGAACCAACCAGGTTTTTGTAACAGATATTGCTAGCAAGCTTGAACAAGTTAGGCAACTGATAGCCAAGATCGATATTCCCGTGCGTCAGGTAATGATTGAGGCTCGTATCGTTGAGGCATCAGACACCTTCGGCAAGTCTTTGGGGATCAAGCTCGGTGGTGCGGATGTTAGATCACAAAATGGTGGTGATGGTGGCTATCAAATCGCCGGCGAGAATCGCGTTGCTTTTGGCACGAGCTACGCAAATGCTGTCGCAACAAGCGGCGCCGCAGGAACTGTCGACATGGCTAGTAATTTTGTAAATTTACCTGCTGTTGGGCAAGGAGGGTACAACCCTGCAACTTTTGCGCTGTCCATCTTTAGTTCAGCTGCGAATAGGTTTTTGAATTTGGAGATTTCAGCTCTCGAAGCAGATGGTAAGGGTAAGGTTGTTTCCAGTCCACGTGTAGTGACTGCAGACAAGGTTGAGGCAACTATTGAGCAAGGCACCGAGTTGCCATACCAAGTAGCTTCAGCCAGTGGTGCCACATCTATAGCATTTCGCAAGGCCAATCTGATGCTGAAGGTAACACCGCAAATAACACCTGAAGGCAATGTCATTCTGGAGCTCGACATCAATAAAGACACTGTGGGACAGTCAACTGCAGCTGGTTTTGCAATCAACACCAAGCATGTTAAAACTCAAGTACTGGTTGAAAATGGCGGCACCGTGGTGATCGGTGGAATTTTTGAACTCACGGAAGTGACTGCTCAAACCAAAGTGCCATTCTTTGGTGATTTGCCTGTTTTGGGTAATCTTTTCAGGAGTTCGTCTGTAACAAAGAACAAACAAGAAATGCTGATCTTTATTACGCCAAAAATGATCACTGATCGTGTTGCGGCTCAATAGATTCGCTGAATTAAAAATATAGACAGGACGAAAATAGAAATGCGAAAATTACTGAGTATCTGGGTGGCGGGAATATTGCTTGCACAACTGTCTGCCTGTGGTGGTGGTGGTGGAAGCGCTGGGACGGCGACAGGCAGCTCAGGAGCCAGTGCCACGGCCGCCGCCGCTTTAGCATCGAAACCTTCCATGACGATGGAGGTTCGCAGTGGGGCCGGTATTGCTACGACTTCCATTTCCGTACTAGAGATAGCTCAAGTTGTGGTTACCTTGAAAAATTCGGCTGGTCAACCCATTTTGGGAGAGATCGTTACTTTTGGCGAAACAGGTAGTTCCGGTCTGCTGTCTTTCTCACCTGTTGCCAAGACAGCATTGACGACAGCCCCTCTAGGGGAGGCGACCGTGGAAGTCCGAGCTGCAAATCTGACTGCTGTGGGTGCAACTACGATCACAGCGTCAGCGACAGTGTCTGGGGTCGTAGTTCCACCACAGTCCAAAAACATTCAAGTTACGAACAGCGCTGTCGCGGTTGCTATTGATCCCCAAGCTATCGCAAGTGCATTGAATTTTTTGGATGTAAACCCATCAGACAAATCCATCGTGATCCAGGGTGCTGGGGGGAGTGGGAGGTCGGAATCAGCCACTTTGCGTTTCCGTGTGGTGGATAAGAACAATTCACCCGTCAAAGGGGCTAAGGTGACTTTTGAGGTTGTGCCTTCATCAGCCGTGACTCTCAACATTCCTCAGGCTACCAGTGATGCGGATGGTGTTGTGGTCACCACTGTTTCGTCAAAAAGTGCGGCAACTTCTGTCGTAATTAAGGCCACAGTCACACGAACGGATGGATCAACCACAACATCCCAGTCTGACCAGCTTTTAGTGTCGACAGGCGTTGCTACCCAAGCAGGTTTTGATTTGTCTGCTACTAAGTACAACCTTAATTCATCGCTCAGTGGAGATAAGTCAATTATCACCGTACGAGTGGTAGATAAGAACGGTAACCCTGTGGCTGATGGCGTGCCAGTGGTATTTTCTGCGGCCTTTGGTGCCGTGGGTACTTCTTCGCGGGGCGGTTGCGTCACGTTGGGAGGGGTATGTTCGGTGGACTACGTGGTTCAAGATCCTCGGCCGGCGGATGGACAGTTAGCTTTGGTGACGGCTTCAACCCAGCTTGGTGATGGAACTTCCATTAGTAAAACTTTGCCATTTAGATTTTCTTCAGTCGGCTTGCTTAATTTATTCGATGCTAATAATGCTGGAAATCCGGTGACGAAATTTGACGCAACCACATGTGCAAAGCAGAATTTTTCTGCTTTTGCAGGTACCCCTGGCGGTTTTCCTGCACCGGCTGGAACGAACGTAACGACCACTGCAGTCACTTCAGGAGTGATCGTCACTCTGAAATCAAGTACGCCTATAGCTGACCAAATATCCACCACTGCTACTAGAACGCCGACCGATTTTGAAGTTGACTTATCGGGGCTTACTGCCCAACCGTGTGATGTAACAAAAGCAACGACTGCGACTGCTCTATTTGACGTTAAGTTCACTGCGACTGGAACGGCTGAGGTGATTCGTCGAATTCAAGTCACATACAAAACAGCACCGTGATGCCTTGTGAGCTGTGATTAGTCTCATAGGACTCCCTGGTTCTGGTAAATCCACTGTCGGGCGCCAGCTTGCACGTCGACTTCAGCTGCCATTTATTGACTCTGATCACTGGATTGAAAACCGACTGGGTTGCTCTATCCGCGAGTATTTTGAGCGCGAGGGAGAGTCTTCATTCAGGGATGTCGAAGCGCAAGCGATTGACGAGTTAACGCAAGGCCCAGTAGGGGTTTTGTCAACGGGTGGTGGCACAGTGTTACGTGCAGACAATCGGACCAATTTACGCAACCGTGGCAAGGTGGTTTATTTGAAGTCATCCCCGGACGAGTTGTTTCGCCGCTTGCGCCATGACACACAGCGCCCGCTTTTGCAGGTGGCTGATCCGCTACAGCGATTGCGTGATCTTTATTCAGTGCGAGACCCGCTGTATCGGGAGACCGCACACTTCGTGATTGAAACAGGGCGTCCCTCCGTGGCTTCGCTGGTCAACATGATAATCATGCAGCTTGAGTTGTCAGGGGATATTCCCCGGGTCAACTAAGCAGTGTGTTCACCAACCTTTGTGTGGGTGATCAGAGAGTGGCCTAAACTCAAAGCTTATGTACGCAACTCCTGAAACTCCATCACGTCCCAACAGCCAAGTTCACATTGAACTGGCGGAGCGCAGTTACCCCATCGCCATCGGCGGCGCTTTAATCCAGGCGTCAGAATCCTTCGCCAACCTGCCTAAAGCAAGCCAGGTGTTGATTGTCAGCAACACAACAGTCGCCCCGCTGTATGCCGAACAGCTCAAAACCGCGCTGCTCCAGCACTACCCCAAGGTGCACGTGTTGGAGTTGCCCGATGGGGAAGTCTTCAAGACCTGGGAGACGCTCAATCTGATTTTTGATGTGCTGCTACAAAACGAATGTGACCGCAAAACCGTGCTGTTTGCACTTGGTGGAGGTGTGGTGGGCGACATGACAGGCTTTGCTGCCGCAAGCTACATGCGTGGCGTGCCCTTTGTGCAAGTGCCCACTACGCTGCTGGCCCAGGTAGATTCATCGGTCGGCGGCAAGACTGCGATCAACCACCCTCTGGGTAAAAACATGGTGGGCGCGTTCTATCAGCCCCTGCGTGTGGTGTGCGATCTGGACACGCTCAAGACCTTGCCCGCGCGTGAACTGAGCGCTGGCTTGGCCGAGGTCATCAAGTACGGGCCGATTGCTGACATGGCATTTTTGGATTGGATTGAATTGCACATCAGCGACTTGATGGCTGGCGATTCAGATGCACTGGCCAAGGCCATTCAGCGGAGTTGCGAGATCAAGGCGGAAGTGGTTGGCCAAGACGAGCGCGAGTCAGGCCTGCGGGCCATCCTCAACTTCGGCCACACCTTCGGGCACGCCATTGAGTCGGGCATGGGCTATGGGAAATGGCTGCATGGGGAGGCGGTGGGCTGTGGGATGGTCATGGCCGCAGAACTCTCGCAACGTCTGGGCTTGATTGAGCCTGGATTTGTGCAACGGCTCAAACACTTGATTCAAAAAGCCGGTTTGCCCGTGGCAGGGCCGATCTTGTCAGCAACCGACAACGCCGGGCGCTATCTGGAGCTCATGCGGGTCGACAAAAAGACCGAAGCGGGTGAACTCCGGTTTGTGCTGATCGACGGCCCGGGTCGCGCAGTGGTTCGCAGCGCGCCTGATGTCTTGGTGCGTCAGGTTATTGAAGTTTGTTGCATTTAATAATACTTGCTCCTTAATTGATAGCTTCTTGTGCTTGTATTTAAAGGGCTATAACGGTTTTATTCATGAATCTTGCCCCCTACGCCTGTGACCCAGCACAAACGCGTGGCCGCCGCCACGCCGAGTCGCCCGCACCGACGCGCACTGACTTCCAACGCGACCGCGACCGCATCGTTCACTCCACCGCGTTTCGCCGTCTGGTGTACAAAACCCAGGTGTTTTTGAACCACGAAGGCGACCTGTTTCGTACCCGGCTCACCCACTCGCTGGAGGTGGCGCAACTGGGCCGCTCGATTGCCCGTGCACTACAGCTAAACGAAGACCTGGTGGAAGCCATTGCCCTGGCGCATGACCTGGGCCACACCCCATTTGGTCATGCAGGCCAAGATGCGCTCAATGCCTGCATGGCCGAGCACGGCGGCTTTGAGCACAACCTGCAAAGTCTGCGCGTGGTGGACAGCCTGGAGGAGCGCTACCCGCAGTTTGACGGCTTGAACCTCACCTTTGAAACACGCGAAGGCATCCTCAAACATTGCTCCCGCAGCAACGCCGAGCAGCTTGAAGCGCAGGAGCCGCAAGGCATTGGCCAGCGGTTTCTGAACCGCACCCAGCCCAGCCTAGAGGCGCAGTTGTGCAACCTGGCCGATGAGATTGCCTACAACGCGCATGACATTGATGACGGCGTGCGCTCAGGCTTGATCACGCTGGCGCAGTTGCAAGATATTCCGCTGTTCGATGGCTTTCGGCGTGAAGCCTTGCAGGCCCATCCAGTGCTAGCAAATTCCGGTCGGCGCTTGTTGTTCGAGACCATTCGCCGCATGCTCAGCGCCCAGGTGTATGACGTGATAGCCGCCACCCAGGCCGCACTGGATAAGGCCCAGCCTGAGACTGTCGATGAGGTCAGAGCAGCAGCCCCCCTGCTGTGTTTTAGCCAAGCCATGCGCCAGCAATCATTGGCCCTGAAGCAGTTCTTACTGCACCAGTTGTACCGCCACCCCAAGGTGATGGACACCACGCGGCAGGCACGGCAAGTCATCACAGAATTGTTTGCGCTCTACGCGCAGACTCCACAAGAAATGCAGGCAGGTTTTGCCGCTCAAGCACAGGCCACGCAGACAGGCGTCGAGGCCACGCAAGTCAAGCTGCGTGTGGTGGCCGATTACATCGCCGGCATGACCGACCGCTTTGCCTCACGCGAGCATGAGCGCCTGACCGGGCAGAAGTTGCTGACATGAGTGCGGGCTTGCACCAGCGACAGGGCGCACTGCTTCCCGCTTGGATCGTGGTCGGGGCGGGCGTGGTGGCGGCGCTGCACGTGGGCAAGCTGCCTCCGGCTTTGCCAGAGCTTCGTGATGCGCTGAACCTAACGTTGGTTCAAGCGGGGTTCTTGCTCTCGCTCGTGCAGTTGGCGGGCATGACGCTGGGGCTGGCAGTGGGCTTGGCGGCGGATGGGATGGGGCTCAAGCGCAGCATGCTCACGGGCCTGATGATTTTGGGTGCTGCGTCCGCCTTGGGCGGCTGGGCCACCGATGCCACCAGTCTTTTGCTGTTGCGTGCAGTGGAGAGTTTTGGTTTTTTGCTGGTTTGCTTGCCCGGCCCCAGCCTGATTCGGCAACTCGTGCCAGCGCATCGGATCAGCACCTTGCTGGGCATTTGGAGCACCTATATGCCGCTTGGTATGGCCACGGCTTTGCTGGTGGGGCCATTCGTTCTTTCTGTGGGGGGCTGGCAGATTTGGTGGTGGGTCTTGGCTGGGGTGTCCTTGGGTATGGCTTTGGTGTTGTGGCGACTGGTGCCTGCGGACAAGACGCGTGTTAAGCGTCTTAATCCCGACCCAGACCATCCCCTAGCGCCCCAAGCAGCGGCGTGGAAACACCGCTTGCGGCAGACTTTGGGTTCGCGTGGCCCTTGGTTGGTAGCGCTCACTTTCACGGTGTACTCGGGGCAGTGGCTGGCGGTGGTGGGGTTCTTGCCGACGGTCTACGCGCAGGCTGGTTTGAGCGGTGGAGTGACTGCCGTTCTTACAGCGTTTGTGGCGGCCATTAACATGGTGGGCAATGTGGCTGCGGGTCGATTGCTAGACCGGGGCGTTCAAGCCCGCGTCTTGTTGATGGTCGGCTTTAGCGTGATGGCTCTGGGGACATTAGCGGCCTTTGCCACATACCCCTTAACGCCGCAGGGCACGGGCTTGCCAGCGTCCATCCGCTTTGTTGCCGTGCTGATGTTCTCCATGGTGGGCGGCCTGATTCCTGGTACGCTTTTTTCACTGGCGGTGCGCTTAGCGCCCTCAGCGGACACGGTGTCCACCACTGTAGGTTGGGCGCAGCAATGGTCGGCCTTAGGTCAATTTTCGGGGCCTCCGTTGGTGGCGGGCTTGGCCAGTCGTGTGGGGGGCTGGCATTGGACTTGGAGCGTGACGGGCACGTGTTGCCTATTGGGCCTTTTGTTGGCCTGGCAGATCAGTAAAACAACTCAATTGAGAGCATCATGAATTCGTCGGAACAACAAAATTTTGAGCACGCGGTGACGCAAGACACCCGCCACTGGCTGGAGCGTGCCGTCATTGGCCTGAACCTGTGCCCGTTTGCTAAAGCCGTGCACGTCAAAGGCCAAATTCACTACGTGGTGAGCCAGGCCACCGAGCCGAACGCCCTGCTGGCGGTCTTGGTGAGCGAGCTTCAAGCGCTCCAAACTTGCGACCCCAGCGTGCGAGACACCACGCTGCTGATGGCGCCCAATTGCCTGCAAAATTTTCTTGATTTCAATGACTTTTTGGAGCTTGCCGATGAGGCATTGGTTGAGATGGAGTTGGATGGAATTTTGCAAATTGCCAGCTTTCACCCTCGCTTTCAGTTTGCCGGAACCCGGCCCGACGTCATGGGCAACTTTACTAATCGCGCACCCTATCCGACACTGCATCTTTTGCGTGAGGACAGTATCGAGCGCGCGGTTGAGGCCTTCCCCGATGCGGAAGAGATTTTTGGAAAGAACATTGAAACCCTAGAGAAGCTGGGTCAAACAGGCTGGGCCGCGCTGGGCATAGAGGCCAGGGTGGGGCTGACCGAGCCGCAGAAGAAAGTCAGCAAACCGCGTGGCAAGATCAAGCCATGAACGCCAAGAAGCAGGCCGCACCGGCGGCGACACACATCGCGCCCGAGATCAAGGCCGGGCAGTCCATCGAGCTGCTCAAAGAACTCCACATCTTGACCCGTGAAGGCAAGCTCAACCAGGATTCACGCCGCAAGCTCAAGCAGGTTTACCACCTCTACCACTTCATTGAAAAGCTGCTCGATGAGCTGAGATTGGCGGGAAGCCAAGCCCCCATCACTTTGGCCGACCATGGCGCGGGTAAATCCTATCTGGGCTTTATCCTTTACGACCTGTTTTTTAAGACCCTCCAGAGCGGTCATATCTACGGCATTGAGACCCGTGCTGAGCTGGTGCAGAAATCACGCGAACTGGCGCAGCGCCTGGGTTTTGATCGCATGTCCTTCTTGAACCTGAGCGTGCAGGAGTCGGCGCAAAGCGCAGAGCTGCCCGACTGCATTGACGTCGTCACCGCCCTGCATGCCTGCGATACGGCAACCGACGACGCCATCGCTTTTGGCCTGCAAAAGCAAGTCCGCTTCATGGTGCTAGTCCCCTGCTGTCAAGCCGAAGTGGCACGCGTCTTGGGCGCTGGCAAGGCCTTGTCTTTGAGTCGCACCCCACTGGCCGAGCTGTGGCGTCATCCGCTGCACACCCGCGAAATGGGCAGCCAAATCACCAATGTGCTGCGCTGCTTGTACCTAGAGGCCTGGGGCTACCAAGTCACGGTAACCGAGTTGGTGGGTTGGGAGCACAGCATGAAAAACGAACTCATCATTGCCCGCCACATGGCCCGTAACGACGGGCCTAAGAAGCGCGCAGCGGCAGATCGTCTCAAAGCCATTCTGGATGAGTTTGGGCTCACAGCTTTGCTGGCCTCACGTTTTCGCCTGCCCGCAAAGTCAGAGCCAGTGTTGGACGGCAAGACAGAACGCGCTGTTTGAAGGACTCAAGCGTGATCTGGCGTATTCTCTGGGAATGCCGATCATGTGATCGGTCTTGTTTTTTAAAGCGTTCATGATGAAAAAATTTATTTCTTTGGTTTTAGTTCTTGTTCTCGTCGGCTGTGCCAGCAGCAGCCCCGATGTGATCCAGCGCAACGATACGCAGCGTCTGTCAGTTGTGGAAGATGCGGTTGTCCTCTCCGTGCGCAGCGTGACGGTGGAGGGCAGCCAATCAGGAGCGGGGGCTGCAACTGGCGGTGTGTTGGGTGGTTTGGCAGGTTATGGTGCGGGTAGCGGTCAGCGCGAAGGGCAAATTATTGGCATTTTGGGCGCGGTGGCTGGTGCTGTTGCAGGCAATGTCATTGAGCGAACGGGCACGCGTGAGGATGCGTTTGAAATTCTGATTCAGCTCAAGAAAACTGGCGACCGACGCGCCATCGTCCAAGGCAAAGGCTCAGAAATCTTCGCCCCCGGTGAACCGGTTATCTTGGTCACCACTGGCGGTAAAGTCCGCGTCGCAAAAGCCCCTAAATAACAGGCAAACAATTAGGGTCAGATTCCAATTAAGATGGTGCACCCACTCTCGCTGCACCATCACCATGGCACGTCTTCCCCGTCTCAGCGTTCCCGGCTATCCGCACCACGTTATTCAACGTGGCAATAACCGGCAGGCTATTTTCTCAACTCCGGCAGACTATCGTTTGCTGCTGAATTTGCTGGACGAAAACGCCAAAAAATTTGACGTGGCAGTTCATGCTTACGTGCTCATGAGCAACCACTTTCACTTGCTGGCCACACCTGAAACCCAGGATGGCTTGCCGAAGATGATGCAGGCGGTGGGGCGGCGTTACGTCCGCTACTTCAACGATGCGCAAGGGCGCACGGGCACGCTGTGGGAGGGGCGCTACAAGTCAACCCTGATCCAGACAGATCGCTATCTGATGGCTTGCATGGCCTATATCGACTTGAACCCAGTGCGAGGAGGGTTGGTGGCACAGGCACGCGACTACCCCTGGTCTAGCCACGGCCATTACATCGGCCAACAGGCAGACCGCTTGATCATCCCGCACGCCTTGTATTGGGAGTTGGGCAACACGCCTTTTGCGCGTGAAGCGGCCTATGCTGAACTCGTCAATACAGGGGTAAGCGTTGATCAGCAGCAGGCGTTGACGAAGGCAACACTCAGTGGATGGGCCTTGGGAGAGGCTGATTTTGTCAATGATTTACAAAAGAAGACCGAAAGACGGGTCAACAAAGTGGGCGCAGGGCGTCCTGTTTCAGTCTTAAAAAATCAATTAAATAAGCTTTAAATCCAATAGATATAATCACTAGCAGCTATTATTTTTGATGTGTCCCTAATAAATAATTGATTAAATTTATCGCAAATTAATTGGAATCTGACCCCAATTATTCTGCTTGGCAAATGTGTCGCGGTGGTCTATGCTCTGAACCCTTGTGCAATTTTTTAGGAGCGCGCCATGTCCCAGGCTGCCGAGATTCAGTATCTCCAACAAAACGGTTTGTATTCTTCTGCCAACGAGCACGACGCTTGTGGGGTGGGTTTTGTGGCGCACATCAAGGGGGTCAAGACCCACGCGATCGTGCAAGGCGCCCTCAAGATATTGGCCAACCTAGACCACCGGGGTGCGGTGGGTGCTGACAAGTTGATGGGCGACGGCGCTGGCATTTTGATTCAGCTGCCCGATGCGCTGTACCGTGAAGACATGGCCAAGCAGGGTGTCGCTTTGCCGCCACCGGGTGAATACGGCGTGGGCATGATCTTTTTGCCCAAAGAGCATGCTTCTCGACTGGCCTGCGAGCAAGAGATGGAGCGCGCCATCAAAGCCGAAGGTCAGGTGCTTTTGGGTTGGCGCGATGTGCCGGTGGATCGTGACATGCCCATGTCGCCCACGGTGCGCGAGAAAGAGCCGATTCTGCGACAAGTCTTCATCGGTCGCGGCAGCGATGTGATAGTGCAAGACGCGCTGGAGCGCAAGCTGTACGTCATTCGCAAAACCGCCAGCAAGGCGATTGGCAATTTGCAACTTAAGCACAGCAAAGAGTACTACGTGCCCAGCATGTCCAGCCGCACCGTGGTCTACAAAGGCCTGTTGCTGGCCGACCAAGTGGGCACCTACTACCTTGACCTGAAAGACACGCGTTGCGTTTCGGCCCTCGGTCTGGTGCACCAGCGCTTCTCAACCAACACGTTTCCTGAGTGGCCATTGGCTCACCCGTACCGCTATGTAGCGCACAACGGCGAGATCAACACCGTCAAGGGCAACTACAACTGGATGAAGGCGCGCGAAGGCGTAATGTCGTCACCCGTGCTGGGTGCGGATTTGCAAAAGCTCTACCCCATCAGCTTTGCCGACCAGTCCGACACCGCCACGTTTGACAACTGTCTGGAACTGCTCACCATGTCGGGCTACCCGATCAGCCAGGCCGTGATGATGATGATCCCCGAGCCGTGGGAGCAGCACACCACTATGGACGAGCGTCGCCGTGCCTTTTATGAGTACCACGCTGCCATGCTGGAGCCCTGGGATGGCCCAGCCTCCATCGTGTTCACCGATGGCCGCCAAATTGGCGCCACGCTGGACCGCAACGGACTGCGCCCCTCCCGCTACTGCATCACCGATGATGATCTGGTCATCATGGGCTCTGAGTCCGGCGTGCTGCCCGTGCCTGAAAGCAAAATCGTGCGCAAATGGCGCTTGCAGCCCGGCAAGATGTTCCTGATCGATCTGGAACAGGGCCGCATGATTGATGATGAAGAAATCAAGTCCAACCTGGCCAACAACAAGCCCTACAAGCAGTGGATTGAGAACCTGCGCATCAAACTGGACGATGTGTCTTATTCTGAGCGTAGAAAACGCCTGACGGATGGGCATGAAGCTGCAGGCGAAAAGCGCATCACCGATCAGATCAGCCTGTTGGACCGTCAGCAAGCATTCGGCTTCACTCAAGAAGACCTGAAGTTCCTGATCGCCCCCATGGCTACCGCAGGCGAGGAGGCCATTGGATCCATGGGCAACGACAGCCCGCTGGCCGTGTTGTCGGACAAAAACAAACCGCTCTACAACTACTTCAAGCAGTTGTTCGCGCAAGTGACTAACCCGCCCATCGACCCCATCCGCGAAGCCATCGTGATGTCGCTGGTGTCCTTCGTTGGGCCCAAGCCTAATTTGCTGGACATCAACCAGGTCAACCCACCCATGCGCTTAGAGGTGAGTCAGCCGATTCTTGACTTTGCCGACATGGCCAAGTTGCGCAACATTGAAGCCACCACGCAAGGCAAATTTCGCAGCTACACGCTCAACATCACCTACCCGCTGGCCTGGGGCCGCGAAGGCGTAGAGGCAAAGTTGGCCTCGCTGTGCGCAGAAGCCGTAGACGCCATCAAAGGCGGTAAAAACATCCTCATCATCAGCGACCGAGCCATCAGCGCAACTCAAGTCGCCATTCCCGCGCTGCTGGCCTTGAGCGCGATTCACCAGCACTTGGTGCGTGAAGGTCTGCGCACCACGGCAGGCTTGGTGGTCGAAACCGGCACGGCGCGTGAGGTGCATCACTTCGGTGTGCTGGCGGGCTACGGCGCAGAAGCCGTGCACCCCTACCTCGCTATGGAAACCTTGGCCGCCATGCACCAAGACTTGCCGGGTGATCTGTCTGCTGACAAGGCGATCTACAACTACGTCAAAGCCATCGGCAAAGGCTTGTCCAAGATCATGTCCAAGATGGGTGTGTCCACCTACATGAGCTACTGCGGCGCACAGTTGTTTGAGGCCATTGGCCTGAACACCGAGACCATCGACAAGTACTTCACGGGAACACCCAGCCGTGTCGAAGGCATTGGCATTTTCGAAGTGGCAGAAGAAGCCATTCGCATGCACAAGGCCGCTTTCAGCAACGACCCGGTGCTGGCCACCATGCTGGAAACCGGTGGCGAATACGCCTGGCGCGCCCGGGGTGAAGAGCACATGTGGACGCCCGATGCGATTGCCAAGTTGCAGCACAGCACGCGCTCCAACAATTGGAACACCTATAAGGAATATGCCCAACTCATCAACGACCAAAGCAAGCGCCACATGACGCTGCGCGGCCTGTTTGAGTTCAAGCTCGATCCCACCAAGGCAATTTCGGTCGATGCGGTAGAGCCCGCCAGTGAAATCGTGAAACGCTTTGCCACCGGTGCTATGTCACTGGGCTCCATCAGCACAGAAGCACACGCCACTTTGGCCGTGGCCATGAACCGCATTGGCGGCAAGAGCAATACGGGTGAGGGCGGTGAAGACCCAGCGCGTTATCGCCAAGAACTCAAAGGCATCCCGATCAAGAAGGGTGAGACGCTCAAGAGCGTGATTGGTGCGGAACAGGTTGAGGTCGATCTGCCGCTGTTGGATGGTGATTCACTGCGCTCCAAAATCAAGCAAGTGGCGTCGGGCCGCTTTGGTGTGACGGCTGAGTACCTCACCAGCGCCGATCAAATCCAGATCAAGATGGCGCAAGGGGCCAAGCCCGGTGAGGGTGGTCAGCTGCCCGGTGGCAAGGTGTCCAACTACATCGGTCGTCTGCGCCACTCGGTGCCTGGGGTGGGGCTGATTTCGCCGCCACCGCACCATGATATTTACTCGATTGAAGATCTGGCCCAGTTGATCCACGACTTGAAGAACGTGGCGCCGCACGCCAGCGTTAGCGTTAAGTTGGTGAGTGAGATTGGTGTGGGCACCATCGCCGCTGGTGTGGCCAAGTGCAAGAGCGATCACGTGGTGATTTCCGGTCATGACGGTGGCACGGGCGCATCGCCCTGGTCGTCAATCAAGCACGCGGGCAGCCCGTGGGAAATTGGTCTTGCAGAAACCCAGCAAACGCTGGTGCTGAACCGCTTGCGCAGTCGTATCCGTGTGCAGGCCGACGGCCAGATGAAGACGGGCCGTGACGTGGTGATTGGCGCGCTGCTGGGTGCTGATGAGTTTGGCTTCGCCACCGCACCGCTGGTGGTGGAAGGCTGCATCATGATGCGCAAGTGCCACCTCAACACCTGCCCCGTGGGGGTGGCTACGCAAGACCCCGTTTTGCGCCAAAAGTTCTCTGGCAAACCTGAGCATGTGGTGAACTATTTCTTCTTCATCGCAGAAGAAGTGCGCCAGATCATGGCGCAAATGGGCATCGCCAAGTTTGACGACCTGATTGGCCGCGCCGACCTGCTCGACACGCGCCAGGGCATTGCGCACTGGAAAGCCAACGGCCTTGATTTCCGCCGTCTGTTTGCCATGGCCGATGTGCCTGCCGATGTGGCGCGTCACCACACGCAGATTCAAGACCACGGTCTTGAAAAATCTCTGGACAATGTGCTGATTACCAAGTCCCGCGCCGCTATCGACAAGGGTGAAAAAGTCCAGTTCATGGAAGTCACGCGCAACGTCAACCGCTCGGTCGGTGCCATGTTGTCGGGTGCATTGACACGGGTTCACCCCGAGGGCCTGCCGGATGACACGCTGCGCATTCAGTTGGAGGGCACAGGTGGCCAATCCTTCGGTGCTTTCTTGGCGCGCGGCATCACGCTCTACTTGATTGGCGACGCCAACGACTACACCGGCAAGGGCCTCTCAGGCGGTCGTGTGGTGGTGCGCCCAAGCCTCGACTTCCGGGGTGAAGCTATCAAAAACACCATCGTGGGCAATACCGTGATGTACGGCGCTACCAGTGGTGAAGCCTTCTTTAGCGGCGTGGCCGGTGAGCGTTTTGCCGTGCGTCTGTCGGGTGCGACGGCGGTGGTGGAGGGCACGGGTGATCATGGTTGCGAATACATGACCGGTGGTACTGTGGCCGTGCTGGGCCAAACCGGGCGCAACTTTGCAGCCGGTATGAGCGGCGGCGTGGCCTATGTGTTTGATGAAGACGGCAAGTTTGCCACGCGCTGCAACACGACCATGGTGTCTATGGACCGCGTGGTGAGCACGGCTGAGCAACACAGCCATGACAAATCCGACTGGCATGCGGACGAGAGCGATGAGGAGTTGCTCAAACGTCTCTTGCAAGACCATCACCGCTGGACGGGAAGCAAGCGCGCACGCGAGTTGCTGGACACCTGGGCCGAGTCGCGTAAGAAGTTCGTCAAAGTATTCCCCAATGAATACAAACGGGCTTTGCTGGAGCGCAAACAGCGCCGCCTGGAAGCCGCGACCGAGACCACCAGTGCGCACATGGCAACCCATCAAGAAGCCGCTGCGGCTAAGTAAGAAAAGTTGAGGAAAGAACCATCATGGGAAAAATTACCGGCTTCATGGAGTTTGAGCGCGTCGAGGAGGGCTACAAGCCCGTGCCTGAACGTCTGAAAACCTACAAAGAATTTGTCATCGGGTTGGACGATGCGCAGGCCAAGCAGCAGTCCGCACGCTGCATGGACTGCGGCACACCGTTTTGCAACAGCGGCTGCCCCGTCAACAACATCATTCCCGACTTCAACGACATGGTTTTCCGTGCCGACTGGAAAGACGCGATTGACACTCTGCACAGCACCAACAACTTCCCCGAGTTCACGGGCCGCATTTGCCCCGCACCTTGCGAGGCGGCGTGCACGCTCAATGTCAACGACGCTGCGGTGGGCATCAAGTCGATTGAGCACGCCATCATCGACCGCGCTTGGCATGAGGGCTGGGTCGTGCCTCAACCGGCCGCGCACAAGACTGGGAGACGAGTCGCCGTGGTGGGCTCTGGCCCCGCAGGCATGGCCGCTGCGCAGCAGTTGGCGCGCGCCGGTCACGATGTGACGCTGTTTGAGAAAAATGACCGCGTAGGTGGTCTGCTGCGTTACGGGATTCCTGATTTCAAGATGGAGAAGTCACACATTGACCGCCGCGTGGATCAGCTCAAGGCCGAAGGCGTGACCATCCGCACCAGCGTGTTGATTGGCGAATTCCCCGCCGACAGCAAAGTCACCAACTGGGCCAAAGAAACCATCTCTGCCACCCAGTTGAAAAAAGATTTTGATGCAGTTCTGCTCACCGGTGGTGCCGAGCAATCGCGTGATCTGCCTGTGCCAGGCCGTGAACTGAATGGCGTTCATTTCGCCATGGAGTTTTTGCCGCAGCAAAACAAGGTCAACGCAGGCGACAAGCTCAAAGCGCAACTGCGCGCCGACGGCAAGCATGTCATCGTGATTGGTGGTGGTGACACCGGTTCTGACTGTGTGGGCACCAGTAACCGCCATGGCGCGGCCAGCGTGACGCAGTTTGAGGTGATGCCTCAACCGCCCGAAGAAGAAAATCGCCCCATGACCTGGCCCTACTGGCCACTCAAGCTGCGCACCAGCTCCAGCCATGAAGAAGGTTGCGTGCGCGAATTTGCCGTGTCAACCAAAGAGTTCACCGGTGAAAAAGGCAAGGTCACTGGTTTAAAGACGGTGCAGGTCGAGTTCAAAGGCGGCAAGTTGGTTGAAGTTCCCAACACCGAAAAAGAATACAAAGCCGATCTGGTCTTGCTGGCCATGGGCTTTGTCAACCCGGTGGCCACCATGCTGGAGTCCTTTGGCATTGACAAGGATGCACGGGGCAACGCCAAGGCGAGCACTGAGGAGCAAGGCGGCTATGCCACCAATGTCCCCAAGGTCTATGCCGCAGGCGATATCCGCCGGGGGCAGAGCTTGGTGGTGTGGGCGATTCGTGAAGGTCGTCAAGCCGCCCGTGCGGTGGATGAATTCCTAATGGGCAGCAGCGAGCTGCCTCGTTGATTCAGACCTTCGTGCTACGGGTATCCCCCAATCCCTTATGATGCAAAAGCCGGGCATTTCCGGCTTTTGACATTTATGGACGCATCCACTTCATCATCCTTCATCGAATTGCGCAAGCTGACCTTTGGGTATGGGGCGCGTGTCATTCTGGACGACATCAACTTGAGCGTTCCGCGCGGCAAGGTCACGGCGCTGATGGGTGCATCCGGCGGTGGAAAGACAACTATTCTGCGTTTGATTGGTGGCCAAATTCGAGCTCAGTCCGGGCAGTTGATGTTTGACGGCCAGGATGTGACGCCGATGAATGCGAGCCAGCTCTACGCCGCACGGCGACGCATGGGAATGTTGTTTCAATTCGGTGCTTTGTTTGCGGACATGAACGTGTTTGAGAACGTGGCCTTCCCGCTGCGCGAGCACACCGATCTGCCCGAGCCCTTGATTCGCGACATCGTGCTGATGAAACTCAATGCTGTGGGCCTGCGTGGTGCGCGCGGGCTCAAGCCCAGTGAGGTGTCGGGAGGTATGGCGCGACGCATCGCCTTGGCCCGTGCCATGGCTTTGGATCCGGAGTTGATGATGTATGACGAGCCTTTTTCAGGCCTCGACCCCATCTCTTTGGGCACAGCAGCGCGGCTGATTCGCAACCTGAACGACACCATGGGGTTGACCAGCATTTTTGTGTCCCATGAGGTTAAACAGACCTTCGAGATTGCCGACCACATTATCATTTTGGCCAATGGAAAAGTCGCCACTCAGGGCACGCCTGACGAGGTGATGCATAGCGCTGATCCGCTGGTGCACCAGTATGTGAACGCCTTGCCAGATGGGCCGGTGCCGTTTCATTACCCTGGTAAGTCAGTGGACGAAGATTTTGGTCTGGGTCGTCCATCGTCACAGCGACCGGGAGCTTCGTCATGAGTTGGTACACACCGTCTAACATTGGCTTTGCCACCCGCAGCAAACTGGCGGATCTCGGTTTGGGGGCTAGATTGTTCGCGCGGCTGTTGCTCAGCTTCGGAGCGAGCTTTCGGCGCTTTGGCTTGATACGTGACCAGATTCACTTTCTGGGCAATTACTCGCTGGCGATCATTTCCGTATCGGGCTTGTTTGTCGGTTTTGTGTTCGGTTTACAGGGTTACTACACCTTGCAGCGTTATGGTTCCTCCGAGGCTTTGGGTTTATTGGTCACCTTGAGTCTGGTGCGTGAACTGGGGCCGGTGGTGACGGCCTTATTGTTTGCCGGGCGTGCTGGCACGTCCCTGACGGCCGAGATCGGTTTGATGAAAGCGGGCGAGCAGCTTAGTGCCATGGAGATGATGGCCGTTGACCCGGTGCAGCGGATTCTGGCCCCACGCTTTTGGGCGGGTGTCATCACCATGCCTTTGTTGGCGGCGGTGTTCAGCGCCATGGGCATCATTGGCGGCTGGGTGGTGGGCGTACTCATGATCGGCGTGGATGGCGGAGCATTTTGGAGCCAGATTCAGGGCGGCGTGGACGTCTGGAAAGATGTGGGCAACGGCATTGTCAAAAGCTTGGTGTTTGGCTTCACCGTGACCTTCTTGGCCCTGCTGCAAGGATTTGAAGCCCAAGCCACACCCGAAGGTGTGTCTCGGGCTACTACCCGTACGGTGGTGGTGTCCTCCCTGTCGGTGTTGGGTCTGGATTTCATCCTGACGGCCATGATGTTTACGATTTAAAAGGAAGAGTGATGCAACGCTCAAAAAATGATGTGTGGGTGGGCCTGTTTGTCCTGATCGGTGGCGCGGCCATTTTGTTCCTGGCATTGCAAGCGGCGAATTTGCTGAACTTGAATTTTCAGTCCACTTACCGGGTGGAGGCTCGCTTTGACAATGTCGGTGGTCTCAAACCCAAGGGTGCAGTCCGCAGCGGTGGTGTGGTGGTCGGGCGTGTTGAATCGCTCTCGTTTGATGACAAAACATTCCAGGCCAAGGTGGTCTTAAGCCTTGAGAGTCGTTACGTTTTTCCTAAAGACAGCTCCTTGAAAATCCTCACCAGTGGTCTCTTAGGAGAGCAGTACATTGGTATAGAGGCAGGTGCTGAAGAAAAGTCATTGGTCGCGGGTGACACCATCAGCAGCACTCAGTCTGCTGTGGTGCTGGAAAACCTGATCAGCCAGTTTCTTTACAGCAATGCTGCAGACGGTAAGAAACCTGCAACAGCCAGTGACAGGGGGGGGAAATGAAAACAATTTATTTTGCAGGCTATGGGTTTTCATCGTTCAAGATCAACCGTCTGTACCTGTTCGCCCTGCTGATCTGTTTGGGGCTTACAGGCTGTGCCACCGGGCCCAGTGCCAATTCGGCCGATCCGCTGGAGCCGTTTAACCGCAGCATGTACAAGTTCAATGATGCGGTGGATCAAGCCGTTCTAAAGCCCGTGGCCACGGCTTATCAGGATGTGACGCCAAAACTAGTGCGTCAGGGCATTGGCAATTTCTTCGGCAACCTTTCGGATGCGTGGTCGGTCGTTAACAGTGTTTTGCAATTAAAGGCAGAGGCTGCCGTTAGCAATTTGATGCGGGTGAGTTTTAACACCATCTTCGGTCTTGGTGGTATTTTGGATGTCGCAACCGAGTTGAAGCTTGAGCGCCACAAAGAAGATTTTGGGCAAACCTTGGGTCACTGGGGCGTGGGTGCAGGGCCTTACATTGTGTTACCGATTTTGGGGCCTTCCACACTGCGCGACACGGTGGCCTTGTCAGTGGACTTCAAAGGCGATGCCCTGTCACAGTTCAGTGACATACCGGTTCGCAATGCGCTATTGGCGACAAGGGTGGTGGATATTCGTGCGGGTTTCCTTAAGGCTGAATCGGTGATTAACGACGGCGCACTGGACAAGTACTCGTTCATTCGAGATGCGTTCTTGCAGCGCCGCAGAAATGCCGTTTACGATGGCAATCCACCCGACGAAGCCTCGCCCGAAGACGCCGAACCGGTTGAAACCCCAGCCAAGTAAGTTTGAAATTGAAACTCAATGACCCAAGGGGTCAGCGAGATGGCGTGGATGAGCGTTATAGACACCATTAACTTGGTTTGAAGTGAAGGAGTTTTTTATGTTCCGTCGTGTATTCAATCGTGTGTTGACTGGCCTGACCGTCAGCACTCTGGTTTTAGGGTTCAACCCTGCTTTTGCGGTCGATGAAGCCCCAGATGCCATGATCCAGCGTTTGTCCACCGATGTGCTCAGCACCATCAAGGCCGATAAGACCTTGCAGTCGGGTAATGTGGCACGTATCGTCACGTTGGTGGACAGCAAGATCATGCCGAGCGTAAATTTTCAGCGTATGACGGCCTCCGCAGTCGGCCCGAACTGGCGCAAAGCAACACCTGAGCAGCAAAAACGCCTGCAAGAGGAGTTCAAAATTTTGCTGGTGCGCACCTATGCCGGGGCCTTGTCTCAAATCAGCGATCAAGTGGTAGAGATGAAACCCTTGCGCGGTTCATCTGAAGACAAAGAGCTCATCGTGCGCTCGGAAGTCAAAGGCCGTGGCGACCCGATTCAGCTCGACTACCGTCTGGAAAAAACACCGGGTGAAGGCGCGGGTTGGAAGATCTACAACCTGAACGTGTTGGGTGTCTGGCTGGTCGAAACCTACCGCAGCCAGTTTGCCCAGGAGATCAATGCCAGCGGCATTGACGGCCTGATCACCTCACTGTCTGATCGCAACAAAGCCAATGCCAAAAAGGGTTGAATCGTGTTTGTTTTGCCGTCTGAATTGACCCACAAGCAAGCGCGCGCTTGCTTGCAAATGCTCGTGCAGGGCCTGCGTCAACACAAAGTGCCGGAGGTGGTGGTGGACGCCAGCGCGCTACAGCATTTTGACTCCTCCGCCTTGGCTGTGCTACTGGAATTCAGACGCGAGTGCCTCGCGATGGGCCAACGATTTTCGATTCAAGGCTTGGCCCCCAAACTGGCCGATCTGGCCGCTCTCTACGGTATTGCCGAGCTACTGCCTGCTGCATGAGACTGACCGCATAAAATAGCGGCCTCCCATGCCTGCTATCTCATTTCAATCCGTCTCCAAAAACTATCCTTCGCCACGTGGCCCCAAGGGGGCGACGTTTGCTGCGCTGGATGGTGTTAATTTCAATATCGAAGAAGGTGAATTCTTTGGCTTGCTCGGCCCTAATGGTGCGGGTAAGACGACGTTGATCAGCATCCTGGCCGGGTTGACCCGAGCCAGCGCTGGCAAGGTCGCCGTGCTGGGCAGCGACGTTCAAGTTGACTACGCCCAGGCACGCAAAAAACTGGGCGTGGTGCCGCAAGAACTGGTGTTTGACCCCTTCTTCAATGTGCGGGAAGCCCTGCGCATCCAGTCGGGCTACTTCGGCATCAAAAACAACGACGACTGGATTGATGAGTTGCTGGACAGCCTGGGCCTAGCCGACAAGGCCAACGCCAATATGCGCCAACTCTCAGGCGGCATGAAACGCCGCGTTTTGGTCGCACAAGCACTGGTGCACAAGCCCCCCGTCATCGTGCTCGACGAGCCTACGGCGGGTGTGGATGTGGAGTTGCGCCAAACCCTGTGGCAGTTCATTGCCAAGCTCAATAAGCAAGGTCACACCGTGCTCTTGACCACGCATTACTTGGAAGAAGCCGAAGCTTTGTGTGGCCGCATCGCCATGCTGAAAGCCGGACGAGTTGTGGCGCTGGAGCGCACCAGTGAGTTGCTCAAAGCCGCGTCTAGCCACGTGCTGCGACTCAAGCTGGATGGCGAGCTGCCCGCAGCGCTGGCTGCCAAGGCGCGTGTGACGGGGCGCTTCGTGCAGTTCCCGACCCACAATGCCGAAGAAATTGAGAGCTACCTCTCTGCGATTCGACAGGCGGGCTTGATCGCTGAGGACGTGGAAATCAGCAAGGCTGATTTGGAAGACGTATTCCTCGCCGTGATGGGGCAACAAGCATGACCGGTTGGCAAGCCCTGCTCTACAAAGAAACGCTGCGTTTCTGGAAAGTCGGTTTCCAAACTGTGGCTGCACCGGTGCTGACCTCGGTGTTGTACCTGCTGATCTTCGGCCACGTGCTGGACAAACACGTCAAGGTCTATGATCAGGTGAGTTACACCGCATTTTTAGTGCCCGGCCTCATTATGATGAGCGTTTTGCAAAACGCGTTTGCCAACAGTTCGTCTTCGCTGATTCAGAGCAAGATCATGGGCAACTTGGTGTTTTTGCTGCTCACGCCTTTGTCGCACTGGAACTGGTTTTTTGCCTATGTAGGCTCATCGGTCGCGCGCGGTTTGGTGGTGGGCAGTGGTGTATTCGCGGTGACTGCGTGGTTCACCGAGCTGAGTTTTGTGGCTCCCCTGTGGATAGTTGTGTTTGCTTTGTTGGGTGCGGCCCTGCTGGGCACACTCGGGCTGATTGCCGGTTTGTGGGCTGAGAAGTTCGACCAGCTCGCCGCCTTTCAAAACTTTGTCATCATGCCCATGACCTTTCTCAGCGGCGTGTTTTATTCCATCCACTCGTTGCCCAGTTTCTGGCAAAGCGTCAGCCACCTCAATCCGTTCTTCTACATGATCGACGGCTTTCGTTACGGGTTTTTTGGCGTCAGCGATGTGTCCCCTTGGCTCAGCTTGGGCATTGTGGGTGTAGTGCTGGCCTTGGTCTCTGCATTGGCCGTGCACTTGCTGCGCATTGGCTACAAAATTCGCGGTTAATCGCTCTTTAGTTCAATTCAAAAATCATGACTGCCGACGAACTTAAATCTGTCATCCAAGCCGGGCTCGCCTGCGAGCACCTTGAGCTGGAAGGTGACGGCCGCCACTGGTATGCCACGATTGTTTCAACCGAGTTTGAAGGCAAGCGCGCCATTCAACGCCACCAGCGTGTCTATGCCACCTTGGGTGCGAAAATACAAACAGACGAAGTGCATGCCCTTTCGATGAAGACGCTGACCCCGGCGGAGTGGGCTCACCAAGCGACAGCCGCTGAATAACTTAGAAAAATGCGCCAGTCCCGTTCTGGCATTGAACTTCAGGCTTTTTGAGCCCTACTGATCTTTATGGATAAATTATTGATTCGCGGTGGCCGCCAACTCCGGGGCGAGGTACAAATTTCTGGTGCCAAGAACGCCGCCCTGCCCGAGTTGTGTGCCTGTTTGCTCACCGCCCAACCCGTCACACTGGCCAACGTGCCGCGTCTGCAAGACGTGACCACCATGCTCAAGCTGATTCGCAATATGGGTGTCAGTGCCGAATGGGGCGTAGACGGCTCGGTGCGCGTAGATGCGGGGGCATTGAGTTCACCCGAAGCGCCCTATGAGTTGGTCAAAACCATGCGCGCTTCGGTGCTCGCTTTGGGGCCGCTGCTGGCGCGTTTTGGCGAGGCCACCGTTTCCCTGCCCGGTGGCTGTGCCATTGGCTCGCGCCCGGTAGATCAGCACATCAAAGGCCTACAGGCCATGGGGGCTGAGATTGTGGTGGAGCACGGCTACATGCTGGCCAAGCTGGCCATGGTCAACGGCACGCGGCGCAGTCGTCTGCAAGGCGCGCACATCACCACTGACATGGTCACCGTCACGGGTACTGAGAACTTCCTCATGGCCGCAGCCCTGGCACAAGGCGAAACGGTGTTGGAAAACGCAGCGCAAGAGCCTGAAATTAGCGACTTGGCTGAGATGCTGATCCAGATGGGCGCAAAGATTGAAGGCCATGGTAGTAGTCGCATCCACATTCAAGGCGTCGAACAGTTGAATGGCTGCACACACCAGGTGGTGGCTGACCGCATTGAAGCCGGTACTTTTCTGTGCGCCGTGGCCGCTACTGGCGGCGATGTGGTTTTGAAGCACGGCCGGGCCGATCACTTGGGCGCGGTGATTGAGAAGCTGCGCGATGCGGGGGTCATCGTCACCGCCGTGACGGGCGGTATCCGGGTGCAATCACCCGGCCCAGCCCACCAGTATTTGAAGGCTCAGAGTTTTCGCACCACCGAGTACCCCGGCTTCCCAACCGACATGCAAGCCCAGTTCATGGTGCTCAACGCGATTGCGCAGGGCACGTCCCGCGTGACGGAGACCATTTTTGAAAACCGCTTCATGCACGTCAACGAGCTGGTGCGTTTGGGTGCTCACATCCAGATTGACGGCAAAGTGGCGGTGATTGAAGGCGTAGCGCAGCTCTCAGGTGCGACCGTGATGGCCACCGACCTGCGCGCCTCTGCCAGCTTGGTGATTGCGGGCTTGGTGGCTGAAGGCGACACGGTGGTGGAGCGCATCTACCACCTGGATCGCGGCTACGACCAGATGGAGGCCAAACTCCAAGGCCTAGGCGCTGACATTGAAAGACTGAAATGATCACACTCGCACTCTCCAAGGGTCGTATTTTTGAAGAGACCCTGCCCCTGCTCAAGGCTGCTGGCATTGAAGTGCTGGACGACCCTGAGAAAACCCGCAAACTGATTTTGGCCACCAACCAGCCCGAGGTTCGGGTGGTGTTGGTGCGTGCGACAGACGTGCCCACCTACGTGCAGTACGGCGGTGCAGACTTGGGCATCACCGGCAAAGACACCTTGATTGAGCACGCCATGGAGTGGGGTGGCGCAGCCACCAGCGTTGGTCTGTACGAACCGCTGGATTTGCAAATTGCCAAGTGCCGCATCAGCGTGGCCGTGCGTGAAGGCTTTGACTACGCCGCCGCCGTGCGCCAGGGCGGTCGCTTGACGGTGGCCACCAAGTACGTGGCCATTGCGCGTGAATTTTTTGCCACTAAGGGTGTGCATGTGGACTTGATCAAGCTCTACGGCAGCATGGAGTTAGCCCCGCTCACCGGGTTAGCTGACGCCATCGTCGATCTGGTCTCCACCGGCAACACCCTCAAGGCCAACCATCTGGTGGAGGTCGAGCACATCATGGACATTAGCTCGCGTTTGGTGGTAAATCAAGCTGCGCTCAAGCTCAAGCAGGCCCCGATTCGCCGGATCATTGACGCCTTTGCTGGGGCCCTTGCGGCTCAATAATCGCTATGAACTCAGTAGCTGCTTGCGCACATCTATCAACGGCTTCAGCCGATTTTGAGTCTAAATTCAAGGCCCGTTTGCATTGGTCAGGTGAGACCGATGCCGAGATTGAATCGCGCGTTGCCAGCATCTTGGCTGACGTACAGCAGCGCGGCGATGAGGCCGTGTTGGCGTACACACAACGCTTTGATGGCTTGCAGGCCGCATCGGTAGATGATTTGGAGCTGACCCAAGCCGAACTCAAGGCCGCATTTGATGGTTTGCCCGCTGTTCAGCGCGAAGCCTTGCAGGCCGCCGCCCAGCGCGTGCGCACGTACCATGAGGCGCAAAAAAAGGCCAGTGGTGAGAGCTGGAGTTACCGAGACGCTGACGGCAATTTGCTGGGGCAAAAAGTCACGCCGCTAGACCGCGTGGGCATTTATGTGCCCGGTGGCAAGGCGGCTTACCCTTCGTCGGTGCTGATGAACGCCATCCCTGCGCATGTGGCGGGTGTGGGCGAGATCATCATGGTCGTGCCCACGCCTCAAGGTGCAAAAAATCCATTGGTACTGGCCGCTGCTTTTGTCGCCGGTGTCACACGCGCCTTCACCATTGGCGGCGCACAGGCAGTTGCCGCGCTGGCGTACGGCACAGCCACCATCCCCAAGGTGGACAAAATTACCGGCCCTGGCAACGCCTATGTGGCCAGCGCCAAGAAGCGCGTGTTCGGCACAGTGGGCATCGACATGATCGCCGGGCCTAGTGAGATTTTGGTCTTGGCTGACGGCACCACCCCGCCCGACTGGGTAGCCATGGATTTGTTCAGCCAAGCCGAGCACGACGAGCTGGCGCAAAGCATTTTGCTGTGCCCTGATGCGGCCTATATTGACGCCGTGCAAGCCGCCATGAATCGCCTTCTGCCCGAGATGCCACGCGCCGCCATCATCGCCAAGTCCCTGAGCGACCGGGGCGCCTTGATCCACACCCGCAGCATGGAAGAGGCCTGCGAGATCAGCAACCGCATCGCGCCCGAGCACCTCGAGGTCTCCAGCCGCGACCCGCACCGCTGGGAGCTGCTGCTCAAGCACGCAGGCGCTATCTTTTTAGGTGCGTACACGAGCGAGAGCCTGGGCGACTACTGTGCCGGCCCCAACCACGTTCTGCCCACCAGTGGCACGGCCCGCTTTAGCTCACCGCTGGGCGTCTATGACTTTCAAAAGCGCAGCAGCCTGATCGAGGTGAGCGAGCAGGGCGCGCAGACGCTAGGCAAGATCGCTTCGGTGTTGGCACACGGTGAGGGCTTGCAGGCGCACGCCCGGGCGGCGGAAATGAGATTGAAGTGAAATAATTAACAATAATTTCGTGCTACACGAAATTATTGTTAAAATAAATCCATGAAAAACGTCACCATCACCGTCGAAGAGTCGGCCCTGGAGTGGGTACGCATCGAAGCGGCCAAGCGCAACTCCAGCGTGTCGCGCCTAGTGGGTGAGATGTTGACCCAGAAGATGCACCAGGACACAGCCTATGAGCAAGCGATGCGGGGTGCTTTGCGTTTTGAACCCATCGCCTTTGAAGGCGCATACCTGAAACGCGATGAAATCTATGCCGACCGGCTCGACCGTTTTCGTTGATACCAACGTCCTGCTCTATGCGCAGGATCCACGGCATCCTGACAAACAACGCGACGCGGCGCAGTGGCTGCGCTGGTGTTGGCAGGCGCAAGCTGGACGCGTCAGCAGTCAGGTGTTGCATGAACTCTATGTGAACTTGCGCCGCGTGGCGCCCAGCCTCTTGCCTGAACAGGCAAGGGAAGTGGTGCGCAGATATCGTGGCTGGCGGTCTTGGCAAGTGGATGAGGCCACCGTGGACCATGCCTGGGCCTTGCAAGATGAAACGGCCTACAGTTATTGGGACTGCTTAATGATTGCCGCTGCGATGCAGCAGGGATGCCGTTACTTACTGACAGAAGATCTACAGCACCAACATCAAATAGCCGAGTTAACCATCGTGAACCCCTTTAAAGCAACACCGGCCGACTTGGGCCTCATGGCATGAGCGAATTGCAAAACATCATCTTAGCCCGCATTCGCCAAGACGTGCAATCCATGCACGCCTACGCCATTCAGGATTCAGCGGGCATGGTCAAGCTCGACGCCATGGAGAACCCGTTCAATCTGCCGCCCGGCTTGCAAGAGCAACTGGGCCAACGCTTGGGCGCGCTGGCGTTGAACCGTTACCCCGATGGCCGCGTCAACCAATTGCGCGCCGCTCTGGCCGCGCATGCGGGCATGCCGGAGGGCTTTGACATCATGCTGGGCAATGGCTCGGACGAGTTGATCTCGCTCTTGGCCATGGCCTGTGATGTGCCGCCCAGCGCCGCCAATGGTTTCAAGCCTGCTGGCATCTTGGCTCCGCTGCCCGGTTTTGTGATGTACGCCATGAGTGCGCAATTGCAGGGTTTAGCCTTTCACGGCGTGCCGCTAACGGCCGAGTTTGAGTTGGACGGCCCTGGCATGCTGGCCGCCATTGCCGAGCATCGCCCCGCCATTGTTTATCTGGCTTACCCCAACAACCCGACGGCCAATTTGTGGGATGAGACCGTGATGGCTCAAATCATCCAAGCCCAAGGCGAGCAGGGCGGATTGGTGGTGCTGGATGAGGCTTACCAGCCCTTTGCATCACGCACTTACCTGGATCGCATCCGTGCACAACCTGAGGCACACCAGCACGTGCTCTTGATGCGCACGCTCTCCAAGTTCGGCTTGGCGGGTGTGCGTCTGGGCTACATGATGGGCCCCAAGGCCTTGATCGCCGAGATCGACAAGGTGCGCCCACCCTACAACATCAGCGTGCTCAACTACGAGTGCGCGCTGTTTGCGCTGGGCTATGTTGAGGTGTTTGCCGCCCAGGCGCTGGAGATCAAGGCTCAGCGTGCGACGGTGTTTGCCGCACTGCAGAGCTTGCCCGGCGTCACACCGTTCAAGAGCGAGGCCAATATGATCCTCACACGCGTGCCCGATGCGCAAAAAACGTTCGACGGCATGAAGGCTTTGGGCGTGCTGATCAAGAACGTTTCTAAAATGCACCCATTGCTGCACAACTGCATCCGCATCACGGTGGGTACATCGGAAGAAAATGCAAAAATGCTGACTGCGCTGAAAGCCTCACTATGACCACCACGACATCACCCCGCACCGCCGAAGTCACCCGTAAAACCGCTGAAACCAACATCACCGTGAAGGTGAACCTGGACGGCACGGGTGTGGCGCAACTCTCCACCGGCATTGGTTTTTTTGACCACATGCTGGACCAGATTGCCCGCCACGGCTTGATTGACCTGAGTATCCAAGCCCAGGGTGACTTGCACATTGACGGCCACCATACCGTGGAAGACGTGGGCATCACGCTCGGCCAGGCCGTGCACCTAGCGGTGGGCGATAAAAAAGGTATTCGCCGCTACGGCCATGCCTATGTGCCGCTGGACGAAGCGCTGTCGCGCGTGGTGATCGACTTCTCAGGCCGCCCCGGCCTCGTGATGAACGTGCCATTCAAGAGCGGCATGATCGGCAGCTTTGACAGCCAGTTGGCGCATGAGTTCTTCCAAGGCTTCGTGAATCACGCCTTCGTCACACTGCACATCGACAACCTCAAGGGCGAGAATGCGCACCACCAAGCTGAGACCGTGTTCAAAGCCTTTGCCCGCGCCCTGCGCGCGGCGCTGGAGCTGGACCCGCGCTCTGCGGGCACCATCCCCTCCACCAAGGGTTCGCTGTAGTGAAAACCGTGGTGGTAGTCGATTACGGCATGGGCAATTTGCGCTCCGTGTCGCAGGCGGTGCAAGCTGCAGCCGTAGGCAGTGATTTTTCAGTTCAGATCACGTCGCGACCTGAAGACGTGCGAGCCGCGGATCGCGTTGTCTTGCCCGGCCAGGGCGCTATGCCAGATTGCATGCGGGAGCTGCGCGAGTCGGGCTTGCAGGCTGCTGTCCTGGAAGCCGCTGCGACCAAGCCGCTGTTTGGCGTATGCGTGGGCATGCAGATGCTGCTGGATCACAGTGCCGAAGGCGATACGCCAGGGCTAGGTCTGATCCCCGGCGAAGTCATCAAGTTTGATTTAGAAGGGCGGCTGCAACCCGATGGCAGCCGCTACAAAGTGCCGCAAATGGGATGGAACCAGGTGGTGCAAATGAACCATGGTAAAGGCGTTCACCCGGTGTGGGGCGAGGTGCCAGACGGCAGCTACTTCTATTTCGTGCACAGTTTTTACGCCAAACCGTCAGATGCGCGCCACACTGCGGGCGAAGCTGACTACGGTGGGCGCTTTTCAGCAGCCATTGCGCGTGATAATATTTTCGCAACACAATTCCACCCTGAAAAAAGCGCTGCCCACGGCCTAGCCCTCTACCGCAACTTCCTGCACTGGAATCCTTGATCACTTCCCGCTCTGGCTGCGCCCGTCGCAGTCTTCTTCTTCCCCACCACTTTGAAGCATCATGCTTTTAATTCCTGCCATTGACTTGAAAGACGGTCACTGTGTTCGCCTCAAACAAGGCGACATGGACCAATCCACCACCTTCGGAGAGAACCCCGCCGCCATGGCGCGCGAGTGGGTCAACAAGGGGGCGCGTCGTTTGCACCTGGTTGATTTGAACGGTGCATTCGCCGGACAGCCTAAAAATGAGATGGCGATCCGCAGCATCCTCAAAGAAGTGGGCAGCGAGATTGACGTGCAATTGGGCGGCGGCATTCGGGATCTGGACACGATTGAACGCTACCTCGACGCGGGTCTGCGCTACGTCATCATCGGTACCGCAGCGGTGAAGAACCCCGGTTTCTTGCAGGACGCCTGTACCGCTTTTGGTGGTCACATCATCGTTGGCCTGGACGCCAAAGATGGCAAAGTCGCTACCGACGGCTGGAGCAAGCTCACCCGCCACGAGGTGATTGACCTGGCCAAGAAGTTTGAAGACTACGGTGTTGAATCCATCATTTACACCGACATCGGCCGCGATGGCATGCTCTCGGGCCTGAACATCGAGGCCACCGTCAAATTGGCGCAAGCCCTGACCATCCCCGTCATCGCCTCGGGCGGTTTGAGCAATATGGCCGACATTGAAGCCCTGTGCGCAGTAGAAGACGAAGGCGTTGAAGGCGTGATCTGTGGCCGCGCCATCTACACCGGCGACCTGAATTTTGAAGCCGCACAAATTCGTGCCGATGAACTTAATGGTTGAATCGGCCAGCGACCCGCACGAATTATTCAACGGACTACCCAGCCGACGCCTGACACTGAGTAACGGCGATAGTCTGACCGTGGTGCAGCAAGGTGCACAGGTAGTGTCATGGGTCAGTGCCGGTCGAGAGCGCCTCTATCTAAGTCCCTGCAATGGTTACGATGGCCATACCCCTATTCGAGGTGGCGTGCCGATCTGTTTTCCCCAATTCAACCAACGGGGCTCTTTGCCAAAGCATGGTTTTGTTCGCAACCTGTCTTGGCAGATGGATGACTCATCACCTTGTAGTGAAAAAGAAGCCCAGTTGACGCTACGTTTGGCTGCTAATGCCGACACTCAGGCCCTTTGGCCAGCGAGTTTCGAGCTCGCTTTGCACCTGCACCTGCAACCGGGCCAGCTACTGATCACGCTAGCGCTGCGTAACACCGGGGCTGAGCTTCTGTCTTTTACCGGCGCTTTGCACACCTACCTGGCCGTGAGCGACATCGCTACGACCCAACTGGTGGGCTTAGAAGGCCAAGCCGAATGGGATGCTGTTGCCGATGTGCATGGCCATGCAGAAAGCTCATTGCGCTTCACAGGCGAATTTGACCGCGTCTATAGCGCCGCCCCTCCAGCCCTGACTTTGCAAGATGCCTTGGGCACGCTCAGCATCGAACAAAGCAGCAGTTTTGCCAACACCGTGGTGTGGAACCCGGGTGCCCAAAAAGGCGCAGCTCTGGTGGACATGCCTAAGGAGGGCTACCGGGACATGCTGTGTGTGGAAGCCGCACAGGTGATGCAGCCCATAGTGGTCAAAGCGGGTGAGGCGTGGTTGGGTTGGCAACGCCTGTCGGTTCTCTAAGCCATCATTCCCCGTCATTCCTGGTCCCCAACTTACAATTCAAACATGCTGGCCAAACGTATCATTCCCTGCCTCGACGTGACCGGTGGTCGCGTTGTCAAAGGCGTCAATTTTGTTGAGTTGCGCGATGCGGGTGATCCGGTCGAAATCGCTGCCCGCTACAACGAGCAGGGCGCAGACGAGCTCACGTTTTTGGACATCACCGCCACCAGCGATGGGCGCGATTTGATTCTGCACATCATTGAAGCCGTTGCCTCTCAAGTTTTCATCCCGCTCACCGTGGGTGGCGGCGTGCGAACCGTGGACGATGTGCGACGCCTGCTCAATGCCGGGGCCGACAAGACCAGCTTTAACTCGGCGGCCCTGGCCAACCCGGATGTGATCAACGAAGTGTCCGCCAAGTACGGTGCGCAGTGCATTGTGGTGGCGATTGACGCCAAACGCCGTTCCGATGAAGCTGCTCTGACCCAAGGTGCAGGCTGGGACGTTTACAGCCACGGCGGGCGCAAAAACACCGGGCTGGACGTCGTTGCCTGGGCGATGGAGATGACCCAACGCGGTGCGGGTGAAATTCTGCTCACCAGCATGGACCGCGACGGCACGAAGTCAGGATTCGATCTGGCGCTAACGCGCGCAGTGAGTGACGCAGTCAACGTGCCGGTGATTGCCTCCGGTGGCGTTGGCACGCTCGATCATCTGGTGGACGGCATCAAGCTAGGTGGTGCGGACGCCGTTCTGGCTGCCAGCATTTTTCACTACGGTGAGTACACCGTGGGTCAGGCCAAACGCTATATGGCGCAGCACAGCATTCCCGTGCGCCTGTGATGACTATGGCCATCGCCGACAATACCGCCATGAAAACACCTGTGAACTGGCTTGATGCTGTGAAGTGGGACGCCCAGGGCCTGGTGCCCGTGATCGCGCAAGAAGCGTCCAGCAAAGACGTGCTGATGTTCGCCTGGATGAACCGCGAGGCGCTGGAAAAAACCGCCGAGTTAGGGCGTGCCGTGTACTTCAGCCGCTCACGCGGCAAGCTTTGGTTCAAGGGCGAAGAATCCGGCCATGTGCAGACCGTGCATGAAATTCGTGTGGACTGCGATAACGACGTCGTTCTGCTTCAAGTCACCCAACTCGGGCATGAACCCGGCATCGCTTGTCACACCGGTCGGCACAGCTGTTTCTTCAGCGTGTACAAAGATGGTGAATGGCAAACCACCGAGCCGGTCTTGAAAGACCCGGCATCGATCTACAAATAAATTTATGACTTCAGCACCCTCCTCCGCCAACTCCGCTGATGTGTTGGCCCGCCTAGCGGCCATCATCGAGAGCCGCCTGCCGCACAATGGCGGCAATGCCGAGCAAAGCTACGTGGCGCGCCTGCTGCACAAAGGCCCGGACGCTTTTCTGAAAAAAATCGGCGAAGAGGCAACCGAGGTCGTCATGGCCGCCAAAGATGCCGACCATGGCGCGCCCGCTGACAAAGTGGTGAACGAAGTGGCTGACCTCTGGTTTCATTGTCTGATTGCCTTGGCGCACTATGGCCTTAAGCCCGCCGATGTGCTGGCCGAGCTGGAGCGACGAGAAGGCACCAGCGGCATTGAAGAAAAAGCCTTGCGCAAAGCATTGGCACGCGAAGGAGCAGAGCAGTGAACGAACCTGTGATCGACGTGCAGACCAATGCTGAAAAAATGCAATCCCTCACCACAGTGGGCACGGTTAGCTATGTGCTGCACCTGATCGTGGCGGTCGCGGCCCTGGTGCCGGGAGGGCAGGTGAGCCCAATTCTGCTAATCGTCGCGCTCATCATTGATATGGTGAAACGCTCAGACGCTGAAGGCACATGGCATGCCTCGCACTTTCGCTGGCGCATTCGCACCGTGGTGATTGCCGCACTGCTGTATGCCGTTACCGTGCCTTTGTGGTTTCTTTTCGTCTTTCCGGGTTGGGTGGCGTGGATTGCTATTTCCGTCTGGTTTTTATACCGCATCATTACCGGCATGGTGAACATGAATAAGGGCTTGCCCATCGGAGACCCAGCATGACTGCAACACATGTGCACAGTGATCCGACCTGCATTTTTTGCAAAATCATTGCAGGCCAAATCCCGTCAAAAAAAGTTTATGAAGACGAAGAAATCTACGCCTTTCATGACATTCACCCCTGGGCACCGGTGCACTTTTTAATGATTCCGAAAGCTCACATCGCCTCATTGGCGCAGGTGGGAGAGGTGCACGCGGGTCTGCTGGGCCGCATGATGACTTTGGCCCCCAAGCTGGCTTTGCAAGAAGGTTGTAACCCTTATCCAAAAGGGGGTTTTCGCGTCCTCACCAACACCGGTGACGAGGGCGGGCAAGAGGTACAGCATCTGCATTTTCATGTGATTGGTGGCCCGCGCCCTTGGCTCAAGGGTTAAGGTTAAGGCATAAGCCTAGTGCGACTAAAATCAACAGATTCTTTAGGAGAAACAAATGGGTTCGTTTTCTATCTGGCATTGGCTGATCGTTTTGCTGATTGTGGTGATGGTGTTTGGCACCAAGAAGCTGCGTAATCTAGGTGGTGACCTGGGCGGTGCGGTCAAGGGTTTTAAAGACGGCATGAAAGAAGGCGGCGCAGCGGCGGAAGACAAAACTGCCGCCCCTGCTGCACAAGTGGCCAATACAGCTGCACCCGCCGAAAAAACCACGATCGACGTGGAAGCCAAGACCAAGTCCTGACGTGATTGATCTCGGCATTTCCAAGCTCGCGCTGATTGGTGCGGTGGCCCTGATCGTCATCGGGCCTGAGAAATTGCCGCGCGTGGCCCGCACGGTGGGCACACTGCTGGGCAAGGCGCAGCGCTACGTGTCTGACGTCAAGGCCGAAGTCAATCGTTCGATGGACTTGGACGAGCTCAAAAAGATGAAAGAGTCGGTCGAAGGCGCAGCCCGCGACGTGGAGAACACCATCCAAACCAACGCCAGCGACTTTGAGAAGAGCTGGGCCGAGACCACGGCGGGACTGGATTCATCGCCTCTAATGGAACCTCCGGTGGATGCCCCCATCTACAAGCACCCTGGTAAACACTGGCGCATCAAGCAAGGTGCTACACCCAACTGGTACAAAGCCCGTCAAGGCATTCGCACTCGCGCCCTCTCAGGGGCTGCGCGCGTGGCCCGTTTTCGGCCCCAAAGACTGAGCTGAACGGTCACTGAACCCAACCCCCTCGCATGGCAGACGATTCCCCCAAAGACGACGAACTCGCAGGCACTGAACAGCCTTTTGTGCAGCACCTTATGGAGCTGCGAGACCGCCTCGTGAAGGCCATGATTGCGATAGCCGTGGCCGCTGTTGCCTTATCGTTCTACCCCGGCCCGGCCGAGCTGTACGACCTGATGGCTGCGCCGTTGGTGGCGCATTTGCCCAAAGGGGCAACTTTGATTGCGACCTCGGTAATCTCCCCTTTCATGGTGCCGCTCAAAATCATGCTGATGGCGGCATTTTTAATGGCCTTGCCGGTGGTGCTGTGGCAGGTCTGGGCCTTTGTGGCACCAGGGCTCTACACCCATGAGAAGAAGCTGGTGATGCCGCTGGTGATTTCCAGCACGCTGCTGTTTTTCATAGGCGTCGCGTTTTGTTATTTCTTCGTCTTCGGTCAGGTGTTCAAGTTCATCCAGAGCTTCGCGCCCAAAAGCATCACCGCTGCGCCAGATATCGAGGCCTATCTCGGCTTTGTGATCAATATGTTTATCGCATTTGGTATGGCGTTTGAAGTGCCGATTGTGGTGATCGTCCTGGCGCGCATGAACATCGTCACCATTGAAAAGCTCAAGGACTTTCGCGGCTACTTCGTTGTGTTGGCCTTCATCATCGCGGCCATCGTGACGCCGCCGGATGTGGTGTCGCAGCTTGCGCTGGCGATACCGATGGTCCTGCTGTATGAGATTGGCATCTGGGCGGCGCAACTCTTCATTAAGCACACCCAGGCGCCCGATGCCGAGGCGGCTGATTCTGCGTAACTCGTCTTTCAGTTTGAACCAGTGGAAGTTCACTGTCTAGCGACCTGGGATTTGATGCGGGGGGATATGGGCTTGTGGTCGGATTTCATGGGTTGAGGGAATCCTGTGCGGGGTTTCAGGCTGGGGGAAGGGTGGTGACAGCAGGTTCTGGTGAAAATCGTCCAAACTGATCAGCCAAGAACCCCTCGCCTCGCTCGAGAACAAAGTAACGAAATGCTTCCGCTGCGGGAGAGAGCAGTTTTGACAGCGTGTGTACACAATTCCAGGCGCGCACCACCGGCGTGCCCTCGACTTCCAGCACAGATATCAAGCGATTGTCCAACTCCAGGCCAATCGTGTGAAGTGACAAAAAACTCAGACCCATACCTGCCATCACGGCCTGCTTGATGGTCTCGTTGCTGGACATTTCCATAGCCACCTTGGGTTCAAAGCGGGCAGTTCGAAAGAAATTTTCAAGTGCGGCACGCGTGCCCGAGCCTTCTTCTCGAATGATGAAGCTGTAGGGACGTAAGGATTCGACGGAAGCTCGACTCACGCGCAGCAGTGGGTGATCTGTCGGTGCCACAAAGACGTGCGGGTGCGCCGCAAAAGGTTCGACTCGGGTGGCCAACTCCTTGGGTGGGCGGCCCATGATGGCGATGTCGACCTCGTTGCCTTGCAGCATTTTCACGAGTTGCTCACGGTTGCCGACCGTGAGTTTGATCTCAATGCCTTCGTGTTCACGCCGGAATTCGGCCAGCATGCGCGGCACAAAATACTTGGCCGTGCTGACCATGCCAATGTTCAGGATGCCGATCTCCAGTTTTTGAAGTCGGGCGGCCGCGTCCTCAGCGTCTTTGAGAGTCGCCAACATTTTCCGGGCATACACCAGCATGTACTCGCCCACTGTGGAGAGCGAAACCTGACGGCCATTGCGCTCGAACAAGGCCAGACCCACATGCCCCTCCAGCTCCTTGACCTGCATGGTTACAGCGGGTGGTGTGAGGTGCAAAGCCTGCGCGGCCTTGCTGAAGCTTAGGTGCTTGGCTACTTCGACGAAAACCCGAAGTTGGCGGAAGGTGGCATTTTTCATTAATCAATATGTTAACTGAAAGCAAACAAAAAGTGAATTTACCTTACTTAATTGCGTGCTTATAGTTGCTCCATCGCAACCACAAAACCTAACAGGAGTCCTTCATGAGCGACAGTCAAATTACCGATGCCAAGACGCGTTACAGCGCTGGCGTGCTGAAATATAAGCAGATGGGGTACTGGATGCCCGACTATGTGCCCAAGGAGACCGACACCCTGTGCCTGTTCCGCATTACGCCGCAAGAGGGCGTGGACCCGGAGGAAGCCGCCGCCGCCGTGGCCGGTGAATCCAGCACCGCCACCTGGACAGTGGTGTGGACTGACCGTCTGACCGCTTGCGACAGCTACCGCGCCAAGGCCTACAAGGTCATCCCTGTGCCGAACAACCCCGGCCAGTACTTCGCCTATGTGGCGTACGACCTGATTCTGTTCGAAGAGGGCTCCATCTCCAACATGACGGCCAGCCTGATCGGCAACGTGTTCAGCTTCAAGCCGCTCAAGGCAGCACGCCTGGAAGACATCCGCCTGCCGGTGGCCTACATCAAAACCTTCAAGGGCCCGCCCACCGGCTTGGTGGTGGAGCGCGAGCGTCTGGACAAGTTCGGTCGCCCCCTGCTGGGTGCCACCACAAAGCCCAAGCTGGGTCTGTCTGCGCGCAACTATGGCCGCGTGATTTACGAAGGCCTCAGGGGCGGTCTGGATTTCATGAAGGACGACGAGAACATCAACTCGCAGCCCTTCATGCACTGGCGTGATCGCTTTCTCTATGTGATGGACGGCGTGAACAAGGCGCAGGCCGTGACCGGCGAGGTCAAGGGCAGCTACCTGAACGTGACCGGCGCGACCATGGAAGACATTTACGAGCGCGCCGAGTTCGCCAAGGAACTGGGGAGCGTAGTCATCATGTTGGACCTGGTGATTGGCTGGTCCGCTATTCAAAGCATGGCCAACTGGGCGCGCAAGAACGACATGATCGTGCACATGCACCGTGCGGGCCATGGTACCTATACGCGGCAGAAGAACCACGGCGTCAGCTTTCGCGTCATTGCCAAGTGGTTGCGTCTGGCCGGGGTGGATCACCTCCATACCGGAACCGCCGTGGGCAAGCTCGAAGGCGACCCCATGACCGTGCAGGGCTACTACAACGTCTGCCGCGACAGCTACACGAAGATGGACCTGCCGCGCGGCCTCTACTTCGACCAGGACTGGGCCGACATGAAGAAAGTCATGCCGGTGGCGTCGGGCGGTATTCATGCCGGGCAGATGCACCAATTGATTGATCTGTTTGGCGATGACGTGATTTTGCAGTTCGGCGGCGGCACTATCGGCCACCCGCAAGGCATTCAGGCTGGTGCCGTGGCCAACCGTGTCGCGCTGGAATGCATGGTCAAAGCCCGCAATGAAGGCAAAGACATCAAGAACGAGGGCCCGGAAATTTTGAGGAAAGCCGCACAGACCTGCGGCCCTTTGAAAGCCGCGCTCGACACCTGGGGCGACATCAGCTTCAACTACGCATCGACCGATAGCAGTGACTACGCCGTCACGCCATCCGCCGCCAGCTGACCCATTGACTACAGGAGAACCACACCATGATGACCAATCCCACCGGCCGCTTGACGCAAGGCCAATTCAGCTTTCTGCCTGACCTGACGGACGCCGAAATCACGCTGCAAATCGAATACGGCCTGGGCAAGGGCTATGCCTGGAGCATCGAGTACACCGACGACCCGCACCCGCGCAACACCTATTGGGAGATGTACGGCATGCCCATGTTTGATCTGAAGGACGCCGCGGGGGTTTTGATGGAGCTCAATGCCTGTCGCAAGGTCTTCCCGAATCACTACATCCGACTTATGGCCTTCGACTCGACCCGTGGCGTTGAGACGGTGGCGATGAGCTTCATCGTCAATCGCCCCAAAAACGAGGCGGGTTTCATGCTGGAGCGCCAAGAGGTCAATGGCCGATCCATGCGCTACACCACGCGCGGATATGGCGCTAACAAGCCCGAAGGCGAGCGCGGCTAAGCGCCCGGTCGCAACCAAGGCAAACAGTAAGTCAAGCATCACACTACGCAAAGAACTCCCCCATGTACGCCATCCCAGGATCGACCTCCGATGCGACCAGCGAAGCCCTCGTCGCTACGCCAGATGCGGCGGCGACTTCGCCCAAGCCTTCTACGGCCTGCACAGTGGGCGAAGTTTTGGCCGAGTCTCAGGTGGAGGCGGTTTTGCAAGAGCTGGATCACGACTTAGTGGGCTTGGCCCCGGTCAAGGCGCGCATCCGCGACATTGCGGCTTTGTTGGTGATTGACAAGCTGAGACTCAACCTGGGCCTAGGGGCCCAAGCCCCCAGTTTGCACATGAGTTTCACCGGCAACCCCGGCACCGGCAAGACCACGGTGGCCATGCGCATGGCGCAAATTTTGTACCGTTTGGGCTATGTGCGCAAAGGCCACATGGTGGCCGTCACGCGGGACGATCTGGTGGGGCAGTACATCGGGCACACCGCGCCCAAAACTAAGGAAATTCTGAAAAAAGCCATGGGTGGTGTACTGTTCATTGACGAGGCCTACTACCTGTATCGCCCGGAAAACGAGCGTGATTATGGTCAGGAAGCCATCGAAATTCTGCTGCAAGTGATGGAAAACCAGCGTGACGATCTGGTGGTGATTCTTGCGGGTTACAAAGACCGCATGGACACTTTCTTCCAGTCCAACCCCGGGTTGTCTTCGCGCATTGCGCACCACCTTGACTTTCCCGATTACGCGGTGGATGAATTGATGCAGATTTCAAAAAAAATGCTAACGCAGCAGAACTACCACTGGGGTGAGGGTGCTTCTGAAGTATTTGACAATTACTTGCAGTTGCGAATAAAGCAGCCGCATTTTGCCAATGCACGCAGTGTGCGCAATGCCCTAGACAGAGCCCGTCTGCGCCAAGCCAGCCGTTTGTTCGCTGATCGCGAGCGTGAGTTGACGGCCGAAGATTTAACGACCATCACGTCTTCCGATATTTTGGCCAGCCGCCTATTTCAGGCCGCATGAAGGTTTCTATGGAAAACGACACCCTACAAGCTTTAATCTTCGACGTGGATGGCACCCTGGCAGACACCGAGAGCGCACACTGCGCCGCCTTCAACCAAGCTTTCGCCGAGGTCGGTAAAGTCTGGGTGTGGGACGAGGCGCTCTACACCCGTTTGCTGGAAATTTCTGGCGGCAAAGAACGCATCCTGCACTACTGGCGCGAAGTGGCGCCGGAGCTGCGCGACATAGGCGATGGCGTGCGCGATACCGTAGCCCGCATCCATGAACTCAAGACCGCTGCCTATGAGCGCGCAGTGCAAGAAGGTGCGGTGGCCCTGCGTCCCGGCGTCTTGCGGCTTATCGAATCAGCTCACCAAGCAGGGATGCAGCTGGCAATTGCCACCACCACCTCACCCGTCAACATTGCAGCCCTGTTGCGCAAAGCCATAGGCTCGGATTGGAGTCACTACTTCATCGTTATTGAAGACGCCTCCACCGCACCGCACAAAAAACCACATCCGCAGGTATACCTGCAAACCTTAAAGCGGTTGCGCCTGCCAGCCAGCGCGTGCCTGGCCTTCGAAGACTCGTCCAACGGTCTGCGCGCCGCCACAGGAGCAGGTCTGGCTACCATCGTCACGCCCAACAGCTTCACCGCGCATCACGACTTTAGCGGCGCGCTGCGGGTGCTGCCTGATCTGAGTGAGGTCACGCTGGGTCACCTGCACGACTGGCACGCTGAATCCATAGCCCGTGCGAAACCCGCCATTGCCCACTGAGAGACTTCGATGAGCACCACCTTGCGTATCGCACCATCCATCTTGTCCGCCGACTTTTCTCGCTTAGGCGAAGAAGTGCGCGCCATTGAGGCCGCTGGCGCGGACCTGGTGCACTTTGACGTGATGGACAACCATTACGTGCCCAACCTCACCATTGGCCCCTTGGTCTGCGAGGCGATTCGCCCGCATGTGAGCATTCCGATTGACGTGCATTTGATGGTCGAACCCGTGGACGCCTTGATCCCCTTGTTCGCCAAAGCCGGTGCCAACATCATCACTTTCCACCCCGAAGCCAGCCGCCATGTGGATCGCACATTGCAACTGATACGCGATCATGGCTGCAAGGCAGGCATCGTGCTCAACCCGGCCACACCGCTGGCCTGTTTGGACCATGTGATGGACCGGTTGGACATCGTACTTTTAATGAGTGTGAACCCTGGTTTTGGGGGGCAGAAATTCATTCCCACCACCTTGGACAAGTTGCGCGCCACCCACGCCCGCATTGCAGCGCATACCGCCGCAGGCGGTCAACCGATCTGGCTGGAGGTTGATGGTGGTGTGAAGACCGACAACATCGCCGCCATCGTGGCCGCTGGGGCCGACACCTGCGTGGCCGGTAGTGCCGTGTTTGGTGCGCCTGATGCCGACGGCGGCTATCGCCAGGTGATGAGCGCCTTACGCCAGGCCGCCTGCCCAACTGAATCACAAACTTGAGAGCCCGCCATGCCCCTGTCTAACCGTTTCACCCTCACCCAGTATTTGATTGAAGAACGTCGGCGCTTTCCCAGCGCCAGCGGCGACTTCAATGCTCTGATTCTCGACGTAGCACTCGCCTGCAAAGCCATCGCCCGTGCCGTCGCCTTTGGTGAACTGGGCGGCATGATGGGCAACCACAATGGCGGCGAAGGTGACCAGGTCGTGGCCAGCATCAACGTCCAGGGAGAGACACAGAAAAAATTGGACGTCATCAGCAACCAGTACTTCACCCGCATGAACGAATGGGGTGGTCATCTGGCGGGCATGGCCTCTGAAGAGATGGATGATGCCTATCAAATTCCCAAGCAGTACCCCCGCGGCAAGTACCTGCTGGTGTTCGATCCGCTGGACGGCTCCAGCAACATTGACGTGAACGTGTCGGTGGGCAGCATTTTCTCCATATTGCGCGCGCCACCAGCGGTGATCGACAGTGGCCGCGACGTGACCGAGGCCGATTTTCTGCAAGCAGGCTCACAACAGATGGCTGCTGGTTACGCGCTGTACGGCCCGACCACCATGCTGATCTTATCGGTCGGCAATGGCGTGGTCGGCTTCACGTTGGATCCAAACCTGGGCGAGTTCATGCTGACTCACCCCAGTTTGCGCGTGCCGGTTGACACGCAAGAGTTTGCTATCAACGCGTCGAACAGCCGCTTTTGGGAGCCGCCCATTACCCGTTATGTGAACGAATGCATGGCCGGCAAGACCGGGCCACGCGGCAAAGACTTCAACATGCGCTGGATCGCCAGTATGGTGGCCGAAGCGCACCGCATTTTGATGCGCGGCGGCGTCTTCATGTACCCGCGTGACAGTAAAGACCCGAGCAAGACAGGCCGATTGCGCTTGTTGTACGAGGCCAACCCGATTGGTTTCATCATGGAGCAAGCCGGTGGCCGCGCGAGCACCGGACGCCAGCCCATGCTGGGCGTGCAACCTGCCTCCCTGCACCAACGTATCGGCCTGGTGTTTGGTTCCAAGAACGAGGTCGAGCGCATCGAGCGTTATCACGCCGAGCCCGCGCCGCTTGAGCTGGACAACCCCTTATTCGCCGAGCGTAGCTTGTTCCGGGTCTGACCCCATTTTTTGTATCCAGGAGACCCTCCATGTCCGAACGCCATCCCATCATCGCCATCACCGGCTCCAGCGGTGCGGGCACCACCTCGGTGACCCGAACCTTCGAGAACATCTTTCGCCGCGAGGGTGTCAACGCCGCCGTCATTGAAGGCGACAGCTTTCACCGCTACGATCGCAAAGACATGAAGGCCAGGGCGGCCGAGGCCGAGGCGGCTGGCAACATGAATTTCAGCCACTTCGGTCCTGAGAACAATATGTTTCCTGAGCTCGAAACCCTGTTCCGCGATTACGCTAAAACCGGCACCGGCAAGCGCCGAAAATACCTGCACGACCCTGAAGAAGCCGCGCCCTATCAACAAGAGCCGGGTACCTTCACCCCCTGGGAAGACGTGCCTGCGGGCACCGAGTTGCTGTTCTACGAAGGCCTGCACGGCGCTATCGTCACCCCTGAGATCAACATCGCCCAACACCCCGACCTGCTGATCGGCGTGGTACCGGTCATCAACCTAGAGTGGATTCAAAAACTCTGGCGCGACAAGTCCAAGCGCGGCTACAGCACCGAGGCCGTGACCGACACAATTTTGCGCCGCATGCCGGACTACGTGCACTACATCTGCCCACAGTTCATGCACACCCATGTCAACTTTCAGCGCGTGCCCATGGTCGATACCTCCAACCCCTTCGTATCGCGCGACATCCCCACCGCTGACGAGAGCATGGTGGTGATCCGGTTTGCCAAGCCCAAAGGCATTGATTTTCAGTACCTGCTGAACATGATCAACGACAGCTTCATGTCGCGCGCCAACACCATCGTGGTTCCTGGCGGCAAGATGGAGCTGGCCATGCAACTGATTTTTACCCCCTTTGTCTGGCGCATGATGGAACGCCGTAAACGTGCGATGGGAGCGATCTGATGACGGCACCTTCAAAAGAGATGGCCCGACAAATGGCCAACACGATTCGCATGTTGGCTGTGGATGCGGTGGAGAAGGCCAAGTCCGGTCACCCCGGCGCTCCTATGGGCATGGCTGACATGGCCGAAGTGCTGTGGAACCGCCATCTCAAGCACAACCCGGTAAACCCGCATTGGGCTGACCGAGACCGCTTTGTCCTGTCAAACGGGCATGGCTCCATGCTTTTGTATGCGCTCTTGCACCTCACAGGTTACGACCTGCCCATGGAGGAGCTTAAAAATTTCCGTCAGTTGCACAGCAAAACGCCGGGTCACCCTGAAGTGAACTTGACCCCCGGCGTGGAAACCACCACCGGCCCGCTGGGCCAGGGCTTGGCCAACGCGGTGGGCATGGCCTTGAGCGAGAAGCTGTTGGCAAGGGAGTTCAACCGTGAAGAGCACTGCATCGTGGATCATTTCACCTACGTGTTTCTAGGTGATGGCTGCCTGATGGAGGGCATCAGCCACGAGGTTTGCTCGCTGGCGGGTACCTTGCGGCTGTCCAAGCTGGTGGCTCTGTATGACGACAACGGTATCTCGATTGACGGTCATGTGGAAGGCTGGTTCACTGATGACACACCGCAACGCTTTTTGGCGTATGGCTGGCATGTAATCGCCAATGTGGACGGACACGATGCAGCTGCGGTGGACGCGGCCCTGCATGCCGCGCGCGCACAGGCGGTGCTCCCCAATGGGAAACCCACCCTGATCTGCTGCAAAACAGTGATCGGCCAGGGCTCGCCCAACAAAGCGGGAACGCATGATGTGCATGGGGCTGCACTTGGCACTGTCGAAGTGGCGGCCACGCGAGAAGCATTGGGCTGGACGCATGGTCCGTTCGAAGTGCCCGAGGATGTTGCGCAAGCTTGGAATGCCGTTGTACGCGGTCAGGTGGCGCAAGCGCAGTGGCGTCAGCGTTTCGAGAGTTACCGCACGGACTATCCGCTTGAGGCGGCAGAGTTTGAACGCCGCATGACAGGTGATCTGATGGCCGATTACGCCACTCGTTTGCCCGCCCTGCTCAAGGGTGTCGCGGCCCGCCCCGACGCCCTTGCGACACGCAAAGCTAGCCAGAATGCACTCGACTTGCTCGCGCCGTTGCTACCGGAGTTTTTTGGCGGCTCTGCCGACCTGACCGGCTCCAATCTCACCAACTTCAAGAATTGCACCCCAGCTGGGCGCGACCAGTGGGGCAACCACCTGTCTTACGGTGTGCGTGAGTTCGGTATGGCTGCCATCATGAATGGCATGGCCTTGCATGGTGGCCACATTCCCTACGGTGGCACGTTTTTGACCTTTAGTGACTACAGCCGCAACGCCATTCGCATGGCCGCACTCATGAAGCGACGCGTGATCCATGTGTTCACACACGACTCCATTGGGCTGGGGGAAGACGGTCCGACCCATCAAAGCGTAGAGCACGTGCCCTCGTTGCGTTTGATTCCGGGGCTTGATGTGTGGCGACCGGCCGATGGCCTGGAGACGGCGGTGGCCTGGACCTGTGCCGTAGAGCGGCATGATGGCCCTAGCGTGCTGGCCCTATCTCGTCAAAACCTGCCGCAGCTGACGGGCATCGATCAGGTGAATGACATCCGGCGCGGTGGCTATGTGCTGGCCGATATGGAGGGCGCTCAGGCGATCATCCTGGCCACGGGTTCTGAAACTGAACTCGCCATCCAGGCGCAGGCCACGCTGGCGGGGCAGGGCATCGCCACCCGTGTCGTGTCTATGCCTTGCACCAATGTGTTTGACCGACAACCTCAGCTTTACCAAGATCAGGTGTTGCCACTCACCTTACCCGCTGTAGCCATTGAAGCCGCTCACCCGGATTTTTGGCGCAAGTACGTTGGACGCACCGGCGCAGTGGTGGGGATGGCCAGCTTTGGTGAGTCGGCACCCGCCAAAGATTTGTATGCTCACTTTGGCATCACGGCACAACGTGTTGTGGACACGGTGCGCACCCTGGTGCACCGCAATACCTATCGGGCAACAGCGCCTTTGACAGAATCAACTGTTTTACAGATGGACTGAACATGAACTTTGACTTGATGATTTTTGACTTGGACGGCACCTTGATCGAGACTGCTCCAGAAATATGTGACGCAGTGAATGACACACTGACGCGATTTGACTTGCCAGAGGTAACCCAAACTCAAGTCAATGACTGGATTGGTCACGGTACCCGAGAGTTGCTGATTCAGGCCTTGGCTTTCAGCGGCAAGACTACTGTGGACACCGTGCGTGCCAGCTCCACCTTGGCACTGATCGCTGCCGAGTTTGACAAGCATTACCAAAGTCGCTGCGGCACTCGCAGTCATCTCTATCCGCATGTGCGTGAGGTACTGACGCAGTTGCGACGTGATGGCGTGCGCTTGGCGGTGTTGACCAATAAGGAAGGGCGCTACACCCAAACCGTGCTGGATGCGCATCAACTCGCTCCGCTGTTTGACATGGTCATCAGTGGCGATAGCTTGCCCACCAAGAAGCCCGATCCGGCGGGCATCTTGAAATGCCTTGACCAGTTTCAAGTGGTTCGCCGCAGGTCGCTTTTTGTCGGGGATTCATCCATCGACGTGGCAACTGCCCGTAATGCCGATGTGTCCGTATGGGCCTTGCCCTATGGTTACAACATGGGGCAGCCGATCGAGGCCTGCAAGCCGGACCGGGTGATTCCTGATTTTCGCTCGTTGTTGGTCACGGTGACCACTGCTTAAGCACTGCTTCGTTTTAATCGTGTCACAGCACTTTGATACGCGCTTCAAGTCTGCAGGTTTGCTGATATTTTTTTCAAATAGGACATCACCCAATGGCTTTTGTATCTCTCAGACAAGTACTCGACCACGCCGCCGAACACGGTTACGGCATCCCCGCCTTTAACGTCAACAACCTGGAGCAGGTGTTGGCCATCATGGAAGCTGCTCAGGAGACGGACAGCCCGGTCATCTTGCAGGCGTCTGCCGGTGCGCGCAAGTACGCGGGGGAGGCCTATTTGCGGCATTTGATGCTGGCGGCCGTTGAGACGCACCCGGATATTCCTGTCGTGTTGCACCAGGACCACGGCACGTCAGCGGCCGTGTGCCAGCAGTCGATTCGTTCGGGCTTCACCAGCGTGATGATGGACGGCTCGTTGATGACGGATGGCAAGACGCCTGCGAGCTACGAGTACAACCTGGAGATCACCCGCCGTGTGTGCGAAATGGCGCACACGGTGGGGGTATCGGTGGAGGGTGAGCTTGGCTGTCTTGGGTCTCTTGAAACTGGTGAGGCGGGTGAGGAAGACGGTGTGGGTGCTGCGGGAAAACTCACCCACGACATGATGCTCACCGACCCGGTTCAGGCCAAGGATTTTGTGGCCCGAACAGGTGTTGATGCCCTGGCGATTGCCATTGGCACCAGCCACGGCGCGTACAAATTCACGCGCAAGCCCACGGGCGATATTCTGGCGATTGACCGCATCGCGGCTATCCACGCCCAGATTCCCAATACCCATCTGGTCATGCACGGCTCCAGCAGCGTGCCTCAGGAGTGGCTGGCGATCATTCGCGAATTTGGTGGCGACATCAAGGAAACCTATGGCGTACCAGTCGAGGAAATCCAGCGTGGCATCCAGAACGGCGTGCGAAAGGTCAACATCGACACTGACATCCGGTTGGCCATGACCGGCGCCATGCGTCAATTGTTCGCGCAACAGCCCAGTGAATTCGATCCGCGCAAGGCGCTGACGGCGGCAAAACAGGCAGCGCACGGAATCGTCAAGGCGCGATTCGAGGCCTTTGGTTGCGCGGGCCAGGCATCAAAAATAAAACCGATTTCACTGGAGGCGATGGCCATGCGCTACGTCTGATTGCAGGGGCTCTGGTGCTAGCCATCCATGCGGGGCTGTGCAGTCGTCAGCCGAACTTCTCTAGCAAGCGGGTGGAGCGCTCAACCTCGCTGATGGCTTGTGCATCATCTTTGGAGTCGTACACCGCCTCCATGAGTGAGCAAGCCATCATCCGGTAGAAGGCCTTGTCCATCGCTTTGCGGGCGGCCGACATCTGCAAGGCGATGTCTTCACAGGAGCGTCCGCCCTGAATCATCTCGACCAGGCCGCGCACTTGCCCTTCAATCCGGCGCAAGCGGTTGACCACATCTTTTTGATGGTCAGCCCGAAAGGTTGATGAGTTTGTTGGATTTTCGGCGACGGTTTTTGGGTTTTTGCTTGCCATAGACATCGAAGTAGGTGGTTTGAAACACTGTCAGTGTGCCATTAAACAGACTAGGAATTTACTGCTTATTAATACCCTACCCCGCATGGTATAGGGAAAGCACCTATACCGCAGTTCATGCGCATATGGGAATATTCAAATACTTACAGTGCTCATTTGCCTGCTGTTACCCGCATCACTCTATGCGCCGATAGAGACATTTTTTTGAACAAGGAATTGAACGTGAAAATTATGACTAAATACCTGCTTTGGCTGCCCCTGTTGGGCGCTGTTTTTTTGACCGGTTGCGGCACCATCAGCACGCTAGGCAAGCTGGAGGATGGTGCTGGCACCGAGGCCAGCAAAATGTGGGACCGCTGGGTGGACAGTGGCGGCGACATCGCTGTGGCCACCACATGGGAGCGCAAGGTCAAGGATGGCGTGACCGTCAATGACATTGAGCAGGTGTTTACTCAGATTGCCGCTGAGAAGAACATGAAAGGCGTGGGCGAGTTGCCCTTGTCCCAGGAGCTGGCCGCCCGCACCGGCAAGCCGCAAAAATTTCTCAAGGTCTATTCTTTCTGCACCCCGGCCACGGCACGGATCATGGTCGATTTCAGCCCGCACATGGCGGCCTATCTGCCCTGCCGTTTGACCGTGGTGGAGAAGGAGGACGGCCTGTGGATCTACACGCTCAATATGGACATGATGGTGAAGATGGGGCGCAAGTTACCATCGCCACTGAAGGAAGAGGCCATGAAGGTACGCGACACGATCTATGAAATGCTGGACCGTGGTGCCAAGGGGGAATTTTGAGTGCGGGGTGAGTTGATGGTCTTTGGAAGTTATTAAATTTATTACAGGAGTTTTTTGTGAATAATAGTAAAGCGTTTCGTTTGGCGGCCATTGCGGCCGTGATCTCCGGCCCGTTAACTGCAGCAATGGCCACTGATGGCTATTTTTCGCACGGCTACGGCATGAAGGCCAAAGGCATGGGCGGCGCATCGGCTGCGATGACCGACAACGCTTTTGCCGGCGCCAACAATCCGGCGGCAGCGGCTTGGGCAGGCAACAGGCTGGAGGTGGGGTTGGATCTGTTTTCGCCAGAGCGCTCTATGGACCGCGCCGGACTGGGCAGCACTAAAAGCGACAGCAATCTTTTTTACATCCCCGAGTTTGGCTACAACAAGGCTATTAGCAACAAGCTAGGCGTTGGCATCACGGTGTATGGCAATGGGGGCATGAATACCGATTACCCAGCGGGGCGGATTCCTGCTAATGGATGCGGGCCTGGTGCGCCTGCATCCAATCTGTTTTGCGGCTCAGGTCGTTTGGGCGTTGACTTGACGCAATTGATCATTGCGCCAACAGCCGCCTACAAAGTAAGTGATAGCCATTCCTTCGGTGTTTCCCCTTTGATCGTGCAGCAGCAGTTCAAAGCGGAAGGCCTCGGTGCTTTCGCGGGTCAATCTCAGAACGGTGCGGCATTAACTAACAATGGCTACGACACCAGCAGCGGCTTTGGTGTTCGCTTGGGCTATCTGGGCAAGATTAGCAACCAGCTGAGCATCGGTGCTTCATATGCGCCCAAGATTTCCATGTCCAAATTCTCCAAATATGCAGGGCTGTTTGCTGAAGGCGGCGGCTTTGACATTCCGGAAACCTACACCGTCGGTGCCAGTTTTATGGCTGCATCAAATGTGACCTTGGCCTTGGATTACCAACGCATCAATTACGGTGATGTGAAGTCAATTGCGAATCCAAGCGCCGGTTTGGGCGGACCACTGGGTGCGGCCAACGGTCCTGGATTTGGTTGGGCCAGCATTAACGTCTGGAAACTGGGTGCTCAATGGCAGGCTATGCCTAATTTGACGCTGCGCGCGGGTGTCAATGTGGGAGACAATCCAATCAAGAGCGCAGATGCATCGTTCAATACGTTGGCACCTGGTGTGATAACGACGCATTACACCTTGGGCGGCACCTATGCCTTGTCCAAAGAGCTTGATATGACTGTCGCTTACATGTACGCGCCGTCTAACTCGGTGACAGGTCCCAACCAGGGCGGCTCTACGGACGCCATCAAAATGTCCCAACAATCCCTGGGCATTCAACTCGGCTGGCATTGGTAAGCTGATGGGCCAGCAAGTCTGGCTTCAGGCTTAAAGTCCAAAAAGGGCCGAATCTCTGATTCGGCCCTTTTTTTGATATTTGCAATAACTTTCGTGCAGAGATCGCTTGCATACCCAGATTGTTTTAACTAGTCTTACGAGCATGAAAAAACTGATATTTCTCCTGTCCCTAGTTGCTGCCTCGGTCAGTGCCCAGGTGCCTGCCTTTTATAAAGAGGCTGATCTCAAGCTTGGCGAGAAGCTGATGATCGATAGCAAGTGCGCCGCCTGTCACCAGCAGAAGGTGGGGGGCGACGGCAGTGCCATATACAGGCCCTTGGGTCGAGTCAACACCTCAAGCGCATTGCTCAGCATGGTCGAACGGTGCTCAACCGAACTCAATCTGGGACTCTTCCCGGAGGATGTCGCCTCGGTAGCTGCGGTACTGAACCGAGATCACTACCGCTTTACCAAATAGTGAACCAGTGGCGGGTTACTTAGCCCGTGACACAGATTCCATCGGGCGCTTTTCTTGAGCCCATTGGTGCATAGAGCCGTCGTACAGCTTGGTTTGCTTGTTGCCCAGCACTTCAGACATCACAAACCAGGTGCCTGAAGCTTGATGGCCGGTGTTGCAGTAGGCGATGGTGTTGGCTTGGGGGTCGGCGCCACTCATCTTGAATATGTCGCGGTACGTGTCGCTGGTCATCAACCGGGCTGCATCACCGCCTTGGCTTGACATCAAGGTGGTGGGCACGTTTTTGGCACCTTGTAGGTGGCCATAGGCACTGACTGAGCCCGGCTTGCTCAGGCCCAGAAACGTGGCGTTGTCGCGCGCGTCGATCAGTTGCGATTTGGCATTGAGCGCTTTTTCCACGTCGTCCGATGTCGCCATCAGCTCGGCGCTGCGGTCGGCTTTGGCAGCCCACGTTCCCTCACCCGCCTTGACGGGTGCGGTGCTCACATCGCGCCCCTCGCCAATCCAACCTGCCGTGCCGCCATTGAGCACGGCAATGTTGTCCTCGCCGTACACTTTGAATTGCCAGTATAGGCGCGCGGCATCGTTGAAATCAATCGGCTCCATACCGGCAGACACGATCACCACGGGGCGATTGGCTTGGACGCCCCAGGACCGCACCAGCTTTTCAAAGTCTGCACGTTCGGGAAGCATGCCGCTGAGTTTGAGGCCATTGATGACGCGTTCGACCCGCACCTTTTTGTTGTCCACCGGCACCGCATCCGCAATGTGGCCGCCCAGTTCGACCAGAAATTTCTTGCCGGTTTTTTTGTCGGTCTCGAATTCAGGCGTAAGCGTGAACGATTTTTGATTTGAGCGCACATCGAGTACGGTGACTTCGGCCCGGTTCTTGGCCAGCCACTCACCATCGACGACAGGGCCGGGTACTTGAAGGGCCAGAGCCCACTGGGTCAGGCCGAGCAGGGCGGCGCCTGCGATATATCGAATCTGCATTTTCATGAGGAACTCCTAGATTGAGGTGAAGATGAAACCGGAGCCACAAGTTGCAGGGCATCTTGCGGCCAATGAATGAATTTTGAACACCAGACCGCGACCCGGCGGTCGGCCCAGGCCTGTTGGCTGCTGAGGCTGTGACGCGTGCAATAGTGGGCTAGAGCTTCGTCCCGTTCCAGTAGTAGCTGGCGCAAGTCCTCGGCATAGAAGCGAACCATGTCGGCCAGCCACAGCGCCGCACCAGCCAGCGGCCCGCGTAAGTTCAATTCGATGGCCTGCAGCTTGCGCGTCAGCGGGTCGGCGTCCATCCAACGTTCGCCAGTGACCCACTGGTTGGGGGCAAACCAGCGCAGAGGAATCCCTTTGCTGTCCAGGGATAGACCTGTCAGGTGAGACAGTCTGCCTTGAGGGTCGCGTCGGAACAAATGAATATGTCCATGCTCTTGGTTGAGTGGTGCAGGGGCGCTCTCAGCCGGGTCGTGCGCATGAAAGTAGAACTGCCAATGACCTGTGCTATCCATGGCGTCGTGACGCGGATAATGTTGCCAGATTTCAAAACGACGACTGCGCCCGATAAAGGGATGCAGCAGCGAGCGGCCCTGCTGTGCCAAGCGCAATTGACGCCCCAGCGCGCTGCGGGCAGCGTCTTCACGCGAAACGAGTGTGCTCACTGGGTGCGTTGATCTGGAGTCGATTGGTCTTAGGGCACTTTACCGGGTCTTGCCCGCACAAGGGTTGTCACCACCGCTTCTACGGCGTGACTTGCCCGCGCAAGGGTTATTGGATTCGTCCCCACCCGAGCGCTTGCGGCTACCGGCACAGGGGTTGCCCGCACAAGGGTTGTCGCTGCGGTTGCGGCGTTTGGTTGCGGCGCAGGGGTTGCCAGCGGCACAGGGTGCTGCGGTTTTGGCGGGCGCGTCAGCGGCCAGTGCTTGGGGCGCGACGGGTACGGTCAAGAGGGTCATGGCCAGTGCGGATACCAGCGAACCGAGATGCTTGCGAGAATTTTTCAAGTTTCAACTCCAGAGAAAAAACGGATGTGATTGTGATGAGTAAAGCGCAGCCATCAGGCTAGGGCGCTTTGTCGCGCCCTGCGCTCAAACCAGCCACCCAGATAGAACACGCCAACAGCAGCGGCGACCAGCACGGCTAACACCATCCATTCGGGCACGCCGAGCAGCTCAGGCAGGCGGTCGCCTTTGGTCAATTCGCCCGCAGTCGTGAGCGGCTCCAGCATAGGGAACAGGCTGGCAAAGGCAAAGGTGCCGATCAGGATGCCCACTAAAAACACCAATGCATCAATGCGACCAGTCATCACACCGACCGCTGATGTCCCCGGGCAGTAGCCCCCGACGGCAAAGCCAGCGCCAATCAATACGCCACCAGCGGCCACCGCCCACATGTAAGGAATGGGCACATAGATCGAGGCGGGATCGACCCAGCCTGCCAGCTCTAACACGTAGATGCCGACAGCGGCAAAAACAATCGCGGTGAACATGACTTTGAACACCGACCAATCAGTCAACCGGAATTGAGCGGTGAGCTTGCAACCACTACCAAACCCAGCACGCTCCAGCACAAAGCCAAACCCCAAACCCAACAACAAGCCCACGACGGGACCACTCGCAGTCATCAGACCGTTCATTTCACACCTCCACCCGTCAGTCGCGAAACAATCAATCCGGATACAAAAAATGCACCCAAAAATACGAAACCTGCGACGCCCAAGACGGCAGAGCCTGACAAACCAAGTCCACTGGTACAGCCAGCGGCAATGCGAGCCCCAAACCCTGCAAAAATGCCTCCTGCCAGTGCCTTTAACAAACGCCCAGTCCGCCCCGAGGAGCTGGCCCCCTCAATCCGCAAGGCCATGCGCCCGGCCAGTGCCGCTGATATCAAAGCGCCGATGAACACACCCACTACCTGCCAGCTGATCCAGGAAGACAAAACCGAGCCACCTTCCAACATTGGCCCCAGGTAGTCGTTTGAGGCGGTCCATCCGGGCACAGTTGCGTCACCCAGCCACGCGCTCAGACGGGTGGTGAAACCGGTCGCGCCCAAACCGTGGCCGGTCAAAACAAAGGTCAATAACAACACCACGCCGAGCGATAGCCCGGCCACTAACGACGACCAATAGGGCTGACGGGGGATTTCACATTCATTCAAAATCTTCATTTTTTCACCTGGTTTTCAATGGTCGTTTCAACTTGATAGTTTTTTGATTGCCGCACGTGCCTGGAGTAATCGCTCGTCCAAATAGGCACCGTAAAAGTCGGGTATGTATCCGCCCACCATGCGCGCAGCAATCTCCTGCCCGCCTTGGCCAAAGAACAGCACGGTGGGTGCCACCTTGACGCCCCAAGCACGCCGCATGTCGTCATGGCTCAGGCTGGCTCCGCTGAAGTTCTTCAAAATACGGGTGCTACGCATGTCCACTTGGACGATCGGTAAGCCCTGCTGCTCGTGCAGCGGACCCAAATAGTTCTCTCTCGCAATCTTGCAAAACGGGCATCCGTCCAGGCTGATCATCACTACCAGGGGCTGTTGCTTTTTCAATGCGAGTGCCAACTCATCTTGCAAAGAGAGCGCCAAAGGCAGGCTGGCTGGCGCGGCGAATGCTAAGCCACTGGCATAAACACCCGCCGTGGCTGCAAACAATTGACGTCGTGAAAGTAGTAGGGTCGAAGACATCACCGGGTCTCCTGCTCCATCAGGATGTAGGTGTTGTAGGCATTCATGCGGTTGGCCACCTTGAACAACGGCAAATGCTCAAAAGGTGTCCAGTCGGTTGCGGCATAGGCTTCCTCGAAGGGGTCCATATTTTTGGCCGCGCGTTCCATGGCGGCGCGAAGATAGACCAGATAGTCGCGGGTGAGTTGCATGTCCTTGCGCGCTTCTTCGGAAAATGGACCATGGCCTGGCACGATGATTTGAGCATCAAACGCGAGCAGTTGCTCCAAGGCTGCAATCCAATGCCTGCTGTCGGCCTGCCCAACATAGGGGATGCGGCTACGAAACACCAGATCGCCTGCAAAGAGTACTTTTTCCTGGGGCAGATAGATGACCAAGTCTTCGGGCGTGTGCGATGGCCCCACCGGTTTGATTTTGAAAACAATGCCACCCACAGTTAAATCCTTGGGGCCATCAATCCATTCATCGGCTTGCACCAGATGGGTGTCGGCATTCACCCAGGGTGCGAGGTCTTTTCTTGATACTTCCAGCCGCAACCGCGCCGTTTCTGAGTTGAGGTATTCACGGGCTGCCTGGTGGGCCACGATGCGGGCGCCTAGGGCCTTGAACGTCTGAAGGCCATAAACGTGATCGGCGTGGTAATGCGTCACGATGACGTGGGTGATGGGTAGCGGCGTGACCTTGTGAATCTCCTCCACAAGCCGGGATGCCAATGCAGGTGAACCCAGGGCGTCAATCACGACCACACCGGTTTGGGTCACCACAAAGCCGGCATTCGAGATGAAATTTTGGTTGGCCGGTGACCCCAGCGCGGAGACGCCTTCCACATACCAGGCCGAAGCCGACACCTTTTTCGCCACCATGGCAGGCGCATCTTCGGCGCAGGCCAAGGAGGCACTCAAGACGGCCAACGATGCAAGGATGCAGCGCTGCCAAAAATTATTCCTGATCACTGTCATACAGCTTCCCCGCAGACTGAATGTGCCACTTTCGCGCAGTGACACTCATTACAAATAAAAAATTTGGGTAGAACGAACATGAAGCTTTTCTGCCCAACTTAACAACTTGGCGCTAATATAAGCTATTGTTGAATTAATGAGAAGCCACATGGATCTGTCAAGTATTCTTGAGCGCTATGGAAATAGTGCGGTTCTGGCCTTGGGCGGGCTGGTCATCGGTTTTTTGTTCGGTTTTTTGGCCCAACGTTCAAAGTTCTGCCTGCGGGCTGCCGTTATCGAATTTTGGCATCGCAAATTTGGTGAAAAGCTCTCCGTGTGGTTGCTTGCGTTTTCCAGTGCGGTGGTTGGGGTTCAACTCCTCATCTTGATGCATTCGCTGGATGTCGGTGCAGCACGCCAGATTGCTGCACGCGGCAGCCTCTCGGGCGCGTTGATCGGTGGCCTGCTGTTTGGCGCTGGCATGATCATGACGCGGGGTTGCGCCAGCCGTTTGCTGGTTTTGTCAGCCAATGGCAATTTGCGAGCGCTGCTGTCTGGGCTGATTTTTGCCGTTACGGCACAAGCGGCACTCTCAGGCGGACTGGCACCTCTGCGCAGCACCATCAGTGCGTGGTGGACCGTCGAGGGCGGCCCATCGCGTGATCTGCTGGCCATTGCTGGCGTCGGCCACTGGGGTGGGCTCCTGGCTGGACTGGTCTGGTTCGTGGCGGCTCTGTTTTTTTCCATTCGAAGTGGTGGCGGATTCTGGAAATGGGTGGGCGGCATCGGTACGGGTCTGACGATTGCTGCAGGTTGGTGGTACACCTACCAAGTCTCGTCCAGTTCGTTCGATGTTGTGCAGGTTCAGGGGTTGACCTTCAGCGGCCCGTCCGCAGAGTGGCTGATGCGTGTGCTGGCGGCGACAAGCCCCGTGATCGGTTTTGATTTTGGACTGCTGCCGGGTGTGTTTGTTGGCTCCTTCATGGGAGCCTGGTTCGGCAAGGAGCTGAAACTTGAAGGCTTCAATGACGGCTACAGCATGCGACGCTATATCGGAGGTGCTATCTTGATGGGGTTTGGGTCGATGCTGGCAGGCGGCTGCGCCGTTGGCGCTGGCATGAGTGGTGGATCTGTTTTTGCGCTGACGGCGTGGATGGCACTCGTTGGCATGTGGGTTGGTGCTGGCATCACTGACCGGTTGATGGACAGTGCGACCTCTAGTTACGAGAACCGCGTCAAAGGCTCCATTGCCAACATGAAAGCGCCTTGATCCGCGTTGACAGAGGCGGTAATTAGGGTTTTTGCTAGGTGTTTTTTTTTGTAATGTAAGTACATTCGCATTCAGTTATGTTTTGTAGCCATTTGAAAGGGTATCCACATGCGAATTAACTATCGGCTCCCAGCCATGTTGCTGTTGGCATTGGCCGCAGGCCATGCCACGGCCCAAAGTGCGACCACATTAAACGTACGTAGCTTGGCCGCGACTTGCGCCACTTGTCACGGCACAGAGGGACGTTCGGTCAACGGTTCTGCGATCGTGGGGCTGGCCGGTATGCCGCGTGACTACATGCTGACGCAGTTCAAGGCATTCAAGGATGGCAGCCGCCCTGCGACCGTGATGCATCAACTGGCCAAAGGCTATACCGAGCAACAGCTCGATGCCTTGGCCACCTATTTTTCTACCTTGAAGCGCTAAGCAGGAGCTCACCATGATGAAAAGACGCAGTTTTGTAGGTGCATCCCTCACCCTGGGTACCCTGGGCAGCCTCGTGGGTTGTGCAAGCACGGGCACTATTCCTTCCAAAGCCAAAGTGGTGGTGATCGGCGGCGGCTACGGCGGAGCCACGGCCGCCAAATATGTGCGGATGTTGTCGGATTACAAGATCGACGTGGTGTTGGTCGAGCCCAACGCCAGTTTTATCTCGTGCCCCATTTCCAATCTGGTGATCGGCGGCTCCAAGACCATGGGGGACATTACAACCCCCTATGACAATCTGGGCGGCAAACACGGCGTGACCCTGGTCAGAGACATGGTGAGCAGCATCGATTCAAACAAGAAAACCGTCACGCTGTCGGGCGGCGCAACCATCGGCTATGACAAGCTGATCGTCTCGCCCGGCATTGACATGATGTGGGGCAGCGTAGAAGGTCTGCAGGCCGCCAACGCTTCAGGTCAGATCCTGCACGCATGGAAGGCCGGGGCTGAAACCATTGCCCTGCGTAAACAGCTCGAAGCCATGCCTGATGGTGGTGTGTACGCCCTGTCCATCCCGCTGGCCCCTTACCGCTGCCCGCCCGGCCCTTATGAGCGCGCCAGCCAAGTGGCCTCTTACTTTAAGCAATTCAAGCCCAAATCCAAAGTGCTGATTCTGGACGCCAACCCGGATGTGACGTCCAAAGGGCCGTTGTTCAAAAAATTCTGGGCTGACAACTACAAAGGCATGTTGGAGTATCACGGCGGCCACAAGGCGATTGCCGTAGACGCCAAGACCAATACAGTGAAGTTCGAAGTGCAAGACGACGTCAAGGCAAACGTGCTTAATGTGTTGCCCAATATGAGTGCCGGTGCCATCGCCGTGCGATCCGGTCTGGCCAACGCTAACGCTCGTTGGTGCAATGTGAACTACTTGACGTTTGAATCCACCGTTGCCAAGGATTTGCACGTCATTGGAGACTCGGTGTTGGCTGCGCCGCTAATGCCCAAGTCGGGTCATATGGCTAACTCGCAGGGCAAAGTGGTGGCGGCCGCTGTGGTGGCGCAGCTCTCAGGTATTGAAGTCAACCCGAACCCTGTGTTGACCAACACTTGCTACAGTTTTGTCAACGACAAATTGGTCGTGCACGTGGCCTCAGTTCACCAGTATGTGGCGGCTGAGAAAACCTTCAAGGCCGTGGCGGGTTCGGGGGGGGTGTCGCCTGGCCCAACCGAGCTGGAAGGTGCATACGCCATGAGTTGGGCACACAACATCTGGGCGGACACTCTCTCTTAACTCTTGCAGCCTGGTTAAATTGCTTAAATTCCACAAATCTTAGGAGCGGCCATGCTTAAATTTTTATTGGCAGTGCTGCTGATTTGTGGGACGGGCTTGGCTGCGGCCCAGAACGTGAAGGCGGTCTACCACATCAACACCGATGTGGACACCGTCTCAGCGGTTCTGGGCAACATACGCAACCATCTCAGCGAAGACCCCAAGGCCAAGATAGTGGTGGTCGCGCATGGTCCGGGGATTAACTTTCTGTTGCAAGACGCCAAGGATTCACGCGGCCGTGAATTCAGTGGCCCGGTCAGTGACCTGGTCAGCAACGGCGTTGACTTCAGGGTGTGCAACAACACATTGACGAGTATGGATATCAACCCGAACCGCTTGCTGATGGAGGCCAGCGTCGTACCATCTGGCGTGGCCGAGATTGCGCGCCTTCAAGCCAAAGAGGGCTTTGTTTATCTCAAGCCTTGAAAAAGCGTGGGCCGCTAGAGGGAGCAGACTTCATTCGGAATCCAAGTTGCCATCAATGGCAATTTGCGTGCAGACCGTGCGGCACAGATTGGCTACTCGTTCGTTAATGATGCGGTAGTGAATTTGCACGCCTTCGCGGCGCTTGCCCAGCACGCCAGCCTGGTACAGCGTGGTGAGGTGCTGCGACATATTGGGCTGGGTGGTGTCAATCTTGCTGAGCAAGTAGCTCACGTTCTTTTCTCCATCGCACAGGCAACTGATGATCTTCAGCCGCATCGGTGCTGACATGACCCGAAACACTTCTGCGGCCAGTTCGAACACCTGATCGGGCTCAGTCACTTCTTTCGACGACTTCTGGATTGATCTGTTGACCATGGCAGTTCAGTTTTAGAGGGGATAGAGCGTTCATTTTAGGGCCTGCATGGGAAGGCCCTCATTTGATGACTGAATGGTGATGCACTAGTGAAAACCCTAGTGCATATAAATAATTAAAACGTTATATTCGCCATTAACGATATTGAAACGCTTCGGCATGCCTCAAATTTTGAAGGAGATTGTGTGATGCAAGATGAATTGAGCTCGGGCCGCGTCCGCAAGGCCCCCGAGAGTTTTTTGGACAAAGCTGGCATTAAGACCGTGTTTGCAGAGGCGCGGCACGGTCGCCGTGACTTCATTCGCAGCGCGTTTGCTGCTGCCGCTGCCGGTGCTGCGGTGCCTGCCGCACTGGCGCAGGCTAACCCGGTGCCCAACGAGGGCGGTGACCCCAATATTTTGAACCTGCCAGAGCACAGCAAGGGCTTGGGTCAGGGCGTGGCAGCGAATGATGGCTATGGCAAGCCCTCAAAATATGAAGCCAATGTGCAGCGCCGCCAGAGCCCCGGTCTGACCCAGACCACCCAGGCTTCGGTGTCGTTCGCGCCGTTGCAGTCCTTGTTTGGCATCATCACCCCGAGCGGCCTTCACTTTGAGCGACATCACCAAGGCTGGTGGGATATTGACCCTTCCAAGCATCGCTTGATGATTAACGGCATGGTCAAGGCCAACAAGGTGTTTACGCTGGACGAGATCATGCGACTCCCGTCAGTCTCGCGCTTTCACTTCATTGAGTGCGGTGCCAACACGGCGGTGGATTGGGGCAACGTAGCGGTGCCAACGGTTCAATACACGCACGGCATGGTGTCGTGCAGCGAGTTCACAGGCGTTCCGCTGATCACGCTGCTGGAGCTGGCGGGCGCGGATTTGAAGAATGGAAAATTTGTGCTGGCCGAGGGCGCAGACGGTTCTTCCATGACCCGCACCATTCCCATGGATCTCATCAAGTCGGGCGAGGTCTTCGTGGCCTATGGCCAGAACGGCGAAATGTTGCGCCCTGAGCAGGGTTATCCATTGCGACTTATCGTGCCAGGTGTGCAGGGTGTGAGCTGGGTCAAGTACCTGCGCCGCCTTGAGGTGGGGGACCAGCCCTACGCGGCCAAGGATGAGGCCGTTCACTACATTGATTTACAGCCCGGCGGTTTGCATCGGCAGTACACCAGCATTCAGGAATGCAAAAGCGTTGTCACCACGCCTTCTGGTGGGCAGGTGCTGCTGGACAAAGGTTTCTACAACATTACTGGTCTGGCTTGGTCGGGTCGGGGTAAGGTGAAGCGAGTGGATGTGTCCGTGGATGGTGGGCGCAATTGGCGCACAGCGCGTCTTGAAGGCACGGTGCAAACCAAGTCGTTGACGCGCTTTAACCTTGACTGGGTGTGGGACGGCAAGCCCGCCATCATTCAGAGCCGTGCCATGGATGACACGGGTTATGTGCAGCCCACCTACCAACAATTGCGTACCGTGCGCGGTACACGTTCGATCTATCACAACAATGCCATCCAGTCGTGGTTGGTTGGCGAGTCCGGCGAGGTGAAAAATGTTCAGGTTTCGTAAAACTCTTCTCAGCGCAGCTCTACTCGCATTTGCCGGTCTTGCTCTTGCACAAAGCGGCGGCAAATACCCTGGCGTGGGGCGCGATGCCACACCCAAGGAGGTCGCAGCTTGGGACATCGATGTTCGACCAGACTTCAAGGGTTTGCCTGCCGGTTCAGGGAGTGTGGCCAAAGGTCAGGACGTGTGGGAGAGCAAGTGCGCCAGCTGCCACGGCATCTTCGGCGAGTCGGGTGAGGTGTTTAGCCCCTTGGTGGGTGGCACCACGGCAGATGACATCAAGACGGGTCGTGTGGCCAATTTGAATACGACCACATACCCGGGTCGCACCACCTTGATGAAGGTCTCCACCCTCTCCACACTGTGGGACTACATCAACCGCGCCATGCCTTGGACGGCCCCAAAATCACTGAGCACTGATGAGGTGTATGCAGTGACGGCCTTTTTGCTGAACCTTGGCAACATCTTGCCTGATGACTTTGTGCTGTCGGACAAAAACATCGCCGAAGTACAAAAGCGCATGCCCAACCGCAACGGCATGACCACTCAGCACGCCCTGTGGCCGGGCAATGAGTTTGGTGCGGGCAAGATTAAGCCCGACACGAAAAACGTGGCCTGCATGAAGGACTGCGTGGCCGAGGCTAAAGTGGCTTCTTTCTTGCCGGACTATGCCCGTAATGCCCACGGCAACCTGGCCGAGCAGAACCGTCTGGTGGGTGCGCAGCACGGCGCGGACACGACCCGCCCCGAAGCCAAGCTGGGCGCTGTGGCGCCGTCACCGGTCACTGCTGTTCCTGCTGCGGCACAGAAGCCAGCTCCCGCTAGCAAGCCTGCCAACGCACCCAAGGCCGAATCCTCGGGCGTTGACGGAAATGCAGCACTGGCCATGGCACAGAAATACAGCTGCACCGCTTGCCATGGTGTTGATAAGAAGATTGTTGGCCCCAGCTTCCAAGAAATAGGCAAGAAGCATGCGGGCAAGGTGGACTACCTGGCAGGCAAAATTAAGTCCGGTGGCAGTGGTGTCTGGGGTCCGATTCCCATGCCAGCACAGGCCCTGGGTGACACCGATGCCAAAACACTGGCGGCTTGGCTGGCTGCTGGTGCAGGAAAATAGGGGAACTACGCATTCAGGGTCTGTTTTTTTTCATTACCATGTTCTTAATTTAGGAGATATTTATGCAAACTCGTCGCGAGACACTTAAGCAAAGCGCCATCGTTGCAGGCCTATTGGCTTCTACAGGGCTTTTCCCCCAGTACGCATTTGCCGCGTATAACAAAACCGCCTTTGAGGCCAAATCCTTGGCCGACGTGCTCAAGGCCATTGGCGCAGGCGCCCCTGTCCAGAGCAAGGACGTCACCATTGGTGGTCCTGACATTGCAGAAAATGGTGCCGTGGTGCCCTTGACGGCCAGCACTTCGCTGCCCGGCGTCAAGCAAATATTGATCCTTGTCGAGAAGAACCCGGCAGCAATGGTGGCCATGTTCAATGTGACCGACAGCGTTGAAGCGAATTTCGCGACACGCTCAAAAATGGGCCAATCTTCGGACGTGTATGCCGTTGCCGTGATGAACGATGGCAAAGCACTGTTTGCGAAGAAAGAAGTCAAGGTCACCCTCGGCGGCTGCGGCGGTTAATCGGCAGCACCCCCCCCATCGTTTCAACACAGATTTAGGAGTATCAAAATGGCAGATCCAATGCGCATTCGCGCCCAAGCAGCTGGTGACAAGGCGACCGTCCGTGTCTTGATGAGTCACGAAATGGAGTCCGGTCAGCGTAAAGATGCCGCCGGCAAAATCGTTCCCGCGTGGTTTATCAATGAAGTGTCCGCCTCGCACAATGGCAAGGTGGTCATGACCGCCGAGTGGGGCCCCGCAGTATCCAAGAACCCATTTTTGCAATTCGTCGTCAAGGGTGCCAAAGCAGGGGACAAAATTGCAGTGAGTTGGAAAGACACCAAAGGCGATAGCCGAACAGACGAGGCGACGGTTTCTTGACCTCATAGTGACCCGGTGCGTGACTTTGCAGCTAGTTCAGAGAACAAAGGTGACATCATGAAAATGAAAAAAACGTGGATTTTGATTTTGCTTGCAGGTCTAGGCACTGCGTCAGCTTTTGCACAAAAAAGCGCCTCCGAGTCGATCGACGAATACCGTGCCATGTTGGCCGACGGCAACCCGGCCGAGCTCTTTGAAGCCAAGGGCGAAGACCTTTGGAAGAAAAAGCGCGGCCCTAAAAACGCATCGCTGGAGCAGTGCGACTTGGGCAAGGGTGTGGGCGTGGTCAAGGGCGCATTCGTTGAGCTACCACGTTTCTTTGCCGATGTGGGCAAGATGCAAGACTTGGAGTCGCGCCTCTTGACCTGCATGCAAACACTGCAAGGCTTCAACACCGCCGAAATCGCGGCAACACCCTTCGGCAAAGGCGAGCAAAACAACGTGACCGCACTGGCCACTTGGATTGCTGCTGAGTCCAAGGGCATGAAGTTCAACTTGTCACAGTCACACCCTCAAGAGAAAGTGTTTTACGAGGTCGGCAAGCGCCTGTTCTTCCAACGCGGTGGCGCGCATGACTTTGCTTGTGCTTCTTGCCATGGTGAAGACGGCAAGCGAATCCGTCTGCAAGACCTGCCCAATCTCACCAAGAACCCGGGTGATGGTGTGGGCTTTGCAGCCTGGCCTGCGTACCGTGTCTCCAACGGGCAGATGTGGGGCATGCAGCAGCGTTTGAACGATTGCTATCGGCAACAGCGTTTTCCGTATCCCGGTTTTGGCAGCGATGCGATCACGGCCGTCTCCACCTACCTGGGTGTAAATAGCAAGGGTTCGGCTTCAGTTGCACCGGCCCTTAAACGCTGATCGAGGAGACTTCAATGAAACTTCAATTCAAACTCACCTTGTTGGCCTTGACGGCTGTGGCAGTGGCCGGTTGCGCCAGTAACTACAGCAGTACAAATATCGACAAACTGACGGCCGATATGATCAAGGCCGCGTTCCGCGATAAAGGCATTGTCAAGGTGTCAACGCTCGAACAAGACGACGCTACGCGCGAATGCAGCGCCGCTGATGCCAATGGCAAACCGATTGACGCCAAGGTTGCCCAAGACATCGAAGCCGCCAACCTTAAAACCATCCAATGGCCGTCTGACGGCAAGTTCTTAGGTGATTGGAAAGAAGGCGAAAAAATTGCCCAAAATGGGCGTGGCATGACTTGGACGGACGACGCCAAGATGCCGAACGGCGGCAACTGCTACAACTGCCACCAGATTGACAAGAAGGAAATTTCCTTCGGCACCATCGGCCCCAGCCTGTACAACTACGGCAAGATTCGCGGCGTAAGCAACCCAGCCGACCCAGCGTCCAAGCCTATTGTGGAATACACCTGGGGCAAGATCTGGAACTCCAAGGCCTACAACGCCTGCTCCAACATGCCGCGTGCCGGTCACAAAGGCATCCTGACTCAAGCTCAGGTGCGTGACATCGTTGCGTTGCTGCTCGACCCCAAATCCCCCGTCAATCAGTAACATCCAAAACCCGGCGGGGCCGGGTTTTTTTTGTTTCATAAATATCAGTAAACACTTAATTGAGTGAGCCATGAATTTAACCAAACGTGATTTCTTCCAACTCTTGGGCGCAGGCACCATGGCCGGTATGGGCTTGGGTACCTACGCCGATGCCGACGCCGCCACAGCCGCCAATGGCCTGTACGACATCCCATCATTTGGCAAGGTGTCTTTTCTGCACATGACGGATTGCCATGCGCAGCTCAAGCCGATTTACTTTCGTGAACCCACGGTGAATTTAGGCGTGGGCAGCATGAAGGGTCGGCTGCCCCACTTGGTGGGTGAGCACTTGCTGAAAGAAGCCAAGGTGCGCCCCGGCAGTGCGCAGGCTCATGCGCTGACCGCGCTTGACTTTGAAAAAGCTGCACGCCGCTACGGCAAGGTCGGCGGCTTCGCGCACCTGGCCACGCTGGTCAAACGCCTCAAAGCCAGTCGCCCTGGCGCGCTGCTGCTGGACGGCGGCGACACCTGGCAGGGCTCGGCCACGTCCCTGTGGACGAATGCCCAAGACATGGTGGACGCGGCCAAGCTGCTGGGTGTGGACATCATGACCGGCCACTGGGAGTTCACCTACGGCATGGAGCGCGTGAAGGAAATTGTGGAGAAAGACTTTGCGGGCAAGATTGAATTTTTGGCGCAAAACATCAAGACCAATGACTTTGGCGACCCCGTCTTCAAACCCTATGTGATCCGTGAAATAAACGGCGTGCCCTGCGCCATCATTGGCCAGGCCTTCCCCTACACCCCCATTGCCAACCCGCGCTACATGGTGGCCGACTGGGCCTTTGGCATTCAAGAAGAAACCATGCAGGCCACGGTGAACGAGGCCCGCGCCAAAGGCGCGTTGGTGGTGGTGCTGCTCTCTCACAACGGCATGGACGTAGATTTGAAGATGGCCAGCCGCGTGACCGGCATCGACGCCATCCTGGGCGGCCACACACACGACGGCATGCCCGTAGCCACGCTGGTCAGCAACAAGAGTGGCAAGACCATCGTCACCAATGCGGGCTCCAACAGCAAGTTCTTGGGTGTGCTGGACTTTGAGGTCAAAGACAAACGCATCACCGACTTCCGCTACAAACTGCTGCCCATCTTCTCCAACATGCTGCCCGCTGATGTGGAGATGGACGCGCTCATCACCAAGGTGCGCGCGCCCTATGAAGCCAAGCTGGCCGAGAAGTTGGCCATCACCGAAGGCACGCTGTACCGCCGAGGCAACTTCAACGGCACGGGCGACCAGTTGCTGCTGGACGCCTTGATGGACGTGCAGGGCGCTGACATGGCCTTCTCCCCCGGCTTCCGCTGGGGCACCAGCCTGCTGCCGGGCCAGGCCATCACGCGCGAATGGCTGATGGACATGACCGCCACCACCTACTCCTACGCCACCGTGACCGAGATGAGCGGTGAGACCATCAAAACCGTGCTGGAAGACGTGGCCGACAACCTCTTCAACCCTGACCCCTACTACCAGCAAGGCGGTGACATGGTGCGCGTGGGCGGCATGCAGTACAGCTGCAACCCCAACGAGACCATGGGCAAACGCATCGACGACATGCGCCTGAACGGCAAGCCGATTGAAGCGGACAAAAAATACAAAGTGGCCGGTTGGGCGCCCGTGTCTGAAGAGGCCAAAGCCGCAGGCGGCAAGCCGGTGTGGGAACTGGCTGAGCAGTGGCTTAAGGCCCAGGGTGGCAAGGTGTCAGCGCGCAAGCTTAACGCGCCTAAGCTGAAGGCGGTGTTGCCGAATCCGGGGTATGTAGGCTAAGGTTGCGAACTACAGCACCGTCATTCCCGCGAAGGCGGGAATCCATCGGTCGGTGATCTGGCGGTGAAGCATCAGCCATGGGCTTGCAACGTAATACAGGGTCAGGGCGCGTCTACCTGAATATCCTACGGCCCACATTAGGACACCGCATAGTTCGGCATCACAAAGTCTCCCCATGAAGCCCAATAGCAGCATACAGTTCTTCGACAAGCAGTTTCAGCAGCAAGTACGTAACAGCGACTGTTTGCTCAATCCGTTTGAATTGGCTGCAATTCCTTACCTGACAGGACGGGTACTGGACTACGGGTGCGGTATGGGTAATTTGGCGTTCGCCGCCGCTGAGCGCGGATGCTCTGTTCTTGCCTTAGATGCTAGCCCTGCGGCAATTGGCCACATTCAAAAGCGTGCCGTAGCAGAGTCTCTTCCAGTACAAGGCGCGGTTGCCGATCTTCGTGACTTTGAACTGGTGGAAGTCTTTGACGCGGTGGTGTCTATTGGATTGCTCATGTTCTTCGACTGCCCCACAGCATTCAAGGCTTTGTCGAATCTACAAGCCCACGTTCGTGAAGGTGGAGTGGCAGTAATCAACGTCTTGGTGGAGGGCACAACGTACCTGGACATGTTCGACACCGAGGGCCATTGCCTCTTCTCTCGCTCGGAGATGGAGGCGCGCTTTGCTGGCTGGAGAATTCTGCACTCTGCGTTCAATGACTTTGAGGCACCCGGAGGAAAGAACAAGGCTTTCGTCACCGTTATCGCACGCAAACCGAGTGCCCAGCACGGAAATTCGGTCTAACCTACCCCGCCACAATCTGCCGCATAACCTCATAAAGCGTGTTTTGCCCTTCAAAGCCAATACCAGGCCGCTCCGACAAGCTCAGCATGCCGTTCTCCACAATAGAGTCATCGGCGAATCCGGCAAAGATGCCAAAAGTCCCGGGGTAGGCCTCACACCCGCCGAGCCCGAAGCCCGCCACGATGGCCAGCGTCATTAAGTTGCCGCCATGGGGAAAGATCGAATGCCGTCCCCAGCCCCGGCTCTCCAGCATCTTGACGGTGCGGCCGAACTGAACGATGCCGTAGGACTGTGGCACGTCGATTTGAATGATGTCGCGGTCTTTGCGCAGGCCACCAAAGTGCACCAAATTTTGAATGTCTTGGGTAGAGAAAAGATTCTCCCCCGTGCCGATGGGTGATGGGTACAGGCTGGCAACTTCTGCGAGCAATGCAAAGTCGAGTGGGTCGGTCGGCTCCTCGAACCAGCGCAGCTTGTAAGGGGCCAGCGCCTTGGCGTAGGCGATTGCACGCTCGGGGCTGAATCCGGCATTGGCATCGACGGCCAGATGGTCGCTGCTACCCACTACTTTGAGTGAGGCCTCGATGCGGGCCAAGTCTTCGGCCACAGAAGCGCCGCCCACCTTGATCTTCATCGTGGTGTAGCCCTGCGCAAGCCGGTTGCGAATCTCGTCTTGCAACTCGGGGATGCCTTTGTTGGGCGCGTACCAGCCGCCGCCTACATAGCAAGGGATCACCTTGCGCACCTGGCCGCCGTTATAGAGGTCGGCCAACACGGCGTGCAAGGGGCGCTCTTGAATTTTGGCCACAGCGTCCCAAACCGCAACTTCGATGGTGCCGACAGCGACAGAGCGTTCGGTGTGGCCACCGGGTTTTTCGCGCTGCATCATGCAGGCGAGTATTTTTTCTGGGTCAAGGTTATCGCCAGCCACGTTCAGCAGCGTCTCGGGTGCGGCCTTCATGATGCGCGGGATCAGGCGGTCGCGCATCTGGGCGCCGCAGGCATAACGGCCCGTTGAGTTGAATGCAAACCCCACCACGGGCCGACCATCGCGGATGACGTCTGTGGCCACGGCCACAACCGAGGTGGTCATCTCGCTGAAGTCAAATACAGCGTTGCGGATGGATGAATTCAGGGGGACGGCAATTTCACGGATGTCGGTGATTCTCACGGGGGCTTCCTTTGTTTTGGTTCAGTCAATTTTGATGTTGGCGCGCTTGATGACCTCGGCCCATTTGGGGATTTCAGTGCGCAAGATTTTTTCATAGTTCGATGGGCTGCCACCAGTGGGCTCCACACCTTGATCGACGAGACGTTGGTAAATATCGGGGCGCTTCACCGTGGCGTTCACTGCGGTACTGAGCTTGTCCAGCACATCACTCGGCGTACCCGCCGGGGCCAGCATGCCCCAGTAACCCACCACGGTGGCCGACGCAAGGCCTAGCTCCGCCAAGGTGGGTACATCGGGCAGGACAGAGCTGCGACTTTCACCCGTGACCGCCAAGGCAAAAACTTTGCCCGATTTGATGTGTTGTGCGACAGTGCCGATGCTGCTGAACATCATGGGAACCTGCCCACCCAGCAAGTCCACCACCGCGAGCCCTGCGCCTTTGTAGGGCACATGCATGATGTCAACCCCCGCCACTTGCTTGAACAATTCACCGGCCAAATGGGTCAAGGTGCCGTTCCCACCCGAGGCGTAGTTCAGAGCGCCGGGCTTGCTTTTGGCCAACGCGATGAGCGCTTTCAAGTCGCGCACCGCTAGCGATGGATGCACGACGATCACTGAGCTGGCAGAACCCACTAAGGCGACGGGCTGCAGGTCTTTGAGGGTGTCGTAAGGGAGCTTCTGGAACAAGCTGGCGTTGCTGATCAACGCTTGGTCGGCCATGAGCAGCGTGTAGCCGTCAGCCTGCGCCTTGGCGACTACATCTGTGCCGATACTGCTGCCGCCACCGCCCCGATTTTCAACAACGACTTTTTGACCAAAGACCTCGGACAACCGGGGTGCCAAGGTGCGGGCCACACCATCCGTCAAACCGCCGGGCGCATAACCCACCATGAGACGGATGGGTTTGGCGGGATAGCTTTGGGCGTGCGCACACGTGGCCGAAACCATTAAGCCAATGAGCACAACACTTAGTGCACGCTGAAAAGTTCGGAGTCCTCCATGAAGTAAGGCGTACAAAATTCCGCAAGGCACTTGGGTAGTGTTCATGTTTTTGGCAGTTGAATTGTTTCAGCAGCTTACACAGCGGGTCACTATAGCCAATAAATTATTTGAGGTACATTGAATTGAAATTTGACAACCCAACCTACGCGAGGAGGCCGTGATTGGCTAATATTTTTGTGCAACAGATCGGTGCTGTGGGCCATGTTGTTTTCTCCAATGCCAGCAAGTTCAACGCGCTGACAACACAGATGTGGCAAGACCTGCCAACGCGCATTGCAGAGCTTGACGCCGACCCGGCTATCCGCGCCATCGTCTTGATGGGCGATGGCGACAAGGCCTTTGTTTCTGGCGCTGATATCTCTCAGTTTGGTGCTGAGCGCACCGATGCTCTGGCCCAGCAGAATTACAAAAACCTGGTTGACGCCGCCTACTTAGCGCCAACGCTGGCCAGCAAGCCGACCATCGCCAAAATCCGGGGCATTTGTATGGGCGGTGGCTTGGGTTTGGCGGCAGGCTGTGACATCCGTATCTGTGCGGACGATGCGCGCTTTCGCATGCCAGCAGGGCGGCTCAGCCTGGGCTATGACCAAGCGGGTGTGCGTCGCTTTATCGCATTGATCGGCGTGCAAAACACCTACGATATTTTCTACTCAGCGCGAATCTTCGATGCACAAGAAGCACTGCGCATGGGGTTTGTCAGCCGCGTGGTGCCCGCCGCCCAGCTCGACGCAGCGGTGCAAGAGCTGACCAACGCGATAGCCGACAACGGCCCTCTGACGCTGAAGGCCGTCAAGCTCAGTGTGAACGCATTTCTTCAAAACCCGGAACAACACCATTCACCGCAAGCACAGGCCGCCATCGATGCGGCCAATGGCAGCGAAGATTACGTTGAAGGCGTGCGCGCATTCGCCGAAAAACGCAGGCCACACTTCACTGGCCGCTAAGGTCAAAAATTTTCAAGCGTTATATGCAATCTCCCTATGCCGTATTTGTCACCCGCCTCGGCGGCCCAGAAGTTCTTGAGCCGCGCACCATACCAATGCCGGCCGCACAAGCCGATCAACTGGTGCTGGAGCACACGGCCATCGGTGTCAACTTCGTCGATATTTATTTGCGTGCCGGACAGCCGCACGCACACAACCCTGAACCGCCTTTCGTGCCCGGTATCAACGCGGTGGGGCGGGTCATCGAAGTGGGGCGCGATGTTGTCGGCTTTCAGATCGGCGACCGGGTGACCTACACCAACGCCGGTGTGGGCAGCTATGCCAGCCATGTGGCCTTGTCGGCCGAACGTGCGGTCAAAGTGCCCGCTGCGTTAAGCGACGTCCGCATCGCTGCGGGTCTGGTGCGCGCCCTGACCGCGCAATACCTGCTCAAGCAAATGAGGCCATTGAAGCCGGGCGACACGGTGCTGATCCATGCCGCTGCGGGCGGCGTGGGGCAGATCCTGGTGCAATGGGCGAAGCGGCTGGGCTTGCGAGTGGTGGCGACGGTGGGCAGCGATCTCAAGGCGAGCACCGCGCGTGAACTGGGCGCAGACTTCGTCATCAATTATTTGACCCACAATTTTGTCGATGAGGTTAAGCGCATCACCCAAGGCGAAGGCGTGAGTGTGGTGTACGACTCCGTCGGGCGCGACACCTTCATGGGTTCGCTGGCCTGCCTTGAACCCAAAGGGCTGGTGGTGAATTTCGGTACGGCCTCGGGCCAAGTAGAAGGGTTTGCGCTGCAGGAGCTGCATGCCAAATCGCTGTGGGTGTGTCGCCCTACCTTGCGCAGCTACATCGCCAAACGCATCGACTTGCTGGCCATGTGCGAGGAGGTGTTTGAATTGCTGGCGGATCCGACCCTGCGACTCGATATTGAAGCCACCCTGCCGCTACATGAGGCAGCCCAGGCGCACCGCTTGCTGGAGGGGCGCACGACGCGAGGGGCGATTGTGTTAACGCCTACCAACGCCCACAGTGCGCCATGATGTTTTCACGTTTCACTTGAAAGGGCCAGTTTCATGAAGCTTGCAATGATTCACTTCTCCTTCCCGATTCGGGACATTGAATCGACACTCGCGTTCTATCGCGACCTGTTGGGCTGCACCGCAACCCGGGTGCAAGACGACCGGATTGATTTCGAGTTCTTCGGTCATCACTTGGTGGCGCAGTTGTCAGAAGTTGAAGCGGCACATCAGTCTGTGAACATCGGCAAAGACAACTACCCGCTGCGCCATTTCGGTGTGATTGTTGAACCCAGCGACTACGACAGCATGCTCAACCGGTTGCGCCAAGCCCAGGTACCGTTTGCCATGGCGCCGACCCGGATCTTCATCGGCACGCCGCGCGAGCAGTCCGTGTTTCTGGTGCTTGACCCTTCCGGCAATGCAATTGAGGTCAAGGGTTTGCCACAGCCGGGTCAAGTGTTTTCTACGCAATAGTTTTCCACGCAATAAACCGACAACGACAAGGAGTCACGACATGCCTAAGTTTGCAAGATTGCTGCTTCCCTTCATTGCTTTGGGCCTCAGCGCCGCTTCAGCCTGGGCCGACTACCCTGACAAACCGATACGCATGGTGGTCGGCTACGCACCAGGTGGTGGTGCTGACAACCTCATTCGGCCCATTGCAGAACGCCTGAGCAAAATCCTCGGCCAGCCCATCGTGATGGATTACCGTGCAGGCGCGGGTGGCGTGATCGCGGCGGAACTTCTGGCCCGTGCCCCGGCCGACGGCTACACGCTGCACATCACCGACTCGGGCCCGATGACCATCGTGCCCAATATGCGCAAGACCGCCTACAACCCGTTGACCGATTTCACGCCCATTTCGATGGTGGGCGGTGGCGGTACGGTGATCGTGACGCCTACTAATTCGCCCGCGACTGATCTGAAAAAATTGATCGAACTCATGAAGCAAAAACCCGAAGCCTGGAGCTACGGCACATCGGGCATCGGTGGTGTGGGTCACCTCGCGGGTGAGCAGTTCAAAGCGGCAGCGGGCGTGAACATCACCCACGTGCCCTACAAGGGCGGGGCACCGGCCATGGTCGAACTGCTGGGTGGTCACATACCCGTGTTGTTCTCGTCGCTGGGTGCTGCGGCCACGCACATCAAGGCCGGTCGCATCATGCCGCTGGCCGTGACATCGGCCAAGCGCAGCACGCTGTTGGCCGAGACGCCGACGCTGGCCGAGTCTGGCTTTGCGGGTTTAGATGCCAGCATCTGGTTTGGCATCGTCGGCCCGCCCGGCTTGCCGGCCTCAGTGATGGACAAGCTGGTGCCCGCTTTGAACGCCGTTATGCGTGAGCCTGAAGTGCAGGCTGCGATCCGCAAAGAGGGCTATGAGCCGATGTTGTTCACACCGGCTGAAATGCGGCTGCAGATCAGCCAAGACTTGACGCGCTGGGGCAAAACCGTCAAGGAAGCCAATGTGACGATGGAGTAAACCCTGAAGTCGTCAGGGTTCAAAGCCGCTTTAAAGCCGCTTAAGCAAAGCCACACCCGTCTCCCGCGTGCCCAGGCTGCCACCTACATCGCGCGTGCATTCACCGGCGGCAATGGTAGCTTCCATGGCCTGCTCAATGGCTTTAGCAGCAGCAAGGTAAGCGGGCAGGGCGCGGCGCTGGCCGTGCCAGGTCAGCAGCATGGCGGCTGAGATGACTTGCGAGAAAGGGTTGGCTTTGTTCTGGCCTGCGATGTCGGGCGCAGAGCCATGTGCGGCCTGGCCCATGGCATGCTCGGCCCCGGCGTTGAGTGAGCCACCCAAGCCCAGGCTGCCCGACAGTTCGGCGGTCAGGTCAGACAAGATATCGCCAAACATATTGGTCGAGACGATCACGTCAAAGCGCGCCGGGTCGCGCACCACGTGGGCCATCATGGCGTCCACGATGAAGTCGTCCACCGTGACCTGCGGGAACTCTTTGGCCACCTTGTGGCACTCGTCCAGGAAGATGCCGTCCGTCACGCGCAGCACATTGGCTTTGTGCACCAGCGTCACGTGTTGGCGGCGTATTGCAGCCAACTCAAAGGCGCTGCGGGCAATGCGCTCGCAGCAATGGCGGGTGATGCGGCGCAGCGAGATGGCGACATCGGGTGTGACCAAAATTTCGCTGTTGCCAGACTCCACATTGCGGTCGGCGTAAAAGCCCTCGGTGTTTTCACGCACCACGACCAGATCGAAAGGCCCGGTGAGCGTTTCGACGCCGGGGTAGGTTCGGGCTGGGCGAATGTTGGCAAACAAGTCCAGGCTCTTGCGGAAGAACTTGGACGGGTTGATCTCGCCCTTGGCTTCGTCTTTGAAGTCATAAGTGGCCATGGGGCCAAGCAGCAGGCCATCGGCAGCGCGCACCTTGGCCAGCAGCTCAGGGGTGACGGTGGCACCGCGTTGTTGCAAGCTGTCATGGCCTGCGATCTCGTGTTCCATGATTAGACCGAGGTCAAACTTTTGATTGACTGCGTGCAGCACGTCAACTGCGACTTGCATGGTTTCAGGGCCAATGCCGTCGCCGGGGATAACGATGAGTTTCATGGTGTTTTTAATCAATTTTGATGTTGGCATCCTTCACCACCTTCTCGAACTTGGTGGCCTCGGTGCGGACGAACTCGGTAAATTCTGCGACTGTGTTTTTCGGCACGGCCAAGTCTTCGGCCACAAAGCGGTTGTGAATTTCGGTGGAGGCCATGATGGCATTCACTTCACGGTTCAAGCTCTGGACGATGGCCGCTGGCGTGTCTGCTGGTGCAAACAAACCACCCCACAGGCTGTAGCTAAAGCCGGGCAAAGTGCCCTCGGCCACGGTGGGCACTTGCGGCAGCGACTTCATGCGCTGCGGTGACGTGACCGCCAGCGCCTTGAGCTTGCCGCCCTTAATGTGCGGCATAGCGGCTGAGGCACTGCTGAAAAAGAGTTGAATGCGATCGGTCATCAAATCCGTGAGCAGCGGCCCCACGCCTTTGTAGGGGATGTGCGTCATGTCCAACTTGGTGCCCATGGTCAAGGCCACGGCAGACAAATGCCCCGGCGTGCCCGCACCGACTGAGCCGTAGCTGAAGCTGCCCGGTTTGGCACGTGCCATTTGAATCAGCTCGGTCAGGCTGTTGTACGGCGCACTGGCAGAGGCCAGCAAGACCAGCGGCGCGTTGCCAATCATCACCACGGGGATCAGGTCTTTGAGTGGGTCGTATCCCAAGTCCTTCATGATGACGCGGTTCACCACCATCTCGCCGGTTTGCCCCAGCAGCAAGGTGTAGCCATCGTTGCGCGACTTCACCGCCAGGCGCGTGCCCACCGTGCCCGAAACGCCGGGCTTGTTGTCCACCACCACCGACTGCTTGTAGGCAAGGGCCAAGCGTTCGCTGACCAGCCGCGCAAAGGTGTCGCCTTGGCCGCCGGGGGCGTAGGCAACCACGATGGAGATGGGTTTGGCGGGATAGTCGCCTTCGGCGGCGGTGGCCGATAGGGCGAGGCCTGTGAGGCTGGTGAGGGCAAAACCTAGACGAAGGAAGCGTTGCACTGAAAAAAGGATCATGGTCTTGAACTCCAATTAGGGTTTTCGTTGCATGGTCCCCTCGACAGGAATCGAACCTGTATCTGACGCTTAGGAGGCATCCGTTCTATCCATTGAACTACGAGGAGAACATTGGATTGTAATTTGCGAGCATGGTACGTCAGCCCAGGATTGGCCCACTCGCCGTCAACGGATCGATTCGTTTGAAAACTTTTTCTCTTGCACGGTGGCTGTGATCAGCGCGTAGCCCTGGTTCTGCCAATGCATGAGCTCGGTGATCGCAGATGGTGTCACTTCCACAAAATCCTGCATCTCCTGCGGTGAGTACTGAAAATCCTGTAAAGCCAGACCGCAGACCTTGAACTTGACGCCCATGTTGGCGTAGTAGCGCATCCGCTGAACGACTTCCTCGTAACGAGCCTCATTTTTTCGTGCAAGCGTCACGATTTCGGTTCCATGCATTAGCACGATGATGCTCATATCCTCTTGGAACATGCTGTAAGGGGCTTCGGTCAGCGGGTTGATGAGTCCACGAAGCCAATAGAGGGCTGAACCGAGTTTTTGCGGGTCATCAAGGTAGATGTCTACCAGTGCTTTGGGGTTTTGGTACGGTGTTTGAACAACTTTGGCCTGCGCATGGGCTGGAATGGCTTGGATGCCGACGGCAAGGAACGCCGCAAACATGAAGTAGCGCACGAGTTGAATGGCTTTTAGGGCTTGCACAGAGAGGTCTCCTTCACAAAAAATCTATGCCTACTTCGGACGTTGGCGTCATCGAGCCAAGCATAGGGGAACCAATGCAGTGACCATTGTGTCAGGCAAAGACGGCCTGAGTTTGACGTTAAATCGCAGTGGGCGCGAGGTGTGCGAAAGTGAGGTCTCTTTTGGTGGAGGTTTTCACTTAGTTAGCAAGCGCATGGCCTCTTCTAGCCCTTTGAGCGTGAGCGGGAACATGCGCTGGTTCATGAGTTGTTGGATGACAGCGATGCTTTGGCGGTAGTGCCACACGCCTTGCGGCTCGGGGTTGATCCAGACGAATTTGGGGAAGGTGGTGGTCAGGCGTTGCAGCCATTCGACCCCGGCTTCTTCGTTGTTGTATTCCACGCTGCCACCGGGTTGCAAAATCTCATAGGGGCTCATGGTGGCGTCGCCGACAAAGATCAGTTTGTAGTCTTTGTTGTACTTGCGCAGGATGTCCCAGGTGGCGAATTTTTCGGCAAAGCGGCGGCGGTTGTTCTTCCACATGAAGTCATAGACGCAGTTGTGGAAGTAGTAGAACTCGATGTGCTTGAACTCGGACTTGGCGGCGCTGAAGAGCTCTTCCACTCGGGTGATGTGCTCGTCCATGGTGCCGCCCACGTCCATGAGCAGCAGTACTTTGACGTTGTTGTGGCGCTCGGGCCGCATTTTGATGTCGAGAAAACCCGCGTTGGCCGCGGTGGAGCGGATGGTGTCGTCCAGGTCAAGCTCGTCCTCATGCCCTTCACGGGCGAACTTGCGCAGGCGGCGCAGCGCCACCTTGATGTTGCGCGTGCCCAGCTCTTGCGTGTCGTCGTAGTCTTTGTAGACGCGCTGATCCCACACTTTCACCGCGCTCTTGTTCCGGCCTTTCTCTTGGCCAATGCGTATGCCTTGCGGGTTGTAGCCGTTGGCCCCAAAGGGTGATGTGCCGCCGGTGCCAATCCACTTGCTGCCGCCTTCGTGGCGTTCTTTTTGTTCTTCAAAGCGTTTCTTGAGCGTCTCCATCAGCTCGTCCCAACCCATCTTCTCGATCTTGGCGCGCTCCTCGGGGCTCAGGTTGAGCTCCAGATTTTTACGCAGCCAATCCAGCGGGATGTCCTGGGTGAAGTCGGTCAACATCTCCACGCCTTTGAAGTAGGCGGCGAAGGCACGATCAAACTTGTCGTAGTGTTTTTCGTCCTTCACCAGCGTGGTGCGGCTGAGGTAGTAGAAGTCGTCAATCTTGTAGCCGGTGGGTTCGGCCCCGCTCTCAGGCGCGGGCATCTTGGGGCCGACCACGCCTTCTTTCAAAGCTTCGAGCAGCGTTAAATACTCCTTGACCGAAACGGGGAGTTTGGCGGAGCGCAGGGTGTAGAAGAAGTCGATGAGCATGTGAACTCCCTAACTGCGCGGCTTGTCCCGCGAATACAGCAGATGCGCCCGCACCTCTGGCCATTCGCCCCGCGTCACGCTGTACATCACGGTGTCGCGGATGGTGCCGTCACGGCGCAGGGCGTGGCCGCGAATCACACCGTCTTTTTTTGCACCCAGTCGCTCAATGGCTGCTTGAGAGGCGAAGTTGAAGTTGTCGGTGCGCCAGCCCACCACGTGGCAACCTAAAGTGTCGAAGGCGTGGCTCAGCATCAGTAGTTTGCAGGTGGTGTTGATGTGGCTGCGCTGCACGCTTTTGGCGTACCAGGTATAGCCAATCTCCACACGTTTAACCGCAGGCAGGATGTCGTGGTAGCTGGTGCTGCCCAGAATCTTGCCGCTGAATTCGTCCACCACGGCGAAGGCAAAGCGGTGGCCCTCGGCACGGGCTTGCAAGGCAGTTTCGATATAGCTGCGGGTCTCGTCCGGTGCAGGCACGGAGGTCACGCGCAATTGCCACAGCGTACCGTCAGCGGCGGCGGTTTTCAGGCCTTCCTCGTGTTCCAGACCTAGGGGGACGAGTTGCACTCCGCGCTGTGACAGGGTGAGCGGTGAGACGAAGGTCATATGGATTCCTTACTCCTCGTTTTTTTCTTTGCTGGCACGCCGCCAGCGGCGTGCCAGTTGCAAGCCTAAGCCGCCGCCCAGACCCACTAACACAATGCCAAAAATACTGGCGTTGCCGTAGCCTTCAGAAAAAATGTCCAGGCCCAGCAGGCGACCAACCCAAAAGCCCAGCAGCGCGCCGCCGACAAAGCCGATGGCGTCGGACAGGCCTTCGATGAGTAAATTTTTGTCCATGGTGTTCCTTTTGGGTTATCTGTTGCGCTGATTCATGAACACCAGCTTTTCAAACAGGGTCACGTCCTGCTCGTTCTTGAGCAGGGCACCCACCAGCGGCGGCACGGCCACTTTGTCGTCCTGGCTGTGCAGGGCGGCCAGGGAGATGTCTTCGGCCACCAGCAGTTTGAGCCAGTCCAGCAGCTCGCTGGTGGAGGGCTTTTTCTTCAGGCCCGGCAGGTTGCGCACGTCGAAGAAGGTTTTCATGGCGGCGGTGAGCAGCTCTTTTTTCAGGCCGGGGAAGTGCACATCCACGATCTGCGTCATGGTGGTCGCATCGGGGAACTTGATGTAGTGGAAGAAGCAGCGGCGCAAAAAAGCGTCGGGCAGTTCTTTTTCGTTGTTGGAGGTGATGAAGACCAGCGGGCGGTGCTTGGCCTTGATGAGCTCGCGGGTTTCGTAGCAGTAGAACTCCATGCGGTCGATCTCGCGCAGCAAGTCGTTGGGGAACTCGATGTCGGCTTTGTCGATTTCGTCAATCAGCAGCGCCACGGGCTGATCGGCGGTGAAGGCCTGCCACAGCACGCCTTTGACGATGTAGTTGTGGATGTCCTTGACGCGCTCGCCGCCGTCCACATCTGAGAGCTGCGAGTCACGCAGGCGGCTCACGGCGTCGTATTCATACAGGCCTTGCTGGGCCTTGGTGGTGGACTTGATGTGCCACTGCAAGAGCGGCAGATTCAGCGCTTGGGACACTTCCTCGGCCAGCATGGTTTTGCCAGTGCCAGGCTCGCCCTTGACGAGCAGGGGGCGCTTGAGGGTGATTGCGGCGTTGACCGACAGCATCAGGTCTTGGGTGGCGACGTAGGTTTGAGTTCCGTGAAATTTCATGGTGCGGCGCGGTGGATTGAAGGGAGACGCTAAAAGGCTCAGGGGGCTAGATATAATCAGCGGTTGAATTGAACCAAATACCGGCTGATTGTCCTCGCAAAATGAACAAACTGTTGCTGACGCTACTCCCTCTGGTCCTCGCTGCCGCTTCGACCTTTTCCGCCCATGCTCAAGAAGTCAAGGGTGACGCCCATGCGGGTCAGAAAAAAATCGCCATGTGCATTGGCTGCCACGGCATCCCTGGCTACCAAGCCAGCTTCCCCGAAGTGCACAAAGTGCCGATGATCTCTGGCCAAGGCGCCAAATACATCGTCTCGGCCCTGGGCGCTTATAAAAAGGGCGAGCGCAAGCACCCCACCATGCGTGCCATTGCCGACTCGTTGACTGATCAAGACATGGCCGATCTGGGTGCCTACTATGAAGGCCATGGCAAGGTCGAGAGCGCAGCCCCCGCGAAGGCCACCGAGCCGTCTGCCAAAGTTGCCGAGCTGCTGAAAAAAGGAACTTGCGTCGCTTGCCACGGCGACAACTTCAGCAAACCGATTGACCCGAGCTACCCCAAGATTGCAGGTCAGCATGCGGATTACCTCTTTGTGGCTCTCAAGGCCTATAAATCCGAAGGCCACGCCACTTGGGGCCGCAGCAACGGCATCATGGGCGGCATGGCCAAGCAGTTCTCCAATGCCGAACTCAAGGAAATGGCCAAATACATCAGCGCTCAGCAGGGTGAATTGAAGACTGTGCCGCAATCACGCGTGCACTCCGCAGCGCACTAAGCTCTTAACGCTCACAAAAAAGCCACTCATTGAGTGGCTTTTTTGCGTCTGAGAGCTGTTAGCTCCGACTCAATCCCGCGTCGCCTGCCGCTGCACGCAGGCGATGTAGGCGTCGCCATCGGGCGGGCGACCCGCGCGCTGGCTTTCCCATAGCATCTTGCCCAGGCATTCCATGGTTTCATGGTGTGCATCGTGCAGCGAATCCCGTCGCGCGGTCAGCAACTCCACCGCTTGGCGGATGCCGCGCGGCTGGTCAATGCTGCACTGCTCGGTGATGGACAGGTGCATGGAGAGGTGCAAAAACGGGTTGGTTTGATCCGTCGGGGCTTCCTGCAACTGGGCCAACGCCTGATCCAGGTTGGCAAAATCGGCGTGGTATTCGGGGTGCTCGTCCATCCACTGGCTGGCGATGACCTCTATGGCCTCCATCGCTTGGCCCGCGCGGGCCTTGGCGAAAGCAGTACAAAAAAATCGGCGCACATCGGCTTGGGAGGGTTGAAATAACATGGCGGTGAGCATAAGCGAGATCAGGTTTGTCTCGCTTGGGAAGGGCGAAAATCCGCATACACTTTGCACTCTTATCTCTTCGAGTGAGCCCAAGCATGATTAACAAAATATCTTCTTCCGTCGCCGACGCCCTGGCCAGCATTCAGGACGGCGCCACCATCATGATCGGCGGATTTGGCACCGCTGGTATCCCTAACGAGCTGATTGACGGCTTGATCGACCAGGGGGCCAAAGACCTCACCATCGTCAACAACAACGCGGGCAATGGCGAGACCGGGCTGGCCGCGCTGCTCAAAACCGGGCGCGTGCGCAAGATCATTTGCAGCTTCCCGCGCCAGGCCGACAGCCACGTGTTTGACGGCCTGTACCGCAGCGGCAAGTTGGCACTGGAGCTGGTGCCGCAGGGCAATCTGTCAGAGCGCATCCGCGCAGCTGGCGCAGGCGTGGGCGCGTTCTTCTCGCCCACCGGTTACGGCACCGAGCTGGCCAAAAACAGCGACGGTACGCCCAAAGAAACCCGCCAGATCAACGGCAAAAATTACGTGCTGGAGATGCCAATTTATGGCGACGTGGCCCTCATCAAAGCCGAGCAGGGCGACCGCTGGGGCAACTTGACTTACCGCATGACCGCGCGCAACTTTGGCCCCACCATGGCCATGGCCTGCAAGACCACCATCGCCACAGTGCATGAAATCGTGGAGCTTGGCGCGCTGGACCCAGAGAGCGTGGTCACCCCGGCCCTGTTCGTGAGCAAAATCGTCAAAATCAAACGCCAGGCCACACAGGCCGGTGGCTTCAAGAAAGCAGCGTGAAATGAGCTACACCAAACGCACCAAAGACCAGCTCGCCGCCCGAGTGGCACAAGACATCCCCGAGGGCGCGGTGGTCAACCTTGGCATCGGCATGCCCACGCTGGTGGCCAACCACATCCCGTCTGACCGCGAGGTGCTGCTGCACAGCGAAAACGGCATTTTGGGCATGGGCCCGGCCCCCGCACCGGGCGAAGAAGACTACGACCTCATCAACGCTGGCAAGCAGCCCGTCACGCTGCTCAAAGGCGGCTCGTTCTTTCACCACACCGACAGCTTTGCCATGATGCGCGGTGGCCATCTGGACATCTGCGTGCTGGGCGCGTTTCAAGTCTCCGCCACAGGCGACTTGGCCAACTGGCACACGGGTGAGCAAGACGCCATTCCCGCTGTGGGCGGGGCGATGGACTTGGCGGTGGGGGCCAAGCAAACGTGGGTGATGATGGACTTGCTCACCAAGCAGGGGCAAAGCAAGGTGGTGCCACAGTGCACTTACCCGCTCACTGGCATTGCTTGCGTCAAACGCATTTACTCGGAGTTGGCAACGCTGGACTGCACGCCGAACGGCCTGAAGTTGATTGACAAGGTCGATGGCTTGGAGCATGCCGAGCTGGAGCGGTTGGTGGGGTTGCCGATTGCGGTCTGACGGCGGCTGACCTAGGGTATTCGCTAGTAGGTTGTGAGCCCGTCAGCGCGGCTCTTGGATTAGGATGCGGGATTGTCTTTTTCCAAAGGTGGCTGCTATGCGTTTCATTAAATTCCTGACGGTTTTTGCCTGGGTTTTGGCGGGCGCTTTGTCAACATTGGCGCAGGCTGCCTTCCCCGAAAAACCCATCAAAATCATCGTCGCCTTTCCTCCCGGTAGCTCGACCGATATCGTGGCGCGTGCCCTGTCGCAACCTTTGAGCGAAGCACTGGGTCAGCCGGTGGTGATTGAAAACCGGCCCGGTGCGGGCGGTAATATCGGCACGCAGGCCGTGGCGCGTTCTGCGGCAGATGGTTACACCTTTTTGATGCACAGCGTGGCCTACTCGGTGAACCCCTCGCTTTACAGCAAGGCGGGGTACGAGGTGGGCAAAGAGCTGACGGGTGTGGCCATGGGTGCGGTGTCGCCCAACATCATTTACGTGCACCCTTCCGTCAAAGCCAATGACATGAAAGAGCTGTTGGCGCTGGCCAAGACCGAGTCTTTGAGCTATGCCTCGTCAGGCAACGGCACCACCACGCACTTGGGCGCGGAGCTGTTCTTTCGCAACTTGGCCAAGGTCGAGATTCAGCATGTACCTTACTCGCCTGCCGCCGCCGCCAATGCGGTGGTCAGCGGCCAGGTCATGGTGGGCTCCACCTCCATTCCACCCGTGGTGCAGTTGGCTAAAGCAGGTCGGGTGCGCCCGTTGGCCGTGACCAGCGCCAAGCGCAGCGGCGCGCTGCCCAACGTGCCCACGGTGGCTGAGTTGGGTTACCCCGGCTTTGAGGCCAACACCTGGTTTGCGATGTTGGCCCCTGCCGCCACACCCACTGATGTGCTGGACCGTGTCAACGCCGAGGTGAACAAAATTCTGCAAAACAAATCCATCAACGAAGGCTTTGCCGCCCAATCGCTCGAAGCTATTCGTATGGATCGGCCCACTTTGGACGCTTACTTGGCAGCTGAGGCCAAGAAGTGGGCTGGGGTGGTGCAACAGACCGGGGCGAAGGTGGATTAACCGCTCACAGAATTCCTGCCCCTGCGAGGGGCGCCACATACATTTTTAATCAGAAAGTTGAGAATATGACAAACAGCATTGGATGGATAGGTTTGGGTCGCATGGGTGAGGCCATGGTGAAACGCTTGCTCAAGGCCGGGCACCCGGTGAGCGTGTGGAACCGCACGGCCTCCAAGGCCGAGCCTTTGAAGGAATACGGCGCGAGCATCGCCGCCAGCAAACTCGACTTGGCGAGCTGCCACGCCGTGTTCACCATGGTGTCCACCACTGACGACTTGAAAGAAGTGTTGTTTGGTGCGGGTGGTTTGGTCACGGGCAAGACCTTGCCCAAGGTGGTCGTCGATAGCTCATCCATCTCGCAAGAAGGATCGACAGAAATTCGCGCGCAGCTCGAAGCCATGGGCGTGGCCTACTTGTGCACCCCTGTCTCGGGCAATGCCAAGGTGGCCAAGGCAGGTAAGCTGCTCATGGTGTCATCTGGCCCGAAAGATTTGTACACCTCGGTCGAGCCCTACTTGCAGGCCATGGCCCGCAAAGTGATGTGGGTGGGCGAGGGCGAGTTGGCGCGGGTCTGGAAGATCGCGCACAACACCATGTTTGGCGTCATCATCCAAAACCTGTGCGAGATCACCGTGCTGGCCGAAAAAGCGGGCATCCCGCGCCATGTATTTTTGGAGAGCATCAACGACTCGGTGCTGGGCTCCATGTACACGCGCTATAAAACCCCGGTGCTCACCAACTTGACGTTTGAGAACGTCACCTTCACACCTAAGCTCTTGCTCAAGGACATGGACCTAGGCATGGCCGCCGCCAAGACTTATGGCGTGCCCATGCCTGCCGCAGCAGCTACGCGTGAGAGCGTGGCGCGCATGGTGGGCCACGGTCATGACGACGTTGATTTCGCCATCCTCTTGCAAGAAACCGCTGCCGATGCGGGCTTGAAGCTGGTGTCCGAAAACAAGGTCATCGACGACGGCTTGCAGTCGCAATAAAACTATGACCCGTACCCTCATTCGCGGCGCCAGCGTTATCACCATGGACGCGCAGGGCGACCTGCCTTGCGCCGATGTGCTGGTCACCGGCGACACCATCACCGCCATTGCACCCAACTTGCAGGTGGACGACGCGCAGGTGGTGGAGGGCGCTGGCTGCATCCTCATCCCCGGCCTCATCAACGCCCACATGCACACTTGGCAGACCGCGCTGCGGGGCGTGGCGGCCAACTGGACGCTGCTGGAGTACTTCAAGAACATGCACGCCGGGCTGGCCACCGTGTTCGAGCCGCAAGACCTGCACATCGCCACCCTGATGGGCGCGCTCAATCAGATCAACTGCGGCACCACCACGCTGGCAGATTGGTGCCACAACAACCGCACGCCCGAGCACAACGACGCGGCGATTAATGGCTTGCTGGAATCCGGCATCCGTGCCGAGTTTTTTCATGGCACGCCCAAGCCCGACCCCAAGCCGGGTGAGCGACCGTTCTGGGAAGTGCCGCATCCGCGTGCCGAGATCGAGCGCTTGCTGGCTAAACACCAAGGCGCTGAGCTGCTGCGCGTGCACGCCGCCGTGCTGGGCCCGCATTACTCGACGCTGGATGTCGCTCTGCACGATTTCCGCATGGCCAAAGAGCTGGGCATCATCGCCTCGCTGCACCAAGGTGGCGGGCCAGCGCGCACGCCCGAGGGCTGGGAGGCGCTGGAGGCCGAAGGTCTGCTAGGGCCGCACGTCAACATCGTGCATGGCCATGCTTTGACTGACGCGCAGCTTAAGCGATTTTGCGGCTTAGGTATGAGCTTTTCTGCCGCCGCTGAGAGCGAAATGTCGCAAGGCCACGGCCACCCCATCACTGGTCGCTTGCTGGCCCTGGGCCATGCGCCCTCATTGGGCGTGGACCTGGAAAGCGTGATGAGCGGCGACATGCTGAGCCAGGCGCGCATTGCCCTGGGCATCCAGCGCAGCCTGGACAACGTGGCGCACCGCGAGGCGCATGGCAGCATCCCGTCCACTTCCACGGTCACCACACGACAAGCCTTGTCTTGGGTCACCATCGAGGGCGCGAAGATGCTGGGCCAGCAACACCGCATCGGCTCGCTGGCGGTGGGCAAGCAGGCCGACATGGTGCTGATCCGCGCGAGCGACCTCAACATGCAGCCCGTGCATGACGCGGTCAGCAGCGTGGTGATGCAGACCTCGCTGGCCAATATCGACAGCGTGATGGTGGCCGGGCGTTGGAAGAAACGCCACGGGCAAATGTTGGGTGTGGACTTGGCCCCCAAGCTGGTGGCCTTGCAGGCCTCGGGTACCAAGATCACACGCGCACTGGGTTTGTCAAATTCAATATGAGGAAAACAATCATGAAACGCTATTTACTGTCTGCCGCTTTGCTCGTATCTGGTGCAGTCCTGGCCCAAGGCTACCCCAGCAAGCCCATCAAGTTTATTGTGCCCTTCAGCGCGGGCAGCGCCACCGACATCGTGGCCCGCACCGTGGGCGACGCCATGGGCAAGAGCATGGGCCAGCCCATCGTGATCGAGAACAAGCTCGGCGCGGGCGGCACCATTGCCGCAGCCCTGGTGGCGCGCAGTGAGCCCGATGGCTACACGCTCTTGGTGCACTCATCCGGCCACGCGCTGAACCCCGCGCTCTACCCCAATCCCGGCTACGACACGCTCAAAGACCTCACCGGCATCACCACCCTGGCCGCCGTGCCCAATGTGCTGGTGGTCAACCCAGCAAAGGGCTGGAAGACGCAGGCCGACTTGGTGGCTGCGGTCAAAGCCAAGCCCGGCACCTTCAACTACGCCTCAGCCGGTGTGGGCAGCGGCACGCACATGAACGCCGAAATCTTCCGTATGCAGACGGGCATCGATGCGTTGCACGTGCCCTACAAAGGCACGCCAGATGCGATGAGCAACGTCATCGGCGGCTCCAACGACTGGTTCTTTGCACCGCTGGCCTCGGCCCTGCCGCTCATCAAAGACGGCAAACTGCAAGCGCTCTCGGTCAGCACCAAGGCCCGCGCAGCCACCTTGCCCCAAGTGCCCACCAGCATCGAGGCCGGTGTGCCGGGCTCGGACTACACCCTGTGGGTCGGCATGATCGCGCCCAGCGCCACGCCACCCGCCCTCATTAAAAAGCTGCATGACGAGGCGCTCAAAGCGCTGGCCAGTCCCGAGATCAAAGAGCGTTTGGCCAAGCTCGGGGCTGACCCTTTCCCCATGAGCCCTGAGGCTTTTAACGCCTACATCAAGACCGAGATGGACACGGCCGCGCGCATCGCAAAAGCGGCCAACCTCAAAGCCCAATGAGTTCACACATTCATTTCATGGGCATGGGCAAAATGGGTCTGCCCATGGCCACGCACCTTAAGGCTGCAGGCCACGCCATCAGCGTGAGCGACCCCAGCACGGCGCGTCAGTTGCTTGCCTATGAGCGCGGCCTGTCGGTTGCAGATGATTTAAGCGCCGTGAGCGCCGAGTTGGCCGCCGCCGACTTTATTTTTTCGTCCTTGCCCGATGACGCTGCCTTGTTGGAGGTGGCCGCGCAAGTAGTGGACACCGCGCGGCGTGGTGCGATCTTTATCGACACCAGCACCGTGTCGCCCACCGTCTCTAGCCAGGTGGCCGACCAATGCCATGAAGCGGGCATCGAGTACCTGCGCTGCACCGTATCCGGCAACAACCACATGGCCGAAGTTGCGCAGCTCACCGTCATGGCCTCTGGCCCGCGTTTGGCCTATGACGCCGCGCTGCCGCTCTTGAAATGCCTGGGCGTGAACCAGTTTTACCTGGGTGACGCGGAGCAAGCCCGCTTGATGAAGCTCGTCGTCAACCTGATGATCGCGCAGACCAGCGCGATGCTGGCCGAGGGTCTCACACTGGGCCGCGCAGGTGGCTTGGACTGGCACGACATGTGGGCCGTGCTGAGCGCCAGCGCCGTGGCCTCGCCCATCGTCAAGGCCAAAGGCGTGCAGTTGGCCGAGCGCGACTTCACCCCCACCTTCACCGTGCCACAGATGCTCAAAGACCTGGACTTGATCACCGCTGCAGCAGCCAGTCACCACGTCGCCCTGCCGCAAACCGCGCTGACGCAGCAACTCATGCACACCGCCATTGCACAAGGCGATGCGGCTCTGGACTACGCCGCCATTATTCGTGCGGTGGAGCGTAGCGCGGGCGTAGCAACGGATTTCCTATGACTGACACTCTCAAAAACTTTGTGTACCACGGCCAAGCAGGTCGTGTCGTGTTTGGCCAGGGCGCGCTGCAGCACTTGGGCCGCGAGATCGAGCTGATGGGTGCCAAGCGCGCCCTGGTGCTCTCCACACCCGAGCAAGCCGACCAAGCGCAGCGCATTGCCGACCTGCTCGGCCCCCGTGCCGCAGGCATCTTCCCGCGTGCGGTCATGCATGTGCCGATTGAGACGGCGCGTGAGGCGCGCGAGCTGGCGCACAAGCTGGGCGCGGACTGCGCCGTGGCTATCGGCGGCGGCTCCACCACTGGTTTGGGCAAAGCCATCGCGCTCGACTCTGGCCTGCCCATCCTCGCCATCCCCACCACTTACGCAGGCTCGGAAATGACGACGATTTACGGCATCACCGAAGCGGGGATGAAGAAGACCGGTAAAGACCCGCGCATCCTGCCGCGCACAGTCATCTATGACCCCGAACTCACACTCACCTTGCCCGTGGGCCTGAGTGTGACCAGCGGCATCAACGCCATCGCCCACGCGGCCGAAGGCCTGTACGCGGTGGACAGCAACCCCATCATGGATTTGATGGCCGTCGAAGGCATCAGCGCACTCGGTCGTGCACTGCCAGTCATCCACACCGATGCCACCAACCTCCAAGCCCGAAGCGACGCCCTCTACGGTGCCTGGCTGTGCGGCATCGTGCTGGGCAATGCGGGCATGGCGCTGCACCACAAGCTGTGCCACACCCTGGGCGGCAGCTTCAACCTGCCGCACGCCGAAACCCACACCGTGGTGCTGCCGCACGCGCTGGCCTACAACGCCGCCGCAGCGCCCCACGCCATGCAGCGCATCGCCAAGGCCTTGGGCGTTGATTCATCGGCCAACAGCACGACGATAAGCGCCGCGCAAGCCGTTTATGCTTTGGCCAAAAATAACGGCGCTCCAGTGGCGCTCAAAGACCTCGGCATGAAAGCCGAAGACCTGGACAAAGCCTGCGACATTGCAATGCAAAACCAATACGCCAATCCTCGCCCGCTGGAGCGTGTGGCTTTGCGTCAGTTGTTCCAAAATGCGTTTGATGGCGTGATGCCAAACTAAACAGAAACCTCACCAGGAGACACAACATGCAACTCGAAGCCCAAGACCTCGCCCAAGCCGTCATCGCCCGCATGGCTGACTGCAAAGAACCTCGCCTCAAAGAAGTGATGACCTCGCTCATCAAACACGCCCACGCCTTTGTGCAAGACGTGCAGCTCACACCCGATGAGTGGATGGCTGGCATCCAGTTCCTCACAGCAGCTGGCCAGATGTGCGATGAGAAACGTCAAGAGTTCATCTTGCTGTCGGACACCCTGGGCATCTCCATGCTGGTGGTCGCCATCGAGCAGGCCAAGGCCGCTGCGGCCTTCAAACCCGAGGCCGGTGCAGACCGCCCCACCGAGGCCACCGTGCTCGGCCCCTTCTTCTGGGAAGGAGCGCCTGAGTTGGCCTTAGGTTCAGACCTCAGCATTGGTCAACCTGGTGAGCCCACCTACTACCATGGCCGCGTGACTGACACCGTGGGCAAACCCATTGCCAACTGCCAGCTCGATGTCTGGTCGGGTGACGCCGAAGGCTTTTACGACTTGCAAAAAGGCCCGGATGCGCCCATGGCCTTGCGTGCACGCTTTCATACCGATGCTGATGGTTACTACCGCTTTTGGTCCATCCGCCCCACGTTTTACCCCGTGCCCAACGACGGCCCGGTGGGAAATATGCTGCACCGCCTGGGGCGTCACCCCAACCGCCCCGGCCACATGCACACCTGGCTCCAATCGCCGAATCACGAGAGCCTGATCACCCACCTGTTCGTGTCCGACAGCCCCTACATTGATTCCGACGTAGTGTTCGGTGTGCGCAACAGCTTGGTCGTTGACTTCGCCAAGCACGCGCCGGGTGTTGCGCCCGACGGTCGAGTGATGGACAAGACGTATCACACCTGCCATTACGACTTCAAGCTCGTTCCGAAAGCCTGAAAGAAATTATGAAAATCGGCAAAGCCACCGCCCCCCATACCGCTATCTGCACGTCCAACGAACACACCATCGTCGTTCGTGGGGCCGATCTGGCGCAGGACTTGATTGGTCACATCAACTTTGGTGACTACTTCTTTTTGTTGGTCACGGGCCGTCGTGCGGACGCGGCCACCAGTGCCGTGCTCAACTCCACATTGGTGGCTATTGCAGAGCACGGCCTGGTGCCCAGTGTGCAGGCCGCGCGCATGACGCTGGCGGCTGCGCCCGATGCAATGCAGGGCGCAGTGGCGGCGGGTTTGTTGGGTTCGGGCTCGGTCATCTTGGGCGCATCAGAAACCGCAGGGCGTTTGTTCCTTGAGGTAGAAGCTGAAGCTAAAAACCACGGTGGTGATTTGAAGGCTGCGGCCCGTGTGGTGGTGGCTGCGCGCCGCGCCAACCGCTTGCCTATCGCGGGGTATGGCCACCCCGAGCACAAGTCACGCGACCCGCGTGTGGACGCGCTGTTCAAAGTGTCGAGAGAGGCAGGCGGTGGCCAGCGCTATGTGGAGATTGCCACCATCATTGAATCCGTCATCCCCGAGATCGTGGGCAAAGACCTCAAGCTCAATGTCTCTGCGGCCATTCCTGCGGTTCTCTTGGGCGTGGGCTTCCCCGTGAATGCGCTCAAAGGTGTGCCCATGTTGGCGCGCACCGCCAGCCTGATTGCGCATCTGAACGAAGAGCTCACCGACCCGATTGGTTTTGGTCTGTCTTACCAAGCCACGCGTGAGCAGACTTACACCGGCGAGCTGCCTGCAGGCTTTACGCCCAAAGCTTAAGGATCACCCAAGCCATGGCCCAAGTTCTCAAAGACGTGCGCGTGGTAGAGCACGGCACCTTCATCACCGGCCCGGCGGCGTCCATGCTGCTGGCCGACTTGGGGGCGGACGTGGTGAAGGTGGAATTGCCCGAGACGGGTGACCCGTTTCGTGCTTTTAAGGGTGGCCTGTACAGCCCACATTTCCAAACCTACAACCGCAATAAGCGCAGCATCACGCTCAACACCAAGCAAGCCAAAGACCTGGAAGCGTTTGATGAGCTCATTCGTGGTGCCGATGTTTACATCCAGAACTTTCGCCCCGGCGTGGCCGAGCAAATCGGTGCGGGTGAAGAGCGGTTGCGCAAGCTCAACCCCAAGCTAATTTACTGCGCCATCAGCGGTTTTGGTCCCGATGGCCCTTACGCGCAACGCCCCAGCTACGACACGGTGGCCCAAGCGGCCAGCGCCTTTCTGGGCCTGCTGGTGAACCCAGACAACCCCCGCGTCACCGGCCCGGCGCTGGCCGATTCTTTGACTGGTTTTTACGCCGCCTACGGCATCCTGGGTGCGCTTCATGAGCGCCACAGCACCGGCGTGGGCCGCAAGGTCGAGGTGTCTATGTTGGAGGCCATGACGCACTTCAACCTCGATGCGTTCACACATCTGTTTTCTGCCAACGAGGTCATGGGGCCGTTCAGCCGCCCTAGCGTATCGCAGTCCTATGTGCTCAAGTGCGCGGACGACAAGTGGATTGCGCTGCACATGTCCTCGCCGCCAAAGTTTTGGCAAGGCCTGGCCACGGCGATGGAGCGCAGCGATATTTTTGAAGACCCGCGATTCGCCACGCGCGAAGGCCGCATTGAGAATCAAGAAGCACTGATGCACGTGCTGGGCGGCATCTTCTGCGGGCGCACGCGCGCCGATTGGTGTGCGCGCCTGCTGGCCCAAGACGTGCCGCATTCGCCTATGTACACCACGGCTGAAGTGCCTAACGATCCGCAGGCGCAGCACCTGCAATTGTTTGTGGAGACGCAGCACCCCACCATGGGCAACTTTCGCACCGTGCGCTCACCGGTGTCGTTTGATGGCGAACGCGCCTTGCAGGTCACGGCACCGCCGGTACTGGGTGAGCACAATGCAGTTTTTAAAGCGGGTTGGCCGTCAACTGAGGAAACACCTTCATCATGAACATTCTCTCTTTGATTTCATGGGCCACCCGGCGCACCGGCATGGTGCTGATGGCGCTGTTGTCCGCTGTAGCGCTGGCGCAAGATTTTCCGAATCGACCCGTCAAACTGGTCGTGCCTTTCGGGCCGGGCGCCACCACCGACATTGTTTCGCGCGGCATTGCCGAGGGGCTTGCCAAGACCTTGGGCCAGCCTGTGGTGGTGGAAAACCGAGCCGGTGCGGGCGGCAATATCGGCTCGGACGTGGTGGCCAAAGGCGCGGCCGATGGCTACACCATTTTGATGGGTACGGTGGGCACGCACGCCATCAACGCCACGCTGTACAAAAAAGTGGCCTTCGATGCGCAAAAAGATTTCGCACCCTTGGCCTTTGCAGGCTACACACCCACGCTGTTGGTGGTGGCTGCCAACTCGCCATTGAAATCGCTCAAGGACATTGCGACTCAAGCGGCTCGCCCTGAGGGCATCAGCTTTGCGTCCTCGGGCAACGGCACTTCGGGTCATCTGGCGGGTGAGATGCTCAAAGCCAAATTAGGCGGCAACATGGTGCACGTGCCCTACAAAGAGGGTGGCTTGGCCTTGTCCGACGTGATCTCGGGCCAGGTGCCGTTTATGTTTTACCACCCTGCGGCGGTGATGCAGCACATCAAAGCGGGCAAGCTGCGCGCCCTAGGTGCTTCAGGCATTCAGCGCAGCGCCGCCGCACCTGATGTGCCCACCATTGCCGAGCAGGGCTACCCCGACTTTGATCTGGTGGCTTGGTTCATGTTGTACGCGCCCGTTAACACGCCCGCACCGGTGTTGGCTCGTCTGCGCGAGGCCGCCAGCCTAGCCATGGCCAGCACCGAGGTCGGTGCCAAGCTGGCCACGCAAGGCGTAGAGTTGCGTGGCATGACGACTGAGGAGCAGATTGCATTTGGTCGGACTGAGACCGCCAAATGGGCCGACCTGGTCAAGCGCTCCGGCGCACAGGTGGACTGATAAGCAGACAGATTTTTTGACCGCAATGATTCAGTAACCAGGAGACAAAACCATGAAATTCGTACGTCGTAGTTTGATGCTTGCCACCGCCGCCACGGCTGTGTTGGCGGCCATCCCCGCACTGGCACAAACCGGTGCACCTCTGCGCATCGGCAGCACATTGGCGCTGACCGGGCCGCTCTCGGCCACTGCGCTCACACACAAGTTGGTTGGTGAGATTTATGTTGAGCAGCTCAACGCGCGCGGCGGCTTGCTGGGCCGCAAGGTGGAGTGGCTGCTCAAAGACGACCAGTCCAAGCCTGAGCTGGCCCGCACGCTGTACGAGCAGTTGATCACCTCTGACAAGGTGGACTTGCTCATGGGCCCCTATGCCACCGGCGCAATTTTGTCGGCCATGGGCGTGGCGCAGCGCTACGGCAAGGTTCTGGTGCACCACACCTTCGGTATCCCTGCGTTGTCCACTTACGACTTTGCCTTCCCGGCCTGGTCGATTGGTGCGGATCCCGGAACGACCGTGCCCAACACCGTCTTCGACCTGCTGGCCACCGCGCCCAAGCCGCCCAAGACCGTGGCTTTTGTCACCAGCAAATTCCCTTCGATCCACTTTCTGACCTTGGGCGCGCGTGAAGTCGCCAAGAAGCGCGGTTTGCAAGAGGTCTTGTTCCTGGAATGGGACTTTGGCAACCGCGATTTCGGCCCCATTGCCGCACGCATCAAAGATGCCAAGCCTGATCTGGTGTGGATGGGTGACATCGCGCTGGAAGGCAATATGCTGCTCGACGCGATGAAGAAGATCGACTACTCGCCGCCACTGCATTTCCACACCTATCCCGCACCCGGCCCCATGACCGCCTCGCCTGAAGGAAACCGTGCCTTGTCACTCACCATCTTTGAAGAGCACGCCCCGTTCACCACTTACCTGGGTGCGGCGGAGTTCATCAAGATTTTCAAAGAGCGCGCCACCAAGGCGGGTCTGCCTTACACCACGGTCGAAGTGCAAGCTGCAGCGTCTTATTCGGCTTGGCAAATTCTGGAAGCCGGCATTCGGGCCACCAACAGCTTTGACGACAAAAAAATCGCCATCTGGTTGAAGAAGAACAAGGTGGACACGATTCACGGCAAGCTGCGCTTTGACGGCATGAATAACTATGGCGACGACCTGATGCGCGTCAAGCAAGTGCAAGGCGGCAAGTGGAACGTGATCTGGCCCAAGCAATACGCCGCGCCGGGTGCCAAGCTGCAAGTGCAATAAGACTTTAAAAAAGTACAACAAAGCCCATGAACTTCCCCAGTTTTAACCTGTTAACCCAGTCCATCCTCTCGGGGGTTTTCATCGGTGCTTTGTACGGCTTGATCGGTCTGGGCCTGGGGCTGACCTGGGGCTTGCTGCGCCAGATTAACCTGGCTCATTTTGGCTTGGTGTTTCTATCGGCCTATCTGAGCTACCACATGGCCAGCGTATGGGGGGTGGATCCGCTGCTCACGCTGCTGATCTTGCCGCCGCTGTTTTTCTTGATCGGCGTGGCCATGCAGTGGGTGCTGGCCCGCTTTGAGATCACACCTTTCAATTCGCTCTTGGTCACCTTTGGTATCACGGTGGTGATCGAGAGCGGCATTCAAGCCCTGTGGACGGCGGATTTTCGCCGCATGGAAACGCATTACAACGACCTGAAGTTCACCATCGGCTCGCTCTACGTGCCCGTACCTGAGCTGATCACGCTGGTGTTGTCGGTGACGATTGCTCTGAGTATTTGGGCGGTGATGCGCTACACCGATCTGGGCAAGGCCATGCGCGCCATGGCAGAAGACGGACCGATTGCGTCGGCTTTCGGCATCAACCAAAAAGGCCTGTCACTGATCTTGGCCGGGCTGTGTGCATCGTTGGCGGCGGTGGCGGGTATCTGCTTGGCCTTGACCTTCACGCTCACGCCATCGCAAATTTTTGCCTGGGTCGGCGTCGTGTTCGCGGCGGTTATGTTGGGCGGGCTGGGTAGTGCGTTGGGGCCGCTGGTTGCGGGTGTCATCATCGGCGTGAGCGAGGCCATCACCATGGCCGTGGCCGCACCGTCGTGGGCACCGATTGTGTCGTTCTCGCTGCTCATTGTTGTGCTGCTGTTTCTGCCCGGAAGAATCAAAGCATGAACAAAACCATCATCGGCATTGTTCTGAGCGGCGCAGCCCTGGCCAGCGTGCCCTGGCTGGAATTGCCCGCGTTTTACGAATCCTTTCTCTACCTGATTTGCAGTTGGATGGTGCTGGCTCTGTCCTGGAATATTTTGTCTGGCTATTCGGGCTATTTCTCGTTTGGCCACGGCGCATTTTTTGGCATTGGCATGTACGCCACCGCCAACCTGTCCGTGAAATTGCACTGGCCTTTTTTGTGGACGCTGCCTGCGGCTGCCGCGCTGGCGGCTTTGCTCGGCTTGGGGCTGGGTGCCGTGGTGTTTCGGGTCAAGTCGGTACGCGGTGAGCTGTTTGCTTTGCTCACATTGGCCGTCACGTTTGTGGTGGGCACCATTGTGCTCAACACACCGATTGACGGTGGCCCCGGCATCTTTTTGAACGCCGTAAAAATTCCTGCCATTGGCCCCACGCCATCGGCCTCCATGTATTTGATGGCGCTGGCGGCTGCGGTGCTCACGCTCCTCATCTCTTACCAAATTTACGTCTCGCGTTTGGGCCTGGGTCTGTTCGCCATTCATGATGATGAGGATGTGGCCGAAGTCATGGGCGTGCCCACCTACCGCTACAAGCTGGTGGCCTTTGGCATTTCTTGCGCGCTTGCCGGTTTGGCCGGGGGCATCCACGCGCTGTTCGTCTCCTACGTCACAGCGGGCGAGACCTTCACCATTGTGGTGCCCCTCACCGTGGTGTTGATGAGCGTTCTGGGTGGCACGCGCCACTGGGCCGGGCCTGCGGTGGGCGCGGTCTTCATCACCGGTTTGCTCTACTTCTTTACCGCAGGCAATAATCCGCTGGCAGGCAAGGCGGCAGTGGGTGTGATTTTGGTGGTGGTGATTTTGTTCATGCCGAATGGGATCTTGGGTTATTTGTTCAAGCGCAAGCAGGGTAAGGCCAGTCAGAAAACTACAACCGTTCGCCCTGAGCTTGTCGAAGGGTCTGCGCCGAACCACGAGGAGGCTTCGACAAGCTCAGCCCGAACGGATCGGGCCGGCTCTCGCGACTCGGCACAGGTCATCAAACCCCTGCTCGAAGTCCGCCAGCTCACTAAAACCTTCACCGGCGTGGTGGCGGTGGATGCACTCGATCTGAAAGTCTTCCCCGGTGAAATCCTCGGCCTGCTCGGCCCCAACGGTTCCGGCAAGTCCACCTTCATCAACGTGGTCAGCGGGCATTACCCCATCACCAGCGGTGAGGTTTTCTTTGAAAACCAAGCCCTGCACGGCCTGCCCGCCCACCGCATAGCGCAGGCAGGCATTGCCCGCACCTACCAAATCCCACGGCCCTTTGCGCACCTCACCGTATTGCAAAACGTGGCCCTGGTGGCCATGTTTGGCGGTGAGTCACTCAGCCATCAGCAAGCGACCCAAGAGGCTTCAACCTGGCTGGCCTTCACCGGCCTGAGCGACAAGGCCGACGCACTTCCCGATGAGTTGAATCTGCACCAACGGAAATTTCTGGAACTCACCCGCGCACTGGCCGGTCGCCCGCGACTGGTGCTGTTGGACGAGGTGCTTTCGGGTCTGACGCCGGGTGAGATCAACGAAGCGATTGAGCTGATCCGCAAAATCAGGGAACGGGGCGCGACCATTGTGTTTGTGGAGCACGTCATGCACGCGGTGATGGCGCTGGCTGACCGCGTGGCCGTGCTCAATTACGGCAAGCTGATTGCAGTGGGCTTGCCGCAAGACGTGATGCAAAACCCAGAAGTGGTCAAAGCTTATTTGGGGACGATGGATGCTTGAAGTCAACGATATTCACGTGAACTACGGCGCAGCCCCTGCCCTGTGGGGTGTGAGCCTGTGCGTGCAGCCGGGTGAGCTGGTGTGCGTGGTTGGCCCCAATGGCGCGGGCAAGACCACGCTGATCAACGCCATTGCAGGTTTGCACCGCACCCGCGCAGGTCAACTGCACTTCAACGGGCAAGACATCACGCAACTGGCGAGCCATCGTTTCTGTGAAGCCGGTATTGCCATCGTGCCTGAAGGGCGACGCCTGTTTACCCAGATGACGGTGTTGGACAACCTTGAGCTGGGCAGCTTTATTGCCAGCGCCAAACCCCACCGGGCCGAGTCGCTGGCACGGGTGCTGGATTTGTTCCCGGCCCTCAAGGTCAAGTTGCCCAGCCCCGCAGGCTCACTGTCGGGCGGGCAGCAGCAGATGGTGGCAATTGGCCGCGCGCTGATGGCCAGGCCCAGCCTGTTGTTGTTGGATGAGCCCTCATTGGGTTTGGCCCCGGCCATCGTCGGCGATATGTTTCGCGCCATCCAGCAGATCAACGCCAGCGGCACTTCGGTGTTGCTGGTGGAGCAAAACGTGGCCATGGCGATGAAGCTGGCGAAACGTGCCTACGTGTTGGAAGAAGGGCGCATTGTGTTGCAGGGGGCGGCCAGTGAATTGCTAGAGAACCCCAAAATAAAGTCCGTTTATTTAGGTTTGTAGAGGACAGCAAGGCGAATGGTTTCTAAATTTTCAAACTGAGGAGACAGGTATGAACACACTGAACAAGGCTTCGAAGCCCTCTGCCGATGAATTTGATTTGGGTCATCCGCAACGCTTGTCTCCCAGCTGCGCTTGCCCCACGCCGCGTCGGGGCTTCCTCAGCGGTTTGATGGCTCTGGGCGCGGGGGCGATGCTGCCGGGGTGCGCCACGACAGATTCAGGCTCTGCTGCGGCAGCCGCGTTTATGTCGGCACACAACCGTATCGACACCCATCACCACCTATTCTCGCCAGCGTATTTGGCTGAGCTGGCCAAAGTCAATCAGGCGCCCCCCATCGTTAAGAATTGGTCGGTTGCCAAGACCTTGGACGACATGGACAAGGCGGGCGTAGCCACCTCCATTCTTTCGGTCACTACGCCACAGGTGAGCTTTGCCGACGCACCGAACGCCCGACGCATTGCGCGCGAGAGCAATGAGTGGGTCGCCAAACTCGGCAAAGACAACCCAGGACGCTTTGGCTCCTTTGCCATGTTGCCGATGCAAGACACCGACAGCGCCTTGCGCGAGGTGGAGTACGCACTCGATGTACTTAAGGCGGATGGCATCGGCCTGCTCACCAGCTATGGTGATAAATGGTTAGGCCATCCCTCATTTGCCCCGGTGATGGATGAACTCAACCGACGCAAGGCCGTGCTGTACACCCACCCCACTGTAGCTAATTGCTGTCGCAATCTGTTGCCCAATGTGCCACCTACCGTGATTGAGTTCGGGACAGATACGACCCGCACCATCACTGATATTGTGTTCTCAGGAACGGCCGCGCGCTGTCCCGATCTGCGCTTTATCTTTTCCCATGCTGGCGGAACGCTGCCATTTTTGACTGAGAGACTGGTCAAGATGCCGATTTTGGACCCCAAACTGGCACCACGCGTACCCCAGGGCGTGATGCACGAACTCAAACGCTTCTACTACGACACCGCATGGTCCGCCAACCCTATGGCCCTGGCCTCCCTCACCAAGCTGGTTGATGTCTCGCAAATTTTGTTTGGTTCCGACTACCCCTATCGCACCGGCGCCGACAACGTCAAAGGCCTGGCCGAGTACGGCTTCAGCGCTGCCGACTTGCAGGCCATTGGCCGCGATAACGCGCTGCGTTTATTGCCTCGCTGGAGAGTCTAAACCCAGCACCTGATCCATCACTGCCTGCGCACCTGCTTCGCTGGTGCCACGCCATGCAACGATGTGATCGGGGCGGATCAGCACCAGCGGGGCTTCGTACAACGCCAGCAGCTCAGGGTCTGCGTGCTGCACCACGCCCAGGCTGATGCCGCGCTGCGTGGCTTGAGATTCAAACGCCGCTGTCGTGGGCGGTGTTGGCCCCAGCACCAGCAAAGTCCACTCCGAATGAAAGCTGTCAAACAAAGAGCGCCCATCGGCCAGCCAGGCATGGGGTGGACGACCACCGGGGCAGGCGCTGGGGGTGTAGCTATTGGGTGCATCGGGGGGCGGCGTTGTGCCGTCGGTCACGATGATGGGTGAGCCGTCATAGCGGCCCCCTAGGGTGATGCCGGGGATGTTGAACTCGCGCCGCACGTGGGCGTTGAGGTACTCGGACGCGATTTGCCTAGCTTGCTCGCCCGCAGCGGACTCATCATCCAGTTCAGGCACGGCATCGAAAAGGCCAATTGAATCGGCCAAACGCCGGGCGTGGCCGGTGTTGCGCTGGGCCAGTGGTTTGCGCTCTTGCTCGTAGCTGTCCAGCAGCGCGGTAGGGGCCTGGCCTTTGATGACGGCGGCCAACTTCCAGCCCAGGTTTACCGCGTCTTCCACCGCTGTGTTGTAGCCCAGGCCACCGGTGGGGGTGAAGAGGTGCACCGCGTCGCCACCCAAGATCACACGGCCTTTCTGAAAGCCGGAGGCCACCAGCGCGTGGCCTGCCGTCCAGATGGCCAGCGACAAAATTTCAATCGGGATATCGAGCCCACTGGCCTGCGCAAACAAGCGCCGCGCGTCGGCCTCGGTCAAGCTGTCGCCGTCCACGCCCTCGGGCACTTGGGTGTGAAAGGCGAACTCACTAAGGCCGTCCACCGACATGATGAAGGCGCGCAAAGCGGGGTTCACCATCACGTACATCCAGGCCCGGTCGTTCGGGTTGAGGCGGTAGAAGTCGGGGGCCTTCATGTACACGGCAAACATCTTGCCGCCCATGAAATTGCGCTTGATGCCGGTGTTGCCTTCCCACTTGAAGCCGAGCTGGTTGCGCACCATGCTGCGCGCGCCGTCTGCGCCAATCAGGTAGTGGGCGCTCACGGTCGTGTGTTGGCTGTCATCCACGGGGGCGATGGTGGCTTCAATGTGGTCGCCGCAGTCTTCAAACGATGCCAGTCGCCAGCCGTAGCGCACATCGACGCTGGCCTGTTTCTCGGCCTCTTCGCGCAAGGTGACTTCCACATACTTTTGCGACACCCGGTGCGGCAGCTCGGCCGCACTCCAGGACCCGCCCATGGTTTTGATGACTTGCGTGGCCGCAGCGGCGGTGGGCAAGCGCAGACGCGCCAACTCGCGCCCGCTAAAGCGCGTCAGGTAAGCAATGTCGCTGGGGTGATCGGCAGGCAAACCTTGAGCGCGAATCTTGTGCGCAAAGCCCAGGCGACGAAAGTGCTCCATGGTGCGCGCCTGCGTTGCATTGGCCTGCGGGTTGAAGGCCGTGCCGGGCTTGGGGTCAACCAGCAAGCAGCGAATGCCACGCCGCCCCAACTCATTGGCCAGCATCAAGCCGCAAGGGCCACCGCCGGCGATCAGCACGTCGGTGGAGATGTGATTGGTCATAACTACAGTCGCCCTTTGTTTGCACAGGGCGTCATCATACAAAGCGGACGGAGCCGCTTTATCAATGGCTTAGGCTAGGGCTTGTTTTACCCGGTCCGGCGTGAAGGGCAAGTCGCGCAAGCGCCGCCCGGTGGCGTTGGCAAAGGCGTTGGCAATGGCACCCACCGTCGGGCCTTGCGATCCCTCACCCACACCCAGAGACCGCTCATCGGGCCGGTTGATCAGCTCGACTTGCAGGGCAGGCACTTCGGGGAAACGCATGATGCGGTAGTCGGGCCAATTGCGGCTGATGAGGTGGCGGCTGTCGTGCTGGGCGGTCTCAAACAGGCTCCAGCTGGCAGACTGCACAATGCCACCCTCGATCTGGTTGCGCACACCGTCGGGGTTGACGACCAGGCCCACGTCTACGGCAGACCAGGCTTTCTCTAACGTGATGACGCCAGAGCGGGTGTCCACCGCGATGTCGATGACCATGGCCACGTAAGAAGCCAAGTTTTTGTACTTCGAGAAGGAGACCCCCCGACCTTTCAAAACACCCGTTTTCACGGGCGATTTGGCATTGCGCGTATCAGGGGCGGGCGCGGCCTTCCAGTTGGCCATGGTCGCCACGCGCTCCATGACGGCGCGGCCACGCGGGTCGTTCATGTGGGTGAGGCGGAAGGCCAAGGGGTCAGCGCCAGCCGCACCGGCCATCTCGTCCATGAAGGACTCCAGCGCGAAGGTGTTGGCATAGGCCCCTAGCGTGCGTAGGGCTGAGGTGCGGATGGGCGAATCCAGCAGCAGGTGGTTGATGGTCTTGTGCTGGCCGAAATTGTAGAGTGGCACAGCATTGCGGTCACTGCCGCCCGCAGGCTGGGGGATGTTGCGTGCCGGGCCGGGTTTGGCGGGCTCTTGCAGCAGCCAAGCCGCGCTCAGGTTGACGCCCTCGGGGTCATAGGGGCGGGTGCTGTGGGTGTAGCTCCACAGCTCGTGCTGCCAGTCCACCACCTTGCCTGCGGCGTCCAGTGCGCCGCGCATCTGCATCACCATGGCCGAGCCCAAGGGCTCAGAAGAGAACTCGTCCTCTCGCATCCACTGCAAACGCACCGGCACGCCGGGCAGGGCGCGTGCCAGCAGGGCGGCGTCTAGTGCCACGTCGTCAGCGCCGTTGTGGCCGTAGCAGCCCGAGCCCTCGCGGTGGCTGACGATGATGTTGTCTTGCGGCATGCGCAATGCCTTGGCCATGTCGTTGCGCAGGGGGAATACGCTTTGCGAATGACACCAGACGTGGAGCTTGTTGTCGGCCTTGTTGGCGCTCCACTGCGCAACAGCGCAAGACGGGCCGATAGATGCGTGGGACTGGTAGGGGCGGGTGTATTCGGCGTTGACTTTGACGGTGGCGGTTGCCGCTACTCCGACATTTTTCTTGTCGGACACGACAGATTCTTGGCTGCGCGCTTTTTTCATGTGTTCAAAAAGTGCGGGGCCGTTGGGGGGCAGGTCACCGGGCTCGTCCCATTTGGCACTTGCGCGCAAGGCGTTGGCGGCGGCAATGGCTTGTTCTTCACGGTCTGCTGCGACGGCCAGGAAGTTTCCATCACGGTGCACAGCGCGCACACCGGCCATGCGCTGCACGGCGGCTATGTCCACCGACACCAGCTTGGCACGCGGCGCACTGGGGCGCACCACGCGGCCATGCACCATGCCGGGCAGTCGCAGGTCTTGCACGTAGGCCTCACCGCCGGTGACCTTGGCGGGGATGTCGCGCCGCTGCACGCTCTGGCCCGTCAAGCGGTGTTGGGCGCTGGGTTTGGGCGCGGTTTTGGCGGTGGCTTCGCGTTGCAGCGAGGCATCGCCTGTCACTTCCCAATACGTCGTTTTTGCCGTGCTGCCTTGGCGCGCGCTGATAGCACCGTCGGCCACTTGCAAGTCGCCTGCCGCCACACCTAATTTGGCAGCCGCAGCGGCCAGCAACAGACCGCGCGCTTCAGCGCAGGCAAAGCGCAGCGCCGTGCCGCTGTCTTGCACCGACAAGCTGCCTGCGGTCACGCCCTCATTAGGCGTGAGTGAGGTGTCACCCGAGATAATTTGCAGGCGCTTGATATCGACATCGAGCTCGTCGGAGACGATTTGCGTCAGCGCCGTCAAAATGCCCTGGCCAAGTTCAACCTTGCCGGTGAGCATGGTCACCGTGCCATTGGCGTTGATGCGCAGCCAGCCGTCTAGGCGGCGGTTGCTGTTCAGGCTGCCGGGCAGCACAGCAGCGGCAGGGGCTTGCGCAATGGCGGGCAGTAGTGGGCTTAAAGAGAATGCGACCGTGAGCGACGTGCGCTTGAGGAACGCGCGGCGTGTGGGTTGATCCATGGTGGTGTTGACAGTCGTGTTCATGCCAGCTCCTTTGCAGCGCGTTGGATGGCGCGCAGGATGCGCGTGTGCGTGCCGCAGCGGCACAGGTTGCCCGCCATGGCCTCGCGTATCTGCGCCTCATCGGGGTTGCGCACCCGGTCTAGCAGTGCCTTGGCCGACATGATCATGCCGTTGATGCAGTAGCCGCACTGCACGGCTTGTTCTTCGATAAAGGCTTTTTGCAGGGCATGCAGTTTGTCGGTGCTGCCCAGGCCTTCTAACGTGGTGATTTGGCCCTGTGCGGCGGCTGACGGCGTCACGCAAGAGCGAATCGCCTGGCCATCCATCAACACAGTGCAGGCCCCGCACTGGGCGATGCCGCAGCCGTACTTGGCGCTGTTCAGGCCCAAGTCATTGCGCAGCACATAAAGCAGCGGGGTTTCAGGCGCGGCCGGGCTGGTGTGCCGCTTGCCGTTAACGCTCAGGGAGATGCTCATTGAAAGCTCCTGTGGGTAAGTGAGGGAGGGCGCGGTGTGCGCTTGCGCAAATTGTGCGGAGTTTCAGCCGTGGGTGACACAGGATTTACCCTCAGTGATTCGGGTCTGGGCGTGTCACGTGAGAGATTGGGATCAGTCGTGCTTTAAGATTTCGCACCAAAACCGAAAATGCGAGGCGATAACCCATGATCTTCATCTTCACCCTCATCGACAAACCCAATGCCAGCGAGTTGCGCCAGCGCGTGCGGCCTGAGCACAAGGCTTACCTCGCTACCGTGGCCGACCGCATGGCGTTTGCCGGGCCGCTGACGTCGGACGATGGCGTTAGCATGTTTGGCAGCTTGTTGGCGATTGACTTTGAGTCGCGCGAAGCGGCCAACGCTTGGTTGGCCAACGAGCCTTTTACCAAGGCGGGTTTGTACGCCAGCATCAGCGTGCATGCCTTTGTGAATCTGTGGGCGCAAAAAACGGGTTTTCCGCCTGCGGCTTGAGGGGAGCTCAGCATGATCAAACACATCGTGATGTGGAATCTGCGGGGTGACACGCCGCAGGACAAAGCGCGCAGTATTGAGCTAGTCAAAGGAGCCTTTGAGAGTTTGCAGGGGAAAATACCCGGCATGACGCACTTAGAGATTGGTGTAGACAGCAGTCGTATTGATTACGCTTGTGATGTCGTGCTGTACTCTGAATTTGAGTCGCAGGCCGCGCTGGATGCCTACGGGGTGCACCCCGAACATCAGCGGGTGAAGCAAGAGCTGGAGGGTGTGCGCATTGCGCGGCACCAGGTGGATTTTTCAACAACTGAATAGAAATTAACGGAGACAAAAAATGAACAATCAAATGATGGACGAGTTAGAAATACGCCAAATGGTGGAGCGCTGGGCGGTGTGGCGTGACGCGGGCGACTGGACGCGCTTTGCCACAGTGTGGCACCCCGAGGGGCAGATGATGGCGACCTGGTTTCAGGGGCCATTTGCCGAGTTCATTCGCGTCACGCAAGAGGGCTGGGCTAAGGGTGTGAGCATTCTGCATTTCTTGGGTGGCACGGCGGTGGAAGTGGCGGGCGAGCGCGCCATTGCGCAGACCAAGATGACGATCTCTCAGCGCGGCATGGTGGAGGGCGCTAACGGCCCGGTGCTGTGCGACGTGGTGTGCACGGGCCGCTTTTACGACTTTGTGCAAAAGGTCAATGGCGAGTGGAAGCTGCTGCACCGCCAGCCGATTTACGAGAAAGACCGCATTGACCCGGTGGACTCCACCGCCGTGCTCACGCTAGA
>CANGME010000012.1 GCA_947455145.1 Comamonadaceae bacterium
CCCAACGGCAAGTTGATGAGGAAAAGTGCGGGCCAACCGAACCAGGCAATGAGTACACCACCCAGTGTGGGGCCGAGAGCGGTACCAACCGCTGACATGGTTCCGAGAAGACCCATGGCGCTACCGGTTTTTTCCTTGGGAACTGCCTCGCCTACCATCGCCATCGTGAGAACCATCATGATGGCGGCACCCAAGCCCTGGACAACTCTCGCAGCAATCAAAAGCCAGAGCGACGGAGCGACACCGCACAGTGCTGAGGCCAGCGTAAACAGTGTGATCCCGCCCAACATCAAACGGCGGCGGCCAATGACGTCACCAAGGCGCCCTACGCTGACGATCAGCGTGGTGATGGCGAGTAAGTAGGCAAGAACGATCCACTGAACTTGTTGAAAAGGGGCGTTGAAAGCCTGCGCCAATGTTGGCAAACCCACGTTGGCAATGCTGGTGCCAAGTGAGGACAACAACATAGAAAGCGACAAACTGATAAGTGCCCAATGAACCGGCGGCGTCTCTTGCAGACCGGTCTCGAAATCGTCTGATTTTGAAATGATTGATTTCACATGAATTCCTTCTTTTTAGTCCCTGAGTTAGGGATGCATGAAGCGTAGGCATTAGTGAGTTATTGCGGAAGACGCAGCAGTTGCACTTTATTTGTGTGTTTGACGCCATACCTGGAACAAATTGCTATATGGTGAACGCATGTCAGCGCCTGATCTCAACCTACTCGTTACCCTGGATGTGCTGCTCTCAGAGGGCAACGTGACACGAGCCGCTAAGCGGTTGAGCCTTAGCCCCTCTGCGATGAGTCGGGCTCTGGCGCGGTTAAGAGAGACAACGGGAGATCCTCTTTTGGTGAGGGCGGGTAGAGGTCTCGTTCCAACGCCCAGAGCGCTTGAGCTTCGCGCCAGAGTTAGTCAGTTGGTACAAGATGCCCAGTCGGTGCTACGCCCCGCAGAAATCCCAGACCTCCAGCAACTGGACCGAACGTTCACATTGCGAACCAGTGAAGGTTTTGCAGAAAATTTCGGACCTGCCCTGATTGCTCGCACCAGCTTAGAGGCTCCTGGCGCACGACTGCGTTTTGTGCAAAAACTAGATAAAGACAGCGCACCCTTGCGTGAAGGGACTGTCGATCTGGAAACAGGGGTCATTGCGAACACGATGGGGCCCGAACTGCGTACGCAGGCCCTTTTTCGCGATCGTTTTGTCGGAGTCGTGCGATTGGGACACTCGCTAAGTGACGGCGAAATCAGCCCTGCCAGGTATGCAACCGGTCAGCACATTGGTATCTTGCGCAAGGGCCTCGAAATGGGCCCCATTGACCAAGCGATGAGCGTGCTCGGTCTGGAAAGAGAAATTGCCACCACCGTCGGTGGATTCTCGACTGCGGTGGCGATGGCTCGAGCGTCAGACTTAATTGCAAGCGTTCCGGAACGCCATACGGGGAATTTACGTGCGGGAATGCATACATTCACGCTTCCATTTGCGACCCCCGAGTTCACCGTATCGCTAGTTTGGCATCCCCGGTTTCACGCAGATCCGGCGCATCGATGGTTACGTGGAGTTGTTCTGGAAATATGCGCTTTGGCACCCTGACCTTATGGTGCGGAGCTATCTGGATCTCCTTGTAACTACTGCCGTTTTGCATGTCAGGGTTTTGGAAGATCATGTTTCCAACTGCCGCCTGGGAAAACGCAGATCGTCAACCGCTGCTTCGAGAATATGCCTCCCCCGGAATTCAGGTTTGTCGCGATACGGGGTTTTCGCCAATGCCCGCTTCAGGTTTGTCCACTCTCATGGCATTGGAGTCCACACCTTGGTTTGGTCGAACACAGCGGAGTTGGCAGGACTAACCGAACACACTGGTTCACAGGTGAAGCGGAACCCCTTAGGTGGGCGCTGACCGAATTTGCGCCTGGGGTTGGTTCACCTCGGTAGTGTCGAGCAAGAAAGGGAGGCCCTGACATTGCCGATGCGACAGTCACAGAAACACCATTGTAAAGTTTTATCCGGGTGTTATTGACGGATTAATTTAATCCGGGTAATATTCATCCATCCAATTCAACAGCAATCTCTCCGTGACTGATACCGCTACACCTTCCTACACCAGCTTCAACGGTCACAAGCGAATTGCCTCTGGCGGCTTGAAGGTCAACGCATTGGCTGTGAAACACGCCCTGACGACAGGCGCACCAAATCCGCTGTTGACCTTCTGCGACCAGACTGGCCAAGTTGTCGATATTGACATTCGAGGAAGCGATGCCGAGATGTTTGCACGTCTACCTCCAGACGGGTACCAGCTTCATGGAACCGAATCGGCACTGATTGATTCGGCGGACCCCGGTGAGCCACGTGGCCGTGGCCGCCCAAAACTTGGGGTTGTCGCGCGAGAAGTCACGCTACTGCCGCGCCACTGGGATTGGTTGGCTGCACAGAGAGGCGGTGCATCGGTGACTTTGCGCAAACTGGTTGATGAGGCACGCCGGGCAAGCGTAAGCCGAGACCGACAACGCCAGACGAATGAACGTGCGTACCACTTCATGTCCACCATGGCTGGTGATATGGCTGGGTTTGAAGAGGCCTCGCGTGCACTGTTCGCAAACGACGCGGCAAAGCTCCATCAATTGACCGCCGCTTGGCCCGCCGACGTTCGCGATTACGTCAGGTACCTAGCTGACCCACTGGCGCTGACAGATGTGCCATCTCTTGCGCCGTGACCCATTTGAAACAAAAAGGATTGATGATGACAAACAAAAAGATGTTGAAACGACTGTATCTAGATACGAAAACCCGAGCAGGCGTCTATGCGATCCGTAACCAGATCACAGGCCGGGCATTGGTTGCGGGAAGTACGAACGTTCAGGGCACACTCAACCGGCATCGTTTTGAACTGCAGCATGGACAGCATCGCAATGCGAGGCTAGTGCGGGACTGGGGCGAGCACGGCGAGACCAACTTTCTCTTCGAGGTACTCGACATGGTCAAACCCAGCGAAGATCCAGCGTTCAATGCCCCACAGGAATTGGAAGTGCTAGTTAGCCTGTGGCGCCAAGAAATCCCTTGTGTCGGCGAGCTCGGCTACGACGAACCCAGGAGCGAACCTCGATGAACACGAATCTCGGCTTCTGTTTGGCGCTACACCATGCTCACGCCAGCCTGCAACGCAAGCTTGACGATGAGTTGGGCCTACACCATGGCATCAGTTTCAATGACTTTGCGCTACTAAATTCGCTCGCGCAAGCGGACGGTGGTCGGGTAAGCATTCCGGCGCTCGTGCGTCCGATGGGTCAGCCTCAATCGGCGGTGCTGCGTCAGTTGATCGTGCTCGAAAAGATTGGCCTCGTGGTGCGCGAAGGTGCGAATGGATTGCGTCGGGCCGTGCTTCGCCCAGCCGGGCGTGCGCTGGTGAACGCCGCAGGCGAGACTGCCGATAGCGTTTGCACCGAAGCCGTCGAATCAATCGACCCCGCAGCGGTTGAGATAGTTTCCGCAGCACTGGTAACGCTTGCACGTACGCCAAACTTCGCACTCTCATGAGCAACGCTATCGCGACGATTTGCTGGGTACGGGGCCACTTACTCAACCTAGTGGTGCGCCCGTGGTGCTGTAGTGAAGCCGACCAAACGAAATATCAGAGCGCTCCCAAAAGGCGCGCAACACAAGAACATTTGAGGACCACACGCCATGCCTAAGGTTAATTCGAACGGAATTGAAATTGAATACGATTGTTTTGGCAATAACGAGGACGAAGCAGTTCTGCTGATTTCCGGTCTGGGTACGCAGATGATTCGCTGGAGCGAAACGTTTTGCCACATATTGGCAGAACAAGGCTACCGCGTGATTCGCTTTGACAATCGCGACGCTGGCCTTTCAACCCACTTCCATAGCACGTCCATGCTAGATCTCGCTGCAATTGCCGACGCAGTCTCTCGCGGCGAAACGCCCAATGTCCCTTACACGCTCTTCGATATGGCGAAGGACGCTGTAGGACTTCTTGATGCGCTGAAGATCAAGCGAGCGCACGTGGTTGGACGATCAATGGGGGGCATGATTGCACAACTGTTGGCCAGTGAGCATGCTGAACGGGTTCTATCTCTGGTTTCCATTATGTCGAGCACTGGCAATCGTGATTTGCCGCAGGCCAGCCCTGCAGTGATGGCGGCGATGACATCGCCCGCGCCACATCCCTTGAAGGACGAACAGGGCTATCTCGCACATTGCGTTGTCTTTTATCAAGTGATTGCCGGGCGTGGCTATCCTTTTAACGAATCCGCTCAACGAGATCAAGCCTTAGCTGAAGTCAAACGAGCATACAACCCAAGCGGGTTTTGGAGGCACATCGCAGCCATTGCAGCAACCGGTGACTTGAGATCACGACTAGCCAACGTTAGTGCTCCGACGCTTGTGTTGCATGGGTCAGACGACCCTCTAGTTCCCCCGGAAGCTGGGAGGGATACTGCGGCCAATATTAAAGGAGTTGAACTACTCATCGTCGAGGGAATGGGCCACGATTTTCCACCATCGCTGTTTGGATTTGTGGCCGGAGTCATCGCAGGTAACACACACCGCGCGCTCCAGACCCTTTAACGGAAATTAGCCCTGACAGCGCACTGCGCCAAGACGGTTAGAAGTTGCTGGGACGCTATCAGAGTGACGGCGAGCTCAGTCCAGCCAGGTATGCGACAACGAAACTACTGCCGTTTTGCCTAACAGGGTTTGGGACGACCATGTTTCCAACATCCGCTGGGGAGCACGCATATCGACATTGCCCGTTTCGGAGGCTGAGCGACTGGTATTGAGAAATACGATCGCCCACTGACCGCAATGGAGCGACGCACCCCAATTTCCGCACTTGGTCGTCACTCGACGACCACTTTGAAGATCAGTCATCCCGTTAGCGGCCATCGAACTTGAAATGGCATCGCGCGTTGGATGTCGGCTATCAGGCGTTGAATTCGTCGACCGCTACGTCAGGTATGTCTCGGGATCTGCCCGTCACACCGGAAACCTGAATGGCCGCTGCCCGTCTTGAACGGACCTTTGACTGAGAACCCTCGAAAGGTCAATCGCCACACCGCTCAGTCGTTGCTGACCTCGATCAGCTTGTCCGACTTGAACAAAATCCACAACACCATGAGACCTGCGGCAATCGTTTGTCGGCTTTTAACCAGCGGGCTGTCGGCAAAGGCCGCACCGCTGACGTCGTCCCATTTCATGAAGCCCCCGATCCAGAAGTTGTCATAACGTTTGCTCAAGGTCGTCATCACCTGCGCGCCGGAATAACCGGCATCCGCGCTGTAGGCCGGGCGAGTGGCCGTGGCGGACTTCGGCGCCACGTCGTAGATGTACTGGTGGTAGCGCTGGTCGGCATAGATCAGCCCGCCCACCAGCCCGGCGTTTCAGCCTCTTTGCCGCACATTGCGGAAATCCAGCGCGAGTTGCGGGTGAAACATTCAGCCCTGCTGCTCGAAGCGGCCACGGCGGAAGAGCAGGCCGCGCATGCGGTCGCCGTCGATTTTTAGAACAGGTTTTCGTCGCGGGTGCGCGGCGTCACACCCAGGTGCAGATACGCGGCGGCGGTGGCAATGCGCCCGCGCGGCGTGCGTTGCAAATAGCCTTGCTGGATCAAATAGGGCTCGATCACGTCTTCAATCGTTTCGCGCTCTTCGCCAATGCTGGCGGCGATGTTGTCCAAGCCGACCGGGCCGCCGTCAAAGCGGTGGATCACCGCCTCCAGCAGCTTGCGGTCCATCACGTCAAAGCCTTGCGGATCCACGTCCAGCATGACTAGGGCCTTGTTGGCGATGTCCAGCGTGATGTGGCCGCTGCCCTTCACATCGGCATAGTCGCGTACGCGGCGCAGCAGGCGGTTGGCAATGCGCGGTGTGCCACGGGAGCGGCGGGCAATCTCAAAGCCGCCTTCTGCGTCCATCGGCACTTTAAGCAGGCCCGCGCTTCGCTTGACGATGCGCGCCAGTTCTTCGGCCGAATAAAACTCCAGCCGCGAGACGATGCCAAAGCGGTCACGCAGCGGGTTGGTCAGCATGCCTGCGCGGGTGGTGGCCCCCACCAGGGTGAAGGGCTGCAAGTCCAGCTTGATGGAGCGCGCGGCTGGGCCTTCGCCGATCATGATGTCGATTTGGTAGTCCTCTAGCGCGGGGTAGAGAATTTCTTCCACAACCGGACTCAAGCGGTGAATTTCGTCGATGAACAGAACGTCGTTTTTTTCCAGGTTGGTCAGCAACGCGGCCAGGTCTTTGGGTTTTTCCAGCACCGGCCCGCTGGTCTGGCGCAGGTTGACGCCCAGCTCGTGCGCGATGATGTGCGACAGCGTGGTTTTGCCCAAGCCGGGCGGGCCAAACAAGAGCACATGGTCCAGCGCTTCACCCCGCATTTTGGCCGCACCGATGAAAATCTCTAACTGCTCGCGCACCTTGGCTTGGCCCACGTACTCGTCCAGCAGCTTGGGGCGCAGGGCGCGCTCAATCGCCTCCTCCTGCGGGGACACGGGGGCCGCAGACACCATCCGCTTGGGCGGTGCGGGGGCGAAGTCGTCGGTTTGAATGCTCAAGATGAATTACCTTGCTGCTGCCGCAACGGGGAAGGCCTGCATGCCTGCATCGTCCAGCGCGTGACGCACCAGGCCATTGGCCTTGGCCTCTTCTAAAAAGTCCGTGACGTAGGCCAGCGCGAGGGGGCGATTTTTGCCCACGGCAATGGCCACACCGGTTTGTAAAAAGTAGCCGTCCAGAATGCGCGAACCCGGAAGTTGCTGCGCCAAAGGCGGCAGGGCGTCGTGGGTCAGCGCGAAGGCGTCGGCTTCACCCGTGCGCAGTTGGGCGATGCAGTCTTCCACCGACTTCACCGGCGTGATGGGGGTGTGCTTCAGGGATTGCGCGGCGGCGCGGATGGTGGCGGTGTTGGCTACGCCGATCACGCGCACGTTGGGCTTGTCCACCTCGGCCAGAGTTTTGATGTCCAGGCCTGGGCGCACCAGGTAGGTGCTTTCGATCATGAAGTAGGCCGGGCCAAAATCCACCTTGGTTTTGCGCTCGTCATCCACGGGCATAAAGGCCACGTCTATTGCGCCCGAGTTGACGCCGTTGGTCAACTCGCCCGTGTTGGGTGCCAAAATAAATTCAACCGGCACACCGAGCTGGCGCCCCATTTCATGGCCCAACTCAACCGTCACGCCGCTGGGCTGGCCGTTGGCGTCTTTCAAAACAAACAATGCCGTTTTGCTTGGTGCAAAGGCCAGACCCACGCGCAGCTTGCCGGTGGGCGCAATTTCATCACGCACTGCGGCCGATGGCAGGCCCGACATGGACGGACAACCTGCAACCACGGGCAACATGAGTGCGGTGCAGAGTTTGAATAGTTGCATGGAAACCTCTGAAAGCGGTGTGGGTGAAGACGGTAGTCTGACTATAGCCGCAGTGCACCCGCTCAAGTCCGCCCATAAGCTGCCGATACACAGGTGCAGAACCCCTTTGTTTCTGACTCCGAGGTACACGCCATCATGCGTCCTATTTTTTGCAATCATTTCCTCGCCAGCATGCTCTGCCTGACTCTCGGGCCTGCTGCTTTTGCATTGGACACGCACGACGCTGCCGAAAGCCATGCTGCACCCGCCAAAAAATCAAGCCATGCACCGGGCAAAGAGATTGCCGAGCAACTGCGCACTGCGGTTGAGAACGGCGACTTGCGCAAGAAGCGGTTGACGCTGGTGAGCACCGGCATTGACAAAAAACCCGCAGACGCACACGCCCCTAGCCCCCCCTCCGCAGCGCCACCTCTCATGCTCGCCGCAGCCACGGTGAACCCGCAATCCAGCCGTAACTACATCCGCGCCAAAGCCGCCGTGCTGACCGGTTACACCGCACCCGAGCCCGCCAGCGATGAGCACGGTCATGCGCCGCACTGGAGTTATGAGGGTGACGGTGGCCCGCAGGCTTGGGGCAAACTCAAGCCCGAGTTCAATACCTGTGCCACGGGTAAGCGCCAGTCACCCATTCACATTGAAGACGCCGTCACGCTGCAAGGCCCGGCCGAGCCGATCCAAATCAACTACCAACCCAGCAATGGCGTGGTGGTGAACAACGGCCACACCATCCAGGTGGATGTCAGCGGCGACAACAGCATCACCGTGCGCGACTCCACCTACAAGCTTCTGCAATTCCACTTTCACCACCCGTCGGAAGAGCGAATTAACTACAAAACGTATTCGATGGTGGCGCACTTGGTGCACCGCAATCGAGAAGGACAGTTGGCGGTCGTCGGTGTGCTGCTGGATCCTGGCCTGGCCAACAGCCTGATCAATAAAGTGTGGACCTACATGCCGCTGGACTCAGGCGACAGCGTGCGCATGCCACTTGGGCTGGTGGACTTGAATGAACTGCTGCCCAAAGACCAGCGCTACTACCAGTTCATGGGGTCTCTTACCACCCCGCCTTGCACCGAGGGCGTGTTGTGGATGGTGCTCAAACAACCCGTGACCCTGAGCCGCGACCAGCTCAAACTCTTTGGCCAGTTGTTCCCTAACAATGCGCGCCCGGAGCAGTCGGTTAACGCACGGGCGATTCGAGAGGCGCAGTAAGGGGAGTGGCGCGACTGTTTGCGTTCAGCGGGCCTGGCAGATCACATCCACCAGCGCAGGCCTGCCCTGCTTGACCTCAACCAGCGCGCGCTGCAAAGCCCCGCGCAGCTTGGTCGGATCGCTGATCGGCCCCTCGGCCCACACGCCGTGGCCTTGGGCGATTTTGGCGAAATCGATGTCAGGGTGGCGCAGGCTGTTGCCGATCCAGGCTTGGTCGGTGCGCCTGCCATGCAGCGACGCCATGCGCTGTAGGTGCATCACTTCTTGGTGGTAGCCCTGGTTGTTGTGCATCACCGTCAGCAGCGGGATTTTGTGGTGCGCGGCGGTCCACAGCGCGCCGGGGGCGTAGAGCAGGTCACCGTCGGGTTGAAAGTTCACCGTCAAGCGGCCCAGGGCTTTGTTGGCCAAGGCGGCACCCACCGATGCGGCCAGGCCGTAGCCCACGCCTTGACCACCGGAGCCCCCCAACATTTGGTGAAACTCGGTGGTGGGCCAGAGCTTGCGCGCCCAAGCAATGCGGTCGCTCACCGCCAGCGACCAGGGTTCATTTTTGATGACGTCCCAGGTCTCCATGGCCAAGCGGGCGGTGCTGATGGGTGAGGCTTCCCAGCCCAGGGCAGCGGCTTCTTTGGACTGCGAGAGCTGCCGATCCCAGGCTTTTTGCATGGGCTCGCGCCGCGCGGCAATGGCGGTTTTTTGCGCTGTAGTCATCTGCTTGTGCAGGTGCTCGGTCAGCACGGGCATGGAGGCTTGCGCCTCGCCATGGATGGCCAGCTCCACCGACAAGAAGCGCTGAAAGTCTTGGTAGTTGGAGCGGATGGCGGATTCACCAAACCCGAGGGTGATGACTTTGACATCGGCTCGCGAGAGTGAGCGCGTGGTGCGCGCGGGCTCTACCACCGCGTTGAGCTGGCCCCAGGGGTCGCCCACCTCCAGCATCAGCACCACGTCAGCGTCACGCACCAGGGCGCGCTTGCGGTCGCTGTGGTTCAGCGGGTGGGTAGTGGGGAAGTTCATGCGCCCGCCCAAGTCCACCACAGGCGCTTGCAGGGCCTCGGCCAGGGCGACCAGGGCGTTGACGCCTGTTTGACTGCGTGCTGCGCGGTCGGCAAGGATGACGGGGTTTTTTGCACCCAGCAACAGGCGTGCCGCTTCGGCCAGTGAGCCACTGTCACCCTGCACCGGGCGCACACCGCCCAGCTTGGGGATGGTGGGCACGGGGCCGTGCATGGCGTCTTCTTGCAAGTCGGTGTCGGCCATGATGACCACCGGGCCTTGCTGGCCCGTGGTGGCGATGCGCATGGCTCGCACGGTGGATTCGGCAAAGTGCTGCAAGGAGGCGGGGGCGTCGTCCCACTTCACAAAGTCGCGCACTAACAGGGCCGCGTCTTGCACCGAATGCGCCCACTCGGTACCGGGGCGGCGCTTGCTGGCGTCAATGCCGTTACCGGCAAAAATCACCAGCGGCACGCGGTCGCACCAAGCGTTGTACACGGCCATGGCCGCGTGCTGCAAGCCCACCGTGCCGTGCGCCATCACGCCCATGGGCTTGCCCGCCGCCTTGGCGTAGCCGTGAGCAATCGCCACTGAGCTTTCTTCGTGCAGGCATGTGATGAGCTCAGGCGCTTGGTTGCCGCCGTAGTTGACGACCGACTCGTGCAGGCTGCGAAAGCTCGAACCTGGGTTGGCGGCCAGGTAGTCCAGCTTCAAGGTCTTGATCACGTCCACCATGAAGTCCGAGCCGGGGCGGGTGATGAGGTGACCGGTGGGCTCGGCGGGGACTGCTGTTGCGATGGTGGGTGCGGCGTCTGCGGCTTGCGCCACTTGGGTTGCCAACGCCACACCCGCAGCCGATGCGCTGGCTACACCGCGCAGAAAATCACGCCGACCTGTTACGTCATCAGTCATGCTTGTCTTGCCCCGCAGTGGCTGGAATCCCCAGCACCATCAGGTTGGCCAAAATGATGGTGAAGGCCAATAGGTAAAAGGCTGCCATCAGGCCATAATGGTCGGCAATGATGCCGGCCAAAATGGGGGCCACGGCTTGGCCTGCCGACTGCATGCCGAACATCAAACCAATGGCGGTGCCGCCCATGTTGCGCGGCGTGGCCTCCAGCATCCAAGCCTGCATGATGGGGCGCGCGGCGTACAAAAAGAAACCCAGCACCGCGATCAAAAACACAAACAAGGCCGAGCCCCCGGCAAAGGTCATGAGCAACAGCACCACGCCGCTCACGCCAAAGCAAGCCATCAAAATATTGCGACGCCCCATGGTGTCAGACAGGTGGCCCGCAATCGGCGCGGCGATGAAGCCCGCCAGTTGCAGCAGCGCCATCACCGCGCCCACCCAAACCACCGAGTAATTCATTTCTTTGGCCAGGTACAGGGGCAAGAAAGTCAGCAGCGTGCCCTGGGTCATGGAGCGGAACGATGAGCTAAGGGTGAGCATGAACAGGCCCGGTGTGCGTAGCAGGGCGCGCAGGCCTTGCTTGTAGCTGTCCAAGCTTTGCCCGCCGCCTTGGTGCTCTGACACGGCGGTTTTGGTGGACGATTGAGCGGATGATTTGGCGTGTTTGGGCGCAAAGCTCAAGGCCCCCAAAAAATACAGCAAAAACACTGCCATGGCTGCGCCAGGGATGACGTTGATCACCACAATCTCACGCCAGGACAGGGTGGTGAGTAACAGGCCCACCGCCAGCGGGGCCAGCGCGTCACCCACATTACCGCCCATGCCGTGCAACGACAGCGCCATGCCCTTGCGCGTGGGGAACATACGGCCCAGCAGCGGGATGGCCGTGGGGTGCCACAGGTTGTTGCCTATGCCCACCAGCATCACGCAGACCAGCAGCATCCAGTACTGGGTGCTAAAGCCCATGAGCAAGTAGGGGAAGCCGACCCAGAACAGCGCCAGCGCCATCAACTGGCCCTTGCGTCCCCACATGTCCACCAACATGCCGCCGGGCACATTGGACAGCGCGCCCGCCGCGAACTGGCAGGTCATGACAAAGCCGATTTGGCTGTAGCTCAAACCCATCTCCGCACCGATCAGCGGCAAGAGCATGTAGAAGGTGGCGGGGTACCAGTGGGTGAGGGAGTGGCCGGTGATGATCAGGGCCAGGTTGCGGTAGTCAAGGCGGCTTGGGCCCGGTGAGCCGGGTGCTGCGATGGCTTCTGCGCTCATGACTTGGCTCCTCGGATGATGATTTCGTCGTACAGCTTGCGCCATTTCTCGCGCCGCTCCAGACTTTCGGCTGGATCGACCATCAGGATTTTGTAATTGCGCAGCGCCGAGGGCACTTTGGTGTTGGCTGGCAGGTACTCCAGCTCGGCATAGGTGGGCTGGCCTTCGCCCAGCAGGTAGTCCATGAATAGCGCGGCTGCGGCTGGGCGCTGGGCGTTGCGCGTCACGCCCACGGCGTTGGCGCGGGCCACGGCGGGTTGAATCACGACCGAGTCAATCGGCGCGCCCTTTTTCTTCAGCTGCTCGGGCATGTAGTTGTAAACCGTCAGGGCCATAGGCACTTCGCCTGCGGCCACCATATTGGTCAAGTTGGTGTGGCCCTTGCGCACCGACACGCCATTGCTGGCGGCTAGGTCACGAAAAAACTGCAAGCCTTTGGCCTCGCCCATGGACTGAACCACAGTGACGAACCAGTCGATGTTTTCGACCTCGTAACCCAGGCGACCTTTCCAGCGCGGGTTGAGCAAATCAGCGTAGCTGGTGGGCAGCTCGGCCTTCTTGACTGTGCCGGTGTTGTAGGCCTGCACCCAGAGCGAGTAAATGGTGGCGGCCCACTCTTTGTGCGCGGGCACACTGCCAGGCATCAAGTCAGCGAAATGCGGCGAGGCGGTGGGCTGTAGCATTTTTTCGCGCGACAGCACTTCCAACTCCACCGCGCCTGCGTGCACCACATCGACGTTGTAGCGTTTGGCCCGCGTCTCGCTGATAGTGCGGTTCATCACGCTGTCGCCACTGGCGCGCCAGGTGTTGACTTTGATTCCGTATTTTTTCTCGAAGGGCTCGATCAGCGGCTTTAAGTCTTTTTCGGCGATCGAGGTGTAGAGGGTGATCGAACCCTCGGCCTTGGCGGCGGCGATGAGCTTGGTCGCACGGTCGGGTGCGGTGCTGCGCAGTAGGGCGGGATCGGTGGGCTGGGCCAGGGCGCACAGGGGTGCAATGGCCAGCAGGCAGACACGCAAGCTGGACACTAAAAAATTGGCCATGATCAAGCCCCTTTGCGACTAAAGACTTCCTCGTACAAACGGTTCCACTTGGGGCCATCGTCAATGGTGACCTTCGGGTCAGCAAATACCAGCGGCATTTTGTTCAACGTCGAGGGCACTTTGGTGCTGGTGGGAATGAAGTCGCGTTTGCCCAAAATGGCTTGTCCTTCGGATAGTTCAAAGTCCTGGAACAGCACCGCAGCATGCGGGTGCGGGGCGTTGCGCGCCACACCCACCCCGTTGGGGCGGGCCACTGTGGGGTCGAGCGCGAACCAGTCCATGGGCGCGCCCGCATTCTTCATTTGCTCAACCTTGTAGTTGTAAAGGGTCAGTGCCATCGGCACCTCACCCGAGGCCACCAGATTGGCCAGCAGGGTGTGACCTTTACGCACTGAAATACCATTTTTAGCGACGATCTCTTTGAACAAGGCAATGCCTTTGCTCTCGCCCATGCTGAGCACTATGCCGGCCAGCCAGTCGCTGTCGTCAGCCTCAACCGCGAGTTTTCCCTTCCACTTGGGGTCGAGCAGGTCGCGGTAGGTCTTGGGCAGGTCTTCTTTGCGCACCGCCTTGGTGTTGTAGGCGCAGGTGAAGATGTTCAGACGCGTTGCGATCCACTCGCGGTGCGGGCGCACGGCTTGGGGAATCAAATCGACCAGGTAGGGCGAGCTGCAAGCCTGCAAAATTTTCTCGCGTGACAACACTTCCATCTCGGGCCCATTGGTCTCGAAGATGTCAACGTCATGGCGATTGGCTTTGGCTTCGAGCAAGCCGCGTTGCAGCACCTTCTCAGAGCCTGCACGCCAGACCTTGGTTTTGACGCCGTACTTCTGCTCAAACACCGAGGTCAGAGCGCTGATGTCGTCCACCGGCATGGAGGAGTAAAACGTCAGCGCACCTTCTTTGCGTGCACCCTCGGCCAGCTTCTTCAAGCGATCTGGACCGGAGAGTGCCGCAATGGCGGCGGTGGCGGCCGCCGAGGGCTGGGCCTGAGCGGCTGTGCCAACCCCGCCCAGCGCCAAGGCACCGGCTTGAATGAGTTGTCGGCGCGAAAAGTGGGAGCGGTTCATGATTTCGGTGGCAGGGTAGGCAGCTCGGTCTCGTACGCTTCTTCCATGCGGGGCGCAAGATCGTGCTTGGACAAGGCGTCAGCAAAGCGGGTGCGCACTGCTTGGCTCTCATCGGCGTAGTCGATCTGGTCGCCACCGATGCGGCGGCTGATCCAGGCCTTGGGCACGCCTTGCGCGTTGCGGATGGAGACCACCTCGTGCTTGAAGGCCAGGTAGCGCGCTGGTGCTTTACCGGTGTTGAAGTGCTGGTGCATCCACATATTGGGCGGCACGATCATGGAGCCGACTTGCCAGTCGTACTGGCGTGGCTCTTCACCCTCGGGCCACATCAGACTGTAGCCTTCGCCGCTCAAGATGATGACGTGCGCGCCGGGGCCGTGGCAATGCGCCTTTTTATACGTGCCCACAGGGAACTGCGAGATGTGGCTGTTCATGGAGCCGCGCGCCATGTTGAAGCGGATGTGGCCGCCACCAGCACCGCGCTCTTTGGCGCTGATGAGGGGCAGATTCACTGCATCGGCGACGAAGTTGGTCTCTAGCAGCAGGCCTTTTTGCTCGCCTTTGCCACTGAAGTAATCGGGCTCACCGTTGAAGCGGTTGGCAAAGTCGTGCGCGGTGTTGAAGACGAACTTCAGGTCTTCATACAGGTTGATGACGGGCGGGCCGTTGGTCACCGCCACAAAGCGTGCGCCGTCTTTGCCCGAGCCGTTGAAGTGCTGGTGCCAGCAGTTCAGCGGGATGGCAAACAAAGCACCGGCTTGCCACTCGAACGTGATGCGGTGGCCCTGGTCGTTCCACACCGTGGTAGAGCCCCGGCCTGAGAGCACGTAAATCATTTCTTCAAACAACTGGCGCTGCGGCTCCAGCTGCTTGCCCGGTGCGATCTCGCACACATAGCAGTCGTTGGATGTGCGGGATGCTTCGTGGTTGATGTACACGCCCTTGCCACCGCGACGTGCCCAGGGTTTGAGGTCCACCGTGTTCAGGCTGGGCACATAGTGCGCGCCGATGATGTCCAGACCTTCGGCCTTGACCCAGCGGGTGTAGGGAGTTTCTTTTTCAGTGGCGAACTTCTGGGCGAGGTCGTCGGAAACGATGGCGTTTTTGGTCATTTTTTGCTACGCAGATAAGCTTGGATTTTGTCGCCATCCAACGTGACGGAGGGGTCGAACTCGGGAGCGTTTTCAATTTGCTCCAGATCATTCAAGCCGCAGTATTTGAAGATGCGGTTGATGGAAGAAATCAGGCGCACCGGGCGGTCCGGGTCGGCGTTGAAGTGTTGGTGAATCGTGTTGGGCGGAATGTAGATCACGTCGCCCGCTTCCCACTCGTAGCGCTTGACTTCGTCTTGCGGCGTCCAGTGGTAGGTGTCGGTGATCTCCACATCGCAGTCCTGGTGCAGGTCGTAGCCACGGCCTTCGAGCACATACACGCACTCCTCGGCCAGATGCCGGTGCTTGCCCGACTTGCTGCCCGGCGGAATGATTTGCATGTAGGCGTCCACAGTCTCAATGCGGGTATTCATCTGCTCATTAAGCAAGTGCTTGAGCAGGCCTTGTCGGGCCATCTCCCAGGGCATGTCGTTGGGGCGCACGACTTTGCGGCGCTTGGCGTTGCTGGCGGGCTTTTGCTCTGCATCGTCCAGCAAGCCTTGGTAGTACTTGCCTTGCTCGTGGCCATCGGCCCATACTTTGGATTCGTCCCAGGCCATATCAGTAACCTCCTTCGGGGTGGTTGAAGTCTTGTTCGTCGTTGCGGGCTTTGAAGCCTTCGCCGCCCGGTGCGGGCTCACTCGGGCGTGGCTCCACCTGGTGCTGGAACAGCATGTTCATGAACATGTACATGGGCTTGGTCTTGATGACCAGAGCACGTGCGGGGCGTTCGTCACTCGCGTTGAAGTGCTGGTGTACGCAGTTGTTGTGCACCACGGCGATGTCACCGGCTTGCCAGTCGTAGCGAATGCCGTCGTGGATTTCGTAGCCCGTGCCGTCCAGGATGTAGAAGGCGGCTTCGTTCACGTGGCCGTGCTTTTGCGAACGACCACCGGGGCCGTACTCTTCGAGGTGCATGTGAAAGGTTTGCGTGATGCCGTCTTTGGGCTCCACGTAGTGGCGGCTAAAGGCCTGCGGGCCGTCATTGAATTTGATGTCGCTGCCCTTGCGCACGCGCGGCATGGCGCGCAGGCGCTTGAGCTCATCACCCAGGTTGTAGGGGCCGGCAATGGCGCGTACAAAGGTGCGATCTTTTTTGCTGTGGTAGTGCGACTCGTTGGGCACGGCGTTGGCCGACGGTTCGCTGGTTTTGGTGTCACTCATGGGGCAACCTTTCTGAAGGAAAGAGGGCTGAAAATTTAATACAAGAGGTCGTCTTCGACCTCAAACTTTGTCTTGAGGCTGCGTTTTTAGCACGATGCAGTTGGCGGGGTTGAGCACCACATGGATGGGCGCGCCCACCGGCGTCTTTTGGCTGGGGTGAACGCGGGCCAGGATGATCTTCTCGCCCACCTTGACTTGAAAGTCAAACACCTCACCCAAAAACACCTTGAGGTGAACACTACCCAGAAAGTGGTTGTTGTGATCGACTTGGGGTGGCGTGTCGCTTAGCACGACGTCTTCAGGGCGAATGCACACCTGCACGGCTTCGCCCACGCTGAACTCAGCGTTTGCAGGAACTTGCAAAAGACCTAACTCGGAGTCCAACACCATCTGCCCTGTCACGCTGTCGATGCCGCGCACCGTGGCGCGGATGAAGTTGATGCTGCCCACAAAATCAGCTACGAACTCGCTGGTGGGGGCTTCATAAATTTGACGCGGCGTTCCACGCTGCATGATGCGACCATTACACATCACCGCAATCTCGTGCGAGAGGGCTAGGGCTTCAGACTGGTCGTGCGTGACGTAGATGGTGGTGATGTTGAGTTCACGCTGAATCTTCTTTAGCTCAAAGCGCATCTTCTCGCGCAGCTTGGCGTCGAGGTTGGACAGCGGCTCGTCCAAGAGCAACAACTTGGGCTCCATCACGAGCGCACGAGCCAAAGCCAGACGTTGCTGTTGGCCGCCGGACAAGCGGGTGGCGTCGCGGTCATGGTATTGCGCCAATTCCACCGATTCCAACACGCGCATCACCTTGGTGCGAATTTCTTCGCGGCTGTACTTCTTGGCGCCCACTTCCAGCGGGAAGCTGGCATTGGCAAACACCGTCATGTGCGGCCAAATGGCGTAGGACTGGAAGACCATTCCAAAACCGCGCTTGTTGGGCGGTGTGAAGACTTTGTTGTGCGAGCTGTATACCGATACGCCATTGACTTTGATTTCACCGAGTGTGGGTTTTTCAAGACCCGCAATCGAGCGAAGAGTGGTGGTTTTGCCGCAGCCGCTGGGGCCGAGCAGTGTGAACAGCTTGCCCTCGGGCACTTCAAACGACACGTCTTGGGCGGCCTTGACCACCACACCCTTGTCGCTCACATATTCGGTATGCAGACCACTGACAGTTAACACATTGATTCCTTCAAAAACATTTGAGCGCGTTCAAGTTTTATGTTGGGTTGCGAAGCCTTCAAGCCTCCTTAACCCCAAACCGTTTACCTGCCGCTTGGGCAATGCCCACCAAAATCAGCAGCATAAAGATAAACAACACGCTCAGCGCCGACAGCTCGACGTACTGACCGTTTTCCCACAGCTCCCAGATCACGATGGAGATCACCTCGTTGCCGGGACTGTAGAGCAGGATGGAGGTCGACAGCTCACGGATCGAGACAATCATCACGTAAATCCAGCCCGCGATCAGACCCGGCTTCAACAGCGGCAAGATGATGCGACGAAACACCGTGAACCAGCTCGCACCGCTCATGCCGGCTGACTCTTCCAAGTCTTTGTGAATCTGGATCATGGACGTTGTGCTGTAGCGCAGGCCATAGGGCAAGAAGCGCGTGACGTAGGCCAGCAGGATGATCCAAAACGTGCCGTAGATGCCGATGTCAAAGGTCAGGTAAAAAATCATGATCGACACGCCCAGCACCAAGCCAGGGAAGACCATGGGCAGCGAGGCGATGTTGTCGAGCAGCCAGCGGCCGCGTATCTTGGTTTTGACCACGATCCAGCACACCACCGAGGCCAACAACATGACGATGGTGGCCGTGGTGACTGACATCCACAAGCTATTGACGACGGCGGTGCGCACGGTGGACGAGCCCAGGATGTAGCGGTAGCCATCCAGCGTGATGTTTTGCAAGGCAGCCATGGAAGGCGGGGCGTAGAACTTTTGCAGCGAAGACCACAGCAGCACCAGAAACGGCAACACTACGATCAACAAAAAGTAAACGATGAAAATGCCCATCGTGAAATAGCGCCAGCCCCCCAAATCAATGGTGCGGGGTCGAAAGCCTTTGCCGGTCATGGTGGCGTATTTGTTGCCAGATGCCGAGATGCGTGCCTGGACATAAATGCCGCCGGTGGTCAGCACCAGCAAGATCACCGAGTAGGCGGCGGCCAGACCAATCTGGCTCGGGTACTGGTGAATGGCTTGGTAAATGGCTGAGGTGAACACCTGAATGCCGGCCGGCAAGCCCAGCAACGCGGGCACTTCAAACGACTCAATGGCGCGCACAAACAAGGTCAACACTGTGGCCAGTATGGCGGGAAAGACCAGCTTTAAGGTAATGCGATACAGGGTGCTGAGCACGCTGGAGCCGCTCATCACCGCTGACTCTTCGAGTGAGGGGTCCATGGCCCGAAACGCCGAGGACATGAGCAAGAAGGCCATGGGGGAGTAGTGCAAGCCATCGACCCAAATCATGCCCCACATGGAGTAGATATTGAAGGGCGGTTGATCCAGCCCAAAGAGAGACTGCGCCACCATATTAAGCAGGCCAATCTTGGGGCTGGCCAGCATGATCCAGGAGATGGTGAACAAGATGCTGGGGATGATCAAGGGCACGATGGACAGCGCGAAAAAAAGCCGCCTCATAGGGGTGTTGGTGCGCTCATTCATCCAGGCCAGAGCCGTGCCTATGACAAAGGCCAGGGCCGAGCCGCCCAGGGCGAATTTGACCGAGTTCCAGAAGATCGCTACCGTCTCGGGATTGGTATAGGCCGTAACGTAGTTGCCTAACGTCAACGTGGAGGGCGTGGAGGATGTTTCTGGCGTGTGAAAACTCTGCCAAATCATGAAAGAAAAGGGCACCAGGGCCAAAATGGCCACCACCAACAAACACAGGCCGATGATCATCCACTTGGCATCAAACCGAGCCCAACGAGAGGGGGCTGCGGTTACCGGATTTGAAATCTCCACTCAATAATCTCCAAACGTGTGTCGCCAGATGGTTCCTTTATGTGGAACATTGATCCGCATAAAGGTACACCGATTATTAGGCTGGAATCGTCAGAAGCTGTCAAGGGTTGCGCCTTCGGGTTTACCCTGAACGCGAGAGGTGACGATGTTTTCTCACATGCGATCGTTTCAACTATTAAGCTCTAATTTTCTTTTATGCGGAACGCTGTTCTGAATTGAGGGAAATGAAGTAGGATTCGACAACCTCTGTTTTTGAAGTACGCCGCCCATGGAATCCACATCTCCCAAAGGCTCTCGATTGTCCTCGGTGGTGGCGGCTGTTCGCGTTCTCAAGTGCTTTTCGGAAGTCGAGTCTGAGATCGGCATCAGCAGTTTGGCCAAGCGCCTGAGCCTGGCCAAGAGTACGGTGCACCGGCTGGCCGCGACCTTGACCAGTGAGGGGCTGCTGGAGCAAAACCCCGAGACGGGGCGCTACCGTCTGGGCATCAATCTGTTTGTGATGGGGGCACTGGTGCGCAGGCGGCTGGACGTCTCCAACATGTCGCAACCCTATCTGCATGCGCTGCGCGAGCGCACCGGGGAAACCGTCAATCTGGCGGTGCTCAATGACACCAATGTGCTGTACCTCTTCAACTTGGAGAGTAGCGAAGCGATTCGCATGCGCAGCTATATTGGCACGCTCAAACCCGCGTTTTGCACGTCGGAGGGGCGTGCCCTGGTGGCCTTTGGCGGTGACGAATTGATCAAACAAGTGCTGCAAGCGCCGCTTATTGCACGCACTCCACAAACAAAAACCGAGCCCGCCAAACTGATGAAGGCCTTTGCTGATGTGCGTGCGGCGGGTTATGCCATTGATGATGAAGAGTCGGAAGAGGGTATGCGCGGTATGGGTGCCCCCCTTCGTGACATTACCGGCAACGTCATTGCTTCCATCGGTGTGGGTGGGCCCAGCCAAAGATTTACCCTGCGCCGACTGCGCAGCCTCGCGCCCGTGCTGCTCAGCACGGCGCAGGCCATCTCAACCCAGTTGGGTTATCGGGCCTGAATCGTGCCCTTTTATTCAACGCTTTTCTAAATGGACGCTGCTGTGTACGCTGTTCACCTCACTGGTACGGATCAGTCATTCTCTTGCGCCGCTGACGATACTGTGCTGCGCGCGGCGCTGCGCCAAGGCATCGCCTTTCCTTATGAATGCAATGTCGGCTCTTGCGGCAATTGCAAATTTGAGTTGATCGAAGGTCAAGTCAACACCTCATGGCCCGAAGCCCCAGGATTGAGTGAAAAAGACAAGCAACGCAATCGCTGGCTAGGTTGCCAGACCCGCGCGATGGGTGACTTGCAAATCAAGTTGCGCACGGGCGATAAATACCGCCCAATTCATACGCCTGTGCGAACCAGTGCGCGCTTGGTGTCGTCCAGGGCCATCACGCATGACATCTCTGAGTTCAGCTTCGAGCTGGCACAGCCCATGACCTTTGCCTCAGGCCAGTACGCTTTGGTGCAAATGGCGGGGGTGACGGGCCCACGGGCTTACTCCATGAGCAATGTGGGGGCGAGCGCAACGGCGTTGTCGTTTCAGGTGCGGCGCTTGCCACAAGGCGCGGGTTCTGCTGCGCTGTTTGAGCAGTTGCAAGTGGGCGATGCGGTCGAGATTGATGGGCCTTATGGCATGGCGTATTTGCGGGAAGACGCACCGCGTGACTTGCTGTGCATTGCGGGCGGCTCTGGCTTGTCGCCCATGGTGTCGGTGGCACGTGGTGCGTTTGCCAGTGAGCCACTCACCTCGCGTCAACTGCATTTTGTCTATGGCGCGCGACTCCCCGCCGACGTATGTGGCCAAGACATGTTGGCGGCTTTGCCCGGCTGGCCAGAGCGTGGCAGTTACCAAGCGGTGGTGTCGGGTATGGACGTCGATGCGCCGCTGCCCGAGGGTTTGGCACGCGGGTTTGTGCACGACTGGGTTGATCAGGCTTATGGCGACCAGCTCGCCGACATGGAGATTTACTTCGCAGGCCCGGCCCTGATGGCGCAGTCGCTGCTCAAGCTCTTGATTGCGCGCAAAGTGCCCATGGACCAAGTGCATTTTGATCAGTTTTATTGAGACGTATTCGGACAGTCATGACAAATAAAAACGAGAGCGACGACAAGGCCTTGCACACCCTCAAGGATCACCAATACGGCGAGGACAACTTCCACAGCCATGAGGGCGATGCCGACCACGACCATGACCACGACGGCGATTTCACCGGCGACGACCCGCAGCAAGAGTCGCTCTGGCGGCAAGACAATGTCATCTTGCACAGCGTGGGTATTGACGTGGGCTCCTCGGGCACGCAGGTGGTGTTCTCGCGCATTCACCTGCGCCGCATTGCGGAGGACTTGTCCAGCCGCTACGCCGTGGTAGAGCGCACCCCGCTGTACCAGTCGCCAATTTCCCTCACACCGTATTTGAGCGACTCGCTGATTGATGCACAAGCCCTGGGCAGCATCATCGACCGTGCTTATCGCGCTTCAGGCCTGCACCCCGATGAGGTGGATGCCGGTGCGGTGATCCTCACCGGCGAAGCCATGCGCCGTGAAAACAGCGGGGCCATTGCTGCCGTGTTGGCCGAGCAGGGCGGCGAGTTTGTGTGCGCCACTGCGGGCCACCACATGGAGGCCATGTTGGCCGTGTACGGCTCTGGCGCGGCCAAGCGCTCGTATGACGGCAAGAGCCGCATTTTGAACGTCGATATTGGCGGCGGCACCACCAAGCTCGGCTTGGTGCAAGACGGTGAGTTGGTGGCCACTGCGGCCGTGCATTTGGGTGGCCGCCTGATGGTAGTGGACGACCACGATGTGCTGACCCGGCTGGAGCCCGCAGGCCAGTACCTGGCGCGTCAAGCGGGCTTTGAGTGGGCGCTGGGCCAAAAAGTCAGCCGCGATGATTTGGCCAAGGTGTCCAAATGGATGGCCGACGCTTTGATGCGCGTGCTCACGCAAACCTTCAGCCGAGATGATTTGACGCATTTGTTTTTGACCGACCCGATTGAAGACTGGGGACAGCTCGACGGCATCATGTTCTCAGGCGGTGTGGCCGAGTACGTGTACCAGCGCGAGATGCGTGACTTTGGCGATTTGGGCAAGCTGTTTGGTAGCTCAGTGCGCCAGCGCGTGGACTACGGCTTGTTGCCCGCACCACTCTTGCCTGCGGGTGAATGCATACGCGCGACCGTGCTCGGGGCCTCCGAGTACAGCGTGCAGCTCAGCGGCAATACCACCTTTATTTCTGAGCCCGTCGTGCTTTTGCCGCGCAAAAATCTGCAAGTCATCCCGCTCAATCTGGTCTTGAGCCCGCAGATTAACGCCGATGAAATCGCCCAGGCGCTGGGCCAGTCGTTTCGGCGACATGACTTGGTGGAAGGTGAGCAGGACGTGGCCGTTTCTCTGCGCTGGTTGGGCGCGCCTTCGTTTGCTCGTTTGTCGGCCTTGGCCCAGGGCTTGCTGCAAGGCCTGCCAAAAACACTGGCAGAAAAACGCGCGCTCTATGTGCTGACCGATGGCGACATTGCGCACAATCTGGGGCACTTGTTGCAAGAAGACGAGCGGGTCAAGGGCGAGGTGCTGGTGATTGACGGCATCACGCTGTGGGGCTTTGACTTTGTGGATTTGGGGCGCATCCGCATGCCGTCCTTCACCGTGCCGGTCACCGTCAAATCCTTGGTGTTTACTGAAGATCCACGCGCCCATGGCAAGTCAGACCCGAGTGAGTGGCATGACCACGGCAGCGGGAAGATGCACCGGCACAGCCACACTTCCAAGCCGCACAGCCACGGTCATGATCATTCGCATGACCATTCGCATGAGTAGGTGCTGACGCTAAGCCAGCAAGGCCTCAATGGCGTTGACCGAATCAATCAGGCTGACATCAAACTCGAAATTTGAAAAATCCAGGCCCAAGGCTTCTTCGAGGTACATGACCAAATTCATCATGGAGAAGGAGTCCAACAAACCACTGATGAACAGCGAATCTCCATCCGAAAATTCGCTTTGTCCGGTTTGTCTTTGCATCGCTTCGGTGAGAAATTCACGCAGCTTTTGTTTCGCATGAGTATCCATCAAAAAACTCCAAATAGGCTTGCCAAAAATCGGCATCGCTCGGTCAGCGTGTGGTTGCGTGACTCGTCACCGAACACATGAAGGCCAACCACAAACGACCACACAAATAAAAACGAAGTCACCCGCCCCAGCGGTGTTGACGGCGGGTGGATGCCCCTATTGGCGCGCACCTGCGATAGACCGATGCCCGTAGCCAGCACCACGCAATAAAAGGCGTAACTGGTAAAGGACTCAAGGGCATTGGCCAGACCCAGGGTCGCAACCAATCGGATTTCGTAAAAAAAGTGCCAAATTGCGTTGCCAACACCTGCGGCCATGAAGGTCGCAAAGAACATTCTCAAGCGCGGGTGGCGCTTAAATAAGGTAAAAAATGTGGGCATGAAAAACAAATCAACCAGAAGCTCTTTGAAGTAGTAATGAAAGCGGTTGAAGTAGTCCATCAAGGTGCGGGATTGCAGTGGCCGCCAGGAACCTCGGGGTAGCCGATAACCGGCCAGCCGAGCAATGCCGATAAACAGGGCCGCCCACAGGGCGATATTGAGCGAGTAGGTCACGACCTCCAAAATGAGGGCGAGCCAAGAGCGGTAAATCGGGTGCGCACGACCGTTTAAAAATGCATCGATGGCCTCTTGCAGGCTTGGGATGCTCAGCAGCTGCTCGCCAACCCATGTCAGAGCGGTTTGCATGCCGAAAAGCACATTAGACCAAACGAGAAGTTTGATGGCTTTGAGCTGGGTGATGGTCAAGTCAAGGGGCGTCTTAGACAAGGTTTTTCGCAGCAGGGCAGGCCCTTTTCCAAACGGTAAATAGGCGGGACTCCAGAACGGACGCAGCAGGGCCATTTGCAGCAGAGGCGGGCTGGGTTCCCGCGAGCGTTGATCCATGATGGCAAACGGCAAAAACCATACGTATGGGGTCATAACCACCAGCATCGACCACAGCATGACGCGCACCGGTCCTTGGGTGACGGTGGATGCGGACAGCCCAAGAAAAATAACTTCCACAATTAAAAGTGTGACCAGAGGTCGCATTGCGAGGAAGGATTGGGGATACCGACGCGAAGCAATGATTGCGAGCCATGAACCGAACATAACAACCAACAGGGACGAACTGGCCAACACAGTGGCCGACCAGGTCAGCACCTTTTCTTGCTGAAGAACGATGTTGATATCCGCCAAGATGTGATTTTGAGCCAGGCTCATTTCCAAAAATGCAGCCATCCAGGTCGCCGTAAACAGGATGGGGGTACGAAGCTTCGGCAGTTGGGCCGCCGCCATGGCGGCACTGACGATCAAGGCCGACTCCCACCAAGGCAGAAGTGTGGTTGCTGCCAGCACAGCCGCCACAAAAATCATGAACTTGCCGGTTGCAGTCTGTGCCATGCGAATGAACGCATCACGCTCATCAATGGCTAAAAATGTTCGCAACTGAAATCTAGACGCAGGGCTGCTGTCTAAAGCCTTCGCTGAGGGTGACCCGACAGTTCTTGATGTTATCGCACTCATGGAGCTTGCGTGTCGAGCAACTGCCGTAGCGCTTTGCGGTCAACTTTGCCGTTGGCACTGAGGGGTATGGCATTCAGGGCAATGATGCGGTTGGGCAGCATGTAGGGTGGTAGGCGCGATTTCAGCGCTTCAATGGTGCGCGGCGCATCAATTGACGCGGCGTTGACAAAGCTGACGATCCCGCGCGCCATGCCGTCGGCCACAGGCCATGCTACCGATCCGACGATGTCTGACCCACAAACCATTCTCAGGTGCGCGTCGATTTCTTCCAACTCAACGCGATAGCCCATCACCTTGACTTGGTTGTCGATCCGGCCCAGGCAATGAAAGCGTCCGTGTTCGTCACACAGGGCCAGGTCTCCTGTGCGGTACCAGCGCCGCCCCTCCAGCAGGGGGAAGCGCGCTGTTGTCAAGGCTGGCGCACCGAGGTAGCCGTCAGACAATTGAACGCCCGCAATCAGCAGTTCCCCCGGCGTATTGCGGGCGACGGGCTGGTCGTTTTCATCCACGACTTGAGCTTCGTTGCCAGGCAGTGGCAGGCCAATTGAAACAGCATCGCGTCCCGGCGTCAGGGCCAAGGGCTTAGAAACCACTTGGTACAGACAGAAGACGGTGGCCTCGGTGGGGCCGTACAGGTTGAAAATGAGGCTGTTGGGTGCCGCGCTCTGCCAAGCCGTGACGGTGCTTGCGGGCAATTGCTCTCCACCGAAAACAGTGAGGCGAAGCGTGGCCAGACTGCCTGGTGCCAGGGCTTTGAGTTGACGCAACATGCCGGCCAGTGAAGGGACGGAATTCCAAACAGTGAGCTCTGAATGCTTGACGAATTTGACGGCATTCATCACGGTCGTTGCAGGCAAGATGTGCAAAGCCGCCCCGGCCTCCCAGGTCGAGAACATGTTGTGCACTGAAAAATCGAAGCTGAGTTCGCAGGTTTCCAAAGCGCGGTCACTGGCCTGCAAGCCAAGCTGCTGGCAGATCATAGTCACGTAATGTCGGGCTGCGCCTGCGGAAATCATCACACCTTTTGGTATCCCCGTGGTGCCGGAAGTGAAGATGATGTAAGCCGTGTCAGACGCCTTCACCAAGGCCGGTGCTGACAGCGTCGCTGGGGGCAGTGACGTGAGTTGGATCAGTGAGTGGGAGGGGTTCTCCCAAGCCGTCAAGGGTGGCTGCCCGACATGAATCACCAGCGTCGGGCAGGCTTGGAGCAAGCGTCCGGTCAGCAATTTCAGGCCTTCATCGTCGGTGATGAGGGCAGACAGGTTGCATTGGGCCAGCAGGGTCAGTATGCGGTCTTGCGGCTGCTTCAAGGCGATGGGTACATAGGTGGCCCCAGCCCAGCACGCCCCCAGCAAAGCCACACAGGCATCGACGCCCCGGGAGGCAAGTATGCCGACGCGCGGCGCTTGCCCCTCAGGGCTGAGCGTCAAGCACGATGCCAATCGTGCAGCGCGCTCGGCAAATTCACCATAACTCAGGGTTTGGCTCTGACATGCAATCGCGGTGGTGTGTGGACTGTGCAGCGCGTGTTGATGGATGGCAGATGCTAGATTGAAATTTTCAAGCGCAATGGTTTTCAACAAACAGTCCCTGGTATTTTTTTGTGTCAGCTAGTCGCATGCTTGAGCCGAAGGCTACTACGGCGCTTGTCGCGGCTTGGGTCGCAAACCCGGTGTCACATCCAGCGTCAAAGAGGTATCTTGGCGTTGCAGCGCAAATTTGGCGGCACTGCCGGGTGGCAGAGCGGCCACGCCGGAGAGAAGTTCGGAGACGTTGCGGACGGCCTTACCTGAGACGGCGATCACCACGTCACCAGGGCGAATGCCTGCGGCGGCTGCGGGGCCGTTTTGCAGCACACCGGTGATGATGACGCCTTGCGTGTCCGGCTTGACACCAAAGGTTTGCGCCAGCTCGGGCGTGAGCTCGTTAGGCTCAACGCCGATCCAGCCGCGCGTGACGCGACCTTCTCTCACGATGCTCTCCAACACCTGCTTGGCGGTGGACACGGGGATGGCAAAACCAATGCCCATGCTGCCCCCGGATCGGGAGTAAATGGCGGTGTTGATGCCTTGGAGGTGGCCATTGGTGTCCACCAGTGCGCCACCCGAGTTGCCGGGGTTGATGGCGGCATCGGTCTGGATGAAGTTCTCAAACGTGTTGATGCCTAACTGGTTGCGCCCCAGCGCGCTGACGATGCCACTGGTGACCGTCTGGCCGACGCCAAAGGGGTTGCCAATGGCCAGCACTTGGTCACCCACCTGCAGTGCCTCGGAATGACCCAGCACGATGACAGGGAGTTGGTCGAGTTCAATCTTCAGCACAGCCAGGTCGCTTTCGGGGTCGGTGCCAATCACTTTGGCGCGGGCGCGGCGGCTGTCGTTGAGGATGACTTCGATCTCGTCCGCACCTTCGACCACATGGTTATTGGTGAGCACGTAGCCGCTGGCGCTGACGATGACACCACTACCCAAGCCGACCTGGGGTTCGTTGCGTTGATCCCCAAAAAAGAAGCGAAACCAAGGGTCGTTGGCGTTGGGGTTTTTGCGGGCGGCTTTGCTGGTGTTGATGCTGACCACGGCGGAGGATGCTTTTTGCGCGGCTGCGCGCAGGCTGCCGGGTGGTACTGCGGCGCTGGGCTCATGGGGAGCCTGGATCAAGGCGATAGCCCCAGACGTGGAGGTGGACTTGCCTAGCCACTCGGGCTTGAGTGTGCCGATCACAAAATAGGCCGCCAGCAGCACGGTGACGGATTGGGAGAATAGGAGCCAGAATCGTTTCATGTTTGAAATTGTAGAGCGGCAAGGGCGCACGGACTGCCGACTGACCGACAATTAGCCCATGATTGATCGCCAATACCTTCTCCAAACCTTTGACACGCTGCTGCAACCCGAGCGTTTTCGAGACTATGGCCCAAACGGATTGCAAGTGGAGGGCGCAGCTCGCATCAGCAAAATCGTCTCGGGCGTGACGGCCAGCCGGGCGCTGATCGAAGCGGCGATTGCCGCGCAGGCCGATGCGATTTTTGTGCACCATGGCCTGTTTTGGCGTGGGCAAGACGGGCGGGTGACGGGCTGGATGAAGCAGCGCCTGGCCTTGCTGCTGGCGCATGACATCAACCTGTTTGCCTACCACCTGCCGCTGGATGCGCACCCCGAGCTGGGCAACAATGCGCAACTGGGTTTCAAGCTGGGGCTAACGGCGAGAGCTCGCTTTGGGGAACAGGACTTGGGCTTTATCGGCGCTCGCATGGCCGATCAGGCAGAGGATGGGTTTGCCAGCGCCCAAGTCTTGGCTACACATGTGGAGTTGGCATTGAATCGGCCTTTAACCCTCATCAATATTGGAAAAAAAGCTATAAAAAAAATTGCATGGTGCACCGGCGGTGCGCAAAATTATTTCGAAGCTGCTATTGCCGCCGGGGCTGACGCCTTCATTACCGGCGAAATTTCGGAGCCGCAGGCGCACCTGGCACGAGAGTGCGACGTGGCTTTCATCGCTTGCGGCCACCATGCCAGCGAGCGCTATGGCGCACCCGCAGTGGCCGCGCACGTGGCAGCGCAGCTGGGGCTGGCCCATGAATTTATAGAGATCGACAACCCCGCCTGAGTTCAGCATGCCGAGTACGCACACAAAACCCATTGCCATCACCCTTGGCGACGCTGCAGGTATTGGCCCTGAAGTCATTGCCAAGGCGTTCCAAGATGCTCCTGCCCTGACACAGGGCTGCTTTGTCGTAGGCGAGGTGAGCACGATGCGGCGCGCCACGCGATTGATCCAACGAGAGGGGGAGATAGTGCTGCCACTGGTCGTGATAGAGCGGCCTGATGAAGCGCTAGAGCTGCCACCTCACTGTCTTCCTATGCTATCAATTGAGGAGCTTTCTAAACCCATTCCGTATGGACAAATCAGCGCACAGTCAGGTGAATTGGCTGGCCGTTGTGTGGTCTGGGCAGCGCTGGCGGCGCTGCGCGGCGAGATTGCCGCTATGGTGACCGCTCCGCTACACAAAGAAGCTTTGGCGGCATCGGGGCCTCCCTTCAATGCCTTTCCCGGTCATACCGAATTGCTTCAGGCGCTGGCGGCTGAGCATGTGGGCAAGTCGGTGTCCGAGCTGCCTGTGCGCATGATGCTGGCCAATGATGAGTTGCGCACGGTGTTGGTGAGCATTCACATGTCGTTGCGCGAGGCGATTGACGCGGTGACGTTTGACCAGGTGCTGCAAACACTGCGTATCACGCACGACTCGCTCAAGTCTGTGCTGGGCCGTGCGCCCCGCATCGGGGTCGCGGGATTGAACCCTCATGCGGGTGAGGGCGGTTTGTTTGGCCGTGAAGAAATCGAGATCATTGCCCCGGCGATGCAGGCGGCGCGTCAACTAGGCATTGACGTCAGCGGTCCGTGGGCTCCAGACACCGTGTTCATGCGGGCACGCGTGGTCAAGGGTGAACCGGGTGAGTTTGATGTGGTGGTGGCGATGTACCACGATCAAGGCTTAATTCCGGTGAAGTATTTAGGGGTGGAGAAGGGTGTCAACGTCACCCTAGGCCTGCCGCTGGTGCGCACCAGCCCGGACCATGGCACAGCGTTTGATATCGCTGGCAAGGGTGTCGCGGATGCCTCCAGCTTGATCGAGGCGATCCGCATGGCGCGTCAGCTTGTGGGCTGACGCGCCATCGCAAGAGGCTTGCTTATTTCTTCAGGCTGTCGCGAATCTCGCGCAGCAAGACCACGTCTTCCGGCGTCACAGGCTCAGCGACTGGCGCGGGAACTTCGGCCGATTTCATGCGGTTAATTTGTTTGATCATCAAGAAGATGATGAAGGCCAGAATCGCAAAATTGACCGCTACGGTGATGAAGCTACCGTAGGCCATGACGGGTACTCCGGCTTTCTTCAAGGCGTCCAGCGTGGTGCCTGTTCCCGGGGGAATGCTGCCCAGCACCAAAAACAGGTTAGAAAAATCCAGCTTACCGATGATGGCACCGACGACGGGCATGATCAAATCGCCCACGACAGAATCGACAATCTTGCCGAACGCGCCGCCGATGATCACGCCCACGGCGAGATCGACCACATTGCCCTTGACGGCAAATTCTTTGAACTCTTGCAGCATACCCATGGTGAAGGTCTCCTTTGTTGTTGGTGAAGCCGCGAGTATCACCGAAGCTTTGTCCCTCTGCAAAGAATGCACGCTGCTTGAGTGGGGTGTCGCAGGTGGCTTTCTATAATTGCGTGACTTACTACCGGCTCTTAGCCTCTTTCCTGTGACCGCTGCCCCATCCACCAACCCACTCGCCCTGATTGCCAATGACATGCGCGAGGTGGACCGTGTCATTGCGCAACGCCTGGATTCGGGTGTGCCGCTGGTGGCTCAAGTGTCGCGTTACATCATCTCGGCTGGTGGCAAGCGCCTGCGCCCGGCCTTGCTACTTCTGGCGTGCGGGGCTTTGGGCTACGAAGGTGAGCAACGCTACAACTTGGCAGCCGTGGTGGAGTTCATCCACACCGCCACCCTGTTGCATGACGATGTGGTGGATGACTCCGCCCTGCGTCGGGGCAATGCGACAGCCAATGAGACCTTTGGCAATCCGGCCAGCGTCCTGGTGGGTGACTTCTTGTATTCACGCGCCTTTCAGATGATGGTAGACGCGAAAAACATGCGCATCATGCAGGTTCTGGCCGACGCTACCAACGTTATCGCGGAGGGCGAAGTTCTGCAACTGATGAACATGCACAACGCCAGTCTTGATGAGGAAGGCTATTTGCAAGTCATTAGGTCCAAAACCGCCAAGCTGTTTGAAGCAAGCGCCCGCGTGGGTGCGATTTTGGCGGGTGGTGATGTCGCGATGGAAGACGCATGTGCCAACTACGGCAATGCTCTGGGCACGGCCTTTCAAGTGATTGATGATGTGTTGGATTACGACGGGGATGCCGCCGTAATGGGCAAAAGCCTGGGCGACGATTTGCGGGAAGGCAAGGCCACCTTGCCCTTGATTGCAGCCATGCAGCGTGGCACGTCAGCTGAGCGTGGGGTAATCCAAAGTGCGATTGAAAATGGCTCCGTTACTGAGCTTGATGCGGTGATTCGCATCGTGCGCCAGACAGGTTCCCTCGACGTGGCGCGTCAATCGGCGGCGATGGAGGCCGAACGCGCGATGACGCAAGCCAAGCGGCTTCCAGCGGGGGTTTATGTGGACAGTTTGGTACAATTGGCCGCACTGTCATTGGGCCGCCAGACCTGATGGTGGCAGTCCAAATACACATCGGAATGTGGCGCAGCCTGGTAGCGCACTTCGTTCGGGACGAAGGGGTCGGAGGTTCGAATCCTCTCATTCCGACCAATCAATTCTTGCCCCCATTTTTGCGTCCTGTTGCGCTGCAACGTCTGCTTTCGATTGGCGCTAGCGGTTTCGATTTACACCCATCCGGCAATCGGCGATGATTCCGCCAGTGTTTCAAAGCATTCCACTTACCCTCGGCCCATGACTGCAGTCCCCTCCGCCCTAAATAAAGATACTGCCACCATCGCATTGCCAGGACTCGGTCGAGCCTTGATTCTGGCGGGCAAGTTGGGGCAAGAATCCGCAGAAGCGATTTACCGCAAAGCTGCAATCAAGCGCACCAGCTTCATTGCAGAGTTGACCGGCTCGGGTGCAGTCTCACCCTATGACTTGGCTCACACCATGTCGGTGGCGTTTTCCGCGCCTTTGATCGACATCGACGCTATTGACCCGCAACGCCTGCCCAAGGACTTGCTCGATATCAAGATTTGCCAAGACTACCGGGTGGTGGTGTTGAGCCGTCGCAACAATCGACTGTCGGTGGCCACGGCCGATCCATCTGATCAGGCAGCGGCTGAAAAAATCAAGTTCGCTAGTCAGATGGGTGTGGACTGGATCATTGCCGAATACGACAAGCTGCTGAAATTCGTAGATATTAATTCCAAATCCGCCAGCGAGACGATGGACAACATCATCGGGGGCGATTTTGAATTTGATGAAACATCTGCTGAACCCATCAACGAAGAAGAGGACGATAAAGCCTCAGATGTTGATGACGCGCCGGTCGTCAAGTTTTTGCAAAAAATGCTGCTCGATGCGATCGGCATGCGGGCCTCGGATTTGCATTTTGAGCCCTACGAGCACAACTACCGCGTGCGTTTTCGCATTGACGGTGAGCTTCGCGAAATCGCGTCTCCCCCCATCTCCATCAAGGATAAGCTTGCGTCGCGCATCAAAGTGATTTCGCGCATGGACATCTCGGAAAAACGCATTCCGCAAGACGGGCGGATGAAGCTCAAGGTCAGCGCGGATCGGGTGATCGATTTTCGTGTTAGTACCCTCCCCACCCTGTTTGGCGAAAAAATTGTGATCCGAATTTTGGACCCGAGCAGCGCCCGCCTAGGCATTGAGGCGCTGGGCTATGAGCCTGAGGAAAAAGAGCGCTTGCTCAAGGCTATTGCCCGGCCTTACGGCATGATTTTGGTCACTGGCCCCACAGGTTCTGGCAAAACTGTGTCGCTTTACACCTGCTTGAACCTGCTCAACAAGCCGGGGGTTAACATCGCCACGGCCGAAGACCCCTCAGAGATTAACTTGCCCGGCGTAAATCAGGTCAACGTGAACGACAAGGCGGGTCTGACGTTTGCGGCGGCCCTGAAGTCCTTCTTGCGGCAAGATCCCGACATCATCATGGTGGGTGAGATTCGCGACCTCGAAACAGCAGATATCTCGATTAAAGCAGCGCAGACGGGTCATTTGGTTCTTTCTACCTTGCACACGAACGATGCCCCTGCCACGTTGACCCGCATGCGTAACATGGGCATCGCGCCCTTCAATATTGCCTCTAGCGTGATTTTGATCACTGCACAGCGATTGGCGCGTCGGCTCTGCCCGAGTTGCAAAGCCCCTGCTGATGTTCCCACTGAAACCTTGTTAGAGGCAGGGTATGACAGTAGCGAGCTGGATGGAACTTGGCAGACATACCGCCCAGTGGGATGTTCAGCGTGCAACAACGGTTACAAAGGGCGGGTCGGTATTTACCAAGTGATGCCCATCACGGAAGAAATTCAGCGCATCATTCTGCGCGATGGCTCAGCTCTTGAAATCGCTCAGCAATCCAAGCTTGAGGGCGTACGCTCCCTGCGTCAATCGGGCTTGCATAAAGTCAAAATGGGCATGACCTCGCTGGAAGAGGTTGTTGCCTGCACCAATGAATAAACCGTAAGGAATCCGGGCATACCATGGCAACTGCAAAAACCAAAGCAAACCCAGGAACCAAAGAGATTGTCTACGAATGGGAAGGTAAAGACCGGGGCGGAAAGATTGTGCGCGGTGAAATGCGGGCCGCTGGAGAAAATCAGGTGCAAGCCGCTCTTCGCCGTCAAGGCATTCTTGTCAACAAGCTCAAAAAGCGCAAGATGCGTTCGGGCAAGAAGATCAAGCCCAAAGACATCGCACTCTTCACGCGGCAGTTGGCCACCATGATGAAGGCGGGTGTTCCCTTGCTACAGGCTTTTGACATTGTGGGTCGGGGTAATACCAACGCCAGTGTTACAAAACTGCTCAACGACATTCGCGTTGATGTAGAGACCGGCACCTCTTTGAGTACAGCATTTCGCAAACACCCGCTGTACTTCAACACTTTGTATTGCAACTTGGTAGAGGCCGGTGAGCAAGCCGGTATTTTGGATCAGTTGCTGGATCGCTTGGCGGTTTACATGGAGAAGACGGAGGCTATCAAATCCAAGATCAAATCTGCTTTGATGTACCCCACTTCAGTGCTGGTGGTGGCCTTTGTGGTGGTGGCGGTGATCATGATTTTTGTGATTCCAGCTTTTAAAGAAGTATTTACTTCTTTTGGTGCCGATCTGCCAGCCCCTACCCTGTTTGTGATGGCCATAAGCGAGTTTTTTGTAGCTTATTGGTGGTTGATCTTTAGCAGCATTGGAGGGGGGATTTATTTTTTCATGCAAGCTTGGCAGCGAAATGAAAAAATGCAGAAGTTCATGGATCGTCTGCTGTTGCAAGTGCCTATTTTTGGCACACTGATCAACAAATCGTGCATCGCACGCTGGACTCGTACCTTGTCCACCATGTTTGCCGCAGGCGTGCCCTTGGTGGAAGCACTTGATTCGGTCGGCGGCGCTTCGGGCAATTCGGTGTACCAGGTTGCGACTGAGAAAATTCAACAAGAGGTCTCAACCGGCACCAGTTTGACAACGGCCATGACCAACGTGAACCTGTTCCCGTCCATGGTGCTGCAAATGTGCTCGATTGGCGAAGAGTCCGGTTCGATTGACCACATGCTCGGCAAAGCGGCTGATTTTTACGAGGCCGAGGTGGACGAGATGGTGGCCGGTTTGTCGAGTCTGATGGAGCCCATCATCATCGTGTTCCTTGGCGGATTGATTGGCGGCATTGTGGTCTCTATGTACCTGCCGATTTTCAAGCTGGGGCAGGTGGTCTGATGGATTTTTTTCAAGGGGTGGATGCCGCACTGGCGAGCGTCTTGGGGCTGCTGATAGGCAGCTTTCTCAATGTGGTGATTTACCGTCTGCCCAAAATGATGGAGCGGCAATGGGCGGCTGAATGTGCCGAGTTGTCGGGCACGGTTCCTCCTGCGTCTGAGCCCTTCAATTTGGTGCTGCCTCGCTCGCGCTGCCAGCAATGTGGGTATCAGATTCGCTGGTTTGAAAACATCCCGGTCATGAGCTACATCTTCCTGCGTGGCAAATGCTCGGCTTGCGGCGTCTCCATCAGCCCGCGTTATCCGTTGGTTGAATTGACCACGGCCACCCTGTTTGCCTTTTGTGCCTGGAAGTGGGGTTTGACGCCTACGGCATTCGTCTGGGCTGGATTTTCCGCTGCTCTCCTCACTTTGGGGCTGATTGACTGGGATACCACGCTTTTGCCCGATGACATCACTCTGCCACTATTGTGGGCTGGCCTGGTTGCATCGGCATTGCAGTGGACTAACGTTTCCTTGAACGTTGCGTTGTGGGGCGCAGTGGCAGGGTATGTGTCACTGTGGTTAATTTATTGGACCTTCAAGCTCATCACCGGCAAAGAGGGCATGGGCTACGGAGATTTCAAGCTGTTCGCTGCTTTGGGGGCCTGGTTTGGCTGGCAAGCCTTGGTCCCCATTATTCTGATGGCATCTGTGATCGGGGCCATTGTGGGTATCGCTATGAAGTTCAGCTCCGGTTTGCGCGAGGGCGGCTATGTGCCCTTTGGCCCTTTCCTGGCGGGGTCCGGTCTTACCGCCATGGTGTTTGGACCGCAAAGCATTCTTCATGCCATAGGTCTTTAAGCCATGGCCGCCATCATCCGTATTGGACTCACGGGCGGCATAGGCAGCGGCAAGAGCACGGTGGCTGCGCTGTGGGCCCAGGCTGGTGGGGTGGTGGTGGATGTGGATGCCATCTCACGCCAGCTTACGGCGCAGGGTGGTGCGGCCATGGATGGCATTCGTCATGAATTTGGGGCTGCATTCATCGCTCCGCAGGGTGCACTGGACCGCAACGTCATGCGGGCCTTGGTGTTCGAAGATCACACTGCACGCCAGCGGCTAGAGGCCATTGTTCATCCTTTGATTGGCCTTGAAGTGGCCCGCCAGGCGCAAGGGGCTATAGATCGATTAGCCCGATGCATCGTCTATGACGTGCCCTTGCTCGCAGAATCCAGCCATTGGCGAGGGCAGGTGGATTGGGTGCTGGTGGTTGATTGCGCGCCTGAGGTGCAGATTGAACGCACCATGCGGCGCAGTGGCTTGTCACATCAAGCGGTTGAGCAAATCATTGCTGCCCAAGCAAGCCGGGAGAAGCGTCTGAGGGTGGCAGATGGGGTGATCTTCAATTCAACGCTGACGATGGATGAATTGGCCGCAGAGCTGGTGCAAATCAGGGCGCGCTTCGGGCTATGATTCGGGCACTGGAAAGAATCAGTGTGATTACCTACGAATACCCCTTCAACGAGCGCATCCGCACCTACCTGCGGCTGGAACATTTGTTCCAGCGCTTGGGAGATCTGGCCGCTCGTGATGACGCTTTAAGCCACCATTACGCACTGGCCACGATTTTTGAAGTGATGGACGTGGGCGCGCGCGCTGACCTCAAGTCTGATGTGCTCAAAGACTTGGAAAAACATAAACAAATGCTCAATGCCTACCGTGGTAATCCAGCCATCGCCCAAGGGGTGTTGGACGAGGTTCTGGGCCAAATTGAGCATTTTTTTGCTGCACTCAATGCATTGACGGGTAAAGCAGGTCATGCGCTCACTGAGAACGATTGGCTCATGAGCATTCGCAGTCGCGTGGGCATCCCTGGTGGCACTTGTGAGTTTGATTTGCCCGCATACTATGCATGGCAACATGAATCAACACCTAAGCGTCAATCTGACCTGCAACGCTGGATGAGTACGCTGGTGCCCCTGGCTGAATCGATTGCCTTAATCTTGAAGTTGTTGCGCGATTCGGGCATGCCGCAAAAAGTCATTGCCAACGGCGGGCACTTTCAGCAAAACCTGCCACAAGGACGCACCTTTCATCTGCTGCGTCTGCGGCTCGACCCTGCGCTCGGGGTGATCCCAGAAATCAGTGGCAACCGGTTGATGGTGTCCATCCGACTCATGCAAATGCAAGACGATGACCGCCTGCACGCTATATCGGAAGACACGTCGTTTGAAATGACTTTGTGCTCCTAAGCCATCATGCCAGCCCCGTTAGAGATTGAAGTTCGCCACGTCGTTTGTCCCCATTGCCAGGGTGACAGCATTTATGCCAGCAGCAACCCCTACCGCCCTTTTTGCAGTGCGCGATGCAAAAGCGGTGACTTTGGGGCTTGGGCCAGTGAAGGATTTCGCATGCCGGCCGATGCATCGCCGGATGACCTGGAATTTGGCGATCCCAAGCTTCAATAAGTAGTGAAATCGGGCTTTGGCCCTTTGAAACTATGTGCTAGACGCTACTGAATGTGTAGCACCTTCGAAGTCGCGTTCCTCTGCCAACCACTGCAAAACAGGCACCGTACCTGGTAACACAGGGGTAACTTCCACTGGCAGATGTTGCCAGGCAAAAGACTGAGCTTCGCGCATTTGTAACTCGCCATTCCAAGACATCACCTTGCAGAAATGCAAGCGTACCAAAGCATGTGGGTAGTCCACCAGCTCTGTTTTCCAGTGTAGGGCGTCACCAATCATGATGCCGAGTTCTTCATGCAATTCGCGCCTCAACGCTTGCGCTACCGTCTCACCGGGCTCGAACTTGCCACCAGGGAACTCCCAGTAGCCTTCATAGACCTTGCCTTGCGGGCGCGAGGTGAGCAGAAAGCGGCCATCGGGCTGCATCAACACGCCTACGGCCACATCGGTTACGGGGCGATCCACCCCCCCTTGACGGGGAAGGTCTGCATCGGCCATCAGGGTGGCTATATGGCCTGATGCAGGACCGGCTTTCGACATCAGAGTGTGGTGGGGTGTTTGCCCGCGTAGTCACGGGCAAACTGGTAGGCTACGCGGCCACTGCGTGAGCCGCGCTCTAGCGCCCAAACGAGCGCCTCGGGCTTGGCCGCCTGGATGGCCGCAGCGTCCACGTTGAATGAGGACAGCCACTGCGCCACGATGGTGAGGTACTCGTCCTGGCTGAAGGGATAAAAGCTCACCCACAGACCAAAGCGCTCCGACAGAGAAATTTTTTCTTCAATCACCTCGCCCGGATGCACCTCACCATCATCGGTGTGGGTATAGGTCAGGTTGTCCTTCATGTGCTCGGGCAAGAGGTGACGCCGGTTGCTGGTGGCGTAGATCAGCACATTGGGCGTGGTGGCTGCTACCGAGCCGTCCAGCACGGACTTGAGCGCCTTGTAGCCGGACTCGCCGTCTTCAAAACTCAGGTCATCGCAAAAGATGATGAACTTTTCAGGGCGATCCGACACGGCTTCCACGATGTCGGTTAGGTCAACCAGGTCAGCCTTGTCCACCTCAATCAGGCGCAGGCCTTGATCGGCATAGGTGTGCAGGCAGGCACGAATCAGCGAGGATTTGCCGGTGCCGCGTGCGCCAGTGAGCAGCACGTTGTTGGCCGGGCGAGATTTCACAAATTGCTCGGTGTTGATCTGGATTTTTTCTTTTTGGGGCTCGATTTCTTTGAGTGCTTCCAGCGACATGGCCCCCACGTGCTTGATGGGCTCTAGCGAGCCATGACCCGAGTTGCGCTTGCGGTAGCGAAAGGCGATGGAGGCTTGCCAGTCGGGCGTGCTCAAGGGCTGGGGCAGGATGGATTCGATGCGCGAGATCAACTGCTCAGCGCGCGTCATCAGGTGGAGGAATTGCTCATTCATGGATTCAAAAACTCAAAAAAATTTCAGGAACGGTAATCGGCATTGATGGAGACGTAGTCATGGCTCAGGTCGCAAGTCCACACGGTGTCGCTGGCGCTGCCGCGACCCAACATCACGCGCACGGCGATTTCACTTTGCTTCATCACGCGCTGGCCGTCTTCTTCGCGGTAGGCGGGGTGGCGGCCGCCTTGGATGGCTACATGTACGTCGTCGAGGTACAGGTCAATGCCGCTCTGGTCCAAATCAGAAATGCCCGCATAGCCGACGGCGGCCAGAATGCGGCCCAGATTCGGGTCACTGGCGAAGAAGGCGGTTTTGACCAAGGGCGAGTGGGCAATGGCGTAGGCCACTTGGCGGCACTCAGCGCTCGTCTTGCCACCCTCTACTTGAATGGTGATGAACTTGGTGGCGCCTTCGCCGTCGCGCACGATGGCTTGGGCCAATTGGCGGGCCACGCTCAGCATGGCAGCTTTGAGCGCCTGGCCCTCGGGGCTGGCCAACGAGCCGATAGGCGCGTGCGCGGCCTTGTTGCTGGCGATCACCACGAAGGAGTCGTTGGTGGAGGTATCGCCATCCACCGTGACACGGTTGAAGGAGCCCTCGGCCAGCTCCAGAGCCAGTTGCTGCATCACGCCTTGGCTAACGCACGCATCCGTGGCCATAAAGCCCAGCATGGTGGCCATGTTGGGACGAATCATGCCCGCGCCTTTGCTAATGCCGCTGATGCTGACCAGCGTGCCGCCAATCATTACCTGCGCACCAAAGGCCTTGGCGATGGTGTCGGTGGTCATGATGCCTTCTGCCGCGCGCACCCAGTGGGCCGGGCTGGCGTCAGCCAGGGCCGAAGGCAAACCGGCCACGATGCGCTCAAGGGGAAGCGGCTCCATGATGACGCCGGTGGAGAAGGGCAAAATTTGCGCTGGTGCGAGCCCCAGCAGGTCGGCCAGTGACTGGCATGTACTGCGCGCGCGTGCCAGGCCTTCTTGACCCGTGCCTGCATTGGCGTTGCCGGTGTTGATGACCATGGCGCGAATGCCTTGGTCAGCGGCGAGGTGTTCACGACACACCTGAACCGGTGCGGCACAAAAACGGTTTTGCGTGAACACGCCGGACACGCTGGCTCCTTCGTCGATCAAGACGACGGTGAGGTCTTTGCGATTGAGCTTACGAATGCCGGCTTCGGCAACACCAATGCGCACACCGGCCACGGCGGGGAGGTGGGCGGGATTGGGGGCGGTCAAATTGACGGGCATGGAAGGGCTTCCTTTCTAATCAACGCGGGCCAGCGCAGACTCACATCGGGCTGAGGCTGTCTGTCCCGTCAAGTCTCAGGCCAACTTACCGTGACACTGCTTGTATTTCTTTCCACTGCCACACGGGCAGGGGTCGTTGCGGCCCACGCGCGGTACATCGCCCACTTTGTCAAAGGGGGGCTGCTGTGACGTGGCGCCATCCGTGGTGATGGCCACTTCGCCTGTTTCGGTGGGGGCGCTGTAAGTTACATTGGCAATGCTCTCGGCGCGTTGCTCCATGGCGTCCGCCGCTTGCTCCAACTGCTCGCCCGACTGAATCTTGACGGTCATCAGCAATTTGGTGACGTCATTTTTCACCGCGTCAAGCAGTTGACCAAACAGCTCAAAGGCTTCGCGCTTGTACTCTTGCTTGGGTTGCTTCTGGGCGTAGCCGCGCAGGTGAATGCCCTGGCGCAGATAGTCGAGCGCGCTCAGGTGCTCGCGCCATTGCGAGTCAATACTTTGCAGCAAAACCATGCGCTCGAATTGGGTGAAGTTCTCGGCTCCTACTTGATCGACTTTGGCATCAAAGATCGCTTTGGCTGTGGTCTGAACGGTCTCAAGCAAGTCTTCATCGGTAATGGCGTTGGCGGCTTGCACTTGCTGGTTCAAAGCCAAATCGATTTGCCATTCAGTCGTCAGCACTTTTTCAAGCCCGGCCACGTCCCATTGTTCTTCAACGGATTCGGGCGGGATGTACTGGTGCACCAGATCGGTGAAGCAGCCTTCACGCAAAGAGGCGATCTGGGCTGAGAGGTCGCTCGCATCCAGGATTTCATTGCGTTGTTGGTAAATCACCTTACGCTGGTCGTTGGACACGTCGTCGTATTCGAGCAGTTGCTTGCGCATATCAAAGTTGCGTGCCTCTACCTTGCGCTGCGCACTCTCAATACTGCGCGACACGATCCCGGCTTCAATGGCTTCGCCATCGGGCATCTTGAGTCGGTCCATGATGGCTTTGACACGATCACCAGCGAAGATGCGCATCAAGGCGTCGTCCAGACCCAGGTAAAACCGTGATGAGCCAGGGTCGCCTTGACGGCCAGATCGACCGCGCAACTGGTTGTCAATGCGGCGTGACTCATGGCGCTCTGTCGCGATGATGCGCAAGCCGCCCAGTGCCTTGACCTTCTCATGGTCAACCTTCCACTGAGCGCGCACTTCAGCGACCTTGGCTTGCTTGGCCGCGTCGTCCAAGGATTCATCAGCCTCCACCTCTTGGATGGCTTTTTCGATGTTGCCGCCCAGCACAATGTCAGTGCCGCGCCCGGCCATATTGGTGGCAATAGTGATGACTTTTTCACGACCGGCCTGCGCAATGATGTCGGCCTCTCGGGCATGCTGCTTGGCGTTGAGCACCTGGTGAGGCAGATTTGCCTTGTTCAACAACTCGTCAATGATTTCGGAGTTTTCAATCGAGGTGGTGCCGACCAGCACAGGTTGGCCGCGCTCATAGCATTCACGAATGTCCTGAATGGCTGCTTCGTATTTCTCGCGCGTGGTCTTGTAGATGCGGTCGAGTTGGTCTTCGCGTTTGCTGATGCGGTTAGGCGGTATCACCACCGTTTCCAGACCGTAAATCTCCTGGAATTCGTAGGCTTCAGTATCAGCTGTGCCCGTCATGCCGGCCAGCTTGTTGTAGAGGCGGAAGTAGTTCTGGAAGGTGATGGAGGCCAGGGTTTGGTTCTCAGCCTGAATTTGTACGCCTTCTTTGGCTTCAACCGCCTGATGCAACCCGTCGCTCCAACGGCGGCCCGTCATGAGGCGACCAGTGAACTCGTCGACGATCACCACTTCGCCGCTTTGCACCACATAGTGCTGATCGCGGTGGTAGAGGTGGCGTGCTCTTAGGGCTGCATACAGGTGATGCATGAGGGTGATGTTGGCCGGGTCGTACAGGCTAGCGCCCTCGGGCAGCAAACCGCCTTCGCTTAGGATGCGTTCGGCGTTCTCATGGCCTTGCTCAGTGAGGAAGACCTGGTGGCTTTTTTCATCTAGTGTGAAATCACCAGGTTTGGTGACACCTTCGCCAGTGCGCGGATCGGCTTCGCCTTCTTGCAGTGTCAAGCCGGGCACGATTTTGTTGATGGCGATGTAGAGCTCGGTGTGGTCTTCTGCCTGGCCGCTGATGATCAAAGGCGTGCGCGCCTCGTCAATCAAGATGGAGTCCACTTCATCAACGATGGCAAAGTTCAGGCCACGCTGCACCCGATCTGCGCGCTCATAGACCATGTTGTCACGCAGGTAGTCAAAGCCGTACTCGTTGTTTGTGCCGTAGGTTATGTCGGCCTGGTACGCGAACTGCTTGTCTTCACGTGACATTTGCGGCAGGTTGATGCCGACACTCAGGCCTAAGAAGTTGTAGAGCCGTCCCATCCACAGGGCATCACGGTTGGCCAAGTAGTCGTTGACAGTGACGACGTGCACACCATGGCCGCTCAGAGCATTAAGGTACACCGGCAGCGTCGCGGTCAGTGTTTTACCTTCACCGGTGCGCATCTCGGAGATTTTGCCGTTGTGCAGCGACATGCCACCCATCAACTGCACATCGAAATGGCGCATCTTCATGATGCGCTTGGAGCCCTCACGCACCACGGCAAAGGCCTCTGGAAGCAGGGCGTCTAGCGTTTCGCCTTTGGCGACACGTTCACGAAACTCCTGAGTCTTGCCTCGCAATTCCTCATCACTCAGTTTTTCAAACTGAGGCTCCATCGCGTTGATACGCGTCACGACGGTGCGGTATTGCTTGAGTAGGCGGTCATTGCGACTGCCGAAAATTTTGGTGAGGATATTGGTGACCATGAATGCTCAACTCATTTGCCAATTCTTATGAACCTGCAAATCAGCGCAATCCTTTTTCAATCAAGGTGAATGAGAGTCGCCACGATGTCGTGACAACGGCTTGGCCGGGCATATTGCACCAGCTTAACCAAGCCTTGGATTCTACCTTTGCACCTGATGGATGTTTGCGGTGCTGACGGCTGTCTTTTGTGCAGGCGCTAAAGCCAACTGCTGTGCCGGTAAGGAGTGCCCGGCGTTGAGGAATTTTTGGGGGTCTTGAAATACGCCTTGTACAAGCACCTCAAAATGCAGGTGTGGCCCGGTGGAACGACCGGTGTTTCCAACTTCGGCAATTTTTTGCCCACGTTTGATCAGATCACCGTTTTTGACAAAAACGCGTGACGCATGGGCGTACCGGGTAAGTAGCCCTTTGCCATGATCCACCTCGATCATGTTGCCGTACTGGGCATGCACTTCCTGCATCACCACCACACCACCCGCAGCCGCGAGTATGGGGGTACCTGGTGGCGCTTGAAAGTCAAGACCGGTATGCAGTGCGGATCGACCAGCGATGGGGTCAATGCGCCAGCCAAAACCCGAACCCGCCGTGACGTTTGAAACTGGCGATTGAGTGGGTACTAACATCGACTTGACTTTTTGCTCGAATAAACGGGACTCCATCACCGTCAATAAATCAGTACGCTGACCGGAAAGTCGCTCCAAGTCGTCCAGCGTGGACTGAAGCTCTTCCATGGTGAGTGATCGACCCGAGACTAATACGCCGCCTTGACCCGGTTTGGTCTTGATTTCATTGGGCTTTATGCCTGCCAGCCCTGAAACTCGCTCGCCCAAGGATTCGATCTGAACCATTTTGGCCTGCATTTCCCCGAGCTGTTTGGCCATTACGTCCAGGTTTTCACGCATGATGCGATCCCGCTGCGCAAACTCGTCTTTGACCACCAGTTTGACCAGGGTACCAATCACCGGCCAGCCTTCACGCGCACCTTTAAGAAAAACCCAGTGGTACATGCCAGCGGCCACCAGCATCAAAGCCAAAGACGCCCCCATCCCGGCCATCAACAACTGTTTGCCGCTCAGGTGAACTGCTCGGCTCTTGGCAAGCCAGGCATCCGTGATAATCAAATGCATATGTTCCTACTCCGCAAAATCAATTGATGCATCGCCGTGCCCACTCGGTAAGCTTGCAACAGGCAACTCAAGATTCGCCGGTTCTTGCCCGGCTGACAGAATTAACGACTGATTCAGTAGCCAGGCTTAAGGCCATTGAATCGCTGATTCCTCCACAACTTCGATCCGCCATCACCGCTGGACCGATTGATGGTCAGGACTGGTGTCTTCTCGTGAGCAGCAGCGCGGCGGCTTCAAAAATCCGCCAAAGCTTGCCTGCTCTAATGGCTCACCTGCGCACCAAGGGATGGCAGGTTAACTCAATTCGCTTGAAGGTTCAATCGACACGAAGCGGATAGTTCGTTACAAGATGAATATAAATGGTGCCGATTGTCGGAATCGAACTGACGACCTACCGCTTACAAGGCGGTTGCTCTACCAACTGAGCTAAATCGGCACGGGCTTTATTTTACTTCACAATGAGAACTACAACGGTGTAAAGCGAAGGTCTTACGGGTCTTATTTAATGCGAGTTAATGCAGGTTTTGTTCGCCCGGGTGGTTGGGGTGGTTCTGGCTCGTGGTCATCCTGTGAAGCCTCATGAGGCACCAGTTGAATGTGCTTGACCGTCTCGTCAATGCGCGCACCCACTGCTCTGGGCCTTGAGATTGGTGACTCACTTGTTGATGCAGGGGCTTCAACAGGAAAGGCCATGCCCTGTCCATTTTCACGCGCGTAAATGGCAATCACACGGTTGATCGGTACCCGTATATCTTGTGCCACGCCACCGAATCTGGCTTTGAACTCAATGAGATCGTTGCCAAGTTGAAGTGAACTTGTGGCATCAAAGCTGATGTTGAGAACTATCTCACCGTTCTTTACGTGATCCATAGGAACACGCACGCTCTCGTCCACCTTCACCGCCACATACGGTGTGAAGCCGTTATCTGTGCACCACTCATACAGCGCGCGCAGAAGATAAGGACGAGTGGACGGCATGTCCTTGTCGGTCAACATAAGAATTTAGGCGTAAAAATTTTATTTGCGCATTACTTTCTCAGACGGTGTCAACGCCTCAATGTAGGCGGGACGCGAGAAGATGCGCTCAGCATACTTGAGTACAGGCGCAGCATTTTTGCTGAGTTCAATGCCGTAGTAATCCAGACGCCAGAGAAGCGGCGCTATGGCGACGTCCAGCATGGAGAAATTGTCTCCCAGCATGTATTTGTTCTTGAGGAACACCGGGGCAAGTTGCGTCAAACGATCACGGATGTGAGCGCGTGCTTTTTCAAGTGCTTTCTCGTTGCCCTTGGTGACACGGGACTCCAGTGTGGAGACGTGCACAAAAAGTTCTTTCTCGAAGTTGAGTAGGAACAATCGCACGCGGGCACGATCAACCGGGTCACCGGGCATCAACTGTGGGTGAGGGAAGCGCTCGTCAATGTACTCATTGATGATGTTCGATTCATACAGGATGAGATCGCGCTCGACCAAGATAGGCACTTGGCCGTAAGGGTTCATCACATTGATGTCTTCCGGCTTGTTGTAGAGATCGACATCGCGGATCTCAAAGTCCATGCCTTTTTCAAACAGGACAAAACGGCAGCGATGAGAATACGGGCAGGTTGTTCCTGAATACAGCACCATCATGATGGGAGCTCCTAAAAATCAAACGTAGTTTCTGTGGAGAGTAACTTGCATTCAAGTTACCTCGAAACTAAAAAGAGTGGGCTGCGGTTAGCATCCCACTCCGAACAGTTCAAGCCTCAATGTGTCATTGAGGCTTGGCATAGGGTACGCGTCAACTTTACTTGACGTCTTTCCAGTAGGATGCGTTGAGACGCCAAGCGAAGAAGGAGAACATGAGCAGGAAGATCAGCACCCAGACACCCACGCGCACGCGGGTGTTCTGAGCGGGCTCTCCCATCCACTGCAGGTAGTTCACGAGATCGCCGACGGCCTGATCATACTGGAGCGGACTCAAGGTGCCGGGTGTGAGCTGTTCCCAACCCGCAAAGGCTTGCGACTCGTGACCATGCTCACCAGCTACCGTTTTCATGATGGGTTTGCGATTCCCTTGCAACTCCCACAAGGCGTGAGGCATGCCCACGCTTGGGAAAGCCAGGTTGTTCCAACCTGTAGCCTTGGTGGCATCAGGGTAGAAGGTGCGCAGGAATGTGTAAAGGTAGTCAGCACCAGAGCCTTGACCCGGTGCGGCGCGCGAACGTGCAATCACAGTCAGGTCGGGTGGGTTGGCACCAAACCAGGCTTTGGCCTGCTTAGGGTCAATGGCTGACTTCATTGTGTCGCCCACTTTGTCAGTAGTAAACAGCAGGTTTTCTTTGATTTGCTCGTTGGTGAAGCCGATGTCTTGCAGGCGGTTGTAGCGCATGTAGGCCGCCGAATGGCAGCTAAGACAGTAGTTCACAAACAGTTTTGCACCGTTTTGCAATGAGGCCATGTCAGAGGTGTTGATGGGGGCTTTATCCCAAGCGATGGCGCCTTCGCTGGAGGCTTGGGCGGCGGACGTGAAGCCGAACGCCGCAATCAGGGCAATAAGAATTTTTTTCATGTTGTTTTGCTCCGGATCAATGTGCAGCAAAGGTGACGCGGGCGGGCACGGGTTTGGTCTGACCCAAACGGCTCCACCAAGGCATCAGCAGGAAGAAGCCGAAGTAGAAGAGTGTTCCGATCTGGGAGACGCGCTCACCAATCGCTGAGGGTGGCTGAACACCCAGATAGGCGAGCACAACAAAGTTGATGACAAAAATGCCGTACATGTATTTGTGCCAGTCAGGACGGTAGCGAATTGACTTCACTTCACAGTTGTCCAGCCAAGGCAGGAAGAACAGAATGACGACTGCGCCACCCATGACCAGCACGCCCCAGAACTTGGCGTCAATGGCCAGCATCATGGCGGTAATCGCCACAGCAGCACCGAGGACGACAGCTTTGAGCACGGTTGGCATTTTTAGCTTGAGTGCGCTGAAAATGGCAGCACCCAGTACGCAGGCGATCAAGGCGTACATCATCTCGCTGGTGATGGCACGCAGCATGGAGTAGTAAGGCGTGAAGTACCAGACTGGCGCGATGTGCGCAGGGGTCTTGAGCGGATCAGCCGGGATGAAGTTGTTGTACTCCAGGAAGTAGCCACCAAACTCGGGTGCAAAGAAGATGATGGCCGAAAACACCATCAAAAACAGGCTGACACCGTAGATGTCGTGCACGGAGTAGTAGGGGTGGAAAGGCACGCCATCCAGCGGATGACCTTGTGCATCCTTAGGCGCATTGGGGCCTTTGATCTCAACGCCATCCGGGTTGTTGGATCCAACTTCATGCAATGCAATAATGTGCGCTGCAACCAAGCCCAGCAGCACCAGTGGTACAGCGATGACGTGGAAGCTGAAGAAGCGGTTGAGAGTGGCATCACCCACCACATAGTCACCACGAATCAGCAGCGCCAGATCGGGGCCAACGAAAGGAATGGCGGCAAACAGGTTCACGATCACCTGAGCACCCCAGTAGCTCATCTGACCCCAGGGCAACAGGTAACCCATGAAGGCTTCGGCCATCAGGCACAAGAATATGGCGCAACCGAAGATCCAAACCAATTCACGTGGTTTGCGGTAGCTACCGTAGATCAAGCCACGGAACATGTGCAGATACACAACCACAAAGAAAGCCGATGCGCCGGTGGAGTGCATGTAGCGCACCAACCAGCCCCAAGGCACGTCGCGCATGATGTACTCGACTGAGCCAAACGCCAGCGCAGCGTCGGGTTTGTAGTGCATGACCAAGAAAATACCGGTGACGATTTGGATCACTAACACCAGCATGGCGAGCGAGCCAAAGATGTACCAGAAGTTGAAGTTCTTCGGTGCGTAGTACTCGCTCATGTGCTCTTTTACGAGCTTGCTTAGCGGGAAGCGGTTGTCCACCCAGTTCAGCAGCTTGTCAGCAACAGGGGCGTTGGGGGAGATTTCTTTCATTTCAGCCATTGTGTTCTCCGCTTTTTAATCAGGCTTTTTTGTCTTCACCGATCAGCAGTTTGCTGTCGGAGAGATAGAAGTGCGGGGGCACTTCGAGGTTGTCTGGCGCAGGCTTGTTCTTGAACACGCGACCCGCCATGTCAAAGGTCGAGCCATGGCAGGGGCACAAGAAGCCACCTTGCCAGTCGTCCGGCAAAGAAGGTTGTGCGCCCGTTTGGAATTTATCTGAGGGCGAGCAGCCCAAGTGCGAGCAAATGCCCACGGCCACCATGATCTCGGGCTTGATGGAGCGGTGCTGGTTGCGGGCGTACTCGGGCGTGAGCTCTGAGGGCTTGCGCTCTGATTTAGGGTCTGCCAACTGGGTGTCGGTTTTGTTCAGGCTCGCCAGTTGCTCAGGCGTGCGTTTGATAATCCAAACCGGCTTGCCGCGCCACTCGACAGTGAGCTTCTCACCCGGCTTGAGGGCGGCGATGTCTACCTCAACAGCAGCGCCTGCAGCCTTGGCCCTTTCGGACGGCTGGAATGAACTGATGAAGGGAACGGCAACTGCGCCAGCACCTACGGCACCCGCGCAACTGGTGGCTATGAGCCATGTCCGTTTGCTAGGGTCAATTTGACTATTTTGTGTCAGCGTGTCACTCATGGAAATCCTCAATGAAACATCACGGCGCGGCGCTTGGTGTTGCGCGCGATAACCGAAAATTATAGCTGACGCGAAGTGCCCGTCCGCCAAGCGGCATCACTACGATGCTCAAAATTAGAAACCATGCTATACTTGCGGGCTCTGTGGAAATCCGTCTGCGGAGCTAAATTGAAGAGGTCAACATGTACGCGGTCATAAAAACCGGTGGCAAACAATATCGTGTTGCTGCTGGAGAAAAAATTAAAGTAGAACAGATTGCTGCGGACGTAGGCCAAGAGATTGTTATCGACCAGGTTCTGGCTGTCGGAAACGGCGCTGAATTGAAGGTGGGTACGCCCTTGGTGTCCGGCGCAACTGTCACAGTCACTGTGGTGACTCAGGGCAAGCACGACAAGGTTCGCATTTTTAAAATGCGTCGTCGCAAGCATTATCAAAAACGTCAAGGTCACCGTCAGCTGTTCACTGAACTGCTCATTGGTGCGATTGCAGGCTAAGGACTTGAGTCATGGCACAGAAAAAAGGCGGCGGCTCTACGCGAAATGGGCGCGATTCGCAGCCCAAAATGTTGGGTGTGAAAGCCTTTGGCGGTGAGTTGGTGAGCGCAGGCTCCATTATCGTTCGCCAACGCGGCACTAAGTTCCACCCTGGCGTCAACGTCGGTGTGGGCAAGGATCACACTTTGTTTGCCCTGACGGACGGTCACGTTTCATTCGCCATCAAAGGCGCATTGAGCAAGCACACGGTGAACATTACCGCTGCGTAAGCTGCTGGTTGCTCCCGTTCGAAACCCTGCGCCCGGCGCGGGGTTTTTCGTTTATAAACCTTGAAAAAACAATTGCCATGAAATTCGTTGACGAAGCCTATATCGACCTGTCTGCTGGAGACGGCGGTAATGGCTGCGTCTCGTTTCGGCACGAAAAATATAAAGAGTTTGGTGGCCCCAATGGTGGCGACGGTGGCCGGGGTGGCCACGTGTTTGCTGTAGCCGACGTCAACCTCAACACACTGGTGGACTTTCGCTATGCGCGTCGTCATGATGCAAAGCGCGGTCAGCACGGCATGGGATCGGACATGTTTGGCGCTGCGGGTGAGGACATCACCCTCAAAATGCCCGTGGGCACCATCATCACCGATGTTGAAACCGGTGAGGTGTTATTCGAGATGCTCACCCCGGGCGAGGTCATCACCATCGCCAAAGGCGGTGACGGTGGTTTCGGTAATATGCGCTTCAAAAGCGCCATCAACCGCGCCCCGCGTCAAAAAACACCGGGTTGGCCGGGTGAAAAAAGAAGCGTGAAGCTAGAGCTTAAAGTTTTGGCCGATGTCGGTCTGCTCGGTCTGCCCAATGCGGGCAAGTCCACACTGATCACCGCCATCTCCAACGCCCGCCCACGCATTGCCGATTACCCCTTCACCACCTTGCACCCCAACCTGGGCGTAGTGCGCGTGGGCCCTGAACAAAGCTTTGTGGTGGCCGATTTGCCGGGTCTGATAGAAGGCGCGGCCGAAGGCGCGGGCCTGGGGCATTTGTTTTTGCGCCATTTGCAACGCACCCGATTGCTGCTGCACGTGGTGGACATGGCCCCGTTTGATGATGGTGTTGACCCCGTCGCGCAAGCCAAGGCGATTGTGGGCGAGTTGAAAAAATACGATGCAGCCCTGTTTGACAAGCCGCGCTGGGTGGTGCTCAACAAGCTCGACATGGTGCCAGCTGAAGAGCGCGAAGCCTTGGTGAAAGACTTTGTCAAACGCTTCAAGTACAAAGGGCCGGTGTTTGAAATCTCGGCGCTTAACCACGAAGGTTGCGACAAGCTCGTCAAGGCTGTTTACAAGCACATCAAGTCGCAGCAGGTTGCTGAGCAAATTCCTGAGGAAGTTGATCCACGCTTCAAAGAAGAGTCTGCCGAATAGAATTTGCTATTTAAATAATAGCTAGATACGATCATTGTTCGGGTACTACAAGCCAATATGACATCAAAATCAGCGTCTGATGTATTGCGTGATGCCCGTCGCATCGTCGTCAAGGTGGGCTCCAGTCTGGTGACCAATGAAGGTCGCGGCCTGGATGAGGTGGCCATTGGCGAATGGTGCCGCCAAATGTCGGGGCTAGTGCGCGACGGGCGCGAAGTCATCATGGTCTCCAGCGGTGCGATTGCAGAGGGCATGAAGCGACTGGGTTGGGCCAAGCGTCCACATGAAATTCATGAGTTGCAAGCCGCTGCGGCGGTAGGTCAGATGGGCTTGGCGCAGGTCTATGAAACCAAGCTGCGTGAAAACGGACTGGGCAGCGCTCAAGTGCTGCTGACCCATGCCGACCTGGCCGACCGTGAACGCTACCTCAATGCCCGTTCCACACTGCTCACGTTATTGAAATTAGGCGTGGTGCCGGTTATCAACGAGAACGACACCGTCGTCAACGATGAAATCAAATTTGGCGACAACGACACGCTGGGCGCGCTGGTGGCCAATCTGGTCGAGGCCGACGCGCTCGTCATCCTGACCGATCAAAAAGGCCTCTACACCGCCGACCCACGCAAAGACCCCGCCGCCCAGTTCGTCCATGAAGCACAGGCCGGTGACCAGGCGCTGGAAGCCATGGCGGGTGGCGCGGGCTCCAGTTTGGGCAAGGGCGGCATGATCACCAAAATCCTTGCGGCCAAACGTGCCGCTGGGTCGGGTGCGTCCACCGTGATTGCTTGGGGCCGCGAGCCCGATGCACTCTTGCGCTTGGCCCAAGGCGAGGCGATTGGCACCTTGCTGGTGGCTCAAACCGCCAAAAACCAGGCACGCAAGCAGTGGATGGCCGATCATTTGCAGATGCGCGGCTCGGTCACCGTGGACGCTGGTGCGGCGCGTAAACTTATCGAAGAAGGCAAGAGCCTCTTGCCCATTGGCATGACGGCGGTTGAGGGTGAATTCTCACGCGGTGACGTCATCGCCGTTCGAGATGAGTACGGCACCGAGATTGCACGCGGTCTGGCCAATTACGCCAGCTCGGAAGCCCGTCTGTTATGCCGCAAGGCTTCCCATGAATTTGAAAAATGGTTGGGCTACGTCGCTGAACCCGAGATGGTGCACCGGGACAATCTGGTACTTAGTCGTTGAAGCTTTGCATTCGGCGTTGGCCTAAGCATTAGTTTGCGGATCGGGATCAAAGCTCGCACCCGGCGGCAAAGCCATCGCGCTGCCCGTCATAGGCTGCATCGAAGTCTCCTCGTCATGCGAGCGGACCCCTTGGCGCAAATAGCGATTTCGATGTTCCATGCGCGGCAGAAAGTGCGCCAACTCGGTCAGCGCCATTTCATAGACGCCACGCTTGAACTCCACCACCATCTCCAGCGGCACCCAGTAGTCGTGCCAACGCCAAGCGTCGAACTCCGGGTGGTCGGTAGCGCGCAGGTTCAAATCCCAGTCGTGGCCAACCAATTGCAACAGAAACCAGATCTGCTTCTGGCCCTTGTAATAGCCGCGCGATTCACGGCGGATGTATCTGTCCGGCACCTCGTAGCGCAACCAATCACGGGTTCGGGCCAGCACGCGCACGTGCTCCGATCGGAGCCCCACTTCCTCGCCCAGTTCGCGAATCATGGCTTGCTCGGGGGTTTCTCCCCGGTCAATGCCACCCTGCGGAAACTGCCAAGAGTGGGTACGAATGCGTTTGCCCCAAAAAACCTGATTCTTCTGGTTGAGCAGAATGATGCCGACGTTTGGCCTAAAGCCATCCCGGTCAAGCATAATCAAACCCCAAATTTTGTATTGAGTCCATTATGCACGGCACGCGCCGTTCATCAAGCGGCAAACCCCTCCCTTGTTAGTGAAAAGTAGCCCATGAAAGCCTCCCGATTTCTCATTTCCACCCTCAAAGAAGCGCCCGCTGATGCTGAAGTGGCTAGCCATCAACTTATGACGCGCGCCGGCATGATCAAAAAGCTTGGCGCCGGCATCTACAGCTACATGCCCATGGGCTTGCGCGTCATCCGCAAGGTGGAGGCCATCGTGCGCGAAGAGATGGACCGCGCCGGTGCAGTCGAGCTGACCATGCCCGTGGTGCAACCGGCTGAGCTCTGGCAAGAGACCGGGCGCTTTGACAAGATGGGCCCTGAATTGCTGCGTATCAAAGACCGGCACGGGCGCGACTACGTGGTGCAGCCCACCAGCGAAGAAGTGGTGACTGACATCGCGCGCCAGGAAATCCGCAGCTACAAGCAAATGCCGAAGAATTTCTACCAGATTCAGACGAAATTCCGGGACGAGCGCCGCCCCCGTTTTGGCCTGATGCGTGGGCGCGAATTCACCATGAAAGACGCCTACAGCTTTGACCGCGACCCCGCTTCGGCCAAGCTCAGTTACCAGGCCATGACGCAGGCCTATCGCCAAATTTTTGACCGCTTCGGCCTGCGCTACCGTGCGGTTGCAGCGGACAGCGGCGCCATTGGCGGCGACCTGAGCGAAGAGTTCCAAGTGATCGCCGCTACGGGTGAAGACGCCATCGTCTATTGCCCGAGCAGCGACTACGCCGCCAACATGGAAAAGGCCGAGGCCTTGCCACCGCAGAACCCACGCCCGTCGGCCAACCAAGCGATGACCCAAGTGCCCACGCCGAGCAAGACCACATGTGAAGACGTGGCCGTGCTGCTGAAAGTGCCGCTGAGTACGACCGTTAAATCACTGGTGCTGGCGACCGACCAACTCAACGATGCCGGTGCGATTGTCAAAACTCAAGTCTGGCTGCTGCTGCTGCGTGGCGACCATGAGATGAACGAAGTCAAGGTCAACAAGGTGCCGGGGTTGGATAACGGCTTCCGCTTTGCCACGCTGCCTGAAATTGACGCCCATTTCGGTTGCCAGCCCGGTTACCTCGGTCCACTGAATTTGAAGCAACCCGTGAAGTTGGTGGCCGACCGTGAAGTCGCCGTCATGGCTGACTGGATATGCGGCGCCAACGAAGCGCACGCTCACATCACAGGCGTCAACTGGGGCCGAGACCTACCCGAACCCGATCTGATTGCCGACCTGCGCAACGTCGTCGCAGGCGACGCCTCGCCGGACGGCCAAGGCACGCTCGCCATCGAGCGTGGCATCGAGGTCGGCCACGTGTTCTACCTGGGCACCAAGTACAGCAAGGCCATGAACGCCACTTTCCTGGATGTCAACGGCAAGCCGCAGTTCATGGAAATGGGCTGCTACGGCATCGGCATCACGCGCCTGCCCGCCGCCGCCATTGAGCAAAACCATGACGACAAAGGCATCATCTGGCCCGACGCCATTGCCCCCTTCACCGTGGTGCTGTGCCCCATCAGCCCAGACCGCTTTGCCGACGTAAAAACCGCCGCCGACCAGCTCTACGCCGACCTGTTGGTCGCAGGTGTGGACGTGATCTTGGACGACCGCAACGAGCGCCCCGGCATCATGTTTGCCGAGTGGGAACTCATCGGCGTACCCCACCGCATCACCATCGGCGACCGCGCCTTGAAAGAAGGCCAGTTGGAGTACCAGCACCGCCGTGATGCCGCCGCCACTAAAGTGCCCGTCACAGAAGCGCTGGCCTTCCTAAAGACCAAGCTAGGTATCTGACAATGGAAGTGCCGGAGCGCGAAAGAAATAGGCAGCAGCGAGAAAGAAATGGGGGTCAGATCCCAATTCAGGACAGCCTTGTTTCCGGCACGCGCAGTCTCGAACGAAATGGGGCTCTGACCCCCATTTCGTTGTCGGCAATTGAGATCAACATCTCCAAAAGAAACAGCCTACTTCAAGCAGTCAGCGCACTAGCCCTCATCTCCCTCCACAAACCCTCCCAAGCCGGCGCGCAAATCGAAGAACCCCTGATCGACTCCGTCCGTAGCGCCCTGAGCGCCGCCATCGCCAACCACGCCCCCCCCGTGCCCGAGTTCAATGACACCGAATCCCGACTGCGCTACCTGCGCTGGCTCGGGGCCATGAGCGAGCGCCTGAAGAAGAAAAAACCGGAGTGGCAGGTGCGCAAAGAATTTTTGCAAACCGTCTGGTACGAAAGCAAACGCGCCGGGCTAGAGACCTCACTGGTGTTGGGTCTGGTGCAGGTGGAAAGCAACTTCCGCAAATTTGCCGTCTCCAGCGTAGGCGCACGCGGCTACATGCAGGTCATGCCTTTTTGGACGCGGGTGTTGGGCGATGGCGATGCAGGCAAGCTCTTCCACATGCAAACCAATTTGCGCTTTGGCTGCGTCATCTTGCGCCACTACCTGGACCGTGAAAAGGGCGACCTCTTTCTGGCCCTGGGCCGCTATAACGGCTCGCGTGGCAAGGCCCCTTACCCGAACGCGGTGATGGCAGCGCAAAAAATCTGGATGCCAGACAAAGACGCCGTCGGTTGAATCCGAACCAGCATTGCGCAGGGCCTACTGCACAAATCCCATACGGGATTTGCCAGCATCCCCCTTGGGCAAGTCCGCCACCTGCACCTCGTCCCGCCCCGCCAGCCGTGCATTCCCAAAACCCGTCATCAGCGCACGCCGCATCTCGCGCGGCGCTGTGGTGGCCAACTGGTCCAGCACGTCGGGCAAGGGCTCCTCGGCCAAGAGACGTCCCCAATCATGGTCAGCGCGGATCGAGTGGTAGAGCAAATCCGCTATGTGGCGCGCTTGCGCGGGCGTGGGGGCAGCAATTTCAAACACATTCATGCGGTTCAGAATCGGCTCGGGGATGGCGCGCTCGTCATTGGCGGTGGTGACCCAAATCACCTGGCTGGCGTCAATCGCCACCTCGGCAAACTCGTCGGTAAAGCACTGCGCCGTGTCGTGCTCCAGCAGGCTGTAGAGCGCGCCCAATGGGTCGTACTGCGCATCGCCGCTGGCCTTGTCGATCTCGTCCACCACAATCACCGGATTGGCGTACTCGCCGTCCACCAGCGCCTCAAACACCTTGCCGGGCCGGGCACCTTTCCACTGCGACGACGAGCCCGACAACAGCCAACCCGCCGTCATCGAACTCATGGGCACCAGATTCATGCCCGTGCCCAGCAAGTCCGCCAGCTTCTTGGCGAAATGCGTTTTGCCAATGCCGGGCGGCCCCAGCAGCAGCAGCGGGGTGACCTCCATGCCGTCACGACTGTCTTGTGCCAGCGCCACGTGGCGACGCACATCGTCCAGGACCTCATGAAAATTAGGCAACAAGTCGTACAGATCGGCCATGTCGGGCACACCGCCGGGCTTGACTTGAAAACGCTGGGGCCCCCGCTCCAGCATGCGCTGGTAAGTGGCGCGCAGATTGTCGTGTTCACGCGCGCTGTCGCCGCTTTGCAGCTTGGCAAGTTTGCGTTCCACCTCGTCGGTGTGAAACACGCTGCGCATCTGGGCCACCGGCAGGTGAAAGTGATGAGACGGGGCAACAAGAGCTTGGCTTGGCATAAATCTCTCCTTTCAACACACAACGCTTTCATTGAAGCACAAAGCGCCGCAAAGGAATAGCGGAAAAGCCGGGGAAAGCCGCTTTTGTTGGGGGGATGGGGGCACCCGTAACGCAGATAAAAAAGCCACCCGAAGGTGGCTTGGTGAAGGGGCTATAGCTTGGTGCGATCCTAGCTCAGCCCTGGGCTTCCAGAACCTGCTTCAATTCACCTGACTCGTACATCTCCATCATGATGTCGGAGCCGCCGATGAACTCACCCTTGACGTAGAGCTGGGGGATGGTGGGCCAGTTGCTGTAGTCCTTGATGCCCGCACGGATTTCGGCGTCTTCCAGCACGTTCACGGTTTTGACGGTCTTTGGATCCACGCCGCTAGCCTTGAGGATTTGGATCGCCCGGCCAGAAAACCCGCATTGGGGAAAGCTGGCGTTGCCCTTCATAAAAAGCACGATTTCATTGGATTTGACGAGTTCGTCAATGCGTTGCTGGGTGTCGCTCATGTCGTGTGTCCTTGCAAAATAGATGGCCCGATTATTTCACCTTCTGCCAAGGCCCGCCGCGTGGGTGAAGCAAGCCCCTGATAATCGAGTCTTTACAACGATGAATTCCGCCACTGTTGGACACACGCAAATGAAAATCGACAAAGACACCGCCGTCACCCTGCGCTACAAAATCTCTGAAGTCAGCGGCAAGCTGCTGGAGGAAAGCAAAGACCCCATGGTTTACCTGCATGGTGGCTACGGCAATACCTTTGCCAAGATTGAAGAGGCCCTGCAAGGCCAGGAAACGGGCTTCCAGACCACGCTGACGCTGGAGCCGCTAGACGCCTTTGGCCTGCGCGACGAGAGCTTGGTGCAGACCATCCCCAAGACCCAGTTCCCCCCCGGCGTGAAGGTCGGCGGGCAGCTAGAGGGCCGGGGCGAAGACGGGCAGACTCAAGTGTTCACCGTGACCAAAATCAAAGGCCCCGTGGTCTTGCTGGACGGCAACCACCCCATGGCTGGCAAGGCCTTGCGTTTCGCTGTCACGGTGATGGATGTGCGCGCCGCCAGCGAAGAAGAAATTGCCCACAAGCATGTGCATGGGGAGCATGGGCACCACCACTGAGCGCGTCAGTGCTTGCCTCGCTTTGACCTGAACCGCCAGAGCAACAAGCTGGCCACGGCCAAGCCGAGTAGCAACCAGCCTTCTATGTGTTTGATGTGACCTAGGATGGCTTTGGCTGTTTCTCCAAAAACCCAGCCGATGCCGCCAATCAAGATCGCCCACAGCAGAGCCCCTAGTGCATTGAACAGGGCGAACTTGAGCCGTGAAATTGACGACATGCCGATCAGCACCGGGCCTGCAATGCGCAACCCATAGGCGAAGCGCACACCGATGATCACGGCGGCGTGATAGTGCTCCATCAGTCGCTGCAAACGTTCGGATTGCTCGGCCACCTTGGGCCAACGGGCGAGAACGGCATTGCCGTGCCGTCGGCCCAGCCAGAAATAAAACTGGTCACCCGCAAACCCCGTCATAGAGGCTATGGCGACCACCCCATAAGGGTTGAGGTAGCCGAGATGCGCTGCAAAACCCGCCAGGATGAGTATCGTCTCGCCCTCCAGCAGGCAACCGATGGCCAGCAACCAGTAGCCGTGGGTTTCGATCAGGGTGCTGAGGTTCATGGGGGCGCCTCAGATACTTGCCAACGGAATTTCCTCTGCCCCCAGATCAGCTTTCAATAAAATGATCAACTCGCTTAAATCTTGGTCGAGTCGCTCAAGCGTTGATTCCTTCAACTCGCCCAAAGCAGCTGGTAAAACGCCTTCGAAGGGACCTGAAACTTTTTTAAGCAGTGCAGATCCTGCAGGGAGAATCTTTAGGCAAACGTTGCGGCGATCCTCCGGCGCTTTGGTCATTACGATCAACTCTTTTTTTAAAAGAGCCTTGATGAGGTTACTGGCTGTCGATTGATGGATCTCCATATTTTTTGCAATCCCGCCCATTCCGATGCCAGGGTTAGTTTTGATGATGCCGAGCGCCCAAACCTGAGCACCGCCTAAGCCCACCTGCTTTTCCATGTCGCGAAAATGCGTTCGCACGGCGTTGAAAACAACCCTAAAGCGCCTTAATACTTGGGCTGGTAAAACGAGATCTTGTTCGGGTTTTGTGATTTTTTTTATGGGCATGCAAGATATCCAAAGAAGGTCTTGGAATCATAAGGTGGCTTTTCAACTCAATTCATTGGACAGCCTGCCAAAAACTCCGAAATTTGGGCTTGCGCATGACAAGTTGCTGGTAAATTTGAAAGCAAGCACGCAGAAAATTCAAGTAAAAATTGATGCCAAATACATTTGTACAATAAAATCGTCTGGAAATACCCACTTGGCAATTTCAAATGCGAGTGCATTGCACCACACAAATAACATTAACTTGAATGCGTCCACACCCTCACGTTTTAACCGCTTTAAAAAAAGAAGTGTATGACTGGAGACTGTGGCTGGGTCGCATGCTCGTACTTGCCTATGCCGCAGCAGCTGGCCTTACCATCGTCGCCTTTACTTGGCTGGGCGAACATGCCCTATTGACATTTCACAATATCCAAGCGGCTGGCTGGTGGGCGCCTTTGATCTGGACGCCCTTGTCGACGGCTGCAATTGTCTGGATTACACGCCGTTATGTGCCGGGTGCTGCTGGCTCGGGAATTCCCCAGGTCATGGCTGCGCTGGAGCCTGAAGCGCATGGTCAGGGGCGGGGCCTGTTTGTATCCCTCAAGTTGTCGATCGCTAAGTTGTTTTTGACGGGTTGGGGTTTGCTGGCTGGCCTGTCTTTGGGGCGTGAAGGCCCTTCGGTTCAGATCGCCGCAGGCATCATGCACAACTTACGCCGTTGGATTCCAAAGCAGGCGAAAGTATCCGAGCATGGCTTACTGATTGCAGGCGGTGCTGCTGGAATTGCTGCCGCATTTAATACGCCGCTGGGCGGGGTCATGTTTGCGATTGAGGAGCTTTCAAAGAACCCGGAGAAGCGAAGCAATGGTTTGGTTCTGGCCGCTATTGTTCTGTCAGGTTTGATGGCGGTATCCGTCTATGGAAATGCCACGTACTTTGGGGTGATCCATGTTGAGAACCTTAGCACTGCGTTGCTGTTTCCGGCCCTGTTGGTGTCCCTCTTAAGTGGTATTTTGGGTGGTCTTTTTTCGCGCCTGCTTCTGGTTTCGATGGCCGGCACTTCGAATGACTGGTTCACCCGCTTTCGTGGCAAGTCACCTGTAGCATTTGCAGCCGCGTGCGGACTCTTAATTGTCGTGATGGGTCTTAGCAGTTCTGGGGCAACCTTCGGCAGTGGATATGCGCACACAAGGGCGCTGCTGGAGAACCAGAGCGAGGACTTCTACCTTTACGTGCCATTCAAATTTATTGCTACCTGGTTGACGACTTGGTCAGGCGTTCCTGGTGGAATTTTTGCACCATCACTTGCGATTGGTGGTGCACTGGGCAGGGATGTTGCCCAAATTACAAATTATGTCAATGCACCTACGCTGATTGCGTTAGGTATGGCTGGGTTTCTTGCTGCGGTTACGCAGGCGCCATTGACGGCCTTCATCATCGTGATGGAGATGATCGATGGTCATGCACTCGTTCTCAGTTTGATGACTTGCGCGTTGGTATCCAGTGGGGTGGCTCGTCTGATCAGCGCCCCTTTATATGCGAGCCTTGCTCAACTGCAACTGAAACGCTTGCCTGAAAAAAAAGGGGTTCCGAATGACCCCAAATAGTTAAAACACAAACGGCACTCGGAAAGCCCTGCCAGACTGGTGAGTTTCAGCTCGCCCATAGTTTCTTTCCGCATCCTATATTCATATCGTGAATTCAATCTAAAGTTATCAAATGCCATTTCAGTCACCACCACTCCTCATTGGAATTTCTGCTCGCATCTACGTACCTTCTGCCCCCATTCTTGATTTGGGTGGGGTCTGGTCCAAGCACTTGCATTACTTGGAGCAATCTGTGGCGCTGTGGTTGATGCGCGGGGGAGCTCTACCGGTGATGATCCCCGCCGTAGATTCCCAAAGTGTGGTTCAGCGCGCCGAACTCAATCTCGGTCACTATGCCAGCGCTTTGGATGGCCTTGTGCTACAGGGAGGCAATGACGTAGCGCCTGGGTCGTACGGGCAGCAGCCATTGGACCCCGCTTGGAGCGGGGACGCTGTTCGGGATCAATATGAAACCGATTTGATCCATGCCTTTGTGAACGAGGGAAAACCTGTTTTTGGAATTTGTCGTGGGTTACAAATGATCAATGTCGCCTTTGGCGGGACGTTGTGGCAAGACATCAAGACGCAGCAACCCGCTGCCTTGGAGCATGTCAAATCCGATCTCTACGAACACAATGTCCACGCAATAGAAATCACACCCAACTCGCGCTTGGCTTCGCTCTATCCCAACCTTCAAACTGGGCAGATCAACAGCATTCACCATCAGGCCATTCGCGACCTTGCACCCGGCTTTGTGGTGGAGGCACGCTGCCCACAGGACGGCATTATTGAGGCTATCCGAAGTGAGGAATCCAGATATGTAGCCGCCGTGCAGTGGCATCCAGAGTTCCGGAGTCAGAACAATCCGGTGTCGTTTGATGACACTCCAATCTTGCTGGATTTTCTGAAAAATGCACGTGCCCAAAAAGGCTGAACCAACTCATTAGAAAGGATACAACATGGAATTCAAACAATCAGCAGATTTGTCTTTTGGCTTGGAGCTCGAATTTCAAATTGTGAGCAGCAGAACGGGGCGACTGTCTCCTTCCAGCCTAGAACTTTGGGGTGACCTGAAAGATCGCCCAGATGCAGAGCGATATTCGCTGGAAGCCACCTTGTCAACCATTGAGATTAATTCTTCCGTGCATTCCGACGCGGACGACATGTTGCGCGAGGTGCTTGGCATTACGAGCACACTCGAAAAATTGGCGACCCCCAAGGGTCTCATCATCCGTGGCGGTGGAACACAACTCACGCAATATTGGGATGACCGAATCGTGACACCTTCTGAACGCGCAACGGAGTTAACCAAGCGTTTCGGATTTTTACCCAAACGATTTTCAACCTATGGAATGCATGTGCACATCGGCGTGTCCAACGCTGACAACGCATTGATGATTGGAAATTTCCTGCAGGCATTGGTGCCGCTTTTTATCGCCATGTCGGCTGCCTCGCCATTCTTGCAAATGAGCGATACAGGATTTTGCGCATCACGGCCTCTTGAGCCTTTGATTTACCCGCATGGCGGTTCCATGCCCAGGATGACAAGCTGGTCTCAATTTGAAAGCATAGTCGAGGAAATTTTTACCCTGAAGCTGGCGAGTTCGTTAAAAGACATCTACTGGGATGTGCGTCCAAAGCCGGAATTTGGAACGATTGAAGTGCGTGTATTCGACACCCCCTTGTCCGTGTACAAGGCGGTCGCCATGGCCGCCTTCACCAGGGCTTGTGCGGCCTTGGTGTTGAGTGGCCAATGGGTGCTGCCAGACACGCCAGCATCACCTACGGCAGAGCGTGTGAGTCGTTTTATGGCTTGCCGCGACGGACTTGATGCGAGCCTGCTTGATCCAATGACTCAAACATGGATGCCCGCCAGACAACTCCTGAGCACGCTTTGCGACGCAATAGCTCAGTCAAATCATGAGGCGGTTGATAAGCGTCGAATTGAGGAGTTGCATGCACACTGCTCGAAAACTCAAGATTCTGAAATCATGCGCAATGCCTGGCAGAACTCGCAGAACTTTCAGATGTCGAATAGGACGGGCTCTGACACGCTGATGGCCGACTACTCGCGGTCACTGGAAAAGCGAATGACAATGCCCTTGGACCTAGAGTCAATAGCTTAGTTTGCTTGGCGGTTTGAAGCTTGAATGGTCGACCATTCCCCGCCACTACAGCGCTCAATTCCATTCAAGTCTCGGCGGGACTGCACTCGCGCAAAGCCCGCCGACGTCAGCAAGGCGCGCACTTCGGTGGCCTGGTCGTAACCGTGCTCCAGCAGGAGCCAGCCACCGGGGTAAAGGTGGGCACTGGCTTGGGTAATGATCTGGCGGATGTCGTCCAGGCCGTCTTTGCCGCTGGCCAGGGCCTGCAAGGGTTCGTGGTGTAGGGCGGGAAGGTGCGGGTCGGCAGCGGCGATGTAGGGGGGGTTGGAGACGATCAGTTGAAATTTTCCGCTAACGTTTTGTAGCCAATGGCTTTGGATAAATTCAACTTTCAGCTTTAACGCCAGGGCGTTGGTGCGGGCTACGTCTAGCGCGTCGGGGCTGGCATCTACGGCGCTGACGTGCAGCTCTGGGTGAGTGTGTTTGAGGGCTAGGGCAATGGCGCCGCTGCCGGTGCCGAGGTCTAGGATGTGGTGCGGCCCTTCGACAAGCTCAGGGTAAACAGAACTCGGCCCAGTGCTTAAAGGCAACACCTCCAGCGCCCACTCGACCAACGTCTCCGTATCCGGGCGCGGGTCCAGCACGCGGGCGTCCACCTGCAAGGGCAGCCCAAAAAACTCGCGTGTTCCTGTGATGTAGGCCAGTGGTTCGCCTTTGCACCGGCGCTGCAAGGCGGCGTCAAAAGCGTCTTGCTCTGCTGCTGTAAGCGTGTCGGTGTCGTGCGTCAGCAGCCAAGCGCGGCCTTGAGTGGGGCGACCCAGTGCGTACAGCAGCAGCCATTGCGCGTCGAGCCGCTCCAAGCCACGCGTTGTGGCGGCGGTGAGGGCTTGGGAAAGGGTCATGGCGGTCTAGCCCCCACCCACTTCCAGCGCCGCCAGTTGCTGCGCCGCTTCATACGCTTGCAGCGCGTTGACCACGTCGTCCAGGTCACCCTCCATGATGCTGAGCAGCTTGTACAGGGTGAGGTTGATGCGGTGGTCGGTCAGACGTCCTTGCGGGAAGTTGTAGGTGCGGATGCGGTCGCTGCGGTCGCCGCTGCCGACCAGGCTTTTGCGCTCGGCGGCGTCTTTGGCGGCGCGCTCGGAGCGGTCTTTCTCGTGGATGCGAGCGGTCAGTACCTTGAGGGCCTGGGCCTTGTTGCTGTGCTGGCTGCGCCCGTCCTGGCATTCGGCCACGATGCCGGTGGGCAGGTGGGTGATGCGTACGGCCGAGTCGGTCTTGTTGATGTGCTGGCCACCGGCCCCACTGGCGCGGTAGGTGTCGATGCGCAGGTCGGACGGGTTGATCTTGATGGCCTCGGCCTCGTCCTGCTCGGCCATCACGGCCACGGTGCAGGCACTGGTGTGGATGCGGCCCTGCGTCTCGGTGGCCGGGACGCGCTGCACGCGGTGGCCACCGGATTCGAACTTGAGCGCGCCATAGACGCTGTCGCCCTCTACGCGCAAAACCACTTCCTTGTAGCCCCCCAACTCACTCGGTGATTCGCTCACTGCCTCCACCTTCCAACCCCGACGTTCGCAATAGCGCGAGTACATGCGCAGCAGGTCGCCCGCAAACAAGGCCGACTCGTCGCCGCCCGTGCCTGCGCGAATCTCCACAAACGCGTTGCGTGCGTCGTCCGGGTCTTTGGGCAGCAGCATGCGCTGCAACTCGACCTCCAGCTGTTGCAGCTCGGCGCTGGCGCTGGTGATTTCTTCCTCGGCCATTTCTTGCATGTCTGCGTCGTCTTTGGATTCGGCCAACAAGGCTTGGCCTGCGGCCAGATCAGCCTCGCGCTGCTGATAACGCGCCCAGCGGCTGGTCACGGCGGCGGTGTCGGTGTGCTCACGCGAGAGCTTGAGGAACTGCGCCATGTCTTTCATGATGTCCTCGCGCGAGAGCAAGAACTCCAACTCTCCTAAGCGGTCAGCGTAGCGGGCGAGTTGTTGGCGGAGAAAGGGTTTCATGGGGCTTGCGAATGGGGTTGCAATGGTCGTGTGAAGGGGGCTTCGACAGGCTCAGCCCGAACGGTGTGGGCCGGTACTAAAGGTGAAAGGGTGAAGGGGACACGCACCATGCGTAAGAATCACCGTTCACCCTGAGCTTGGCCTGTCCTGAGTTCATCGAAGGGCGAAGGGTCTGCGGAGCAAGAGCAGCGTCGCTAACGCTCTTTTCTAAGGAAGAAATGCCTGATCGCCGCCGTCGCCCGCTCACGCGCTGACGCATCCCCCGCGTGCAACTCAGCCAGCGCACCGTGCAGCAGCTTCTGCGTCAAACCTTTAGACATAGCTTCCAGCACAGCGTCCACATCTTCACCCTTGGCCAGAAGCTTGCGTGCGCGGGCCAGTTCGGTGGCGCGCCACTCGTCGGTCTGGGCGGTGAGTTGCTGGATCAGCGGCACCACGCCAGTGGTCGGGTCGCGCTGGTCCATCCAGTGCATGAAGCTTTGCACCCCGGCGTCAATGATGACCTCGGCTTGCGCCACTGCGGCTTGGCGGTTGGCTTGGCCAGTTTGCACCACGGCGGCCAGGTCGTCCACGGTATAGAGGTACACGTCGGGCAGGCCTTTGACTTCGACCTCGATGTCGCGCGGCACCGCCAGATCGACCATGAACATGGGGCGGTGGCGGCGCAGTTTGATGGCGCGCTCCACCGCGCCCAGGCCGATCAGCGGCAACGTGCTGGCGGTGCAACTCACCACGGCGTCAAATTCATGCAGGCGACTGGGCAAGTCGGCCAGGCGCATCACCTCGGCGCCAAAGCGCGAGGCCAGTTTTTCGCCTCGCTCCAGCGAGCGGTTGGCAATGGTCATGCCTTTGGGGTTCTTGGCTGCAAAGTGGGTGGCGGCCAGCTCGATCATCTCGCCCGCGCCGACAAACAGCACGCGGATGTCTTTCAAATCTTCAAACAATTGCCCGGCCAAGCGCACCGCCGCTGCGGCCATGCTGATGGAGTGCGCGCCGATTTCGGTGGAGGTGCGCACCTCTTTGGCCACCGAAAACGAGCGTTGAAACAACTGGTTCAAAGTGCTACCCAGGGCCCCGGCCTCGCTAGCGGCACGCACCGCGTCTTTCATTTGGCCCAAAATTTGAGGCTCGCCCAGCACCATGGAATCCAGCCCGCTGGCTACTCGAAAGGCGTGGCGTGCGGCGTGGTCACCCTCCAGCGTGTAGGAGTGCGAGCGCAGCAGCTCGGGCGAGACTTGACCGTTTTGGGCCAGCCAGTTCAGTGTGGGGGCGAGGTCGATCTGATTGCTGGCGCAATAGATCTCGGTGCGGTTGCAGGTGGAGATGAGGGCCGCCTCGGGCGGGAGCGCCAGCGCACCGCGCAAACCGTGCAGGGTGGGGCCGATTTGATCGAGCGCGAACGCAAACCGACCGCGCAAATCAAGGGGCGCGGTGGTGTGGTTAATGCCTAAAGCCCAGACTGCCATGGGCATGATTATAAAATTTGTCGCATGAACCTGTGGAACGCTCTCATCCATCTGCTGAATTTCGCTGCTCCCGCGCTGGCGCTGGCCTTGACGTTGCCCTTTTTAGCCCGACTTCTGGATCGATTCTCCGGGGTTAATCGGGTTATAAGCTCCGGTTGGATTGCGCAAGTAGCTATTAACTTTGTAGCTGGTCTGGCGGTGCTGGCCGCAGGCCTGTGGTTTTTCGGCCGTGACGGCAAGATGGCCACCTACGCCGCACTGGTGTTGGTGCTGGCCAGCATGCAGTGGGGGATGAGCTGGTTCAAGGGGCGGGGTAGGCGTGGTTGATGCGCGTCAGGCCACTCTGACAATCATCAGCCCAGCTTACTCAAAATCGCGTTCATCTCATCCTTGTTGAAAACGCGCAGCGTTTGCCCGCGAATATTGCCCGCCATGCCAATGGCCAGGGAGAAGGCGCTGGCGGATAGGTCGTCGGGGGCCTCCACAACAGCAATCAGGTCATAAGCGCCCATGGTCCAGTAGATTTGCGGCATGCTGGCACCAAATTTCTTCGCCGCTTCTTGGACGGCTGTGGCCCGTTTGGTGGTGTCCTTGACGCTGTGAATACCTTGTTCGGTGAAGTTGGCTAGGGTGATGTAGGTTGCCATTTTGATTTTCCTTTTGAGTTACGAGCCTCAAACATCGAAGAGTGACTGCGCGGTGCGATCAGGGCTCTAGGTCAATATAGATGGCCGGTCTTGAGAATACAAATACAAACGAAAGTCGCACCCCGTCGCACGCACAAGCCCGGAAAAAGGCGTACCATTTATTGCAATGCAGCATTGAATTGATTGGAGATTGCGTGCCTCAAGCCCCGTATCAGAAATCTTGGCGTCAGTTACTGGCGGATGCCCTGCAAGACAGCCGTTTAGGTCAACGTCTGGTGGCCACGCGCTGGTGGCAACGTGTGATGCCGGGCCAGCGCGCGTCACAGTCACCCGGCGAACAAGGTCAAGCAGAGGCTCTAGCAGAAAGCCAAACTCAAACCCAGACCCAGGTGAGTAACTTCACCGATTCCATCTTCTCCTTTGGCGGCAAGGCCTATCCTTACCGGCTCTATGTTCCTACAGGTTTCACCACTGCGAATGCAAACCAGCCCCTGCAACCCCCTGTACAACACCCGCTGATCGTGCTGCTGCATGGCTGCAAGCAAGACGCGCAGGACTTTGCCCAGGGCACGGCCATGAACGCGCTGGCCCAAGCGCACGGTTGCATGGTGCTCTACCCTGAGCAACTCCCCAAAGCCAATCAGGCCCGTTGCTGGAACTGGTATGAGCCCGAGCATCAGTTGCTGGACCAAGGCGAGCCGGGCATGATTGCCGCGCTCACTCGGTATGTATTGAATGGCGACCACGGCGGTGCCCAGGCCGATCCAGAGCGTGTCTACATTGCCGGGCTATCCGCCGGTGGGGCCATGGCTGCGGTTGTGGCGGGGCTGTACCCAGACTTATTTGCCGCAGTGGGGGTGCACTCCGGCCTGCCAGCGGGGGCGGCGCAAGACCTCATGTCGGCCTTCGCGGCCATGCGCAAAGGGGCCAAAGGAGGCGCTGGATCGGCAGCAGCACTGCCGACCATCGTGTTTCACGGTACAGCCGACACCACGGTTCACCCTGACAACGGTGAAAACATCACTCGTGGAGCGTTGGATGCCTTGAAGGCGTCTGGGGCATTGCTAGAGAGGCGTCAAGAGCAGACCGACGCCCCGACGCACGCTACGGTGCAACGCACCGAGCGCAGGGTTTACCGCAGCGCCGAAGGTCTGTCGTATGTCGAGCATTGGCGCGTTCTTGATGGGCCGCACGCCTGGTCGGGTGGAGACGCGGCGGGCTCCTTCACCGCGCCTGAAGGGCCATCAGCCTCAGAGGCCATGCTGACTTTCTTTCTTCAGCATAAAAAAAGGCCAAAGCCTAATGAAATATAGTGTGATTCGCTCCTAAAAAAGGAGCGAATCAGTCTGTCTTAGATGCGTTCAAAAATCGCCGCAATGCCCTGACCACCACCAATGCACATGGTCACCAGCGCGTAGCGGCCCTGGATGCGCTGCAACTCGTACAGCGCCTTGACCGTGATCAAAGCGCCTGTTGCACCGATGGGGTGACCCAGCGAAATGCCCGAGCCATTGGGGTTGACCTTGGCCGGGTCCAATCCCAAGTCGCGAGTGACGGCGCAGGCCTGTGCGGCAAAAGCCTCGTTGGCCTCAATCACATCCAAGTCTTTGACGGTTAAACCTGCCTTTTTGAGTGCGAGCTGCGTGGCAGGCACCGGGCCAATACCCATGTACTTCGGGTCAACACCCGCATGGGCGTAGGCCACCAGGCGCGCCAGAGGGGCTAGGCCACGCGCCTTGGCCGTGCCCGCTTCCATCAGCACCACGGCGGCAGCGGCGTCGTTGATGCCCGAGGCATTGCCGGCGGTGACCGTACCGTTTTCCTTGATGAACACGGGTTTGAGCTTGGCCATGTCAGCCAACGTGCAGTTGGGGCGGAAATGCTCGTCGGTCGCGTAGGCCACCTCGCCCTTTTTGCTTTTCAACATCACCGGCATGATTTGGGAGGTGAAGTAACCGGCCTCGGTGGCGCGCTGGGCGCGGTTGTGGCTCTCCACCGCAATGGCATCCTGCTGTTCGCGGCTAATGCCCCACTTGGCGGCAATGTTCTCAGCCGTCACGCCCATGTGAATGTTCTGGAACGGGTCATGCAGCGCACCGACCACCATATCGACCATTTTGGTGTCACCCATGCGGGCACCCCAGCGGGCCGTGAGGCTGGCGTAAGGGCCACGGCTCATGTTCTCGGCGCCACCGCCAATGGCGATGTCGGCGTCGCCCAGCAAGATCGACTGGCTGGCATTGATGATGGCCTGCAGGCCGGAGCCACACAAGCGGTTCACGTTAAAGGCGGGCGTGCCCTCGCCGCAGCCGCCGTTGATGGCCGCCACGCGTGACAGGTACATGTCCTTGGGCTCGGTGTTGACGACATGGCCAAACACCACATGGCCCACGTCCTTGCCATCCACGTTGGCGCGGGCCAGCGACTCGCGCACCACCTGCGCGGCCAGCTCGGTGGGAGCGACGTCTTTCAGGCTGCCGCCATAGGTACCAATGGCGGTGCGAACACCGCTGACAACAACAACTTCACGGTTCATAGGAATCTCCTGGGTTTAAAAAGGGCGGGGTCGAGTGTGGCCCGGTTTGGCTACGCGAGGCTTACTTTGGTGGTGCGATAGTGAAGCTGGAACTGTCCTTTGAGCTGAGCATGTTGCTCATGGTTTCCACTAACTCAGACGCGGCCCATCGGCTGCATCGGCGTGTCGCAGGACAAGGCCGTGTCAGCCGCAACCTATCGCCGCCCCACCAAGGTGTTTCAAGATTGGTTGGCTGCGGGTGGTGCAGGCCTGCGCATCCTGACGCTGCGTGACACCAACGCCGGCCTGGACGCGCTGGCCAATTAAGACATCGCAGATTTGTGGGGCTCCAACGCTGCTGTGGGCGGTATTGGGGTGCTCACACCACTTCGATGCGCTGATGATCTCCTAGCCGAAGCATCACAATGCCGTAGTGAATGCTGATCACGAGATGAACAAATCAACACGATCCGTGATGACCCCATCCGTACCCAAGTCCAGCAGGCGCTTTGCCTCAGCTTCGTCATTGACGGTATAGCTCAGACAGCGCAGGCCGGCGCTCTTGATTTGGGTGACGGTGGATGTGTCCCACAGGGTGTGTTTGCAGACCACGGCGACGCAGCCCAGGGCGAGGGCGGTTTCTAGCCAGCCGGTCCAGAGGGTGTCGAGCAGCAGGCCGCGTGATAAGTGGATGGGTAGATCGGGCTCGGCATCGCGCGCACCTTCCAGCGCCACCACATCAAACGAGGTGAGCAGGGGCGGCACGGCGGCGTTTTGCCACAGGCGGGCGGCGTGCCGAGCCACGACGTTGCCTGTGTGGCGCTCGGTGCCGGGTGTGGGTTTGATCTCGATGTTGAGGTAGTACTGGTGTTGCAGGCAGAACTGCGCGACCTCGTCCAAAGTGGGCAGGGGTTCGCCTTTAAAGGGGGCGGAATGCCAGGCCCCGGCGTCCAGCGTTCGCAGGGTGGCCCAGGGGTGATCGCCCGCGATTTCGCTGGCCTGTGGGCCGAGGAGGGCTGCGGCGTTGGTGGTGCGGGTCAGGGTGCTGTCGTGCAGCAGGAAGGGCACGCCGTCGCTGGAGAGTTTGACGTCGCACTCGAACATGCGGTAGCCGTGGCCCGCGCCCACACGAAAAGCCGCCAGGGTGTTCTCAGGGGCCAGCTTGCCCGCGCCCCGGTGGGCAATCCAGCGGGGGTAGGGCCAACTCATAAGCGCTTGCCCGAGGCCGCGTCAAACCAGTGCAGCCGGTCGGCTCGGGCGGTGATGTGCAGCGCCGAGCCGATGGCGGGCACGATGCCTTGTTCTTCTTCGGTGCGCACAATGATTTGCTCGCCGTCTAAGCGGGTGTAGAGCAGGCGCTCGGCACCCAGCATTTCCACCGCCTCGACCTGCACCGTCCAGCCCGTTGTTGTGGTCTGCGCGCTGATTTGCAAGTGCTCAGGCCGCACACCCAGAATAGCCCCGGCACGCCCGTGCGGCGCGCTGCGCAGAAGGTTCATGGGGGGCGAGCCGATGAAGCTGGCGACAAAGGTGGAGGCGGGCCGGTGGTACACCTCCTCGGGTGTGCCGAACTGCTCCATCACGCCTGCGTTCATGACGATCATGCGCTGCGCCAGCGTCATGGCCTCGACTTGGTCGTGCGTGACGAACAGCGAGGTGATGCCTAACTCGCGGTGTAGTTTCTGGATTTCCAGCCGCGTTTGGGCGCGCAGCTTGGCGTCCAGGTTGGAGAGGGGTTCGTCGAACAAAAACACCTGCGGCTGGCGCACGATGGCGCGGCCCATGGCCACGCGCTGGCGTTGGCCCCCAGAGAGTTCGCGCGGCTTGCGTTGCAGGTAGGGTGCGAGTTCCAAAATGGCAGCCGCCTTGTCCACGCGCGCCTTGATCTCGTCCTTAGGCACTTTGGCAATCTTCAGGCCGTAGGCCATGTTGTCGAAGACGCTCATGTGCGGGTACAGCGCGTAGTTTTGGAACACCATGGCGATGTCGCGCTCAGCGGGCTCTAGCTGGTTGACGACGCGTGGGCCGATGGAGATGTCACCCGAGCTGATTTCCTCCAGCCCGGCCACCATGCGCAGCAGGGTGGATTTACCGCAGCCCGAGGGGCCAACGATGACGATGAATTCACCGTCTGCAATGTCCGCGCTGACGCCATGGATGACGGGGTTGGCGCTCTTGCCGTGGCCGTAGTGTTTGAAGACTTTATTGAGTGTGATTGAGGCCATTATTTTTCCGTATCCACCAAGCCTTTAACAAACCATTTCTGCATCAACACCACCACCAGAGCAGGTGGCAGCATGGCCAGGATGGCGGTGGCCATGACGACGTTCCATTGCATGTCGGAGTCACCCCCAGAAATCATCCGTTTGATGCCGATGACCACCGGGTACATGTTCTCGTTAGTGGTAACCAGCAGCGGCCAGAGGTACTGGTTCCAGCCGTAGATAAATTGAATGACGAACAGCGCGGCGATGGAGGTGCGGGATAGCGGCAGCAGCACGTCTTTGAAAAAACGCAGCGGACCTGCGCCGTCCATGCGTGCCGCTTCCACCAACTCTTCCGGTACGGTGAGGAAAAATTGACGGAATAAAAACGTGGCCGTGGCCGAGGCAATCAGAGGGATGGTCAGGCCCGCATAGCTGTTGAGCATGCCCAGATCGGACACTACTTTGTAGGTGGGGCCAATGCGCACCTCCACCGGCAGCATCAGCGTGATGAAGATGGACCAGAAGAAGAACATGCGAAACCGGAAGCGGAAATAAACAATGGCGAACGCGGACAGCATGGATATGGAAATCTTGCCGATGGCGATGATGAGTGCCGACACTAGGCTGACGAGCATCATCTGGCCGACCGGCGTTTTGGAGCCCGAGCCACTGCCCGTGCCATTCCAGGCGGTGGTGTAGTTCTCCACCAGATGCGAGCCCGGCAACAAGGGCATGGGGCTTTGCACAATCGCTTGCGAGGTTTGGGTCGAGGCGACAAAGGTCAGGTAAAGAGGAAAGGCAACGGCCAGCACACCGATGATGAGCACGGCGTGAGCGAGGGCGTCCAGCCAGGGGCGGCGATCAACCATTTCAGTAATTCACTTTCTTCTCAACAAAGCGGAACTGCACCACCGTCAGCGCCACCACGATCACCATCAGCACGACCGACTGCGCAGCCGAGCCGCCCAAGTCCATGGCCTTGAAGCCGTCGTAGTACACCTTGTAGACCAGGATGGCGGTGTCTTTGCCCGGGCCGCCCTGCGTGGCCGCGTCGATGATGGCAAAGGTGTCAAAGAAGGCATAGACGATGTTGATGACGAGCAGGAAAAAAGTGGTGGGCGAGAGCAGCGGGAAAACAATTGTCCAAAAGCGCCGCCAGGGGCGTGCGCCGTCAATGGCGGCGGCCTCAATCAGTGACTTGGGGATGGATTGCAGACCGGCCAGAAAGAACAAGAAGTTGTAGGAAATCTGCTTCCACACTGCCGCCATCACCACCAGGGTCATGGCATGGGTGCTGTTGAGCAGGTGGTTCCAGTCCACGCCCATGGCGTTCAGCGCGTAAGACACCACGCCCACGCTGGGCGCGAACATGAATAGCCACAGCACGCCTGCCACGGCGGGGGCGACGGCATAGGGCCAGATCAGCAGGGTTTTGTAGATGAGCGCGCCTTTGACAATGCGATCTGCAAACACGGCCAACAGCAGCGAAAGGCTGATGCCCAGCACCGCCACGGCGGTGGAAAAAATGGCGGTGGTGTAGAACGAGGCGAGGTAGGTTTCGTCTTGCCAGAGGTTGCGAAAGTTCTCCAGCCCCACCCATTCCACCGAGGTGCCAAAGGCGTCTGATTGCTGCACTGATTGCAGCAGGGCTTGCGCTGCGGGCCAGAAGAAGAACAGCGTGATGACGATGACCTGCGGCGTCAGCAGCAGCCAGGGGAGCCAGCGGGAGTGGAAGACAACGCGTTTTTCCATTACGGTTTGTCTCGGGGTTCAAACGCTCGGGTGCAGGGTCTTGTACGCCCCGGCACTTGGGGTGAGTAGCTCCGCGAATGTCCCCCGGCCTTTGGCCTCCTCCTTGATTTCGCTACGCCACTCACCCCAAGCGCCTGGGCGGCGAACAGGGTGGGGATTCGACGATGAAATACCAGCCACGCTCTTGGATCAGGTCGGTACCGCGCTCTGCGCAGCGAAATCAAGGAGGAGGCCGTAGGCCGGGGGACATTCGCGGAGCAGAATGCGGTGCCGGCCTGATCCCGCGAGGTAATGGCGCGTGACAAGGTATCACGCGAAGCCGCAGCCAGACACCTAAAGAACGAGACACCGCTTGACGTCATGACTGCCATGGGGAAAGTCCATCAAGACTTATTGGCCTTCTCAAACCGCACCAGCAACTCGTTGCCACGCTTGACGATAGAGTCCAGCGCCTCTTGGGCGGTCTTCTTGCCACCCCAGACCTGCTCCAACTCTTCGTCCTCGATGGCGCGGATCTGCACATAGTTGCCCAGTCGGATGCCGCGTGACTTGTCGGTGGTCTTGCGGATCATCTGGTTGACCGCCACGTCGGTGCCAGGGTTTTGTTTGTAGAAACCGGATTTTTCAGTCAGCTCGAAAGCCGCTTTGGTGATAGGCAGGTAGCCCGTTCGCTTGTGGCTGGCAGACTGCACCTCGGGGCTGGAGAGGTAGTTAAAGAAGCTGGCCACGCCTTTGTAATCAGCCGGTTTCTTGCCCGCCATCACCCACAGACTGCCACCACCGATGACCGTGTTTTGCGGTGCGCCGGGCACATCCGGGTAGTGCGGCAGCGGGGCCAGTCCGTAAGCGAACTTGGCATTTTTGGCGACGTTGCCGTAGAAGCCGGAGGACGTGGTCATCATGGCGCATTCACCGGAGATGAAAGTGGGCTCGGGCACATTGCCCCGGCCTTTATAGACAAACAAGCCCTGCTTGGACATGTTGGCCAAGTTCTCGATATGGCGCACGTGCAGGGGGCTGTTGATCTTCATGCGCGCGTCCAGCCCGCCCAGGCCGTTGCCTTTGGTGGCGAACTCCACGTTGTGCCAGGCGGAGAAGCTCTCTAGCTGCGTCCAACCCTGCCACGAGATGGACAGAGGACATTTGTGGCCATTCGCCTTAAGCTTGGCGGCGGCCAATGCCACCTCAGGCCAAGTGCCGGGGGCTTTGTCGGGGTTGAGTCCGGCGGCTTTGAAAGCGTCCTTGTTGTAATAAAAAACCGTGGTCGAGCTGTTGAACGGGAAGCTCAGCATCTGGCCATTGGGCGCGGTGTAATAGCCCGCCACGGCGGGCACGTAGGCGGTCGGGTCGAACTTAAAGCCCGCATCGGTCATGACCTGGGTGACGGGCACGATGGCATTTTTGCTGGCCATCATGGTGGCGGTGCCCACCTCGAACACTTGGAGGATGTGAGGGGCATTGCCCGCGCGGAAGGCGGCTACCGCAGCTGTCATGGACTCGTCGTAACTGCCCTTGTAGGTGGGGACGATTTTGAAATCTTTTTGCTTGGCGTTGAAGTCCTTGGCTAGGTCATTGACCCACTCGCCGTTAACGGCGGTCATGGAGTGCCACCACTGGACTTCGGTTTGGGCTTGGGCCGGGGCCAGGAATGTGGCGGCCAGTGCGGCGGAGATGAGTTGAAGTTTCATTGCGAATTTCCTTGGTTCAAGGGGTTCAATTGGATTGAGCCTGTATGTCAGCCTCATTAAACCCCCGAAGAGGCCGCTCAGGACCCCGGGCTTTCCATGAGAGTGAAGTCGAAAAATGCTGCACTGCGGTAATATCCCTCATTGAAGTTTCAACACGCCCGCGAAGGCGTGAATGACGAACGGATAAAACCTAAAAATTCCCATGAACGCCCCCATCCCGCTCCACCTCCTTGCCGCCGCGCCCGGTGCCTTGCCGCACGCGCATGACCGCATTCGTGAAATCCCCTACAACTACACCTCGTTTTCTGACCGCGAGATCGTGATCCGCCTGCTGGGCACGCGCGCTTGGGATTTGCTCAATTTCTTGCGTGGCGAGCGCCACACGGGCCGCTCATCGCGCATGTTGTACGAGGTGCTGGGTGATATCTGGGTGGTGCAGCGCAACTCCTATTTGCAAGATGACTTGCTGGACAACCCCAAGCGCCGCCGCCAGTTGGCGGACGCGCTGCACCACCGGCTCAACGAGGTGGAGAAGCGTCGCACCCCGCAAGACGACCCAGCGCGTGACCTGATGGTGGGCGAGTTGCTGGCGGCTGCTAGCCGTGCGGTACAGGCCTTTGACGACTCTTTTGTCGAAGTGGCCGAGTTGCGGCGCAAGACCCAGCGCGTGCTGGGCAAACTCACCGCCAAAGACAACATCAAGTTCGACGGCATGAGCCGCGTGGCGCACGTGACGGACGCGACCGATTGGCGCGTGGAGGTGCCGTTTGTGGTGCTTGCGCCCGACACCGAGGCGGAGATGGCCGGTCTGGTCAAAGGCTGTATCGACCTGGGCCTGACCATCATCGCGCGCGGCGGCGGCACCGGCTACACCGGGGGGGCCGTGCCCCTGACTTGGAAGAGCGCCGTCATCAACACCGAAAAGCTGGAGGCCATGAGTGAGGTCGAGATGATGACCCTGCCCGGTATGGATCGCCCCGTGGCCACGGTCTGGTCTGAGGCGGGTGTGGTGACGCAGCGCGTGGCCGATGCCGCCGAGCGCGCTGGTTATGTGTTTGCGGTGGACCCCACTTCGGCTGAGGCGTCTTGCATTGGCGGCAATATCGCCATGAACGCAGGCGGCAAGAAAGCAGTGCTGTGGGGCACAGCGTTGGACAATCTGGCCAGCTGGCGCATGGTCACACCCGACGCGGGCTGGCTGGAAGTCACCCGGCTGAACCACAACATGGGCAAGATCCATGACGCGGATGTAGCCAGCTTTGAGCTGCAGTATTTCAAGGCCGACGGCAAGACCAAGGTGCGTTCTGAGCGGCTCGATATCCCCGGCCCTTCGTTTCGCAAAGAGGGCCTGGGCAAGGACGTAACCGACAAGTTTTTGAGCGGCCTGCCAGGCATTCAAAAAGAAGGCTGCGACGGTCTCATCACCAGCGCGCGCTGGGTCGTGCACCGCATGCCCACGCACACCCGCACCGTGTGCCTGGAGTTCTTTGGCCACGCACGCGACGCGGTGCCCAGCATCGTGGAGATCAAAGACTTCATGTTTGCCGAGGTCAAGCGTTCTGGCGTTTTGCTGGCGGGCTTGGAGCATCTGGACGACCGCTACCTTAAGGCCGTGGGCTATGCCACCAAATCCAAGCGCGGCGGCTTGCCCAAGATGGTGTTGTTTGGCGACATCGCTGGGGACGACGCGGACGCGGTGGCGCGAGCCACCAGCGAGGTGGTGCGCATTGCCAATTCACGCAGTGGCGAGGGCTTTATTGCCATCAGCCCGGAAGCACGCAAGAAGTTCTGGCTGGACCGCAAGCGCACGGCGGCCATCTCCCGCCACACCAACGCCTTCAAGATCAATGAAGACGTGGTGATTCCCCTGCCGCGCATGGCCGAGTACACCGACGGCATCGAGCGCATCAACATCGAGCTGAGCCTGACCAACAAGATCAAGCTGTGCGACGAGCTGGCTGAATTTTTCAGCCAAAGCGCCCTGCCACAGGGCAAGCGTGGTGAAGCCAACGACCTTGCCCCCGCCGGGCTGATGCAAGGCCGGATGGTGCAAGCGCAGGCTCTGGTGGCCGAGGTGCGCAGCTTGTGGGCAGGCTGGTTACAGGGCATAGACACACTGTTCCCGAAGTTGCAAGACCATTCCCTGCGCGCCAGTTGGAAGACTCAACTCCGTGAGCCGCTTCAGGCCCTGTTTACCGGGGCTGAGTTTGTGACAATTTTGGACGAGTGCAACGCCATTCACCAGCGCGTGCTCAAGGGCCGCGTCTGGGCTGCCCTGCACATGCATGCGGGTGACGGCAATGTGCACACCAACCTGCCGGTCAACAGCGACGACTACGAGATGCTGCAAGCCGCGCACACGGCGGTCAAACGCATCATGGTGCTGGCGCGTTCGCTCAATGGCGTGATCTCGGGCGAGCATGGCATTGGCATCACCAAGCTGGAGTTTTTGACCGACGCGGAGCTGAAACCTTTTGCCGACTACAAGGCCAAGGTTGATCCTGAGGGGCGTTTCAACAAAGGCAAGTTGCTGCGAAATCCTAATACCGTTCGCCCTGAGCTTGTCGAAGGGTTGGCAAAGGCTTCGACAAGCTCAGCCCGAACGGTAGCGAGTGAAGTTACCTACGCCGACCTGACCAACGCCTACACGCCCAGCTTCGGCTTGATGGGCCACGAGTCCATCATCATGCAGCAGTCCGACATTGGCGCCATTGCCGATAGCGTGAAAGACTGCCTGCGCTGCGGCAAATGCAAGCCGGTGTGCTCCACGCATGTGCCGCGCGCCAACCTGCTGTACAGCCCGCGCGACAAGATTTTGGCGACTTCGCTGCTGGTGGAGGCATTTTTGTACGAAGAGCAGACCCGCCGAGGCATCTCGATCCGGCACTGGGAAGAGTTCGAGGACGTAGCCGACCACTGCACCGTGTGCCACAAGTGCCTGACGCCCTGCCCGGTCAATATCGACTTTGGCGATGTGTCCATGAACATGCGAAATCTGCTTCGAAAAATGGGGCAAAAGACCTTCCGCCCCGGCAACGCCGCCGCCATGTTCTTCCTGAACGCGACCAACCCCGAAACCATCAAGCTGATGCGCTCGGCCATGGTGGGTGTGGGCTTCAAGGCCCAACGGCTGGCCAATAACCTGTTTAAACGCCTGGCCAAAAAGCAGACCGCCAAGCCGCCCGCCAGCGTGGGCAAGCCGCCCATCAAGTCGCAGGTGATCCACTTCATCAACAAAAAAATGCCGGGCAACCTGCCCAAGAAGACGGCACGCGCGCTGCTGGACATTGAAGACAGCGACTACGTGCCCATCATCCGCAACGCCCAGGCCACCACGGCCGAGAGCGAGGCGGTGTTTTACTTCCCCGGTTGCGGCTCGGAGCGCCTGTTCAGTCAAGTGGGCTTGGCCACGCAGGCCATGCTCTGGCATGCGGGGGTGCAAACGGTGTTGCCACCGGGTTACTTGTGCTGCGGCTACCCGCAACGTGGCTCGGGCCAGCAGGACAAGGCCGACAAAATCATCACCGACAACCGCGTGCTGTTCCACCGCGTGGCCAACACCTTGAACTACCTGGACATCAAGACGGTGGTGGTGAGCTGCGGTACCTGCTACGACCAGTTGCAGGGTTACGAGTTTGACAAAATCTTCCCCGGCAGCCGCATCATCGACATTCACGAGTACCTGCTGGAAAAAGGCATCACCCTCGGTGACAAAGGTGCTTACCTCTACCACGACCCTTGCCACAGCCCGATGAAGCTGCAAGAGCCGATGAAGACCGTCAAAGCCTTGCTGGGTGACCAAGTGCTGAAGAGCGACCGCTGCTGCGGTGAGAGCGGCACACTGGGCGTGACCCGGCCTGATATCTCAACTCAGGTGCGCTTTCGCAAGGAAGAAGAGCTCAAGCGGGATGAGACGGCCCTGCGTGCGTTAAAACAAGATGGCGAAGCGCTGGTCGGCGAAAAAGACAACATCAAAATCCTCACCAGTTGCCCTAGCTGCCTGCAAGGTTTGTCGCGTTATGGCAATGATCTGAACAATGGTTTGTTGGAGGCCGACTACATCGTGGTCGAAATGGCGCGCAAAATCCTGGGTGAGCAGTGGCTGCCAGAGTATGTGCAAGCGGCCAATGCCGGTGGTATTGAACGAGTTTTGGTTTAAGGAGTATTGGTTATGGCAGGTTTGCAATCAGGCGCACCCACACCGCAAGATTTGACGGTGCATGGTCAGTCCAAAGTTTTGGAAATTGCATTCTCAGACGGGGCGAGTTACCGCATTCCGTTTGAGCTGATGCGCGTGTACTCGCCTTCAGCCGAGGTGCAGGGCCACGGGCCGGGTCAGGAAATTTTACAAACGGGCAAACGCGAAGTCGGCATTGTGGATTTGGCCTCGGTCGGCAATTACGCCGTGCAACCCACCTTTTCAGACGGGCACAGCAGCGGCATTTTTTCTTGGGATTACCTGTACTTTTTGGGCTCCCAACAAGACAAACTCTGGGCCGAATACCAGGGCCGCTTGCAAGCTGCCGGTGCAGACCGTGACGCGCCCATGATCGACAAGGCCGGGCACAGCTGCTCTAGTCATTGATTGGTAAAAACAGGCTATGAGCAACACGCATTTTGGATTTGAGACGGTGGACGAGGGGGCCAAGGCAAAGCGCGTGCGCGGCGTGTTCGACTCGGTCGCACCCAAGTACGACTTGATGAACGACCTGATGTCCATGGGTCTGCACCGCGCCTGGAAGGCCTACACCGTGCTGGTGGCCAACCTGCATGAGGGTGACCGAGCGCTGGACATTGCGGGTGGCACGGGTGACCTGGCCCTAGCCTTCTCAAAGAAGGTCGGCAAAAGTGGTCAGGTGGTGCACACCGACATCAACGAAGCCATGCTGCGCACCGGGCGTGACCGCCTGTTGGACGCGGGCGTAGCCCTGCCCACGATGGTGTGCGATGCCGAAAAACTGCCTTTTGCAAGCGACTACTTTGACGTGGTGAGCGTCGCCTTTGGCCTGCGCAACATGACGCACAAAGACGTGGCCCTGTCCGAGATGAACCGCGTGCTCAAACCCGGTGGCAAGTTGCTGGTGCTGGAGTTCTCTAAGGTGGCCCCGCCACTGGAAAAAATCTACGACTGGTACTCGTTCAAGCTTCTGCCCAAGTTGGGTCAATGGGTGGCAGGTGACGCTAGCAGCTACCAATACCTGGCCGAGTCCATCCGCATGCACCCGGGGCAAGAAGAACTCAAGACCTTGATGAAGGCCGCAGGCTTTGGTCATGTGGATTTTCACAACATGTCGGGCGGGATTGTGGCCTTGCATGTCGGAATTAAGTGCTAAATACGACTCTTGCTTTATGAAGTAATGTAAAGTCTGAGGGATCAACGAATTGTTTTATCGGAGATAGATCATGAAAATCTGGACATTGGTTTTATCGCTGGCTTTGGCCTTGGGTAGCGTGACGGCAGAGGCTAAGCGCCTGGGCGGCGGCGGCTCCACGGGCAAGCAATCCAGCAATGTGACGCAGCGTGAGGCAGCCCCCGCTCAAAGCGCGGCAAAGCCTGCTGCGACCCCAGCGGCCCCGGCTGCGCAGCCTGCCAAGCGCCCTTGGGGTGCCATGCTGGGCGGTTTGGCGGCGGGTCTGGGTCTGGCTTGGTTGGCCAGCTCCTTGGGTCTGGGTGAGGCTTTTGGACAGTTCATCATGATCGCATTGGCCGTACTGCTTGTCATGGTGGCGATTGGCTGGTTCATGCGTAACCGCCGTAACGCAACCGCGCAAAACAACAGCCCGTTTGCGTTTCAGGGCGCGGGTGCAGGTGGGGTGGGAACGCCTAGCCAGTACAAGCCTCAGAACGTGGGCAATGACGCTTCAGCGCGCCCATGGGAGTCCAACTCCACGCACTTCCACACGGACGATGTCAAGCAAAACTCTGGCAGCATGATCGGCTCAGCGCTGGGGGGCTCTCAAGTCTGGGGCGTGCCTGCTGATTTCGACACGCCCGGCTTCCTGACCGCTGCCAAGGCCAATTTCGTAACCCTGCAAGCCGCTTGGGACAAGTCAGACATCAACGCCCTGCGCGTGATGATGACGGACGACATGCTGCGCGAAATTCAGTCGCAACTGGCCGACCGTGAAACCCACACGGCTGCGTCAGCCAACCGCACCGATGTCGAGATGCTCGATGCCCAGTTGCTTGGCATCGAGGACACGGGTGCCGATTACATGGCCAGCGTGGAGTTCTCCGGCATGATCCGCGAGGAGCCCTCAGCAGGCCCAAGCCCCTTCCGCGAAGTGTGGAACATGACCAAACCCAAAGATGGCAGCCGGGGCTGGCTGGTGGCCGGGGTGCAGGCTTTGCAATAAGCCGCAACGGTTAACGTCGGTTCCTGGGAAATCCGGGGAATAATTGGGGACTATGGCAACACAGTCCCCTTTTTCATTCTTGGAAGATTTTCTTCAAAAGAGCAGTGCTAATTTTCAGCCCCCAGCATGGGTGGTGGATGAGACTCAGCGGCGTATCGTGCTGCTGCTCAACCACATCCTGATGCAAGAGCCCGAGGCCATGCGCCGCCTGGCCCGGCAAAAGGGCTTGACGGTGCTGTTTCAGTGGCGCGCCTTCACCTTGCAGTTGCTCGCCACCCCGGCGGGTTTGCTGGACCGGGCCGCGCCGTCACATGTGCCTGATTTGACCTTTACGCTCACCGAATCGTCGCCCCTTGCCATGGCGCAGGGCGTGGTGCGGGGCGACAAGCCCGCCATGCAGATCGTGGGCGATGTGCAACTGGCCTCTGAGGTCAATTGGTTGATCGAGAACGTGCGCTGGGATGTGGAAGAAGACCTCTCACGTATCGTGGGGGATGCGCCCGCGCATGCGGTGGGGCAGGTGGCACGCCGCATGGCGGCTGCCTTGCGAGAGTTTGTCGCCCGCAGGCCGGGGCAAGGCTCATCCAACGGGCTTTCGACATGATGCGGCTGTTCAGGGGTGTGTTCATTGTTTGGACTGTGTTGCGCTTCGGTCTAGACGAGTTGGTGCTCAATAGTTTTGAGAAGCCTTGGCTGCGCTTATTGGCGCGCATCGTCTCGTTCGGCCGCAATCTGGAGGCTCCGCGCGGGCAACGCCTGCGTGAGGCGCTGGAGCAGCTCGGCCCCATCTTCGTTAAATTCGGTCAAGTGCTCTCTACCCGGCGTGACCTCATGCCTGAAGACATTGCCGACGAACTGGCGCGCTTGCAAGACCGGGTGCCGCCTTTCAGCTCTGACGTGGCGGTGGCCAGCATTGAGCGGGCTTTTCGCAAGCCATTGAATCAAATTTTCGAATCGTTTGACCGAGAGCCCATTGCCAGCGCGTCCATTGCCCAGGTGCATTTTGCGATGCTCAAAGACGGCCATGGTGCGGTGCGCGAGGTCGCTGTCAAGGTGCTGCGCCCCGGCATGTTGCCCGCCATTGAAAAAGACTTGAGTCTGATGCGCATGATGGCGGGCTGGGTCGATAGCCTCTCGTCCGACGGCAAACGCCTGAAGCCGCGCGAGGTGGTGGCCGAGTTTGACAAATACCTGCACGACGAGCTGGACTTGGTGCGCGAAGCCGCCAGCGCCGCGCAATTGCGCCGCAATATGGCCGGGCTGAACTTGGTGCTGATCCCCGAAATGATTTGGGACTATTGCACCACCGACGTCATCGTGATGGAGCGCATGAAGGGCATCCCCATCAGCCAGATAGCGCGCCTGCGTGAGGCGGGGGTGGACATTCCCAAGTTGGCGCGTGATGGCGTCACGCTGTTTTTTACCCAGGTGTTTCGCGATGGATTTTTCCACGCCGACATGCACCCCGGCAACATCCAGGTCAGCATCGACCCGGCTACTTTTGGGCGCTACATCTCGTTGGATTTCGGCATTGTCGGCACGCTCACCGAGTACGACAAAGAGTACCTGGCGCAAAACTTCACCGCCTTCTTCCGGCGTGACTACAAGCGTGTGGCGCAACTGCACATCGAATCCGGTTGGGTGCCCGCGCACACCCGGGTGGACGAGCTGGAGGCTGCCATCCGCACCGTGTGCGAGCCTTATTTTGATCGACCCCTGAAAGAGATTTCACTGGGTATGGTGTTGCTGCGCCTGTTCCAGACCTCACGTCGTTTTCAGGTGGAGATCCAGCCGCAGCTGGTGCTGCTGCAAAAAACCCTGCTCAACATCGAAGGCCTGGGCCGCCAGCTCGACCCCGAGTTGGACCTTTGGAACACCGCCAAGCCGTTTCTAGAGCAATGGATGATGGACCAAATTGGCCCTAAAAAGTTGTGGGAACAACTCAAGGAGCAAGCCCCACGCTACGCCAAGATGCTGCCAGAGTTACCGCGCCTGCTGCACGACTACCTGGCCCATCGCCCTTCGGACTACCAGCGTGATCTGCGCGAGTTGTTGGTCGAACAAAAAAGAACCAACAAGCTGTTGCAAGGCCTGGTGTATGGCTGCATTGGCTTTGTGCTGGGCTTGATCGTGATGCAGCTTGTGGTGAGAGTTGAGTTGTTTTGAAGAGCTGCTATCGTGCTTTTGACCCTTGTCATTGTTTATCTCCTAGTCACCATCGCTATTGGCCTGATCGCTGCCAAGCGGGTTAAGAGTTCGGCGGACTTCGCCATCGCCGGGCGGCGCTTGCCGCTCTTCATGATTGTCACCACCACTTTTGCTACCTGGTTCGGCTCGGAGACGGTGCTGGGCATTCCGGCCAAGTTTGTCAACGGCGGTTTGAATAGCGTGGTTGAAGACCCGTTTGGCGCGGGAACGTGCCTGATTTTGGTGGGCTTGTTTTTTGCGGGCAAGCTTTACCGCATGACGCTGCTGACCATCAGCGACTACTACCGAGAGCGTTATGGCCGCACAGTAGAGGTGGTGTGCTCGCTCATCATCATGCTGAGCTACCTGGGCTGGGTATCGGCGCAGGTTACTGCCTTGGGCCTGGTGTTCAATGTCTTGTCGGCAGGCAGCATCAGCATCCCCGTGGGCATGGTGATTGGCGTGGTGTCTATCCTGGCCTATACCCTGTTTGGCGGCATGTGGTCGGTGGCGGTGACGGACTTTATCCAGATGATTATTTTGGTTGCGGGTCTGAGCGTTATCACGGTGTTTGCGGCTGACATGGCCGGTGGGGCCGACAAGGTGGTGAACCTGGCCCTGAGCCGTGACCTCTTCAAGTTTTGGCCCGAGCCGAGCTTCAAAGACATGGTGTTTTTCTTTGCTGCTGCCATCACCATGATGCTAGGCTCCATCCCCCAGCAAGACGTGTTTCAGCGCGTGATGTCTGCCAACAGTCCGACGGCTGCGACACGCGGCCCCGTCATCGGCGGCATTTGCTACATCCTGTTTGCCTTTGTGCCCATGTTCCTGGTGGCCAGCGCGCTGCTCATCATGCCGGAGCAAACGGCCATGTTACTCAAGGACGACCCACAAAAAGTGCTACCCACCCTGGTGCTGGAGAAGATGCCCTTCGTGATGCAGGTGCTGTTTTTTGGCGCTTTGCTATCAGCCATCAAATCATCGGCATCGGCTACTTTGCTGGCCCCCAGCGTGACCTTTGTGGAGAACATCTGGCGTCAATTTAACCCGCGTATTAGCGATAAAAAAGAACTTAAAACCATGCGCATCACCGTGCTGGTGTTCAGTGCCCTGGTCTTGATCTACGCCATTGCGATGCAGGGTACCCCGATTTACGAGATGGTGTCCGGGGCCTATCAGGTCACATTGGTCGGGGCTTTTGTGCCACTGGTGTTTGGGCTGTACTGGAAACGGGCCTCCACCCAGGGGGCGATTTTTTCCATCATTCTTGGGGTGCTGACCTGGGTTTTGTTCATGGTCACCCCCGCTGGTGAAGAGTTCCCGGCGCAACTGGCGGGCGTCCTGGCCGCCCTGGTCGGCATGCTGGCGGGTTCGCTGGGCCCACAGTCCATTGCTAACCAACAGGCCTCTCATCACACACTGGTTGGGCTCCGCTGAGGGGCTTTTGCCAGGTTTTTGGCGCTGGCTGCCTATAATCGAGGGTTTTGCACCCTACAAACCAAATCCAACCATGCCCATCTACGCCTACCGCTGTGAGTCCTGCGGTTTAGCCAAGGACGTTTTGCAGAAAATGTCAGACGATGTGCTGACCGATTGCCCTGCCTGCGGGGCCGCCACGTTTAAAAAACAAGTGACCGCTGCGGGCTTCCAGCTCAAGGGTTCGGGCTGGTACGCCACTGATTTCCGCAACGGATCGTCCAGCGGTGAGAAACCCGCCACGTCAGCCACGGCCACAGCTCCTGCGGCTGATGCCAGCAAACCGGCTGAATCCACACCGGCCAAGTCAGAGGCTACAGCCACACCTGCCAGCACGGTCACAGCTCCCGCTGCGTCCACCCCGTCCAGCAATACGGTTAGCTGATGAAATCTTCAACCATTGCCAAACTGCGCACCTGGCTCTTTTCGGGCCTTTTGGTGTTGGTGCCGCTCATCATCACCCTGTGGGTATTGGACTGGGTGGTGTCCACGTTGGATCAAACGCTGCGCATTTTGCCCAGGTCATGGCAGCCAGATCAGCTCTTGGGCCTACACATCCCCGGTTTTGGTGTCATTTTTGCCTTGGTGATGGTGTTGGTGATTGGTGCGATGGCGTCCAACTTCATCGGCAACAAGATGGTGACGTGGTGGCACAGCCTGCTCAACCGCATTCCCGTGGTTCGCTCGATTTACTCCGGCGTCAAGCAGGTGTCTGACACCCTGTTTTCCGAAAAAGGCAATGCGTTTCACCAAGCTTTGCTGGTCAAATGGCCGCACGAGGGCATGTGGACGATTGCCTTTCTCACCGGCACGCCCGGTGGCGACTTGAAAAACCACCTGGTGGGCGACTACCTGAGCGTGTACGTGCCCACCACACCCAACCCAACGGGTGGCTACTTGGTCATGGTCAAGAAAAGCGACTGCATTGAACTCGCCATGAGCGTGGACGAAGCCCTGGCCTATGTGATTTCCATGGGCGTGATCGTCCCCGGTGGCCCCAAAGCCCTCAACCTCCCAAAGCAAGCCGAGACTGGCTCGCACTCCAATTCCTGAAAGAAAAATTGTTATGGCCATGCGTTCCCACTATTGCGGTTTAGTTACCGAAGCCCTGCTGGGCCAAACCGTCACTCTGTGTGGTTGGGTCAACCGTCGCCGCGACCATGGCGGTGTGATATTTGTTGACCTGCGCGACCGCGAAGGCTATGTGCAAGTGGTGTGCGACCCAGACCGCGCCGACATGTTCAAGACCGCCGAAGGCCTGCGCAACGAGTTCTGTATCCAGATCAAAGGCTTGGTGCGCGCCCGCCCTGAAGGCACGGTGAATGACGGCCTCAAGAGTGGCAAGATCGAGCTGCTGTGCCATGAGCTGACGGTGCTCAACCCCTCGGTCACGCCCCCGTTCCAGTTGGATGACGACAACCTGTCGGAGACGACTCGTCTGACGCACCGGGTGCTGGACTTGCGCCGCCCCTACATGCAAAACAACCTCAAGCTGCGCTACAAGGTGACGATGGAGGTGCGCAAGTTCCTCGATGAAGAAGGCTTCATCGACATTGAAACCCCCATGCTCACCAAGAGCACGCCCGAAGGCGCGCGTGATTATCTGGTGCCCAGCCGTGTCCATGATGGTCACTTCTTCGCCTTGCCGCAGTCCCCCCAGTTGTTCAAGCAGTTGCTTATGGTGGCCGGTTATGACCGCTACTACCAAATCACCAAGTGCTTCCGCGATGAAGACCTACGCGCCGACCGCCAGCCCGAATTCACCCAGATTGATATTGAAACCTCGTTCCTGGGCGAGGAAGAAATTCGTGACATGTTCCAGGGCATGATCACCAGCGTTTTCAAGAAAACCATCAACGTTGATCTGGGCGAGTTCCCGGTGATGACGTATGCCGACGCCATGCACCAGTACGGCTCTGACAAGCCCGATCTGCGCGTCAAGCTGGCCTTCACCGAACTGACCGATGTGATGGGCGATGTGGACTTCAAAGTGTTCTCCGGCGCGGCCAACATGAAGGGTGGCCGCGTGGTGGCCTTGCGCGTGCCGGGCGGCTCGGTGGAGGGCGGTGGCATCAGCCGTGGCGAGATTGACGCCTACACCGAGTTCGTCAAGATTTACGGTGCGAAGGGTCTGGCCTACATCCGCGTCAATGACCTGAGCAAGGGTCGTGACGGCTTGCAGTCACCCATCGTCAAAAACATCCACGACAAAGCGCTGGCCGAAGTGCTCTCACGCAGCGGTGCGCAAAACGGCGACTTGATCTTCTTCGGTGCCGACAAAGCCAAAATCGTCAACGACGCCATTGGCGCGCTGCGCCTGAAAATCGGCCTGAGCGAGTTCGGCAAAAAGAACGGCTTGTTTGAGGCGGGCTGGCGTCCGATGTGGGTGGTGGACTTTCCCATGTTCGAGTACGACGAAGAGGCCCAGCGCTACACCGCCACCCATCACCCCTTCACCGCCCCCAAAGACGGCCACGAAGACTGGATGGTCACCGCGCCCGAGAAGTGCATCTCCAAAGGCTACGACATGGTGCTCAACGGTTGGGAAATGGGCGGAGGATCGGTGCGTATCCACCAAGCCGATGTGCAGCAAAAAGTGTTCGATGCCCTCAAGATCACGCCTGAAGAAGCGCAGCAAAAGTTTGGCTTCTTGCTGGACGCACTGCAATATGGCGCGCCCCCGCACGGTGGCCTGGCCTTTGGTCTGGACCGCATCGTCACGTTGATGACCGGTGCCGAGTCGATCCGCGATGTGATCGCCTTTCCCAAGACCCAGCGCGCTCAATGTTTGCTGACGCAAGCCCCGAGCCCGGTGGACGAGAAGCAACTGCGCGAGCTGCACATTCGCTTGCGCACGGTGGATCCGATTAAGGCGGCTTGAGACCGAGTTTGAGGTAAGAAAAAAGGCGCTGATTCAGCGCCTTTTTTGTTGGATCGGCTCGACCTTGTTAGCCAATGCAGTTATTCATTTTTTCACTGCTGCTTCGCTGCAGGGTACGACAGGCTTCTTCTGGGTGAACTTGGCAGCCGCTTCTGCTAACTTGCGCTTGCGCTCCAGGTTGACTCTTTCGAGCTCAGCGTGGTTGCTTTTCTTCATGTTGGGGTCTTTACCGAATACGCCTGCCATAGTGATGCTTCCTTTGATTTGACTTGCAGACCAAAATAAAAAACCCCGTGCTACAAATAAGTAGCTCCGGGGTTGACGCCTAAAAGGGCTATCTTGGCGCAGAGCCTGAAATTTTAACCCATGGTACCTTGTGGCACAGTTGAATTCGGGTCCGGCCAGCTTCAGGCTAGCGCTGCTCGTTGGATGAGCTGGGGGTGAATTTACGAGCCCCGTACAATTTAAAAAAGAGGACGCATGACATATTCACTTCCGCAGCGCTTGCTGCCCCCGCTTGTATGGGCGCTTGCTTTATGCACACTGGCACCTCTGGTCAGGTCTCAAACCAGTGCAGCCTGGCCGAGCAAAAATATCAAACTGGTGGTGCCCTATGCCGCCGGTGGCCCGGCTGACTTGGTGGCCCGTGAATTGGCCCAGGTGTTGGCCAAAGATTTGCATCAAGCCGTTACGGTGGAGAACATGGGCGGCGCAATGGGTGTGCCTGCCTTGAGCGCTGTGGCAAGGGCTGAAACCGATGGGCATACACTGCTCCTGGCGGCTTTTGGCAACATGGTGTTGCAGCCCATGCTGAGCAAACATGGCGGTGCTGATTTGGTGACCAAACTGCGACCCGTAGCCACTGTTTCAACCGCTCCGCATGTGTTGGTGGTGTCTGCCAAATTGCCCGTGAAATCCGTGCAAGAGCTGGTCGATTACGCACGCGCCAACCCAGGCAAAGTCAGCTTCGCTTCGGCAGGCACAGGTGGGACTGCCCACTTGGGTATGGAGATGTTCAAAGCACTGTCCAAAACCGATGTGCTGCACGTGCCCTACAAAGGAAGCTCGGGCGCAGTGAATGACTTGGTTTCGGGTCAGGTGAGTGCCATGTTCAGCAGTCTTCCGTCGCTCCAGGGCTTGGCCGACAAGGGTTATGTGCGCGTGTTGGCCGCTACGGCACCCAGCAACTCGGCGGCGATCCGCGCTTTGCCTTTACTCTCCACCACTCTTCCCGGCTTTGAATACACCACGTGGTACGCCATGTATGCCCCTTTGGCCACACCCAAGCCCTTGTTGGATCGCATCAATCAAGCCTTGATGCGCGCCCTGAAAAATCCGACCCTGATCGCCAAGATTGAACCAGCGGGCACCGAGCTTCAGGCAGGCTCGCCGGAGGAGGTCACGGCTTGGACCCAGCGTGACATTGAAAAATGGAGCCGCGTGATTCGAGAAGCCAAAATCGCGGTGGAATAAATAGGCTTAGGCCTTGGATTTTTTAGCTTAAAAGGGAAATTCATCCATGATCCAGAATCGGCGTCGTTTTTTACTTGAATCTGTTGGCTTGGTTGGGATTGGCTTGACAGGGTGTGCCAGTCTGGCAAATGGAACCCAGGTGTTTGATTCGCACTGTCACATCATTGATACCCGCTTCCCCGTCATCGCCAATCAGGGCTACCTGCCACCGCCCTATCCACTAGACGAATATTGCCAACAGACCCGCCCCTTGGGCATCACCTCCGGGGCCATTGTTTCAGGCTCGTTCCATGGGTTTGATCAAAGCTATCTGCGTGCTGTGTTGCCGGCTCTCGGTCCAGAGTGGGTGGGCGTGACGCAGGTGCCGTCGGATATCCCTGACAAAGAGGTACTGGAACTCAGTCGACTGGGTGTTCGGGCGCTTCGTTTCAACTTATTCAGAGGCCGCATTGATAGCGTTGACGAAATCATGTCCCTGGCCCAAAGGGTGAACCAAGTCGGCCAGTGGCACGCGGAAATTTACGCCGATGCGGCGGCGCTCGCGCCCCACGTAGCCAGACTGTCCAAGTTGCCGAAAATTGTGATTGACCACCTGGGCATGACGAAAAAAGGTCTTCCCGCCGTGCTTGATCTGGTTGACGCAGGGGCGTGTATTAAAGCCACGGGTTTTGGCCGGGTCGATATGGACATTCCCAAGGCGTTGGAAAAAATTGCTGCGCGCAACCCCAACGCGCTTGTCTTTGGCACGGATCTGCCGTCGACCCGTGCCAAACGTGCGTTCGACCCCAAGGATATGGGCTTAATTAAGCAGGTTTTAGGGGCTGAACTGGCTAATAAAGTGCTTTGGTCCAATGCCCGCAGGCTGTACCGTTTGCCAGTGTGAAAATCAGTGCTTAGCTTCGATCCGTTTGAGATCAACTAACTTTGGCGGGGCACAAGATACCAGATCACAAACCGTCTAAGTTTCTGATGGGGACGCCAATCTAGCACTTGGGTCCCAGTGCATCATTCTATATGTTGAGACTGATTCCTGTTTCGTCAATCATCCGAAATCTATCCTTACGTCACTGCGGTATTCACTCACGTTAATGCCTTATGAACCAACATTTTTGCTGAATCGTTTCGTGAGTAGGCCGAAATGCGAGGCACTTTAGCCTACTGCTTGCAAGATCAGAGTGTTGACATGAAATAGTTAAATACTTCCAATATAATTGAATTATGGAAGACAAATACGTCATCAAAGCACTTGCAGCCTTGGCTCAGCCCAACCGACTCCAGATTTTTCGCTCGTTGGTGGTGAAAGGAAACGATGGGCTGACGCCAGCGTTGATTGCTGAAGCATTGGGTATGCCTGCAAACACGCTTTCCTTTCATCTGAAAGAGCTGATGCATGCTGATCTGATCTCTCAGGAACGCAGTGGCCGTAACCTGATTTATCGCGCTCAGTACGACCGCATGAATGCCGTTCTTGCGTACCTGTCCCAAAACTGTTGCCAAGGGGAGGCCTGCGAGGTGAGCCCCGAGAAAATCTGTAAAACCTGCTGAACCTAAGGAATCCCAAGTGACTGATGCAAAACCTTTGAACGTATTTTTTCTTTGCACCCACAACTCTGCTCGCAGCATCCTGGCAGAGGCATTGCTCAACCATATGGGGCAAGGTAAGTTCAAAGCCTACTCAGCTGGCAGCAGCCCTAAAGACAATCAAAAACCTAATCCTATGGCTATTGCAACGCTTGAAAGAGCAGGAATTTCAACTGCAGGGTTAACTAGTAAAAGCTGGGATGTTTTCGCGACTCCGGATGCACCGCACATGGATCTGGTCATCACAGTTTGCGACAACGCGGCAGGGGAAGTTTGCCCCTATTGGCCCGGCCAGCCTGCAACCGCTCACTGGGGCTATGCAGATCCTTCAGAGACAGTTGGAACTGATGAGCAAAAACTAGAAGCATTCAAGCACACGCTGATTCAAATCAAAAGGCGTCTCGACATCTTCACCAGCCTGCCCTCAACAAGCCTTAGCAAAATGGCTTTGGAAAAAACCGCACGTGAGCTAGCGAAAAAATGATCCATTGGCGACGATATTTTGCGGAGCTAGTTGGCACAGCAGCTTTGCTGTGTGCAGTGATCGGCTCAGGCATCATGGCGGAGCAATTGGCAGGCGGAAACGTAGCCGTCGCTCTTTTGGCAAATACCCTCGCCACTGTCTTTGCTCTTTACGCATTGATTGAAACACTCGGGCCAATCAGTGGTGCTCATTTCAATCCAGTTCTGTCAATGGTTCTTGCCTACCGTAAAGATTTGGCACGTCACCATTTGATTGGCTATGTAGTTGCCCAACTCATAGGTGCCGCTTTGGGCGCTTGGGCGGCACATGCGATGTTTGATCTTGAAATATTGCAATGGTCTACAAAAGTAAGAACTGGGCCCGGACAATGGTTCGCGGAAGCCGTCGCTACTTGTGGTTTGATATTCGTGATCTTACGCTCCCCTAAAGGCAAGGCATCATCTATCGTCGCGTGCTATATCGGTGCGGCATATTGGTTCACTGCAAGTACCTCCTTTGCAAACCCTGCGGCTGCTTTCGGTCGCATGTTCACCAACACCTTTGCCGGAATCTCACCTTCTGATGTGCCTGCATTCGTGGGTGCGCAGATAGTCGGCGGCTTCATGGGTCTGATGCTTTATTTGCTTTTGAAGCCCGATCATCATCACAGTCAAAGTCATTAAGAGAACCAGATGGTATAACTTTTGGACTTGGACTTGACCCGTTTCAACGGACACTTGGAGCTTCTTCATTGAAGCTCGTCGATTATCTGTGTTTCTGTATTACTTGTTTTTTCCTGATGCTTCCTTTCAAAGGTATTGGGTGACTGGACACGCAACTTCACCGCTGTATGTAAAACGTGAGGTAACGCAGTCAGGGCTTGGTCAGTGTTTGGTATTCAATGCGCTGGTCTGTTTTGACAGCTTGAGCTCAGAGAAGTATCTGATTGGACAGAAGTTGGAGATTCGGTGTTTTGAGTCAATTAATGATGGCGACCGAGATGGTTTTCTGGGATTGATGGTGAACAGGCAGGACTTCGCACTTCAAGGCCACTTGAACTGTTCCGAAAAGTGTTTTTCTTTCATCGTGGGGCAACTTTCAGCCGGAAAACCATTGTTACTTCGCGTCTATGGAAGACATAGTGGTTCTGTCTTAAATGGTGTTGAGGCGGCGTCTGATAAGTTCGAAATTCTTGTTGACGGGCAGCTGTCCGGCTCAGATTATTTTTGTGAGCGATATGAGGCACGTTGGCTTGAGTTGGATAACTCTGGAAAAGAAAAACTACTTGCCTTCGACGAAGAATTTAGGCGGCAGTACGTAGCATCAATCGACTGATGCGTTGGTAGCGTTTTGTACTTTTCAAAAAAAATTTCATATTCCTCGCGGCACCATCCGGCATCTTTGCCACATGGCTAGGCCCTACCTGAATATCACCGTCTATTTTTCCCGACGATCATGATCGGTTAACGTCCCCTCAAATAGGGCTGTTGTCGTGTTGATGCGAAGTGATCCAGTCGAATCAAGTCATCAATCACGGAAGGTAGCTCGATCGTGATTGATAGTCGATTTGATAGTTGAAACAAAAAAAAGAGCCTAAGCGCTTGATTTGATTGGGTAACTGGCGGAGAGGGTGGGATTCGAACCCACGGTACCTTGCGGTACGCCTGATTTCGAGTCAGGTACATTCGGCCACTCTGCCACCTCTCCGTGTGGGCGTGATTGTATCAGCCGCGCAACTTCGCAATCGCCATCGCCGCGTCTTTGGGTGAATCAAAGCCTTCGCTTTGCAGCAGCACTTGACCGTGGGCATCGACTTGTTTGAAGTAGAACTTGCCGTCGCTCTCTCGGTATTGCTTGAACACGGGTTCAGTTGACTTCTCTGTCTTGGTTTTGACGGGCGCGTCGGTGCTGCGCAGATCGCGCAGGCCTACGGCGTGGCGTAGTTTGGCGGTGAAGGGGCTGGCGATGCGGCGCGCCTTGGCGGCCCCGGCCAGCAGCAGGTCTTCCAGGCGGTCAGGGTTGCGCAGCAGGGCTTCGTAGGTCTCGCGCATCGGTGCGATTTCGTGGTCGATGCGTTCGAACAGGATTTGCTTGGCTTCACCCCAGGCTATGCCGTCAGCATAAGCTTGGCGCAGGGCTGCGGTCTCGGCGGGTGTGGCAAAGGCCTGGTAAATCTGGAACAGGGCCGAGCCTTCAGTGTCTTTGGGCTCACCCGGTGCGCGTGAGTCGGTCTTGATGCCTGCAATCAACTTCTTAAGTTGCGCAGGTGAGGCAAACAACGGGATGGTGTTGTCGTAGCTCTTGCTCATCTTGCGGCCATCCAACCCCGGCAGCGTGGCGACGTCGGCCTCGATGGATGCTTCGGGCAGCACGAAGTGTTCACCATAGCGGTGGTTGAAGCTAGACGCCATGTCTCGCGCCATTTCGATGTGCTGGATTTGATCGCGCCCGACCGGCACTTTGTGCGCGTTGAACATCAAAATATCAGCCGCCATCAGCACCGGGTACATGAACAGGCCTGCGGTCACATCAGCATCCGGGTCTTGCTGCGCTGCGGTGTTTTTGTCCACCGAGGCTTTGTAGGCGTGGGCTCGGTTGAGCAGACCTTTGCCGGTGACGCAGGTCAGCAGCCAGGTCAACTCGGGGATTTCGGGCACGTCAGACTGGCGGTAGAACGTGACGCGTTCGGGGTCTAGGCCCGCAGCAATCCAGGTGGCGGCGATCTCCAGCGTGGAGCGCTGAATGCGTGCAGGCTCATCAATCTTGATGAGGGCGTGGTAGTCGGCCAGGAAGTAAAAGCTCTCCACCCCTGCGGCCCGGCTGGCCGCAACGGCAGGCCGAATGGCCCCGACGTAGTTGCCCAGGTGGGGCGTGCCCGAGGTGGTGATGCCGGTCAAGACGCGCTGTGTGTTCATCAGAAAATAAGATTAGCGAACGAGGAAAGAAAGGGGTAACAGCAAGATGTCGAGCAGGCCATAGGTGAGGTTCATCAGGGGGATCAACCACAGCTTGTTCACGATACCCGTCAGCACCAGGCCCATGACGATGAAGAAGCCCCAAGGTTCAACGCGACTCACCATGGCGGCTTGGCGATAAGGCAGCAGGCCCACCAGAATGCGCCCACCGTCCAGCGGCGGCAGCGGGAACATGTTGAAGGCGAACATCACCACATTCACCAAGGTGCCTGCCTTGCACATTTCAATAAAGAAGGGCTCGGCCAAGCCCATGCCCAGCAAGGTGTAGAGCAGTGCACCCCACAACAAGGCCTGCATCAGGTTAGCCCCCGGCCCGGCCAGGGCCACCCAAATCATGTCGCGTTTGGGGTTGCGCAGCCGATCAAAGCGCACCGGAACAGGCTTGGCATAACCAAACAAAAAAGCCCCGCTGGTGGCAAAGTACAGCAGCAAGGGCATGAGGATGGTGCCCATCGGGTCAACGTGCTTTAGCGGGTTGAGCGTGATTCGCCCCAACATGAAGGCGGTGTTGTCACCAAAGTGGCGTGCTGCGTAGCCGTGCGCCGCCTCGTGCACCGTGATGGCAAACAGAACGGGCAGGGCGTAGATGAGAATGGTTTGAATGAGGTGGGTGGGTTCCATGGCTTGAATTGTCGCTTGAAAGTTCGACGCTACCGGCCCGAAGTTACAGACCCAGCACCGAGAGCTCGCCACGCCCTTGGCGAATCAGCACGGGTTCATCACCGCTCAAGTCCACCACGGTGGTGGGCTCCAGGGCGCAGGCCCCGGCGTCGATCACGGCGGCGAGTTGGTGCTCAAAGCGCTCGCGGATGTCTTGCGCGTCATTGAGGGGATCTGTTTCGCCGGGTGCGATCAAGGTGGTCGACAGAAGTGCTCCGTTGTGCAGGGCCAGCAGTTCGTGCAGTACCTTGTGTTCTGGCACACGCAGGCCGATGGTTTTGCGTGAGGGGTGGCTCACGCGGCGCGGCACCTCTTTGTTGGCTTCCAGAATGAAGGTGTAGGGGCCAGGTGTGGCGGCCTTTAGCAAGCGAAACTGCCGATTGTCCACCTTGGCATAGCTGGACAGCTCGGCCAGGTCACGGCACAAAAGGGTGAGGTGGTGTTTGTCGTCAACGCCACGAATCTGGCGCATCTTGTCCACAGCGGTCTTATCGTCCAGGTGGCAGACCAGGGCGTAGCTAGAGTCGGTGGGCACGGCCAGCACACCGCCTTTTTCCAGCAGGCCCACGGCCTGTTTGAGCAGGCGGATTTGCGGGTTTTCGGGGTGAACTTCGAAGTATTGGGCCATCAGGGTTTACGCATCAAGTTTGTCTGGGTTCAAAAGGCGGGCGACCTTCTCGCACCGCCAGCCAAGCTCCGGCGGCACCGCACAGGGCAATCAGGCCAATGCCGACCAGGGACCAGGCATCGGGCACATGTGAAAACATCAGCCAGCCACCGATCCCGGCAAAACCAATCTGGGCATACAGAAACGGGGTCAAGGTGCTGGCCGGGGCTTTGGCGTAGGCCTGGATCAGCAACAAATGCCCCACCGTGCCCAAAAAACCCATCAGCAGCAGCCCGCTCCATTGGCTCAGCGTTTGTGGCGTCACCCAGACCCAGGGCAGGGTGAGGGTGACCAACAGCAAGCCGATCCACCCGGTGTAGAAGTGCATGGTGGCTGGCGCTTCGGTTTGGGCCATTTGGCTGGTGAGCACCTGGTACCAAGCGTTGGCACCCACCAGGATCAAGGGCAGCAGTATGGACCAACCGAACACATGGCTGTCGGGCCGGATGATGATGAGCGTGCCCACAAAACCACCCGCCACCAAAGCCCAACGCAAGGGCGAGACCTTTTCACCCAGGCGGGTGGCGGCCAGTAGCGTGATGACCAGGGGGGTGAGCATGACGATGGCGGTGAACTCGGCCACCGGCAGGTGCTTGAGGCTGATCATGGCCAGCCCGCTGCAAGACAGCAGCAAGACGGCGCGCAGGGCCTGGAACTTGGGGTGTCGGGTGTGCAAAAGTGCCCGCCCGCGCAGCGGCAGCATGATGGCGGTGGTGGCGACGACTTGGAATAGGTAGCGACACCACAGGGCCACGAGCACGGGCACGCTCAGGGTGATGAACTTGGTGGTGGTGTCGAGTGCTGCAAAACAGGCCAGTGAGGTCAGCGCCAGGGCGATGCCGCCCAGAGAACTGGGGCGTTTCACTGGATACGGTCCGCCAGCAAGCTCCACACGGGGGTGAGCGCACCCGGCAGGTAGGGTAGGGTGCCCAGGTCGGTGTGGGACTCATCCGGGCTGTGAAAGTCGCTGCCGCGCGAGGCCGCCAGGCCAAATTCGACCGCGGTGGCCGCGTACTTCACGTACTCGGCCGGGGTATGGCTGCCGGTGACGACTTCAACGCCTTGCCCGCCATGCGTCTTGAATTCGCTGAACAAGGCGTATTCCTCGTTTGCGCTGAACTTGTAGCGCGCCGGGTGGGCAATGACGGCCACGCCCTGCGCCTGGGTGATCCAGCGCACGGCATCGCCCAGGCTGGCCCAGCGGTGCGGCACAAAGCCGGGTTTGCCTTCGGTCAGGTATTTGCGAAACACCTCGTTGGTGTCTTTGCAGGCCCCGGTTTCAACCAGAAAGCGGGCGAAATGCGTGCGGGAGATCAGCTCCAGGTTGCCCGCGTATTTCAAAGCGCCTTCGTAGGCCCCTTTGATGCCCACCGCAGCTAGGCCGTCAGACATCTCTTGTGCCCGCTGCCCACGCCCGCCGCGTGTTTGCGCCAAGCCTTGTTTGAGTTGCTCGTTGTCCGGGTCAAAACCCAATCCCACGATGTGAACGGTTTGACTGGCAAAGGTGATAGAAATTTCAGTGCCAGTGAGGTACTTCAGGCCTTGCGCTTTAGCGGCGTCGGCGGCACGGTGTTGACCACCGATCTCGTCATGGTCGGTCAGCGCCCACAGCTCAACGCCATTGGTGCGGGCGCGCTCGGCCAGCGCCTCAGGGGTGAGGGTGCCGTCAGAGATGACGGAGTGGCAGTGGAGGTCGGCGTTGAGGATTGAGGTCACCCTTTGATTTTAGGGCTTATCGCCGTGATAGGGGATGCAAGGGGGCTGGCACAATGCGCGGATGAATGATTTCTTCACTCTGCATGCCTATGACCTGATTGGGTTCGCCCTGAGCGCGTCCGCCGTCGTTATTTACCAGCGCTACCTGCATTGGCGCACCCGGCGTGACCCGTCGTCCAGTGCGCTGGACGGCTTGATCGCGGCGCGCACGGCCTGGGTAGAGGGCGTCATGAAGGAGCGTCGTGACATCCTGGCGGTGCAGACGCTGCGCAACTCCACCATGACGGCCAGCTTCATGGCGTCCACAGCCATTCTTCTGATCATTGGTGTGCTGACCTTGAGTGCCCAGAGCGACAAGCTGTCAAGTGCTTGGGAAATACTTAACGTGGCGGGCCACATCAGCGCTGAAATATGGTTGTTCAAGCTGTTGGTGATGCTCTTTGATCTGCTGTTTGCCTTCTTCTCGTTTTGCCTGTCCCTACGGCTTTATCACCACATTGGCTACCTGATCAACGTGTCGCCAGAATTTACCGTTGCCTGTAGCGAGCCGAGCCATGTGGCGGCTGAACTGAATCGGGCGGCGATCTTTTTCCGTTACGGAATTCGGGCCTATTTCTTCACCGTGCCCTTGTTGTTCTGGTTGTTTGGGCCCTTGTGGATGATGGGCGTCACAGCCATGTTGATTTTCTTTCTCTTTCATTTGGACCGGGCGCCGCGTCAAAGCACCGATCTGATGGGTTAACCCTGCGCCCCCTCCACCAAAAACCGTACGCGCCGCACGCCATTCCACTCGTCGGCGTCTAGCCGGAAGGCCAAGGTGACTTTGCGTGGGAGTTGCTCGGTGTGGCCGAACCAGATGGCGTCCACGGGTTGGCCTTGGTGTTTGAGTTTGAGGGAGAGGTGTTTCTCCCCCACCAGACGCTGCGAAATCACCTCGACCTCTTCGCTGAAGGTGGGCGGCGCAAAGCCCTGACCCCAGACCTCGCGGTGCAGGGTGTCCACCAGGTCGGCGCGTCGGTACTCGGGGGCCAGCGGGCCGTCGGTGTCGAGCCGACGTGTCAGGGTGGCGGCGTCTAACCATTCTTGGGCCACGTCGTTCAGGCCCTGCTCGAATTCGTCAAAGCTCTCCTCATTCACGGTGCAGCCCGCCGCCATCGCGTGGCCGCCAAAGCGCAGCAGCACGCCGGGGTGGCGCTTGGCCACCAAGTCTAGCGCGTCGCGCAGGTGAAATCCGGGAATGGAGCGGCCTGAGCCTTTGAGCTCGTGTTCTTTGCCGGGGGCCTGGCTGGCGGCAAACACGAAGGTGGGGCGGTGCAGCTTGTCCTTGATGCGCGAGGCCACGATGCCCACCACGCCTTCGTGAAAATCCGGGTCAAACACGCAAATCGCTGGGGGCGGCTCGTCCCCCTCATCAAAAAGCGACTCGGCAATGGCAAAGGCCTGGTCGCGCATGTCGCCCTCAATCACGCGGCGCTCGCGATTGATGCCGTCCAGCGTCTTGGCCAGTTCATCCGCGCGCGTGGCGTCATCGGTCAACAGGCATTCGATGCCCAGCGTCATGTCGGCCAAGCGGCCTGCGGCGTTGATGCGTGGGCCTAGGGCAAACCCGAAATCGAAGGTGGTGGCGACTGACGAGTTGCGTGCGGCTGCGGTGAACAGACTGGCCATGCCGGGTGGTAGCGCCCCGGCACGCACGCGCTTCAAGCCCTGAGCTACCAAGCGGCGGTTGTTGGCGTCGAGCTTGACGACGTCGGCCACGGTGCCTAGTGCGACTAGGGGCAGCAAGGCATCCAATTTCGGTTGATTGCTTGCATCAAACTTTCCCCGCTGGCGCAACTCTGCCCGCAGCGCCAGCAGCACGTAAAACATCACACCCACCCCGGCGATGGACTTGCTCTCAAACGTGCAACCGGGCTGGTTCGGGTTGACGATGACTTCGGCTTGTGGCAACTCTGCGCCGGGCAGGTGATGGTCCGTTACCAGCACCTGCAGGCCCAACGCGCGCGCAGTGGCCACACCGGCCACGCTGGCAATGCCGTTGTCCACGGTGATCAGCACGTCGGCCCCGCTGTCTTTCACGCGTTGCGATATTGGCGGCGTCAGGCCGTAGCCGTCCACCACCCGGTCGGGCACGATGTAGCTCACATGGCGTGCGCCCAGCAGACGCAGGCCGCGAATGGCCACAGCGCAGGCGGTTGCGCCATCGCAGTCGTAGTCGGCCACGATGCAGAGCTTCTTGTCTTGCGCTATGGCGTCGGCCAGCAGCACGGCAGCTGGGGTTGCGCCCAGTAGCCCTGAGGGCGGCAGCAGGCGCGCCAAGCCGTCGTCCAGCTCGTCTTTGCTCTGCACGCCGCGCGCGGCAAAGAGTTGCGCTAGCAGCGGGTGCACACCGGCTTGCTCAAGCGCCCAGGCGGCGCGGGGGGGGATGTCTCTTGCTATTATCTTCATAGCTGGTTACGCATAATTTCTATGGGCTTGGGGCCGAAAAGACTCATAATTTTGTGTACTAAAGAGCGCTTGGTAGCCGTGTAAGTCTGCGCGCTACGCTCACCGCACAGGGTAAGGGTGGCGCGCTCTGGTGGGCCGTCTTTTTCCACAACGTGAAGCAGATCAGCGAACACCGTTGCATCCAGTTGCGCCCAGGCCTGGCCCCAGCTGAGCCAGTCTTGTTGCAAGGCGGCGTGCATGAGTGGCAGGGGCATCAAGGGCGGTGTTGACGTGCTGATCGATGTTGTCAACACCCCGCTACCGCTAACCCAAAACGAGTTGACCGGATACGCCCCACGCTCGGCACGTGCCTCATTCACCGGGTGCGTGTAGCACAGCATCTGCATCTCGTTTTGCAGTCGCCGCAACTGGGGATCAGAGGGCATCCAGGGTTTGATGTCGCCCTGACCCACCACGCGCTCGGGTGATGCGGTGACCAGCGAGCGAAACACCTCGCCATGGGCCAGCCAGCGCTCAGGATTTTCATAAACCAGGGTGATGCCATCCTCTTCAAAGTAGGGCTGCATGGCGGCCAGCAGGGCGCGGGATTCGGCTTCGGTAAGCGCCAGCACCTGCGTCGGGTCCAGTGTGATCTGGGCCTGCCCCAAATTCCAGTGACAGGGCGTAATGAAGGCCCAAGCCTGCGTGTTCGCCTCAAGCCCGCTAGAGGCAGCCTGCCACGCCGCCAGCGGAATCTGCGGCCCGCTCGGCAAGCCCAAGGCCCGCGCCAGCACGCGCTCGTGCGGCAGGGTGGGGTTGCTTTCATCTGCCGTGTCTAAAGGAAGAGGTGACAGCCGAGCCAACAGTTGCGCCAGATGCGGTAACCGCAGCCCGCTCAGAACCTGCTGCGCGGCGGGGTCGCGGCAAACCGCGAAGGGAATCAAAACATGCATGCCGCTATTGTCCGGGTTTATCTTCATGGACAATCCCCCCATGCAAATCCCCTACGAACTCATTTTGGGCTGGCGCTACACGCGGGCCGGGCGGGCGACGCGGCGCAATGGCTTTATCTCTTTCATCTCGGGCGTGTCCATGCTGGGCATTGGCCTGGGCGTGGCGGCGCTCATCATCGTGTTGAGCGTGATGAACGGCTTTCAAAAAGAGGTGCGCGACCGTATGCTGGGCGTCGTCTCCCACATCGAAATTTTTGCACCCAACGGCGCGGCCCTGCCCGACGTGGCCCGCACACTGGCCGAGGCCCGGGCCAACCCTCAGGTCATCGGCGCGGCCCCCTTCATCGCCACGCAAGCCCTGCTGGCGCGGGGCGAGGACATGAAGGGCACCCTCGTGCGCGGCATCGACCCCGCGCTGGAGCCTGAAGTCACAGAGTTGGCAGGCACGCTCAAAAACACGTCGTTAACGCGCCTCATCCCCGGTGAATTCGGCGTGGTACTGGGCAACGAGCTGGCCCGCTCACTGGGTGTGCGCGAGGGCGACAAAGTCACGCTGGTGGCCCCGAGCGGCCAAGTCACGCCCGCCGGTGTGGTGCCGCGCCTGAAGCAGATGACGGTGGTGGGCACATTTGATTCCGGCCACTATGAGTACGACTCGGCCCTGCTCATGATGCACACCGACGATGCGGCCAAAATCTTCCGGCTCGAAGGCCCCACCGGCATCCGCCTCAAGCTCAAAGACCTGCACCAGGCGCGCGAGGTGGGTGTCGAGCTTTCGCGCAGCCTGAGCGGCGACCTGTTGATTCGCGACTGGACGCGGCAAAACCGCAACTGGTTTGCCGCCGTACAACTGGAAAAACGCATGCTCTTCATCATCCTCACCCTGATCGTGGCGGTGGCGGCCTTTAACTTGGTCTCCACGCTGGTGATGACGGTGACCGACAAGCGCGCCGACATCGCCATCCTGCGCACGCTGGGGGCCAGCCCGCGCAGCATCATGGGCATCTTTGTGGTGCAGGGCGCGCTGGTGGGCGTCATCGGCACGCTGGCCGGGCTGGCGCTGGGCCTGCTGGTGGCCTTCAACATCGACGTCATCGTGCCCGCGTTGGAACAACTGCTGCACACCAGCTTTTTGCCACGCGACATCTACCTCATCAGCCGCATGCCAAGCGAGCCTCAAAGCGCCGACATCGTGCCCATCGCGCTGATCTCTTTGGCGCTGGCCTTCGCCGCCACCCTGTACCCCAGCTGGCACGCCAGCCGAGTCAACCCGGCGGAGGCGCTGCGCTATGAATGAATTTAACAGCCCCGTTCACCCTGAGCTTGTCGAAGGGATCGCGAAGGCTTCGACTGGCTCAGCCCGAACGGGCATCGTTCTCAATGCCCAAGGCCTGAGCAAACGCTTCCACGAAGGCCCGCTCGACGTCACCGTGTTGCAAGGCGTTGACCTGCAAGTGCACCGGGGCGAAACCGTGGCCATCGTCGGTGCCTCCGGCTCCGGCAAAAGCACACTGCTGCACCTGCTCGGCGGGCTAGACGCGCCCACGGGTGGAGCAGTACAGCTCATGGGCCAAGACCTGGCCACGTTGTCACCCGCACAGCAAGGCGTGCTGCGCAATCAGCACCTCGGCTTTGTCTATCAGTTTCACCACCTGCTACCCGAGTTCAGCGCGCAGGACAACGTTGCCATGCCACTTTGGATCAGGCGTCAAAGCCCCGCAGAGTGTGCGCAAGCAGCGACCAAAACGCTAGCGAGTGTGGGTCTGCAAGACCGCCTGCACCACCGCCCATCAGAACTCTCAGGCGGTGAACGCCAGCGCGTCGCTATCGCCCGTGCTCTGGTCACGCAACCCGCCTGCGTGCTGGCCGATGAGCCCACCGGCAACCTGGACCGCGTTACGGCTGACGGCGTGTTTATGTTGATGCTGCAACTCGCCCGCGATCAGGGCACCGCCTTCATAGTCGTCACGCACGACGAGTCGCTGGCGGCGCGTTGCGGGCGGCAGTTGAGGTTGGTGCAGGGGCGGCTGTCGGTTTAGGGAGTGCTCTAACCTGAAGTATGCCAAGGTTGTCATGACTTCCAATGCTCTAACCGCCCAATTCAGCTCTACTTGATCCCCAACAAAGCTGCCGCATTGCCCCAGGCGATCCGATCTGCCGTCTCTTTTTGCAACTCACCCAACCATGTGCGGTAGCCTTGCATCAAGGCTTCATAAGACTGCCACCGTTGGTTGATCCAGGTGTCTGAGCCCAGCACGAATCGGGTGGGCATCTCTAGGAGCAAAGTGCGCCATTCGGGGCAGAGTTGGCCTGCCCCGCAGGTCAGGCCGGGGCGGTAAGACAGCTCGCCTGTGAGCAAGGGGTAGCGGCGCATCAACTCACGCACGCGCGCCACACTTACGCCGCCAATGCCTGTGTGGGCCCAGATCAATTTGGTTTTTTGACCTTTAGACGGCGTGTTGGCCATCAGCAGGTCAATGGCCGCATCGTCCACGTGAGCGAGCACGGCCAGGCCTTTTTCATCGGCCAAGGCCATGAGTTTTTTAGCCACAGCGCCTTTGGCATTGGCGCTGTCGTAGAGGTGAAATTCTCCGATGCCCTTGTACGGGCCTGCTGGTGTACCTTGTGCCAACTCCGTCAGAACCATGTCGTAAATGGTCTCGTCTTTGTACCAACTGTTGTAGTCCTCACGGTTGCGGTAGAGGCGCACAAAGGGCACGACTGTCACGCCTGCGACCTTGGTTTGGGTCGTGGCAGAGGCCAATGCTTTGGTGCCCTCATTGGGGCGTGAATTGGCGACGATGGCTTTGACGCCACTACTCTTCATACGGGCCAGCACATCGGACATGGGGTGCTCAGTCTGCGCTTCCAGGTTGTAGTGCAGGTGCGTGTCAAACAAGGGGCCAATGTAGTCAGCCGCATGTGTTGGTGCAGCGTACAACGCAATCAGCAGCGCAAGCCCGTGCGCCAGGGTGATGAGGGGGTGGGGTGTTGACATGAAAATTGGCCTTTTTCAGCGCGGGACGATTATCTTGATACAACTCAGGCTTTGAGTCTAGGCTTGGATAAGCTCAGCACACCTGTCGCCAACGCCGTGCCCAGCACAATCACCGCGCCAAACGCCCCCATGCTCAAGGTGAAGGCCTCACCCAGCAGCACACTGCCGTAGGCCACGCCAAACACGGGGACGAGAAAGGTGACGGTCACTGTGCGCGCTGGGCCCATGCGGGTGATGAGTCTGAAGAACAGGATGTAGGCTACGGCGGTGCAGAAAAGTGACAGTAGAAGAATAGCGATCCAGGCTTTGAATCCAGGCATTTGCGCAGGCAGCGTCATCAACGCAGGCACCAGCAACACCAAGCTGCCCCCCACCTGACTACCCGCTGCGTTGGCCATGGCGGGCGTGCCATCCAAATACTTCTTGGTGAAGCTCGCGGCAATGCCGTAGAGCAGGGTGGCCGTGAGGCAGGCCATCACTGCCAAGCCGGACATCGGGTCGGCCCCGTTGAATGTTGCCTTGTCCCACGCCAGCGCCGCCACGCCAACAAAGCCAATCACCAGGCCCAGAACGCGTGAGCCATTGGGCTTATCTCGCAGCCAAGCCCAAGCCACCAGCGCCCCCCACAGCGGCACGGTGGCGTTGAGGATGGCGCTCAAGCCGGTGTTGATGTGCAGCACCGCAAAGCAGTAAAGCGCAAAAGGCAGGCCGCTGTTGAGCACCCCCACCATCAGGATGGGCCCGAGCTTGACGCGCAGCGCGGGAATTTGTTTTTTCCAAAGAAGGATGGGCAACAAAAAAAGCGACGCTAAAAACACGCGCAGAAATGCGGTGACAAACGGGCCAAACTCAGCAGCCCCCAGCTTCATCAGCAAGAAGGATGCGCCCCAGATGGCGGCAAGCAAGACAAAGTCGATGGCAGTTCTTGGGGTCATGGATGGACACTCACAACAAACACCCCTCTAATTGCAACAACGCCACCTTGCGCTCCAGCCCGCCCGCGTAGCCAGTGAGCGCGCCGTTGCTACCCACCACCCGGTGGCAGGGCACGATGATGCTGATGCGGTTGCGCCCGACCGCCGCGCCCACCGCGCGCGCGGCACTGGGGCGACCTACGCGCGCGGCCAGCGCGCCGTAACTCTCGGTCTGGCCGCGACTAATGTCCAACAGCGCATGCCACACGCTTTGCTGAAAGGCGGTGCCTATGCTCAGGTCTAGCGGCAGATCAAAGTGCTGGCGATGACCGGCAAAGTAGTGGGTTAGCTGCTGGGCGGCTTGATCGAGCCAGGCTTGCGAAGCATCGGAGGCCACAGAAGCCACAGTAGGGGCTTGCAGCGCCCTATCGAGCGGGTAGTGCTTCTGGTTCACAAACCACACGCCACACAGGCCTAGTGGGCTGGCCGCCAGAAGCATAGGCCCCAGGGGTGAGGTGCTGGGTCGGGTTTGAATGTGGGCAGGTGTTTTCATGAGAGTTGACTCCAGGCTCGTAGGGCAGCGTAGCTGCGCCGGCAGCGGGGTGAACGGTTTTAGCGTCATGCGGCCATGATATGACGGCGCATGGGTTGAGCTGGCCATTTTCGGACATGCCCTTGCCACACACTCGTTCACATTGGAAGTACCATGTCGTTCCGATGGGATTGACTGTTCAGAAGCCACCCTAATTCAGCGATCATGTCCCGCGAAGCATTGAATTTTCAAAAACGTACAGTTGCCTTGATGAAGGGGGCGATAGTCGCCGCCGTGCTTGCTTGGGCCTTGCCCTCTGGTGCAGAGCTGGGTGGTGAACCCAGTCGCATGAAGCCCAATGGGCAAAGTTTTATGCGTTCAGGTGGCCTAGCAAATCGTGCTGCACCTAGCAGCTATACGACCCAGGTGCAGCAGTTGGATACGGGAACCATCGTCAATGAATACATCACGACTGCCGGCGTGGTATTTGCGGTGAGCTGGGAAGGGCCCGTACTGCCGGATCTGAGTGTGTTGATGGGCAGTCATTTCAATTCGTTTCGGGCAAAGGCGGATGCCAGCCGCACCAAGCGAAACATTGGAACACCCTTGCACATAGACGATGGTTCATTGGTGGTGCATTCAGCAGGGCATCAGCGCGCTTTTTTCGGAAGTGCTTATGTTCCTGCACTGGTTCCATCCGGTCTCAATATTCGTGATGTCTTACCTTAATAATTTTGCAAATTTGAACAGGCTTGCTCGACTCAATGTGGGCACTTTGATCTGCGCCTTTTTTCTGTGTTCTTGTGGTGGAGGTGGTGGTGGCGGAACTGATGGAGTTGGCAGCACCAGCAGCTCCGCTGTAGCACCCACTGTTGTCGGTGCCAGTGTGCCAGGCGCAAACCGAATTACGGTTGTTGCTGATTCTGGGCCTGCGGGGGCTTCGTACCAAATCAATCGCCTGTTTACGACGGTCACCGTATGCCAGCCCGGCACTGCAAATTGCACGTCCATTGACCATGTTCTGGTCGATACGGGATCTGTTGGCCTACGAATATTCCGCTCAGCAAGCACCGATGCCATGCCTAACCAAACCACGGCGGGTGGTTTTCCGCTCATGAACTGCGTCAAATTTTTGGACACCAGCTATGCCTGGGGCCCGGTCAAGTTGGCGTCCGTGAAATTAGGCGCTATGCAGGCCAGCAACATCCCGATTCAAGTGATTGCCGACCCCGCCTATCCTGCGGCGGCCCCCTGTGCCGGTGGAGGAGTCGCTATAACGAGCGCCATTGGCGGTGCCGCCAACTCGTTCGGCGCGAATGGGATATTGGGGCTTGGGCTATTTCAGGAAGATTGCGGGGCAACATGTGCCGTCAATGGTGGGGGCGTGTACTTCGGATGCACCACAGCGGCGTGTACGGCGACGACCGCCAACCCAACATCGACATCGACACAAATCAAAAACCCGGTCGTTAAGTTTGCAAGCGATTTCAACGGCCTGATGATTGATTTGCCTAGCGTGCCAGGCGCACTCGCAGCCAGCGTGACGGGCTCAATTTATTTTGGAGTGGGAACCCAATCCAACAACGACGCATCCAGCTTCACGCCTCTAACGGTGTCACCTTTCACTGGCTACGTCACCACCAGGCTACCGGGTCGGCTTGCTATGGCGCAAAGCTTTCTTGATACGGGTTCCACGGCACTCTTCTTTGATGATCCAACGCTAAGCACCTGTGCTGCACCCAACACCTGGGCGTATTGCCCAAGCTCGCCTAAGGAGTACACCAACGTCATCATTTCAGGCCGAAACGGCAAAACGAAGTCAGTCAATTCCACAGTGGCAAGCAGCACATTTGTGAATGGAACTTATGTCTACCAAAATCAGGCCGGATCGTCCGGATCATCCAACAGTTTTGGCTGGGGATTGCCGTTTTTCTTTGGCAGAAAGGTGTTCATTGGCATTGAAGGCTTCAACTTCACGGTAGGTGGGCAGGTTCTGGGTGGCCCGCTCTACGCGCTTTAGAGCAGTTCCGTGTAGTTGATTTGGTGCGGTAGAAAAAAACGACGGATTTTCTAATCCCTTCTTCGTCGATCTTTGCAAGAGTTTGGAATCTACAATCCCAGCATTGTTCGCCCATTCCTTATTCGCCAAAGATCAATATGCAACTCAACACATCCATCTTCAAAGCCTATGACATCCGCGGCATTGTGCCCACCACCGTGAACGAGGCCATGGCCGAAGGCTTGGGTCGTGCCTTTGGCACCGAGGCGCGCCGCCAAGGCGAGCGCTGTGTGGCGGTGGGGCGTGATGGACGCTTGAGCGGCCCGTCGCTCGTGGCGGCTTTGGCGCGCGGACTGGTGGCCGCAGGCGTGGAGGTGATTGACGTGGGCATGGTCACCACGCCGCAGTTGTACTTTGCGGCCAACACCCTGTGCCGCAGCGGCATCCAGGTCACGGGCAGCCACAACCCCAAGGACTACAACGGTTTCAAAATGGTGCTGGCCGGGCGTGCCATTTATGGCGACGACATTCAGGCCCTGCGCCAAACCATGCAAGACGATGCCTGGGTTTTGCAAGCCGGTGGCAGCATGCGCGTGGAGGACGTGTCTACCGCCTACCGCGAGCGCATTGTGGGTGACGTCAAGTTGGCCCGGCCCATGAAGATCGTGGTCGATTCCGGCAACGGCATCGCGGGTGCGTCGGCCCCAGGTATCTTGCGTGCTTTGGGGTGCGAGGTGACTGAGCTGTTCAGCGCGGTCGATGGCAACTTCCCCAACCACCACCCTGACCCGAGCAAGCCTGAGAACCTGCGCGACGTGATCAAGGCTTTGCAAAACGGTGATGCCGAACTCGGCCTGGCTTTTGACGGCGATGGCGACCGTCTGGGCATCGTCACCAAAGACGGCCACACCATCTACCCCGATCGCCAGATGATGCTGTTTGCGCAGGACGTGCTCAGCCGCGTGCCCGGCGGCACCATCGTTTTTGACGTCAAGTGCTCGCAGCGTCTGGCCCCCGCGATTGAAGCCGCCGGTGGCAAGGCTCTGATGTTCAAGACCGGCCACTCGCTGATCAAAGCCAAGATGAAAGAAATCGACTCGCCGCTGGGGGGCGAGATGAGCGGCCACATCTTTTTCAAAGAACGCTGGTTTGGTTTTGACGACGGCACCTACGCCGGTGCGCGTCTGCTGGAAATTTTGAGCCGCTCCCCCAACGCCAACGCCGTGCTGCACGCCCTGCCCACGAGCTTTTCAACGCCTGAGTTGAACGTGAAATGCGCCGAAGGCGAGCCGCATGTTCTGGTGGCGCAACTGGTCGCCCAAGCGTCGTTTGCCGCCCCCGCCCAGGTCAACACGATTGACGGCTTGCGTGTGGACTGGCCGGACGGCTTTGGTTTGATTCGAGCGTCCAACACCACACCGGTGCTGGTGCTGCGCTTTGAAGGCCACACGCCCGAGGCCTTGCACCGCATTGAGACCGAGATGCTGGCGCTGCTGCGCACGGTTAAGCCCGATGCGGCGTTTGAAGAAGCGGCGCATTGAATAAACACCCCACTACCGTTTACCCTGAGCCTGTCGAAGGGCTTCGACAGGCTCAGCCCGAACGGTAAGTTTCATGAGTGATGAAAGCGTCAACCCCAGCCCCATGCGCATCCTGATCGTCAAGCTCTCGTCCCTGGGAGACGTGGTGCACACCATGCCTGCCGTGCAGGACATCCGTCGCGCCTTGCCGCACGCGCAGATTGACTGGGTGGTGGAGCGCGGCTTTGCGCCCTTGGTGAGGCGCTGCGAGGGTCTGGGGCGGGTCATTGAATGCGACTTGCGGCGCTGGCGTAAAGCACCCCTTAAAGCCAGCACTCGCGCCGAGTGGCAGGCCTTCAAAAGGGTGTTGCAAGCTGAAGCCTATGACGCGGTGATCGACCTGCAAGGCCTGAGCAAATCAGCCCTGGTGGCCTGGCTGGCTCGGCTGGCCCCCGGCGGCAAACGCTACGCCATGGCCAACCAGACCGAGGGCTCCGGCTACGAGGCCCCTACGCGCTGGGTGGCTGATGTGGCCATCACGTTGCCCGAGCACATTCACGCCGTGCAGCGTGGGCGCTTGCTGTGTGCCAAAATTTTCGGCTACGAGGTGGCAAATTCAGAGGTTTTTGGCCTAATAGCCCAATATCCAGTGGCACAAGCAGCTATTGAAACCATACCAATTGAGATTTCATCAACTCAGAAAATTCAGCACTCTGGCTCTCAACTAAACCCCAACACCCCAAACCCAGACTGCATCGCACTGGTTCACGGCACCTCACGCGCCGACAAACAGTGGCCGCTCGACCACTGGGTGGCGCTGGGCAAGCGCTTGCAAACCGCAGGCTACACCTTGGCCCTGCTGCACGGCACGGTTGAAGAGCAGCAGCGCAGTGAGGCCCTGGCCGCTGAGCTACCCGGCGCCGTGGTCTGGCCACGCCTGAGTCTGGATGCGCTGACCGACGCGTTGGCCCCCTGTGCCGGCGTGATCGGCGTAGACAGCGGTCTGAGCCATATCGCCGTGGCGCTAGACCTGCCCCACGTGCAGCTCTACAACTTCGACACCGCCTGGCGCACCGGCCCCCTCCATCGTGCGCGCCAACGCAGCGTCTTCGCGCAGCCAGCGCCCTCGGTAGATGCGGTTTGGCAAGCGTGGCTGGAGGTGAATGGGGGTCAGATCCCAATTCAGGACAACACGCTCACGAGCGAAGGCAGCGCCAAACGAAATTGGGCTCTGACCCCCATTCACCGGCCCGGAGGTGAATCAACGCTCGCTGATGACATCGTTCGCGGCCTGTACTCCGCCCTGACCTACCTTCTCCAACCCCTCCTACGCCGCAAACTCCACAAACGCGGCCAGCAAGAGCCCGGCTACCTGCAAGCCGTAGAAGAACGCTTCGGCCACTACACCCAAGCTCAAACCCAAGCGCCGTTCCCCGCAGACGGCCACACCGTCTGGCTACACGCCGTGTCGCTCGGCGAGACGCGCGCCGCCGCCGTTTTGATCGCACGTTTACGCGCGCAGTGGCCGCACATGCGCCTGCTCCTCACCCACGGCACAGCCACGGGCCGCGCGCAGGGTCTAGGCTTGCTCCAGCCGGGCGATGTGCAAATCTGGCAGCCCTGGGATACCCCTGCATCCGTCCAGCGCTTCCTGGACCATTTCAAGCCCCGCATGGGCATCTTGATGGAGACCGAGGTCTGGCCCAACCTCGCCGCCGCCTGCGTGCAAATGGGTGTGCCCCTGGTGCTGGCCAATGCACGCATGAGCGAGAAGTCCATGCGCCAAGCGCTGCGTCTGCGTTGGCTGTCGCGCCCGGCTTACCAGTCACTGGCCGCCGTGTGGGCGCAAACCCCGGGCGACGCGCAGCGGCTGCAGGCCCTGGGTGCGCGCGTGCAGGGCGTGTTCGGCAATGTGAAGTTCGACGCCAGCCCCCAGGCCGAGCAACTGGCGCAGGGCCGGGCTTGGCGTGCCGCGCTGAAGCGGCCGGTGATCATGTTTGCCAGTTCACGAGAGGGCGAAGAAGCTCAGTTGCTGCAACTTCTGGCATCACAAAAATTGAGGTCGCAAGCGCAGTGGCTGATCGTCCCGCGCCATCCACAGCGCTTTGGCGAAGTGGCTGTGTTGATCCGCGCACAGGGGCTGAGCGTGTCATGCCGAAGTGCATGGCCAGATCAGCCCAGTGCAAGCGATGGCGCTGCCGATGTCTGGTTGGGCGACTCCCTGGGTGAGATGGCGCTGTACTACGGCTTGAGTGACGCAGCCCTGCTGGGCGGCAGCTTCGCGCCCTTGGGCGGACAAAACCTGATTGAGGCCGCGGCCTGCGGTTGCCCGGTGTTCATGGGTCCGCACACTTTCAACTTCACCGAGGCTTCAGCCTTGGCCGAGTCCTCAGGTGCTGCGCAGCGCCAGGTGGACATGGCGGCTGCGGTCGCTGCAGCCACAGCGTTGGTGAGTGACCCTGTCCGCCAAACCGCTATGGCCCACGCCGCCAGTGACTTTGCAAAAGCGCACCAAGGGGCGACTGACAAAACGGTGGCGGCGCTACTGTCGATGCTGTGACGACGGTGGACTCGTTTCGTGACTACGCCGTGCCAAATTTGGTCTCGAACTGGATGCCGATTTTTTGCAGCAAAGGCGTGGGCAATTGCCCCCCCGCGCAGATGATCACCGCATCATTCGGGTAGCGCTGGGTCACGCCGTCATGCTCGATTTCCACATCGCGCTCATGGATCGCATGGACGCTGGAGTTGAGCAGCACGCGGATGCGCCCGGCTTTTTCTTGTTGCGCCAGTAGCAGGCGATTTTTCTCTTTCACACGGGAGAACGCGGTGCTGCGGTAAGACAAAATCACGCTCGATTTTTTCTGCTCCGAGATGGCAATGGCCGCCTCCAGCGCACTGTCACCACCGCCCACCACCAGCACTGACATGCCCGCGTACTGCTCGGGGTCGATGAGGCGGTAGGTCACCTTGGCGGTCTCCTCACCCGGTACTTCGAGTTTGCGCGGCGTGCCGCGGCGCCCCATGGTGAGCAGCACAGTGCCTGCGCGGTAGCTGCCCCGGTTGGTGCGCACCATGAATTGACCATCGACTTGCTCAACGGCCTCCATGCGTTCTTTGAATGAGATTTTGAGGCCCGTTTTTTTGACCACATCGAGCCAGAATTTCAGCAAGGTTTCTTTCTGGATTTCGCCAAAATTGACCTTGCCAATCAAGTCCAACTCAAAGGGCGCGCTCATGGCCACTTTGCCGCGCGGGTAGTGGTAAACCGAACCACCGAGCGAGTCTTCTTGCTCGATGAGTTTGTAGCTCAGCTTGTGATGAATGGACGACAAGCCCGCCGACAAACCCGCCGGGCCGCAGCCAATGATGACGACGTCGAAGTCGGCCTTGCTGTATTTCTTTTTGCGGATGGAGGCAATCGCTTGTCGGCCCTGCTCAGCGGCCTTGCGGATCAGGCCCATGCCCCCTAACTCGCCCGCAATAAAAATGCCCGGCACGTTGGACTCAAATTCGGGCGTGATGTTGGGGATGTCCACACCGCGCCGCTCGGTGCCAAACACCAGTTTGATGGCCTCCACCGGGCACGCTGCCAAGCAAGCTCCGTGGCCAATGCAAGCCGCTGCGTTCTTGAGCACCGCTTTGCCGTTGATGATTCCCAGGGCTTCTTCAGGGCAGGCTTTGGCGCAAGCCCCTGAGCCGATGCAGCGCACCGGGTCGATGACGGGGTGTAAAGAGTGGGGCTCGTTCATGCCACTCTTTTCGATCTGCTCAAACTCGGTAGCGTGGGTGGTGTGAATCCGCAGTTGACGTCGGATGTAGAGCACCAGGATGAGTGCGATGACGGCCAGGTAGAGGTAGATGTAGTTCATGTTTTTGTGCCACTCACCCCAAGCGCCGAGGCAGCGAACATGGCGAGGAAGCTGCCAGAGACAAATTGATCACGCGATTCCAAACCATCATGGATGGAACTGTGATTAAGGCTTCACCACATCCCGAATTTCAAGCTTGAGCCCTGATGCACCCACGCGAACCGACTCGGTTTGACCGGACAGGTCACCGGGCTGTGGCATCGCGTTGCCGCTGGGGCTGATGCGTGCGGTGACGATCACCTGGGGCACGCCGGAGAGCTTGGCGGCGGGGGACATGGCCAGGCTGTCGTCCAGGCTGAAGTTGAAGGGCAAGTCCTTCACCTGTTTCTTCAAAATGGCCAAGGGCATGCGTGAGCCTTCGGGCGCGCGGGCAAAGATGAACAGCGTGTCGTCGGGCTTGACCTGCTTGGCCAAGGCGGGGGCCAGCGACACCGTGCCGCTGACGGTGGCGCCTGTTGCCGCAGCGGCCACAGTACCGCCCGCCGCAGGCACATCTGCCAAGGCCGAAAGCGCGCTGGTTGATGCCACAGGGGCGGCAGGTGGCAAGCCCGCCAGTTCACGGGCCTCGACCAGATTGGCTTGCGCGCCTTTGACCATCTCGTTGTCGCTCGGGCCGAACTGCACCACTTGATCCCAGTACTTCACGGCAGCTCGGTAGTCTTTGCGCGTGAACGCGTGGGTGCCGGCCAGAGATAAAGCTTTGAGGTTGCGCGGGTCGATCTTGAGGGCGCGCTCCACTTGCTTCATGGGCTCGCCCGCCAAACTGCGGTTGTTTTTGACGGCGAGCGAGTCGGCGTAATCGGACAAAAGCGTGGCATCGTCTTTGCGCAGGGCTACGGCTTTCTCATAGGCCTTCAGCGCCTCGGGGTGGCGACCCAGCACGCTGTAGGAGCGGGCCAGCATGGCCCAGCCTTCGGCGTCTTGTGGCTGCTCTTTGAGCCGCTCGGCGAGCCGCTCGGTCATGGCGGCAATTTGATCGAAATTCGTGGCGTGGGGGGACGCTGCATCGCTCGCGTTGCTGGGGTCTGAGCCCAAGCCTATTTGCGCGGGCATGCCTTTCCACCAGTAACCTGCGGCAGCGATGACGACCACACCGGCCAGCAGGCCAAGCATCAAGCCACGCGAGGTGCGTGGGGTGGTGGCTGACGGCGTCGAGTTGACTGTCGCAGAAGTTGCTGTTGAAGATGCAGTTGATGTTGACGTCGTTATGGCAGCCGCCGCGGGTTCAGAAAGATCGGGCGTGCCGTGCAAAACCTCATCGAGCAGACGGCGCTCTAGCGTCGCTTTGCTGTCTTCGTAGGATGCCGCAGGCAGCGCGCCGGTGTCATGCAGCTCCTTGAGTTGCATGAGCTGTCGTTTAAGGGTGGCGATGGTGGTGTTCATGGTGTGACGATTAGGGTTTTTCTTGCGGGTCTTCGGGGTCAAACTGGTCGGCGCTCATGCGGCTGCGCCGACGCAGCACGAGGATCAGGATTAGAAATCCGGCGATGAGCATCACCGCCGGGCCGACCCACAAAATGAGCGTGGTGGCTTTGACCGGGGGGCGGTAGAGGATGAAGTCGCCGTAACGCGCCGTCATGTAGTCGATGATTTGCGCGTCGCTCTGGTTGGCTTGCAGCATCTCACGCACCTGCTTGCGCAGGTCAATGGCCAGCCCGGAGTGCGAGTCGGCGATGGTCTGGTTTTGGCACACCAGGCAGCGCAACTCGGCGGTGATGCGCAGCATGCGCGCCTCCAGCACCGGGTCGTCAGCTGCCGGTAGGGCCTCTGCGCCATAGCTCAGCGTGGTGAGCACGGCCAAGCACAGGGCCAATATGAATTTAAGCATTGAGCTGCCTCACCAAAGGTTCGATGCGGGTGCGAATCACCTCGGGCGTGAGCGGCCCAATGTGCTTGAAGCGAATCACGCCTTGGCGATCAATGACAAAGGTTTCGGGCACGCCATACACGCCAAAGTCAATGCCGATGCGGCCGTCCAGGTCATGCAAAGACGCTTCATAAGGGTTGCCAAAATTAGACAACCAGCGCAGCCCCGCCATGCGCTCGTCTTTGTAGTTCAGGCCATACACGGGTAGCAGCTTGCGCTGTGAAAACGACACCAACAAAGGGTGCTCTTCACGGCAGGCCGTGCACCAAGAGGCCCAGACATTGAGCATCCACACCTTGCCCAGCATGTCTTCACGGCGAATGGTTTGGGCCGGGTTGTCCAATCGGCTCAGGGCAAAGCTGGGGGCGGGTTTGCCAATGAGGGGGGAGGGGACTTCTTTGGGGTCGAGCTTCAAGCCCGCACCCAAGAAGAAAACGAGGCCGATGAACAGTCCCAGCGGCAGCAGAAAGCGCAGGTACTTCATGGGCGGGCTCCTTGGGCGTTGTTGGAAGCCGTTGTTGGCAGTTCAGCAGGCGCGGCCTGCTTGCGGCGGTAGCGTCTATCCGTCACGGCCAGCAAGCCGCCCAGTGCCATCAGCAGGCAACCACCCCAGATCCAGTCGATGAAAGGTTTGACGTAAACCCGCACAATCCACGCGCCCGATTCGACCGGCTCGCCCAGGGCAACGTAGAGGTCACGCGTGAAGCCGGTGTCGATGGCCGCCTCGGTCATCGGGTTTTGCTGCACCCGGTAGACCCGTTTTTCGGGGCGCATGTCGGCCAGTTTTTGGCCGTCACGGGTCACCTCAATCAGGCCTTGGACGGCCATGTAGTTGGGGCCTTGAATCTCGCGTGTGCCCCGGAAGTTGAAGGTGTAGCCACGCACCGTGGTGCTGTCGCCCATGTTCATCTTCACGTCACGCTCGATTTCGTAGGACTTGACCATGACCACACCAAAACAGAAGGCGGCCACGCCCAGGTGGGCGAGCATCATGCCCACGCTGGCGCGGGGAATCTGGCGCAGCTTGAATGTGGCTTGCCGCCAAGTGCTGCCCTGGGGGTGAATGCGCTCCAGCAGGTCGGTCATGACTGCGGCAACCACCCAAAACGCCATCAGCAGACCCAGGGTGGAGACCAGCCGAATCTCCCCTGACATCCAGCCGGTGAACAGCGCGGCGGCCACCGCCACGCCCAGCGCCCAGCGCAGACGGCGCGCCAGGTCAGGCAGTTCAGCCGCCTTCCAGCGGGTGAGCGGGCCCACGCCCATGAGGAACAGGGCTGGGGCCATCAGCGGCATGAACACGGTGTCGAAGTAGGGCGGGCCGACCGATATTTTGCCCATGCCTAGCGCGTCCAGCAGCAAGGGGTACAAGGTGCCCAGCAGCACGGCCGCTGCGGCCGAGATGAAGACCACGTTATTGACCAACAGCAGGGTTTCTTTGGACAGCAGGGCGAAGCGCGTGCCCAGACCCACGGTGGGCGCGCGCCACGCGTAGAGCGCCAGCGAAGCCCCAATCACGATGGTCAAAAAAGCCAGAATAAACAGGCCGCGCTTGGGGTCGGTGGCAAACGCATGCACTGAGGAGAGCACGCCTGATCGCACCAAAAAAGTACCGAGCAAAGACAGCGAAAACGCGAGGATGGCCAGCAGCACCGTCCATGACTTGAAGCCCCCGCGTTTTTCTGTCACGGCCAGGGAGTGGATCAAGGCCGTGCCCACCAGCCAGGGCATGAACGAGGCGTTTTCAACCGGGTCCCAGAACCACCAGCCACCCCAGCCCAGCTCGTAGTAAGCCCAGGAGCTGCCCAGCGCAATGCCAATGGTCAGGAACATCCAGGCCACCGTAGTCCAGGGGCGCGTCCAGCGGGCCCAGTTGGCGTCCAGGTTGCCGCCAATCAGGGCCGCAATGGCAAAGGCAAACGCCACAGAGAAACCCACGTAGCCCATGTAGAGCAAGGGCGGGTGAAAGACCATGCCCGGGTCTTGCAACAAGGGGTTCAAGTCGCGGCCATCGGCGGGGACAGGGAACAGTCGGTCAAACGGGTTGGAGGTGACGAGCATGAACAATAAAAAGCCGACGCTGACCAGCCCCATCACCGACAAAATGCGCGCCAGCACGGGCAGCGGCAAATGACGGCTGTAACGCGCCACGGCCAGCATCCACAGGCACAGCATCAGCATCCACAGCAACAAAGAGCCTTCATGCCCCCCCCAGACGCCCGCGATGCGGTATTGAAAGGGCAGCGCTGTGTTGGAGTTGGAGGCGACATACAACACCGAGAAGTCATGGCGAACGAAGGAGATGACGAGGCAGGCGAAGGCCAGTACGACCATCAGGAAAAGCAACTGTGTCAAGGGACGGGCCAGCGCCATCCAGTCCTCACGCCCACGCTGAGCGCCCACCATGGGCACGGTGCCCAGCGCGATGGCCAGGCCCAGGGCCAGCCACAAAAGAAAGTGGCCAATTTCGGGGATCATGGTTTGCTCTCCATCACCACAGTTGTGGCAGTTTTTTGATTGGTTTTACCGGCATTTTTCAGCGCCTCTGCGGCCTCTGGCGGCATGTAGTTTTCGTCGTGCTTGGCCAGCACCTCTTTGGCAACAAACACACCGTCGCGCAGTTGCCCTTGGGCGACGACGCCTTTGCCCTCTTTGAAGAGGTCGGGCAAGATGCCCTCAAAGCGAACTGGCACGGTTTTCACGGTGTCGGTCACCACAAAGTTGACGCGCACGCCGTCGCGCTTGACGCTGCCCGCCTCCACCAAGCCACCCAGTCGGAAGGTGTGGCCAGTAGGGGCTTCGTTGGATGCGATTTGCGTGGGGGAGTAAAAGAACACAAGGTTGCTTTGAAAGGCGCTGAGCACCAGGGCCGCAGCGACCCCGACGACGGCCACAATGCCGGCGGCAATGGTGATGCGTTGATGGCGTGGTTTCATCTCAAGCGTCCTGTGAAGCGTGAGCAGTGGCTTGCTGCCGTGCGCGTTGGAGTCGGCGTTGCGCCAAGAGGGGCTCCACCATCATCCACAGCGTCACCATGCCGTAAGCACCCCAGACGTACAGGCCATACCCACCCATGGCGAAAAATTCATCCGCGTTGTTCCAGTTCATCGTGTCCCCTGTGTTGGCTTGTTTGTGAGTGCTTGAACCCATTGCGCATTTTTTTCGCGCTCCAGAATGATGGCCCGCGTGCGCGTGAACACCACGGCAAAGGCGTAGGCCCAAAAAGCAATCGTCATCAGCAGCATGGCGGTCAACATGGTGCTGGCCATCTTGGGTGCGGCCGTCATGCTGATGGTGGCCCCTTGGTGCAGGGTGTTCCACCAGCGGACTGAAAAGTAAATGATGGGCACGTTGATTGCGCCGATCAGTGCCAGCAGCGCACCGGCGTGGTCAGCGCGGCGCGTGTCGTCAATCGACTCGACCAGCGCGATGTAGCCCAGGTAGAGGAACAGCAAAATCAACTCAGAGGTCAGGCGCGCATCCCACACCCACCACGCACCCCAGGTGGGCTTGCCCCAAAAGGCTCCAGTCCACAGGGCCAAAAAGGTGAACATCGCACCCGTGGGCGCTAGCGCGCGCGCGACCATGGAAGCCAGTCGCGCATTTAAGGCCCAGCCCACAGCCGCCCAGCCCGCCATGACGAGGTAGAGCACCATGGACATCCAGGCGGCTGGCACGTGGATAAAGATGATGCGGTAGGCTTGGCCTTGGGTGGCGTCGGTGGGGGCCACGAAGAAGCCGATGTACAGGCCTGCTCCGGCGAACAAAATTGCTGATGCGTAAAACCACGGGATGAGGTGGCCCGCCAGTTGGTAAAACCGGGATGGGGCGGCGAAGGTGAAAAATTGAAGTGGAATTTTCATGAACGTGGGTGTGTGCTGGGCGTGTTGGAAGTCATTGGTTTCAAGCGGCTGAGATGCGCAAGGCCGCAGCGCTTGCGACCGGTGCGCCCAGCGATGTGAGCAAGAGCAGGGCACCCAACAGGTACAGATGCGCACGCGGTGACAGGCCTGCATCTACTGCGGCCACTGCGGCTGCGCCGAAAATCAGAACGGGAATGCACAACGGCAACACCAGCAAGAGAATCAACACGCCACCATTGCGCAGACCCAGTGTCAACGCCGCGCCGACACTGCCCAAAAGACTCAGCACCGGTGTGCCCAGCAGCAGACTCAAAGTCAGTGTGGCAATGGCGGGCCCGCTCATGTCAAACAACAGCCCCAATACCGGGGCAACGAGGATCAACGGCACGCCTGTCATCAACCAATGGGCTAGGGCCTTGGCCGCAGCGATCAACACCAGTGAGCGTTTGGATATCAACATTTGCTCTAGTGAGCCGTCGGCATAGTCGCTGGCGTAAAGCGAGTTGAGCGACATCATGGCCGACAGCAGGGCGCAGACCCACATGATGCCGGGCGCAATTTGCCTCAGCGTGTTGCTCTCTGGGCCAACACCCAAGGGAAAGAGGCTGGCCGCCACCACAAAGAAACCCACAGGCAGCAGCGCTTCAATGCGACGCCGACTTGCCAAGCGCAGATCGCGGTTGACCATGACCCTGAAAATGTTGTGAACCATCAGGCGTGAACCTCGTCCAGGTCAAGCGTGTTGACTTGCACGCCACTCACGCTAAGCGGCAGGTGGCTGGTGAGGATGACGCTGCCCTGGCGGGCCAGATGCGCTTCAATTAAACCGTTGACGATGTGAATGCCGTCTTGGTCGAGCGTGTCAAAAGGTTCGTCCAGCACCCACAGCGAGGCCTCGCGTTCTAAGGCCAATCGCGCCAGCGCCACACGTCGACGCTGGCCTTGGGACAAGGTGCGAACGGGCAGGTTGCTGCGGTGGTGGATGGCCAGCTTGCGCAAGGCGTTTGCGATGTTGTCTGGCGCATCGTTATGACCATGTAGGCGTGCCAACAAATGCAGAGATTCGGACACCTTCAAATCATCTTTGAGGCCATTGGTGTGGCCGATGTAGGTCAGTGGTCGCACCGCATCGGTGGCCTCAGGCTGCGTTGTGGTTGACCAATTCAATGTGCCGTGATCGGGTGGTGTCAGGCCCACAATGATGCGCAGCAAACTGGTTTTCCCTCGACCGTTTTGGCCGCGCAGCCACAGCAGTTGTCCGGGGCGAATAGCAAAGCTCACATTCTGGAAAAGCCACTCGTCGCCTCGGCGAAACGCCAGTTGTTCTGCAGTCAGCATCGTCGTTTTTTTTATGATGGTTTAAGGTGCTTGCAGGGTCAAAAATCGTAGCGTGCGCCAAGGTAGTAAAACAAACGTCGCGAGGTCTCTGCCACCGTGGGGCCGGTGCGTTCGGCTATTTCATAAGACAGTTCTGACTCCATGGACACTTGCTTCAAGACACGGTAGGTCATCCGCATACCGGGTGTCCAACGCACGGTGGTGGTGTCGGTGTTGTCGGTTTGAGTGTAGTACCGAAGTGAGGGCTCGACCTGTAACTTTTCGTTCACGCCCGACAGGTTGTTGTAGGACAAAAGTTTGCCGTTGTAGGTGGGACCGCTGAGCAGGCTCAAGTTGAAAACGTGGGTGTCGCGCACTGAGTACAAGTTGCTGCCAATCATCTGCAATCCCAGGCTCCACAAATCCCCGGTGCTGGCTTGGCCATTGGGCAAGATCACAGCCACAGGCTGAATGGCACCGATGTTGGTGTAGTTGACGTTGGAGCCCGCTTGCCAGTTGCTGGACACCGGTGTGGTGACGCCCACCATGGCCTGATTTTGCAAGGCCGTGATGCCGTTGACCTGGTCGCGCAAAACTTCAATCGAGGTGGTGCCCAGCAGGTCAGAAATGCGCCGTGCCGGGGCCAACAGAGCCGGGTCTTGGAAGAACAAAATGTTACCCAAGGTGCGCATGGGGGCCGAGCGTCGGTCATACAGAAAGTTGTACACCGTGGTGTCGGGCAGTTGCCAGTTGCCTTGCACCGCCACAATGTTCAGGCCGTTGAGCACTTGGTCGTAGTCGAGCTGGCCTGAGAGCGAAACGCCGCTGCTGAAGTAACGCATCTCAGTGCCCAGCGCGCGGCGATCTACTTCACCGTCGATGGTTTGTTGGATCACGTAGGCGCTGCCACTGATCTCGTTGGTCAAGGCTTCGGCATCGACAGAGACGCCGTAAAAATTGCGCTTGGTGTCGAGCAAGGCGTCGGTGGGCACGCCATAGACGGCGTTGACTTTCCACTTCGGTGCAAAGGTGTAGCCTGCCTGGACACCGTCGAAACGGTAGAGCACGCCACCACCGGTGGGCGACTGGCGGCCAATGCGAAAGCTGGTGCCGTTGACGAAAGAGCGTTGGTCAAAGTACAGGGCCGACAAACGGTTGACGTTGGGCCGGTTGGGCATCATGTCCGCGCTGTAGGTGTTGCGCACCACAAAGCGCATGTCTTTTTCAGCGTCGCGGTAGCGCCAGTTCAGATCGACGTTGGTCTGCATCTGTTTTTGATCGGTGGCCGACAGGTTGCTCTCAGATTGCAGAACCGGCAAGCCACTCAAGGGCGAGTTCTGAAAATCCAGCGTGCGCACTTGGGATTGGCCACCAAAATAAAACAGGGACACGGAGCCGCTGGTGGTGGAGGTGGGCTCTGCTGCGGCGCGCGCTTTAGGGGTATCGCTGACCTTGGACAGGCCGGCGAGTAGTTGTTTGATCTCGACGCTGTCTGCGCCTTCAGGGTAGAGCCTTAGGAACAACTCCATTTCGCCGCGTGCGCGCAGCGTGTCCCCGCGCTTCAATTGAATCTGACCTGCTAGTGCTTGACCTTGGCGCGATGAGGCGTTGGGGGGCAGGTTGAGCAGCGAGTTCAGCGGTTCGATGGCGTCGGTGTAGTCGCCTCGGTCATGCGCGGCCAGGGCTTTGGTGAGCAGTGCGGTGGCGGTGGATTCGATGTCAGTCGGTGCTTTGATGGGGGTGAAGGCTTCGCCCGTGTTGGGACTGGGACTGGCACTGGCACTAGGTGGTGCAGTCGGCGGTTCAATTTTCGGGGCTGTGGTTTCAAACAAACTCACCACCGCGTTGGGGAACCGAGTGCTTAACTGCTGACGCGCCGTATCGGCTTGTGCGCGATCGTCGAAATACCCTAGATTGATGTCGTACACAGTGCCAGTGGCCACTGTACGTTGTGCCGTGAAGACTTCTTTATCTTGGAACTGGGAAGGCACAGAGCTTTGCAGCGATTGGCCTGTGACGGGTGAACTTTGCAGTTGGATGAAGTAGCGATTTCGGAGGAGAGGGGTAGGTACGGGCTTGGAGGTGGACGCTGCTGCAGCCTCGCCCCCCAAGCCTTGAAGAATAATTTCGATGGCCTGTTTCTCACGCCCCGCGCGGATTTGAAAACGGATGGGTTTGTTCAATCGAATCAATAATTTGCGTTTTCGGTCTTGCCCCACGCCTCCAGATTCGTCCGTAACGATCATCGACGGCAGGCCTCCCTTGCCCGCCACACGTCGTTCACTCCGGATGAGCAGCGGCGGCTCTGCGGCGGGCAAGACGTTGTAGAAAACCTCAATCAAATCGGTGAACTTGGCCGAGCCCGTGTTGACGAATTGCACCGGTGTGACGAATCGAATGGAGACAACGGCATCTTTCCCCTCGCGCTTGAGGTCAATGTCTTCCAGCACTTGGGCCTGCACCAGGGACGACAGGCTGGTCTGGAGCACCGCCGCGCAAGTCCAAGCGATGTGTTTTTTTAATTTGAAGGAATTGAGGGTCATGTTGGGATGGGGATCAAGCGCGGTTTTTTAGCTGTGGCGAGTTGGGCGGGTGTGAGCCGTCAGTTCCATTTGATGTAGGTGGTTCCGGTGTTGCCCAAAGGACGATGGCAACCTGACTGAGAGCAGTCCACTTTGACGGTCGCACCGCCTCGGTGGTTAAGCGCCATTTTTTGCATCACCCCCAGGTAAGTGGTTCCCGTGGCGTGGCAAGATTTGCACCATCCTGCACCGCTGCCCGTGCTGCCGTTGTGGTTCATCTTCTCGGTGAGCCAGCTGGTGGTGCTGCTGTGGCAAGCTTTGCAGTCCAGCGTTGCGCCGTTCAGCAATTGCGTTTTGTAGGGAATGTGATTGGCGGGTGTGGTCAGCGCCCCTTGCGTACCGGCAGACAGGTAGCTGCCGTTGTGACATGAAGCGCAAGTGGCTGTGGTGACCACGCTGTGGTTCATGGTGACTGCCGTGCGGAAATTCACCTGTGAGCGGTGGCAAGAGTCGCACTTGGCCACCCCCGCAGGCACGGGGATGTGCGTGACGGGTTTGGACACAATCGTGCTGCTGGTGCCGTTGTGGCAGGTGTCACACGTGCCCGTGCCTACCGCGTTGGCGGGCGCATGAACGTAGGTCACGGTCAACCAACTGGTGGTGGATTTGTGGCAGGTCTCGCAGTTGCCCGTCACCGTGGCGTGCGTCGCTGTGGCGGGCTTGCTGGTTAAGCCATAACTGCCTGTTAAGTGGCATGTGGCGCACTGGGTGGTGATCGACACACTGCTGTGGAATTTGCCGGGGAACCAGGTTGCGAAACCAGTTTTGTGGCAGGTGTCGCAGTTGGTGATGGCCACACCGCTGAGCGATAGGTAGGGAATGTGATTGAGAGGTCGTCCCAAACCCGAGTAGTAGCCGCCCGTGTGGCAGGTGCCGCACTGGTTGGTTACCGGCATCTGCGTGTGTTTCCAGGTGTTGGGCCTGAAGGACGTGACCGTGTGGCAACTGATGCAGTTGAGCGTGGTGGGGATGTGGGTGGCAACCTTGCCGGTCGCTGCACTGCCGTTGTGGCACGTTGCACAGTTGGTGGCCGCTGTGAACAGGCTGTGATCCGGCTTGCCGCCCAGCCAGGTGGCCGTGGACTTGTGGCAGCTCTCGCAGTTGCCCGTCACGGTGGCGTGGATGGCGGTGGCGGGCTTGCTGGTCACGCCGTACATGCTGGACAGGTGGCAGGTCGCGCATTGGGTGGAGAGCGACACACTGCTGTGGAACTTGCCAGGGAACCAGGTGGCGAAACCGGTCTTGTGGCAGGTGTCGCAGTTGGTGATGGCCACGCCGCTGAGCGATTGGTAGGGGATGTGGTTCAAAGGCCGCCCCAGCGCCGGTGTGTAGCCGCCGGTGTGGCAGGTGGAGCACTGGTTGGTCACGGGCATCTGCGTGTGGTTCCACTTGGTGGGCTTCCAGCCGGTGATGTTGTGGCAGCTCACACAGTTGACCGTGGTGGGGATGTGGGTGGCGATCTTGCCGGTGGCCGCACTGCCGTTGTGGCAGCTGGCGCAGTTGGTGGCTGAGGTGAACAAGCTGTGATCCGGCTTGCCGCCCAGCCAGGTGCTGGTGGATTTGTGGCAACTCTCGCAGTTACCGGTGACGCTGGCGTGGATCGGCGTTGCGGGCTTGCCCGTCACGCCATAGCTGGTGTTGATGTGGCAAGTAGCACATTGGGTAGACAGGGACACGCTGCTGTGGAATTTTCCGGGGAACCAACCGGTGTAGCCCGACTTGTGGCAGGTGTCGCAGTTGGTGATGGCCACGCCGCTGAGCGACTGGTAGGGGATGTGGTTGGCAGGACGCCCCAGCGCGGGTGCGTAGCCCCCGGTGTGGCAAGTCGAGCACTGGTTTGCCACTGGCATCTGCGAGTGGTTCCACTTGGTGGGTTTCCAAGCCGTGACGTTGTGGCAGCTCACACAGTTCACAGTCGTGGGGATGTGGGTGGCGATTTTCCCGGTGGCTGCCGCGCCGTTGTGGCAGCTTGCGCAGTTGGTAGCCGTCGTGAACAAGCTGTGATCGGGCTTGCTGCCTAACCACGTGCTGGTGGACTTGTGGCAGCTCTCGCAGTTGCCCGTCACCGTGGCATGAATCGAAGTAGCAGGCTTGCCCGTCACGCCAAAGCTGGTGTTGATGTGGCAAGTCGCGCATTGGGTCGAGACGGCCACGTTGTTGTGAAACGTGCCGGGGTTCCAAGCTACGAAGCCTGACTTGTGGCACGTGTCGCAGTTGGTGATGGCCACGCCAGAAAGCGACTTGTAGGGGATGTGATTGGTGGTAGGCCCATCAGCGGGCGGGTTAGCCCCGCTGTGGCAGGTCGAGCACTGGCTTGCCACTGGCATCTGCGAGTGGTTCCAGTTGCTTGGCTTGAAGGCTGTGACACTGTGGCAACTGATGCAATTGAGCGAAGTCGGAATGTGGTTGGCGATTTTTCCGGTGGCTGTCGATCCGTTGTGGCAGCTTGCGCAGTTGGTGGCTAAAGTGAACAAGCTGTGATCGGGCTTAGAGGCTTGCCAATTTTTGGTGGTTTTGTGGCAGCTCTCGCAGTTGCCGGTAACGGTCGCATGAATCGGTGTCGCAGGCTTGCCCGTCACCCCAAAGCTGGTGTTGATGTGGCAAGTCGCGCATTGGGTGGAGACGGTGACGTTGTTGTGGAAGGTGCCTGGGTTCCAAGCTGCGAAGCCTGACTTGTGGCAGCTATCGCAGTTGGCAATGGCCACACCGCTGAGTGACTTGTAGGGAATGTGATTGGTCGTCGGCCCATCAGCCGGTGGGTTAGCCCCACTGTGGCAGGTCGAGCACTGGTTGGCCACTGGCATCTGCGTGTGGTTCCAGTTGCTGGGCTTGAAGGCGGTGACGCTGTGGCAACTGATGCAATTGAGCGTGGTGGGTATGTGGGCTGCGATCTTGCCGGTAGCTGCTGTGCCGTTGTGGCAACTTGCGCAATTGGTGGCG
>CANGME010000013.1 GCA_947455145.1 Comamonadaceae bacterium
CCGATGCCTCCGAGGGATGAGACCGAGAACGTGCCGCCTTGCATGTCGGCCGGGGCCAACTTGCCGTCACGCGCTTTTTTGGAGAGCTCGGCCATCTCGGCAGAAATCTCCAGCAGCCCTTTTTTGTCTGCGTTCTTGAGTACGGGTACCACCAAACCATTGGGCGTATCGGCGGCAAAGCCAATATTCCAATAGTTCTTCAAGACCAGTTGTTCGCCGTCGAGGCTGGCGTTGAACTCGGGGAATTTCTTGAGCGCTGCCACAGCCGCTTTGATGACAAAAGCCAGCATCGTGATTTTGACGCCCGACTTTTCGTTCTCCTTGTTGATCTTCACACGCAGGGCCTCCAGCTCAGTGATGTCAGCATCTTCATAGCTGGTGACGTGCGGGATCATGACCCAGTTGCGGTGCAAGTTTGCGCCGCTGATCTTCTTGATGCGCGAGCGGTCTTTGTACTCCACCGGGCCAAACTTGGCGAAGTCCACCTTGGGCCAGGGCAAGAGGTTCAAGCCCGCGCCATCGCCACCGCCGCCCGCAGGGGCCTTGGCCGCCTGAGCCTTGGTCTGGGCACTGCCCGCCATGACGGCTTTGGTGAAGTCTTGCACGTCGTCTTGGGTGATGCGGCCTTTGGGGCCATTGCCTTTGACTTCGTCCAGCGGCACGCCGAGTTCACGGGCAAACTTGCGCACGGAGGGCGATGCATGGGGCAGCTCGCCTGTGGGGGCGATGGTGGGGTTGTGGGCTTGCACCGTTCGGGCTGAGCTGGTCGAAGCCTGCCCTTCGACAAGCTCAGGGCGAACGGAGGCTGGCGCAGGGGCAACCACTGGTGCAGGCACATTGACCGCTACAGAAGCAGGAGCTGCCTGTGCAGGTACTGCGGGGGCTGCAGACGCATTGGCTGCTGAACTTGCGCTCGAATCCGCCGCCTCCAGCACCAACACCACCGAGCCCTGCTTGACTTTGTCGCCCATCTTGATGCGCAGCTCTTTGACCACACCCGCTGCGGACGATGGAATCTCCATTGACGCCTTGTCCGACTCCACCGTGATCAGGCTTTGTTCGGCCTTCACTGTATCGCCGGGTTTGACCATCAACTCGATCACGGTTACTTCATCAAAGTCACCAATGTCCGGGACTTGTACTTCTATCAATGCCATGTTGTGTCTCCGAAAAAGGGTTATGCGTACAGCGGGTTGATCTTTTCGGTTTTGATACCGTACTTCTTGATCGCTTCGGCCACTTTGGCCACCGGCACCGTACCGTCATCGGCCAGTGCGCGCAGGGCAGCGACCACGATGTAATGGCGGTTCACCTCAAAGTGCTCACGCAGTTTGGAGCGGAAGTCGCTGCGGCCAAAGCCGTCGGTGCCCAGCACTTTGTAGGTGCGGCCCTTGGGAATGAAGGGGCGAATCTGCTCGGCATAGGCCTTCATGTAGTCAGTCGATGCCACCACGGGGCCGCCATGTTTTTCAAGCTGCTGGGTGACGAAAGGCACGCGCGGTGTTTCCATCGGGTGCAGCAGGTTGTAGCGCTCCACGTTCTGGCCATCACGGGTCAACTCGTTAAAGCTTGGGCAGCTCCACACATTGGCGGCAATGCCCCAGTCGTCTTCCAGCAGTTGCTTGGCAAACTGCGATTCGCGCAGGATGGTGCCGGAGCCCAGCAGGTTGACGCGCGGCGTCTTCTTGGAGCCCTCTTCCAGCAAGTACATGCCTTTGATGATTTCCGCCTCGGTGCCGGGCTTGAGGCCGGGCATGGGGTAGTTTTCATTGAGCAGGGAGATGTAATAAAACACGTTCTCCTGGCGCTCCACCATGCGCTTCATGCCGTCTTGCATGATCACGGCCACTTCGTGCGCGAAGGTGGGGTCGTAGCTCACGCAATTGGGAATGGTGCCGGCCAGGATGTGGCTGTGGCCGTCTTCGTGCTGCAAGCCTTCGCCGTTCAGCGTGGTGCGCCCTGAGGTGCCGCCCAACAAGAAGCCGCGCGCCTGCATGTCACCCGCCGCCCAGGCCAAATCGCCAATGCGCTGAAAGCCGAACATGGAGTAGTACACATAGAACGGCACCATGATGCGGTTGCTGGTGGAGTAGCTGGTGGCCGCAGCAATCCAGCTGCTCATGCCACCGGCTTCGTTAATGCCCTCTTGCAGGATCTGGCCCTTCACGTCTTCTTTGTAGTACATGACCTGGTCTTTATCGACCGGGGTGTACTGCTGGCCTGCCGGGTTGTAGATACCCACTTGGCGGAACAGGCCTTCCATACCAAAGGTGCGGGCTTCGTCAACCAAAATCGGCACGACGCGCGGGCCAATGGCTTGGTCGCGCAGCAACTGGGTCAAGAAGCGCACATAGGCTTGCGTGGTGCTGATCTCGCGGCCTTCAACCGTCGGGTCGGTAATAGTCTTGAAGGTCTCCAACGCAGGCACGGTGAAGTTCTCGTCCGCCTTGGTGCGGCGGTGAGGCAGGTAGCCGCCCAGCGCTTTGCGGCGCTCGTGCAGGTACTTCATCTCAGGCGTGTCGTCGGCCGGTTTATAGAAGGGCAGATCGGCGATTTGGCTGTCGGGAATTGGGATGTTGAAGCGGTCGCGGAAAGCCTTGATGTCCTCATCGCCGAGCTTCTTGGTCTGGTGCACGGTGTTCTTGCCCTCACCAATCTTGCCCATGCCAAAACCTTTGACGGTTTTGATGAGCAACACAGTCGGCTGCCCTTTGTGTTTAACCGCTCTGTCATAAGCAGCATAGACCTTTTGCGGGTCATGGCCGCCGCGCAGCAGGCCCCAGATTTCGGCGTCGCTCATGTGCGCCACCATCTCCAGCGTGCGCGGGTCACGGCCAAAGAAATGCTTGCGCACGTAAGCGCCGTCATTGGCTTTGAAGGCTTGGTAGTCGCCGTCCAGCGTGTCCATCATCAGCTTCTTCAAAGCGCCGTCTTTGTCACGCGCCAAGAGCGGATCCCAGTTGCTGCCCCAGATCAGCTTGATGACGTTCCAGCCTGCGCCACGGAACTCGCCTTCCAGCTCTTGAATGATCTTGCCGTTGCCGCGCACCGGGCCGTCCAGACGTTGCAAGTTGCAGTTGATGACGAAGATCAGGTTGTCCAGGTTCTCGCGTGCGGCCAGTCCGATGGCGCCAAGCGACTCCACCTCGTCCATCTCGCCGTCACCGCAGAACACCCAGACCTTGCGGTTCTCGGTATTGGCAATGCCACGGGCATGCAGGTACTTTAAGAAACGGGCCTGATAAATCGCCATCAATGGGCCGAGACCCATGGAGACGGTAGGAAATTGCCAAAACTCAGGCATCAGTTTGGGGTGCGGGTAGCTGGACAGGCCATTGCCGTCCACCTCTTGACGGAAGTTGAGCAACTGCTCTTCGGTCAAGCGGCCTTCGAGGTAAGCGCGGGCATAGACACCGGGGGACACATGGCCCTGAATGTAGATGCAATCGCCACCATGCTCTTTGCCTGGCTCATTGCATTCGGCATGCCAAAACTGGTTAAAACCAGCGCCAAACATATTGGCCAGTGAGGCGAATGAACCAATGTGGCCGCCCAAGTCGCCGCCGTCTGCCGGGTTATGGCGATTGGCTTTGACCACCATGGCCATGGCGTTCCAGCGCATGTAGGCACGCAGACGCTCTTCAATTTCAACATTGCCGGGATTGCGTGCTTCCTGCTCAGGCTCGATCGTGTTGATGTAGCCGGTTGTCGCAGAAAAAGGCATGTCAATGCTGTTTTCACGCGCATGCTCTAGCAATTGCTCCAATAGAAAGTGCGCACGTTCAGGGCCTTCCTTTTGAATGACCGCCAATAAAGCGTCCATCCACTCACGGGTTTCTTGGCTGTCTGCGTCGCTCGCAGTTGTGCCCGCTAGCGGGTTCTGATCTACTGACATCGGTGTCTCCTCGTCGGTTTGTTGAAATTTGAACTGGCGAGAGTGTCTCACATTTCTTTCGAAATTTCAAATCATGCTTTTCTATTTCACAATGCAAAATACAGAGCATTACTTCAAGCGACACACACCGCCATGCATCTCACTTTAAACTAGCTGCATATGCTTTTCCCTGGTTCTATATCGTTTTCATCCCTGCGAAATTTGAAGGGAATTAAGCGCCTAGGCTTCTGGTGGTACCGACAAACGCCGGTGCGCCAAGATCGCTTTGCAATGATGGCACCGCTAATCGCCGTGTTTCTATTTCTTTCCGCCATCATTGCCGCGTTTGGCTATCTGCGGCTGGAGGAAATGGAACGTGAACAAGAGGCCGTTAGGCACGACATTGAGTACACCCAGCAACGCTTACGTCTGCGCCTTATCGAACGACAAGAGCAACTCGTGCGTATGGCGCAAGAAATAGCGAACGGCGATACATCAAACAATCAGTTCCTCAGTCAGGCGCAAGACATGATTGCGCAAAATGCTGAGCTTCAAGGCCTAAGCTGGATCGACGAACGCAAACGCACAAGAGCCAGTGCGGGCTACCCGCTGCAAGGCAGCAATGCAGCAAACATCCCCAGCAAAAACACGGCCAACTCTCTTGTGCCGAGCGAATCAGAGAATGCCTTCGCCTTATCTCGGGAGTTGCTTCAACCTATCTACGTCCAGCGCAACGCTTTGGTGGACAACCAAGCGTTGCTGCAACTTCATATTCCCATCATTGTTCGTTCTCACTTTATGGGTGTGGTGTTAGCTGAATTCTCTATTGAGAACCTCTACCGCTATGGGGTTCCGCCGGAAATTTCCGCACGATATGCCGTATCAATGTTGGACGCCAAAGGTGTGGTGCTGGCAGGTAGCAGCATCAAAAAACGCAATCCTGCTGCGCAAATTCTGCCCTGGGCAAGACAAGCGATTGAGTACGAAGTGCCGGTCTCCCCCGTAGGCAACGGGCTGCTCGTCCGCGCACAAGGTTACAGCACGTCGTTAGGCGTCATTGGCAGCGGCCTCTTCTGGTTGGTGGGTGCATTGAGCGTGATGACAGCCTGGATGCTTATTGGCAATTGGCGTCACACCCGCAAGCGCTTGCAAGCACAACAGGCGCTGATCACAGAGACCAACTTCCGTCGGGCCATGGAAAACTCCATGCCAACCGGCATGCGTACATTGGATCTGCATGGCCGCATTACCTACGTCAACCCCGCCTTTTGTCAGATGACAGGATGGAGCGAGGACGAGCTCGTCGGCCAAACCGCACCATTTCCCTACTGGCCGGAAGAAGATCACGCCCTGCTCTCCTCACGGCTTTCGGATCAACTCAATGACCTAACCACCCGTGGCGGCTTTCAAATTCGCATCAAACGCAAAGACAACTCCCGTTTTGATGCCCGCCTCTACGTCTCCCCCCTGATTGACACGTATGGTGATCAAAAGGGCTGGATGACCTCCATCACCGACATCACCGAGCCGAATCGGATTCGCGATCAGCTGTCTGCTTCCTATGAGCGTTTCACCACCGTGCTTGAAGCGCTGGATGCCTCCGTATCTGTCGCCCCCATCGGCACGGATGAACTGTTGTTTGCGAATAAAAAATACAGGCTCTGGTTCAATGACAAGCCCAACACACTGCTTAGCCAAGCGGCCAAATTAGGCAAAGCGCCCGGGCAACCAGTAGGCACCGAGCTGGACAGCGTTGACGATCTTGCGGGGCTACCCGCAGAAGAAATTGCTGACAGCGAGACAGAAAGCAGTGAGGTGTTTGTGCCTGAGCTCGACAAGTGGCTAGAGGTGCGCAGCCGTTACCTGACCTGGGTCGATGGTCGTCTAGCGCAAATGGTGATTGCTACAGACATCACCCAACGCCGTTTGGCCCAGGAGCAAGCCGCCGCCCAAGCCGAGCGCGCGCAAACAGCCAGCCGCTTGATCACCATGGGCGAGATGGCCTCCAGCGTGGCGCATGAGTTAAACCAGCCGCTGACCGCCATCAGCAACTACTGCAACGGCATGGTCTCGCGCATCAAGTCGCAGCAGATTTCGGAAGAAGACCTGCTCGGTGCACTGGAGAAAACCGGCAAGCAAGCCCAACGCGCCGGCCTCATCATTCAGCGCATTCGCGCCTTTGTGAAGCGCAGCGAGCCCAACCGCACACTCTCAGACATCGCAAGCATGGTGGAAGAAGCGGTGGAGCTGGCCAGCATCGAATTTCGTCGCTCCAATGTGCGCCTCACGCGCCATATAGAGCCGTCACTGCCACTTCTACTGGTCGACCCCATCCTGATTGAACAAGTCCTCATCAACCTTTTAAAAAATGGGGCTGAATCCATAGCGCAGGCCAACAGACCTCCAGACAATCGGCGTATTGAATTGCTTGTGGAGCCCAAGATAGAAGAAGGCAAGCATGTCGTCGAATTTTCCATCTGCGACACCGGCAAGGGCATTTCACCCGAAGTGATGAAGCGGCTTTATGAATCCTTCTACACCACCAAGGCCGAAGGGCTGGGCATTGGCCTGAGCCTGTGCCGCTCAATTGTTGAATCTCATCAGGGTCGAATGAAAACCGAGAACATCTACAATGGCGGCGAAGTCACAGGGTGTTGCTTCACCTTCTGGATTCCCATGAATGGTGCTCACAACGACACCTCCATCCCCTCTCGGCAAATCAACACGGTTTCAGGATAAGACATGAATTTGATTCCCAAAAAAGGCACGGTTTATGTGGTGGACGACGACGAGGCCGTACGCGATTCGCTTCAGTGGCTGCTCGAAGGCAAAAGCTACTACGTTCGCTGTTTCGACTCAGCCGAGTCGTTTCTAAGCCGCTACGACCCGCGTGATGTGGCCTGCCTGATCGCCGACATTCGCATGGGCGGCATGACTGGCTTAGCCTTGCAAGACCGCTTGGTAGAGAACCACTCTCCCCTGCCCATCGTCTTCATCACTGGCCACGGCGACGTGCCTATGGCGGTGGAGACCATGAAAAAAGGCGCAATGGACTTCATCCAAAAACCCTTTAAAGAAGAGCAACTGGTGGGCTTGGTGGAGCGCATGCTCGATCTGGCTCGCGAGACCTTCAAAGATCACGAGCAAGCCGCCAGCCGTGGCGCGTTACTCGCCAAACTCACAGTGCGCGAATCGCAGGTGCTGGACCGCATCGTAGCCGGACGCTTGAATAAGCAAATCGCCGATGACCTGGGCATCAGCATCAAAACGGTGGAGGCGCACCGCGCCAATATCATGGAAAAGCTCAACACCAGCACCGTAGCCGACTTGCTGAAAATTGCCCTACAGCAAACGCCAGCCAGAGTTTGATGCCATTCGTTTTACGCTATTAATTCAATAGCTGGCCACGCCAGTGCCATCGCGAAAAACTGGTAGTTTTCTTTATCATTTATATCCATGACGACCTCTACCACCGGCCAATTGATGGATGGCATCGCCCTGTCCAAGCACCTGCGTCTCGAAATCTCTCGCCGCGCCGCCGCCCTGACTGCCCACAACATCACGCCCGGCCTAGCCGTCATCTTGGTGGGCGACAACCAAGCCTCTCAGGTTTATGTGCGCAACAAAGTCAAAGCCTGCGCCGATACCGGCCTGCATTCGGTGCTGGAAAAATACCCCGATAGCATGGGCGAAACCGAGCTGCTGGCCCGCATCGAGGCGCTGAACCACGACGCCAGCATCCACGGCATCTTGGTGCAGTTGCCGCTACCTGCGCACATCGACGCGCACAAGGTGCTGGAGGCGATCTCGCCCGCCAAAGACGTGGACGGTTTTCACGTGGCCAACGCCGGTGCGCTCATGGTCGGCCAACCCGGCTTTTGGCCCTGCACGCCTTACGGCTGCATGAAGCTGCTGGAGTCGATCAATTACGAGCTCAAAGGCAAACACGCGGTGGTCATTGGCCGCTCCAACATCGTGGGCAAGCCGGTGGCGTTGATGCTGCTACAAAAAAATGCGACCGTCACGGTTTGCCACAGCGCCACCGCGAACCTGAAGGCCATGACGCTGCAAGCTGACGTGGTCGTGGTCGCCGTGGGCAAACGCAACGTGCTGACGGCTGACATGGTCAAGCCCGGCGCGGTGGTGATTGACGTGGGCATGAACCGCAACCTTGAGGGCAAACTCTGCGGCGACGTGGACTTTGCGGGCGTGCGCGAGGTGGCTGGCTTCATCACCCCCGTACCCGGCGGCGTGGGCCCCATGACCATCACCATGCTGCTGGTCAACACCCTGGAGGCCGCTGAACGTCTGGCCCATGCAAAGGCTGCATCATGAGCACCTCGAATCCCCTGCTCGACTTCTCCGATCTGCCCCTGTTTGACCAGATAACTCCCGCCCATGTGGCCCCTGCCATCGACACCCTGCTGGCTGCAGCCAACACGGCGCTGGAGACCGTGACCGCCGCCAGCTTCCCCGCCGAGTGGACAGCCATCGCCAAGGTGCTGGACGTATCCACCGAACAACTTGGCCATGCCTGGGGCGCGGTGAGCCACCTCAACAGCGTGGCCGACACACCCGAGCTGCGCGCCGCCTACAACGAAGCCCTGCCCCGCGTCACCGAGTTTTGGACGCGCCTGGGCGCAGACGAGCGCCTGTACGCCAAGTACAAAGCGATTGACCCTAGCGCGCTCAACGCCGAGCAACGCCAAGCCCACAAAAACGCCATGCGCGACTTTGTGCTGGGCGGTGCTGATCTACAAGGCGCAGCCAAAGCGCGCTTTGCAGACATCCAAGAGCAACAAGCCAGCCTGAGCCAAAAGTTCAGCGAAAACGCGCTCGATGCCACCGACGCCTACGCCTACTACGCGAGCGAGGCCGAGCTGGATGGCGTGCCCGACGACGTCAAGCAAGCCACCCTCGCCGCTGCCAAAGCAGAGGGCAAAGACGGCTACAAGCTCACCCTCAAAATGCCCTGCTACCTGCCCGTGATGCAGTCCGCCACCAGCAGCGCCTTGCGCCACACGCTCTACCGCGCTTATGTGACGCGCGGCTCCGACCAGGCAGAGGGCGATGCAGTGAAGTTTGACAACAGTGCGCTGATTGGCCAAATCCTCGCCCTGCGCCAGGAAGAAGCGAAACTGCTAGGCTATGTGAACTTTGGTGAAGTCTCGGTCGTGCCCAAGATGGCCGAGTCGCCTCAAGAGGTGGTGAGCTTCCTGCGTGACCTGGCCCGTAAGGCGCGCCCCTACGCACAGCAAGACGTGGCCGATCTGCGGGACTTTGCGACTAAGCAACTCGCCCTTAAAGACCCGCAAGCCTGGGACTGGCCCTTCATCAGCGAGCGCCTCAAAGAAGCCCGCTACGCTTTCAGTGAGCAAGAGGTCAAGCAGTACTTCACCGCACCGCGCGTGCTGGCGGGCTTGTTCAAAATTGTTGAGACGTTGTTTGAAGTCTCCATCCGTCGTGACACCGCCCCCGTGTGGCACCCGGCGGTGGAGTTCTACCGCATCGAACGCGCGGGTCAACTCATAGGCCAGTTCTACCTGGACCAACCCGCCCGCACCGGCAAGCGTGGCGGCGCCTGGATGGACGGCGTGCGCTCGCGCTGGTTGCGCCCGGATACTGGCCGCTTGCAAACACCGGTGGCGCACTTGGTGTGCAACTTTGCCGAAGGCGTCAACGGCCAACCCGCCTTGCTGATGCACGACGACGTCATCACCCTCTTCCACGAGTTCGGCCACGGCCTGCACCACATGCTCACCCAAGTGGAAGAGCACGCCGTCTCGGGCATCAGCGGCGTGGAGTGGGACGCGGTGGAACTACCAAGCCAGTTCATGGAAAACTTTTGCTGGGACTGGAGCGTGTTGGAGCCCATGACGGCCCATGTGCAAACCGGCAAGCCCTTGCCGCGCGCCTTGTTCGACAAAATGCTGGCCGCCAAAAACTTCCAAAGCGGCATGCAGACCCTGCGCCAGATCGAGTTCTCGCTCTTCGACATGCTGCTGCACACCGAGCACGCGCCGGGTGCAGACATCATGCCCCTGCTGGATTTGGTTCGGGCCGAAGTGGCCGTGCTTCAGCCCCCGGCCTGGAGCCGCACCGCGCACACCTTCAGCCACATTTTTTCCGGCGGCTACTCGGCGGGCTACTACAGCTACAAATGGGCTGAGGTGCTGAGCGCCGACGCCTATGCCGCTTTTGAAGAAACAGTGGGTAACGACGGCTTGCCTAATGTGCAGACAGGCAGACAATACCGACAGGCTATATTGGAAGCGGGCGGCAGCCGCCCGGCCATTGAATCATTCAAGGCCTTCCGGGGACGAGAACCGACTCTGGACGCTTTGCTCAGACACCAAGGCATGGCACCAGTTTAAGACACGAAAGACGAGACAACATGAAAGCATCTGTCTGGATTTCATCCGCAGCACTGTCAGTGTTAGGGATATTCACTCTCTATACGTTGGCGACATCGGCTGTGCATGCCCAAACCGTCTTTCGCATTGTTGGGGCCGACGGACGCGTCACCTTTTCTGACAAACCACCAGCGCCCTCAGATAATGCCACGAAGCTAGATGCATCAGGCCGTACCAGCGCAGTTGATGGGACTGATTTGCCATACGAATTGCGTGCTGTAGTCAGCCGGTATCCGGTTACGCTTTACAGCGGGGATGGCTGCGAGCCCTGCAACAATGGTCGAGCCATGCTGACGAGCCGCGGTATACCCTTCACCGAACTGACAGTCACTACGCAGCAAGACGGGGAAGCTCTGCAAAAAATAAGCGGTGGATTCACCATCCCATTTTTGACCATCGGAGGTCAACGACTCAAAGGTTTTCAGCCAAATGAATGGACTCAATTTTTGGATGCAGCAGGCTATCCGGCAACATCAATGCTATCGGCGAACTACCGCAATCTGCAGCCTTCGCCATTAACTCCTGTGAACAAACCAACACGCGCCAAGGCACCGGAATCTATGCAGCCAGCACAGCTGCCGATAGAGCCAGTCAACGGGCCTGAAAACCCGGCTGGCATTCGGTTTTAAACCACTAAGCACTCTCAAACAAACTATTCAACGATAGTTAGTCCGTTCACTTTTTTCAAACTTGAAGAAAAAATCCTTGCGATTCTCAAGAGCCATATTTCCATCACATTGAACGGGTCGAAAAACAATGGGCTGGCCAAGGGCAAGCTGTTGTGGCCGCAATTGGCACTTCTGCCTTAGCTAAAGGCGTGAAAAAAAGCCATCACCGAGCGAAGCGACTTGGTGAGTGAACAAGTGATTACCGCTCCCAAAAAGCACAAATGCGCTTTGATCGTGATGGCCTCACACGGGCACAGAAGCATCAAGCGCCTGTTGCTGGTGCTTGGTGCTGGTGCTAGGCCGACATCGCGCCAGAGGCGCGCAGCTTCTCGCGGGCTGGCGCGTCCATGCCCAAGACCTGTTCCAGAATTTCCTCTGCGTGTTGACCCAACACGGGTGGCGCTAACTTGTGCTCAATCGGTGTGCCGGAGAACTTCATCGGGCTACCCATCAGCGGCACTTGACCCGCCAACGGGTGGGGTAGCTGAATCTGCATGCCACGCGACTGCACCTGCGGGTTGGCAAAGGCTTGCGCAACGGTATTGATGGGGCCGCACGGCACGCCCGCCGTCTCTAGTGCATTCACCCAGTCTTCAGTACTTCGCTGTTTGAAGATGTCTTCTAGGACAGGCACCAAGGTGGCGCGGTGCTTTACGCGGTTGGCATTTTTGGTGAATCTCTCGTCTTGCGGCAAATCTTCGCGATGGGCTGCCGCACAAAACTTGGCAAACAAATTGTCATTGCCACAGGCCAAAATCACCGATCCGTCAGAGGTGGGGAACACCTGGTAGGGCACGATAGATGGGTGCGTGTTGCCCAGGCGCTGGGGCGACTCACCGGTTGACAGGTAAGTCATGCCCTGGTTGGCCAGCAAAGCAATGCAGGAGTCCAACAAGGCCACATCCACGTGCTGACCCAAGCCCGTCACGGCACGGTTCGCCAGTGCCGCGTTGATGCCAATGGTGGCGTACATGCCGGTGAAGATGTCGATCACTGGCACACCTACGCGCATGGGCCCGCCGCCGGGTTCACCGTCAGGGATACCGGTCACACTCATCAGCCCGGCCATGCCCTGGGCCATGAAGTCATAGCCAGGTTTTTCACGGAAAGGGCCGGTCTGCCCAAAACCTGTGACCGAGCAGTAAATCAAGCCGGGGTTGATTTTGGACAAGTCTTTGTAGCCCAGGCCATAGCGATCCAGGTCGCCCACCTTGTAGTTCTCAATCAGCACATCGCACTTGGCCGCCAGCTCGCGCACTAAGGCCTGCCCCTCAGGGTGGGTCAGATTGACGGTAATGGATTTTTTACCACGATTGGCCGCCATGAAGTAGGCGGCTTCGCTGGTCTCCTTGCCTTGCTCGTCTTTCATCCAAGGCGGGCCGTAGGCACGAGAGTCGTCGCCTGTTTTAGGGCGCTCCACCTTGATGACTTCTGCCCCCAAGTCGGCCATGTTTTGCCCAGCCCAGGGGCCGGCCAAAACACGAGAGAGATCGAGAACACGAATGTGTGAAAGTGGTCCTGCCATGATCAATCCAACTTCGCGCCCGAGAGTTTCACCACGTTAGCCCAGCGCTTGATTTCCGCGTTGATGAACTGCCCAAATTGCGCCGGGGTGAAACTGCTGAATTCAGCGCCCTGATTGGCCCAGACCGCCTTGGCTTCGTCCGACAAACCGGCTTTTCGAATTTCTTCAACCGCGCGCGCCTGCACATCAGCGGGCGTGCCCTTCGGCGCCCAAATTCCGTACCAGCTGGTGACGGTGTAATCTGGCAAGCCCAACTCCCCTGCACACGGCACATCGGGGAAAGCGGGGTTGCGCTTCAAACCCGACACCATCAAGGCCTTGATGCGGCCGCCTTTGATGTGGGTAGCCGACGAACCCAGGCCATCAAACATCATGTCCACATTGCCCGAGATCAGGTCTTGCAAGGCTGGACCTGCGCCACGGTATGGGATGTGGGTGATGAAGGTCTTGGTCTGCTGCTTGAAGAGCTCGCCTGCCAAATGGTGCGAAGTGCCACTGCCAGCTGAGCCGTAGTTCATGCTGCCGGGACTCTTGCGCAACTGTGCCAAAAAGGCTTTGAAGTCACCAGGGACTCGTTTGGGGTTCACCACCAAGACCTGAGGCACGTTGGCCACCAGCGCCAGGGGGATGAAGTCTTTCTCCAATTCGTAGTCCAGCTTGGGGTACATGGACGGCGCAATCGCGTGGTGAACTGCGCCCATGAACAACGTGTAGCCATCGGGTTGCGCCTTGGCAGCAATGCCCGCCCCCAAATTACCCCCTGCTCCGCCCCGGTTGTCGATAATCAACTGACGGCCCGTGTTCTTGGCAAATTGGGCTGCTAAGGGTCGAGCAAAAGCGTCGGTGCCGCCACCGGCTGGGAAAGGCACGATCAAAGTCACAGGTTTACTGGGCCAAGTAGATTGCGCATGCCCAAAAAAAGGCAATGCGACTGCACTGGCAGCGGCAGTCCGCAAAATATCGCGGCGAGTGTGTGAGTTGAAATTGTCAGCAGTCATATGATCTCCAAAGTTATTCGTTGTGATGGTATTTTATGGGTTCAATTCAATCGATAGATACGAGGTACTACTGACAATTCTTTATTGAATCCGCTTGAAACGTTGCACCCGTTTACCGGTATCTACCTCAGAGGTATAGACGCTACCCTCCGTGTCCAGCGCAATGTTGTGCACCCAATGGAAGTCCCCAGCCTGACGCCCTGGGCGGCCAAACGAGCCCAGGCGTTCACCGGTTGCGCGCAGCAGGATGTGCACCTCGTTGTTCGTGCCATCGGCCACCAGCAGATAGCGCTGATCGGCGTCTTCGGTGGGGATCAAGTCCCAAGCCGAGCCTGAGCCTTTGGTGTTAGGTTCCAGCACAAACTGGCGAACGAACTCGCCGTTTTTGCGAAACACCTGGATGCGGTTGTTCATGCGGTCACACACGTATAGCAGGTTGTCGCGGGTCTGGCGCACGCAGTGCACCGGGTTGGCAAATTGCGGGGACTCGGTGTTGAAGTCGGCGATCTTGGTGTCGTCTGGCTTCTTGCCATACGCACCCCAGTGTCGCTTGTAGGCCCCGGTCGTGGCATCAAACACCACCACGCGCCGGTTCTGGTAGCCATCGGCCACAAACAATTCGTTCGCTAAGGCATCCACCTCCATGTGCGCGGGGCGGCCTAACTGGTCTGGCGCGTTGCTGCCCAGGCTGGCACCGGGCTTGCCTATTTGCAGCAAGAACTTGCCCTCGGAGGTGAACTTGAGCAGCATGTGGTCGGTATTGGCATTGCCACCCACCCACACGTTGCCGCTCGGGTCGCGGTAAATACCGTGCTCGTTCTTGGGCCAGTCATAGCCCTGCCCCACCCCACCCCATGCGGTGAGCAGATTGCCCGCCGCATCAAACTTGAGCACGGGCGGTGCAGCGCTACAGCACTTGGAGCGCTTGGGTGTGAGGGTTGAACCGCGCTCATCGTCGGTCAGCGTCAAAGGACGATGGATGACCCAGATGTTGTTGTCCTTGTCGGTGGCGATACCGGCCACTTGGCCCAATATCCAGTTATTGGGCAGCGTCTTAGGCCAATACGGATCGACCATGTAGCGCGGGCCTGCACCGGGCGCGCCTTCAACCCGCTGGGCCAGCGCGGCTGTGCTCACGCTCAGCGCCAACATCAACCCCAAAATTTGGATGAAATATCGTCTGACTTTCAGCATGTTTGTATCCTGGTTTTTATGCTTTTAAAGGTGAAAGGCAAGCTTTAAGGTTTGACAAACTTCACCACAAACTCATCTTTAGGCATGGGTGGGTTGGGCGTGTTTTTGTCGCGTGGGTCAGCCGGATTACGCAAAAAATTGCCTTGCGCAACAAATTTCAAACCCGCAGCCTCTACTTCCTTAACCAGAAACGCTTCTTCAATGCGGTGCAGCGTACCCGCCTCTGAAATGCCCGTGCCGGGTCGGCCTGAGTGGTCAGCAATCACGTAGATGCCGCCGGGCTTAAGCGCAGCAAATACAGCTTTGTTCATACGAGCCCGGTCTACACCCATGAGGCCCAGGTCGTGGTAGTTAAACATCAAGGTCACCACGTCTATCCCACCCGCTGCCAACGCCGAGGGTGCCGGGTCTTCAAAGGGCTGGACCACCGCCACGATGTGAGAGACAGCAGGATTTTTTGCGCGCGCTGCCAATAATTGAGCTGATGTGGGCCGAGGTGGGTTGCTGGGAGGCCGCACCGTGCTTTGTCCATAGACGCGTCCATTGGGCCCGACCGCGCGGGCCAGCAATTCGCTGGTGTAGCCGCCGCCCGCGCTCAAGTCCAGTGCCACCATGCCAGGTTTGATGTCAATAAAAGCCAGCATTTGCTCGGGTTTGCGCCGAATGTCGTTGGTTTTGTCAGCGGCGGAGCGATCTGGGCTGGCGACGATTTGTGCAATCCGATCTTGGCTCAAGGATGCGCAGCCGCTGAGCGTGGCGACGGCTGAGATGAGCAGGGCTAAAGAGATTTTTTTCATGATGACTTTCTTTTTCAAAACGGGAGGGGGACTGGATTGCCGCCTTCGCGGGAATGACAATTCATTGACTGACTTACTCATGACTTTCGCAATGCCTTCTCACGCAAAGCCGCCAACGTGGTGCGCGGGGTGATGGCTTGGGGGTCAATCCGCAACTCCAACAAGGCCGCGCCGCCGCAGTTGACGGCATTTTCAAAGGCTGCCGCAAAGTCCTGCGTGCATTCCACCAAGGCACTGTGCAGACCATACGCCTTTGCGAGCGCCACGAAATCAGGGTTTTCCAGATCTGTGGCAAACACTTTGCCAGGGAAGTTCATCTCTTGGTGCATGCGAATGCTGCCGTACATGCCGTTGTTAACGACGATGAAGACGATGGGCAACTTGTATTGGCGGACGGTGGCCAGCTCTTGGCCGCTCATCAAAAAGCAGCCATCACCGGCAAAGCAGACCACGGTGCGCTGTGGGTACACCACTTGCGCGGCGATGGCTGCTGGCACGCCGTAGCCCATGGCCCCGCTGATGGGGGCCAACTGAGTTTGTGTTTGACGCCAAGCGTAAAAGCGATGCACCCACGAGGTGTAGTTGCCTGCCCCATTGGTGATGATGCTGTCGGCGGGCAGGCGCTGGCGCAACCAAGTCACGACCTCGGCCATGTTGAGCGCACCGGGCATGGGCGTGGGGGCTAGCGTTTGCAGGTAGTCGTCATGTCCAGCTATCACCGCCTGTGCCCACGGCTTTGATTCCTGTGCTTGCAGTTGCGCCAAAGCATGGGCAAAGGCAGGCATGTCCGCATGAATGGCCAGATCCGCTTGGTAAACGCGGCCCAACTCGTCTGCGCCGCTGTGCATGTGGACGAGGGTTTGCACAGGCCGGGGCGCTTGCAGCAACTGGTATTCAGACGTGGTGGTCTCACCCAGGCGCGTGCCAAAGGCCAGAATCAAATCGGCCTCACGCACCCGCTGCGCTAGCTGCTCTGCCACACCGATACCCAAGCTGCCTGCATACTGGGGGTGCAGGTTGTCAAACAGGTCTTGCCGCCTGAAACTGGTGCAGACCGGCAACTCAAAACGCTCGATGAATTGGCGCATCGCGTCGCAGGAGGCGGGACTCCAGCCACTGCCGCCCAAGATCATCAGCGGGCGGGCCGCGCGGCTCAGCATCTCTTGCAATCTGGTGAGTTGTGCCGCTGATGCCAGTGCAGGCACACGTGGCTGAGGCTCCACATCAGAGACTATCGCCTGCTCATACAAGATGTCTTCAGGCATAGCGATGACCACCGGGCCGGGGCGCCCTGAGGTGGCGATGTGAAAGGCCTCGCGCATCACAGCGGGGATGTCCTGCACGCGCTCAATCTGCGTGGCCCATTTGGCGATGGGGCCGAACACGCGGGCCACGTCAATCTCTTGCCAAGCTTCACGCCCCAGGTACTGGGAATTGACCTGCCCCACCAGCAAGATCATAGGCGTGGAATCTTGCGCGGCGGTGTGCACGCCAATGCTGGCCTGCGTCGCACCGGGTCCGCGCGTCACCAGGCAGATGCCAGGTTTGCCCGTCAACTTGCCGTAGGCCTCGCTCATGTGCGAGGCCGGGGACTCATGGCGGCAAACGATCAGGCGAACCGACTCGCGCGCATCGTGCAAGGCATCGAGAATGGGCAAGAAGCTCTCGCCGGGCACGGTGAAGGCGGTGTCCACGCCGTGCTGCAAGAGTGCATCAACGACGATTTGCCCGCCGGTGCGGGGCGTTTGAACTTGCGGTGCGTTGTTCATGGGCAATTTGTTTGCGCCCGCTTCAATCAGCGGTCGCACCCGAGGTCTCAATCACTCGTTTCCACTGAGCCCGTTCGCGCACAGAGGCCGCCACCATGTCTTGCGGTGTGCCCGGCAGGGCCTCAAAACTCACCTCGCGCAGCTTGGCCACAAAGTCTGGATTTTTCAGAATCGCCGTCAGCTCCCGGTTCATGCGTGCCACCACCTCAGGTGAGGTTTTGGCTTGCGCGACCAGACCAAACCAGGCGCTGGTCGTCATGGCGGGAAAGCCGCTTTCCGCCACCGTAGGCACATCGGGCAACTGAAACCAGCGCTTGGCCGAGGTCACCGCCAGCGGGCGCAACTTGTCTGCGCGAATCTGCGGCAATAACTGCGTCAGGTTGTCGGTGGTGAACTGCACATCGCCCGCCAACAGCGCGGCCATGGCGGGGCTGTTGCCCCGGTAGGGAATGTGCAAAAACTCGATACCTGCTGTGGTTTTGAACAACTCATTGAGCAAATGGCCCGCGCTGCCCACGCTGGAGCTGGAATAGGCCAAGGGCTTGGCGCTGGCCTTGCCCTGCTCTGCCAAGGCCTTGAGAGACGTCACGGCTGAGCTGCTGGGTACGACAATCACGTTAGGGGTCTGGCCGATCAGCCCGACTTGCAGCAGATCGGTATCGGGGTCGTAACCCAGTTTTTTGTAGAGGTATTGGTTGATGGCCATCATGGGCAGCGAGGCCACCATGAAGGCGTGGTCGTCGGCGGGCAACTTCACAAAATAGCTCGCCGCCACGCCACCACTGGCTCCGCCTTTGTTCTCAATCACCACGGCTTGGCCCAGAGTCTCGGAGAGCTTTTGCCCCAGCAATCGGGTCAGGATGTCTGTCGAACCGCCGGGTGGGTAAGGCACAAGCAGTTTGATAGGGCGGCTAGGCCATGCCGCTTGCGTTTGTGCATGAACCTGAACAGACGTCAGCGCCAAGGCGCAGATCAACAAAGTGAGGCATTTTTTCATGGGATGTTTCCAGACTTTCAGGTGGACGCGAACGCAGAGGTGAGTGCATCGCCCTTGAGCATCACGCGGTAAAGGTAGCGAAACTCTTCGGGGTCGTAGTCGGCGTTGGCCTGGTGCATTACGCTGCGGTTGTCCCAGATCACAAAGTCGCCCACGCGCCATTGATGGCGGTACTCGTAGCAGGGCTGGGTGGCGTGCAGGTACAGCGCGTCGATCAGCGCAAAGCCTTCGTCCTCAAGCATGCCCACCACCCCCTCCATGCGCCCGGTGTTGAGGTACAGCGCAGGCACGCCGCTCACAGGGTGGCGAATCACCAGCGGTTGCGCGGTGTGGGGAATGGCTGCCATCTGCTCGGCGCTGAGCTTGGCAAAACTGCGCGGGCTGCGGCTGCTCTCATGCACATGCAGGGAGCGCAGGGAAGCGATTTTTTCTTTCAGCGCCAGCGGTAAATCCGCGTAGGCACGGCGCACATCCACAAACTGCGTGTCACCGCCGTGCGAAGGAATTTGCACCGCGACGAGCGCTGTGGACTTGGGCGGGGTCACTTCGTTGGAGTGGTCGGTGTGGTAGTTCTCGCCCCGTACTTGCAGCTTGCCGTTTTTGCGCGGTAAATCCAGGGTGGAATTCGCACCCACTAGTGGGTAGTCAGGCAAGGCGAATTTTTTGATTTGCTGCGGCATCAACTCACCAAACACTTCGGCGGCTTGCATGAACTGCGGTGGCGTTAAGGGTTGATCGCGAAACACCAGCACCGCGTGCTGGGCGAACAGCGCATTAAGCTGCTGGCGGGTCGCGGCATCCAGGGGCTGACTCAGGTCAAGGCCAGAAACTTCCGCGCCGAGCACGGCGTTGATAGGTTGAACGAGCAGCGTCATTCTGCTTTGATGCCGGTTTCTTTGGCCAATCGCGCCCACTTGGCGGTCTCGCTCACCAAGAACTTTTCAAACTCGGGTCGCGTCATGGGCATGGCTTCTGCGCCCTCGTTGGTGAAGCGTTTTTTCATATCCGCATCGGCCAGTACGGCGTTGGCTTCACGGTGCAGCAGCTCGACGAAGGCGCTGGGCGTGCCGGTGGGGGCCAGAAGCGCCCACCAGTTGCTGGCGTCCACATCAATGCCCTCTTCCTTCAAGGTTGGCACAGTCGGCACCATGGCAGCGCGGCTTGGGCCTGCGATGGCCAAGAGCTTGATGCGGCCAGATTTGAGAAAGGGTTGGATTTGAATCAAGCTGCCCAGCGACACCTGAATGTGGCCCGCCGCCAGATCGGTCAGCGCGGGGCTGCCGCCTTTGTAGTGCACCACCGTCAAGTCCGCGCCACTGCGGGTCTTGAACAGCTCAATGGCGAAGTGCTGAAAACTGCCCACACCCGCCGTGCCAATGTTGACGCGGCCTGGGTTCTTTTTGGAATAGTCCACCAGCTCTTTGACGGTGTTCACAGGCAGGCTGGTGGGCACGGCAAGCACGCTCGGCCCCATGCCCAGCATGGCCACTGGGGTGAAGGATTTGACCGGGTCGTAGCTAAGTTTCATGATGGAGGGGTTCATCGCAAAGGTGGACGAAATCAACAGCAGCGTGCTGCCATCGGCCTCGGCCCGCGCCGCCATTTCAGAGCCCACGCTGCCACCGCCACCGGCCCGGTTCTCCACAATCACATTGCGCTTGAGCCGCACCGACAACTGCTGCGCCATGGTGCGGCCCACGATGTCGTTGCTGCCACCGGGTGCGAAGGGGACGATGATGCGGATGGGTTTGCTGTCTTGTGCTTGGACATTGCCCAGGGTGAAGGCCAATAGCATCGCGCCAATCAGCACCTTGGTGAATGACGGCCTTGAGTAATCGGTTATTGTGTTCATTCTTTTAGTCCTTGGCTTAATTAATCGTTCTGAAATTCACGACACCAATAGCCAGACTGCTGGCTTGTGTACGCCTCGGCGCACTTGGGGTAAGTAGCTCCGCGAATGTCCTCCGCCCTACGGGCTCCCCCTTGATTTCGCTACGCCACTCACCCCAAGCGCTTGGGCATCGAGCATGGTGGGTATGCGTCGGTGGCTCACTCGTCCGGCTCGCAGGATCGGGCCGGTGGCGCGCTCTGCGCAGCGAAATCAAGGAGGAGCCCGAAGGGCGGGGGACATTCGCGGAGCAGAGTGCGGCGGCGGCCCGATCCCGCGAAGCAGCCGGCAGACACGGCATGAACGAGAAGTAGCAAGTCATGATTGAAGAAACACAGGTCAAACAACGCGATGCGCAACCGGCAACCCGTTGATCGCATCAATCACCTGCTGTGCCACTTGCAACGAACTGCGCTCCTGCGTTTCAAACGTGCCACCCGCAGCGTGCGGTGTACCAACGAAGTTAGGCAGCGACAGCAACGGGTGATCCGCGGGCGGAGGCTCGACCTCAAACACATCCAGACCCGCGCCAAAAAGGTGGCCTGCTTTCAGGGAAAGGTACAGCGCCTGCTCATCCACCAAACCGCCGCGTGAGACGTTGACCAACACCGCGTCTGGCTTCATCAGGGCCAGCTCAGGCGCGCTCACCATGTAGCGGCTCTCGGGCGTCAAGGGCAGGTGCAACGTGAGCAAGTCCACCTGGGGCAGCATGTCGGCCAAGTTGTTTACGCGGGTGTGCGGCAGATCGGCCCAGGCGTCAGCCGGGGCGTGCGGGTCGTAGGCCAAAATTTTTGCATCAAAGGCACCTAGCCACTTGCGCGCCACACGCGTGCCGATGTTGCCCATGCCGACAATGCCCACCGTCTTGCCCTGCATCTGAATCGCCAAGTTTTTAGGCCGCACGATCTCCTCACCCGCGCGCAGCATGCGGTCAAAGCGGGTCACGCGGCGGGTGACTGAGAGCGCCAGCGCAAACGCCATCTCGGCCACCGCTTCGCTGTTCACGCCCGGCGTGCGACTGATGGGGATGCCGTATTGCTGGGCGGCGGCGAGGTCAATCGTGTCGTAACCCACGCCCTGCTTACAGATCACTTTTACACCTCTAGCGCGCGCCAGTTGCTCAGCAGTGATGGGCGTCATGCGCGTCATCACGCCGTCGGCTTCTTCGGGCCAGTTCTTCGTGGCCGGGTCGGGCCAGCACACCACCTGCGCGTGCTGGCGAGCCAGGGCGATACCGGCTTCGTGGAAGGCGTCGAGGATGTAGATTTTTTTGATCGTCATCACAGCTTCTCTATTGTTGCTTTCTCAATCACCTCGCACTACCCGACTACCCGGCGCACAAGTCGCACCGTGCGCCTCACCTCAAGCGTCGTAGCGCGGGTAGCCTGAGTTTTTGCCTTCGGCCTCTAGCAGGCGAATCATGGCGGGCCACTCCAGCACGCCGTAGGGGCGGCGTGTGCCGGGCTGGTACAGATGAGCGGTGTGCTCTAACACGGCTGCTGTGGGCAGCGTGATCTCTGCGCCTGCGGCCATAGCGTCCACCTGAGCGCGGCACGACATCTCTAGCTGGTACATGGTGTTGAGGGCCTGCGGCACCGTGGCCCCGCAGGTGAGCAAGCCGTGGTTGCGCAAAATCATCGCGTCATGCGGGCCCAGGTCGCGCACCAGGGCGACGCGCTCGGCCAGGTCAATGGAGGGGCCTTCAAAGTCGTGGTAACCGATGTGGCCATGAAATCGGATGGAGGTCTGCGTCATCGGCATCAGGCCACACTTCATGCTGGCCACGGCTTGGCCGGCGCGGGTGTGGGTGTGCATCACGCAGTTCACATCGGCACGCGCCTCGTGAATCGCACCGTGAATCACGTAGCCGGAGCGGTTGATGCCGTAGTCGGTGTCGGGCTTGGCCAGTATGTTGCCCGCCAGATCAATCTTCACCAAACTCGACGCCGTGATTTCCTTGTACAGCAGACCATACAGGTTGATGAGCAGGTGCTCGGTGCCGGGGATTTTGGAGGTGATGTGGTTGTAGATCAGATCGGTCATGCCGAGCTGATCGACCAGCCGGTAGCAAGCGGCCAGCTCGACGCGGGCTTGCCATTCCTCTGAGCTGACTTGGCCGCGCAGGCTCGGGAAATCAGTGCTGTAGTTCATGGCAAGCGTCCTGGTTGATGTGCTCGATGCGAGAGTTGAATTACCGAATCAGCAACGCACCGGCCAGCGTGGTCGCGCATCCCACAAAAGCCGCGACGATTAGCCACCAACCAGGTACAAGGGTTGCCGCACTGGGTGAAGGCGTTGAGGTCGTGGGAGCCACTGCATTCGCAGGTGCCTTCACGGCGTGTGGTGTCGCGTCTTGTGTAGTCAGCGCTGTTGATGTGGGCGCTGGGCTCGCAGCCGCTGCCACTTCATCGGCTGGGGCGAGCTGTTTACGAAAGGCTTTGAAAAAATCATCTGACATTTTCTTTGCAACGCTGTCGATCAGCCGCGAGCCCACCTGCGCCAGCTTGCCACCGATTTGCGCCTTGGCGGCGTAGTTCAGCTCAGTACCTTCAGCCACTGTTTTCAAATTGACTGTGGCCGAACCTTTGGCGAAACCGACCGCCCCGCCCTGCCCTTCAAACACCATGACGCAAGACTCGGGCGCATTGATCTCGCTCATGCGCAGCACGCCGTTGAAGCGCGCGCGCAGCGGGCCGATGGCGGTGACGACGACGACCTTGAACTCCTCAGGCGTGGTGGCCTCGACCGACTCGCAACCGGGCAGGCACTTCTTGAGCACCTCAGGGTTGTTCAGGGCAGCCCACACGACGTCGCGGGATGCGGGGATGGTTTGTGTTCCGGTGATTTCCATGGTGAACCTTAGTTGAAATCAGTGTTTTTTCTTCATCGCAGCCGAGGTATTGACCATCGAGTGCAGGGTTCGAGCATAGTCGTGAGCACCTTGCTCGTCCATGCGCGGGGCGACGCGCATGTACTCCTTGAGACCCAGGATGGCGGGGCGGGGGCGGCTGAGCAGGACTTGGCAGAAGCGCTCGACTTCGGCGTTGAACTTGCTGCTTTCTACGACTTGGCAGACCAAGCCGTAGGTCAAAGCGCGCTCGCCACTGATGAATTCTGCGGTGTAGGCCATCCACATGATGGCGTTGCGGTTCATGCGGTCATACACGGCGGACATGACCATGGTGGGCATGACGTTGTGCTCGATCTCGGGGATGTTGAAAGTGGCGGTGTCGCTGGCAAAAGACACGTCGCAAATGGCCGCCACAGCCGTGCCGTAGCCCATGACGCGGCCTTCAAAAGCGCCAATCACCGGCACTTGGCAGGCGCGTATGGATTTGTAGCTGCCGAAGATGGAGTCGTACTCGGCGCGGCGGGCATAGGCCTCGGGCGATGGGGGGGCTTCGGCGTCACGCACGCGGCCCGTGCAAAAGTCGGGGCCAGCGCTGCGCAACAGCACAGCGTCTGAGGTTTCATGCGCGGTGGACAGCACAGTGGTCAGGGCCGCAGCCATGCTGTCCGACACGCCGTTGTCGGGCTGGCGGTTGAAGGTGACGCGCAGCAGGCGACCGTCTTGTTGGATGATGAGATGGGGGTGCATTTTTTAGGTCTCCGTAGATGTACTGATAGTTTATGCAAAGTGCCGCAGCATGGCGGCGTTAAAGGCTTGCGGATTGTCGATGTTAGGCAAATGGCCCGAGCCGGGTATGACTTCGAGGGCCGCTCCGGGGATGAGGGCTTGAATGTCTTTCATCGCTTGCGGCAGCGGGCCGTCATTGGCCCCTACGATCAGCGTGGTGCGCGTGCTGATACCTGACAACTGAGCCACGTAGTCCATGCCCTGAATAGCGCGGGCACTGCCAATAAAACCATCGACCGAGGTCTTAGAGGCCGTGTCACGGAAGCGATCAGCGACGGCAGGATTGGCATCCAAAAACGCCTTACCAAACCAGCGCTCAATCGTGGGCTGGGCCAGCGCGGCACAGCCTTCTTTCAAAGCGATAGCGATGCGCTCGTCCCACGGGGCGGCAACCGCAGGGGGCGCGTCAGCACGCGCGTCACAGATGCACAGGCTCAACAAGCGATTTGCATGGGCAATGCCCAGACCCAAGCCGCTCATGCCGCCGAGCGACAGGCCGATGTAGTGGGCACGCTCGATCTTCAAGGCGTCGAGGGCGGCGACCGTGTCGGCCACCAAGTCGCCCATGGTGTAGGGGGCCTTGCCAGACTGCGAGTTGCCGTGGCCGCGCGTGTCGGCTCGAATGGTTCTAAAACCATGGGCAGCCAGCAGCGCGGCTTGTTCGTCCCACATCATGCTGGAGGACAGGATGGAGTGGGTCATGAAGACGGCGGGGGCATCTGTTGCACCCTGGACTGTGAGCGCGATGTCACCGGCGGGGCCGGGGATGCGGAGGTGTTGGGTATTCGTTGTCATGGGTTATGTTGTGAGCCTATTGGGGCAATGGGGTGCATTGAGTTTTGTACGTCTTGGCACTTGGGGTAAACAGCTCCGCGACTGTCCCCCGCCCTTCGGGCTCCTCCTTGATGTCGCTACGCCGTTCACCCCAAGCGCCAAGGCAGCGAGCATCTGGGCGGTCAACGGTTGAGTACCGGCCAAGCTCGCAGGATCAGGTCGTTGGCGCGCTCTGCGCAGCGAAATTAAGGAGGAGGCCAAAGGCCGGGGGACATTCACGGAGCAGAGTGCGCCGTCGGCCTGATTCCGCGATAACACAGCGCGAGATGACTTAAGAAGCGAGGAAGCAGCCATAAACAATTAGATATCGCGAGGAAACATAAGCGGAATCGTCAATGATCAGTTAGCCAAACGCAACGCATTCCAAATAGCCTGCGGCGTCATGGGCAAACCATCAATACGAGCACCGCGCATCGCCAAAGCGTCGTTCACCGCGCTCGCGATGGCCGCTGGGCTACCGAGGTAACCGGCCTCGCCCGAGCCCTTCTGACCAAATTCGGTCAAGGGCGATGGCGTGCAGTGGTCAACGATGGTGATGGCGGGCACTTCTTGTGAGCTGGGGATTAAATAGTCCATGAACGTGCCGCTGAGTAACTGGCCTTCATCGGAATACTCAAATTTTTCCATCAAGGCCGCACCTAAGCCATGGGCGATGCCGCCATAGGTCATGCCGTGCACCACGTCTGGGCTGATCATCACGCCGCAGTCGTGGCCGCAGACGTAGCGGTGAATGGTGACTTTGCCGGTGTCTGGGTCGATGCTGGCCAGCACCACATGGGCCTCAAACGAGTGGCAAGGGTACATCTGCACGCGGCCGTCCAAGGTGGGCATTTGGCCACCGGTGGGCACTTCCCAGACAAATTTTTCTTGCAGGCCGGGCTCCATATCGGCGGGGAGTTTGTGGAACTTGCGGTGGGCGATTTCGACCAGGGCGTCCCAGCTCATGCTGCGCGCGGGCTCTGCCTTGACGATGACGTTGCCGCCGTCATAGTCCAGCTCGGCTGGCGACACACCCAGGTTGTGCGCGGCAATCAGCAGCAACTTGGCCCGCAGCTTCTTGGCCGCACCCGCCGCCGCGCCGCCCAGCATGATGGCCATGCGGCTGCCGACCGGGCTGTTGGACGGCAAGGCATTGAGCGAATCGGCGTGCAGCACGCGAATGCTGTCGGGCTGGCGGTGCAACACCTCGCCGACCACGGTGGAAACCAAAGTTTCATGCGACTGGCCGGAGCTGGACGTGGCCATCAAGGCCGTGACCGTGCCGCCCAGGTCGATGCGCACCAGGCAAGATTCCATCCAAGTGGTGGTCTCGTTCTTGGGGTTGAACAGCGGCTCGAACGACGAGTTGCCGCCCGAGGGCTCTAGGCAGGTGGAGATGCCGATGCCTGCCAGCAGGCCCTTGGCACGCAGGGCATCGCGCTCTTGCATGATGGCTGCCAAGGGCGCTGCGTTCAAGGCCTTGTCCAGCACGGTGGCGTAGTCACCGGAGTCATACGAGGTGCCGCTGGGGATGAGGTAGGGGAACTCGTCTTTGCCAATCAGGTTGCGCTTGCGCAAGTCCACGCGGTCCAGCTTCAAGAAACGCGCCACCTTGTCGATGCCGGTTTCAATCGCGTAGTTGGTGGGGGCTTGGCCAAAGCCGCGCACCGCCTCTTGCGGGGTCTTGTGGGTCATCACCGCCATGGCGTCGTATTCCACGCTCTGAATGCGGTACGGCCCGACGATGGCGCCCACGGGCTTGCCCAGTTGCAGTGGCGAGCGACCGGCGTAAGCGCCGATGTCGTCCAGCGCACGCATGCGCATGGTGCGGATGATGCCGTCGGCGTTGAAGCCCAGGGTCACGTCAAAAATGCGGTCGGGCCCCTGCATGTCGCCACCGCGCATGTTCTCCAGGCGGTCTTCAATCAGGCGCACTGGGCGGCCCAGCTTCTTAGCCAAGTAGCCCACGAGAATGGTGTGCTTGAGGCCGCGTTTGACACCGTAGCTGCCGCCCACGTCCACGTCAAAGTGCACGCGCACCGCGTTGTTGGGCAGGCGCAGAGCCTTGGCCAATTGGTCGGGGTACTTGGGCATCTGGATGGAGGCCCACACATCCATCACCTCAGTCGCGTCATTCCACGAGCACGCCACACCAAAGGTTTCAATCGGCACGGTGGCGTTGCGCGACCAGCGCACGCGGTAGCTCAAAGAGTGATCGCACTGGGCAAACTGCTGATCGGGTGTCTCGCCATTGGCGGCGGGCCAAACGAATTTGCGGTGGAAGATGATGTTAGTGCCGAAGTGCGGGTGTACCAGCGGTGCGTCGGCTTGGGTGGCGGCTTCGGGCTCTATCGTGTGCGGCAGGGTCTCGTAGTCCACCTGAACCAGCTCAGCCGCGTCTTCGGCCAGGGCACGCGTCTCGGCCACGACCGCCACCACCCATTCGCCGCAGTAGCGAACCACGCCGCGCGCCAGGGGAAAACGCGTGACTTGCGGCGCATCCACGCCGGGCAGCATGGGCTCGGTAGCGGCGCAGAGTTCGTCGCCAGTCAATACCGCGTGCACACCGGGCAAGGCCAAAGCGGCGGCGGCATCAATTGACACAATTTTGGCGCTGGCGTGCGGGCTGGCGACCACGGCGATGTGCAGCATGCCGGGCAGTTGAATGTCAGCCGCGTAACGGCCCTTGCCAACGACGAAGCGCTTGTGCTCTACCGCGCGGCGGTGCTTGCCAACGAAGCGGAAACCTTCTGAAGGTTTGACGATGGACTCAGACATGGGCTTGTCCCTCTGGTGCGGTGGCGTGCATCACGGCATCCACAATTTGCTGGTAGCCGGTGCAGCGGCACAGATTGCCGCTGATGGCCTCGCGCACCTGCGCTTCTGTGGGGTGCGGTGTGACGCTGACCAGCGCGTGACAAGCCACGAGCATGCCGGGCGTGCAGTAGCCGCATTGCAGGGCGTGTTTTTCGCAAAACGCATCTTGAATTTTGGAGAGCTGCCCGCGCTGCGGGGCCAAGCCTTCGACCGTGGTGACCTTCTGGCCATCGGCCTGCACGGCAAACATGCAGCATGAGCGCACCGGGTCGCCTTCGAGCAGCACCGAGCAAGCGCCGCAGACACCGTGTTCGCAGCCGACGTGCGTGCCCGTCAAGCCCAGCTCTTCACGCAGAAAGTCAACCAAGCTGGTGCGGGGCTCTACCGTGCGTTGTTGCACGACACCGTTGACAGTAATTTGGATGGGGAGTTTTTGCGGGCTGTTCATGATGTGGCCTGACTGGCTTCTTGCGCAGCTTGCTGCAACACGCGGGCAAGCAACACGCCCGCCAGATGGCGGCGGTATTCGGCAGTGGCGTGAATGTCGCTGCCGGGGTTGGATTCTTTCGCTGCCGTATGGGCCAGGTCTTGTGCCAGTTCAGACGTCATGCGTTGCCCGCACAGGGTTTGAGCCAAAGCGGGGAAGACCAGCGGTGCGCCGTCCACCCCACCCAGACCGAAGCTGGCACGGGTGACCACGCCGCTCGCATCCACTTGCAACTGGCAAGCGGCAGAGGCCATGGCGAAGTCACCGTGGCGAATGGCGGTTTCTTCAAAGGCAGCGGCGATGCGCGCGCCTTGCCACACGGGCCAATCGATGGAGAGCAGGCATTCGGTCTCAGACACGGCAGTGAACATGGGGCCGAGGAAGAAGTCTTGCGCGCTGACATGGCGCTCACCCTCAGCCTGGCTTTGAATGCGCATGGTCGCGCCCAGCACCAGAGCGGTCAGGGGCAACTCGGCAGAAGGATCGGCATGCACCAAGCTGCCCCCCACCGTGCCCCGGTTGCGCGTTTGCGCATGGCCGACCCAGCGCAGGGCCTTGCGCATCAGGGGCAGACTGGCGTCCAGCGCGGGGGTGTCTTCCAAAGTGCGTTGGCGCACGCCCGCACCGGTTGTGACGAACTCGCTTTTGTACGTCAAAGTTTTCAGCTCAGCCAAGCGGTTGATATCCACCAGCAGCGCTGGTCGGGCCAAGCGCATGGCCATCATGGGCACAAGGCTTTGCCCGCCTGCGACAAGCTTTGCGTCCATGCCGTGCTGCGCCAAGAGCTCAAGCGCTTGGGCGGTGCTGTCCACACGGACGTAGTCAAAGGGGGCCGCTTTCACCGGGCCTCCTTGGCGTAAGGGCGGGTTTGATTGGGCTGACTATTTCTCACACAAAATCTCACGCAACTCTCCTCAGATTTAGACTGGTATTATCCCTGATTACATCCTTTGATGGATGCAATAAAATTCACGCGACCTTAAAATTTCTCACACTCTATCATCGCACCCTCCTCACTCGCCGCCCGTCATGAGAAAACTCCCCCCCCTGAACGCCGTGCGCGCTTTTGAAGCTGCTGCACGGCTTGTGAGCTTCACCAAGGCGGCGGCTGAACTGTCGGTCACCCACGGCGCGGTGAGCAAGCAAGTGGCGATTTTGGAGGCTTGGCTTGGTACGCCCTTGTTCAGCCGCTCCCAGGCGCAGCTAAAGTTAACCGAGGCTGGCCGTGTATTTTTGACAGCCGTCACCCCCGCACTAGACCGCATTGCGGTGACCGCCATGCAGTTGCTGGAGCAGGCCTCCCCCACCACTTTGCGCATCAGCGCGCCGCCCACCTTCACCATGCGTTGGCTGATCCCGCGCATCTCCACGTTCCAGCGCAAACGCCCGGATGTAGAGATCAAGTTCTCTACCTCGATAGCACCGGTGAATTTTTCTGAGCACAGCTACGACATCGCCATTCGCGGGGCCAACGAGCCGACGGCCGAGGTGAAATCCACCCCCTTCATGACGGAGACCATTGTGCCCGTCTGCCACCCTGATCTGCTGGAGCGAGGGCGCTTACGCTCCCCCGCCGATCTGGCCCACCACACCTTGATTGGCTATGACACCGAGCCGCTGAGTTGGGCCACTTGGTTGAGTGATACTGGCGTGCCTGGTTTGCAGAGCGAAGGCTCGCTGCGTTTTGAGCAAATGTATTTCGCCCTGCAAGCTGCGGCCGAAGGTTTAGGCCTGGTGCTGGTGCCATTGTTTTTAGTGGCCGACGACATCATCGCCGGGCGTTTGTGCACGCCATTTGGCATGCTGGCCGCGCGCCAGCGCCGTTACTACGCCAACTCAGCTGCCACTGGCGCGGTGAATCCGCTGGTGGAGAGCTTTTGCGAATGGCTCACTCAAGAAGGCCTGGACACCGAGCAATCCATCAACCTCATGGCGCAGGGCATGGAGACAAAAGCATGAGGATTTCTCATGCATTGTTTGGGTTAAGCTGCGCACGAAATTACCGACTTTTACCCTTGGTTTAAGTCCTTTTTTGACCCGATTTTTTCACACGTTTCCCATGAGCACAAACACCACTGGCTACCCCGATCTGCACGAGCACCTGGAAACGTTGAAACAACGCGGCCTGCTGCAAGTCATTGATCGCCCTATCGACAAAGACTCCGAGCTGCACCCCTTGGTGCGCTGGCAATTTGTCGGCGGCATGGCCGAGAGCGAGCGCAAAGCGTTTTTGTTCACCAACATCGTCAACGCCCAGGGCCGTAAATACGACATTCCGGTGGTGGTGGGCGCGCTGGCGGCCAACCGCGAGATTTACAGCGTGGGCATGGGCTGCTCGGTGGACGAGATTCAAGCCAAATGGGCGCACGCCATTGCCAACCCCATCGCCCCCAAAATGGTTGAAAACGCCGAGTGCCATGAAGTGATTCACGAAGGCGCGGATCTGCAAGGCGAAGGCAAGGGTTTGGACATGCTCAGCATCCCCATCTCCACCCCCGGTTTTGACAGCGCCCCCACGCTGACTGCCACCAACGTGATCACGGTGGATCCGGTGACCGGCGTGCAGAACATGGGCACCTACCGCTGTGCGCTCAAAGCGCCGGATCGTCTGGTGGTGCGCATGGCCACACGCGTGGGTGGTGCCGGTGGCTACTTGCACTACCAAGCCTGGAAAAAGGCCGGCCACAAAACCATGCCCTGCGCCATCGTGCTTGGCTGCCCGCCACTCGTGGCCTTTATGGGGCCTCAAAAATTGCCGATTGGGGTGGATGAATTTGACGTGGCCGGTGGCTTGGCCGGTGCGCCGATTGAAGTCACAATGGCCCACACCGTCAAGCTGCGTGTGCCCGCACAGGCCGAGATCGTGATCGAAGGCCAGATTGACCTGGAGTTCTTGGAGCCTGAAGCACCGTTTGGTGAATCGCACGGTCACGTGGCGCTGGAAGAGTTCAACCTGCCCATGACCATCACCGCCATCACGCACCGCTTCAAGCCCGTGATTCCGTCTTACCTAAGCCAAGTCGCACCCAGTGAGTCCAGCGTGATTAAGCGCGTGGCCTACGAGCCGCTGTTTTTGGCGCACCTGAGAAACGCGCTGGGCATTCGCGGCGTAAAGCGCGTCTCATTGCACGAGCCCTTAACCGGTCTCTTGCGCGTGACCGTGATCACCTTTGAAAACGACACCCCCAAAACCGAGATCTGGCGCGCCCTCTATGGTGCGGCCTTCTTCAAAGGCGACTGCGGCAAGATTTGCGTGGCCGTGAATGAGGACATCGACCCCGACAACGCCGACGCCCTGCTGTGGGCCATGGCCTACCGGATGAACCCGGTGGAAGACGTGCGCACGCTGGACCATCGCGGCCAAGGCCACGGCCCCAAGCGCGAGGCCGATGGCGACGAGGACTCCACCCTGTTGATGGACGCCACCATGAAGTCCGCCATGCCGCCGCTGGCCCTGCCGACCAAAGACTACATGCTGCGCTCCAAAGCGATTTGGGAAGAACTCGGCCTGCCCAAGCTGCGCCCGCAAGCGCCCTGGTTTGGCTATTCGCTGGGCGATTGGTTGCCCCAGTGGGAAGAAGCGGCCAAGCGCGCCGCCACCGGGCGTTATCTGGAGAACGGCGTCATCAGCCACGGCCAGCAGCGCAATGACGTGAAGGCCGAGAGCAAGTTCCGCCCCGATCAAGACCCACCCTACACATCGATCCACAAGGCGAAAGATGAGCACTGAAACTGCAGCAACGCCCCGGCGTTTAATTGTCGGCATCAGCGGGGCCTCCGGCATCATTTACGGCGTTCGCATTTTGCAGGCGCTGCAAGGCACGGACATTGAGACGCATTTGGTGATGAGTGACTCTGCCCGCATCACGCTCGCGGCTGAAACTGATTTCACGATCAAGCAGGTTGAGGCTTTGGCCGGTGAAGTGCACAACGCCAAAAACATCGGCGCGTCCATCTCCTCGGGCTCCTTCAAAACAATGGGCATGGTGGTCGCCCCCTGCTCCATTCGATCCCTGTCCGAGATCGCTTGGGGCACGACCACCAGCCTGCTCTCACGCGCGGCGGACGTGGTGCTCAAAGAGCGCCGCCGCCTGGTGCTGATGGTGCGTGAGTCGCCCCTGCATGCGGGCCACTTGCGCAGCATGACGCAGGCGGTAGAAAACGGCGCCATCATCATGCCGCCCATGCCAGCCTTTTATGCAAAGCCCAAGACGCTGGACGACATGGTGAACCACACCGTAGGTCGCTGCCTGGACTTGTTTGATGTCGAGACTGATTTAGTGAACCGCTGGTCGGGCATGGGAAATTCGCGTGAATAAAACCCTGTTTGTTTACTACAAAATTGAAGCCTCTGAACATGCGAGCTGGGTGCAACGGGTGCGCGACTTTCAACTTCAATTGCAAGCCCAACACCCTTTGCTTGAGATTGAACTCATGCAACGCCCCGCCAGCGCTGACGGCTTGGAAACCTGGATGGAGATTTACCGCCACCCTGATGGCGTCTCCGAGCTGCTGGCTCAGGCCATTCAAAGCTTGGCGATTGAGATGGGGCTGCCCAGCAAACGCGCCAGTGAAGTTTTTGTCCCTCTGATTTAAACTTCGGCCTATGTCGAAGTTCCTCACCGCTGCGCTCTACAAATTTGTGGAGTTGCAGGACACCCCCGCCCTCCAACAAGCCTTGCAGACCGTCTGCGATGCCCATCGCATCAAAGGCACGCTGCTACTGGCGGCTGAAGGCATCAACGGCACGATTGCCGGGGCCGAGGCCGATGTGCGTGCGGTACTGGCCTATCTGCGCACATACCCACGTTTGAGCGATCTGGCGCACAAAGAATCTTGGTCTGAGTCGCCACCTTTTTTGCGTATGAAAGTGCGGCTGAAAAAAGAAATCGTCACCCTGGGCGTGCCGGAAGTTAACCCCACTCAAATGGCAGGCCAATACGTCAAGCCTGAAGCCTGGAACGCCTTGATCAGCGACCCCAAAGTAGTGGTGGTGGACACCCGCAATGACTACGAAGTGGCGATTGGCAGCTTCAAAGGCGCGCTCGACCCCAACGTTAAAACTTTTGCCGACTTACCCCAGTGGGTAGCAGAGCAATCCGCCCCAGGCGGTGCGCTAGACACCACGCAGGGCGGGAAACCCAAAGTCGCCATGTTTTGCACTGGCGGCATCCGCTGCGAAAAATCCACCGCCCTGCTGCGCCAACTCGGTTTTGACGAGGTGTACCACCTAGAGGGTGGCATTCTCAAATACCTGGAGACCGTGCCCCAAGCCAACAGCTTGTGGGAAGGCGAATGCTTTGTGTTTGACGAGCGCGTGTCCGTCGGCCACGGCCTACAGCCTGGCCCTTTTGAGCTGTGCCGCTCATGCCGCCACCCCGTGGGTGACACTGAACGTCAATCACCGCACTACATCAAAGGCGTGAGCTGCCCAAACTGCTTTGACCAAAAAACCGAAGCGCAAAAACAAGGCTTTGCAGAACGTCAACGCCAAGTTGAATTGGCTCGCACGCGTGGTCAGGTGCACGTCGGCGCGCAAATGCCGTCCCAAAGTACCGAAATGAAACCCCTCTAAAGATTCAGAAAAACTCTTTTTCGGATACCTTACTGCTTAGCTTTTCATAAACGTAGCGTCGCCCAATCAAAGCTCAGTGTGTTGGGTTTTGCAGAGATTCCCTAGAGACCTTATCCAGCTTCACTCCATAAAGCACAAGTCCTTGACGATTCTCACTGCGAACTATCACCCCTTCGAAATCAATCGAAGTTAGATGATCATCACCTATCGTCCCCTCGACGATATCCCCCAGATCAAACGTCTTTCTAAAACTCGCATTGTCTTCACTTAAGAGAAGTCCAAACTGGTTGTAGTTCAGAGTTTCAAAGGTCGTTCGTTTCTGCCCCAGCTTTCCCGCGCTAACCGGCATGCGACCGTTAAAGCGTATGGAAACTCGCTTCAACTCATCGACCAACACCGGCGCAGGTAAGCTCTTAACAGGGTGCTTTAAGATTGAAATAAAATCGTTTGCACCTACGTCGAACGCAGTTAATGAGCCGCCAAATACGCAGCCCGTATCCACATTGATTCGATTGGAATTCACTTCCGGGTAGTGGCCCGGTGTGTGCCCATGAACAATGAGTTTCCCCCAATTTTCTGTTGTCGTTAAAAATGGGCCGCGCGTCCAAAGCAAGGTTTCACGATCGAAAATTGGATCAAGCTCGGAAAGTTTTTTCTTCAGTGGCACGCCGGCATGAACGAAAAAATGATGCTCGGTTTGATAAAAAATTTTGAGCGAGCGCAAGAAGTCAACATGGGTTTGAGGAATGTCAAAAGTTCCGCCCGGACCTGCATAATTCGCAAGCGTCATGACGCCGCCGTTCAAAATAAAGAGTCCGGCACCGACACTTTCAGGTCGTTCAAGAAAATCAAGAAACATCGCTTCGTGATTTCCCATCAATGCAACGACCTGACAACGCTTGCGCAACTCCAAAATGAGGTCGATCACGCGTCGAGATTCAAATCCGCGATCGACGTAGTCACCGAGAAAAATCACGAGCGTGCTGTCGTCTATTTTTAGGCTATCAATCAGCGCTTCAAGCTCTGCCGCGCAGCCGTGAACATCGCCGATTGCATAGATTCGAGAGGGTTGAGTCATATCTGAAAAATTCTACTTTGATCGCTTACATCTTGATATTGATGTCTGTATTCTGAGCAGAAAAGCTTGACTCGAACGCGCGAATATAGCAATGAACGAATTAGGAAAATGTATTCGGAAACACCGGTGTCGCTCGACCACAAAGACCCTTATCCACTGCAGATTGCGGTTGTCTTGTTAGTGCAATGCACTGACAAATGTGTCAACTGATGAGGACTTCAACGTCATGCGAGCAAATGTAGCACGGGGTTTGGGGCACGTCGGTGACGGCGACACCGGCTTTGTCTTGAGCATGATGTTGTCAAAACGCAAGGCGTTCAACTTCTGCCAGATTTTGACCAGGTCACGGTCAGCGCATTGCATCCGGCCGTTCATCATCTCCAGCGGTTTTATTCACTTTCTCAGGTGCCGTAGCATTGATGACCGGAAAGTAGATGCGTTTTCGCGGGGTCATTCCTGTTGTGCACAATGCGCGTATGAAATTCCTCTTCGATTTTGTGGGTCGTGTCATTCGCAGCATGCTGCGCTTGTTGCTGTTTGTAGCGGCAGGGGTATTCGCCCTGAGTCTGCTGACAGCCGTGCTTGGGGCTGTGGTGCTCACTGCGTTGTGGTCTTTATTGACTGGCCGCAAGCCCGCAGTGTTCACCACCTTCTCCCACTTTCGCCAGGCAACCCGACAATTCAAACAGGGGGGCTGGCCCCCAATGGACGCCGACTCTGCAGGCCGCTCAAGTCCCGCTGAGGTGGTCGACGTGCAGGTACGTGAAGTGCAAGAGCGGCCATTGCGGACCAACTTGCCGCTGGAACAAAAGCCTAAGGTGTAACCTGTTTACTCAATACGGCTCATGGCGTCTGGGCCAGTTGAAGCCAGATTTCATTGCGACGCAAAAACCAGGGTGTAAATGGCGCGTTGTAACGTGAATATATGGGATCACCCACGCTCACAAGGTTGAAAGAGCGTAAAGCAAGCTGCAACTTGTTCAAGTGCTCGTTGTAGTTGTTATCCGTCCAAAAACCAGAAAAACGTATCACGGCCACGCGGCTAGGTGCAATGTCGCGCAGCATGACTCGTGCGTCGAGCGGCTCTGGCGCGCTTGCCATCGTGACCCCCTGTGGAAGAACAAATTGCACCCGAAAACCCCCAGGCGTAGCGGTTTGGGTGACAGGTGCGGTCATTTCCAGCTTGACTGGCTCGACCGCCTGCGTCACGGGCGCTGTCATTGCAAATTTGCGCTCGCCCTTGTTCTTGCCAAAGATGTAGCCCGCCAGAATCGGGAAGGCTTGGTTACCGGCATCTGCTGCAGGCCCGGGTACAACCACCTCAGCGACGGCATAGGTGTCGTACGCGCGGATCTCAATTTCCTCTAGCGTCTGGACAACCTTGTATGTGGGTTCTTCGGTGGCTTGGCTGGTCATAGGAAATGCGAAGAAGACGAGGCTGCAGAGTAAATCCAAAGCGGTGATGCCTGGCCGCAGGCATTGGGTGGCTCGCGTGGTGTGCAGTTGAGGGTAATCCGTCTTCATGTTCAATGGTCTGGTTGATTACGGGATTGCAGTATGGCCTGTTTCCAGAAAACGGGAGGTCCGAAATCGAACATGCAGCACCTTTTCACTACAAAACTTTATTCATCCTCCTAGGCCACAAGGCTCGGCATTATTCACACTAATCTTAGACCACACCCACCGCATGCCCACCAAACCCTTGTCTCATTTTGGCCAGCAATTTGCTCGCGTAATCATCAGCCCCTTGACTGGCAAAGCGTGACATCAGCGCCAGCGTCATCACTGGCGTAGGCACACCCAACTCGATGCTCTCGTTGGCCGTCCAGCGGCCTTCGCCTGAATCGGGGACGTGGGCTTTGATGTTCTCTAGAGACTGGTCGGCTTGGAGAGTTTGCGCGGTCAAGTCCAACAACCACGAGCGCACCACCGACCCGTGACGCCACAATTCGGTCACGTCGGCCAGGTCGATGTCGAAATCTTTCTTCGCTTTAAGGAGCGACAGCCCCTCGGCCAAAGCGGCCATCATGCCGTACTCAATGCCGTTGTGAATCATCTTGGTGAAGTGCCCAGCACCGGCTGGGCCAGCATGAAGCCAACCTGTGGTTGGGCCCGGGGCCAAGGCTTCCAAGTAAGGCTGCACAGCTTGCAACGCCGCCGTGCTGCCACCTACCATCAGGCAGTAGCCGTTGGCTAGGCCATGCACACCGCCAGAGACACCTGCGTCCATGAAGTGCAATCCCAAGGCTTCGGCATGTGCAGCGCGACGAACGGAATCTTTGTAGTTGCTGTTGGCCCCGTCCACCAAAGTATCCCCTGGGCTGGCCAGACCCTGCAACTGACCCAGCGTGGCTTCGGTGACCTCGCCTGAGGGCAGCATCACCCACAGCACGCGCGGTACGGCGAGCTGGCTCACCATGTTGGCCAGCGATGTGCAAGCGACTGCGTTCACCTCAGTCGCCAACGCGCTGGTCACCTCCGCGTCTTGGTCAAACACGGCCACGCGAAGGCCCTGCTTGGCTAGACGGCGCACCATATTTGCGCCCATTTTTCCCAGGCCAATCAGGCCAAAATTAGGGGTGGACTGGATCTCTGGGGATGAAGTAGAAGTCATGCGGGGTTATTCAGGTTTGAGATTTTTGGCGCGAACAATGTCGCTCCATAGGTTCATGTCGTTGTAGACAAAAGCCTTGAAGGCATCGGGCGTGCTGCCAACCAAGTCAATGCCCATGGCACCAATCTTGGTTTGCAATTCTGGGGACTTTAATGCCTTGCTGATGTCGGCGGAGATTTGCCGCACCACTGCATCTGACGCCGTAGGAGCGGCAAAAACGCCATACCAAAGTGGCATGGCAAAGTCGGGCGATGCCGCCCCCAAGGCCTCTGCCACGGTGGGCACGTTGGCCAGCGCTGGCGAGCGCTGCGGCGTCGTCACGGCCAGGGCAAGCACTTTGCCCGCCTTAATCTGAGGCAAGCCGACGGGCAAGCCCGCCAAGTACACCTGCACGCTGCCCGCCATGAGCGCATTCAAAGCCAAAGCGCCGCTGGTAAACGGCACATGCACCATAGATATGCCAGCCTTGGCATTGAACAACTCGGCGGCCATGTGGTCGGCATTGCCAATACCTGCTGAGCTGAAGTTAAGCTGATTGGGGTTCTGCTTGGCGTAGTCGATCAACTCTTTGATGGTTTTGAAGGGCTGAGCGCTGTTGACCAACACCACCAAGGGCATGGAGGTGAGTTGGGTGACCAGCCTCAAATCTTTCTTGAGGTCGTAGTTGAGCTTGGGGTAGAGCGAGGCGCTGATCGTGATGGCGTTTTGCGCAATCAACAGGGTATGGTCGTCATCGGTATGCGCTACCACGCCCGCCGCCACATTGCCCGCAGCGCCGACACGGTTGTCCACAATGACGGGCTGCTTCCACTGCTCAGACAGGGCCGGGGCGATGAGTCGCGCCACCAAATCCATGCTGCTGCCGGGGCCTAAACCTGAAATGATTTTGACCGTCTTGTTGGGCCAGGGCTTGGGCGCCGCAGTTTGGGCGTGGGCGTTCATCGCGCCGAAAAAAATGGCAAAACCGAGCCCTAGAAATACACTTCTTTTCATCTCAAACTCCAATCATTTTTTGTCAATCCAGTTGAAACGGGAGTCGGCTTTCTAGGCCTGCTTCTTTGGCGACTTCCACCAAGCTGGCCAAGGTATCGCGCGGCAGCAACAAGCCTTGTTTTCGGTTCTGCACGTCGGCCAGATTTTCCATCTCGCCAGGGTAGTAAATTTGGCTGTGGCCCTGGGCCAGGGGCACGTCTTTGAGTGAGGTGATGTAGGCGTCAATGCGCTGCTCAAACTCTGCCAAGGGTTGAAAAGCGTCCACGCTGAGTGAAACCACAAAGTGCCCTGCTCCGCTGCGATTAACCGGGTCATACGGGCCGTGAACTTGGTCGAGGAACGAGCTGCCCGAGAGCACGCCCGACAAGATGTCCACCATCACGCCCATGACATAGCCTTTGTGCCCCGCCATGGGCAAAATGAAGCCGGCAATGGCGGCTTTGGGGTCGGTGGTGGGGCGCCCTTGGGCATCTATCGCCCAATCGTTGGGGATAGGCTCGTGGCGCTTTTCGGCTAAATAAATTTTGCCGCGCGCCACGCCTGAATTGGCCATGTCCATCACCACCGCGCCGTGCTTGCCACCCGGTACGGCAATCGACCAGGGGTTGGTGCCGATCTTCTTTTTCATGCCACCCCAGGGGGCCATATTGGGGCCTGCGTTGCTCATCAAAATCGTGATGCAGCCTTGCGCTGCGCCCATGCGGGTGAAGTACATGCAGGTGCCGAAGTGGTTGGAGTTGCGCACCGACACCACGCCCACGCTGTGCGCTTTGGCCCGCGCAATCGACTCCTCAAGCGCCCGCTTGGCCACGACTTGACCCACAAGATCGCAGCCATCCAGCACAGCAATGGCCTTGGCGTCCACCAGCAACTTCATCTCAGCGCTGGGCTTCATCGCGCCAGATCGAAGGCGGGCGTAGTACCACGCCAACCGAAGCAGGCCGTGGGATTGATGGCCCCACAAATCCGACTGCACCAAGGTGTCGGCCGCCAGAAAAGCATCGGGCTCACTCATGCCGGTGCTGACATAAACCGCCTGCGCAAAATCCACCAAACCTACGGGGTCGATACGCGCCATCTCCATCGTCGTTGTCATGTTTTTTGTCAAAGTTTTGTATGAGAGAACATGGCCATGCCCGGCGTGTCCAGCTGGGCCACGAGGATGCTACCGCTCTCCGATTCAGTGATGTAGAGCTCGCGGTTATCCGCACCCCCAAAAGCAATGTTGGTGGTCATGGCACCCGCGCAGGAGTTGATTCTGAGCAGTGGCTCGCCACGTGGCGAGAACTTCCACACCACGCCCATGCCCGCATGGGCCACAAACAGGTTGCCCGCTTGGTCAACCGCCAAACCATCCGGCCCTGAGCCGCCCGACATTTGAATGAACACCCCGACCCGCGTCAGCGAGCCATCGGGCAGCACCATGGCGCGCCACACGGCGTTGCTGCGGGTGGTGGCAATGTACAAAAAATTCTCGGTCGGGCTGAGCACAATCCCGTTGGGACTGGGCACATTGCTGAGTAAACATTCGATGCTGCCATCCGCGTTGCGCCTGTACACACGCCCCGATGGATCTTGCATACCCGTCTGGCCCTGGTCTGTGAAATAGAGGTCACCATTTTTAGCAAAGAACAGATCATTCAAGCCCTTGTAGCCCTCGGTTCGAAACCGCCTGCTGAGCGGCTTGATCTGATGGTTTTGCAGATCAAGTAGGCACAGTCCATTTTTATGATCGGCAATAAAAATTCGTCCATCGCTGTGGATTTTGAGACCATTCGGCTCGCCGTCATATTCACAAATCAGCTCTGTATTGCCCTGCGGCGAGATGCGAAAAATCAAGCCAAAGGCGATATCCACCAAATACAGATTGCCATCTCGGTCAAACGAGGGGCCCTCTATATAGCTGTCAGTAGAGGCATGGCCCTTGCCCGCTTGTATGCGCTCCAACGAGAGTTTCCCCGCGCGCCGATGCACAGCAGGAATGGAGGCGAAGATTTCAGCCTTTAAGGTAGGTGGGGCGGCAAAAATAGCACTCTCCTTGTGGGACACACAGCCTGGGTTCAGCCCGGCTCCATGCCGTTACTCTGGTACACCCGCGCGGCGTCCGGTGTGGTGAGAAAACGAATGAGGGCCTGCGCAGCCTCAGTCTGTTTTGCCCCGGGGAACAAGCCAGCCGAGAAGACCGTGAACATTTGCAACTCGCCCGGCAGCGGGCCCAGGTATTCGGCACCCGGCACACCCCGCAACTCACTGGTCATTTGCACCGCAAGCTCCGCTTCACCCTTGGCAACCAACTCCGCCACATGGCCGCCTGCAGGTGTTTTAGCTTTAGCCTTGACCTCAGCACCAATGCCCATTTTTTCCGTCACACCAGCAAAGTAAATGCCACTTGCGCCGGTAGCCGTATAGGCAATCGATTTAGCAGCCAGCAAGGTACGCTTGAATGCCTCGGGCGAGCTGATGTCGGGCTTGACCGCGCCGGTACGTATAGCGACACCGACGCCAGATTTGGCCAAATCGACCCGGCTACCCGCCACCAGCTTGCCCTGCTTGGTCAGGTTGTCAATCACCGGGCCAGTAAGGACCACCATGTCCCCCGTCTCACCCGCATTAATGCGCCCAAGAATGATGTTGGACGTGTCGTAGCTGATCAGCACCTTGTGGCCACTGGAACGCTCGAACGCCGGAATCATGTGTTTGAACAGCGTGCTCATGCCCGTGGATGCAATGACTGTAATGTCGTTGGCGTGGACGCTACTGGCTTGAAGCAGCATGAACGCGGCGGCTGCGAGGAATCGCTTTGTCATTTGAATTTAACCTCTTTAGATTTGAATTGATTTGTTTGAATAAAACGGGTACGAGGCGTTAATCTGCTCCCTAAGAACGTCAGTATGTCACGCCTATGATCACGCCTATGACTTGGTTGATAACACCATGCACCTGGTCATTTTGAGGTAGATTGGTGCCACGATAACGATATTGCTTTCATAGAAATCGACTGGGATTTACTCGCTTTTCATTGGGCTAAAGAATCAGTAGCCACACTATGCTTTGAACAATTCTCCTTGGCTGACAAAAGGAAAGAGTAAAAATTCTATAAACCAGGCTGAAACGATGGACCATGAATGGACTATAAATCGATTAATTACAAAGGAATTCCGGTCCAAGCCGACATCATCTCCGGGATCATCAAACTGGAGGTAGATGCAGTTCATTGTTTCAGGGATTTGGATCGACTTGTTAGGTCGGATCAAGGGGTGGCGTCACTGGTACTGATGGTAGTGAACTCTGCCCTGTACGGCCGCAACCAAAAGGTCTCCACGATCCCGCTTGCCATCAGCTTGCTCGGATTTAACGTCGTTCGCTCACTCGCAATCTTGGCCTTTGCACGATCATTGTTTGCCCAAACGAACGACCCACTGTTCCGCCAGCATATTTGGCAGCATTCCCTGCTAACCGCACTTGCAAGTCATGACATTTGTCAAGCGCTTGGCAATGAAACAGAAAAAGACGAAGCTTTCATAGCCGGTCTAATGCACGATACCGGAAAAGTTCTGCTTTATACACATACCAAGGAACTCTACCTTCAAGCTTTAGCTGTGTGCCTGAGCGACGGCGGTTCCAGTGTGGAGGCAGAACAGAAAATTTTAGGCACCGATCACTGCCAAGTTGGCGCGGAGGCCGTCATTCAGTGGCGATTACCAAAGCGCTTCATCGCCTATATGGGCACAGACCGGTCCGTCGACAATCCACAAGGCAACACAGACACAGTGGGGCTCAGCTTGGCGGCGGCGAATTTTCTGATCAAGGGCCTAGGTATTGGCTCCCGAATGATCGAGGACGTTGCAGTCAAGAGAGCTGGGTTGATATCACTTGGATTGAATGAGGCCTTGGTTGACATGCTAGTGATGGAAACGTTCACCAATAGATTGTTCGAAAGCGACATCTACAAACTCTGCATCGACTTTTGACAAACCTTCACCCATGAGTTTTCTTCAGCCTAAGCCTGTCCAACTTCATTCCATCTCGCATGACGTGTGGCAGGGACTCGAGTTGGATTTGGGACAAACCCTTACGCGACTAAAACTTACTCATTTGTCCGCCCCAACCACGCTTATCTTGCTTGATCTGATTGAAGCAGCCATAAACGCTATGCACGCACAGGTTTTTCGAAAAATCGTCGAGTCCGACTTTGGCCTCAACCAAGGCCGCGGTGATGATTACCTAGAAATACTCTACAAGACTGAGGTCAACGTACACGGTTCAGCCAATATTGCCCGCTACTGCAAGAACAACAACTGGTACATATCAGCACGCTTTTCTGACTCCCCCAACACAATCCTCAAGCTGGACTCTCCGGTAACATTGGATAGCTCAGTTTTCAAAACCTCAAGACTGATCGATGCATTGGGTTACAGGTTGGACATAGATTCAATTCTTGACGCACAAAATGGACAACAGCTCACATTAGTAGCAGTGCCCGAAAAACAATCTCTCGCCAGCCCCACGTCTGTGCTCGATGACAAAGCCCAAGCTCTAAGCCTGTCGAACATTTTCGAAAAGTTGCAGCACGGATTGATTCAATTTTCCGGCCATGGAGAAATCGTGGCAGTTTCACCGTCTCTTCTAGCACTCTTTCGGCTCGATACAACTGCAACGGCGTTAAATGCCTTGGGGTTTGCGATTCCAAGGAATTTTTATAACGACATCATCTGGGGCGTGGCACTGTCGGACAACAACGGCATTTTTGAAAACTACCGGATCCACGTGAAATTTCCAGATTCAGACAATGCCTCCATCTTATTTAACGTCAGTGGTTTTCGCGATGACCGCGAAATCATCCATTCACTGTGGCAAGCTGTTTCCCTAGACGAAGGCCGAACATTACTATCTGAAGGCTCCATGCTCGACGAAGTACGAATTCACAATATCACCCGTAACTATGTGCCACAACTTGTTGAAGAAAAAGCGCGTGATGCCTTGCGCCTGGGTAAAAACAAGCTAACCAACGAGATCCGCAGCGTTGCCGTCTTGTTTTGCGACATCGTTGGCTTTACCTCATATGTCGAAACGAACGCAAACAGTGAAGCCATCATCGACACATTAAATTCCATTCTTTTGAGAGTGGCTAGTTGCGTCAAGCGCAACAATGGTTCAATCGATAAATTTATGGGCGATTGTGTAATGGCGATTTTTGACCGCCCCTCCGATGCCTTGCTGGCTGCTTGCGACATGCAAGCTCATGCCGAAGACATCAATACGTTGCGACATCACGCTGGTCAGAAAGTTTTACAGCTTCGCATAGGCGTTCACTGGGGTGAGGTGGTCATTGGCAACGTTGGCACGGTAGAACGACTTGATTGGACTGCCATTGGAGATGTCGTCAACATCGCATCACGGATTGAAAAAGGCTGCCACCCCGGAGCAATTCTGATAAGCGATATCCTGCGCAACGCAGTCGACCAATCAGATGATCACTTTTTTGATTTCGGAGACACGTTTCATTTAGAGGTGAAAGGGAAATGGGAAAAACTCAGTGTCTGCCAGGTTACATTGGCCTCTCATCGAACGGATGATAGTTGTTCGGAAAATTTGCACGCCTCGGGAAATTAGGTCAACTTTTGAGCATTGATCAAACGCAACCGAATAGTGAAAAAAAATTCAACAAAAAAAATAAGGCATAAAAATCCAAGCTATAATTTGAGGCTTGTTCCTCGATAGCTCAGTTGGTAGAGCGCCGGACTGTTAATCCGTAGGTCCCTGGTTCGAGCCCAGGTCGAGGAGCCACCATAAAAGTTGACCCCGCCGTTGCAAAACGGCGGGGTTTTCCCATTCAGGCATACCAAGGTTCTGCATGAAAGATCACTACGCGGCCTTAGGTGTCGGCCCTGGGGCAAGCTTGACCGAGATCAAGAAGGCCTACCGCCAGCAAGCCGCCCTGCTCCACCCCGACCGCAACCCCGCACCGAATGCAGCGGCACGGTTTCAATTGGTGCAAGAGGCCTATGACATCTTGAGCGATGACGCCAAGCGCGAGGCCTATGACAACAACCGCAAACGCAATCTGCTTGACAGCCCGATAGACACCGCACGCGAGATCTGGTCTGACTACTTCAAACGCATCGTCTAGTCCCTCCATCAAGCCCATCCTTTAAAACCCGCCAAGCCCCATGCAAATATCACCCTTCTTCCACAACCTGCGCTCTGCCTACCGGGCTGAACTTGATGACATGCGTTCGGACTCCGAAGGGCTCAACATCTTGAACCAGCGGCTTGCAGAGCGCCGCAGCGAGTTGGATTTTTTGGTCAGCATGATCGAGCTCAGCCCCGAGATGGTGGCTGTGGTCTTGCACAAGGCGTTTCGTTTCAACACCGCGATGGCTATGCAACAACTGTTGAGCCAAGAGCCCGAAGACTTACCCGAGTGGGACGACTTAGCCAAAACGCTTGAAATCTCCCCTTGGGCAGCGCCAGTCATCAAGACACTGCGCAAGCAGCCCGCTGGCGACTGGTTTTTGTGTGTGGCTGCCGCCCTGGAGTACATGGAGAGCCAGCCCCAGCACACGCATGACAGTCACGCCAGCGACGATGAAGAGGGTGACGAAGACCATGCCTCTGACGACGACAACGCAGACCGCAGCGACAAGCACCTCTCTGCCGACGACGCAGACGACGGCGATGGACGCACCCGCGAAGAAGCCGGAGCCGACTGGATGGCCGAGCAAGGCTTTGACCGCAAAGAATGACGCCATGAACAACCACCTTGCCCTGATCGCCAAAACCCAAAGCCTGATTGCCGCAGGCGACATCGTGGGGGCCGAGTCCGCCCTCACTGAGCTGGCCGATGCCGAGGGGGACCGCGCCCTGATGGTGGTGCTGGAGCAACTCGCCCCCAAGGACATTCTGGCCGTGATCCGCGAATACGATCAATCGAAAGAATCGATTGTGAATTTGCTCGTCACCCCAGCCCAGTTTGCCCAAGCCCTGGTGATCGAGAAGCAATACAAAGACCTCACCCACACGCACCTTCGCGGCATGGTCAACTCCATCATTTTTAGAGACAGTGCCGACCCGGTTGAGTTTTTAACCGCCGTCTCAGAGCTGGACGGCGGCAGCACCGCCATGGCCAACTACTTCTCTGAGAAGTGGGCTCGCATCGAAGCCTTCGCCCGCACCGGCACGTTTGATTCGGTCGAAGAAGATGGCGAGATGCTGTCAGAGACAGCACTGCTCGCATCGGCCTACGCCAGCCCGCGCCTAGAGCTTGATGAGGTAGCCGATGGCGACTGGATGCAACTGGCCTGGCACCTGCGCTACGAATGCCCGGACTTGTTCACCGAGACCGTGCTGGTGATGCGCGCACAAGCCCGTGCGCAGGCGCTGGGTCTGGACTCAGAGGACTATCAAGACGACGAAGACACACGCATTGAGACTAGCGAGACCGATCGTGGTCGCGCCACTCCTGCGGCCCGCGAGGACGACGAAGAGTCGGCCATCTAAAGGCGAAGGCCCAAGTCACACGCGCCATGTCAGACACCACCGACTCCGCTCCCCAATCCATCGCGCTATTTGACGCGCGACCCTTCTTTGAGAAGGCCTTGCAGCACGGCGTTCAGCACGGGATCATCTCCCCGGAAAAACTCATCCTCATGTGCGAGGAAGCCCCCAAAGGCATGGTGCAAATCGCCCGCTACTTCGGCACTGAGTATTTGCGCCCCGACCTGGAGCGTGCCAAAGACCGCATGGTCAACCTCATCAGCCTGTACCTGGAAGAATCTTGCGCAGGTGACTTGCACCAAGCCGCCCAAGCCCTGCGCGACAACAGCTTGCTATCTCGCTCCAAGGGCGGCTCCGACATGCTCAAGGCCTTGATCGCCCTGCCCCAGAGCAGCCACTTTGGCCTGCATGAGCGCGAAGGTTTTCAAGACGAGCACATCCCCTTGCTGGCCAAGTGGGCCCTGCGCAGCTTGCCTGACTACCACGCTGAACGGGCTGTGCGGGCGCAGACCTCGCAAGTGGTTGAAGCCGCGCTTTGGATGGCCGAGCAGCTCGAACTGGACGCAAGTGAACTCGAAGCCGCAGGCACAGATGCCGAAGCCGTGATTCGCACCGCGCTGCTCACCCGCCTGGGCAAGCGCAGCACCCTGCCCGACTGGCTGGGTTTTGAAAAAATGGTGCTCAGCCTGCGCAAAAAATTTCCCGGCACCACCCCGGCTATAGCAGCCAGTCTGTCGCTGACCCTGCCCAAAAACCTGCCTGCCGAATGGCACGAGGTGGTGCAGACGGTGCTCGCCTCTGTAGTGGCGGATCTGCCGCGCATCCTGGACACCAGCTTGCCCGTGCGCCGCTTGTTCACCCAGACCCCCGCTTTCATGGGCCGCTATTTTTGGAGGGAAGACCCACTGGCCGAGTTGGAGCATTTTGAGCGCAGCAACTCAGCGGTGTGGGACAAGGCCACGGGCGGCCACAGCGACGACAGCTCGCTGCTCACCCTGTTCCTGCGCATTGCAACAGGCGGTAGCCACGCCACGTTGTTGAGCGAAAAATTAGCGTCCAGCTTGGTGAAGAAAATCCAAAAATCAGGCCTGGATGCCGAACTGCCCAGACAATTTATCTTGCAACACGCCCCAGCACAGCCCCAGAGCGACTACTTGCACCTGTGGGACAGCTTCATCTCAGACGCCGAACCGGTGCTGCGCAGTGACAAACCCCAAGCCACCGCCGACGCGCTGGCGCTGCTGCGGCGCGAGTGCAATATCGCCAGCTCAACTTAACCAGCCAGGAGCTAATAACATGATTGAAGGTCTGATTTCTGGCCACCTGGTCGGCTTGGCGGAATCCCGCCTGGGCAAAAATGACAGCAGCTTTACCCTAGCCAAGGTCAAGGCAAACACCAGCGAGACAGACCACATCATCGTCAACGTCATCACCTTCAGCACCGAAGCCAGCCACACCTTGATGGCACTCAACGATGGAGATGCCTTGGCCTTGTCTGGTTCGCTCACACCCAAAGTTTGGACAGACAAGCAGGGTAATACCCGCCCCGCTTTGGACATGATTGCCACGAAAATTCTCACGATTGAGTGAAAAAATACCAAGCCAAATATAAGACAATAGATGCCGTAGTGAAGACTACATTTACCGACACTTAAAGGTAAATAACTCATCTCCAAAGGTAAAAAATGCTGGATGGTCTGAAAAAAGTTGTGAAAAAAGCCTCAAACAAACGTGCCTTAAGCACTTTGATGGAGGATTGCAAGGTTCTCATGTCTGAGCGAGGCCAAGCCAACAGTGTGGCCATTGCGCACCAACTGATTGAACACTTTGAGAATCTGCCAGAAGACAAACTCATCGAATTCTTCTTACGCTTGGTTCATGACTTCGCCCCAAACCCAGACGCCGTCCTCAGCGCGGCCCAGGCTTACGCCAAAGACCAATCGGCCATACACCTTAAACAACTCATTGAGGTCTCTGAGCCCCCTCGCCAAGAGCTGTTTCGCCGCATCAACCGCACACCAGGCGGTACGGCAGAAATTGTTTCTATGCGCAGAACCTTGTTGCGCAACGTAAAAACCCACCCCGAACTGGGGGCACTTGAAGACGACTTGCTGCACCTGTTGTCCAGCTGGTTCAACCCTGGTTTTCTGGAGTTGCAAAAGGTCGATTGGAATTCGCCCGCCCGTTTGCTTGAAAAGCTCATTGAACATGAAGCCGTGCACGCCATTGACGGTTGGGACGACCTGCGCCGCCGCTTGGCCCCAGATCGCCGCTGCTTCGCATTCTTCCACCCCCAGTTGCCTAACGAGCCGCTGATTTTTGTGGAAGTGGCGTTAGTGCCTGAAATGCCCAACTGCATCACGCCGCTGATCGACAAACAGTCCAAGCCCTTGACGCCTGATCAGTTCAAAGTGGCCACGTTTTATTCCATCAGCAATTGCCAGCCGGGCTTGCGCGGCGTGTCCATGGGCAACTTCTTGATCAAACGCGTGGCTGAGGAGTTGCACAAAGAGCTGCCACAAATCAAGACCTATTGCACCCTGTCGCCCATCCCTGGCTTTGCGGCTTGGCTGCAAGGCACCACAGACTTTCATCATCTCCACGGAAAAAAACGGGGCTTAGGGCGTCGGTTGAGCGAAGCCAAAGAAGAACTGCTCAAGGCAACCAATGGCGACCTGACCACTCTGGCCAATGCAACACTACAACGCGGCTTATCCAAAGACCTGCAAGCCGCGCTAATGCGGCTGTGCAGCGCCTACCTGGCGCATCAGTCCATCATGAGCGGGGCCGACCCCGTGGCACGTTTCCACCTGGACAACGGCGCGCGGCTTGAGCGCATCAACCTGCTGGGTGACCCCTCACGCAAGGGTCTCAAACAGTCCAGTGGGTTGATGGTCAACTACCTGTATGACCTGGGTCAAGTCGAGGCCAACCATGAAAAATTTGTGCATGGTGAAGTGGTTTATGCCAAGGCCGTAGCGTCTTTGCTCTGACGGCTGGCCCAAATCCAAAGTGCCAGTCCGCCCAACACCATGGGCACACACAACCATTGGCCCATGCTCATGTTCAGGGCCAACAGGCCCAGGTGGCTGTCGGGCTCCCGGAAGTACTCTGCGGTAAAGCGAAACACCCCGTAGCCCGTCAAAAAAGCGGCTGACACCTGCCCCCGCTTGCGGGGATGGCGCGCGTACAGCCACAGCAGCACAAAAAGCAAAAGGCCTTCCAGCAAGAATTGGTACACCTGTGAAGGGTGACGCGGCAGCGTCGTACCGCTATTCGCAAAGACCATGCCCCAGGGCAGATCAGGCGAAGCCAATCGACCCCAAAGTTCGCCATTGATAAAGTTGCCCACCCTGCCTGCGGCCAGCCCCGTGGGCACGCAGGGGGCGATGAAGTCCGTGACTTGCAGCCAATGCCGTTTGCGCGTCTGGGCAAACCACAGCATGGCCACAATCACGCCCAGCAGGCCGCCGTGAAAACTCATGCCGCCCTGCCACACTGCAAAAATCTCCAGCGGATGACTCAGGTAGTAACCCGGTTTGTAAAACAGGCAGTAGCCCACGCGCCCGCCCATCACAACACCCATCACACCCATAAACAATATGTCTTCGACATCGCGTCGGCTCCACGCGCCCGGCCCTTTGATAGACGCAAACGGCTGGTGCTTTAAGCGCTGGATGCCCAGCAGCATGAAGAGGCCAAACGCGGCGAGGTAAGTCAAGCCGTACCAGTGAATGGCCAAGGGGCCAAGTTGCAGGGCGACGGGGTCAATTTGGGGGTGAATGAGCATGGGGTGAGATTGTGCACGAAGCCTCTTTTCGCGCCACATATCTGCCGCGACACCGTCATAGGGTATTGACTGATGGGTGAGTGAGCAAGAAAGTTATATAAAGCATTTTTAAGCTCTCATCCACCCTGCTTTCTTACCTTTTTTCTTAAGGACAGCCCCATGATCAAACTCAACGTCAATGGCAAAGACCACTCTGTGGATGTCGAACCCGAGATGCCCCTGCTGTGGACTCTGCGGGAGGTGCTGGGCATGACGGGCACCAAGTACGGCTGCGGCATTGCACAATGCGGAGCTTGCACGGTGCACATCAACGGCACGCCCACACGGTCTTGCTCTATCCCCGCCTCAGCCTTGGTGGGCACACGCATCACCACGATTGAGGGCTTGTCCAAAACCAGCTCACACCCCATCCAAAAAGCCTGGGCCGCGGTGGATGTGCCCCAGTGCGGCTACTGCCAGTCAGGGCAAATCATGGCGGCGGTCGATCTGCTCAAGCGCATCCCCAAGCCGACCGACAAAGACATTGACGACGTCATGACCAACATCTGCCGCTGCGGCACTTACCAGCGCATTCGCGCGGCCATTCACCTGGCTGCGGGCAACAAGAAGATGGCCGCAGCCAACGGCTACACCGGCGAATTTACTGGCGCATTCGCCAGCGAACATGCTGGCGCAAGTGCCTACAACCACACTGCTTGATCGAGGACGCACACATCATGAACTCCCCCCTCATTGACACCACTTCCTCCACAGCCGCCTCCGCAGCCACCCCCACAGCGCCCACGCTGTCGCGCCGCTCCTTCATCGTCGGCTCAAGCACCATTGCCGCAGGCGGTCTGGCGCTGGGCCTGCCGCTCTACATGCCAGAAGCTAACGCGCAAGCCGTAGTTGGACCGGCAGACGCCGAAGTCAACGTCTGGGTCGTCATCAAACCCGATGACCGTTGCGTCATCCGCATCGCCCGCTCTGAAATGGGCCAGGGCACGCGCACCGGCTTAGCCCAGCTGGTGGCCGAAGAGCTGGAATGCGACTGGAAAAAAGTCAGCACCGAGATGCCCACCCCCGGCCAAAGCGTGGCACGCAAACGCGCCTGGGGCGAAATGTCCACCGGCGGCAGCCGGGGCATTCGCATCTCTCAAGAGTACGTGCGCCAAGGCGGTGCAGCAGCCCGCATGATGCTGTTGCAAGCGGCTGCCAACCAGTGGAATGTGCCAGTGGCTGAACTCAAGGTCAGTAAGGGCGTGATCACCCATGCGGCCAGCAAGCGCCAGTTGCGCTACGGCCAGGTGGCACTTGCTGCGTCCAAGCTCACACCGCCCGATGTCAAAACCATTGTGCTGAAAAACCCCAAAGATTGGGCCATTGCGGGCAAGCCCATGGCTCGCCTCGACACCCAGCAAAAGCTCAATGGCAGCTTGGTCTATGGGGCCGATCTTCAATTGCCCGGCATGCTGTGCGCGGCCATCAAAGATTGCCCCGTGTTTGGCGGAACTTTGGTGAGCTTTAACGGCGACGCCATCAAGGCCATGCGCGGCGTCAAAGGCGTGGTGCGCGTTAACGCCACGGCTGTGGCGGTGGTGGCCGACACCTGGTGGCGCGCCAAAAACGCACTTGAAAAGCTTCCTATTGTTTGGGACGAAGGTGTCAACGCGCGTGTGAGCAGCGCCAGCATTGCAGCTCATCTGGCCGAGGGTCTGAACGCGCAGGTGGCCCTGGGTAGCGTGGCCGGACGCAACGAGGGCGATGCCCTGGGCGCGATTGCCAGCGCCGCCACCAAGGTAGAGGCCACCTACTCCACCCCGTTCCTGGCCCACGCGCCTATGGAGCCCATGAACGCCACCGTCAAATTGACGGCGGGCTCTGACGGCAAAATCGCCCGCGCCGAGTGCTGGGTGCCCACGCAAAACGGTGAGGCCTCACACGCCGCACTGGCCGAGGCCTCAGGCATCCCCCTGGCGCAGTGCGAAATTTACAAACAAGACCTTGGCGGCGGCTTTGGACGAAGAGGTGGCACGCAAGACTATGTGCACCAGGCCACGGCTATTGCCAAACAATTCATGGGCACGCCCATCAAGCTGCTATGGAGCCGCGAAGAAGACCAAGCCCATGACTTCTACCGCCCCATCTCCCAAGCCAAGATGAGCGCCGGGCTGGATGCGCAAGGCAATTTGGTAGGTCTGCACATTCGCCTGTCGGGACAGTCCATCAACGCCCTGCTCAACCCCCTGGCCATCAAAGACGGCAAGGACGAACGCCAGGTGCAGGGTTTCTGGAAAGCACCCGGAGATGCTCAATTTGGCTACACCGTGCCCAACCTCTTGACCGAGTACGTCATGCGCAACACCCACGTCCCCGTGGGGCCTTGGCGCGGCGTCAACACCAATCAAAACGCGGTGTACGCCGAGTGTTTTATTGAAGAAGTGGCCAAAGCGGCAGGCAAAGATTCGCTCGCGTTTCGCCGCGCCATGCTGCAAAACCACCCCAAGCATTTGGCCGTGCTCAACGCTGCGGCTGAAAAAGGCGACTGGGGCAAGCCGCTGCCTGCGGGCGTGTTCCGAGGCATAGCGCAGTTCATGGGCTACGGCAGCTATTCTGCGGCCACGGCCGAGGTGTCGGTCAGTGCCAGTGGCGTGGTCAAAGTTCACCGCATGGTGCTGGCCACCAACTGCGGCCACGCGGTCAACCCCGACCAGATTGCCGCGCAGGTGGAAGGCGGCGTGGCCTACGGCTTGTCGGCCACCTTCTTTGGTGAAAACACGATTGAAAACGGGCGCGTGAAAGAGCTCAATTTCGACACTTACCGGGTTTTGAAAATCAGAGAAATGCCCAAGGTCGAAACCGTCATCGTGCCCACCTATGACTTCTGGGGCGGTGTAGGTGAGCCCACCATTTGCGTGGTGGCACCAGCGGTGCTCAACGCTATCTTTGCAGCCACGGGCAAGCCGGTACGCAATCTGCCGCTGAAGAACCAGGGGTTCAGCTTCGCTTGAGTGGGGTAACGGGTTATCGCCGTATCGACGGCCCGTCCATCACCATGCCGTTGGCGCGCACTTTGAGGAAAAGCTCCAAGTCGCGCAAGTCGGCACTGCCTGCTGGCGGTATGGGCGCTTGCACGCCCGAGTAGCAGGCCCGCAAGCGTCGATCCAGCGAGCCCAGGGTTTGCCAGGCCATGCGGTAAATGGGGAAACCCGTGGGGTGCGCTTGGCTGATGGTGTCGGCCCGCATTTGCGCGCCTACTTTGCCGTCATGGCAGTGCATGCAAGCCAGGTTTATGCGCCCCATGCGGGTTTGGTAGAGGCGCTCGCCGCTGGACAGGCGTGCTTGCCACTGCGTGGTGTGTTCGAGTGAAGCACTGCTGCTCGAGGCCACTTGAATGCGCTCGCCTTTGGCCGCCTGGTGCATGGCGGCGCTGAGGCTGAGGACGCTGTCGCTTTCTAACGCAGAAGACTCAGAGGCCTGTGATGCCGCAGCGCCACGCTGCTGGCAACGCACAATTTGATCCTCCAGATTTACCAAACTCTTGCCATCCGCGCTCAAGCGCGGAAAACTCGCCACACTGCGCTTGACGCTGTCCATAGCGCCGTGGCAACTGGCGCATTGCGCTTGCCACAGGCCCTGCCCGCGCTCCTGCCACAGGGCCACGGGGTTGCGCTGCGGGTCGTCTTGTAGGGCTTGTAATTGAGGTGACAGGTACACATGGCCACTGGTTCGGGTGTCGGCCCAAGTGAAAGAACACAGCAAGTAAAGGGCAAGCCAGACCCAGAGCGTTTTCATAGCCGTGACGATCAACGCAACTCGCGCTTCAACTCTCCGTGCTGGCCTTTGTCGTCCACCCAACTGACGCTCAAATACCAGCCTTCTGACGACGCCACTTCGGGCAAAGTCACCGGGAAAGCGAAGTAAGGGTTGGCCGATATGCCAATGCCGGTTCTGGCCTGAAACAGCGTGGTGTCATTCAAACGAACCCGAAGCGTTTCGATCACATTCTTGGGCACCCTTTGGCCTGACTCCAAGGTTCGAAAACCCGACTCCATCGGGTGACCAATCAATAGAACGGCTTTGAGGGTTGCGCCGTGCTGCACCGCACCAGTAACGGTGAGGCGAATAGGAAATTTAGCGGGTTCGGTCATGCGTGTACAGATGGTCAATCAACTGGCATCGAAGCAGGCCGATGAGGTCAACACCGTGGGGGCGTGATGACCCATCAGAGTTCCATCACTCAGCGTGGCCACCAGCCAGATATCTTGGCTGGCCGCCAAGCGCACACGGGTGTCAAAGCTGTAACGATTAAGCGGTGTACCCAAAGTGATGCTGATGAGCTGCGACACAGGATTTTCAGGCGCATAAAGAGCAAAAGATTGGATCGTCAGACCTGGCGGGGCTTGCAAGCGAATGCCGACAGGCACTGCATTGCCGGTGTCAGACAAAGGCTCAAGCTCCAACACCGCACCGTCTGGGCGCAGTTTGAGTTGATTGAGCGTGGCTGTATCCATGGGGTAGCGTACCTAGTCGTTATAAATTCTGAGCCATGCTAGCGCAGAGTTTGTAGTGCAGCAAGCGCATCTTCGATTTGACCGGCACTCAAAATCAAACCGAAAGGCGGCATCAAGGTATCGGGGTTGATGCGCCTTGCATCGACCACCCACTGGCGCAGCTGATCCGCCTGGATTCGGCTGGCCACGCCGTCCAGCGCGGGGGCAAAGGTGCTTTGGATGCCAGTCTTTCGGCCTTGCGCATCGGGGATGGAGTGGCAGGCCACGCAATTACCCAAACGCTGGTCAAACAGGATGCGCCAACCTTGCGTAGCAGCTACCCCTTGCGCCTGGGCGGAGAGCATGGTGAAAGCGACAAGAACCGCTGGGGTGATGCGGGTCAAAAATTCACGGCTAGTGCCAGTTCTGCGCCAATTCATGCGGAACTATATAGCATCTATTGCACGCCTGCGTAACCCGTGAAAACACAGGTCAAAACAGTGACACACAGGCGGTCTCGCTCTCTAAAATTAGGGCGGTGAAAACACCCCAAGCCACGCCGTAGGCGTGAACCTAAAATCAAACAGGAGACAACGTGATGAGTGACGTGAAATGGACCGGCGGGACTGAACACTGGATTAAAAAAGGCGACATCAATCTCTTCATGTGGGAGAAAAAAGCTTTACCCTCAGTGCCGCATGCGGGCACGATTTTCTTTGTCCACGGCTCGTCCATGGCCTCGCAACCCACCTTTGATTTGGCTGTTCCGGGTCGCCCCTTTGCCTCTGCCATGGATTGGTTTTGCGCCCAAGGCTTTGACTGCTGGACCATGGACAACGAGGGCTATGGCCGGTCCGACAAGCACCGCAACATCAACTTCGACATCTCCAACGGTGCGGATGACCTGGACGCGGGCAGCGCCCACATTTTGAAAACCACCGGTGCCAAGTCGCTCTTGATGTACGGCATTTCATCCGGTGCGCTGAAGGCTGGCCTCTTCACCGAGCGCCATCCTGAGCGCGTGGCCAAGCTGGCGCTGGACGCCTTTGTCTGGACAGGTGAAGGCAGCCCTACGCTGGAGCAGCGCAAGAAAAAACTGCCCGAGTTTTTGGCCATGAACCGCCGCCCGATTGACAGGCCCTTTGTGCGCAGCATTTTTGAGCGCGACCACGGCGACTGCGCCGACGCCGTCACGGTTGAAGCCTTTGCCGACGCCATTTTGACGCTGGACGACTCCATGCCCACCGGCACTTACGTGGACATGTGCTCCAAGTTGCCGCTGCTGGACCCAACAAAAATCACCGCGCCCACCCTCATCTTGCGCGGTGAATACGACGGCATCGCTGGCATGGACGACCTGATTAACTACTACAAGCTGTTGCCCAGTCGCACCAAACAGTTCAGCGTGATGGAGGGCATCTCGCATGCCAGCTTCCAGCAGAAAAACTACATGATGGTCTACCAAATTCTGCACAGCTTTTTCACCATGCCCGATCCAGCCTACAGGGGATAAATGCCATGAAAATCACGATCAAAACTTGGGCCAGTGCCGCCGTGCTGGCGTTGGGAGTGCTGGCGGCACCATCTTCCGCCTTTGCTCAGACCTATCCGCACAAGCCGGTCAGGCTGATCGTGCCTTTTGCACCAGGGGGCTTCACCGACGTGGTGGCCCGCATCCTGGGGCAAAAGTTGTCCATCTCGATGGGGCAGCAGTTTGTGATCGAGAACCGGGCTGGGGCAGGCTCCATCATTGGTTCCGACCTTGTGGCCAAGTCCGCGCCTGACGGCTACACCCTGTTGATGGTGTCCACCACCCACGTCATTAGCCCGTGGATCTACAAGAGCGTGCCTTACGACCCTTTAAAGAGTTTTCAGCCCATCACCAAACTGGTTGAAGCACCCTATGTGCTGCTCGTCAACCCCAAAGTTCCGGCACGTACGGTTCAGGAGTTCATTGCCCTTGCCAAGGCCGCACCTGACACCTTGCACTACGCATCATCGGGCAACGGCAGCGCCCAACACTTGGTAGGTGGCTTGTTTATCTCCATGACAGGCGCCAAGCTGCGCCATGTCCCCTACAAAGGCAGCTCTGGGGCGGCCACAGACTTGGTGGCCGGGGTGGTTGAAAGCAGCTTTGCTGGTGTACCCAACGCCTTGGCCCAAGTGCCCCAGGGCCGCCTGCGGGCGCTGGCTGTGACCACCGCCAAACGCATCCCCCAACTGCCCGACGTGCCCACCCTGCAAGAGGCTGGCGTGCCGGGTTATGACGCTTCGATCTGGTTGGCCTTGATGGCCCCCGCAGGAACACCGCGCGACATTGTGGACAAACTCAACTCGGAGATCACCAAACTCATGGCCTCCGCAGATGTCCGTAAAGCCATGTTTGATGCGGGCGTTGAGGTGTCAGTATCGAGTCCGGAGGCGATGGCTGAGTTCATGGCGAAAGAAATGGTGCGTTGGGGCGCAGTCGTAAAAGAGACCGGTATCAAGCTGGAATGAAGCCTCTTCATTTTTCGCGGAAAATAAGCCCTTTCTGTATTCCCTAACCAAACTCGCCATGGCCAACCCCACAGACCTCAAGATCAACCGCCGCTCTGCCAACATCACCGAGGGCAAATCTCGCGCACCCAACCGTTCCATGTACTACGCCATGGGCTACGAAGAGAGCGACTTCAAGAAACCCATGGTCGGTGTAGCCAATGGCCACAGCACCATCACGCCTTGCAACTCGGGTCTGCAAAAGCTGGCCGATGCAGCCATTGCCGGCATTGAAGAAGCCGGTGGCAACGCACAGGTGTTTGGCACACCCACCATCTCCGACGGCATGGCCATGGGCACCGAGGGCATGAAGTACTCGCTGATCTCACGCGAGGTGATCTCTGACTGCGTGGAGACCTGCGTGCAAGGCCAGTGGATGGACGGCGTGGTGGTGATTGGTGGCTGCGACAAGAACATGCCCGGCGGCCTGATGGGCATGCTGCGCGCCAATGTGCCCGCCATCTACGTCTATGGCGGCACAATTTTGCCCGGCCACTACAAGGGCCAAGACCTCAACATCGTCAGCGTGTTCGAAGCCGTGGGTGAAAACGCCGCAGGCAAGATGAGCGACGAAGACCTGCGTGAGATCGAGATGCGCGCCATCCCCGGCCCCGGTAGCTGCGGCGGCATGTACACGGCCAACACCATGTCATCGTCGTTTGAGGCGTTGGGCATCTCCCTGCCCTACTCCAGCACCATGGCCAACCCGCATGGCGAGAAGGAAGACTCGGCCAAAGAATCCGCCAAGGTGTTGATCGAGGCGATCAAAAAAGACATCAAACCGCGCGACTTGGTCACGCGCAAATCCATTGAAAATGCGGTCGCAGTGATCATGGCCACGGGGGGCTCGACCAACGCTGTGCTGCATTTCTTGGCGATCGCCCATGCCGCAGAGGTGGAATGGAGCATTGACGATTTCGAACGCATGCGCAAAAAAGTGCCCGTGATTTGCGACCTCAAACCCAGCGGCAAATACCTGGCCGTTGACCTACACAAAGCCGGTGGCATTCCTCAAGTGATGAAGGTTTTGCTCAAAGCCGGTCTCCTCAACGGCGACTGCTTGACCATCACCGGCCAGACCATTGAAGAAGTGCTCAAAGACGTGCCGGACGCTCCGCGCGCCGATCAAGACGTGATCCGCCCCATCGACAAACCGATGTACGCGCAAGGCCACCTGGCCATCCTCAAAGGCAACCTGTCGCCCGAAGGCGCTGTGGCCAAAATCACCGGCCTGAAAAACCCCGTGATCACCGGCCCCGCCCGCGTGTTTGACGACGAGCAGTCGGCCCTGACGGCCATTCTGGCGGGCAAGATTGTCGCGGGTGACGTGATGGTGCTGCGCTACCTCGGCCCCAAGGGTGGCCCGGGCATGCCAGAGATGCTGGCCCCCACGGGTGCGCTGATTGGTGCTGGCCTAGGCGAAAGCGTGGGCTTGATCACCGACGGTCGTTTCTCCGGTGGTACCTGGGGTATGGTGGTGGGCCACGTGGCCCCTGAGGCCGCTGCGGGCGGCACGATTGCGTTTGTGAATGAGGGCGACAGCATCACCATCGACGCGATTCAACTCAAGCTGGAGTTGAATGTGGCGGAGAGTGAGATTGCAAAACGCCGCGCCGCGTGGACGGCCCCCGCACCGCGCTACACGCGTGGTGTGCAGGCCAAATTTGCTTTTAACGCCTCTACCGCCAGCAAGGGCGCGGTGCTAGACAACTTCTAAAACACTGCGCTCAAAACAACGCCCTTTACCGCTTGCGGTTGGGGCGTTTTTTTTCGAGTCCGATGGCCTCACGATTTTTGTCGATTCTGGCCTGTCGGCGCTCGTCTTCGCGCTCCATCGCCTTTCGCTTGGTATAGCCTGAGGCGTCTGCCCAAGCCCACCACACTACCGCCAAAACGAAAGGGAATAGAACCAACCACCAACTCCAACCTGCTACAAATCCAATTTCAAGACTTTTTAGCAGCAAAAAAACGATACCAACACCCAGAAAATACATTCTCATCCTTAAGAAAAACGCCATCGCTTGTCATGCTGTCAACGGCATTCTCTACAATCGCGTTGTGTATTGAATTTACCTTAACTTGTGAGGATGTGATGAAACGAATTGTGTTTGCTCTGGCCGCGACTTTTTCAGTAGCTGCTCCCGTCCTGGCCGATCAGGCTTTGGCCACTTCCAAAAATTGCATGGCTTGCCACGCCATTGACAAAAAACTCGTCGGCCCAGCGTTCAAAGATGTCGCGGCCAAATACGCCAGCGACAAATCAGCCGTTGACAAATTGGCTGCAAAAATCATCAAAGGCGGCTCAGGCGTGTGGGGCCCTATCCCCATGCCGGCCAACGCGCAAGTCAATGAAGCCGAGTCGAAAAAATTGGCTACTTGGATACTGGCTACCAAATAAGCCTAAGGCTTTTACAAAAGTCCGTTGCACTTTTTCAAGCAGCAGTCGGACTTAATTGCGTGTGAGCAGCAGCACGGCACGTGCTTCGATACTCAAACCTTGACCCACGGGGCCCAGCTTCTCTGCGGTCTTGGCTTTGACGTTCACTCGCGCGCGATCCATCTCCAAAACTGTCGCAATGCGATCACACATCGCATCGATGTAAGGAGCCATGCGCGGCGCTTGAGCGATCACGGTGCAGTCCAGGTTGCCCACCTGCCAGCCCTGTGCACGCACACGCCGGGCGGCTTCGGCCAGCAACACGCTGGAATCAGCCCCTTTGAATTGCGCATCGGTATCGGGGAAATGGCGGCCAATGTCGCCTAAGCCTGCCGCACCCAGCAGCGCATCGGTGATGGCATGCAGCAGCACATCAGCATCCGAATGCCCAAGCAGCCCCAGGTGAAACGGAATGTCCACCCCACCAATGATGAGCTTGCGCCCCGCCACCAGGGCATGGACGTCCCAACCCTCGCCGACACGAATGTTCATGGTTTTCTTTCTAGCAAGGTTGACGCCTGACGTGCGGCCAGCACAGCACTGGCCAGGGAGAAGTCTTCGGGGTAAGTAACTTTGAAATTTTGCGCACTGCCTTTGATCAAACGGGGTGCCAAGCCCATTGCCTCGATGGCGCTGGCCTCATCCGTCACCACAACGCCCGTCTCTTGCGCCTGCGCCAGCGCCTGACACAGCACTCCCAGGCGAAACATCTGCGGCGTTTGGGCCAGCCATTTGTCAGTCCGATCAAGCGTGGCCACCACTCGCCCTTGTTCTGCCTGTTTTAGGGTGTCGGGCAATGGCAAGGCCAGCAAGCCGCCGACCGCGTCATTCATGCAGGCGTCAATCAATTGATCAATTTGCTCAGGTGTAATCAGGCAACGGGCGGCATCGTGCACCAGCACCCAGTCATTCAAATCAGCGCCTTCATCCAGCAAGCGTTGAAGGCCATTGAACACACTTTCAGCCCTGGTTTCACCACCGCACGAAGCCACTAAAGAAGTCACCTTTTGATGGGTGAAAAAATCATCCCCCGGCGCCACCACAACCCAAGTCGCCTGTAGACAGGACACGCTCGCAAAGGCAGCCAGCGTATGCAGCACCAACGCCTGTCCAGCCAAAGGCTGGTATTGCTTGGGGCCGCTTACGCCCGCGCTCAAAGCCCGGCTACCCGTGCCTGCGCAGGGAATCAGCGCCCAAAAACGGGATGCCTGTGAAGGCAGAGCCGATGGCGCAGGACGTGTTGAATCAGTCATGAAGAGGGTTGGATAAGGGCTCTCATTTTACGGAGCCTACGTGTTGATCGAAGTGTCGATCGAAATTCGGTCGAAAACTTGCGAAAGTTAAAATACGCCGACTGTTGAACCTCACACCCCCCGCTTCATGCTGCGGGGGGTTTTCGCATTTGTAGCCCCAGAAACGACCCGCCATGGACCTGCCTAAACTCCAAATCAGCAAACGCTTCACCCTACCCCGCCCGGTGGGATCGGCCGATGCGATGCTGCTCAGCGCTTTGGGCCAGCGCGAGAAGACCTCTGGCAAACTCATGGCCATCGTCACGGCAGACGCTACTGACGCGCAGCGGCTGATGGAAGAATTCGCCTTCTTTGCACCTGACCTGCGCTGCGCCCTCTTCCCCGACTGGGAGACGCTGCCCTACGACACCTTCTCACCGCACCAAGACCTCATCAGCGAGCGCCTGGCCACCCTGTGGCGACTGCACCAGCACAGCCAGCTCAAAACGCACAGCGATGAGTCGACTGACGTGGTCATCATCCCGGCCACCACGGCCCTGTACCGGCTGGCCCCCCCCGGCTTTCTGGCGGCCCATACTTTTGCATTCAAGGTCAAGCAGCGCCTCAACGAAGCCGAGTTTCGAGCCCAACTAACTCTCGCGGGCTACAACCACGTCACCCAGGTCGTGAGCCCCGGCGAATACGCCGTGCGCGGTGGCCTGATTGACCTGTTTCCCATGGGATCGCCCGTGCCGCTGCGAGTGGACCTGTTTGACGATGAGATCGACTCGATCCGCACTTTCGACCCCGACAGCCAGCGCAGCCTGTATCCGGTGCCCGAAGTGCGATTACTGCCGGGGCGTGAGTTCCCGATGGACGATGACGCCCGCAAGCTGTTTCGCCGCCGCTGGCGCGAGCTACTGGAGGGCGACCCGACCAAGAGCCGCATCTACAAAGACATTGGCAACGGCGTGGCCACGGCGGGCATTGAGTACTACTTGCCGCTGTTTTTTGAAGAAACTGCCACTGTGTTTGACTACCTGGGGTCCGACGCCACCGTGGTCTTGCATGGCGACCTGGAGCCCGCCTTTCAACATTTTTGGAATGACACCAAAGAGCGCTACCGCCTGGGCCAAGGCGAGCCTGATCGCCCGGTTCTGCCGCCTGAAACTTTGTTTCTGGGGATTGATCAGTTTTATGCCCGCGCCAATGACTATGCCCAGTTGGCGATTCGTCCAACGCCCGATCGCCTTAAGTCCCAACCCGTTCGCCCTGAGCTTGTCGAAGGGCTGCCTGAGGCTTCGACAAGCTCAGCCCGAACGGAGGTAGATGCATCTCATTACGCCGAATTCGACACTCTGCCCGAGCTCACCGTTGTGCGCGGTGCAGACGACCCCCTGGCCCGCCTCAAGCAACACATCCGCAACACGCAACACCGCGTACTCTTGCTGGTCGAAAGCGATGGCCGCCGCGAGAGCCTGCTGGACTTCTTACGCGCCAGCAACGTGTCGCCACCCGCCTTTGAGTCTTTGCTGGAATTCCAAACCAGCAGCGAAAAAATCGGCATCGCCACCGCCGGACTCAGCACGGGTTTTGTCTGGACGGAAGAAGGCATTGACTTCGTCACCGAGACCGAGCTGTTTGCCGCTGGCCCCACCACGCGGCGACGCAAGAAGCAGGAGCAGGTTAGCGATGTGGAATCGCTCATCAAAGACCTGAGCGAGCTCAACGTGGGTGACCCGGTGGTGCATTCGGCGCACGGCATTGGCCGCTACCGGGGCTTGATCAACATGGACATGGGCGAAAAAAACCCCGACGACACGCCCGCATTGCAAGAGTTTTTGCACCTGGAATACGCCGACCAAGCCACGCTGTACGTGCCGGTGAGCCAGTTGCAGCAAATCAGCCGCTACACCGGGGTCAGCGCCGATGAAGCGCCGCTGCACCGACTGGGCTCAGGCCAGTGGGAAAAGGCCAAGCGCCGTGCGGCAGAGCAAATTCGCGACTCAGCGGCTGAGCTGCTCAACATCTACGCCCGCCGGGCGCTGCGCGAAGGCCATGCCTTTCGCTACTCGGCCAAGGACTACGAGGTGTTTGCCAACGACTTCGGCTTTGAAGAAACCCCCGACCAGCGCGCCGCCATCCACTGCGTGATTCAGGACATGATCTCGCCGCGCCCCATGGACCGCCTGGTCTGCGGCGACGTGGGCTTTGGTAAAACCGAAGTAGCCCTGCGCGCCGCCTTTATCGCCATCACGGGTGGCAAGCAAGTGGCCTTGCTGGCCCCCACCACGCTCTTGGCCGAGCAGCATTACCAGACGCTGGTGGACCGATTTTCCAAATGGCCGGTCAAGGTGGCGGAAGTATCGCGCTTTCGCTCCGGCAAAGAAGTCACAGCCTCGCTCAAAGGCCTGGCCGACGGCACGGTGGACATCGTGGTGGGCACGCACAAGCTGCTGAGTGAATCCACCAAGTTCAAAAACCTGGGCCTGCTCATCATCGACGAAGAGCACCGCTTTGGCGTGCGCCACAAAGAGCAGATGAAAGCCCTGCGCGCCGAGGTGGACGTGCTGACGCTGACCGCCACACCCATCCCCCGCACGCTGGGCATGGCGCTGGAGGGTCTGCGCGATTTGAGTGTGATTGCCACCGCGCCGCAGCGCCGCCTCGCCATCAAAACCTTTGTGCGCAACGAAGGTCAGGGCGTGATCCGCGAAGCGGTGCTGCGCGAGTTGAAGCGCGGCGGGCAGGTGTACTTCTTGCACAACGAGGTGGACACGATTGAGAACCGCCGCCAGCAGCTCGAAGCATTTTTGCCCGAAGCCCGCATTGCCGTGGCGCATGGCCAGATGCCCGAGCGCCAGCTGGAAAGCGTGATGCGCGACTTTGTGGCCCAGCGCTACAACCTGCTGCTGTGCTCCACCATCATCGAGACCGGCATCGACGTGCCCACCGCCAACACCATCGTGATTGCCCGCGCAGACCGCTTTGGCCTGGCGCAGTTGCACCAGTTGCGTGGACGCGTAGGCCGCAGCCACCACCAAGCCTATGCCTACCTGATGGTGCCCGACACCGAGAGCCTGACCAAGCAGGCTGCGCAGCGCCTGGACGCCATCCAGCAGATGGAAGAACTGGGCAGCGGCTTTTACCTCGCCATGCACGACCTGGAGATTCGCGGTGCGGGCGAAGTGTTGGGCGAAAACCAGAGCGGCAACATGCTGGAGGTGGGTTTTCAGCTCTACAACGAGATGCTGTCCGAGGCTGTGCGCTGCCTCAAAGAAGGCAAGGAGCCGGACTTGCTCAGCCCGCTCAACGTCACCACCGACATCAACCTGCACGCCCCGGCGCTGCTGCCCAACGACTACTGTGGCGATGTCCACATGCGCCTGAGCTTTTACAAGAAACTGGCCACTGCCAAAAACGCCGATCAGGTGGACGCCCTGCTGGAAGAAATCGTGGACCGCTTCGGCAAGCTCCCACCGCAAGCGCAAACCCTGATCGACGTGCACCGCCTGCGCGTCATCGCCAAACCCTACGGCGTCGTCAAGGTCGATGCCGCACCGCACCTGATCACAATCACATTCAAAAAGGACGCTCCCATTGACGGCATGCGCGTAATTGAGTTGATCCAGAAAAATCGCCACATCAAACTGGCTGGCAATGAGAAGCTGCGCATCGAACGCGAACTGCCAGAATCGCGCGCCCGAGCACAAATGGTGCGTGATGTCTTGCGAGCCTTAGGTACACCCGTACCATCTAACGCCACAACTGCATAGTCTTGTGAAAACTGATCTCGAACCACGAATATCAAATGGTCATAGGTTTTTCGCAGATCCATTTCCGTGCAAAGCTGGTACCGGGGGTGAAATTATGGAAAAAATTGCCACATGCGGAAATTTTTAACTGTTAATTTTTTTCTTTACCCAGCGAATCAATCGGTTTAGAAAAGGCAACTTCTCGTACAGTTCTTCGGCAGCGTCCCAGTAATCGCGGTGAAAATGAATACGTCCTTCAGGGTTAAATTGGAGGTGCGACGCACCGCGCACCGTTTGATTGATCTGAGGGTTATAGCGTCGAAATCTAAAGCGAAACTCCCAGGTCAAAAAGCATTGATCACCCTCCACCACGCGGGCTGTCACGACGAAATGAGGGGCGTCCAGAGCCACATACATGTGTCGAAAAATGCGCTGGATTTCAGCCATGCCGTGCACTTCGTTAAACGGGTCTTTGAAGTAAGCCTCTGGGGTGTAGAGCGCGGCCAGCTGCTCTACCGACTGGGGCGTCAGCGTTTCGAAAAAAATCACAGCTTGCTCCACAGCAGCGCGCTGAGCGGGAGAGGTCTCATGGGACATGTGGATTCACTTTCTCGGTGAGATTGACTAAAGCCCGGTGAGGCGCCGCACCACGGGGAAATACAGGCGATAGGGCAGCAAGCGCAGCAACTTCATCCACCGGGTGAAGCGCTTAGGGAAATGGATTTCAAACTCGCCACGCTCCCAGCCGCGAATAATCTCTAGCGCGGCCTGCTCTGCGCTGATCAAGCCCGGCATCTTGAACTGGTTGTTAGCCGTGAGCGGTGTTTGCACAAAGCCGGGGTTAATCAGACTCACACCGATGCCGCTGCTGTGCAAATCAAGGTACAAAGTCTCAGCCAAATTGATGAGCGCGGCCTTGGTGGGCCCATAGGCCAGGCTCTTGGGCAGGCCGCGAAACCCTGCCACGCTGGAGACTAGGCTGATATGGCCTGCGGCAAGGGCCTGCGCACTGGGCGGCATAGCAGCCAGAGACTTAGCGCGCTCCAAAAAATGGGGCAGCACAGCGGCCAGCACCATGAGCGCGCCGCTGTAATTGACCTGCTCATGGCGCAGCATTTCGTTCAGATCAAACTCTGTCGCACGCAATTCTTGGTATCGGCCTGCGCAGTAAACCACGTGATCCAAGGGACCATTTTCTAAAATGATTTCTACCGTATGCGCCACGGCCTCGCGGTCGGTCGAGTCCAGCGCCAGCGCAATGGCACCGGGGTGCTCGCGCACGAAGTTGATCAAGGCATCTGACTGGCGCGCCGACACGATCACGCGTGCACCGCGCGCATGCAAGGCAGAAGCCGTGGCGCGCCCAATGCCGGTGGATGCGCCCACCAGCCAGACCGTCTTACCCTGCCAATCACGCACTTTGAGGTTGAAGGCCATGTTTATCTTTTCATGAACGAGAGGGTCACTTCGCCCAAGCCTACGCCAAACTTGCTCATGCTGGCTTTGTTGAGCATCACGCGCTCGTTCATCAGGTACATCCAGTCGTCGAATTGCACCTCGATCACGCGGCCATCCACCGGCAAGGCCAGGGTGTAATTCCAGTGAAAGGCGTTGCCGCTGGCCTGCCCGGTTGCCACGCCCACCACATCGTCAGCGCGCCCGGTGTAGTGGCCCTCCCCCGTGCGCGTGAGGCGCCAGACACGGCGCTGCTTCGTGCCGTCTGAGTAGCTGAAGGCTTCGTCCAGCACGCCTTCATCGCCTTGCCAACTGCACTGCATGACCACCGTGAATCGCTTGACGACCTTGCCCGAGCGGTCGGTGAAGACGCCGTACGCATCAAGCGTGCCGTTGAAGTACTGGCGCAAATCGAGCAGCGGTTTTTCAGCCATGTAGTCCGTGATCTGCGGTGAGCTGCACGCGCTGAGCAGACTTGCGGCACTCAAGCCCAAAAGTAGTTGGCGACGTTTCATGAAATCTCCTTGGCGTGTTGGGGGCGAATAATGAGTTGGTACAGGGCGGCAGCCGCCATTAGCTTGAGCGCGCAGGGCAAGAGGCTGTAGGCCACGACCAGCGCACGCATAGCGTCGGGGTCGCGTGCGCCGGGCGAGTAACCGAAATAGGCCAACAAGGGCAAGGCAAGGCCAGCAGCGAGTGCCAGGTTGAGCTTGGTCGCCATGTTCCACCAGCCAAAGTAAAGCCCTTGGGCGGGCCTGCGGTGACCCGCGTCGGCAATGACGCCGGCCAACATCGCGCTCGGCAAAGCCAAATCGGTGCCCAGTGCCACGCCTGAGAGCGCGCAGACGGCGATGAAGGCAGCCTCATCACCGGCGCCCAACATGGCAGCCCAGACAAAGACAACGATGGCCAGCAGCATGCCCATGCCCCAGGTGCGCGCCAGACCAATGCGCGCCACCAGCTTGAGCCACAGCGGTATCGATAAAGCGGCGCAAACAAAGTAGCTGCCTAAAACCACGGGCTCCACGCTGCGAGGAGCCTGCAAGCGGTCTTGCACATAGAACAACACCAAGGTTGCAGGCACTGCGCTGGCAATGCCATTGAGCATGAAGACGCCTAACAGTCGTCGAAATGGGCTGTGGCGAAGTGGTGCCCACAAGTCATGTTTTTCGCCAGCGGGTTCATCGTCTTTCTGACCAAGCTGCGGCACTGGCGCACGGCACCACGCCAGCCATCCCAGGAGCAAGGCCACGCCAAACACCGCCACGCTGGCGCTCAGGCCCATAGCCACTGGTACAACGGCGGCCAGTACCACGCCCACCAGACCCAGGCCTTCTCGCCAAGCGAACACGTGGCTGCGCAGGGCGGGTGTGTGGCCCAGCATCGCACCCCAGGCCTGATGGGTGATGCTCAACACACTGTAGGCCGTGTAAGTCACCAGCAGCAGTGCGGTGGCCCACACCAAGAGCGCAAGGCCACTGCGCACGGGTGGAAAAAACAGCAACGAGAAAGCCATCAAGAGCACCACGCTTGCCACTGCCCCCACCCATAGAACGGCCCGTCGGGAGCGTGCAAAAAGGTGGTCACTCAGGCGGCCGAGTAGCGGGTCGATTACCGCATCAAACAAGCGCGCACCCAGCAGCACGGCCCCCAGCAATGCCAGTGGCACGCCGAACTCGCGGGCGTAGTGGTTGGGCAGCATCACGTACAGCGGTAGCGCCACAAAAGCCAGCGGCAAGCCCATCAAGCCGTACTTGAAGCCTTCAACCACAGACAAGTTCATGGTGCGGCCTGACCCAATAGCGTTTGGCGCAACTGGGGTTCAGAGGTTTTGGGTGACAGCCAGATGCCAAAGAAGAGGCGTGCCAACTCCACATCGCGCGCCTCGCCGGTTGGTTTTCCATTGACAAAAAAACTCGCCCCCACACCGGGCCGATTCACCCCGGTGATGCGGTCGCCTTTTTGCACATCTGGGATGAGGGCGCGCAACTGCGTGAACCACTGATCTGCCTGGCTTGCAGAGAATCTGCCTACACGGCCCATCTCTTGAATGGAGCGCTTGGCAATATCTTCGCTAGAAAAATTGCGCAGGTATTCAAGCTCTAGCGCAAAGGCGTGCTGACTGTAGTCTTGGGCACTAAAACCAACCGCCGTCCACAAGTTCGCTTGGTAAATCTCAAAGCCCCAAATGCTCAGCCGTGCACTGCCGGTGTGCTTGGCATCCGCCAGCACAGCACGAACCTCAGAGCGCAGTGGTGCGTCTGCCATGGCCGAGGCCGGCAGAATGAGCAGGCAGAGCACGAACCCCAAAGTACGCACTGCTGGGCCGTAGACATGGGTCATGGTCATCACGCGATCGGCTTGCGCAACGTGTACTGCACCAAGTCGATATTGGCCATGTCAAACGCCGCTTCGCAGTAGGCCAGGTAGAACTCCCAAATGCGGATGAAGCGTTCATCAAACCCCAGGGCCAACACCTGCTGGCGCTGTGCCAAAAATTGCCCACGCCAGCGGCGCAGGGTCTCGGCATAGTCGGGGCCAAACGCCAATTCATCCACCACCACTAGCCCAGCCGCGCGGGCGGCTTGGCGCACAGCACTAGGGCAAGGCAGGCAACCACCGGGAAAGATGTACTGCTGGATGAAGTCGGTGGACGCGATGTAGCGCTCAAACAAAGCGTCGTCGATCACGATGCTCTGCACACAGGCCCGCCCTCCGGGTTTGAGCAGGCGCGCAATGCGCTCGAAGTAGGTGTCCCAATACTCGCGGCCTACGGCTTCGATCATCTCGACAGAGCAGATGGCGTCATAGGGGCCATCGTCAATGTCGCGGTAATCTTGCAAACGCAAATCGGTTTGTTGCTGCACACCCAGGCGGGCCATGCGCGCTTGCGCATGGGCGAGCTGCTCGGTGGACAAGGTAACACCCACCACGCTCGCGCCAAATTCAGTGCTGCCCATCTCGGCCAAAGCGCCCCAGCCGCAGCCAATCTCCAGCACACGGTCACCGGGCTGCACACCGCTCATGAGCAGCACACGCCGCACTTTGGCGCTTTGGGCGTCGCTCAGAGGGCGGGCAAGATCACCCTCAAACCAGGCGGACGAGTAGTTCATCGTCTCGTCCAGCCAGAGTTGGTAAAACGCATTGCCCAGGTCGTAGTGGGCGTGGATGTTTTTCTGGCTGTTGGCGCGGGTATTGCGGTTGAGCAGGTGCTTGACGCGGTACAGCAAGCGCCCAAGCCAGCTGCCGTAAATAGCGTCTTCAACCTGCTGGCGGTTGCGGATGAAGAGCTTGAGCAAATCGGTCAGGTTCGGCGTGCTCCAGTCCCCAGCAATGTAGCCCTCGGCAAAACCGATGTCGCCCGACTTAAGTGTGGCGCCGCAGACGCGCCAGTTCTTCAAGTGCAGCGTGGCTGAGGGGGTCTGGCCATTGTTGACTTGGCCGAAATGGCGAACCGATCCATCGGGAAATTCCAACGTGAGCGAGCCGTGTTGCAACCGCTCCAAAAGTTTAATAATGGTTCGCGCCGCTGCGGGGGTGTCATGCGGCAGAGTGAAGGCCGTGGGTGAGGTGGTGGTGTTCATTTTTGGGTGGTTTTTAGAACGGTATTTAGGGCGGGATCAGCGGCTAACGAAATCATCTGGCGGCGGTGGCTTGCCTTGGTAGCTGGTGCGTTTGCACCAGAGTTTGGCCGCCTGCCAGTGGATGCGCACGATGACCCCCAGCGTCATGAGGGGGTAGCGCAACAGCGCGCGCCGTGCCGTTGAAGCACTCAAGGGCACGAGCGTGCCGCTCACACTGGTTTGCAGCAGCGGGCCCAGCGCATCGTCATGGTCAATTCGGCACACCGTGCGCTCTGCACCGCCAACACCGCCCTGCTGGGCGCGCATGAAGCGGAAGCGGTAGCGGCCCTCCACTTTGCAAAAAGGCGAGACGTGGAAGGCTTTGGTGGCGCACAATTCAGCACCCCAAAAAGGTCCGTTTTGCGGTCGATCCAGCAAGTAGCAATGGCGCTCTCCAAAGGTGTTGTTGACCTCCACCACGATGGCACGCAGGCTATTGTCTTGGGCGTGGCAGTACCAAAAACTCACCGGTTTGAAGGCATAGCCCAGCACACGCGGGTAGCAGTGCAGCCAGACCTCACCTGTGGCGTCAGTGATGCCTTCGGTGTGCAGCAGCGCATCCAGCCAGGCCAGTGCCCCGCCGACTTCAGGCGCGCGGCCATCACCATGGTCTTGGTCATAAAAACTCAGCGCGGCGCGCCGGTTGAGCGCAAGTTCACCGGCTCCATGCCGCCTAATGCTGCGCATGGGCAACATGAAGAAGTAGGTGGGGTAGGCAAACGCGTGCCGCGTGGGCCGCAGCCGGGTGTGGCGCACCTGGCCAAAACCCAGAAGTGGTGCCGCCAAGGCGGCGCTTGTGGACATGGTGGTACTCATGCGCAAACCGCTTCAACGTTGAGGGACGCCGGGGTGTAGGCCCGTGCTGCGGCCAGCAATTGAGCAGCCACACCCAACCCAGCCTTCAAGCCGTCTTCATGAAAACCATAACCCATCCAGGCACCAGCAAAATAAGTGTGTTGCTGTCCCTGCAAAGCGGGCACAAAGGCTTGCGCGCGAATGGCTGTCAGGTCGAACACGGGGTGCGCGTAGTCAAACTCGGCCAGAACGTGCTGTGGGGCAATGGGCTGAATCGGATTGAGCGAAACCAATACCGGCTGCTTGACTGGCAAAGGTTGCAACAGGTTGATCAGGTAGTGCAGGCAAACACGGGCCGACTCGGCCTGCGCGCTGGGTCCGCGTTCGTAGTTCCAAGCGGCCCAAGCGGCACGCTTGCTGGGCAACACGGCGGTATCGGTGTGCAGCACAGCGCGATTAGGCTGGTAGCGAATGGCGCCCAGCGTGGCTACCTCCTGCGCGCTGGGCTGGTGCAATAGACGCAGCGCCTGGTCCGAATGGGTGGCCAGGATCACTTTGTCAAAGCGCTCGGCTGTGTCATCGGTGAGCACACTCACGCCCTTGGTGTCGCGCTCAATGCGCCGCACCGGCGTGTTCAAGCGCTTGTCGCCAATGCGCGCGACGATCTTGTCCACATACTGACGTGCGCCGCCCTGCACCGTCCACCACTGAGGCCGGTTGCTGACTTGGAGCAAGCCGTGGTTGTGGCAGAAGCGGATCATGGTGGCCACCGGGAACTGCAGCATCTGCTCGGTCGGGCAACTCCAAATGCAGCCCATCATGGGCAAAAAATACCAGTCACGAAACGCGTCACTAAAGCGGTGGGAACGCAGGAAATCCCCCAAGGGTTGAGCCAAGGTGTCCTCTTGCGGCTGCACCGCCAATCGGCTGCACAGTGCGTTAAATCTCAGCAGATCGGCCAGCATGCGCAGAAAGCGCGGGTTGAGCAAATTGCGGCGCTGGGCAAACACGGTGGACAGCGAAGTGCCGCTCCACTCCAGACCCACTCGGCCACTGTTGCCTCGCGTGCTTGCTTGTGGCACCTGCACCGAAAACGACATATCCGACTTGGCCGTGCACACGCCCAAATCGGCCAGCAGTTTGATCAATTCAGGGTAGGTGCGCTCGTTGAACACCAGAAACCCCGTGTCCACCCCAAAAGACTGCGCTGCACCGGGCAAGCTCACATCAACCGTGTGGGTGTGGCCCCCAAAGTAATCCCCCGCCTCAAAAAGAGTGATATCGGCTTTACCATGCAGTGCATGCGCTGCCGCTAGACCAGAAATGCCTGAGCCGACGATGGCGAGTTTCATGGGTGTAGCCTCAAATCACACTCTGGAGCTTTTTTCGATTTGTCTTGGACAAAAATTAATTTAGTCTTCATAATTGCTAATTATTCTACAAATAAAGCAATTTGTCCAAGACAAAATATGACAAAGCCCAAAACCACACTTTCGATTGCAGCGGTTGAACGCGACACCGGCTTGACCAAAGACACGCTTCGCGTCTGGGAGCGTCGTTACGGCTTTCCCCAACCTGGGCGTGACACCTTTGGGGAGCGGGCTTACTCGCACCTGGATTTGGAAAAGCTGCGTGTGATCAGGCGGCTGATGGATGCTGGCCACAGGCCAGGACGCTTGGTTGAGCGGTCTATGACTGAGCTATTGGGCTTGGGGTCAAGCACCACCACAAAAGCGGATCAAGACCAGACAGTACCGAGCGGTGAGATCCAAAACCACATGGATTTAATCCAAGCGCACGACATAGAGGGCCTGCGTCGCTCACTTGGCCAAGCGCACATGCGCATGGGGCTGGAGGGCTTTGTGATGAGCCTAGTCGCGCCGCTCAATGTTCGCGTCGGTCAGGCGTGGGCGTGCGGTGAGCTTGATATCTTTAAAGAGCATCTCTACACAGAATGTATCCAAAGCTTGCTGCGCAATGCCATTCACAGCATTCCTGTACCCGAGCGTTCCAGTCGACCCAGGGTGATGCTGACCACCTTCCCCAAAGAAGTTCACGGTTTGGGCGTGTTGATGGCCGAAACCCTGTTTGCGTTGCAGGGCTGTGCGTGCCTCTCCTTGGGCACGCAAACGCCTGTTCCCGACATTGCACGAGCAGCTGTAGCCTACAAGGCCGACATCGTCGCCCTGAGCTTCACTGCCAGCATTAACGCCAACGTGGCATTTGCGGGCTTGATCGAACTGCGCCAAACACTGCCAGAATCCATCGAAATTTGGGTGGGGGGCAATTGCCCCTCCTTGCAGCGCAGAAATCCGCCTGGGGTTCAAAAAATTGCTACCCTCGCAGCAATCACGGCACAAATTGAGACTTGGCGCGTGGCTCACCTCCTCACTGAGCCACCCGTAGAACACACAGATTGAGAACTCACCTATTTTTTAGAACCCCGTCATGCTCTACCCTGAACTTTTCAAACAATTAGAAGCCGTCCGCTGGGACATGGAGAAGGACATCCCCTGGGCCTCGTTCGACCCTAGCAAGCTCAGCGACGAGCAGGCGCAGACAATCAAAATGAACGCCATCACCGAGTGGGCCGCCCTGCCTGCGACAGAAATGTTTTTGCGCGACAACCGAGACGACAGCGATTTTTCGGCCTTCATCTCGATCTGGTTCTTCGAGGAGCAAAAGCACTCACTGGTCTTGATGGAGTACCTGCAACGCTTTCGGCCTGACTTGGTTCCCACCGAACAAGAACTGCACCAGGTTCGATTTGAGTTCGACCCCGCACCGGCGCTCGATACTTTGATGCTGCATTTCTGCGGTGAAATTCGCCTGAACCATTGGTATCGCTGCGCAAGCGAATGGCACAGTGAGCCCGTCATCAAACGCATTTACACCACACTGAGCCAGGACGAAGCCCGCCACGGTGGTGCTTACCTGCGCTACATGAAGCGCGCTATCCAAAATTTCGGCGATGAAGCCAAGGCGGCCTTCACCAAAGTCGGGGTTCTGATGGCCAGCGCAAGGCGCACTGCACAGGCCCTGCACCCCACCAATCTGCATGTGAACAAGGCACTGTTCCCGAACGACACCGTCCAAAGCCGGTTGCCCGATCCTGAGTGGCTAACACATTGGCTGGACATGCAAATCAAGTTCGATTCGAGCTGGGAAAACAAGGTGGTTGAGCGCATCTTGCACAACATGAGCTTGCTCATGGATCGCAGCTTTAAGAACGTGCAAGAATTGAACCGCTACCGCAAAGAACTCAATGCATCAAGTTAACGCACGCAGTCCGCGTAATAGCGCTTAACACCATCCGCACCCACTTCCTCCACCAAGCCGTGGATATCGGTCTCAAAGCCAGGGCACTGCGTGTTGAATTCACGGGCAAACTTGAGGTAGTCCACGATCTTTTTGTTGAACACCTCGCCTGGGATCAACAGCGGAATACCGGGCGGGTAAGGCGTGACCAGGCCGACAGTGATGCGGCCTTCCAGCTTGTCAATCTCGACCCTTTCTGTCCTGCGCTGCGCAATATGGGCGTAAGCATCTGATGGCTTCATGGCGGGCGTCAGGTCGCTCAGGTACATCTCGGTCGTCAATCGTGCGATGTCGTACTTGGCATAGAGGTGGTGCACGTGCTGGCACAGGTCCCGCAGCCCCATGCGCTCATACGCGCGATGCTTTGCACAAAACTCGGGAAGGATGCGCCACATGGGTTGATTCTTGTCGTAGTCGTCTTTGAACTGCTGCAAGGCAGTCAGCAGAGTGTTCCAACGGCCCTTGGTGATGCCGATGGTGAACATGATGAAGAAGCTGTAAAGGCCGGTCTTCTCCACCACCACACCATGCTCGGCCAAAAACTTGGTGACGATGCTGGCTGGGATGCCTGTCTTGTCGAACTTGCCGTCCAGGTTCAAACCCGGTGTGACGATGGTGGCCTTGATTGGGTCCAGCATGTTGAAGCCGTCGGCCATTTGGCCAAAGCCGTGCCATTTGCTGCCGTTCTTGGCGCGCGCATCGCTGCGGATGATCCAATCTTCAGCACGGCCTACGCCCTCGTCAGCCAGAGCGGATGGGCCCCAGACTTTGAACCACCAGTCATTGCCGTATTCGTCGTCAATTTTGCGCATGGCACGGCGAAAGTTAAGCGCCTCGTCAATGCTCTCTTCGACCAGCGCCGTGCCACCGGGCGGCTCCATCATGGCCGCGGCCACGTCGCAGCTGGCAATGATGCTGTACTGCGGGGAGGTAGAGGTGTGCATGAGGTAGGCCTCATTGAACAGGTGGCGATCTAGCTTGGTGTTTTGCGCGTCTTGCACCAGCACGTGGCTGGCCTGGCTGATGCCGGCCAGCAGCTTGTGGATGGATTGGGTGGCGTACACCACGGCGTCTTTGGGGCGCACGCGCTTCTTGCCCATGGAGTGGTAGACGCCGTAGAAAGGGTGGAAGGCCGCGTGCGGCAACCAGGCTTCATCAAAGTGCAGGTTCTCGACGTAGCCATCGAGCATGGCTTTGATGGTCTCGGTGTTGTAGAGCACGCCGTCGTAGGTGGATTGGGTCAGCGTCATCACGCGCGGCTTGACCTTTTTGGCGTCCACGCCTTTGAGCAGCGGGTTGGCTTTGATTTTGGCTCGGATGGCCGCCGGCTCAAACTCGCTCTTGGGGATGGGACCGATGATGCCGAAGTGGTTGCGCGTGGGCTTCATGAAAACGGGGATCGCCCCGGTCATGATGATGGCGTGCAGGATGGATTTGTGACAGTTGCGGTCTACCACCACCACGTCATCAGGTGCCACGGTGTGGTGCCAGACCATCTTGTTGCTGGTGCTAGTGCCGTTGGTGACGAAGAAGCAGTGGTCGGCGTTAAAGATGCGCGCCGCATTGCGCTCGCTCTCGCCAATTGCGCCATTGTGGTCTAGCAATTGGCCCAGTTCTTCCACCGCATTGCACACGTCGGCGCGCAGCATGTTCTCGCCATAAAACTGGTGGTACATCTGGCCAATGGGGCTCTTGAGAAACGCCACGCCACCGGAATGACCGGGGCAGTGCCAGGAGTAAGAGCCGTCTTCCGCGTAATCCAACAGGGCTTTGAAGAACGGGGGCTGAATGCCCTCCAGGTAGCTCTTGGCCTCACGGATGATGTGGCGCGCCACAAATTCGGGCGTGTCTTCAAACATGTGAATGAAGCCGTGCAACTCACGCAAGATATCGTTGGGCAGGTGGCGGCTGGTCTTGGTTTCGCCGTAAATGTAGATCGGCACGTCGGCGTTTTTACGGCGTACTTCTTCGATGAAGGCGCGCAGGCTTAAAACCACCGGATCGAGCTCGGGGCCGGGCGTGAATTCTTCGTCGTCAATCGACAAGATGAAGGCGCTGGCGCGGCTTTGTTGCTGGGCGAATTGACTCAAATCGCCATAACTCGTGACACCCAGCACCTCAAAGCCTTCCACTTCAATGGCCTGCGCCAGGGCGCGAATACCCAGACCGGAGGTGTTCTCGGAGCGGTAGTCTTCATCAATGATGACAATGGGGAAACGAAATTTCATGGCAAGCTCCCGCTGGGGGCCCAAAAAAAGGAAAACAGGCGCGAAGTGTACGGATTAATTGTCCCACCGCCCATGCTTGATTCGCTTATTTGCCGCAAAATGAGAACATCACCTTACAAAAAAGAGCGACATGACCGAATCAACACTTTGGTGGCTGGCGACCGGTGCGGCAATCACCCTTGAATTACTCAGCGGCACCTTCTACCTCCTGATGCTGTCGATCGGCTTGGCGTCCGCCGCCTTGGTTGCCCATTTCGGTGCAACTCTCACCACGCAACTGGCGGTGGCGGCCATCGTCGGGGGCGGGGCCGTCGTGTTCTGCTATTTGGTCAGGAAGAAAACCACCGCCACATCTAACCCGGGCACCAATCGCAACGTCAATCTCGACATCGGTGAAACCTTGCAAGTGGACAACTGGAACGCCGATGGCACGACCAGCGTGAAATACCGTGGCGCACAGTGGTCGGCTGTTCGCTCAACAGGCACCTTACCCTCAACCGGCACACACCGAATCGTTGAGGTGCGTGGCAGTCAACTCGTCCTTGAAAAACATCCCTCCTAGAAAGTCAGATATGGAAATCTCTATCGTTCTCTTCGTTATCGCTGTCATTTTCATCTCCCAAGCCATCAAGGTCGTGCCTCAGCAAAACGCTTGGGTCATTGAGCGACTGGGCAAGTACCACGGCTACCTTACCCCCGGCCTGAACTTTCTGGTTCCGTTCGTTGATCGGGTTGCGTACAAGCATAGTCTGAAGGAAATCCCGTTGGACGTTCCCAGCCAAGTCTGTATCACGCGTGACAACACCCAGTTACAGGTGGACGGCATCCTCTATTTCCAGGTCACCGATCCAATGCGTGCGAGTTACGGCTCGTCCAACTACATCATGGCCGTGACTCAACTGGCTCAAACCTCGCTGCGTAGCGTCATCGGCAAGCTGGAGCTCGACAAGACCTTTGAAGAGCGCGACATCATCAACGCGCAAGTGGTGCAAGCCATTGACGAAGCGGCGTTGAACTGGGGCGTGAAGGTGCTGCGCTATGAGATCAAAGACCTGACGCCGCCCAAAGAAATTTTGCACGCCATGCAAGCCCAGATCACGGCTGAGCGTGAAAAGCGCGCCTTGATTGCCGCGTCTGAAGGCCGCCGTCAGGAGCAAATCAACATCGCCACCGGCGAGCGCGAGGCCTTCATCGCCCGCTCAGAAGGAGAAAAACAGGCCGTCATCAACAAAGCGCTGGGTGAAGCCGCCTACATCAAAGCGGTGGCAGAAGCGAATGCCGAGGCCATCGAATTGGTCGCCAGCGCCATCCAGAAGCCAGGGGGTGAACTTGCTGTGCAACTCAAAGTGGCCGAGAAGGCCGTTGCCGCCTACAGCGCTGTGGCGGCGGATGCCACTACCACCTTGATCGTCCCTAGCAACATGAGCGAAGTGGCCACGCTGATAGGGTCAGCCATGGCGATGATTGGGCACAAGAAGCAAGCTTAGAACCGCTGCATTGTGCGCAGTTGAATTGCGCGTTGAAGAGGCTCCTACGGGAGTCTCAAGTTTTTGTGAGCGGCGCGACTTGGTCCATCGGGAAGCGATCTCCCGCATTGAAAAATTCATCGTTCTGAAAACCTTGAAAGTGCTGAATTTCCCAAAAATTGCGATCCAAATCCATCAGGTAAAACGAATACACGCCGTGCTGATCTACGGGGTTAAACACCTGGCGAATTTTGTAGTGATCCTTTAAGCGAACCGCCGCTTCGTGTGCCGCGTCCACCGCTTCTCGGGTCAGCACATCCAGGCCCCAATGGTTCATTACATTCACAGGGTGCAGCCGGTCACCCGCCTCGACGCAAACAATGTGAAATTTCAAACCACACCGCACCGCCATCGTCCGCTTGCCGTGGCGCACACATTCCAGACCCAAGAACTCTTCGTAAAACGGGCGTGACTCCTTCAGGCTGTAGCACTCCAGCGTGCCATGGGACAGTACATAGGGTTTGACGATGGATTCTTTGTTATCCGGCTCGATCAGGGGCTGGGGGATCATGTCAGTGGTCGTGGTCATCTTGTATGTCCTGTGGGGTGATACGGCTAAGCGATGTGTGATTCAAGTTGACCAAGACCCTCGATCTCGACCACTACCCTGTCCCCCGGCTGGAGGAACTCCCCACGGGCTGCGCCCACGCCTGCGGGTGTGCCCGTCAACACAATATCGCCAGGGTGCAAGGTCACGAGGGTGGACAGGTGAGCAATCTGCTCGGCCACCGAAAAGATCATCTGACTGGTGTTGGAGTCTTGTTTGATGATGTCGTTTACCCACAACTTGACACTCATGTTTTGCGGGTCTTTGACCTGCTGCGCGGGCGTGATCCAAGGGCCCAGCGGGCACGAGCCGTCAAAGCCCTTGTGCCCCGTCCAGTCGAAGCGAAATGGCGATCCCGCAGCCAGCGGATGGCGGCGTGACAGGTCGCGCGCGGACAGGTCGTTGGCCATCGTGTAGCCCGCAACATGCCTTAAAGCATCAGCCACCGAGACATCACGCGCCGTGCGACCGATCACGGCGACCAGCTCTGCTTCCCAGTCCAGCTTTTGGCACCCCACAGGGCGTCGTATGGTCGCCCCGCTGGCCACCACACAACTGCGAGAAGGCTTCAAAAAGTGCCAGGGCTTCAAGCCCAATTCGCGCGGATCGGGGTCAGGCGGCAGGTTAGTGAGGCGGGCCATTTCAATCACGTGATCGCTGTAGTTCGCACCCGCGCAATACACAGCGCCCGGGTAAAGCAAGGGTGCCAGTAGTTGCACCGTGGCCAAGGCCTCGCCCGGCATGTGCTGCTCAAGCGCCAGCTTGGCCCCCGCTTGGAGCAGCGGCTCATATTCAAGCCAGTCATCTAGCACCTCCAGCACCGAGCGCTCGGGGCTAGATTGCGCCTGCACGATGGACAAAAGCGCCTGCAAAGGGAACACAGTCGTACCAATGAGAACGCCAGCCGTGACCTGCTGATTCGCACCAAGATAGTTGAGTAGCTTCAAGGGGATCATGGGGGGTTTTCAGTCGGCTTTGATCTGGGCCGCATAGATCACTTTGGACCATCGCTCGGTGTCTTTTTTGATGATGTCCGACATTTGCACCGGGGTGTTGCCAATGGGCGTGGCGTACAGCTCGGCCATGCGCCGCTTGAACTCGGGGTCTTGTGTGACCTTGGCGATGGCTTCTGAAAGCTTTTGCACCACAGCGGCTGGCGTGCCCGCCGGGGCCACGATACCCATCCAGGTTTCCGACAGAAACCCGGGCAAGATTTCAGCAATCGCAGGGACATCAGGAAACGCATCGACGCGCGTCGTGCTGCCAACACCCAATAGCGTGAGCCTGCCGCCTTTGACGAGCGGCATGGCGGTGATGAGGTTGTCAAACATCACATCCACATGGCCACCCGTTAAATCGGCAATCGCAGGGGCTGTGCCTTTGTAGGGTACGTGCACCAAGTTGACCTTGGCCATGGACTTGAACAGCTCTGCTGTGAGGTGGGTGCTGGTGCCATTGCCCTGTGATGCGAAGTTGAGCTGCTGAGGGCGCGCCTGAGCCAGAGCGATGAAGTCTCGTATATTTTTGGCCGGTAACGTTGGCGATGCCAGCAGCACATTGGGGTAGGACGCAATAATGGACACAGGGCTCAAAGCACCGGGATCGAAAGAGAGTTTGTAGATGAGGTGGTTGATGGTCAACAGATGCGGTGGTGTGGCCAACAGCGTATAGCCGTCGGGGTTGGCTCGTGCTACGAACTCGGCCCCGATATTGCCGCCGCCGCCAGCGCGGTTCTCCACAATGACGGACTGACCCAGAAGCGCGGGCAACTTTTCCGCAATCATTCTTGGCAACAGATCGGCCGTGCCGCCAGGCGGATAGGGCACGATGATTTTGATCAGCTTGCTGGGGAAATTGCTGGCCGCATTTTGCGCATGCACAGGCAGCAAGCCGATCATGCTGACCACGAACCCGAGGCAATATTTCTTGAAAAGCATGGGCGAGTCTTCTTCCGTGTGTTGAGGAGAGCATGATATGCGAGGCTGCTGTTAGACTAATTTTGTAATCTCCATATTTCCATATTTATCGATGACATTGGGAGTCTCCATGGCTGAAGCGCTTGTTCGCAATATTCGGATCAATTACGAGGTGATTGGGCACACCGGACCTTGGATTGCCCTCACCCCTGGCAGCCGACGCGGCTATGGCGAGCTGGTGAACTTGGCCCGAGACATTGCGGCGCCCGGCTACCGTGTTTTGCTTCATGACCGCCGCAATTGCGCTGCTTCGGAGGTCGAGTTTGACGGGTCGGCTTCGGAGCATGAAATATGGGCGGACGATCTTTATGAATTGGCGCGCCAGCTAGGGGCGGATCGTCTTGTCGTGGGTGGTTCTTCTGCGGGCGCACGGCTTGCGATTTTGTTTGCCATCCGGCATCCCGATGCGCTCAAGGGGCTGTTGCTGTGGCGTTTAACCGGCGGCCAGGATGCGGTCGATAAATTAGCGGAGAACTACTACGGGCAGTTCATCAAGCTCGCCAACCAAGGCGGCATGGCCGCCATCTGTGAAAGCGAGCACTTCAAAGAATGCATCGCGGCCAGACCCGCCAACCGCGAACGCTTGATGGCGAATGATCTGGGGAAATTTATCAAAGTCATGGGCTTTTGGCGTGAGTCTTTTCTTGAATCGGCACGACTGCCCATGGTGGGCGCGACCGAGACCGATTTGAGATCCATCACCGCTCCGGTCTGCCTGATTGCCGCCAACGATGTCATTCACACACCCGTGACCTCACGCAAAGCCGCCGGGTTGATGCCCCACTGCGAGTTGCACGACGATGTGGTGCGAAAGCTTGCGGACGACCAGTTGCTCAAGGAATGGGATCGCCAAGAGTGGCGCGATGCAGAACCGCGCATGGCGCAGATTTTTACGGCATTTTTGCGTGACAAAGGTGTCCGCTGAACGGGCAATTCCATCAACGCAGATGCGCCGTGGCCTGCTCTTCAACCATGGCCTTGATCTCGCGGGCCATGGGGTTGCGCAGCTCCTCCAGTACATGAGCGACCAAGCCGATTGCTCGCGCCATCACCCCCACGCCGCGCACGATATGCCATGGCAAGCCCAGCTCGCTGGCCACAGCGGCAATTGCGCCGGTGGCGTTGACGGGTAAGTTCTTACCCAGACGCCGCCCCGCTTCTGCGGCGACGGCACTCATAAGCGCGACATACTGACCCGAAAACCCGTTGGCCTGCGCAATCTCAAACAGCTTGGGCGTGCGTGGATCGATGGGCTTGTGTATGTGGTGACCAATGCCCGGCACGCTCTTGCCCAGCGCCATTTGTGTGTCAACAATTTGGCGCGCCAGCGCTGCAATGTCCACGGCAATCTTCGCTTCAGGTCGCGTAAGTGGCAGCGCATCTTGCAGCAAGCGGGCTGCATCTTCCATGCTGCCCACAAACACACTGCCCAGACCGCAAAGGCCTGCGCCAACGGCCGCCTGCATGGCTTCGGGTGCACCTGCAATGGTCATGCGCGTGACGATCGCGCTGGGCGTCATGCCGTGCTCAACCAGGCTGACCGCAATCGCATTGAACACGGTGGATTCTTGCGGCGTGGGCAAGCGGTCGGTCAACTCCAAAAAGGCCATGTCGCCCAGCGAAACTTTGCCCAGAATATCCTCGCAAAGGTCTAAGCCCTTCACGGTGATCTTGTCTGTTGTGCTCCACGAAATATCCGTTCTGATCGATTTACGTTTCGTCATGTCTTCACGCTTTCTTTGATGTGGATCGGTGCTTGTCTTGCAGATCAACGGCACTCGCGCGCAGCGCGCTGTCTTGGCGCAGTACCGCCTTGGCGATTTTGTGGGTGGCGGTGTGGGGCAAGGCTTCAAGGAACGCGATGTAACGCGGTACTTTATGCGCAGCCAAACGCTCACGGCACCAGTCTGCTATTTCTTCAGCCATCTCTTCAGCGCTCAGTGCCTGCCCCGGCTTGATGACAATGGCCGTCAAGATGTCATCTTCGCCCAGCTCCGAGGGCACGGCGATGGCCGCCGACTCATATACGCTGGGGTGCGCGCTGATGACCATGTCTAGCTCGGCTGCGGCGATATTTTCGCCCCGTCGGCGGATGATGTCCTTCTTGCGCGCGGCATAGAAAAAATAGCCGTCGCTGTCGCGGCGAACCAAATCACCCGTCATCAACCACCCTTCAGAGAAGGCCGCTGCGGTTTGCTCGGGGTCACGAAAGTAGCCCTGCATAACAACGGGGGTTTTGACCCACAGCTCACCCACCACGTCGTCGGCGACATCCTGCCCGTGTTCATCAACGATACGGCACTGCGCCCAGGCACGCTGCGGATCCGGGTGGCTGCCCAGCACACCCATTGAACCGGGCTTGCCGGGTTGATAGATTGGGTTGCAAGTGACCCCCGGAATCTCGGTCATGCCGAAGCCAGAAAAGAGATGCGGCACGCAGAAATCTTCACGAAAGGTTTTTGCCGCATTGTTCCGCACGCCGTAGACCACACGCAGGCAATGGTCAGCGCGGTATTCAGCGCGATCCCGCGACATCAGGATGATGCCCATTGCCTCAATGATGTTGACCACCGTGGCGCGTGTGTCTGCGGCCACTTGCCAGAACCGGGAGGCGGAAAAGCGCGGCACGATCACCAAGGCCGCGCCGGCAGCGAATACCGCACTCAGCGAGTAAAACAAAGCATTGACATGAAAAAAAGGCAGCACCACCAAGACGCGATCATCCGCTTGCAGATGGATGCGACCCAGATTCGCCTCGCCAACCGCCATCAAGCTGGCTTGGCTGTGCATCACCCCTTTGGGGAAGCCCGTGGTGCCTGAGGTATAGACGATGACGCAGGTGGCCTCAGCCGTGGGCGGCTCGGGCAGATCAATGGCCGGTGCGTTGGCGATCATGTCGTCGAGGGTGAGCAGCTCGTCCTGCTGAGCGTCGATGAGCACAAGCCACGGCTGAATGGAAGTTTGCGAGATGGCCGAGCGCACCGTGCTGAGCACGTCCACCGCGACCAGGACAGCACAGACATCCGAATGCGACAAGACATAGGCCATTTCGCGAACCGCGAAGTCTGGGTTCACCGGCACCATCACGGCCCCCAAACGGGCCAAGGCAAACAACGCCAAGACATGAGCCGTGCTGTTGCGTGCCACCACGGCCACGCGGTCACCCCGGCCCACACCCCGATTCGCCAACGCACGCGCCAGACGTTCATAACGCGCACCAAAGTCCGCCCACGTCATAGTGAGTTCGCCTTCACCTTCGCCGATGATCAGCAAAGGCTGATGTGCCTGCACGCTACAACGGCTCTTGAACACGCCGTCCAAGGTGGCGTCATGCGGGGGGTAACTCTTCAACACATCAAGGGGCAGCACCATTTTTGGATCCAATACGTGTGACGACTGTTGCGATGCTAAAGTATAAAAATCATCACAGACTCAGTGGAGACCCGTTCAATGAAACGTTTGAATTTTGGAATTTTGTGGGCCGCATGGCTGGCTGCGGCCTGCCTGAGCACGGCCACAGCGCAGACCTACCCCAATCGCCCGGTGCGGATTGTCGTGCCGTTTGCAGCAGGCGGTGGTGGCGATTTCATCGTGCGGGCCTGGTCTGAAAAATTAGCTGAAGTGCTCAAGCAACCCGTCATCATCGACAACCGGGGCGGCGGCAACACGGCAGCGGGCAGCGACTACGTCTCCAAGGCCAATCCTGACGGCTACACGCTGCTCTTCACCAGCACCGCCCTGTCAACCAATCCTACGCTGCTGCCCAATCTGCCTTTCAAAACGCCGGACGACTTTGCGCCGATTGGTTTGGTGATCACCTACCCGTTCGGCATGGCGGTGCGCTCAACACTTGAAGCCAATTCGATCCCCGAACTGATCGCCTATGCCAAGAAGAACCCAGGCAAGCTCAGTGCAGGGACTTCCGGTGAAGGCTCAGCCTCGCACCTCGCGGCGGAGCTGTTCAAGGAGGCCACAGGCACCAGCATTGTGACCGTCCCCTATCGCGGTGCAGGGCTCGCCATGAATGACGTTGCCGCTGGCCACGTGGACTTGATGTTCACCGGCATGTCTCAAATCAAACCCTTCGTGGAAAGCAAACGCGTCAAGGTCATGGCCTCGTCGGGGCTCAAGCGACTCCACTCGGCCCCCGACGTGAAGACCATCGCAGAACAAGGCGTTAAAGGCTTCAATGCGGTCGTCTGGTGGGGCATGCTGGCCCCGGCTGGCACACCCAAAGACGTGGTCGACAAAATCAACTCCGCCTTGCGCACCAGCTTGGCTCATCCCGAAGTTGCCAAACGCCTTGAAGTCATTGATGGTGAGATTCACATTTCTACCCCCCAAGAGTTCGACACCCTGATCCGCGAGGAAATGGTGCGCTGGCGCAAGTTGCTCAAACCCGCAGTGGCCAAGCCGTGAGCACGACCTCATCGGCTCTGGACGCCCTGCTCCAGGCCCGCTACGGCTCCTCTACTGATGCGGCTCATTCCGTAGCGGCCCACACGCTCAACCCCTGCCTAGAGACACAGTTAAAGCACCGCTCCGTTCGGAGCTACCAAGACAAAGCCTTAGCACCTGACACGCTCGAACTGCTGGTCGCGGCAGCCCAGTCCGCATCGACCTCCTCCAACCTGCAATCTTGGAGCGTGGTCGCGGTTGAAGACCCTGAGCGCAAAAACCGGCTGGCGCGCCTGGCGGGCAACCAAGACCATATCCGCGCCTGTCCACTGTTTCTGGTTTGGCTGGTTGACTTGGCGCGGCTTGACGCCTTGGGTGAACGCCGCGGTCTGGCGCGCGACAGCCTGGATTACCTTGAACTCCTGATGGTGGGCATCATCGACGCGACGCTGGCGGCGCAAAACGCGGCGCTGGCGGCTGAATCCTTGGGCCTTGGCATCGTCTACATCGGCGGCATGCGCAACCAGCCCGAGGCCGTTGCAGCCGAGCTAGGCTTGCCACCACGCACCTTTGCGGTGTTTGGCATGTGCGTCGGTCACCCGAACCCCGAGCGAATCACCTCGGTCAAGCCACGGCTGCCCCAGCAAGCGGTGCTGCACCGGGAGCAGTACCAGGCCCATCAAGTCACCACCTCGGCAGACAACTACATTGCGATCATGTCCAGCTTTTATCAGCGTCACGGCATTAAAACCAACGGTGATTGGGATCAGCACTCGCTGCATCGGGTGCGCGGGCCAGATGCCATGACCGGGCGCGAGCGTTTGGCAGAGGCGCTTAGAAAGCTTGGCTTTGCCATGCGTTAATTGCAATTTAATGGCAGGCAAGCCAAAACGTTGAAGAAAACCCAAAAGGCACACATGACTGAAAAGAAATTAACCGGAAAAATAGCCCGAGAACGCATCCAGAAAATGAGCACGCCGCGCCCTCCTCCAGGCTTGCTAGAAGGCTTTCGCAGCTTGGGCGATGCATCGGGCATTTTGTCGGACGTGATGGACCAGCTAGGCATTACGGGCGTAATCGGTGCCAGCACTTTGAAACCCACCATCCCCGGCAAGTGCATGGTCGGCGTGGCGCTCACCGTTCGCAATATGGTGCAGCGTGAGCATGTCTATGAAACAGCCAAAGCCAAAGTCAATCGCATGGCGGAGTTTGAAGCGCATAACCTCGCCCAGACAGACGATGTGATCGTCATCCAGGGTGTACCGGGGGTGTCCAACATGGGCGGTATCTCGGCCTACACCGGCAAGCGTCAAGGCGAAGTGGGTGCCATCGTCTCGGGAGGGATCCGCGATGTGAGCCACTCCCGCTCTGTGGACTACCCGATATGGTCAACCGAAGTGACACCCCTCACGGGCAAGTGGCGCATTGAGACCGTGGAGATCAACGGCGATGTTGAAATTGAAGGCGTGCGGGTCGCTTGCGGCGACATCGTCTTGGCCGACAGTACCGGCGTGTGCTTCATCCCCATTGCGCGCGCGGTTGAGGTCTTGAAACTGGCCAAAGAAGTGCATGCCGCAGAGCAACGCAAGTGCCAAGTGATTGACAACGGAACCTCCGTGCCTGACTTGCCGACCAACGCCTGAAGCTCAAAATGAAATACGGCCCCGAAGGGCCGTATTTACTTAACTCTGGCGGAGAAGGCGGGATTCGAACCCGCGGAAGGTATAACCCTTCGCACGCTTTCCAGGCGTGTGACTTAAACCGCTCATCCACCTCTCCAGAGCCTTGTATTCTAACCCAATAGCGATGTCAATTAGCGGATGACGGCCAATTCAACGCGTTGCCCACCCTTGTAGGTCAGCAAAGTCAACGCGCCATTTTTGATATCGCCTTTTTCATCAAAGCCGATGGGGCCGGTCACGCCTTTGTAGTCGGCGGTGGCGGCCAGCACGGGCAGGTATTTCACTGGGTCTGATGAGTTGGCTTTGACCATGGCGGCCACCATGACCTTGACCGCGTCGTACACGTACGGGGCGTACAGCTTCACGTCGGTGTTGAACTTGGCGGTGTACTGGGCTTTGAAGGCCTCCATGCCGGCTTTACCTTCGCCCTCCACGCCACCGGCTTCAGCGCAAAACACCTGCTCTTCACCCAGGGCGTCGCCTGCGAGCTTGATCAGCTCGGTGGTGCAAATGCCGTCGCCGCCCATGTACTTGGACTTGATGCCCAAAGACTTCATCTGCTTGAGCATGGGGCCGGCCACGGCGTCCATGCCGCCGAAGAAGACCACGTCAGGCTTCTTGCCCTTGATGGTGGTGAGGATGGCGTTGAAGTCGGTCGCCTTGTCGGTGGTGAACTCTTTGGCCACAATCTTCGCACCTGCGGCCTCAGCGGCTTTAATGAACTCCTCTGCCACGCCCTGGCCATAGGCCGTTCGGTCGTCGATCACGGCGATGGATTTGCCTTTGAGGGTTTGCACAGCGTACTTGCCCAGGGTGCTGCCCAGGTGCACGTCGTCAGCCACCACGCGGAAGGCCGTTTTAAAACCTTGGCGGGTGTACTTGGGGTTGGTGGCTGAAGGGGAGACCTGCGGAATACCAGCGTCGCTGTAGAGCTTGGACGCGGGGATGGTGGTGCCTGAGTTCAGGTGACCGATGACACCGGCCACTTTGGCATCGACCAGCTTTTGTGCCACGGCTGTGCCTTGCTTGGGGTCAGAGGCATCGTCTTCTGCCATCAGCTCCAGGGTGATCTTTTTGCCATCCAGCATCACGCCCGCAGTATTGAGCTCATCAATGGCCATGCGCGCACCGTTCTCGTTGTCTTTGCCTAGGTGGGCGTTAGGGCCGCTCATAGGGCCCACATGACCGATCTTGACGACGGTGGCGGCAGCTACTGCAGGTGTTGCTGCGGGGACTGCGGCTTCTTCTTTTTTACCGCAAGCGACCAAAAGGGCCGCTGCGGCGATCAAGGTAAGAACCGGTGTGATAGTTTTGGCGTTCATAAAATCCTTTTTAGGTTGGGGGTCAGCAGTAAAAATTTTAAGTTTAATTTGGCTCGGCATCATGAACCAAAGCTTGGGTCACTGTTTGGCGGGCCATGCTCTCAACTTCTTGCATCAAGCGAGGCTCCATCGCACGAATTTCTTCATGGATGACGGAGGCCACAATTTCACGCAATTTAATTTGCATCACAGGCATGAGGCGCTGAATGATACGGTCGGCCAAGTCTTGATCCATATCGACTGCGTCTTTAGGCGTATCTGCAGGGCTCTGCGTCGCTGGCGTGAGTGTGCTGGATGGAGGCAGACTGACCACTTCGGTCAAGGTCGGCACATAACGGGGCGGAGTACCTGAGGTTGGCGTCATTCAGTGGCTTTCTTGGTGGCGATGTCATGGCGGGTGAGCTTGAGGCCGGTGCTGGCGTAATGCTTCCAGCGACCCCGTGCAAACTGGCGATCTGGCATGTCTGCTTCGCTGACAATCTCAATGACCCGGTCAAATTGTTCAAAACCTGCGGGCACCTGCTCATCCAGATTTAGCAATATTTGTCGGTGAGTTGAATCAGTGACCGACTCACAAAGTAAAACGGGGGACGCCGCCTTGACATGGGCCTCATCGGTGGCCAAGGCATGGGGTACAAATTCATGCACTGAAAATGTCCAGAGCAGCGCATCCAATTGCTTCAACACATCGGCAGGCGCGGTCACCGCCACGGGCACACCGCGATGGGTGGCCTTGCGCAGGAACCGACACGCATACATCAGCTTGTCAGGCACGTTGAAATGAAAATCAACCTCGGTCATGGTTTGACTTCGATCTCAAGTTTTAGCAACCAAGTTCGCTTTTTTCGTGCGAGGTTTCGCTGCCGATTTGGCGATTGGGTTGGCCAATAAAAACTCCAGCAACAAGCCCACAGGCCGCCCTGTCGCCCCCTTGGCAGCGCCACTCTTCCACGCCGTGCCCGCCACATCCAAATGCGCCCAGTCAAACTTTCCCGCAAAGCGCTGCAAAAATTTGGCTGCGGTGATGGCCCCGCCCATGCGGCCACCGATATTGGCCACATCGGCAAAATTGCTCTTCAGACCCTCAGCGTACTCATCGTCCAGCGGCATGCGCCAGCACAAGTCCATGGACGCCTCGCCCGCCGCCAGCAACTGCTTGGCCAGCTCGTCACTGGCTGAAAACAGGCCACTACGCACATGGCCCAGGGCCACCACGCAAGCGCCCGTCAAGGTGGCAATGTCCACCACGGCACGCGGCTTGAAGCGCTCGGCATAGGTGAGTGCGTCGCACAAGATCAAGCGGCCTTCGGCGTCGGTGTTGAGCACCTCGATGGTTTGCCCGCTCATGCTGGTCACCACATCGCCGGGTTTAAGGGCGCGGCCACCGGGCATGTTTTCACAGGTGGGGATGAGCCCCACCACGTTGATGGCGGGCTTTAACTCAGCCAGCGCGCGGAACACGCCCAGCACGCTGGCGGCACCACCCATGTCGTACTTCATCTCGTCCATCTCGGCGGCGGGCTTGATGGAAATACCCCCCGTGTCAAAGGTGATGCCTTTGCCCACCAGCACTGTGGGCGCTTGGGCCTTGGCCGCGCCGCTGTAGGTCAACACAATAAAACGCAGCGGCTGCTCAGAGCCCTGCGCCACCGCCATGAAAGAGCCCATGCCCAGCTTGGCTACTTCTTTGGGGCCCAGCACCTCGCAGGTGATCTTGGGCAGGCGCGACAGTGATCGTGCGGCTTGGGCCAGCAGTGTGGGCGTGGCGTGGTTGGCGGGACGGTTGGCCCACTCCTTGGCCATCTCCACACCGGCCACCGTGGCCACCGCCTGGGTAAAGGCAGGCTTGACGGATGCCGCCAGCGGCACGCCCAAGGTCACGCGCCCCAGCGTCACCGCGTCTGCGGCGGCCTTGGGCTTGGTGGTGGTGTAAAGGTAACTGGCCTCGGCCAGGGTGCTCACGGCCACTTGAACGGCTTGGGCACTGGCGTTAGAGGCAAAACACACCACCAGCTTCTTCTCCCCCGCAGCACCCGAGCGCAGCGTGCCCATGGCCGCTACCAGCGCCTGGCGCACCTGCTTGGCCGTGCCCTCCCCCGCCCCCACCAGCACAGCACGCACGCACTGTGTGCCCATAGGCCGGTACAAGACCAGCAGCTTGCCCGGCTTGCTTTGCAAGTCATCCGCTTTCAGGGCCAACGCCACCTGGTTGGACAAAGCGTCCGCACCGGGTTTGAAATTCGCCGTCACCAGCACCACCAGCGCGTCACATTTCAAAGCAGCCGCACCGGCAAGGTCAAGGGTCTTGAGTTCAAAGTTCATAATTGAGGTTTTCCTTAGCTTTGATGTTATTCCATTCTTCCATCCGCAAAGAGCTGGCCCGCAGCTTTGTCGCCACCATGATCGTACTTGTAACGGTGGTGATGACGATGACGCTGATTCGCACCCTGGGTATGGCCTCTCGCGGCAGCTTCAACCCATCCGATGTGATGCTAGTGATGGGCTACACCGTGCTCACATTCATGCCCAACATCATGACCATGGGCCTGTTCATCGCCACCATTGCCACCCTCTCGCGCTTGTACCGCGACAGCGAGATGGTGATCTGGTTCTCTAGCGGTGTAGATCTGTCCAGCCTGCTGCGCCCGCTTTTGCGCTTTGCGTGGCCAGTTTTGGTGGTGATTGGTGGTTTGGCTCTTTTTGCCCTGCCCTGGGCCAATCAGCAAATTGAAGACTTAAAGTTTCATTATGAAAATCGCGGAGATCTAGAGCGCGTTCAGCCTGGGCAGTTTCAAGAATCGGTGGACGGAAAGCGTGTTTTTTTTGTTGAGAAAAGTCAACTGAACGAGCAATCAGCCACCAATATCTTTGTAGCCACGACAGATGGTGGCAAAGAAACCATCACCTCTGCACGCAAAGGCCACACAGAGCTCATCGGCAATGACCGCTTCTTGGTTCTGGAAAACGGGCAACGGCTAGAGAGCACGACAGGCAAGAGCGATTTAAAAATTAGCGAATTCAAGCGATACGCCATTCGCGTAGCACAAGACCCTTTGGCCGCCAAGGCAGAAGCACCCTTGGGAACCCGCACGTCGATAGAACTTATCAGCAAGCCCACACTCGCCCATTTGGGTGAAATCTCATTGCGAATCGGCTTCGCATTCGCGGCGCTGAATTTGATGATCTTGGCCCTGACCGCCTCGCGCGTGAACCCGCGCGTCGGGCGTTCGGGCAATTTTATTTTTTCACTACTATTGTTTCAGGTCTATCTGAATCTGCTTAGCCTAGGGCAAAACTGGATCGCCTCCGGGCAAATCAACTTCTTGGCTTTCAACCTGATGCTCCATGGCGGCGTGATGAGTGTGGGCCTGCTGTGGTTAGCCCAGCAAAATTACAACTGGCATCTCGGCCTGAATCTGCGCAAACTGATGCAGCCAAAAACCAACGCCGAACCATGAAGACCATTCGCCGCTTGATTCATGCCGAGGTGTTTTCTGCGGTTGCTTTTGTGACCCTTGGCTTTCTCGCCTTGTTTACTTTTTTTGATTTTGTTGACCAACTGCCCGCCATTGGCCGTCCCGGCATTGGCGCGGGCTACCAGCTGCCCCAAGCCGCCCTGTATGTGGCCCTGCTCGTGCCCAATCACCTGTATGAGCTGCTGCCCATCACCGTACTGATTGGCACTATTTTTGTCATGGCCCGCCTGGCTCAAAGCTCCGAATTCACCATTTTGCGCACCAGTGGCCTGGGACCCTGGAGAGCCCTGCGCACCTTATTGGCCTCTGGATTAACCTTTGTAGTGATGACCTTCCTCATCGGTGACTACCTGGCCCCTTGGGCTGACCGTACCGCACAACTTCTCAAAGCCCGATATGAAGGCAATCTCACCGTGGGTCAAACAGGTGCTTGGCTGCGAGAGAAGCAGCCCTACGGCCAATTCGCCGTGAACGTGAACGGAGTAGCCCCGGACGGCAGCCTGCGTGGTATTCGTATTTTTGAATTTGATAACCAAGGCTTGTTGGTGAGCATAACCAATGCGGCCACGGCGCAATTCAGCAACGCCGATGCTTGGCAGCTTGAACAGGCCCAGCGCACCGAATTCACATCCGAAGGTGCGTCCATGCCCCACGTAGAGCGCAGCGTGGTGCCCTTGCTGCGCTGGCCCACAGAGATCACTGCCGAAATGGTGTCATCCGCCGTGCTGCGACCTGACCGAATGAGTACGGTTGATCTGTTTCAGTACATCAGCCACCTCAACTCCAACAACCAATTCGCAGAACGCTACGAGATCGAGTTTTGGAAAAAAGTCTTCTACCCTTTGAGCTGCCTCGTCATGGTGGTGCTAGCTCTGCCCTTTGCCTACCTGCACTTTCGCAACGAAGGCATCTCGGTCTATGTGTTTGGCGGCGTCATGGCGGGCATCAGCTTCTTCTTCCTCAACAACGTGTTTGGCTATGTGGGGGAATTGCAGCACTGGCAACCCTGGCTCACTGCGGCCTTACCGGGCATGATTTATTCACTGATTTCACTCACCGCCTTTGGCTGGTTGGTGCTGCGAAGATAAAAACCAATGACCTCAACTAACACATCCCCTCGCGGCATCATCCTATTTGCCCACGGCTCGCGCGACCCCCTGTGGCGCCTGCCCATGGAGGCGGTAGCCCTGCGTGTGAAGCAGCTAGACGCCAAGGCCACTGTGGCTTGCGCATTTCTAGAGTTGACCGAACCCAGCTTGCCCACCTGCGCCGCAGACATGATCAAGGCAGGCGTCCAGTCCTTCACCATCGTCCCCATGTTCCTGGGCGTGGGCAAACATGCGCGCGAAGACCTGCCCTTGCTCATCGCCGACCTGAAGGCCAGCCACCCTAGCATCACCGTCACGCTTCAACCGGCCATTGGGGAAGATGCGCGGGTGCTGGATTTGCTGGCGCATATTGCGGCGTCCAAGACCTAATCACATGCGCACATCTTCTGCTTACTTCACCGTGCTGGGCGCCTCTGTGTTGTTGGCGCTGGTGCCGCTCGTTTGGCCGGGGGTAGATTTGGCTGTGTCGGCCTTTTTCATGCAAGCGAAGCCGCCCATTAACCCCGCGCAGTGGCTGTGGGTGGATTGGGTTAACGAGTACACGCCGGATGTGTTTCGCACCACCGCCCTTCTTTTTCTTTTGAGCTGGATCATCGCCAGCGTGGTGTCGCGCTTTCGTCGCCACGCGTTGGCGCTGGCCTTTGTTGGTTTTTCTATGGCCTTGGGGCCGGGGCTGGCGACCTGGGCGCTGAAGGAGCACACGCTGCGGGCGCGGCCTATGGACGTGGTGCAGTTTGGCGGCACGCGGCAGTTCACGCCGGCTTTTGTGCAGGCCCAGCAGTGCAGTGACAACTGTGCTTTTACCAGCGGCCATGCGGCCTGTGGCTTCTTCTTGGTGTCGCTGATGTTGCTTTACCCGCGCCGTCGCTGGCGCTGGGTGGCCACTGGGGTAGTGGTGGGGCTGGCCGTGAGCTTGGCGCGCGTCTCGGTGGGTGCGCATTGGCTTAGTGATGTGTTGTGGGCTTGGCCCCTCACGCTGCTGGTCAGTGGCTTAGTCTGGCTTGTGCTTACGCAGATTTACCGCACCCAACGTCAATATTTCACCGCTTGATCTTATGCAATTGATGCTTTCCCTGGCTCGTTTGATGCGGCCACACCAGTGGCTAAAAAACGTGTTCGTTTTCGCAGGCCTGATGTTCAGCCAGGCTTGGGGCGATGGGCCGCTGATCGGGCGTATTCTGGTTAGCTTTGCAGCTTTTTGCTGTGTGTCCAGCGCGGTCTATATCTTGAACGATTGGCGAGACCGAGCCAGCGATGCCTTGCACCCCACCAAGTTCAAACGCCCTTTGGCCAGCGGCGCGGTCAGCGTGCCCATGGCGCTGAGTCTGGCGGGTTTGCTCTTCATTGCCAGCGGTTTGCTGGCCGCCAATAACCGGGTGCTCTTGCTGCTGTTGGGCATTTATGTGGCGATGAACTTGGCCTACTCTTGGGGCCTCAAGCATGTGCCTGTGGTGGATGTGTCCATCATTGCCACGGGCTTCATGTTGCGCCTGTTGGCGGGCACGCTGGCGGTGGGTATTCCCCCCTCACGCTGGTTGCTGCTCACGGGTTTGTTCATCGCACTGTTTCTGGGTTTCTCCAAACGCAAGGCCGAGAGCTTTCATGACGCTGATCGCCAGCGCGCCGTGATGGAAGGCTACCCGTCTTCCCTGCTCGACACCTTCATGGCCACGACCATGACGGCCACCATCCTCACCTACAGCCTGTACGCCACCAGCCCAGAGTCGCAAACGCAACACGGTGAGCGGCTGGTTTACACCGTGCCGGTGGTGATTTTTGGCCTGCTGCGCTATGCCTACCAAGTGCACCAGGGGCGGGGCGAAGATGTGTCACGCGATTTGCTGCGCGACCCTTGGATCATGCTGGCGCTGGTGGCCTGGTTGTTGATTTTTATGGGCGGTCACTTTTGAAGTTGCCGCTCAAGCCCCTGCTGCTGGTGCTGGGTGGGGTGGCCAGCCTGTATGCCGTAGCGCTGGTGTTGGCGGGTGACGTTGCCCTGGGGCAGTTGCTGATGCGGCTGGCGTCGCCCACCGGGCTGCTGACCATCGCCCTGTGCCTGCTCAACTTTGTCTTGCGCGGCCTGCGTTGGCGCCTATGGATGGCGCATTACCAACGCTCTCTGGGTGTGCTTGAGGGCTTGCGCCTGTACTTGGCGGGCTATACCTTCACGCCCACGCCCGGCAATATTGGCGAAGCCGCACGCGGCATGTTGCTGGCACACCAACCACTGAGCCCGGCACAAAGCCTGTCGATCTTTGGTGCAGAGCGGTTGGCGGATCTGCTGTGCCTGCTGTTGCTGTGCCTGCCGGGTGTGGGGTGGCTGTTGCTGCAAGCACCTGCGAGTCTGGTGGCTTGGTGGCCTGTGGCGGCGCTCATCGTCGGGCTGGTAACGCTGCTGTTCAGCGTGCTATGGCGGCGGTTCAAACAAGGCCTTGTGCAGCGTTTTAGCTGGCTGCAAGCGGCTTGGCAGTGCCTGACTACCCGGCCCCTCATCTGGTTCGGTCTGACACTGGTGGCCTGGGCCGCGCAGGGTGTGGCGCTGTGGCTGATTTGTGTGGACAGCGGGCTGGCCATTCCCGTGCTGCTGGCCAGCGGGTTTTATGCCATCGCCATGGTGGGCGGTGCGCTGGCCATGCTGCCTGCGGGCCTGGGGGGTATGGAGGCCTTGCTGACGGGCTTGCTCATCAGCCAAGGGGCTGCGACTGGTGTGGCGCTGGGCATCACGCTGCTGGTGCGTTTGCTCACGCTCTGGCTGGCAGTGGCCATAGGTGCGGTGGCGCTGCTTTATAGTGCGGCGATCAAAAAAGACATCAGCTTTCAATAGAACCTACAGCAGAACCCCGCATGGACAACACCTCCGCTCAAGATACGAGCACCCCTTTCTCGCTCACGCGATGGTTGTTGGTCATGGCCTTTGCCTCGCTGGGCTTGCGCCTGTGGATTGCGCAGGCCCTGCCCATCACCGGTGACGAGGCTTTTTTCTACTGGTGGGGCGTTTACAAAGACTGGGGTTACTACGACCACCCGCCTATGGTGGGCTGGCTCATTGGCCTGATGCGCTGGGCCTTGGGGGACGCCACCTGGGCCATTCGCCTGCCGGTGGTGATGCTGCCGCTGGCGATGGGGGGCATGCTGTGGTGGGCCTTGCACCCACTGAGCCGTGAGCGCGCGGCCTGGGCCGTGTTGTTCTTTTGGCTGGCCCCCATCAACTGGATCAACACCCTGATCACCACGGACACGCCGCTGATTTTTTGGTCCTTGCTGTCAATTGCCATGCTCTTGCGCGCTGAGCAACGCAAAGCGCTAGACCGGCGCGCCTGGGTGCTCTATGCCTTGTCGGGCCTGTTCATCGGCTGCGCGTTTTTGTCCAAATATTTCTCGGTGGTGCTGGGCTTGGCTTACCTGGTTTATTTCCTTGTATATCGGCGTGAACGATGGCCCGCCTTGGTCCTGCTGGTGCTGTGCGCCCTGCCCGGCCCGGCCATCAACATCGCGTGGAACATGTCGCACGGCTGGCCCAACATCATGTTCAACGTGTTTAACCGCAACCAAGACGCCGCCTTCGCCTGGCATAAGCCGCTGCTGTACGCGAGCATGCTGCTCTACCTGATGACGCCTGTGGTGATCTGGCTGGGCTGGGCGCAGCGCCGTGCGCTGATGCATAACTACCGTGAACTCGTGCAGGCCTGCCACGCGCACCGCTTGGTCACCACGCTGATCGTGGTGCCGCTGCTGTTCTTCGCTCTGCTGTCCTTCAAAAAAGTGGTGGGCCTGCACTGGGTGCTGGCCTTCTACCCCTTTGGCTTTGTGCTGATGGCTTTTGCCTTGCCCACGCCATTGCTAAAGCGCTGCGCGCAGGGCTTGGCGGTGTTCACTGCGCTGCATGTGTTGGTGGTGGTTGGCATTTCGATGACCTCGCTAGACCAGTGGGAGGGCAAGCCGCGTTATTTCAGCATCGTCCGCTCTTTAAAGACGACCGAGCTGCTGGCCCAAGTGAACCAACCCGGCGTGGTGCTGATGGCCGACGGCTACTCACCCGCCTCAGTCTATGGCTACACCTTGCGCAGCTATGTGCCGGTGTTTGGCCCCGGCAAGTTTCACGCGCGGCAAGACGACATGTTGGTGGATTTCTCCATCTACCAGGGCAAGACGATTCGCGTACTCTTGTCAGACGTGCCCAATATGGCTGACTTTCAGCCCTATTTCGATTCAGTGCAAGCCCTGAGCTTCGAACAAAACGGCGTGACCTTTCACGCGGTGGAGGGGCGCAACTTCAACTACGAGGCCTACCGCAGCGGAGTGCTGGGCACGATCTTTGACCACTACTACAACATCCCCTCATGGCTGCCCATGACGGGCTGCCCATTCTGTGAACGCTATTGCGGACAAGTGCGATGTCCCCGGTGAATCGCCCAGTCATTGCCGCCTTTGACTTTGACGGCACACTAACAAGGCGCGACACCCTGCTACCCTTCCTCATTCGCAGCTTGGGTTGGCCGAAATTTTTGTGGGCCATGCTGATGAGCAGCCCCTGGCTAGCGGCCTACGCCCTGCGCTTGATGAGCAACCATAGAGCCAAAGCTCGCCTGCTCAAGGTCTGCCTAGCGGGCTGGAGTGAAGCCCAAGCTCAGCAGCAAGCCCATCGATTTGTTGCGCAGTATTTGCCCACGCAATGGCATACCTGGGGCAAGGCCCAACTGGCGGAGCACCAGCGCCTGGGCCACCGCTGCGTCATCGTCAGCGCATCACCCGACGTGTACTTGCGCGCCGTGGCCGCCAGCCTGGGTGTTGATGATTTGCTCTGCACCGAAATGACGCTGCAAGATGGCCGCTACACCGGCGACATGGCCACACCCAATTGCCATGGTGAGCAAAAAGTCGTGCGCCTTCAAGCGTGGTTGAACGCGACCTTCGCGAATGAGCCCCAACCCGAAATTCACGCCTATGGCGACACACCGGGTGACTTCCCGCTGCTGCGCTTGGCTCAGCAGGCTTGGTACCGGGCTGAGCCTTGGATTTGTTGATTTCCAGAGGGGAAAATTCACAAAGTGCTTGTTGTCAGCAAAACATTAGCGCCAACCAAGCCGGGTCATCGAGCACATGCAAAACGACAAAACCACCGATTCGGTAGACCCGCTCTTCGATTATGGCAATGAGGTTTGTCCAGTTCATGGCCCAATTATCCCGACTCAATTTGGACATTCTCGCCAGCGGACTAGGTAGTACTCGAGCAGTGTCGCAAGACTAATGCCGTAAGTGCGCTTAAACATTGGGAGTTTTCCAAAAGAAAAGCCCAACTGATAACAGTTGGGCTTTCTATGTATTGGTGGGCTGGCGTCAATTGAAAGAAGTCTTGAAACCCGCATGGATTAAAGCTTTTTCAAATTTGAACTTCTCATTGTTCCCCCGTCTGTTCCCCCGGTTTGTTGTGGCTACCCTGTGGAAACCTGCTACCTGATTGGTAGCCCTGATTCGTAAACTTACCCCATCAACAAAACATCAGCGCCAGCCAGGCCGGATCATCGAGCACATTCAAAACGACAAAACCGCCCACACGGTAGGCACGCTCTTCAATGATGGAAATAAGCTCAGTCCAGTTCATGGCCTGATTATCTCTGCCCCAGCATGGCGTACAGCCGCGCCACCGCCACGGAACACGCCCTATCCCGCCGCATCTCACAATCGGCCAACTTGTCGATCAGCCGCGCATATGTGAGTTGCCTCATGCCCTTGGGTCGCTGCCAATTTAGCCCCAAGCGCGCCTCAATCTTTCTTTGCTTGCGCCACGTCCGATCCATCACTTCCTCGGATTGCGAGCTGTACGCCACCCGCTGGCAATGCCTGCACGCAAAGCCACCCCGGTGTAGGTACAGCACCGCCACCCGGCGCGCGCACTTTGTACAGTTGAACCAAGGCCGTGCGCCACCAAAGGGGCAGGCCGTGCGCACGATGCTTACCCGGTCAACAACATCACGCTTCACCTCGTTTTGCGTGAGCGTGTAGCGCAGGCTCAAAACATCGGGCGAATGGACATGAACTCCAATCGACCCCGTGTGCTCACCGCCCCTCGTCCAGCTGCATGAGAAATTACGCGCGCCGTTCAAATAACCCAGCCGCGCCCAATCGCGCACGTCCACCCTAAGCAATTGCTCAGCCTTGACCCTGTAACTCGGCCTGCCCGCGCCATATCTCATGCCACCTGTACCCATCGCTGCACCTCCACAGAAAACGAAATCAATTGCTAATCGCCATTTTTGTTAACCACCGCCCTAAGCCACTTTTCACCCCCATCCCCCAATTCATTGAACACCGCCTCAATAGATGGTATTTCTAGATACTCCCCGTCTGACGGTGTAGCGCAGGGCTCAAAACTCACGGCATAGCCCCGCCAGACGGTGCAGCAAACGATGCCCTTACACCGCCAGCCGGGGCTATCCCTACCCTCTCTACACCGCCACGCGGGATAAGCGCCGCAAGCTTGTACTGCCCGGTGCGGTAGGTGCGCGGGTCAATGTCCATACCGGCCACTGTGTCCAGGCTGTACCAACCCAGCGCAAACCACGCCGCTTTGTTGGGGCGCATACCCATGCGCGTTTCGATCAATAGCCCCGCGTCTTTGAGCTCACCCAGCGCACGCGTCACCGTGTCGTTGCTATTCCAGCCCAAGGGCTTGAGGTACTTGGCGCAAGCCACCAGCCGCCCGTTATTGCTGCCGGTGTACTGGCGTGCAATGTCGATCAGCAAGGCCCGCGCCGGGTGTCTCAACTCGCGGTAACTGGGGCTGTCAATCACCACATGCGGCATGGCCACGTACTGCCCGCCGTCCCGCTTGTCCTTACTGCGCTTGAAGCTCTTGGCCATGGCCCGCCCCCGCCAGCTTGGCCAGATAGTCCCGCGCCGCGTCCAGGTCTGCCAGGGGCTCCACCATGCGCCAGTGCATGGCGTAGTAAGGGGCTTGCCCGTCGATAGCCGGGTCGCCCTTGATCAACCCATGGCCCCGCATGGCGAATTGCGCCGCCAGCGTGGCAAAGGTTTTGTGTTGACGCTGCCCAGTAGGGACGTCCAAGTCGTTCACCATGTTCATGCGCGGCCCTCCATGACGTATTGCCCGACACGGTGTTTCTCACCGGCCTCGGTGATCACGGTTTTCCAGTGCGTGGTGATGCGGTGGCCCAGCTTGCGCAGTTGCAGAATGCGCGCGGGACAGTGGTACACGTCCAGGTAGCGCATGGCCTCAAACGTGGTGAGCGGAAAGCGTGAAAGCGCTTCCAGCAGACGCGCCGCTTGTGTACGACTAGCCGTGCCTTTAAACTCTGCCCTGATTGCTTCAAGGGCTGCTTTCTTTTCGGGGGAGGTGGCCTCTTCTTTTTTCATGGCTTGTTCCCCCTTAGACCGTGGCCAGCTCGGTGCGCTTGGCGTGCAAGCGGTTCACCAGCTCTCGAAGTTCGGCCTGTGACTTGCCCGCGATGCGTGCGGCGTTGATGGCCTTCACTTCATCACTCGGCCAGCCGCGCGAGCGTTGCCCGATGGCTACGCCGGTCGTGAACAACCCGGCTTTGATGGCTGAATAAATTGATGCGTGACTGCGGTGTCCGGTTTCCGCTTTGACTTCGGACATTCTCAAGATAGACATTGATTACCCTTTGTACAACATTGGCAACTGCTGCCAATGGGGGTATTTCAAGTTTTTACGAGCTATCCGTGAAGTCTCCTTGCGGGCAGAGTGGGCAGTCTGCCCGCAGGGGTTACGGCGTGCTGGCAGAGCGTAGTTTTTTCCATTGTCCAGTCCAATCACGCGCCGTCCTGAACGCAATTGGTTGTTGCCTCGTTATGGCCTGTGCAGCGGCGTCCATGCTCTTGAACGTAGGCATATTGGCGTCAAGCCATACAAAAACTTCTGCTTTCATCGCGCGATTTTCGATATGCCTTTTATTGGCAGACGTCCTCGCATTTTCACTGACAGAGCCAAGTATTTTGTTTGCTTGGGAAGTGCATTCAAGGATATTGGCATTTGCGGAAACAAGCCACGGCATCGATTCAATGAATTCTTTCCTGCTAATACACGATAAGAAACCATCTACAGCCAGCATTGCTTCAACAGCAAGCCCTTGCATTGTCAGCATATCAAACTGCTTGCCATCCCCACAGAGATCGCTCGACCCATATGTGACTTGCTTCCAAGGCGTATCTGAAACATTAACTTTTGCGACCTCGGTCAAATGTCGTGCAATGTTTTCGGCTTCGTCAATTATCGACACTGGCGACCAGCTACGGCCATCTTTATTCTCATTCCAATAGTCATCGTCCCAGGGCAAACTAATCAGATCGCCCCACGGAAAATGTGGTGAATTTATTGGATAACTACCTCGAAAGAAAAGTGCAGCAGAATCCGCAAGGTTCAGTACGTCATATACCACTTGTCTGAGTTCGTTTCGTTCATAAAAAAGAACTTCGAATTTGCCCGGCCATTCGGAATCCACCCCAGGTTTAAAGAATTGAAAGAATGCACTCACGGCTTCCCCTGTCACGCCCCGAATAAAACCAGCGCCACCAGGTCAGGGAGTCCCGGTTTTCACCACGGGCAATTACTCCGTGGCTAGGCGTGGCTTAAAAATGTGTTGTCGTTCAGTCGCTCACGCGTCGTAATGAAACCGGCACGCAATCACGATCAGTTCGGCATCGGTGGCCCGGTACACCAATCGGTTGACTTCATCAATGCGCCGTGACCAGTAGCCCGTCAGGTTGCCCACCAAGGCTTCGGGCTTACCGATGCCTGCAAAGGGCTCACGCGCGGCGGCTTCGATCAGGGTGTTGATGCGCTTCAATGTCTTTCTGTCTTGCCCCTGCCACCAGACGTAAGCCGCCCAGGCGTCAGGCACGAATTGAATGCCGCGTGCCATGCTTCAACCTATGTTCAGGCCTTGGCCAACGCGCGCCGCTTGGCCTGCCCGGCTTGGTCTTGCTTGACGGCACGCGCCAACGCGGCGGCATTGGCTGGGGTGGAGAGCAGGTGCATGGTTTCCATGATGCTTTGGTAGTGGTCTAGCGACATCACCACGGCGTCGGCCCCGTCGCGTCGGCTGATCACGGTCACGTCGGCATCGTCATTGACTTGGTCGAGTACCGACTTCAATGAACTACGCGCTTCGGAATAGGTGACGATTTTCATGGTGGCCTCTTCAAACTTGTACTAACTATGGTGCAAGTATAGGGCAAAGACCGCCATTGACGTGCAGGGGTGTATGTCTATGCGTGTAGGCCTAGGCCGTTTTGAGCTGGATCACGTCAGCACCAGCGGCCAGCTTGTCCAAGTAGTCGGCCCATTGCTGGATCATCGTGGCGCGGTGTTTCAGGTATTGCGTGCGGTTGTAGCTGCGCCCGTTGGCGTCTTTCACCGCATGGGCCAAATTGGCTTCAATGGCCAATGGGTCTAGGTTGAGTTCATCAACCAGCATCGTGCGGGCGCTTGCCCTGAACCCGTGCCATGTTTGTTCTTTGCCAAAGCCCAGCGCGTACAGGCCGCTTCGTACCGAGTTATCCGAGATAGGCCGGTCATGGCTGCGCTCACCGGGAAACACATAGCGCCCATGCCCCGTGAGGGGGTGCAGGCCACGCAGCAAGGCCACGGCTTGAGTGGGCAGGGGCACGGTGTGCGCTTCGCCGTTTTCCTTTTTTTCTTTGGTGCGCTTCATCTTCATGCTGGGGATCACCCACAGCGCCGCGTCTAAATCCAGCTCGGCCCACTCCATCTCTCGCAAGTTGCCGGGGCGTTGGTAGAGCAAGGGGGCAAGTTGCAAAGCGGTTCGCACTGTAGGCCCGCCTTTGTAGTTTTTAATGGCGCGCAGCAAGTCACCCATGCGCACCGGCTCCACGATGGCGGCAAAGGTCTTGCCCCGGTAGGGCGTGAGCCGCCCTTTTAGGCCTTCGGTGATATTGCGCTGCTTCACATCGGTGGTGGGTAGCCAGTAGTCCCACACTTGCCGGGCCAGCATCAAGGCCCGGTCTGCCGTTTCAAGTGCCCCGCGTTCCTCCACCTTTTGCAGCGCCGCCAGTAGCTCCATGGCGTGAATGTCGGCAATGGGCCGCTCACCTATCCACGGGAAAAGATCGCGCTCGAATTGGCGCAACATGCGCCCCGCATGGCTAGCGCTCCACTGGGGGGCTTGCTTTGCGTACCACTCCAACGCGATGGCCTTGAAGGTGTCCGAGTCGGCTCGGGTGGCTTTTAGCGCTTCGACCTTGCGCGCCTGAACCGGATCACGCCCGCCCGACTTCGTGAGCTTGGCCGCTGTCATGGCTTCGCGCGCCTTTTTCGGCCCCACTTCGGGATAGCTGCCCAGGGACATGCGCCCTTCTTTTCCGTCTTTGCGGTATTTCCAAAACCAGCGCTTTAAGCCGGTCGGGCTGACTTCCAAATACAAGCCACCAGAACAGGCCAGCCGCGCCCGCTTCTTTTCCGGGGGGCAGCTTGCATTTTTACATTCGGCATCAGTCAGCATGGGGGAACACCTTTGGCGATTGGGGGAACAAAATTGGGGGAACAAGTGGGGGTCTTGAGAGTGAAAACGGGGGAACAACCCCAAAAATTCATACTTTTACCCCCGCGTTCCCCCGGATGTTCCCCCGCTTTGCTTTGCCTGTCAATAGCGGCCTTTGTAGGCTATTGCACTGTAAGTCATTGATTTACCAAAGAAAAAGGCCGCTAAGTGGTTATCCTTAGCGGCCTTTATCGGGTGGTATGGTGGAGCTGGCGGGAGACAGCTTTTAGTGTCACACTTTTTAAGAATCTCGTTTTAAATCAAGGTCTTACGTAACGCCTACAAAACTCCACTACGTTAATCACGCTCTCGGGCGGTTGTTTAATGTGACCCCGAAGTGTCTCCCATGGTGTGACCCCTGTCAATGTGTGAAGGTGGTGCACCGTCCGCATTTCTCACTTGAACCGCCGTCCGCAAACCATGCTTGCGGATTTGAACCCGCGTCCACAAGTTGTTCAACTCAATCAGTCGTCGTCCCCTGCAATTTCTTCTTCTTTGATTGCAATTTCTTCCAAGGTCTGCCCCTTACGGTCCAGCAGCTCCCACAGGTCGGAATAGAAGAAGTGATCGATGGTTTTGATGTGCTGTGAAAGCAGTGTGTCCGAAACCATGTTTGGGCGAATGTCGCAGTAATAAACACCATCCAATGGATTGAGCTTAACTGTATAGGCTTTGAAATGACCGGGCAGAAACGTGGCGCTAACGCCATATCTATTTTCACCCGTTGCCTTCTTCCGCTGAATATCATTAAGAAAAATTGCAATGTGCGGAAGTGCGGTGTCAGTGAGGCGGTTGTAGAGAAACTTATCCATAAAGACTTTGTCAATTCTGTCTTTGCTGGAAGTTTTCACTGAGCCAATGATTTTTAATTCGTCATCTTTGCTTAAAAGTAAATCATGCTGGTAATTCGCTTTGAAAAGCTCAGTCCCATCAATATCTTTTACAGGAACTTGCATCGTTCCCGATACACAATCCACATTCATTGATGCAATCAACAAGCGGATAAGACGCTCAAACAAGTCCCCATTCACTTTACGCGCTTGGTTGGATTTGCCTGCGGGCAATCCATCCAATGCAGCACCAATTGATTGTTGAAGCGTATAGATGGTGCGTATTAAATTTTCTCGCAAACTCCCTGATGGCCGCTCTCCATCTCTAAGCTGTTCTAACGTCAAATTGAATTGCTGCGTCGCATTGGAAAATTCATCGGCGCCATACATCAAACGTGAATTCAAGGGGCGCGTTATATTGAAGCTACCCTCTTCACGATATTGAAAAAATTGATAGTGGCTTTCGTTTTGAGAAACGATACGGGCCTGTAATCCGGTCTCAACGAATTCCAAATAATGAGTACAAAATTCAATGTAATCTTCAACTGAGTGAAATCGCTCTTTGTCTGTTGCGTGACTAACCAAGTCTGAAAGACTCATCGAATTGACTCCCTTCGTTCTGCTGTTTTTCGGTCATGTGCTATCCATTCCTCTTTCGTCATACGCCGAACATTTTCAATTCTCTCAATTGCCCATTGGTTGTATTGCGGGTCTAGGTCGCAAGCCATCCAACGCCGATTTAGTTGTTCAGCTACTACCGATGTGGTTCCAGACCCGGAAAATGGGTCAATTACCAGCCCACCTTCATTCGAAGAGGCCAATACAAATTTACGCACAAGCTCCTCCGGCTTCTGCGTTGGATGCGGTGTCTTTTCACCCATACCATTGCATGTGGTGGGAATGTCTAAAACATCTTTTGGCTTAGCACCTTTCGGATTTGGTGTCCAATTGTCACGTTTTTTATCAGCGCCTTTTCCATAGGCGCTAGTCTCTGCCTGTGGGTGTGATGGGTATTTAAGCGTATGTGCTCCGTATGGAATTCGCACATCATCAATATTTAATTTGGCCGCATCTGATTTTCGAAAATGAATAATGCTTTCATGGGAGCGCCCCCACTCATTTCCCAAATTCGCCTTATTTTTGTAATGCCAAATAAGCCATCTGCAATGTTTGAAATATTTAGATGCCGGATGTTTCAAATCGGCAAGAATTTCAGAAAACCCGCATACGTATAGTGACCCAGTTGGCTTTAAGACGCGAGAGGCTTGCGTTATCCACTTGATTGACCATTCGATGTACTTCTCTTGGCTCTCAAAATTGTCCCAATCGGCCTTGTTGATGTTGTAGGGTGGATCAGCAAAAACGAGGTCAACACTGGCCTTATCAAGGGATGCCAACCAGTCTATGGAGTTCCCTTGATAGAGCTTGCCATTAGGATGCTCGTACTGCACCTGGAAACCCTCAGTGACAGGCGTAAACGCGGTCTCAATGGCTCGACCTTGGCGCTTCTTTTCATACGGCTCTACAAGAGCTAGCTGTTCCATCGTGCTCCATCACATTCATGTACTAGGGGCATCATAGCAAGAGGCATCGTTCACACGCTTAGAGGTGGCAAAGGCTTGCAACGCTCAACCGAAATTTAGGTCTTTACCTCTCTCCATGAACATACGCGCTTCAAGCCGTTGGGAGGGTGTAACAGCGCTTTTCCACTTGTAGGCGTCATACTCATCGCATAGCGCATCAACGACCGCCAGAACCCTCTTTGGGCAGCCCGATCTTGCTGTTCTGAGAATTAGAGCCAGTCCGGGCCTTGGGTGGTCACTTGCAGTTGCTTTTAGATGCTTGTCGATGCTGTATGAAATTTCGGTGCTTTGCGGAATCACCGTATTAACTTCATCGCTCACGTTGTCATTTTTTTCTTCAACCTCCCATTCTGTGCAATTCGGGATTGCCAACTTCTTAGCTATGTCACCAGCATGAAATCGCGCGCGTCCTTGTAGAGCTTCTATCGCTCGAATCCATTCAGCCGATGCCTTTGAATCACCTAGGGCAGCTTTGTCTAATAGTTGACCAAGTAATAAGCCTTTGGATTTAGCAGACTTAGTTCCATGGCTTGCCATTTCATGGGAAATCTCTTGTTTTGCCAGATAGTCAGCAACTGCATTTGATTTAAGGTCAAAGCCATGTTCATTGCAATTTCCGCCTACGGCAATTACAGCACGATGCCATGCAGCACGGGCTATTTCTTCGAAGGCTGATATATCGATTCCGGCAGCATGAATTAAAAGGGAATGAAAGTGCCCATGAATTCCATTTTTGCCAACTGGTACTTCAAGAGTTTTTAATTTTCCAAGCACTCCTATTTTCTCAAATATACGACTCATCCTCTTGTCGAAAAGCTTATAAGCGAGATGCAGTTTTTTCATGAATTCAATCCAGCATTCACCATAGGTATGCGCCATAGTAAATGTCAGCATCGAAGCATTCAATCCCCTACTTTCAATAGCTGGAATTAAAGCGCCACGAATCCATGAGCGAGTTTGAGCCACTCTTGCTCTGGCACAATGGTCACAAGTCCATACGCTGCCACATCTGAAATGTCCATGCATACGTGCACCGGATTCATCTACTACTATTTCAGCGAGATTGGGATTCTTGCCATAAGCTTTCCATCGACCACACCCAACCACAGATGAGCCTTTAAGATTTTTTCCATTTGCATGAAAATATCCGGCCAATAGTTTTGAAGCAGTAGCTACGCGGATGTACTCCCTATTTCTTGGTTTTGAATTCTTTTTGATATCAGTCATTTGGCACTTTCTAAATTGAACGTTGCCGAACATATTTAGAAGCACCTATTTTGACTTGACAATTAACGATATATCGCTAATATAAATATTGAGGTTGTTGGTGCTTCGAAATTACTCAACAACTTAACCCGCCATCTCGGCGGGTTCTTTTTTTAAGCTACCAGACTTTTCAAAAAATGCAATAAAAAACCCGGCTTATGCCGGGTTTATGATATCAAAACAGGAGTTTACCTATTCTTCCCAAGTTGAAGGCATTGGTGGTTATTTCTTAATTCTATATTTTTCGATATCACCGCCTGCATCTTTAATGTCTTTCACCCATTTCGGAATTGCTCCGCGTCCACCTGTCCAGCCTTCCCCCTTCTCATTTTGATAAAGGAAAATCACAGGTTTTTTGGCTTTCGGTTTTTTTGCTTTTGGTTTAGATGCCTTAATGACTCCAAATAATTGCTCTGGCGTAAATCCGTATTGAGCAATTAGGGTTTTGATATCCTCTATGACCTTTTTAGAGTTCGCGGCCAGAATTGACTCTTTCTTTTTTTCATTCGCTGCGATTTGTTCAGCAAGTTTTTTATTCTCTGCATCAATTTTTTCGATTGTCTTGTCTGTGTCGGTCATGAAAAATCCCAAGGTAGTGGAATCTGAAATATACAATAGAGCGATAAATCACGCAAATCCACCAAGCAAATTCACCTACCTAAATATACAACTGGCGCTATAAATTGCGTTGGGGTATCGGGGTCGTAGGCCCTGATGATGACTGAATCAATCACATGATAGAAACCGAATTAGAACGCGAATAGCGTTCGTGTGTGATATCAAAAGACATAGAGATTAAAGTCGAAAGCTAAGAATTATTTGTGCCGAAGGCTAAGCGTCTGCAAGACCCTCCGGAGGACGAAAGAAACCTTTTTTTAGAGCTTGCGATAAAAAATGGTGTAGTGAGTACACGAAGTGTTTAGAACCACCCCCAAAGATATCGACAGAGGCGCACAGATTTGCTAGCTTGATACGAAGGGATTCGTATCATGAGCTTCGCAATAATCAGGGCAAAAAAATACAAAACAGGTCAGCACATTCGCGCAGTTGCAAACCACAACTTTCGGACTGAGCCTATAAAGCCTTCCACGAATCCAAAGAACAAACCCAAGTTTGACGCCTCCAAGTCTTATCTCAATGTCTATATAGGCGCCAAGAATCCAGATGAGGAGATGGTGGCAATTCGGGAACGCATTAAAACTTGCACCCGTAAACCTCGACCCGATGCCAACAAAATTGTTGAGTTCGTGATGACTGCATCACCTGCCTACTTCAAAGATCAGCCCATCGAGTTCTCAAAAAAATATCTTGATGACTGCTTGGAATTTGCGGGGGTTGTTTTTGGGCCTGACAACATCGTGAGCGCCCAAATGCACTTTGATGAGAAGACTCCCCACATTCACATCAAGGCTGTGCCGTTAGAAACTTCGGTCAGAAAGACCAAGCACACCTCGAAAGAAGTAACGGTATTAAATGCCAAGCACTTCACCAATGGGCATGAAAAAATGATTGAACTTCAAGACAAGTTCTATGAGTTCATCAAGGCCAAAGGTCATGACCTGGAACGCGGGATTTCCAAAAGTATCACCAATGCAATACACCAAGAGACTGCGGAATGGTATGAGCAACAAGATGCACTTTTGGCTCAGCGATTAGAGCAAGCGACTGCTAAGGAGCGTAACGCCAATGAGGCCATGGCCTCATTGTTGGAAGTGAAAAAAGAGAACGGGATATTAGTTCAAAAATCCATCGAACTCAATGCCGATACAGGTCGCAGAGAGAAGGCGCTCACCAAGGAAAAAGAGGACTTTGAGGCACTTCAATCCAAGCGTGATGCCTTCTTCAAACGAGAGTCAGATCGACTCGACGCCTTCATCGCTGTAACCAATGAGAATGCTTCAAAAGTGCGGGCACTTTTGAAGCAAAGCCAAGAGGTAAAAGACGTTCTTGCAGACCCTGCCACCTTGCAAGTTGTGCAATGTATTAAATCCAATGACCGAGTAAGGAACCTCGTTTTTAGGGTGACTCAGATGGATGAGGACGAACTCACAAACGCGAGTGTCTTCATCAATCCCCCAGAGCTTCAACCAGTGGACCGGACGGACCAGTTTGACCACGATTATTTTCTCGCAGGTCTTGACCGTGGGCCTCGATACGATGCACCGGACTACTCACAGAGTTGAGAATTTCCAAGGCGTTATCACTGCGTACCGGGTTGACTTTCGCCCATTCCACAGCCGCCGCAATGCGTTCTTTGTCCAAAGAATTCAGGTTCATATCAGTTCACCCTTAAAGTAGCCCCGCCAAGTCTGCACCGGTTATTTTTGAATCAGATTTTTTGCTTTTCATGACTCGGCGTTTCTTTCCGGGTTCAATCGGTTGATACCTTGAAAAGGTCACGCCTTCGTAATTCAATTTATCGACAACCTTTTTCATACTCGCAATTGAGAATTCCCCAGTATAGGTGTCCGTGTGTGAGTCGTATTGAGTTCGCCCGGATGTAATCGAGTGCGCCACGGAGTGACCTGCAATGCGTCTTAAAACCAATGCCTCGGGTATCCGTTCCTTTATGACGGTATCTTCACTCAATCCAGAGCCATCAATAATTGCTTGCGCTAATGACGTAATAAAGCGATGCCGAAAACTGTGAAATACGACGGTCTTGTCTTTAATTTCCAAATATTCTCTGAGATATTTTTGATTGAACCATTCAGAAGGAACTTTGCCGAATTTATCAGCCTTTGCGCTATTTAGGTTAAAAAGATTCTCCGCTTTCGCCTTCTGCTGTGCCTCAACAAATTCCAAAAATCCAAGGTCAATTAGCGTTTGATGTATCGGAACGATGCGCCGTGATTCTTCATTCTTGATAGACTTTTCTTCATCATCGGCTGCTGCGGTAATTCTGATAAACCAAATATTGTCTTTGTCTTTTTGAATGTCGTCGGGACTCAGTTGCGCTATTTCGTTGATACGTGCCCCGGTGAATGTTGCAACATGCGGAACCCAATACTGATGAATACAGTTGTAGCGGGCATCGGTGTAATATTCCGAATGAAATATTTGTTGTAGCTCTTCTTTATTGAAAGCTCGACGCACGATTCCTTTTTTAGCTTTACCCACTTTTTTAGTGAATCCGTCCATCACGGTCGGGTTAATTGCGTATAGTTTTTTGCAGTATTCAAGAAAATTGGATACCACCATCATGTATCCATCCACTGTTGTTTCTGCCAGCGTTTCAGCGATGTTCCCATCATTCGCCAGTAGCATATTATTTTTTGAAAGCTTAACGATTTCGTCAAAGGTCTTACCAGCGGCTGCACGCAATTTGTCCACATTCATCGGGTAATGAACCAACAATTTCCGATATGCCTCAATATCGGCAGGTGTCAAACTCCCAATCAGTCTGCTGCCATAAACTTCCAAAAATGGCTTGATGCGTGTGCGTATCTGCGGAACCTTTTTGTTCTTTATTTCTTTTTCGGCTTCGCGTTCAAGTTCGTATTTCAAATAATCCGCTGCCATCTTGGCAACGCGCTTCTTTGCAGCGGGTGCAAGGCGTCCAGGATCGTTTATTTTTGCGTCGTTGGGGGTTGGTGCTATGGCAACCTGTGAAAGCGGTGTGGAGCTTCCTGCGGCGTGTTTTGCCATGGTTTCCAAGAAGCCATCAATGCTTGGGATATCTTCCGGCTTTACATCGGTAAAGCGCCATTCCCCGTTGTCGTCTTTATGAGCGTTGAACGTTGACAGTTCACCCGGCGCAGGCTTACGAAATTTGGTCATTTGTGCTTGTAGATAGGCAACCAGAGATGACCGCAAGGGTACATGATTGCTTGACCAAATGTGTTCCACCAGAACACGCAAAAACCGGGAGCGTTGCTTTGCGTCCCGTGGGTCTTTGGTTAGTGTAGATATACGGAACTCCCGGCTTTCTACCGGGGTTCGTAGTTGTGCAGGGACAACAAAGCGAGCGTAATAAACGCCGTTGCGACTCAGGAAAAGATACGCGGATGCATGCACGTTGGAGACTCCAAAAGTGTGACCCTTGGTGTGACCCCGTAGTGTTATTGCTTTCGCGTGTCTAAAAACCCTTTAAAATCAACAACTTAAAAATGTGGTGGAGCTGGCGGGAATTGAACCCGCGTCCGCAAGCCTTCTTCGAACAGTTCTACATGTGTAGCCGTCTGGTTTGAGTCTCGCCTCTTGCATCGCGCAGTGGCACGCTATGCAAGACGCCAGCAACCTATTGTCTCGACCCACCCTAAGTTACCCAAGGCAGGCCCAGCCGAATGAAATTACCCCACAGCCTGGACGACCTGATCTTGCGATCTGACCACCCTTGCCCAGCCTATCGGCTTGCTGTTGTGAGGCTCACGCGCAATTAAGCGGCGAGTGCGAAACGTTCGTCGTTTGCAGTTAGGTTTTTTCTGCTGTTTTACGAGGTAACAGAACCTCGACATGCCCTGCTGCGCGTCCGAACCCACGTCGAAACCAGTGCAGCCCCAAGCTTTGATTTTAAGCCTTTATCGGTGGCTGTGGTTTTAACCGCATCACCAGCAGGGCCAAGAGCCCGGCAGCCATCACTCCCAGGCTGACATGCACTGCACTTTGGCTTGCCGCATAGGCCATGCTGGAGTAGCTCAAGTAGGCGCAGGCCGCGCAAAACACCAGGGGGGTCAGCGGGTAGAGCGGGACTTTAAAAGGTCGCTGCACGAGGCCGTCTTTGCGGCGTAGTAAAAACACCGATAAGCCGACCATCAGCAAAAACAGCCAAAACACCGGTGCGGTGAATTCGACCATGGCCTCAAAACCGTCTGCCTGCAAGCAGCCCAAACCAATCAGGGCCATGCTGATCAACGCTTGCAGCAGGTAAGCCGGGGCGGGGCTTGCTTTTTGTGCATTCCACTGACCCATGAAGGCCAGCGGCTGCCAATCTTGCGCGAGGGCGTAATTGCTGCGCGCACCCACAATCAAGGTGGCATTGATGCTGGTGAGTGCAGCGATGGCGACGAACAAGCCCAAGGCTTTTTGAGCCCATGGTCCAAACGCCAAACCCAGCAGGTCAGCGCCTGCTGTCTTGCTTTGCGCCAACCCTTGCACGCCCAAGCCATGCAGCAAAGCCATGTTGACCAGCCCGTACACAACGGTGATGATGCCTAAACTGATGACGATCACCGACACAATGGCTTTGCCGCCACCTTGAACTTCTGCCGAAATATAGGCCGCTTCATTCCAGCCGCCAAAGGTCAACAAGACAAACACCAAGGCCAGGCCCATCAGTCCTATAGTGGGTTGGCTTGAAAAGAATGCAGGGTCAGGCGTGTGAGGCCGATCCACCACAAACCCCGCGACGACGATGGCAAGCAAGCCCAGCACCTCCAGCAAAGTGAGGATGCGCTGCATCCGGGCCGACTCTCGAAGGCCTGCCAAATTGACGCCCGTCAACATCAGCACGATGGCTAGCGCCCAAATCGCACTTGAATACGGCCCCAGGCTGATGACCTGGCTCATGAAATCCCCAAACACAAAGGCCAGCAAGGCCACGGAGCCTGGGTTGATCACCGTGGCCTTGGCCCAGGCATAAAGAAACGACACATTTTTGCCGTAGGCACGGGCGAGAAAATGGTAGTCGCCCCCGGCGTGGGGGTAGGCCGCACACAGCTCGGCATAGCACAGCGCACCGGCCAACGAGATGAGCGCGCCGGTCACCCAGGTGAGCAATATCCAGCCCGCATCACCCGCCATACCGGCCACCATGGAGGGCGTTTTGAAGATGCCCGCACCGATGACCAGACCGACGATGATGGCAACCGCGTCGCGCTGTGCGAGCGACCTCTGAGGCTGGCTGCTCATGTTTAGCGCAAGCGGCCCTTGATGGGCTGGTTGGTACTAGAGTTCAAATCCCCCGCCAGAAGCTCACCCTCCATCACGCCGCCACTCACCCGGGCTTTCAGGCTGTGGGTGACTTGTTTGCCATCCACGAAATGAAGACTGAGCCGATCACCTGACAACTCAGCCCCCAGCAAGGTAAGTTGCTCTTGGCCTAGGGTGATGTGGCCCCCAATTTTTTGGAAGCGCTGACTCAAGTGCAGCGTTGTGTTGGTCACGCCTGCGAGCCCTTGCAATATCCAAGTGCCCGCCACCTCAGCCGGAACGATCCACAGATAGCCTTTGGCGCGCTCTGATTGGATGAACAGATCCGGCTGCCAATCTGACATGTCAAATTCATTGGACACCACGCGGGTGCCGGGCTTCATCTTCAAGAGCGTCGGACGGAGTTGAAAATTCAACTCCGGCAGCAAATACAGCGTGACCACCGTCGCCTGTGAAAAGTCTTCTACAAAAATGTCGCCATGGACGAAGCTGACTTTGTCGCCAACGTTCGCGCGCTGTGCGTTACGGCGGGCCAACTCCACCAGCTTGAGGTTGTACTCAATGCCAACGGACTTGGCCCCAAACTGCGTGGCCGCGACGATGGGGATGATGCCGTCGCCCGCACCCAAGTCATAGACCCGATCACTCGCCGTAACTTTGGCCGCGTTTAGCAAGTTCATCACATGGTCTTGCGCTGTGGGCATCCACATCACGTCTCGCCCCATTTGGCCGCGGATGGGCTGGTAAATTTCGTCACCAAACTTTGTGGTTTGCGCTTGGGCGCCAGCCCCCATCAAAAGCCACAGGGCCATTACACAAGCGCCAGGTTGAATGTATTTCACGCTGTATCACCCCATCTTGAAACCGGTGGCCTTGATCACTTGGGACCAGCGTGTGACTTCATCTTTGAGAAATTTCTCAGGGTCTGGATGGGAGAAAGTCTCAGCCCCCGCCTTGTCTAGGTCTTGCAAGAACAGCGGGTCTGATCGCACTTTAAGGTTGACTGCTTTGAGCAACTCCATCACCTCGCGCGGCGTACCGGCCGGAGCAAAAATTCCGTTAAACACTTGCACCCGCATGTCAGGCACACCGCCTTCAACAGACGTCATTAAATCTGGTGCAGCTTTGAGGCGCGTCTCACTGTTGACACCCAAAATACGGGCGCGCCCGGCGCGGTGCTGGGCCAGCACGGCCGATGACATGATGGGCGTGATGATGGGCACATGGCCCGCAATCAAGTCTTGCATGGCCGGGCCACCGCCCTTGTAGGGGACGTGCTGCAAGTCCAGCTTGCCGGCTTGCAACTTGAACAGTTCCCCGCTGAGGTTGGTGATCGTGCCCTGCCCTGCTGAGCCATAGGAGTACTTGCCAGGGTTGGCTTTGATCAGTGCCACCAACTCCTTCAAGGTGTTGGCAGGCACGCTCGGGTGTACGACGATACAGGTCGGGTTCATGCTGACCATACCGACCAGCATGAAGTCCTTGAGCGGATCGTACTGGGGGCTAGCTGACGCCGCAGGGTTGATGATTTGGGTGGTGGTGGTGCCCAAGAGCAGCGTGTAGCCATCGGCTTTGGCGCGGGACACTTCAGCCGCGCCGATACCGCCACCCGCGCCCGCCTTGTTATCCACCACCAGGCTGCTGCCGATGTGAGGGGTTGCAAATTTGGCCCACACCCGCCCCATGATGTCACCGTCACCACCAGGGGCAAACGGTACCACCAGTCGAATGGCGCGCTCTGGGTAACGGGCCTGCGCCCAGCTACTGGCCCATGGACTGAGCAACGTACTGGCTACGCCGAGGAATGTGCGTTTTTTCATAACTTTTTTAGACTATTTGATGAGTTGTAAAAGATCGGTGGGCGCATGTATGGTGGCATGTGCCCCCCAACTGGAAATGTCGGATTTTTGACCCAGGTAGCCATAGCTCACGGCCACCGTGCCCATGCCTGCGGCCAAGCCCGCAACGATGTCTCGCTCGTCATCGCCGACGTACAGGCATTTTTCGGGGGCCAGCCCCAAACGTCGCGCAGCTTCAAATAGCGGCTCGGGATGGGGCTTGGCGTGGGGCGTGGTGTCACCACTCACGATGGCTCGTGCCGTAGCAAACATGGGCATGGCGCGGGTGAGCGGGTCGGTAAAGCGTTTGGACTTGTTTGTGACCACGCCCCAGACCAGGTTTTGCTGCAAAAGTTGCTCGATCAACTCCGCCACTCCATCAAAGGCGTAGGTTCGTTGTGTCATGCAGTTTTCATAATTAACAAAAAACTCCTCGCGCAAGGTGAGGAAGTCAGGGTGTTCTGGCGTCATGTCCAAGGCCACGCCCAGCATGCCACGCGCGCCCGCGCCCGCCATGGGGCGGTACTGCGTTGCAGGCAAGGAAGTCTGACCCCGGTCGGTGCGCAGCTTGTCGGCTGCGGCTCCAAGGTCAGGGGCACTGTCGATCAAAGTACCGTCCAGGTCAAAGAGGACGGCTTCGATGTTATGGAACACGCTCATCGGTGGTTTCATGCAGGTTTCTTCATAGCGAACAGGTAGTTTACGCCGGTGTCCTCACCCATCCAGTAGCGGCGCGTGAGTGGGTTGTAGCTCATTCCACGGGTTTGAACCAGTTCTAGACCAGCCTCACGGGCGTAGCGGGCCAGCTCACTCGGGCGAATCATCTTGGCGTATTCGTGCGTGCCACGCGGCAACAAATTGAGCAGGTACTCCGCGCCCACAATGGCATACAGAAAGGATTTGGGACTACGGTTCAGCGTGGAGAAAAACACCCAGCCACCAGGTTTAGCCAAAGTGGCGCAGGCCTGAACAATCGATGCAGGATCGGGCACGTGCTCCAGCATTTCCATGCAGGTCACAACATCAAAGCTCACTGGTTGTTGATCGGCCAGGGCTTCAGCACTGATTTCTTGAAACTTAACATTTGGCGTCTGCGCTTCCAGGGCGTGCAGCGTTGCGACCTTGAGTGCTTTGGTGGACAGGTCGATACCCAAAACCTGTGCGCCCTTGCGGGCCATGGAGTCAGACAAAATGCCGCCGCCACAGCCTACATCCAAGACCTGAAGGCCCTGCAACGCACACAGACGGTTGATCCACTCCAAGCGCAGCGGGTTGATTTCGTGCAGGGGACGGAATTCACTCTCAGGATCCCACCAGCGATGGGCCAGCTCTGAGAACTTCGCCAGCTCGGCGGGGTCAGCATTCAATGGTGTCGTCATGGCTCGATTATCTTGCACATAAGCCAGAAACA
>CANGME010000014.1 GCA_947455145.1 Comamonadaceae bacterium
AGCATCAAACGAGTGACCGACATCATGGGAGAAATCAGCGCGGCCAGTGCCGAGCAAAGCGCCGGTGTAGCACAAGTCGGTGAAGCCATCACCCAGATGGACCAAGCCACCCAGCAAAACGCAGCCCTGGTGGAGGAGAGCGCCGCAGCGGCAGAGAGCCTCAAAGGCCAAGCCCAGCAACTGGTGGGGGCGGTGGCGGTGTTCAAGCTCAGTGGCAATGAATCCAGCTACGCACCAACACCCGTAGCTTACGCCCCGGTGGCAAGCAACAGCAACTACAGTGCCGAGCGGCGTGGCCCAGCCCGTGCCAAGAACGTGACACGGCCCAACTTCAAGGCCAAAGACCAAACCACCACCGCGCTCAAGAAGACGGGTACGGATGATGAGTGGACGAGTTTTTGAGGGATGTAGTCGAAGGCATTCAGAAGGCAATTAGCTTCTAGACTCAAAACGCGAAGGCCGCTAGATTGAGGTTTCCTCGTTCTAGTGGCCTTTGTCATCCGCGTAAAAATCACACCCCAAAATGAAATCACCCAGTCAGGCGACGCCGTGCGTGACAAGCTGGCTGAACTCGGCGTAAGTGAGTCAGACATAGCAGAGGCGGTAAGTTGGGCTCGGTTGTCGCTGGAGGTGTACACGCCGGAGCGTGTGAGCGAGTTTGAAGAGGCCGAAGCCGACCTGAAGAATGCTCTGGAAATCAAGTTTCAAAATTCCTTTCGTTCATAAATTGTGAACATGGCGTAATTTTGAACACATGATTCCCCTATGCTGATTAGCGACGGTTTTGTTGGGTGACTTGCAAGAAGCCGATAATCACCCCTCATGAAAAAAACATTCAAACTTAATCTCGAAGGCAAAAACCGTGACCGCGTGCTCGAAGCGGTGAAACACGAAATCCGAAAATACGTGGCGCGGGAGCGTCGGCGTGAATTGCCAAAAGGCGTGGATTTTTGGGACTTTGACTGCAAGTTCGGTCTGACGGCTGAGGCCGCCGTGGTGGTGCACTTTGCCACGATCACCGAGCACATCAATGCGGTGGCCGAAGGCGGTGGCGAGCAGTTTTACCTGGAAATCTTGGCCAAACACGGCGTGCGCCAGCCGCGCCCACCGTCTGAGATGGACATTGCGACGGACGCTTAAGTCGGTTTGACTTGGGCCGCTGCGGCCCGCAACTTGTCTTTCTTACTGGGCCGCTTGCCCTTCACACCGCCCGTGCCGGGCTCTTGCGCGGCCACGGTGGGGGCTTCTACTTCTTCCGGCTCAAAACCGGCGATTTGCTCACGCGGCAGGCTCAGGTGTTGGCGCTTTTCGATCAGGCGAAAGTGCGCCTCGGTGCCCGCACTCACAAAGCTGATGGCCTGACCTGTCTCGCCCGCGCGACCGGTGCGGCCAATGCGGTGCAGGTAGTCCACCGGGGAGCGGGGCAGGTCGTAGTTCAGCACCACGGGGAGTTGCGCGATGTCGATGCCGCGTGCGGCCAGGTCGGTGGTGACCACCACCTCCCAACGCTCGGCTTTGAATTCGTCCAGTACTTGTGTGCGTGCGCCTTGGCTCAGGCCCCCGTGAAACGGAGTGGCGAAGATGCCGGTTTTATAGAGCTTGTCTGCTACCCGTTCGGCGTCGTATTGGGTGGCCACAAACACCAGCACGCGCTGCCAGCCCTCGGTTTTAACGAGGTGGCGCAGCAGGGGCGTGCGCTGGGTGGCGTCCACTTGAATGACGCGCTGCTGAATAGCAGGTGTAGTGTCGGGTGTGGCGGCAACTTCGATGCGCACGGGCTCGCTCAGCAACTGGTCGGCCAGCGCTTGTACCGCCTCTGGGAAGGTGGCGGAGAGCAACAGGGTTTGCCGTTTCGTAGGCAGCAAAGCCAGCACTTTGGCCAGCTCATCGGCAAAGCCCAAATCCAGCAGGCGGTCGGCTTCGTCCAGCACCAGGGTGTTGACGGATGAGAGCTTGAGCGCGTTGTGCGCCACCAGGTCCAGCAAGCGCCCCGGCGTGGCCACCACCAGATCGGCCCCACCGCGCAGGCCCATCATTTGCGGGTTGATCGACACACCACCAAACACCACCACCACTTTGAGCGGCTGGGGCAGGTGCTGGGCCAGGCTGCGCAGCACCTCGCCCACCTGGGCCGCCAGCTCACGCGTGGGCACCAGGATGAGGCCACGCACGCGGCGCGGCGTGTGCGCAGGCTGCTCTTGCAGGCGCTGGAGCAGGGGCAGGGCGAAGGCTGCCGTCTTGCCCGAGCCGGTTTGCGCACAGGCTTGCAGATCCGCGCCGCGCAGCACGGCAGGGATGGCCTCTAGTTGTATCGGCGTGGGCGTGACGAAGCCGAGCTCCGTGGCCGCGCGCACCAGCGCGGGGGAGAGTTGCAGTGCGGTGAAGCCAGTGGAGTCGGTCAAATGGGGCAGTCAGTTCAAGGGATTTAAGGACGGGCCAAGGCTGTCAGTGTGCTCAGCTTATCGGTCTTGCTCACGGCCCAGCAGGCGGCGATCAAGGTGTCGGTTTTGGCCTTGCCCAGAACGCGGTCGCACATGCCGTGGAACTTGCCTTCCAGCATGGCGTCGGTCATTGGGTTTTCCAGTGAGCCGATGGCGTGCTTGACGAAGATGTGAACGCTGCGGCCATCTTTCAAGAATGCCGTCACGTCAGCGCTGGCTTCGTCAATGCTGTCATCCACCGTGGCCACCACTTTGCGGCGCAGGGCCACGTTGTCAGGGGCGGTAACGAATTCGTCGTGGTACTCGTCTTCGGTGGCTTGGCCCACGGTGAGCCCGGCCACGCAGCCGTGGTAGACGCTGAACTTGGCTTGCAGCCCGTCTTGCGGCTCTTTCTTGCCGGTGAGTTCTAGCACCAGCGAGTGCACTTTGAGCTCGATGCGCTCGATCTGATCGGGCGTGATGCCTTGCGCGCGCAACTGTGAGCAGGCGTCGATGCTGGGGTGGATCACGATGCCGCAGGCAAAGGGCTTGTAGGTGTTGAAGGAGATCTCAAAACGCTGGCCCAGCTCGTGAGTGATCTCGTTCCAATCGTTCTTGAGCGAGATGGTTTGCATCATGCCGCGTGGCGCTTCAATCGCCTTGGGGCTGGCGGTGAAGCCCTGGCTGGCCAAGAGCGCCGACATCATGCCCGCGCGCGCCGCACCACCGGGGTGAAAAGGCTTGGTCATGCTGCCAAATTGCTCGCGCATGCCAATGGGTTGCGAGGCGGCAATGCCCAGCGCCATGGCGGTCTTTTGCACGTCGAGTTGCAGCAGGCGCGCGCAAGCGGCGGCAGCACCCAGCGTGCCGGTGGAGCCGGTGATGTGCCAGCCACGGTCGTAGTGGTCGGGGTACATGGCGTTGCCCACGCGGCAAGCCACGTCAATGCCGATGACCAGCGCGTCGATCAAGGCACGACCGGTGAAGTTGCCAGGCATAGCGCCTGACGTGCCCATGTGCTCGGCCAGCGCCAAGATGGCGGATGCCACGGGGCCAGCGGGGTGGATGATGGTTTTGAGGTGGGTGTCGTCAAAGTCAAAGGTGTGGGAGGTGATGCCGTTGATCAACGCGGCGCTGGCCATGTCCACCTTCTCGGCGCGGCCCAACACGCTGGCCTGTGCTGCGGGTTGCAGCAGTTGCACGGCGGCCAGGGCGGCATGGGCCGACTCGTGCTGAGCCGCACCGACGGCGCAGCCAAACCAGTTGACGAAGGTGCGGTGCGCCTCATGGTCCACCGCGTCGCTCCAGCCCTTGGAGGGGTGAGTGGCAACAAACTGAGCGAGGATTTGCGTGATAGCGGGGGCGTTGTGGTCAGCGGCGACCTGGGTATTGCGGGCCATGGGGAGGGTCTTTCTTTTAAAAAAATCAGTTGTCCAGATGAATGTTGCGGTCGCGTGCCAGCTTGGTCCAGCGGGCGATGTCAGTCTTGATGAAGGCTGCAAACTGATCAGGCGACATGGGCATGGGCTCCACGGCTTCGACCGAAAGCTTCTCGCTCAGGTCGGGTGAACGCAGCACGCTGTTGAGCGACTCGTTGAGTTGTTTGACGATGGGTGCGGGCATGCCTGCAGGCCCCACAACACCGTACCACTGCATGGCGTCAAAGCCCTTAAAGCCCGACTCGTCTAGCGTGGGCAAGTCTTTGAACAGCGGGTGACGCTTCAGGCCCGTGACGGCCAACGGGCGCACGCGGCCCGATTTGATGTGAGGGATGGCCGCTGCCAAGCCGGGGAACATGGCCTGCGTTTGCCCGCCCATCAGGTCGGTAAAGGCCGGGGCGATGCCACGGTAGGGGATGTGCACCATGAAGGAGTTGACCTGCTGCTTGAACAGCTCCATGGTCAGGTGCGTGAGCGAGCCCGCGCCCGCCGAGCCGTAGCTCACGCGTCCGGGGTTCTTGCGCAGGTATTCCACCAATTCCTTGATATTTTTCACGGGGAGCGCGGCGTTGACCACCAGCACATTGGGCGTGCCGCCAATCATGCCAATAGGCGTGAAGTCTTTGATAGGGTCATAGGTCAGCTTGCGCGTGGCCGGGCTGGTGCCGTGGGTGGCCACGTAGCCTTGCATCAGGGTGTAGCCATCTGGTGCGGACTTGACGGTGTTTTGGCTGGCAATAACGCCGCCGCCGCCGCCCTGGTTGTCCACGATCATGGGCTGGTTGAGCACTTTGCTCCAGCGCTCGGTCACGGTGCGTCCAATCATGTCGGCCCCGCCGCCTGCGGAGACGGGCACGATGTAGCGAATGGCCTTGTTGGGGTAAGCCGCCTGGGCGTGGACGAGAGCTGAAGGTAACAATAGCGCGGGCGCACTGCCCAGTAGGGTACGACGTTTCATGGTAGAGGTTTCCTTGTGGCAGACTGTGAAATCAAAGACTTCCATTGTCGCACTGGGGCGCTCACTCGGGAGAAGCGCGTTTGTGAGTAAAACTAAAGGCTGTTTAACCGTTTGCTGAGCGCATCGGCACTTTCTTTGCGCTCGCTATAGCGATCCACCAAGTACGGCGACACCCCTCGCGTCAAGAGTGTGAACTTCATCAATTCTTCCATGACATCGACTACGCGGTCGTAATAGGGCGAAGCGTTCATTCGCCCGGCCGCATCAAACTCCTGAAAGGCTTTGGCAACAGAAGACTGGTTTGGAATCGTGATCATGCGCATCCAACGCCCCAAAATGCGCATTTGGTTGACGGCATTGAAGGACTGGGAGCCGCCCGACACCTGCATCAGGGCCAAGGTCTTGCCCTGCGTTGGTCGTACAGCACCGACATTCAGGGGAATCCAGTCGATTTGTGATTTCATGATGCCCGTCATCGCGCCATGGCGTTCAGGGGAAGTCCACACCATGCCTTCGGCCCACTGCGCCAAGGCCCTTAACTCCTGCACCTTGGGGTGGGTGTCCGGCGCGCCATCCGGTTGGGGGAGGCCAGCAGGGTCGTAAATGCGGGTCTCGGCCCCCATGGCAGTCAGCAATTTGGAGGCCTCCTCGGTCAACAACCGACTGTAGGAGCGCTCACGCAACGAGCCATACAGCAACAAAATGCGAGGGGGATGCGCTGGCGTTTTGCTATTTAGAAAATCACCATAAACAGGCGATTTGAAAAGTAGGGCGTCGAGGTTGGGCCGCTCAGTAGTGGGTGGCTGGCTAGGGGGTGTCAACACGCTGCCCCTTCGCATTTATCAATTTCTCACCGTCCTCTTTGGTGAATTCACCTTGTTGGGGATTGGGCAAAATAGCCAGAACCTCCTCGGATGGGCGACACAGCCGGGTACCCTGGGCGGTCACCACAATCGGGCGGTTGATGAGGATGGGGTGTACCAGCATGTGCCCAATCAACTCGTCGTCCGTCCACTGGGGGGCGTCCAAGTTGAGTTCGTCATAAGGCGTTCCTTTGCGCCGCAGCAGTTCGCGCGGGGGGATGCCCATGGCGGACAACAGAACCGCCAGAGTTTCCCGGTTCGGTGGCGTTTGAAGGTAGAGAATGACCTCGGGCTCCACGCCGCTGTTGCGGATCAAGGCCAAGGTGTTGCGCGAGGTGCCGCAATTGGGGTTGTGGTAGATCACAACGCGATCTTGGGAGTTGGTCATGGCTTGAGCTTTCAGTCAATCTTCAATCCCCATTATTACGCGTGGATTTGCACGGGATCTGAAATCAAAACTAAACTTCGGGCCATGTCAATAAATCATGCTTGTTTTTGGTTCCGCCGTGATCTACGCGTACGAGATAACGCGGCGCTCTACCACGCGCTGAAAAATCACCCCTCAGTCTATGGCGTGTTCGTGCTGGACACTGATATCTTGCAGGGTCTGCCGCGTGCTGACCGACGGGTCGAATTCATCCTCGAATCTTTGCGCGATTTAGACGCGCAAATGCAGGCCCTGAGCGCAGGCCGCGCGCGGCTTATCGTTTTGCACGGTCGCGCCGTGGATGAAATTCCGCGTATCACCCAGCAATTGGGTGTGAATGCGGTGTATGCCAATCACGACGATGAACCGCAGTCTTTAGCGCGTGACGCTTCGGTCCGAACGTCCTTGCAAGCCACGGGCGTGGCGCTGCACACCTTCAAAGACCATGTGGTGTTGGAGCGCCAAGAGTTGCTGACCCAACAGGGCAAGCCCTACACCGTGTTCACGCCGTACAAAAATGCTTGGCTGAAGAAGTTGGATCAAGTCGGGGGTGACTTCTATCTCAAGCCTTACCCTACTGAAAAATACGCGTCGCATTGGGCCGATGTGTCGCAGATGATGCCCGCCACACAAAACAGCGTGCCCCGCTTGCAAGACATCGGGTTTGAACCCACCAAACTCAAGGCCTTGAACATCCCAACCGGTGCCACCGGCGCGCAAACCTTGTTGCACAATTTTCTGGAGCGCATCGACCGCTACCAAGCCACACGCGATTTCCCGGCGGTCAAAGGCCCGAGTTATTTGAGTGTGCATTTGCGCTTTGGCACGGTGTCGATCCGCGAGCTGGCTGGCCTGGCGCACCAGCGCATGTTCGCCAGCCACGTCACCGGGTCAGCTGGTGCGGCAACTTGGTTGTCCGAGTTGATTTGGCGTGATTTTTATGCCCAAATTTTGGCCAACTTTCCCCATGTGGTGCAGGGCGCATTCAAGCCGGAATACGACCGCATCGAGTGGGAGCAAGGCGCGCAGGCCGATGCGCTGTTTGCCGCTTGGTGCGAAGCCCGCACCGGCTACCCGCTGGTGGACGCGGCCATGCGCCAGCTCAACCAGAGTGGTTACATGCACAACCGTTTGCGCATGGTGGTGGCGAGTTTTTTGACCAAAGATTTGGGTTTGGATTGGCGTTGGGGTGAGCGTTATTTTGCCGAGAAGCTGATCGACTTTGACTTGTCCGCCAACAACGGTGGCTGGCAATGGGCGGCGTCCAGCGGTTGTGACGCACAGCCTTACTTTCGTATTTTCAACCCGACCACGCAGAGTGAGAAGTTTGACGCCGAGGGTAAATTTATTCGCCGCTACATGCCGGAGTTAGCGCACCTGAGTGCTAAGGAAATTCACCTGCCTAGGCAGCCTATCGTTGACCACGCTGAGGCACGGGTGAAGACATTGGCGCGCTATGCGGTGGTTAAAACTGCGCTGGGTTGAGCATTTCGCGGTTCACGACGTCCATGGGGTTTTGTACGCCTCGGCACTTGGGGTAAGTGGCTCCGCGGCTGTCCCCCGCCCTTCGGGCTCCTCCTTGATGCCGCTACGCCACTCACCCCAAGCGCCGAGGCATCGAGCAGGGTGGGAGTTCGGCATTCAAACACCCGACCCGATCCCGCGAAGCAGAAGACCGTGAAGAAGACCGTGCCAAACAGATCCCGCCTCACTGCTATATTGCCCCACATGCAAAACGCCATCCCCCGCCAACCGCAGTTCATCCAACTGCACCGAGAAGACCACGCGGCAGTGCGCGCAGAGTTGATCGCAGGCCTACTCGCCCCAACAGCCACCACCGCACCCAAATACCTGTACGACGCGCTCGGATCGCGCCTGTTTGAAGCCATTACCGAGCTGCCCGAGTACTACCCCACGCGCACCGAAGCGGCCTTGTTCACCGAGCATAAAGATGCCATCGCCGCAGCCCTGCCTGCGGGTGCCACGCTGGTGGACTTGGGCGCAGGTAATTGCGAAAAAGCAGCGCGGTTGTTTGAGGCTTTGCAACCCAGCCGTTACGTGGCGGTGGACATTTCGGTGGAATTTTTACGTGGCGCTTTGCTGCGCTTGCAACGTCAACACCCGGCGTTGGAAATGATCGGCGTGGGGCTGGATTTTTCAAGCACGCTGGCCCTGCCACCCGAGGTGGGCGATGGCCCGCGTGTTTTGTTTTATCCTGGTTCGAGCATTGGCAACTTCACACCCACTGAGGCGTTGGCGTTTTTGACGCAAGCGCGCGCGGCCTGCCAGGGTGGTGGCCTGTTGATCTGTGTCGATCTGGTCAAACCCACTTCGATTTTGGAGCCCGCTTACGACGACGCGCTGGGTGTGACTGCGGCCTTCAACAAAAACCTGCTGCTCTACATCAACCGCCTGATTGGCAGTGATTTTGCTGTTCAAGACTGGGCGCATCAGGCATTTTTCAACACGGAACAGTCACGCATTGAGATGCAACTGCAAGCGCTACGCGACGTCACCGTTCGCTGGCCCGGCGGGCAGCGCATTTTTGTTGCAGGCGAACGGATTCACACCGAAAATTCTTATAAATACCAGGGGGCAGATTTCGACGCATTGCTGCGTCAAGCCGGTTTCCAGCACACCCGTGTTTGGCAAGATGCACAGGGTTGGTTTGCGGTTTTTTGGGCGCAAGGAATTTAGCCATGTTGCTACCGCTGGTCTTGATCGTCAGCCCCGGCTTGGCCGCTGACAACAATGGCAACTGGCAGACCGCGCGGCGCTGGTCTCAGATGCTGCGTGGCCATGCCCGCACCCGCATCCTCTCGCATTGGCCTGTAGCGGGTGAGAGCACAGGTGAAGTGACGGAGGCGGTGGCTATGCTGGCTCTGCACGCGCGCCGCTCGGCTGACTCTATTGAGGCTTGGGCCAGCGCCCATCCCGCTCAAGGTCTGGCGGTTGTGCTCACGGGCACTGATCTTTACCAGGACATCCTTGATGACGCTACGGCGCAGCGCTCTTTAGAACTGGCGCAGCACCTGGTGGTCTTGCAAGACCAAGGTCCGCAGGCAGTTCCACCGCAATATCGGGATAAAACTCGCGTGATGTTTCAGTCCACCACTACACGTAAGAGCCTGCCCAAAAATCCCAAATTTTTAAAGGCCACCATGGTGGGCCATTTGCGTGAGGTGAAGTCGCCGCAAACCCTGTTTCAAGCCGCAAGACTGCTGGCCATGCGAGCGGACATTCACATCGACCATATTGGTGTCGCGTTAGAAACTTCGCTCGGTGTGCAGGCGCGGCTGGCTGAGGCCGACAATCCCAAGTACCGCTGGTTGGGTGGGGTGGCCCATGAGTCCACGCGCTGGCACATCCAGCGCGCCGATGTGCTGGTGCATTGCAGCCGCATGGAAGGCGGCGCGCACGTGGTGATGGAGGCCGTGTGCAGTGGCACGCCGGTGCTGGCGTCCCGTGTGGACGGAAATGTGGGCATGCTGGGCGACGACTATGCGGGCTACTTTGCTTGGGGTGATGCCAAAGGCCTAGCCGATTTGATGGTGCGTTGCCGTGACGACGCGGCTTTTCTAACCCACCTGCGCGCACAATGCGAGGCACGTGCACCCTTGTTTCAACCGGCCAAAGAGCAGGCCGCGCTGATTGAATTGATCAAAGCATTGACCCGAAAAACCAACCTGAAAAACTGACACTTCAGCCATGACCACACTTACACCTTTCCCCACTGAACCGCGCCTCAGCTCCCTTTCCCATGGCGGCGGCTGCGGCTGCAAAATTGCCCCCGGCGTTTTGACCGAGATTTTGAAAGGCACCAAGGGCATGCCCATGCCACCCGAGCTGCTGGTGGGCATTGAAACCGCTGACGACGCGGCTGTGTACAAGCTCAACGAAGAGCAAGCGCTGATCGCCACCACCGACTTTTTCATGCCCATCGTGGACGACCCGTTTGACTTTGGCCGCATCGCCGCCACCAACGCCATCTCCGACGTGTACGCCATGGGTGGCACGCCCATCCTGGCGCTGGCACTGGTGGGCATGCCCATCAACGTGCTGTCCACCGAGACCATTGGAAAAATTTTGGCCGGTGGTGAGGCGGTGTGCCGCGCCGCAGGCATCCCGATTGCGGGTGGCCACACCATTGATTCGGTGGAACCGATTTACGGCCTGGTGGCGCTGGGCCTGGTGCACCCCAAGCGCGTCAAGCGCAATGCCGATGCACGCGTGGGAGACCGGCTCATTTTGGGCAAACCGATTGGTGTGGGCATCATGTCGGCCGCGTTGAAAAAAGAGAAGCTCAGTGCCGATGGCTACGCGCAGATGATTGCGGTGACCACCAAGCTCAACACGCCCGGCCCCGAGCTGGCCGCGCTAGACGGTGTGCACGCGCTGACCGATATCACTGGTTTCGGCCTTGCGGGGCATGCGCTGGAGCTGGCACGCGGTGCCAAGTGCACGGTGCAGATTGATTGGGCCCGCGTGCCGCTACTAGACGGCGTGCGCGAGATGGCCGCGCAGGGTATGGTTACTGGCGCATCAGGGCGCAACTGGGTGGGCTATGGGTTTGATGTGGCCTTGGCTGACAACTTCTCTTCAGTCGATCAAGACTTGTTGACCGACCCGCAAACCAGCGGTGGTTTGCTGGTGTCGTGCGCGCCTGAAGCCGTGGACGAAGTGCTGGCTATTTTCCATCGGCACGGGTTTGCGGCGGCGGCCGATATTGGTGAAATCTTGCCTGCGGGTGGGTTGAAGCCGCTGGTTGTGCGCTGATCGGGTTTAGTGAGTACGGTTGGTCAAGATGAATCTGTACGGAACTCGCAACCAACAGGCCGATGACAACAGGGACTAAGGAGTATTCGGCGCGACCAGCGTCAACTCCACATCCCCGATATATCCCAAACTACTGCCCCCCGTGTTATCGGCATCGGCCCCAATTGCCAAGCCGATGAGGGGCGGGACGGTGTCGGTCTCCTCGCCAAAGGCGCGGCGGAAATCGCTCACCAGATCGCGATCATGCGAGACCCAGGTTCGGAGTTGCCTGTCGCCGGAATTCAGCACAATGAACCGGACTCGGCGGGTGAACGCGTTGGGTAGTTCGGTGTTGACGGGGAGCTTGTGATCCCACACGTAGCACAGGGTGGCGGCTGGAATGTACTGACCACTGATGGATCGCGCGGCGTGCAGAAAGCCTCGTTCGAACACGCCAAGGCTTGTTGTGGGCATGTCAAACAGGGCACAGACTTTCAAGGGGGAATCGTCCCCGTTTTTTTTCCTTAGATCGGCGTCGGGCAGGGCTTGATCCAGCCGCCAGCGCCAGCTCAGCCGGCTGCCTTTGGGCACGACCCTGCGGGGCAGGTCATGCTGGAGCGTGGCATAGGATTTGTCAGCCACCACGCGCAGCACGCGCTCACCGTCCAGGTTGATGATGTCGAACTGGCTGATGGGCTTGGCGGAGCCGGGGAAAGGTTGCACTTTCCAGGGGGCGGGTGGCTCTTCCGCGCTTGATTTGGAGAAGGCTGTGATGGGCTGGGCTTGCGAGAGGTGAGCATGCGTGAGCAACAGGCCCGCCAGCAGCCCAAGCCAGCACGTGGGCTTAGTCAAGCAAGGCTTGTGCGAATTCCCGCGCATTGAAAGTCTCCAGTTCCTCCAGTTTCTCGCCGACGCCGATGAAGTACACCGGCACAGGGCGTTCACGCGCAATGGCTGCTAAAACGCCACCCTTGGCTGTACCGTCCAGCTTGGTGACGATCAGGCCTGTCAGGCCCAGCGCATCGTCAAAAGCGCGCACCTGGGCCAGGGCGTTTTGGCCGGTGTTGCCGTCTATGACGAGCAGCACTTCATGGGGGCCAGTGTGATCCGCTTTTTGCACCACGCGTTTGATCTTGCGCAACTCTTCCATCAAATGCAGCTGCGTGGGCAGGCGGCCGGCTGTGTCCACCAGCACCACGTCTTTGCCGCGCGCCTTGCCCGCGCTCACGGCGTCAAAGCAGACGGCAGCGGGGTCGCCGCCTTCTTGGCTGATGATCTCCACCGTGTTGCGGTCGGCCCAGACCACGAGCTGCTCACGCGCTGCCGCGCGGAAGGTGTCGGCCGCCGCCAGCAGCACGCTGGCCCCGTGGTTGGCCAAGTGGTGGGTGAGCTTGCCGATGGAGGTGGTTTTGCCAGCGCCGTTGACACCCACCACCATGATGATGGTGGGGTGGTGCGCGCCGATTTGCAGCGGTTTTTGCAGCGGTGTTAGCAGCTCGGTCAAGCCTTGCGCCAGCAGCGCTTTGACGGCTGAGGGCTCGGTGGTTTTGCTGTCTTTGACGCGGCGTTTGAGGTCGTCCAGCAAATACTGCGTGGCCTTGACGCCCGTGTCTGCCATGAGCAGAGCGGACTCCAGGTCTTCATAGAGCTGATCGTCAATGCGGGTGCCGGTGAAGACGGTGGTGATGCTGCTGCCGGTCTTGCGCAGGCCGGCTTTGAGCTTGGCTAGCCAGGATTGGCGCTCGGGGGCGGGGGCGGCTGGAGCATCAAGTGCAGCAGGTGCCGTAGCAGATGTAACCTGAGTCGTGGGCAGTCGTGCAGGCTCTGGCGTCAGAGTGGGAGTGGGCGCAGATTCGCTGACCTGGGGCGCATCAGGCGGGGGAGAGGAAAAGAGTTTTTTTTTGAAAAAGCTGAACATAGTGGACGTTCTTAGAATCAGAGCATTCTATGAAACGTCTCACCCACCAAATCCCCCCGCTTTTATTAACCCTGATTGCCCTTGTGGCTGGCACCTTGGCGCAGGCGCAAAGCCAGCCAGCACCCCGCGCCCAGGCTCAGCAATTCACCCTGCCCAACGGCATGACGCTCATCGTCAAGCCCGACCGGCGCGCCCCGACCGCCGTGCACATGCTGTGGGTGCGGGTGGGGTCTATGGATGAGGTGGACGGCCACTCGGGCCTGGCCCATGTGCTGGAGCACATGCTGTTCAAGGGCACGCCCACACTCAAACCGGGTGAGTTTTCACGCCGAGTGGCGGCCTTGGGCGGGCGCGAAAACGCCTTCACCAGCCTGGACTACACCGGCTACTTCCAGCAAATCCCGGCCACGCGGCTGGCCGACGTGATGAAGCTGGAGGCGGATCGGTTTGCCCACAACCAGTGGAAAGACGAAGAGTTCAAAAAAGAGATTGAGGTGGTTAAAGAAGAGCGCCGCATGCGCACCGAAGACAACCCGCGTTCCCTCTTGCATGAGGCCTTGAGCGCCGCCACCTTTGTGGCCTCGCCCTACCGCCGACCGATCGTGGGTTGGATGAGCGACCTGGACGCGATGACGCCCAACGACGCGCGCGAGTTCTTCAAGCGCTGGTACACCCCCGCCAACGCCGTGGTGGTGGTGGCTGGTGACGTGGATGTGGCCCAGGTGCGCCAACTGGCCGAGCGCTATTACAGCCCCGTGCGACAGCGCGCCGTGCCCGTGCGCAGAACCCCAATTGAGCCGCCGCAAATGGGCCTGCGCCGATTTGACTTTAAAGCTCCGGCCGAGCAGGCTTATGTAGCGATGGCCTTTAAAGTACCGGGCTTGAAGTCATTGAGCGCTCCAAGTCCGCAGGACGAGGATGCCTTAGCTTTGACGGTGCTCGCTGCTGTGCTGGACGGCTACAGCGGTGCGCGCTTAGACCGGGCCCTGACACAGGGCGCAGACCGGGTGGCCGACAGCGCGGGCGCCTCCAACGGCCTCCTAGGGCGTGGGCCGCAGCTCTTTTACTTGGACGGCGTACCTGCCAAAGGTAAGACGACCGAACAGTTGGAAGCGGCCCTGCGCGAGCAGGTGGCGCGGGTGGCAAGTGAAGGCGTGTCTGAGGCCGAGCTGCAACGCGTCAAAACCCAGTGGGTGGCCAGCGAGGTCTACAAGCTGGACTCGGTGTTCAACCAGGCGCGGGAGTTGGCCAGCTACTGGATACAGGGCTTGCCGCTGGACGCGGGTGAGCAACTGATCGCGCGTTTGCGTACCGTCACGGCTGAGCAAGTGCGGGCCGTGGCTGCGAAATACTTTGGGGACGACCAGCTCACCGTGGGTGTGCTGCGGCCCCAGCCGCTGGACGCCAAAACGTCCGCCAAGGGCAAGCCCAAGGCGGCGGCTGCATCGGGTCAACGGCAATGAAAGACATGATGATTCCTCTTAAAAAACTGGGCTCTTACGCTATTGCATATTGGGTTGTGGCCGTCGTCGTCACACAAACTGCATACGCAGCCCTGCCCATCCAACATTGGATGCAGCCCTCAGGCGTGGCTGTGTATTTGGTGGAAAGTCCGGCCATTCCCATGGTGGATGTGCAGGTGGACTTTGATGCCGGTAGCCGCCGAGACCCCGCCGATAAAGCCGGGCTGGCTTCAGTCATGGCGGGGATGACGGCCAAAGGGGTGAAGGGCGTGGGGGCCGCAGCCCTTGACGAGAACGCATTGAGCGAAGCTTGGGCTGATCTGGGGGCTTCTTTCGGGGCCAGCGCCAGCAGCGACCGCATGAGTTTTTCCCTGCGCTCACTCACCTACCTTGATCTGTTGCCCAAAGCCGTGGCACTGGCAGCGCGTCAAATGGGCGAGCCCGCGTTTCCCTCCGACGTGTGGGAACGCGAGCGGGCGCGCATGAGTGCCTCCATCCGAGAGGCCAACACCCGCCCCGCCACCTTGGCGGGCAAGGCCTTTGCGGCGGCGGTGTATGGCGATCACCCTTATGGCTATGACACGACCGAGGCTACGCTGGCCCGCATCTCGGTGGCCGACATGCAAGCCTTGCATGCACGCCTGCTGGCCCCGTGCCGCGCCCGGGTGAGCGTGGTGGGGGCCGTCACACGGGCGCAGGCCGATGCACTGGTGACGGCTTTGTTTGCACGCTTAGCTGCGAACGTTGACACGTGTGCCACGCTGCCAGCGGTGCCCGAAGTTGCCGCGCTGACTCAGGCGGTGGATCAGCGCATCGCCTTCGATTCGGCCCAGGCCCATGTGCTGATTGGTCAACCTGGCTACCGGCGCAGTGACCCCGATTTTTTCGCCCTGACGGTGGGTAACTACATCTTGGGCGGTGGCGGTTTTGTCTCGCGCCTGACCGAAGAGGTGCGTGAGAAGCGCGGCCTGAGCTACAGCGTGTACAGCTACTTTGCACCGGGTTTGCACGCGGGCGCTTTCACACTGGGACTACAGACGCGGCCTGACCAAGTGGAGCAGGCCGTGAAGGTTTCGCGCGATGTACTGGCGAGCTTTGTGGCCCAGGGGCCGACCGCAAAGGAGCTCAAAGCGGCCAAAGACAACCTCATCGGCGGCTTTGCCCTGCGCATTGACAGCAACCGCAAGCTGCTGGACAACGTGGCCAACATCGCCTGGAACCGCTTAGCCCTGGACTACCTAGACACCTGGACGCAACAGGTAGAACGAGTCAGTTTGACCGACATTCGCGCTGCTTTTGCGCGCAAATTGCAACCTGAAAAAATGGTGACCGTGGTGGTGGGTGGCGCACCTGCCGCTGCGACCCCTGCTACAGCGGGAGCAACGAAATGAAAAAAATCAAATCTTCGGCCACCAACAAACCCAAGCCGGCGCCTGTTAAAAAAGCAGTGCTACCGGGCGAAATCCGCATCATCGGCGGCCTGTGGAAACGCAGCAAACTGCCTGTGGCCACCCAACCCGGCCTGCGCCCCACGCCCGACCGCGTGCGCGAGACCCTGTTCAACTGGTTGGGCGCTGACGTGCAAGGCGCGCATTGCTTAGATGCCTTTGCCGGCACCGGCGCACTCGGTTTTGAAGCCGCCTCGCGCGGGGCGACCCAAGTTCGGCTGGTGGAGCATGACAGTGCCCTGGTGGCGCAGCTCCAGCGCATGCAGGCGCAATTCAAGGCTGACATGGTGGAGGTGGTGCGCGGCGACGGCTTGGCCGCTCTCAAGTCGGCTCAGGCAGAAAGTTTGGATTTGATTTTTTTAGACCCTCCGTTTGAAGCGACGTGGTTTGAAGCCGCCTTAGCAGCAGCCACCAAAGCCCTCAAGCCCGAAGGCAGCCTTTACCTGGAAGCCCCCATGGCCTGGAGTGAAGAACCACTGGCAGCGATTGGCCTGCATTTGCACCGATACATGAAGGCCGGTGCCGTGCACGCACACCTCTTGCGCCGCATAATCTAAAAACCAAAGAGGACTCACCATGGCACGCCACATCACCGCCATCTACCCCGGCACTTTCGACCCCATGACCTTGGGCCACCTGGACATGGTGGCGCGCGCCAGCCTGATGTTTGACAAAGTCATCGTGGCGGTGGCCACCGCACATCACAAAAAAACCATGTTCTCGGTGCATGAGCGCATCGACATGGTGAGTGAACTCGTCAAGCCCTACCCCCAGGTGTCGGTCGAGCATTTCTCTGGCTTGGTGATTGATTTTGCGTCGGCGCATAAAGCCACCGTCATGCTGCGCGGCCTGCGCTCTGGCACTGACTTTGATTACGAATTCCAACTGGCCGGTATGAACCACAGCCTCAAGCCCGATGTGGATACTGTGTTTCTGACCCCCGACGCTAAATACCAATTCATCTCCAGCACCTTGGTGCGCGAAATTTCCACCCTAGGGGGCAACGTAGACCAGTTTGTGCACCCTGTGGTGGCGCGGAGTTTGCGTGCGAAGTTGCGAAGTCTGGGCGAAGCTTGATGGCGGATGAACCGCAACCCAACTGGAGTTGAAATGTCATGAACGATCAAATCCGGGAACTACTTGCACAAATCAAAGTGCTGGAAGACGAGTTGCAAACGGCGGTACACGCACAAGAGCACCGCATGTTTTTTCAGATCAAGGGCAAGCGGGTGGAATTTGAGCAGACCATCCGGCAGACCCATCTGCGTTTAAAGACCGGGTTTTTCCTTTGGCTGGTGACGAATCGCCCCCAGAACTTGATCACTGGCCCCATCATCTACAGCATGTTGTTGCCGCTGCTGGTGCTGGATGTGTGTGTGAGTTTTTACCAAGCGACGTGCTTCCCAATTTACCGTGTGGCCAAGGTGCGCCGTGCGGATTACATCGTGCTGGACCGGCAACATTTGGACTACCTGAATTTCATTGAGAAATTCCATTGCACCTATTGCGCATATGGCACGGGATTGCTGGCCTATGTGAGTGAGATCGTGGCGCGTACCGAGCAGTACTTTTGTCCCATCAAACATGCCCGCAAGGTGTTGGGCACGCATGCACGCTACGCGCATTTTCTGGATTATGGGGATGCTGCTGACTATGCAGCTCGGGTTGAAGAATTTCGTTGTTCACTAGAGGAGAAAAAACCATGAAAATACTGCTACCGGTAGATGGTTCTGAGGTCTCGATGGAGGCGGTGCGTTTTGCCGTGGGTCTGGTGCGCCAAGGCTTGCAGGCCGAAGTGGTGCTGGCCAATGTGCAAGAGCCCGCGTCTTTATACGAAATGATGGTGGCGCATGACCCCGACATGATTGAACGCATCTGCGCCGAGGCCGGCTCCCACGCGCTGGAGCCCGCGCAGGCACTGCTGGATCAGGCAGGCATTGCGTATGAGAGCGAAGTGGCCAAGGGCGACCCGGCGCACACTTTGATTGATATTTTGGAGCGCTACGGCTGTGATCTTGTGGTGATGGGCGCGCGCGGCCAGGGCACTTTGCGCAGTGCGTTGCTGGGCTCGGTGTCGCATGAGGTGCTGCACGCGGCGGGTGTGCCGGTGATGATCGTCAAGCCTGTGCAAGCCGATACGGCGCGTGACACAGCCAACGAAAGCAATGAGGAAATAAGCGAAGCATGACTGAGTTGATTCTGATCCGCCACGGCGAGACCGACTGGAACCGCGAACTGCGCTTTCAAGGGCAAATAGATGTGCCGCTCAACGCCACTGGCCAAGAGCAGGCGCGCCGCATTGGGTTGCGCTTGGCTCAGGAGGAAGTGCACACCCTGGTGTGCAGTGACTTGATGCGGGCACAGCAAACGGCCATCCCCGTTGCACAGAACAGACCGACCAATCAGGCGCTGATGCCCGTATTGGACATAGCCCTGCGCGAGCAAAGCTTCGGTGTGATTGAGGGCCTGCTGGTGGCCGACATCAAGGCGCAATTCCCCGATGAATGGGCGCAGTGGATGCAGTTTGATGCGGACTATGCCTTTGCAGGCGGCGAGAGCGTGCGGCAGTTCCACACCCGGGTTTTGGCAGCCGTGCGTGCGCTGGCCCTGGCCTACCCGCAGCAAACCGTGGCAGTGGTGACGCATGGCGGCGTGCTGGACATGATTTACCGCTCCGCCAAGGCGCTGCCGCTCTCCGGCCCACGCCAAAGCCTGATCCCCAATGCGGGGCTGAATCGGGTGCGCATAGAGGGTGAGGCGATCAACATCCTGGAATGGGCCGACATCAAGCACCTGTCCGACATGCCGCCCCAGCCGGTGTACGACCAGCGCAAACGGATTCAGACAACATGTCCCTGATCATCACCGACGAGTGCATCAACTGCGATGTGTGCGAGCCCGAGTGCCCGAACGAAGCCATCTTTCTTGGCCCAGAAATCTACGAGATCGACCCCCACCGTTGCACCGAATGCGTGGGGCATTTTGACGAACCTCAGTGCGTGCAGGTCTGCCCCGTGGCGTGTATTCCTGTGAACCCGCAGTTTGTCGAAGACAAAGAGACGCTGTGGCAAAAGTACCGGCGTTTGCAGGCGCAAGCTAAGCCTGGGCCTACCCTAGCCTAGCCACACACCACGTCATTCCCGCCTGCGCGGGAATGGCGGGTGAGTGATCGCCCGAGATGTTCCTCTGTGAACTTATTGAGTGCTAGTGGTGCGGGCTTTCTTCTTTTTGTTCTTATCGCTTGGTGCTTTTGCCGTGAAGTTGTCCGGGTTCTTCGGATAGTGTTTTCTGACCTGCCGCACAGGTTGAGCGACTTTCTTCTCGGTATTGGGGTTCTTGCTGGCCTGCACTGGCGCAACGCTGCCCTGCTGACGTCGCAAAGCCTCTTCCTCTTGGCGTCGTGACTTTTCCATGCTGTCCCCGGTTGCCTTGTCGCGCTGAATCACTGCGTCGGATTGCGCTTTTTGCGCGCCGCTGCGGTTGTCAGCCGTGTCCACTGCAACGCCGCCGGGGCAGGGGGTTTGGCTGTAGCTGTTGCCACATCGGTAGGCATTTTGACCGTGGGCCTTGAATTGAATAGCGCAGAGTGCTACTAAAACAAGAGCAATACTGGACAAGCGTGTCATGCGGGGTCTCCCTGTTCATTGTTTTTTGGATCGGCGATGGCGGCGTCAGCGCTGGTGAGCCTGGGGGGCTTGGGGCGGGGCGGCTTGCTGGTGTGGATCAAGAGGGTGGCCTTGTCCATCTCGCCGGCCAGCAGGGGCGGCAGGGCCTTGAGGGTGCGGTGCACGGTGTCTTCAATGGCCTCACGGTGTTCGGGCGAGGGTTTTTTTAATACCCAGTGGATGACTTCAGATTTGACGCCGGGGTGGCCCACGCCCAGGCGCAAGCGCCAGTAATCGCCAGTGCCGAGTTGGGCGTGGATATCGCGCAGGCCGTTGTGGCCCGCATGGCTGCCTGCGAACTTGAGTTTGGCTTGGCCGGGGATGATGTCCAACTCGTCATGCGCAACCAAAATTTCATCAGGCTGGATTTTGTAAAACCGCGCCAGTGCGGCGACTGACTTGCCCGACACGTTCATGAAGGTCTGCGGCTTGAGCAGCCACACAGTTTGGCCGTGCAGGCTGGTGCGTGCCACAAAGCCGTGAAAATTTCTGTCGGGCTGTAGGCTGACTTTGAGCTCGCTGGCCAGCGCGTCTATCCACCAAAACCCGGCGTTGTGGCGGGTCGCTTCATACTCAGGGCCGGGGTTTCCTAGGCCTACAAATAACTTGATCATGGACAAATTATCCAGTATGAAAACAGCAATGAATTCGCCCATGAAAAAGGCCCACCGAGGTGGGCCTTTTTGCAGAGCTAAGAAGAATTACTTTTTGGCGGCTGGTGCTTTTGCTGCTGGTGCCTTGGCTGGGGCTTTGCCGCCAGCTTTAGCGTCGGCAGCAGGAGCTGCAGCCGCGTCAGGCGCTGGCTCAGCGCCAGCCACCATCACCACCGAGACGAGCACGGGGTTGTTTTTGCCGTGGGTTACAGCCGTCACGCCTTTGGGCAGGACGACATCGTTGAGGTGTAGTGAGTGGCCTTTCTTCAGACCGCTCAAATCAACGGCGATGAACTCAGGCAGGTCGGAAGGCAGACACAGCACTTCGATCTCGGTCACGACGTGGTTGGCAATGCAACCTTCGGTCTTGACAGCCGGAGAATTCTCGTCACCGCTGTAGTGCAGTGGCACTTTCATGTGCAGCTTGGTGGTGGCGTCAACGCGCTGGAAGTCAATGTGCAGCACGAGTTGCTTGAACGGGTGCATTTGCACGTTGCGCAGCAAAACTTTGTTGACTTGACCGGCGATTTCCATGTCCAGCACGCTGGAGTGGAAAGCCTCTTTTTTCAGGGCGTGCCACAAGGCGTTGTGATCGAGTTCGATCATGGCGGGCTCGGTTGCTCCACCGTAAACGATACCGGGCGTACGACCGGTGATGCGGAGACGGCGGCTCGCACCCGTGCCCTGCTTAGCGCGCTCAAAAGCGACAAAATTCATAACTTACTCCTGGAGGAGTCCACCGCGACCAGTGTGACTCCGGTTTTAAAAAGGCCCGACACGCTCAAACGGCATGCACGAGCCCACTTTTTGTCTGGATCAGAAAAGGTCTTCCTGCTCCGCGAACAAACTCATGACAGACTCACCCTTGGCAATGCGCCGGATGGTCTCAGCAATCAAAGGGGCCACATTCACCTGGCGAATTTTGGCGCAGTTGTTTGCGGCCTCGCCCAGGGGAATGGTGTTGGTGACGACCACTTCGTCCAGAGCGTCTCCTTTGGAAATACGCTCGATGGCGGGGCCGGAAAAGATGGGGTGCGAGCAGTAGGCATAGACCTTTTTGGCACCGCGCTCCTTAAGTACTTCTGCGGCCTTGACCAGCGTGCCAGCGGTGTCGATCATGTCGTCCATGATGACGCAGTTGCGACCATCAATCTCGCCAATGACGTGCATCACTTCGCTGACGTTGGCCTTGGGGCGACGCTTGTCGATGATGGCCAAGTCGCAGTTGAGCTGTTTGGCCAGCGCACGGGCGCGCACCACGCCGCCGACGTCAGGCGACACAACAATCAGGTCTTCGTAGTTCTTCTGGCGCAGATCGCCCAGCAGCACGGGCGAGGCATAAATATTGTCCACCGGGATGTCAAAGAAGCCTTGGATTTGGTCGGCATGCAAATCCATGGTGAGCAGGCGGGTGACGCCCACGGCTTGCAGCATATTGGCCACCACTTTGGCCGTGATGGGCACGCGCGAAGAGCGGGGTCGACGGTCTTGGCGGGCGTAGCCAAAGTAAGGCATGACGGCGTAGATGCGTTCGGCCGAGGCACGCTTCAAAGCGTCCACCATGACCAGCAGTTCCATCAGGTTGTCATTGGTGGGGGCGCAGGTGGACTGAACGACAAAGACGTCGCGGGCACGTACGTTTTGGTTAATCTCGACCAGCACTTCGCCGTCTGAGAAGCGGCCTACTGTGGCAGCACCGAGCGAGACGCCGAGGTTGCGAGCAATGTCGGCGGCCAAGCCAGGATTGGCATTGCCGGTAAAAATCAAATAGTCAGAAGCTTGTACGGCCTGCATGATCGTCCCAGCGGTCAAGAGTGAGAAAAACGGGTCAGGCAAATGACCCGAAAATTTTGGCAGGGGAAGAAGGACTCGAACCTTCGCATGCTGGAATCAAAATCCAGTGCCTTAACCAACTTGGCGACTCCCCTACACGGGTGAATCGTTTACACGACTCACCGATAAACCAATTTCTCAAGAGGCCCATTCAGCCAAAGGGTGAACCTCAAGATTGCTGCACAACCTGAGTTCTAGTGCTTGCGGCACTTTGCCCAACTTAAATAGATTGGGCACACGCGCAAAAACAGCACTTCCAGAACCTGTCATTCGACCTTGAAGTCCAAGTGAATCAAGCCAATCAAGGGCTTTTGTCACATCGGGGCAAAGTCTTTGCGCAACTGACTGTAAGTCGTTGCAGCCAAAGCCAAATGGGTTAGCAGCGAAGCCTTCGAGTATAGCGGGATTCGTGTCCCTTTTTAAGTCCGGGGCTGAAAAAATCGCCTGGGTTTGCAATCCGGCGGCGGGTTTAACGACCAAAAACTGGGCTCGCGGTAGGGTTAAGGGCGTGATTTGCTCTCCGATGCCTTCGACCCAAGCGTTGTGGCCACTCAAAAAGAAGGGTACATCGGCCCCCAGGCTTAAGCCAATGCAGGTAAGTTGTTTCCGGCTTAACTGTAGTCCCCATAGTTGGTTAAGTGAGAGCAGGGTGGATGCAGCATCAGACGAGCCTCCGCCCATGCCGGCTTGCGCGGGCACACGTTTTTCAACGCGGATATGCGCGCCTTGTGAAGTACCCGTTGCAGTTTGCAGGGCACGGGCAGCACGTAGGATAAGGTCGTCTTCAGGCAGGGGTACGGTCAAGTCTTCTCGGCTGATTTTTGACTGAGGGCGCAACTCAAAATGCAGCGTGTCATGCCAGTCAATGAGCATGAAGGCGGACTGCAAGAGGTGGTAGCCGTCGGCCCTACGACCGGTGATGTGCAAAAACAGGTTGAGCTTGGCGGGGGCCGGGATGTCGTATAGCACCTTCATGGCTGGATTATCGCAAGCGACTCGCAGGCTTTTGTAAATCTAAATTGAGCCCCCAAGTTGATCGCAGGTGGGTTCAGCACTCAGGGCTCAATTACGAGGCGCAGTTCTGCACTGGGTTGGGGGTAATCGCGGCGTGCGGTGAGTCGGTTTTGGCTTAGTTGAGTCAGATCAGCTTGCCAGCCCGGCACGGTTACGTTTTTACCGGACAGCCAGTCAAACAGTGCGGCGATGGGCAAATCAGTGCCAGTGGCTTGTAGGGCCAGATCGCGCAGCGAGTTGAAGTTGCGCACCGTGCCATTGCTGCGCAGGGTGGCGGCGTCGGGCGTCCAGTTCAGATGTGCGGCGGTGCTGCCCAAAGGGCCGTAGAGAATGAGTTCGCCCGCATTGGCTTGGCCGATGAGATCGAAGCTGGCCGAAAAGTACTGAGCAGGCGTATCTCTGACCCCGTCGATGTTCACCGCCAAGCGACCAGTCCATGCGCGAGTTTCGGGATCATATTGGTGGATAAGCTTTGCGGGACCAGCACAACCTGCTATTAAAAATATAGCAAATAGATAGCAATAAAAGAATCTGCGTGGCATTGATATCACAACTTTGAATTACAACTTCACTTGCAACCGCTTGAGGGTTTCGTTCAGAGTTTCGTTGTCCGCATTGATTTTCATACCTTCGCGCCAGATATTGAGTGCCTGTTCGCGTTGGCCCAGGCTTAGTAGCACTTCGCCCAGGTGGGCGGCGATTTCGGCATCTGGTCGGGTTTTGTAGGCATCTTGCAGGATTTTCAAAGCTAGAGGCTTGTTACCGCTTTTAAATTCGACCCAAGCCAAGCTGTCGGAGATGAAGGGGTCACCCGGAGCAAATTCAAGCGCTTTGAGGATGAGTTCGCGGGCTTCGTCCAGCCGAATGTTGCGCTCGGCCAAAGAGTAGCCCAATGCGTTGTACGCGTGATGGTAATCGGGTTTTCCCGCAATGAGCTGTCGCAACAAGCGCTCCATGCCAGCGGTATCCCCCAGCTTTTCGGCTAGCGTGGCTTGGTCATAGAGCAAGTCAAAGTCTGCGGGGTTGTTCAGGGTGGCTTGCGCCAAGAGGTCATAGGCGGCTTGGTAGTGCTTATTCTCACGCAGCAGTTGGACTTGGGTCATCAGTTTGCTGCGCGCTTGGGCAGGTGTACTTTCGGGCAAGCTGGACAAGAGCTTTAGGGCCTCAGCCATTCGACCTTGACGCGCCAAAATGCCGGCACGTCGAGTTTGGGTTTGAACCAGGTCTTCAGCGCTGGTGATTTTGCTCAGCCACTGTTCGGCCTGCTCAAAGTTTTTTCGTTGCTCGGCCACTTGAGACAACATCAAATAGGCGTGTACTAAGCTGCGGTCTTGAGTTGCGTTGACTTTGCTGGGTGCGATGGTGCTGAGATCGAGATATTTTCGCAAAGACTTTTCAGCCAATTCGCTACGTTTGTCCTGTAATGCCAGTGCCCCTTGGATCAACCAGGGCTCTGCCAGGTCTGGCGTCTCTTGGGTGAGGATTTGGATTTGAGCCTCTGACTCCGCGTAGCGCTGCGTATCCAATAAGACCCTGGCATATGCCAAACGGACTTTGGGTTGATTTTGAGCCGTTAGGTATTTTTTTACCATCGGTTCGGCCAGAATTTGTCCGGCCCCAATCAAGTTCAATGCCAGCAATGCGGGGCCTTCGGCGCGTACATTTAGGGCTTGACCACGGCGAGCCGCTTCAAGAGCTCCGTCTCGATCACCAGCAATCAGCCGCATGCGACCCATTGTGGTCCAGGCGGACACCGCAAGGTCAGTGCTTGTGTCAGGTCGGGTCATGAAGGCGGACAGAGCTTTTTCAAGCGCCTGGGCGGCGGCTTGTTTATTCGCCGCCCTAGCGAAGTAGTCGGGCAGCGTGGCGATCGATGCCGAGCGTTCTTGATCGCTAGCCAGTGCCACCTCTCGCTTCATGGGCTCTACGGTGTCGGTCAATCGGTTTAGACCGATCAAGATTTGCAGGACGAAGCGATTGGCTTCTCGCGATTTTGGAAGTGCTTGTCGCCACGCGCGGGCTGCTTGTAGCGCTGATTCGCCAGAGCGGGCTTGTAAGGCGATTTCAACGGCGCGTTGAAAAAGTTGGGGGTCAACCGTCTTGCGCGCCGCATCCAGGATGAGTGAGTAACCCAAACTTGGATCTGCCCCTTGGGCATTGAGCTCGCCCAGAAGCAATTGGTAAAACAACTCGGCATCAAGTGCAGACGAGGCTGTAGGTCTGTCTGGGGCTTTAGGGCTTTGGGCGTGCGCGCCGAGCGCAGCCACCATAACCAGTGCACCAAGGTGCTTCAGAAATCTTTGAGATGAACGCATCGGGCCATAATAATCCAAGCCAACGATACTGAATTGACATGCCCGAATTACCTGAAGTTGAAGTGACCCGTTTGAGTTTTGCAAGCCGAATTGCCGGAGCGCGAATCATTTCAGCGTATGTTGGCAAGCCTTTACGCTGGCCTATGGGTGTGGAGGTACAGCAGTTGGCAGGGCGTGAGGTGTGCGCGGTACGTCGACGCGGCAAGTATTTACTGCTGGATCTGGATGATGGCTTGCTGCTTATTCATCTGGGCATGTCTGGCAGTTTGAGTTTTTCTGGTCTTAGTTCGGCATTGGGGAAGCACGACCATTTTGAGCTGGTAACCAGCCAGGGCACCTTGCGACTCAATGACCCACGTCGCTTTGGTGCTGTGGTATTTGCGCCAAGTGAAGACTCAACCGTGGCCCAAAAGTTGCTGGGTAAGTTGGGGGTGGAGCCCTTAACTGATGAGTTTGAAGCGCGCTCGTTTCACGAGAGCCTTATGCGTCGCCATTCTGTCATTAAGCAGGTGTTGCTGGCGGGCGATGTAGTGGTGGGAGTAGGCAATATTTATGCTTGTGAGGTCTTGTTTTTGGCGGGAATTCGACCGACATTGAGGGCGGAACGTCTGAGTTTTCCGCGCACCGTGAAGTTGCATGCAGCCATAAAAAAAGTCCTGACTCGAGCGGTCGAGCAAGGAGGTAGCACGCTGCGGGATTTTTCAAACGCAAGTGGCGAGGCTGGCCATTTTCAACTGGAGGCTCGGGTATATGGGCGTGCAGGTCAAGCTTGTCAAGCATGTGGCGTACCTATTAAGATGATCCGCCAAGGTCAGCGATCGACGTTTTTTTGCCCAACTTGTCAGCGCTGATTGCGATCCGAATTTCAGCATTAAGTGTAAGTCACGAATGCGATGCTATATTGAATCCAGACTTGGGGAATAAATTGCAATCATCATTCAACGAACAATTCCAGCAGCACGAGTCGTGGCGACATGGCTTTGTTCTGCGTCTGAAATTACTTGTCGAATGGCTGAAAGATCAGGACTTGCTGGACGCTGCGATTGAAGAGCGGCTCAAACGCTTGGATCAACGGGTCAAGACAGACAAAGTCATGGTGGCTTTTGTAGCCGAATTTTCTCGAGGTAAGTCGGAGCTGATCAACGCCATTTTCTTTTCTACCTATGGTCGGCGCATCATGCCGGCCAGTGCGGGACGTACCACCATGTGCCCGACTGAAATGAGCTTTGATGCTAACGTTCCACCTTGCTTGAGATTGCTGCCCATAGAGACTCGACTGGAATCGCAGTCCCTGATGGAGTGGCGCATGGTGCCCGAAAAGTGGACGCAGTTTGAGTTGAACGTAAATGACCCGGATAAACTCGCACACGCACTGGAGCCATTGGCGCAAACACGTCGAGTGACACAAGACGAAGCCCATGCATTGGGGTTTTGGCACAAGCAATCACTTGACGACAACCCTTTGGTTGATGCTCAAGGACTGGTGGAAGTCCCCCGCTGGCGACATGCATTGATCAATATCGAGCACCCATTGCTCAAAGATGGCCTGGTGATTCTTGACACGCCTGGGCTTAACGCCATAGGCGCTGAGCCCGAACTGACCGTCAGTCTGATTCCGCAAGCTCACGCTGCGGTGTTTGTGCTGGGGGCTGACACCGGGGTTACGAAGTCAGATCTTTCTATTTGGCGGGAGAACCTTGTCTCAGAAACGGGTGACACTGATACCCGCTTGGTAGTGTTGAACAAGATCGATGCACTGTGGGACCCATTGAGTTCGCCTGTGCAAATTCAAGCTCAGATTGAACGCCAATGTAACAACACGGCAGAAATATTGGCGGTACCTCGATCCCATGTGTTTGCGGTGTCTGCCCAAAAAGGTTTGGTGGCCAAAGTCACCAATGACGCAGATCTTTTGAAGGCTAGTTGTCTGATTGATCTTGAACAAGCCCTTGCCGAACGCATCATGGCACAGCGTCAGAAAATTTTGGTTGCAGCGGTGTCCAAAGGGGTTGCAGAGCTGCAAGTGGAGGCGGGGCGAATGCTCCATATTCGCCGTCGCGATTTGACAGAGCAAATGCAGGAGCTCAAAAGTTTAATGGGTAAAAACGCCACCGTCATTAGGCACATGCGTATCCGCATTTCGCGAGAGCAGACCGAGTTTGACATGGGTGGGGCCAAAATTCATGCAGTGAGATCGGTTCATCTAAAACTGTTGCGCGACATATTTAGGTTGCTTGGAGCCACGAGTCTGCGTCATGAGATGGCGCAGCTCAAGTTGACTTTGAAACAAAAAGGACTCAAGTTGGGTATCAAACGGGCTTACGGAGAAACCTTTGAGCGGCTTCGCGAAAACTTACGACAAGTTCAAACTCTCACTCAAGAAATTCAGGCGATGCTGAGTGCCTCCTTTAGACAGCTCAATGCGGAGTATGGGTTTTCGTTGCAGTCGCCCATCGAGCCAAAAATGTTTGATTTTTTCATTGAATTGGATCGTGTGGAGCAGGGTCATCTCCAGTATTTGGGTGTTGGCAATGCCTTCAGGCTGGCTCAGCCTGAGTTCACGGATAGGCTAGTTCGTGCATTGGCGACTCAGTTGCGAGTTTTGCGCCATACCTTGCTGGGCGCTGTTGAATTGTGGAGCAAATCGGCCGCCGCGCAACTTGATGTTCAACTTAGGGAGCGGCATCGCAACTTTGCGCGCCGCATTGAGGCGATTGATCGTATTCAACAGGCAGCTGGCGGGCTTAAAGAGCGCTGTGCTGAGATTGACGGACAAATTTATGTGTCAGGTCAAAATGAGCAAAAATTATTGGAACAAATTCGCCTATTGTTAAAGGCGTTAGAGGTTTCCCCTGGAATTAAAACTGAGCCTGAACTCAGCACTATTTAAGTCTCATGTTGGTTGATTTAGCCACGCCAGTAATGCTCTGGCAAAAAGAGTTTGGTCGTAATAGTTTGCCTTGGCAAAATACCATTGATCCTTACCGCGTATGGTTGTCAGAAATCATGCTGCAGCAAACCCAAGTGGTCACGGTGTTGGAGTACTTCCCCCGCTTCATGGCGCAATTCCCTGATATCCGATCTTTGGCTAAAGCGCATTTAGATGAGGTTTTGTCTTTATGGAGTGGTTTGGGCTACTACAGCCGTGCGCGCAATCTTCATGCGTGTGCAATTCAGGTTGTGGCACTTCATGGGGGCGAATTTCCTAGTAATGCAAAACTGTTGATGAGCTTGCCCGGCATTGGTCGTTCAACTGCTGCAGCCATTGCGTCCATCTGCTTCGGTGAGCGGGCTGCGATTTTGGATGGCAATGTCAAACGTGTGCTGACACGCTTCCTGGGATTTGGTGAAGACCTGGCCAAAGCGGCCAACGAGCGCGCTTTATGGGACTTGGCCACCCAAGTGCTGCCGGAGCATGACCTCAAACGCAGCATGCCCCGCTATACCCAGGGCATGATGGATTTGGGGGCCACGGTGTGCCTGAGTAAAAAACCGCTGTGCATGGCTTGCCCGCTGCAGCAAACCTGCCTGGCCCACGCAGAAGGCGCGCCGCAAAAGTACCCTGTTAAGACCCGCAAACTCAAACGCAGCTCGCAGTCGATCTGGATGCTGTGGGTGCAAACGCCTCAGGGTGACGTGCGGCTGAGCCGCAGGCCCACGCCGGGCGTGTGGGCCGGGCTGTATTGCTTTGATCTTTTTGACAGCCGTGAGGCGCTTGAAGCAGCTGTGCCGACCCCCTACCACGCCGCGCTGATGGACGAAGCTGTGGTGTCTCACGTGCTCACGCACAAAGACCTTTTCTTGCACCCGGTTCGGCTATGCCTGCCTGCTGACGTGCAGACGGCAGACACCAAGGCGCAATCGCCTGGAGCTTGGTTCGCCGCTGATCAGTGGCCGGGCCTGGGTTTGCCTGCACCCGTGCGCAAGTTGCTAGTGCTCGCTGCCCAAGTCGCGGTGCCGCTTGAGGGTGCGCCACTGTGATTCGAAGCGCGCTGCGAGCTGCTCCACCAAATAAACCGAGCGGTGCTGCCCACCCGTGCAGCCTATGGCCACGGTGACGTAGCTGCGGTGGTTGCGCGAGAGCGGCTCCAACCAATGGCTGAGGAACTGGGCAATCTGCTCCTGCATTTGCCGTACCTCGGGTTGTTGCTTTAAAAACTCGGCTACCGGCTCATCTTTGCCGCTGAGCGCCTTGAGTGCCGTTTCGTAATAAGGGTTAGGCAGCATTCGCACATCAAACACATAATCTGCCGCGCCAGGAATGCCGCGTTTAAAAGAGAAAGACTCAAACACCAGCGTCAATTGGTCACCTGACACAGAGACCAGTGATTTCACCTGGTCTTGCAGTTGCGCATGGCGCAGCAAGGTGGTGTCGATGACGTGCGCATGCTCGCGCAAGTTGCTGAGCAGTTGGCGTTCTAGCTCAATGGCATCGACCAGCGCGCGGCTCAGGTCATGGTGGGCTGAGCCGGGGTTGATTTGCGAAAGTGGATGCTTGCGCCGGGTTTCAGAAAATCGCCGCACCAGCGCGTCGGTACTGGCATCCAAAAACAAGAACTTCACGTCCATGCCTTGGTGTCGCATATTGGCCAGCAAGGCAGGCACTTGGGCCAGGGAAGATGAACTGCGCACGTCCATAGCAATGGCCAGACGGGTGCCATTTTTTTTTCGCTCCAGTTCGACCAGTGGCTGCAGCAGATCAGGCGGCAAGTTGTCCACGCAGAAGTAGCCAGCGTCCTCCAACACACGCAGCGCAACAGTCTTGCCCGAGCCCGACATGCCGGTGATGAGGACAATTTCCATGGACATCGTTATAGCCTCTAGCCCTGTGTTTGCAGCATTTCTTTGGCGTGGGCTAGGGTTGTGCCCAGTAGGCGCTCACCGCCCAGCATACGCGCGATCTCCGCTACCCGCTGCTCACCCTGCACGGCGCTGACCATGCTGAGCGTGGCCGCGCCTTGTAGCTGCTTGGCCACCACCAGGTGATGGTCGGCGCAAGACGCCACTTGCGGAAGATGCGTCACCGCCAGCACTTGCCGATCCAGGCCGAGCTGCTTCATGAGTTGCCCCACAGTCTCTGCCACCGCCCCACCCACGCCCGCATCCACCTCGTCAAAAATCAGGGTTTGCGCCGTGCCCAGACGGCTGGTCGTCACGGCGATGGACAGGGCCATGCGCGATAACTCCCCGCCCGAGGCCACCTTGCTGACCGGGCGCGGTGTGCTGCCCGCATGGCCTGCCACCAAGAAACTCACCTCTTCCAGGCCGCTTTGTTGTGGCTCCGGCGTGGCTTGCAACGCCACTTCAAAGCGTCCGCCCTGCATGCCAAGGCCTTGCATAGCTTGGGTGATGGACTTGGCCAAGAGCGGCGCGGCTTTGGTTCGTGCACGCGATATTTTTTTAGCTTCTTCGGTGTAAGCGATTTGCGCGGTTTGAGCTGCGGTTTGCAGACCGGCCAAATCACTGGCGGCATCCAGTCGGGTCAGCTCTTCTTTCCAAGTGGCCAACAAAGTAGCCAGTTCAGAAGGAGCGCGCTTGTAGCGCCGTGCCAGCGAGACCCACTGCGTCATGCGCGCGTCCAACTCAGCCAAGCGCTCGGGGTCCAGGTCGGTGCGGCGCAGATAGGTGTGCAGGGAGTGCACTGCGTCTTCCACCTGCGCCAGGCTGGAGGCCAGCACCTCGCTCATGTCCTTGAAGTCGGGCTCCAGGTGGGCCTGCTTTTGCAGCAATTGCTGGGCGGAGTTCAGTGCACTTAAAGCGCTGACTTCATCGCCCTCTAGCGCGGCAACGGCCCCCTGCGCGGCATCCAGCAGCGCTTGCACATGCGACAAGCGACCGTGGTCGGTGTTGATTTCTTCCCATTCGCCTGCCTGGGGTGCGAGTTTTTCAAGCTCACCAATTTGCCAGCTTAGTCGCTCGCGCTCTTGGTCTAAAGAGTCTTGCGCGGCGCGGGCTTCGGCCAAGGCAGATTGGGCACGCCGCCAGCCTTGCCAAAGTGAGCTCAGCGTTGCTGTGCTGCACTGCGCATAGGCATCCAGCAGGCCGCGCACGGCGTCAGGGCGGGTCAGGCTTTGCCAGGCATGCTGGCCGTGAATGTCAAGCAACTGCTCGCCCAACTCACGCAACTGCGTAGCCGTGGCGGGGCTGCCGTTGATCCAGGCACGGCTTTTGCCTTGGGTGTCCACGGTGCGGCGCAGCAGCAGGGTTTCACCGGCGTCAAAGCCCGCGTCTTCCAGCCAGGTATGCAAGCCCACAGGGTTGTCGAATTCGGCGCTGACCTCGGTGCGTGTGGCCCCTTCACGGATCACGCCGCTATCTGCCCTAGCCCCGGTGACCAGTTGCAGCGCGTCAATCAGTATGGACTTGCCCGCGCCGGTTTCACCCGTTAGCACGGTGAAGCCGCTCTCCAAATCAAGCTCCAGCTCACGGACGATGACGAAATCCCGCAGGGCAATGCGTTTGAGGCTCATGGTCAGGCCATCCCTTCGTTCCAATGAAGTTTTTGCCGCAGGGTGTGAAAGTAAGTCCAACCGATGGGGTGCAAAAATCGCACCCGGTGTGCAGAGCGCTTCACGATGATGCGGTCGCCAATCAACAAAGAGGCGAGCGACTGCATATCGAAATTGGCACTGGCGTCGCGCCCTGAGACGATCTCAATGGCGATCTCTGATTCGTTGGAAACAACGAAGGGTCGATTCGACAAAGTGTGTGAGGCAATCGGTGCTAGCACCCAGCCCGCAATCGAGGGGTGCAAGATAGGCCCACCCGCTGACAGCGAGTAGGCGGTGGAGCCCGTGGGTGTGGCAATGATCAAGCCATCAGCCCGCTGGTTGGCTACAAAGTTCCCGTCAATTTCGACTCGCAACTCCACCATGCCCGAGGTGGTGCCCCGGTGCACGACCACATCGTTCATGGCAAGTGCGTCAAACACGCATTGACCATCCCGCATCACGCGGGCATGCATCAGGCTGCGGTGGTCTTCTGCATACTCGCCGCCAAGAATGGGCGTCAGGGTGGTTTCAAAACTGCCAAAGGGAATGTCGGTGATGAAGCCCAGGCGACCGTGGTTGATGCCCACCAGCGGCACGTCAAAACGGGCCAGCTGGCGACCAATGCCCAGCATGGTGCCGTCGCCCCCCACCACCAGACCCAGATCGCAGTGCGTGCCGATGGTGGGCACGTCCATGACGGCGTAGCCGGTGAGGCCGGTGTTGTTGGCGGTCTGCGCCTCCAGCACCACCTCGCAACCTTGAGCGTGCAGGAAATGGGCAATCTCTTGCAGCGCTGAGCGTGTCGAAGCGGCCTGAGCCCCCGCGCCAGAGGTCAGGTACTTGCCAATCAGCGCAACCTTGTGGAATTTGGACTTCATGTGCAAATTACATCATTAAAATGAACCCATGCTGGATGATCGTGCCAAGTTGTTGTTGAAAGCGTTGGTCGAGCGCTATATCGCCGACGGGCAACCTATCGGCTCGCGTACCTTGTCGCGTGCCAGCGGGCTTGAGTTGTCGCCTGCCACCATCCGCAATGTCATGTCTGATCTAGAGGAACTGGGCCTGATTGCCAGCCCACACACCTCCGCCGGACGCATACCCACAGCGCGCGGTTACCGCCTGTTTGTGGACACCATGCTCACCGTGCAGCAAGGCCAGTTTGCACCGCAAAGCCTGGCCCCAGATCAGCCGCAAAAAGTCATCTCCAACGCGGCCAACCTGCTGTCCAGCTTGTCCAGCTTTGTGGGTGTGGTCATGTCGCCCAGGCGAAGCTCGGTGTTTCGACAGATCGAGTTTTTACGCCTGTCAGAGCGGCGCTTGCTGGTCATCATCGTCTCGCCCGAAGGCGACGTGCAAAACCGCGTTATCTTTACCGAGCAGGACTACACGCAAGACCAATTGGTGGAAGCCGCCAACTACCTCAACGCCAACTACAAAGGTCTGACCATCGAGCAGGTGCGCGAGCGGCTGAAAAATGAAGTGGAGACCTTGCGCACCGAGATTGCCACCCTGATGCAGGCTGCGGTGGCCGCCAGCTCTGAGGCCATGTCTGACACCAAGGACGAGGTCGTCATCTCAGGCGAGCGCAACCTGCTGGCCGTGACAGATTTCTCCAGCGACATGGGCCACCTGCGCCGGGCCTTTGATTTGTTTGAAGAAAAGGCGCAGCTCATGCGCTTGCTCGATATTGCGGGTCAGGCCGAGGGTGTGCGCATTTTCATTGGTGGTGAAAGCAAGGTTGTTCCGTTTGAAGACCTTTCCATCGTCAGCGCGCCTTATGAGGTGGACGGCCAGATCGTCGGCACCCTCGGCGTTATCGGCCCCACCCGAATGCCCTATGACCGCATGATCCAGATTGTGGACATCACCTCCAAGCTGGTCAGCAACGCGCTGAGCCATCACAAGTAGCCGCTTACAATCGACGCTTCGGTTGGGGCGTTAGCTCAGTTGGTTAGAGCAGAGGACTCATAATCCTTTGGTCGAGTGTTCAAGTCACTCACGCCCTACCATTTAAATTAGGCTATAATTCAAAGCTTCGCGGCTGTAGCTCAGTTGGATAGAGTACTTGGCTACGAACCAAGGGGTCGTGGGTTCAATTCCTGCCAGCCGCACCAAAAAGATAAAGCCTGCAACTGAAAAGTTGCAGGCTTTTTTCTTGGTCGTAAACTGTCCTGAGGTCAGTCTTAAGGGAAGCCGACATGAGCAAGGCATTTACCAAAGAAAGCGATGCCGCAGACGATGATGAGCTGCAGCTCCCGCCATTGCCAGCGGGTGGTAAAAACTACATCACACCGCAAGGCTATGCACGTTTGCGCACTGAACTGCTCGATCTCATAGACAACGAGCGCCCCAAGATCGTCGATGCCGTTTATTGGGCGGCCAGTAATGGTGATCGTTCAGAAAACGGCGACTACATCTACGGCAAAAAACGCCTGCGTGAGATTGACAGGCGTATTCGCTTTCTAACTAAACGTCTGGAAATTGCCGAGGTGGCCGAGCCTAGCTTGCACCATGGCATTGATCAAATCTTTTTTGGAGCTACCGTCACCTACGTCGATGACGCGGGGTTAGAGCGCACCATCACCATACTGGGCATTGATGAGGCCGATAGCTCGCAGGCCCAGGTGAGTTGGGTGTCGCCGATTGCGCGCACTCTGCTCAAGGCGCATGTGGGCGATGTGCTTCGGTTGGTCACGCCTACTGGCGTTGACGAGTTGGAGGTACTGGCGGTGCATTACCCGGCTACGCCTTTGGTTTGATCAGAAGTGGCCCCGGATGCGGCTGGCATGCAGCACCGAGGGTGCACGTTTGAGGCTGCGCAGAGCAGTCTCCAAATGCGCGGTGTCTCTTACGGCGATAACAAAGCGCAAATCAGTGGTGTCTTGTGCCGAGTCTTCGCCCATGTCGATGTGGGCGATGTCAGCCTCGGCGGATGCCAATGCCGAGGCAACGCGGGCCAGTACCCCTTTGCCGTTGGTGACGGTGACGAGAATGCCGGCCTCAAAGGTGCGCACGGGTTCATCAGACCACTCGACGCTGATGAAGCGGTCGCTGTCTTTGTTTTGGAGTTTTTGAGCCACGATGCAGTCATCTGTGTGCACAGCTAGGCCTTCACCGCGCCCCAAGTAGCCCAAGATGCTATCCCCGGGTATCGGGCGGCAGCAGGTTGAAAATTGAACCGAGGCGTTTTCGCTACCGTCGATGGTGACCGTGTCTTGAGTTTGGGACTCGTGCGGCGCAAAGCGCTCTAGGGTCAATAGCAAGGGGTCGGGTTTTTGGCCACTTTCCACCAAGAGTTTCAATAAGCGTTTGGCAACAATGGTGGCAATACGTTTGCCTAATCCAATGTCGGTCAGTAGTTCATCCCGAGTCTTGTTGCCGGTAAAGCGCAGAACTTTGTCCCATAGGCCTTGTGGAGCATCATTCTCGTCAGGCAGTTTTTCAATGCCTTCGGCGCGCAACGCTTGGGTCAGTAATTTTTGACCGAGCAACTCAGACTCGTTTTGCGCCATGGTTTTCAGGTGATGCCTGATTTTGGAGCGTGCACGTGCGGTGCGCACAAAGCTGAGCCAGGCCGGGTTGGGTGTAGCGTCGGCTGAGGTGACAACCTCCACGACGTCGCCATTTTTGAGTTTGTTGCGCAGGGGTGCTTGATCGCCGTTGATCTTGGCCGCCACAGCGTGGTCGCCTACATTGCTGTGGATGGCGTAGGCAAAGTCCACCACTGTGGCGCCACGCGGCAGGGCCATGATGCGGCTCTTTGGAGTGAACACATAGACCGCATCGGGAAAGAGATCCACCTTGACGTGATCCCAAAATTCGGCGGCGTCGCGGGTCTCCACCTGGATGTCCAGCAAAGACTGCAACCACTTGACGCCAAGCCGGTCCGTTGAAGCGCTGTTGGACTCTGCGGTTTTGTACAGCCAATGGGCGGCGACGCCTGAATCCGCCACAACGTTCATGGTTTCGGTGCGAATTTGAAACTCAATGTTGACACCAGAAGGGCCCACCAATGTAGTGTGCAGCGACTGGTAGCCATTGGGTTTGGCAATGGCAATGTGATCTTTGAACTTGCCCGGCACGGGCTTGTAGAGTTGGTGTAGGACGCCTAGCGCGGTGTAGCAATCGATCAGATTGGGCACCAGCACGCGAAAGCCGTAAATATCTGTGATCTGGGCAAACGTGAGATGCTTGTCATCCATTTTTTTGTAAATGGAGTAGAGCGTTTTTTCGCGGCCCGTTATTTGCACAGATATGCCTGGCGTTTTAAATGAAGCTTCTACTTCACGCTCAACTTTCTGAAATAAATCGCGTCGTCGACCGCGAGCCCTGGCAATGGCTTTGGACAAGGTGGCGTAGCGCCACGGGAACAGGTGGCGAAAAGACAGGTCCTGCAGTTCTTGATAGGTTTGATTCAGGCCCAAGCGGTAGGAAATGGGGGCATATATCTCCAAGGTCTCTGAGGCGATGCGGGCCCACTTGTCACGCGGTGCGTCCGAGAGCGTGCGCATATTGTGAGTGCGGTCAGCCAACTTGATCAGAATGACACGCACATCGCGCGCCATGGCCAAGAGCATCTTGCGAAAAGACTCGGCCTGGTTTTCTTCGCGGGTGGAGAAGTGCAATTTCTCCAGCTTGGTCAAGCCGTCCACCAACTCGGCCACGGGGGATCCAAAGCGCTCAATCAACTCGGTTTTGGTCACGCCGCAGTCTTCCAGCGCGTCATGCAGCAGGGCGGCCATCAGGGCTTGTGCATCCAGCTTCCATTCGGCGCACTGGGCCGTTACTGCGATGGGATGCGTGATGTAGGGCTCACCACTGTTGCGCAATTGGCCCAGATGCGCCTCATCGGCGAAGCGGTAGGCTTGACGGACTTGCTCTAAATCAGCGGGGGAGAGATAGTCCAGCTTGGCAATGAGACTGGCAAAGCTGGCGGCTGTTGCGTTGGCCGCAGCAGGGTTGGAGACGGATTTCCCTTTTCCCGATTTGATGTGCTCAGGTTTGTTTGTTGGGGTATTGCTTCCGTTGTCCATGCCTTAAATGTAGCGTGCAGATAAGCGCTTAGCTGCGCCCCATAAAAAAAGCACCGTGAACGGTGCTTTTTTTATGTAGTGCGAGGGCGTTTAGAGCGGAACTTTTTTCAGCATCTCAATGCCAACTTTGCCTTCCGCAATTTCTCGCAGGGCGGTGACGCAAGGTTTGTTTTTGCTCTCAATTTTGGACGCGTGGCCTTGGCTGAGCATGCGGGCGCGGTATGTGGCTGCCAGCACGAGTTGGAAACGATTAGGGATCTGCGTGAGGCAGTCTTCGACAGTGATACGGGCCATGGGGTGCTCCAGAAGGCTAGGGGATATTCAGTGCTTGGAACGTTTCAGCTCTGGCGCGACGTTGCGCAGAATACTTGAGTCGTTGAGAGTGAACAATCGCTTTAAGGTCAAAAAGCGCGCGGTCAAACAGCTCGTTGATTATAACGAAGTCGAATTTATGTGCCTGAGCCACTTCAATGGCCGCATTTTTCAGGCGCAACTCAATCACCTCGGGCGCGTCTTCACCCCGCCGCTCTAGCCGTGAGCGCAACTCTTCCCAACTGGGGGGCAAGATAAAAATGGAGATGGCGTTGGCAAATGTTTTCTTGATTTGTACAGCACCCTGGAAATCAATTTCCAAAATGACATCGCTCCCCTGGGCCATGCGGTCTTCAATGGCTCGCTTGGAGGTGCCATAGCGCTGCGAATGCACATGCGCCCACTCCACAAAGGCATCGGCCTGCACCATGGCATCAAATTCGACAGGAGAGACAAAGAAGTATTCCCTGCCATTTTTTTCCTGACCACGCGGCGCACGCGTGGTGTGCGAGATGGAGAGCTGCAGGTGCGAGTCCAACTCCATCAAAGCCTTGACCAGGCTTGACTTGCCTGCCCCGCTAGGGGCTGCGATGACATAGAGATTTCCGGGGTAATCCATAAGGGTGGCGTCCTACTCGATGTTTTGCACCTGCTCGCGCATCTGCTCGATCAGCACTTTCATGTCCACAGAAATGTGGGTTAACTCCAAGGCAGCTGATTTCGAGCCCATGGTGTTGGCCTCGCGGTGCATTTCCTGGATCAAGAAATCAAGCCGTTTGCCGATTTCGCCGCCTTTGGTCACGAGCCGCTCCACTTCGTCCAAGTGGGAGTTGAGGCGGGTGATTTCTTCGTTCACGTCAATGCGAATGGCAAAGGCGGTGGCCTCAGTCAACGCGCGGTCGCGAGCCGATTCGGGCGTGGCCCCGCCTTCGGTCAAGGCCATGGCCTCCTTCCATCGCTCCAGAAAACGCTGGCTCTGCTGGGCCACGAGTTGCGGTACCAGAGGCCCCGCTTTTTGTGCCAGCGCTCGCAGCTGGGCGATACGTTCCAACAACATGGTGGCCAGTCGTGCACCTTCACGTTGACGGGCCGAGAGCAGGTCTTTCAACGCTTTTTCTGCCAACGGCAGCACTGCGTCACCCCAGTCACGTGCGCTTGTCTGAGTGTTGGAGGCCAGTTTGAGGATGTCTGCCACGCTCAGGGCTTGGGCCTGGGGCAGCCAAGCCATGACGTTGTCTTGAACACTGTTGAGCCGCTGGAGCAATGCCGGGGTGGGGTCAGGCACCGGGTTGGCGGCCCCTCCCTCCACGGCGGCCCTTACTTCGACCTTGCCGCGTTTGAGTTTGCCGGTGAGTAACTCGCGCAAGGCGGGTTCATGCTGGCGCAAGTCTTCGGGCAGCCGAAACGAGAGATCCAGAAAGCGACTGTTAACCGAGCGAATTTCCAGGCCTAGATGACTACCCGTCAGCTCTTTTCCCTCTGATGTAGTCGAGGTGTTCGCATTGGTATTTTGGACGCTGGCATAGCCAGTCATGCTGTAAACTGGCATGGCAATTCTTGGGTCAGTTGAGAAACAGCCTCAAGAATAACCCGGTTGCGCCGCTTCATTCAGTACCTGGTCAGAAAATATGTCAAAGGTCAAACCCGCGCCTCTCGCGCCTAACACCGTTATCGGTGGTTATAAGATTATCCGCAAGGTTGCAGCGGGTGGCTTTGGCGTGGTTTATTTGGCGCTGGATACGGATGGTCTTCAAGTAGCCATAAAAGAGTACTTGCCTGCATCACTTGCAACTCGAGAGCCGGGCGAGATGACGCCTCGTGTTCAGCCTGAAAAGTTATCTTTGTATCGTCTGGGTTTGAAAAGTTTTTTCGAGGAAGGACGTTCACTGGCCCAAATCTCTCACCCCTCGGTTGTGAGTGTGCTGAACTTCTTCCGTGAAAACGAAACTGTTTATATGGTGATGAACTATCTGGAGGGGGCTTCCCTACAAGATTTCATCATCATTGCCAAAGACCTCAAAAATCAAAAGGTGTTTCGCGAATCCACGATTCTTTCCCTTTTTGATGAGATTTTGCGAGGCTTGCGGATCGTGCATCAGCACAAGATGCTGCACTTAGACATTAAGCCGGCTAACATTTTTGTAACCGATGACAACCGGTCGGTACTTATTGATTTTGGCGCTGCACGTGAAGTGCTAAGCAAAGAAGGTAACTTCATTCGACCTATGTACACGCCGGGCTTTGCAGCACCCGAAATGTATCGACGTGACACCCCAATGGGTCCGTGGACTGATATTTATGCCATAGGTGCCTGTATATATTCCTGTATGCAAGGGTACCCTCCCAATGAGGCGCCACAACGCAAGGAGAAAGACCGGTTTTCTACAGCCTTGGCTCGACTGCGAGGTACTTATTCCGATAATTTGATTGAAGTTGTGGAATGGTGCATGGCGCTGGATCCATTGTCCCGTCCGCAGTCGGTTTTTGCCTTGCAAAAAGAAATGAATCGTGAGGGTGAACGAAGGTACACAAAATTGACAGTGGGGGAAAAAGTACGCATGCAGTTTGATAGCATGATGTCGGATAACAAAAAGGGCGCTAATGGTCCTGCAGGTGTTGGTGGAAGAAATCAATGAAATTCTCTGTGTTTCAGCTCAGTCGTATAGGCGGGCGGGTGACCAACCAAGACCGCACGGGTTATTCCTACACACGCAATGCGGGATTTTTTCTTGTTGCTGACGGTCTGGGTGGACATCCACAAGGTGAGGTTGCATCGCAAATGGCCTTACAAGTCATGACGGGACTGTTCCAAAACGATGCCAAAACCGGCATAAAAAATCCACACGATTTTTTAGAGACCGCAATCAAAATTGCGGATCGTCGGATTCACCAGTATTCGATTGAAAAGGGTATGTCCGATTCGCCACGAACCACGTTGGTAGCGGCTTTGATTCAAGAAGGTGGCGTTAGTTGGATTCATTGTGGTGATTCGCGTTTGTATTTGGTGCGTGATGGGGAACTTTTGGCAAAAACGCGAGACCACTCCTACTTTGAACAAAAGCAGGGTCACTCTACCGACGAAAAATTGAGTGTAGATGTTAATCGCAATATGCTTTTCACTTGCTTGGGTTCCCCTATCCCGCCAGTTTTTGAAATTTCCGGGCCAGTAGGATTGAAGGAGGGGGACAAAATATTGCTCTGCTCCGACGGCCTTTGGGGTAGCTTGAGCGATGTCGAAATTGTCTATGATTTGGTCAATAAAACCGTAGCTGATGCCGTTCGTGATTTGGTGAATAAAGCGCTGACTAAAGCAGGTAGCAACAGTGATAACGTGACAGCTTTGGCCATCGAGTGGGAGACGCCCGACATGTTTGAGACCACTCGCGTCAGTGTCTCAACACAAAGCCTAGATGCGGGCGTTTTCGCATCCACCGTGCAAGCTAGTGGTTTTGAGAATTTGTCTGATGATTTGAACGACGAAGAAATTGAGCGCTCTATTGCTGAAATCAACGATGCCATCCGGCGTTCTGCGGTTAAGAAAAAATAGCCACCTTCGGTGGACACCCGTGATGTCTGTCTGCCACTGCCTGTTCACATGGCCCTTATGGTCTGCATTTAATTGCCCGATATATGACTGATTTTTCGAGACACAACGCGCGCGCCACAAACCAGTTGCGCCCAGTGCGCATCACGCGCGGCTACACCCTGCACGCTGAAGGTTCGGTGCTGATTGAATTTGGCAACACCCGCGTGCTTTGCACCGCATCTGTCGAAGACAAAGTGCCACCTCACCAGCGCGGCACCGGCCAGGGCTGGGTCACCGCCGAGTACGGCATGCTGCCGCGCGCCACGCACAAGCGCAATGACCGCGAGGCCGCACGCGGTAAGCAAAGCGGGCGCACACAAGAGATTCAACGCCTGATTGGCCGATCCCTGCGCGCCGTGTTTGATTTGAGCAAGCTGGGTGAACGCACCATAGCCCTGGATTGCGATGTGCTGCAAGCCGACGGCGGCACCCGCACAGCGGCCATCACGGGCGCGTTTGTGGCCGCGCAAGATGCGATCAACCTTCTCATCAGCCAAGGCAAGCTGACCGAGTCACCCATCACCGGCCACGTGGCCGCCATCTCGGTCGGGCTCATGCAAGGCACGGCTTTGCTGGACCTAGACTACACCGAAGACGCAGCTTGCGACACCGACATGAATGTGGTGATGACGGCCGCCGGCCATTTTGTGGAAGTGCAAGGCACGGCGGAAGGCGCGGCTTTTACTCGTGCGCAGATGGACAGTTTGCTGGCTTTGGCCGAACAAGGCATTGCCGAACTGGTGCAACTGCAAATCAACTCGCTATTAAATATATAGCTTGCTGCGTCATGCTACTAAGGGACCCCAGTCATTTTGATTAAGAAGATCGTTCTCGCATCGAACAACCTCGGCAAGTTGAGCGAGTTGCAGGCCATGCTGGGTAGTACCGGCCTGCAACTGGTGCGCCAGTCTGAGCTGGCTATCCCCGAGGCCGAAGAGCCCCACCGCACCTTTGTTGAAAACGCCCTGGCCAAGGCGCGCCATGCTGCTCGCTTGAGTGGCCTGCCTGCGCTGGCGGACGATGCGGGGCTGTGTGTCTATGCCTTTGGCGGCCTGCCCGGCGTGGACACGGCTTTTTACGCCACCCAATTCGGCTACGCCAAAGGTGATGACAACAATGTGAGCGCCTTGTTGGAGCAGATGCAAGGCATCAACAATCGCCGCGCTGCTTTGGTTAGCACCTTGGTCGCACTGCGTTCGGCCGATGACCCGGAGCCGCTGATTGCGGTGGGTCGCGTGGTGGGTGAGATTGCCCGTGAGCCCGTTGGCACGAACGGCTTTGGCTTTGACCCGGTGATGTACATTCCCGCCTTTGGGCAAACCTTTGCGCAGTTGCCGACCGAGGTGAAGAACCAACACAGCCACAGAGGCCAAGCCGCCCAGGCCATGGTTAACTTAATTCGCGAGCGTTGGTTGTGACTGTCCCTGTGAAAGTGCCGGTGACCATTCCTGTTGTCTCGGCAATACAGCAGCCCTTGGCTGACATCCAGCACTACCTGCGCCCCGGCACGCTGCAACTGACCGCGTTGCCGCCACTCTCGCTTTACGTGCATCTGCCCTGGTGCTTGAAGAAGTGTCCCTATTGCGACTTCAATTCGCATGAGGTGAGCACAGGTGAAATGCCCGAGCAGCGCTATCTGGATGCGCTCATTGCCGATCTGGAGGCCGCGCTGCCGCTGATCTGGGGCCGTACCATCCACACCGTCTTCATTGGCGGCGGCACGCCCAGTCTGTTCTCGCCGCAAGCCATCGAGCGCCTGCTTAGCGACATTCGCGCGCGTCTCAAACTCTCAGCCCAGTGCGAGATCACGCTTGAGGCCAACCCCGGCACCTTTGAGAAAGACCGCTTTCGCGCCTACCGCAGCGCGGGCGTCACGCGCTTGTCGATCGGTGTGCAAAGCTTCAATGACGAACACCTGAAGGCGCTAGGCCGCGTGCATGACCGCGCCCAAGCCATTGCTGCGCTTGAAGAGGCTGCGCATGCCTTTGATACCTTCAATTTGGATCTGATGTACGCGCTGCCCGGCCAGACCATGGCGCAGTTGAAGCAAGACGTGGATCAGGCGCTGGCCCTGGCCCCGCCGCACCTCTCCATCTACCACCTCACCATCGAGCCCAACACCTATTTCGCCAAGTACCCACCCGTGATTCCGGAGGACGACACCGCTTACGCCATGCTTGACCTCATCACCGAGCGCACTGCATTGGCGGGCTTGGCGCGCTACGAGGTGTCAGCCTACGCGCGCACAGCTCACCACAGCCGCCACAACCTCAACTATTGGCAGTTTGGTGACTATTTAGGTATTGGCGCCGGGGCACACAGCAAGCTCAGCTTTGCGCATCGCATCATGCGCCAGGTGCGCTTTCGCGACCCGAAGCTTTACATGGAAAAAGCTTTGCTGGGTCAGGCTATCGCTCAAGAGACCGAGGTTGGCCGCTCGGATCTACCGTTTGAGTTCATGCTCAACGCGCTACGCCTGCGCCAAGGCTTTTCGCTGGCCGAATTTTCAGAGCGCACCGGTCTGGCCATCACCGCCATCCAAGCCGGGCTGCAAGAGGCTGAAACCAAAGGCCTGATTGAGCGCGACTTTCAGCGCGTCTGGCCGACCGAGCGCGGATTTGATTTTTTAAGTGACCTGCAAACCCTGTTTCTGAACGATCCGGCCTAGTCAGGCTACCCATTCGGAGGAACGTATGTTTTCTGTTTACGGTGTGAGGGGTAGGGAATTCACAGGGTCTGCAGAAGAGCTGCGACAGGTTTCTTCCGTTAACGCTGCCGTGCGTGCGCGTTTGATCAACCCCTTGTCGCACGATTCGCCGTCTCCTGACTGGACGGCAGCCCTGAAGAACGCCAAAGAGGGGCCGGTTTCCGCAGCTCCATTGACTGCCTATGCCCAAACGGGGCAGATGCACCTGCCACGGCACCCATTGACGCTGGTAAGCGAGATGATGAACCGCAACGTCTTCACTATTCCTTTAGAAAGCACTGTGTTGGAGGCTTGGCAGTTTCTGGCGAATCGGGGTGCGGGGCAGGCCCCAGTCGTGTCTGCATCGGGTTTTCTGGTGGGGTTGGTGTCGCGGGCGGATCTGCTTCGGCCGGACCGACTTCCCGTGCCAGGTGAAAGTGCCTTAATCTGGCAAGCTTTACTGGCCCAGCCGGTTAGCGAAATCATGTGGACGCCCATACCTGGCGTGGCAGACGGTACCGATATTCGGCGTGTGGCGCAGGTGTTGCTTGACACAGGTTTGCCTGGACTACCCGTGGTGGATGAAGAAGGAACTGTGACCGGATTTGTGTCGAGAACTGACATATTGCGAGCCGTGGTGAGAGACCCGCCGCTTGATCTCTGGACTTGACGCGATCAAAACGAAAGGGCCTTAATGGCTCTTTGGCTTGGGATGCTTGGCGCAAGCGCTTTCCGTCTTCGTCGAGCGTGACTGGCCTACTGAGCCTCATCACGGGGTTAACCCGTATTTGCCAGTTGTGTGATGAAAACTAAAATCATCACACTATGGATGCCGCTTCATCTTCACTTTGGGCCACGCTTGGTCTGCTTGTTGCCCTTGGCTTTCGGCACGGCATGGATCCGGACCATATCGCCACGATTGATGGGCTGACCCGGTTGCGGTATCAAGCGCATGCCTACTGGGCTGCGCGTTTGACGGGGTTTCAATTTGCCTGTGGCCATAGCCTGACGATCTTGCTGGCTACCTCTGTTTTTTACTGGCAAGGCGTCCAGTTGCCCGCATGGTTGGATGAACTGGGCTTGTGGGTGTCGAGCGCGTTCTTGCTATGGCTGGCGGTGGTTAATCTGCGGCACTGTGCTTTGGGTCGTGCCCACGCGCACACGCATGGCCCGGCGGCTGGCTCCTTCGCTGCACTGGTTTTACGCGTCATGGGGCCGCTGGCCCATCCCGTGGGCGTGGGCTTTGCCTTTGCAATTTCATTGGACACCTTGGCGCAGGCTGGCTTGATGGCCGCCAAAGGCCATGAGTTGGGCGGCTTTGGAATGGTGTTTTTACTGGCGGGTTGTTTTGGCTTGGGCATGATGCTGGCCGATACAGGCAACGGCTTGCTCATGCACTGGCTGGTACGCCGCAGTGAGCTCATGGCCCAGCATGCCGGGCGCATCATGAGTGGAGTGGTTGCAGGTCTGGCTTTGTTGGTGGTGGGGGTAAGCCACAGCAAAGCGCACTTTGCCCCGTTAGAGGCCGCGTGGGAGGCTTATGGCCTATGGATTGGCACGGGCATCACGCTCACCTTGTTGGGTGTGTATGCCGTCAGCCGTTGGCGCTTTCAGCGTCAAATACGCCATAGTGCCAAAACGCTTAACGCAAGCACCCTGAACGGCTTAAACCTCAGTGCTTAACGCGCAGCGGCTCCGCATTTCTTTCTTAACTCGCTGGTTGCAAGTGCACATGGTGCAGACCGTCACCATGGCTATGACGTTTGCCACCGTTATCCAAGGTCACCGGAATGATGTGGACTGAGCCATGGCGCACGCCCGTCAATGCCACCACGCGGTTGGCGTATTGGCGCACCTCTTGGGTCAAGCCACGCAAAAACGCCACCTCCAAACAATTGTCATGGTCCAGGTGCAGGTGCATGCTGGACACCGTGAGATGGTGGTGCTCGTGCGCGATGTTGGCAATGCGCTCTGCCATGGTACGGTCATGGTGCTTGTACACATAGCCAATGTGGGCAATACAATGTTCGCTCTCTTCATGGCGCAACGCTTCTTGCGAGTGCCAGCCGCGAATCAGATCGCGCAGCGCCTCAGAGCGCGAGCTGTAGCCATTTTTCTCGGTCAATTGATCGAGCACTGCCGCAAGCTCGGGCTCAATTGAAATGGTGATACGTTCCATGCGAATATTCCTTCACTGCCCAGCAAACCGCGTATGAACCCGACTGTCCCGCCGCTTGTCACTGACCTACGCATTCCAGTGTATCTGCTCACCGGTTATCTTGGCAGTGGCAAAACCAGCTTGCTCAAAGCCTGGCTGGCACAGCCCGAGTTGGCCGAGGCAGCACTCATCATCAACGAGTTGGGCGAGGTGGGGCTGGACAACCAGTTGCTCAGCGTGGCAAGCGAGTCATCGGCCTTGGTGGCCAATGCCTGCGTCTGCTGCACCGGCTTGCCGGGCTTGGCCGAGGCGATGGAAGATTTGTTTTGGGCCCGGTTGCACCGGCGCATGCCGCGCTTCCCCAGCTTGGTGATTGAGACCACCGGCCTGGCCGAACCCGCCCCGGTGGTGCAGGCCCTGCAAGGCAGTGACTTGCTGCGCGAGCGCTATCGGCTGGCAGGCGTCATCACCTGCCTGAGTGCCGCCACGGCGGATGCGGTGCTGGGTCAACACGCCGAGGCGCGTGCGCAACTGAGCGGGGCGAATGTGTTGGTGCTGACCAAGACAGATTTGGTGGGCGATGCGGCTCTGAGCCGTTTGAAACAACGCTTGGAACACCAACTCGCACACCAGGGGATGCAAGTCGCAATTGCCACCTCAGCGCAAGCCAGTTTGTCGGCTGCGCAGGTACTGCGCTGTTTGCAAGAGGTCGCTGGTCGTGCGTCCCTAGCACCGCATCACGCGCATGACCATGAGTCAGCGCAGGGTCATACACACACGCATGATCACAACCATTCAGCCCAAGCGCATTGGTGGCCTTTGCCCGATAAGGTGAATGGTCAAACGTTGCTGACGCAAATCCAGTCGCTACAAACTAGCCTAGGCCCCGCATTGCTGCGCCTCAAAGGCCGAGTGCTGACCGAGCAAGGGCCGCAGATTGTGCAACTCGCACCCTTTGAGACGTTGCCTGAAGTGGTGCCTGACACGCTGCCTTTAGACACAGAGGCTCAACGTGGTTTGACGGTGATTGTGGCTTTGCCATTGAGTGCTGCTCAGTCCATGACACTGAGTAGCTTGTGTACGCCCGGACACTTGAGGTAAGTGGCTACGCGAATGTCCCCCGGCCTTTGGCCTCCTCCTCGGTGGGGCGCTCAGCGCAGCGGCATCAAGGAGGAGTAGGTGGCCCTAGGCCACCACGGGGGACAGCCGCGGAGCTGAGTGCGCCGCCGAGTTGGTCCTGTACAAACGTAAGCTCGTAAGGAGTCAAGTCTGGAGGCCTTCAACGCCAGGGGTCAATCGTCATGTGCACCACATCGTCGGCCCCTTGACCCACCAGCGAACGCAAGGCGTACTCGGTTTGATCCAGACCAAAGCTGTGGGTGCTCATGTCGCGCACGTTGTGGCGGTTGCCTGCGATCAATTGCAGGGCCAACTCGACGGACTCAAAACTGTGACCGCGCATACCTTTGACGGTGAGGAAACGGGCGATGATCATGTCGCTGTCGAACTCGGGGATTTTTTTGCGTTTGATGCCGCCCAGAATCACACGCCCACGTTTGCGTGCCAGCTGCATGGCGCTGATCACCGAGCCGGGTCCGCCCGACGCGCAGTCGATCACCAAATCAGCCATCTGGCCGTTGGTGAGATCGGCCACGGTTTCCAGTAGGTCTTGCTCACCAATGGCCACCGTGTGGTGCGCGCCTAAACGCTTGGCCATGGCCAAGCGTTTAGCGTCGGTTGGGTTGGCTAAACCGGTGACGATTATTTTCTCAGCACCGGCCTCACGCGCTGCTACTACGCAAGACAAACCCTGCTGCCCCGGCCCTTGGATCAACACAGTTTGTCCAGGGCCAGCACCGCCTTGCAGGTAAGTCCACTCAATGCCGTTGGACATGGGCAGGGCCAGCGCTGCGTACTTGGGCTCAAGCCCTGCGGGCACTTTGTGGAACACAGTGTTCAGGTGCAGCTCTTGGTACTGGCTGTAGCCGCCCCACAGGCCGTTGCCAACGTTAACGCCAGTGGCCCCGTAGCGCAGGCCGCCCAAGCGCCAGTCGGTGGCGTTGCACAGGCGAAAGTCGCCGCTGCGGCAAAAGTCGCAGTGGCCGCAGGGCAGGTACTCTTCCAGCGCCACCAGGTCGCCTTCTTTAACGCCCCACTTCGGGCCTGCGATAGCACCCACCTGCTCCACATAGCCCACGGTTTCATGGCCGAGGATGGCCGGGCCGCGCAGCTTGGGGATGTCTTGGAAAAACATCCAATCGCTGCCGCACACACCTGTGGTTGCTACCTTGAGCAAGCCCGTGGTGGGGCTGGGCTCGGGCGTGTCAAAGGTTTGAATTTCGATGGTGTTGCCAGGCAGGGCAACGGCGGCTTTGAATGTTGTGGCCATTCTTTAGACCGACGATTGCGGCTTGCCCGGCTCGGCCCGCAAAGCGTCTTTGGCCGCTTCTTTGAAGGGCAGGTCCCGGCGCAACAGCAGGGCAACCGAGCGCACGCGTTGCACCTCGGGTTCCGTTCCAGGTGGGGGCACACCCTTTTCGGCCAGCGCTTTGGCGGCCTTGATCAGGCGGTGGCGCATCATGATGACGCCATTGTCAGTGGAGGTAAGGTTCTCTTTCGTGCGGTCTTGAATCGCGCCCATGCTCTCTTGCAGCGACGCGTCTTGCATACCAATGCCGTCGATGCCGCTGTAGCTCACACCGGACTTTTGTTTGGCCCGGTCCATCAGGTAATCGTTGGTTTTGTTTTGAATCGGGATGTAGGTGCCGGGGATGGTGCTGACGTGAATGCCCTTGCCGTCTTTCATGGCCTGCAACTCGTGGTCGCTCAAGGGACGAGTAGGGTGGTAGTCAAAGCTCCAAGCCCAGTTGTTGTGGTCGTTGATGGGCACCCAGAAATGGCCGTGCATCGGGTGGTCGCCACGCGGGGGCACCATGGTGAAGCAGGGCATGAGCCAGGGCGTGATGCGCCAGTAGTACTGGTCGTCCTCGGCATTGCGCCGCACGCCCACGTACAGGCCGCCTTCCGTGTCTTGCACATCAAACACAGGCTTCTTGTCGCTGGTGTTGTACTGGTTGCCCTTGGCCCCTTTGAAGAGCGGGTCAGAGTTCAAGCTGCCGCTGTGCAGCCAAGACACGTGGCTGGAGTCAATGCCGCCCTCCAGCGCTTGCAGCCAATTGCATTCCTGTATGCGCTTGGAGGTGTAGCTCTGGTTGGCGGGCACGGTGGCAAATTCATACTCGGGCAAGGGAGGCTGCAACTCGGGCGGCCCCATGTAGATCCAAATCACGCCGCCACGCTCGATCAGCGGGTAGGACTTGAGTTTGATTTTTTTACAGAAACCACTCTCCACCGATTCGGACGGCACGTCCAGGCACTGGCCGTTGATGTCGTACTTCCAGCCATGATAGGGGCAGCGAATGCCACCTTCTTCATTGCGGCCAAACCAAAGCGAGACACCCCGGTGCGCGCAAAACTCGTCGATCACACCCAGGCGCCCTTCGGTGTCGCGAAAGGCCAGCATTTTTTCGGAAAGCAACTCCAGCCGCACCGGTGCACCGTCGCGTTCAGCCACTTCTTCGGCCAAAAGGGCCGGCAACCAATAGCGCCGAAACATGTCGCCCATGGGCGTGCCCGGACCGGTTTGTGTGACGAAATCGTTCTGTTCTTTTTTCAGCATGAGGGCTTCTCCAAGAGTGGTTCTTTAGTGTCCCGTATGAAGGAACGCTGTTCTTTCATTGGAAACGAGGTTATCATTTCAAGCTTGTGATTGTCAACAGGAGTTTTCATATGTCCGGTCCTTGCAAATACCTCGCCCTGTGCCAAGCGTCTGACGTGGCCCCCGGTAAGGTCATCAAGGTAGAGAAAGAGGGGCTGACGCTGGCGGTGTTCAATATCGACGGCGAATTTTTCGTCACCGATGACGCCTGCACCCACGGCCCTGGTTCGCTCTCAGAAGGTGAGGTCGATGGCGACTACGTGGAGTGTGATTTCCACAATGGTGGTTTCAACATCCGCACCGGCGAGGCCGTGGTGGCCCCTTGCATGATCCCGATCAAAACCTACAAAGCCCTGCACGAGGCGGGTGCTATCTCTATCGAGGCCTGAAACGGCGCGCATTCCTGATTAGTCGGATTTGATATTCCTGACCATCGGCGTCCACCGATTGATCTCATCGCTAAAGAACTGGTTCACGCGAGCCACATCCCAGTCAAAAGTTTCCATCGATGTTTTAGCGAGTTGCTCTTGCGCATGCGGCGAATTCATGGTCTTGCGCACCGCTACGTTAATACGGTTCACCAAGGTAGGTGACATACCTGCCGGGCCTGACAAAGAAAACCATGTAACCGACGTAAGCTTGGGATAGCCCAGTTCAGCAAACGTTGGCACATTTGGAAAATCAGGCAGACGCTTACTGGCCGATATGGCCAAAGCACGCAGGCGCCCCGATTGAATATGCGTGCTGGCTGTACTGAGGGTAGTAAACGAAGCGGGAATGTGTCCCGCTACTAAGTCTGCGACTGCAGGCGCGGCACCCTTGTAGGCAACGTGCACCATGGGAGTTTTTGTCAGTACTTCAAAGCTTTCCCCAATCAGATAGCCGTGAGTGCCCTTGCCTGGGGAGCCCCAGCTTATGCCTGCTGGATTGCGTTTTGCGTACTCCAGAAAACTCTTGATATCGGTGATGGGTAAGTCCGCATTGACCGCAAGCACAATTGGCGGCCCACCGAGGATGGCTATGTGGGTGAAGTCCTTCATTGGGTCAAAGGCCTTGGGATTGTCTGCTGGTGCAATCACATGTGAGCCTACGCCAGAGACCACTAGGTTGTAGCCATCGGGCGCGGTCTTTGCCACCTGTTGTGAACCAATCACACCGCCAGCGCCCCCCTTGTTCTCAATCACAAAGGGCTGCTTGAACGTCTCGGCTAATCCCAAGGCAGCTAGGCGTCCCAAGGTGTCAGAGCTGCCACCAGCAGCGTAAGGCACCACGACTTTCACCGCGCGCTGTGGCCAGCTAGCATCTTGCGCGTGCAGCAACGCTGGGGTGACCATCAGACCGAGACACGAAAAAGTCAGTGAAGTTAAAAAGCGATATTGAAGCATGTGATCCTCGAAAAAAACGCGGTTAGAGTCCTGCATTATTCCCAACTTTTAAGGAGCCCCTGTGAAGACTTACAAAATCGCCTGCATTCCTGGCGACGGTATCGGTAAAGAAGTAGTGCCTGCGGGCCAAACCGTGCTGGCCGCATTGGCCAAGACCGATGGCAGCTTTAATTTTGATTTCGAGAGCTTCGGCTGGGGCGGTGACTGGTACCGCGCCCACGGCGAGATGATGCCCGCCGACGGCCTGGAGCCGCTGCGAAACAAGGACGCGATTCTGTTCGGTTCTGCCGGTGACCCGCACATCCCCGACCACATCACGCTGTGGGGTTTGCGCTTGAAGATTTGCCAGGGCTTCGATCAGTACGCCAACGTGAGGCCCACGCGCATCTTGCCAGGCATTGACGGCCCATTGAAAAACTGCAAACCCGAAGACCTCAACTGGGTCATCGTGCGTGAAAACACAGAGGGTGAATACTCTGGCATAGGCGGCCGAGCACACCAAGGTCACCCGATTGAAGTGGCCACCGATGTGAGCATGATGACCCGCGTGGGCGTTGAGCGCGTGATGCGCTTCGCCTTCAAGCTGGCCCAGTCGCGCCCACGCAAGCTGCTCACCGTCGTCACCAAATCCAACGCACAGCGCCACGCCATGGTGATGTGGGACGAGATAGCTTTGCAAATCAGCAAAGAGTTCCCCGGCGTGACGTGGGACAAAATTTTGGTCGACGCCTGCACCGACCGCATGGTCAACCGCCCCGCATCGCTAGACACTTTGGTGGCCACCAACCTGCATGCCGACGTGCTCAGCGACTTGGCTGCCGCACTGGCCGGTAGCTTAGGGATAGCCCCCACCGGCAACGTCAATCCCGAACGCATTTACCCCAGCATGTTCGAGCCTATCCACGGTTCGGCCTTCGACATCATGGGCAAGGGGCTGGCCAACCCGATTGGGACGTTCTGGTCTTGCGTGATGATGTTGGAGCATCTGGGTGAGCCTGTGGCTGCGGCTAAGTTGATGGCGGCGATTGAGGCTGTTACGGCGGACAAGTCTTTGCATACTGCGGACTTGGGTGGCACGGCGACTATGGATCAGGTCACGGCTGCTGTTTGTTCTCGTATCTCGCTTTGACGGTTTAAGACCAAGTCCGCTTGGTTTGTGTTCTGCCTTGGTCGCGAGTCACCGCCCTCGCTGCACGATTGGGCTTGCCTCGCCCGACCGATTTGTGGTACCCCACCATAAGGGCGGGCGAGGCAAGCCCAATCGTGCGTACCCACGAAGTCTGACGCAGCGCTCTTAGGGTATTCCTATCCTCACTGAGGCCAATGATCAGTTCAAAATAGCGACTTCAACCCGAGACAAAAGCCATGAAAAAACTGCTCTCAACCCTGCTCCTAGCGCTGCTGGCCCCCATGGCCCAAGCCCAAACCTGCCCCGACAAAAACCTGCTCTACTGGCAAGCCTTCCCCCCAGGCGGTGAGTCCGACTTGTCCGCACGACACCAGCAAATCATCCTGAAGAAAAAATGCGCTGCTATTGACACCATCATCCAGTACAAAGCCGGTGCGGGCGGTGGGCTCATGTGGGGGCAAATGAACCAGTTGCCCGGTGACGGCAACAACGTCGTCGGCGTTAACCTGCCGCACATCGTGTTTCAGCCACTTGAAGGCCAGGTGCAATACAAAACGGACGACATCACACCAGTGTTCTGGTTCCACTACACGCCCGACATCTTGGTCGTGCCCGAGCAAAGCCCCATCAAAACCTTTGCTGACTTCGTGAAAGCCGCCAAGGCCGAACCCGGCAAACTCAGTTTGGGTGGCTCAGGCCTGAACTCGGCCAACCACGCCGCACATGAACGCTTGAACGCGGCCTTTGGCGTCAAAACCAACTACATCCCCTTCAAAGGCACGGGCGACATGGCCACCGCTGTGATGGGTGCACAGGTGAGCGGTGCTATCACCTACACCGCCTTTGCCATCAACAACAAAACCCGCATCCGCCCGCTCGCCGTGGCCATGGAAAAACGCCACCCGCTCATGCCTGATGTGCCCACCTTCAAAGAGCTGGGCGTGGACTGGGTGGATGGCGCTTACCGCGGCATTGGTGTGCCCAAATCCACCCCGCCCGAAACGCGCAAACGCATCTCCGATATGTGGCTGGCGCTGAACAACGATGCCGAGATGAAAGAGCTGGCGGCCAAGAGCGGCTTTGAGCTGGTCAACATCGGCACGGAGCAGATGGATGCTTTCATGAAAGAAAAAACCAAGCTCTACATCGAAGGCGCGCAACGCTTGGGGCTGGGTAAGAAGTAACGGGAAAACTGGTGAGGGTTCTTGAAGAACGTGTCACGCCAGAGCGTTGAGATTTATTTTTGTTGAGGCTGTAAGAAAGTGCTGGTTGAGGCGACTCATACCTACAAGATGGCACGAACGATGTGCTGAATTGTGACGAACCTTTATCCAACTTTCTTCAGGAGATTGAAATGACCTCAACAACGACACGCCTCGCATCCGCCGCCGCTTTGACACTCGCACTGGGCGCAGCGCTGACCCTGGCCAGCGCCCCGGTGTCTGCTCAAATGGCCGACAATGAAAAATGCTTTGGCGTCGCCCTCAAAGGCAAAAACGATTGCGCTGCCGGTGCAGGCACTACTTGCGCAGGCACGTCCAAAGTCGATCACCAAGGCAACGCCTGGAAGATGGTGCCCAAAGGCACGTGCGCGAAAACTGCTTCTCCCAAGTCACCCACCGGCATGGGTCAGCTCATGGCCTTCAAAGAAAAAATGGCTTGATCGTTTTCTGACATCAACCCGCACTTCAGATGAGCCGCGCCGTGTCCCACTGGCCCAGCTCACCCACACTGCCCACACGGGCCGGTGTGGGTCTGAAGTCTTGCCACTTTGTTGAAATTTTTGAGACAACACCCGACATCGGATTCTTCGAAATCCATGCCGAGAACTACCTTGTAGACGGTGGCCCGTTCCATCACTACCTCACCCGCATTCGTGAGCACTACCCGCTGTCAATACACGGCGTGGCGCTCTCCATAGGTGCCGATGCGCCGTTAGATATTGAGCACCTGCAGGCCTTAAAGCAACTGCTAGACCGCTACCAACCCCAATCCTTTTCTGAGCACCTGGCCTGGTCCACGCATGGCGACATTTTTTTAAATGACCTGCTGCCCTTGCCCTACACCGCGCTCACTTTGCAGCGCGTGTGTGAGCACATTGACCAAGTGCAGACCCACCTGCAACGCCGCATGCTGCTGGAGAACCCGGCCACCTACGTCGAGTTTGCCGAATCCGCCATGGACGAGGCTCACTTCATCAGCGAGGTGATTCGGCGCACCGGCTGCGGCCTGCTGCTGGACGTCAACAACATCCATGTCTCTTGCGCCAATCACGGGCGCGACCCGCACGCGTACCTGCGTGCTCTGCCGCTGGATCATGTGAGCGAGATTCATCTGGCGGGCTTTGCCGAGCAGGCCGACAGCTTGGGCGCGCCTTTGCTCATTGACAGCCACGGCGCACCCGTGAGCGATGCCGTGTGGGATCTGTACGCTGACGCATTGAGCCTCACCGGCCCTATCGCCACCTTGATCGAGAGGGACAACGACGTACCCGCCTTCGATGTTTTGCTGCAAGAAGCCGCCATCGCAGACCTGCAATTGCAGTCCATATCGGTAGCAACAACATCGGTGGGTGCAACATGAGCCCGCAAGCTGTCTTCGCCAGCGCCTTGACCAACCCCGCCCAAGCCTGCCCACCGGGCCTGACGAGTTGGAACCACTCCGACGTGGCTCAGCGCTTTTCGGTCTATCGCAACAACGTCATGGCCTCTTTGGTGGACGCGCTGGCGGATACCTTCGCGGTAACGCAAGAACTCGTCGGCACTGAGTTTTTCCGCGCCATGGCCCAGGTGTTTGTGCAAAACCACCCACCGCATACACGGGTGCTGACCTGGTACGGCCAGCACTTCCCCGACTTCATTGCAGGCTTCGCGCCTGCCGCCTCGCTGCCCTATTTGCCCGACGTGGCGCGGCTGGAGATGCTGCGTGTGCGCAGCTACCACGCCGCCGACGTCGTGCCCATAGATGCCGCAACCTTGACCCGCGCGCTGGCCGACCCCGCCGCACTGGATCGGCTCACCCTGGTACTGCACCCGAGTGTTCACGTCCTCGCATCGCCCTACGCTGTCTATTCCTTATGGGCTGCGCATCAAGGCGCCATGGCCATTGAGAGTGTGGACACGATGCAGGCCGAATCGGTCTTGATTTACCGCCACGGCCAAGACGTTCTTACACAAGCCATCGAGCCCGCGCAGCATTGTTTTGTGCAACAGCTTCAAGCGGGTCAACCACTGGCGCAAGCGGCCGCTGAGGCTGCTGAGCTGGATCTTGATTTCGACTTTCCCGCTATTTTTTCCACACTAATCCGCCAGCAACTGATCACCCGAATCGAATAAGGAGAGACCCTCATGACAACACCCACTGGCACCACTACCCTCGCGGGCCTGACCCGCAGCTTCATCAGGCTGTGCAGCTTTATCCCCGATTCACTCATCGCCTTCATCGCCCGCTTCTCCATCGCCGCCGTGTTCTGGAAGTCTGGGCAAACCAAAGTTGAAGGCTTCGCCATCGACATCGTCGGTGGTGAATTCAGTCTGGGCTGGCCGCGCTTGGCGGACGGCACGGTGGCGCTGTTCAAAGAGGAGTACCACCTGCCACTTATCGCCCCCGAGATCGCCGCGCCCATGGCTGCGTTTGCAGAGCACTTCTTCCCGGTGCTGATTTTGTTCGGCCTGGCCACGCGCTTTTCAGCCTTGGCCCTGTTGGGCATGACGGCGGTGATCCAACTGCTGGTGTACCCTGGCGCGTATCCCACGCATGGCGTGTGGGCGGCTGTGCTGCTGTACCTGGTGGCGCATGGGCCGGGGAAGGTTTCTATTGACCACTGGATGGCCCGGCGAGGTGGGTGAATGTTGCGCAAATCAATGACCAATGTCGTTGATGTAATCACAGGGCCCAAGCAGGTCTAATTTTTGCGAGTTGCGATTTGAGTTCTTGCGCCGCAGTGGCGTAGCCACCCTCGCTACCATCCACAAAGTGCATATGGTTGCCGTTGTAGGAGGAGACGATGCAGGTCAACAAGGCCTCACGCGACCTGTGCATCCCATAAACGAGGTGCCCTTGCTGATGCATATCCTCCAAATAATTCTGCAACGACAGAAACTGCGCTTCACTGCCGTCGATCACCATGCGTAACGACCCGTCAAATTTTCTAAAATCAGAGTTGTCGAGCATCTCTTTCACGTACTTGCTCCACCGCACCCTGTGGGTGTCTTTTTTAAGGGCAATCAGGTATTGGCCGATGAGGTTGAGGAAAAATAACCGCATCGCATAGACGATTTGACCACTGAGCAAGCGTTGATGAGACCGAACGCGCCATTCATGGCGAAGGTGCAGGGGATTGAAGGTAAGCCGCATGCTTTGATTTGACAAGGGGTGGTAATCCGAAGCCTCGCCGTAAATTCGACCTATAGCGTCAAGCACGTTGCGGTAGATGGCCTGCCCCGTCTTTTCCTGGTTCGACAGCGCGACCACCACCAAGGCCAATTTGTGATCCTGAAAACTGGGAACGTTGTGCCAACGGCACTCAAACCCTTCAAAACTACCTTCACACCGCCCCTGGTTTTCATGGACCCGCAACACACCTTGCGCCTGAGGCGATTTGATCAAGCGATCAGCCTCTTTCCATCCGCGACCTGAAAAGGCGGCCTGCACAACATGCGGCGACAAATGTACTTTGGCAATACGGGTCCAAAAGCCTCGCTCAAGTAGATGAATGCCCCGAACCAGACCGACTCGCAGTGTCAATCCGAAGCTCTCACGTGCCATGCGCTGGGCCTGACGCAAGGCCGCCATGACGCCATCTCGCATTTCATCTGGAATGGCAAATGTGGCCCCGTCCCCACCAAAAGCAAAGGGGATATCAATACGGCGATCTACGTTAAGAACTGCAGCGATGCAAGCAACGCCAACCGTGTTGACCTCTTTGTAGGCGCCCGCTTCAATCGCCTTTGTCGAATTGATGACGTCAGCAACAATGACCCACCAATCGGACGGCATCTGCAAATGATGATTGACGTCAACGACGTGTTCAAATTCTTCCAGTACGGCCAAGTCGCGATAAAAATAGCTTGAATTCATCGGCATATTTTTCGACTCGAAAGTGCATTTGTAGTGACTTAAATCCGCCGACGTCGGGGCACAACGCTCAGTTTCACTGTCTGATTTAGGGCTGCATCGTTGACTTGCAGAACTTGTGGCGCTAGGTCAAGCAATTGGTCTGGGTGCCACACACGCATCTTGACTGCCCCGCTGGGAACGTTGGCGAACTGTGCCAAGCCATCAGCGTTGGTTTTCAGTGTCCAGTCCGAGTCCGTGACAAAGATCGTGCCTCGCATAGACCCGTGAATATGGCAGCTTAGGAACGTCGCCCCAGGTTTGTCCATCGTAACGTCAGACGAACTGGCAGTTTTTCCATCTACTTTGCCTGCCAAACGCATTTCAAACCCATCAGTGGTGGGCGCAGCTACCAAGCCAGCCGTGCTGCCACGCAAATGGTGATCCCAGCGGTCTTGATTGGTAAAGCGTACCGAAGTCCCAGTCGTCACGACGGTCACCTCAGGCACGAAACGCATTTTCTCTTGCACAACAGTGGCAGTGCGGGGCACCAGCGCTGGGTTGGGGGTGGCAGTACCTGGGTACATCACCACCACGGCATCGACCACAGGCTTCCCCTCTTTGTCAAGCACTAAAATTTGAACGTTCCCTGCGCTAGCGCTCGAATATAAAGCGTACGCAGCTATTAAAGCGATAGCATTTTTCATGATGTTAATGGAGTGTGATGACATCTCGGTGCATGGGAGCGAGTAGCGCCAAGAGTCGATTTTGCTGGGTGAATGGAATGCCCCGTGCTTCCATGGCGGATTGTAGGTTCTCCACCAAGGCGTGAAAATCTCCTTTGTTGATGTCCATAGCCTCGTGGGCTGACTTCATGTCTGCGCCCTTGTAGATGCAAGGACCACCAGTGAGTTGACATACCTGATCGGTCAGTTGGGCTTTGAGCATCGGTGGTTTGGCGTCCTTGAAGTGGGTGCCAATTCGTGGGTCTTTGATGACACGGTTGACGAAATCATCCATCAGCAGGGTGATGCCATTTTTTTCACCGAATGCCTTGTACAGCGTATCGTTGGCGGGGGCAATGTTTTGTGCCGTGCCAGTGGTGCAAATTAAACTGGTGCAAGCCAGTAGCAGCAACATCAGTAATTTTTTCATGATTGGTTCTCCAGAAAAGGGATAAAAATAAATGGCTTAAAACGCAAACTGTGCGGACAAATAGGTGCCGGTTTGGTTACGGTTTCCTGTAACACCAGGAACCACCTTACCCAAATCCACATAAGCCAGCGTCAGAGAGACGTTTTTAGTGGGTGCCCAAGCTATAAAGATGTCCTTCCAGTCATCGGCATGCAGGGCATTACCCAAACCGGCAGCCGAACCAACGGACCCTAGGTTGTTGGTCATCACACGGTACTCGGCACCGATGGCCAACTTTTTATTGACCAAATAGGCGATGGCAACCTCAGGCACCACGCTACGGCTGCTGGTGCCAGTGTTGCCCGCACCGAATCCTAAGAGGCCCCCTTGGTTGGCGTTGGTGGAACGCAGGGTGCCATTGATCAAAAAGCTCTTGTCCAAGAAAAGCTTGGTGGCGCTCACATAGAAATCAGTGCCATTGTTTTTCACACCCATAAAGTCAAACACGGACTGCAAAGACCCGGGGCGCACAGCCTTGTACTCCAGACCGACAGAAATCTGCGGCATCCAACTGTCGCTGTCCAGCACCGCGTCACCCGCGACCTTGACCTTGACGCCCAGCACGTCCATCTGAATGTGTTGACCCGCTGAAATACCAAAAGGTGCAATACCGTTCAAGGCCACGGCAGGTGAGGCATCAAAATCTTGTTGAGCCACTGATAGCTCTACCCGGTCATTGATACCCATAGCCAGGCCGTAGCTGTTCAGGCTGTAGTCTTGTGTGTTCGCACGTGATGCGTAGGCGCTCAGGCCCACTTCCCCTTCAGTGGCATTGCTACCAATCACCGCCCAGGGGGATAGACCACCCCCGGCAGATCCTGCAATGGTGCTCACCCCGCCAGTGAGGAGCAGCTTGCCGGTATCGGCCTGGGCCAGGCTTGCACCCAAGGCCAAACCGATCAGCGCGGTGGTTTTTGAGAGTTTATGAATCATGTGCATCTCCTTGAATGGATTTAAAACAGGTACTTCCACCACGCTATACGCAGTGGACTGTGGGGTGGATTCAACTTTTGCAAAGTTAAACAATAATTCACAGCGTGGACAGGTAAGCGACCAGGTCCAGCCGGTCTTGAACCTCCTCCACTTGAAAGCCCATCTGCTGTCCGGGAATCAAAGCCTCGGGGTCTTTCAGCCAGGCCTGAAGCGTCTCGCGGCGCCACACCAAAGTGCTACCTCGCAATGCATCCGAGTAGGCGAAGCCGGGCGTTGTACCAGCCCGCCGCCCCAGCACACCGCGGTGCATAGGCCCAACCCTGTTGGCGTCCACACTGTGGCAAGCAACGCAGCGTTCCCCATACAAGGCCTTGCCGCGCGCCACCGAACCTGTCTCAGCCAGCGCTGGCGATGATCCGAAAATCACTACCAACGCCCCGCTAAGGACTAGGCCGTGTAAACGCTGCCCTTCATACGCGAACATCACGCACCAAAACTCAGTGCACCAGCGGGTAACGGACGACCTAGCGCGTTGGTGAGGATGGAGAAGTGCATAGCCTCATCCGCCGCCAATCGAGCCGCCACTTTTGCCAGGTCTTTGCTACCAAAGGCTGGAATGACACCGATGTACGCATTGGTCGCCCCCATCTCCAAGCGGGCCGCCAAGTCCAACACGTCCCCTTGGTTTTTCAGCATGTCAGCCTTCAGTGCCTTGGCATAGTCGCCGAGTGATTTTTCGGCGACAGGTGTGCCGCCCATTTTTTGAATGGTGGCGATCAGCGCGTCGCGGTGGCCCTTGTGGTGGCTCTGGAACAGCACCGCCACATCAAGCACGCCTTTTTGCAACAGACCGCTGCCTGCACCCAACTGGTAGGCGTTGATGGCCTCGTGCTCCAGCCCCAGTGCCACGTTCAGAATGGACACGTCCTTGGACATGTCGCTCCCCATGCCCTGCGCCAGTGACTCTTTACCCGCCAGCATGGCCACGGCCATGGCCGACAAAGTTCCTGATGTGCCCAAAAACGAACGACGATTGGTGATGATGGTATTGCTCATGGAAATCTCCTTGAAGTTAAAAAATTGATCCGAAAAGTTGATTGAGAACGATTTGGAATCAAACGGCGCGCCAAAAGATGTAGTCAGCCTGGTACTGCACGGTTTGCTTCTGGCCCGTGTTGCCCGTGGCGCAAGCCATGGCCGGTGCCACGCCACCACGTGTGGCAACGCGCTGAATGAAACTCACGCCTTGCATGGCACCCATGCTCACTGCGGGGTTGGCTTTGACAAGCTGGAGTGGAATATTGCCGTCCCCACCGGGGGCCACGGCCAGTTGCGTGCCTGTCACTTTGGAGCCATCGTTTGCCTCCCAGCTGGCAGGAGGCCCGTAGTAACGGCCTACCGTCTTGCCACTGCGATCCGCCAGCGTCGCGCTAGGCCCCACGAACGCCCATTCAAACTGACCTGCAGTGTCTTTCTTGGCACGGCATTCATAGTTAATGCTGCCGATGCCCACGGTTTCCATGACCACGCTATGCCCCATCGGCACCTTGACCGCCTCCGGCAAAGTGGCCTGACTGAACATAGTCCGCACGCCTGCCGAGCCGCCTGCACAGCCCGCCAAAATGGCCACACTGACAACACCTAAAACCTTTGTGACTTGCTTCATGACACACCTCTTTTTTGATGACATGGGGTCGGGCAGCAACCCCTTTATGAATTGCCCGTCTTCTCTGCATACTTAAATACGCAGCTACGGGTTAGATGGATTCAGATTTCATTCACTTATTTTTGCCCTGGCTTGAATCCACGTCACGGCTTTGCACGTACTAGCTTCATGAGCCACAATCTTCACCATGAATCACATTGCAACTGATGACCAACTGCACACATTGATCAACCAGATAGGGTTGGGAGATGAAGCTGCCATGAAACGTCTGTATGACTTGACCTCGCCCCGCCTGTACGGGCTGGCCTTGCGCGTGGTCAGAAAGCCCGAGTGGGCTGAAGACGTGCTGCAAGAGGCTTATCTGAGTGTCTGGCGCAGTGCGATAGATTTCCGTAATACCCTGAGTCCACCACTGGCCTGGATGGGTCTGATCGTGCGCAGCCGCGCGTTAGACCTATTGCGACGCAGGGCCACTGACCGCAGTCACCTAACGCAAGAGCTTGACGAGTTCCTGGAAGAGACCCTAGAGGGCCCATCACCCAACCCGCAAGATATTCAACAAAACAGCCAAGTGGCGAAGGCGTTGCACCAATGCTTGAGTGGGTTAGAGCACAAGCAGCGCGAAGTTGTGAGCCTGGCCTACCTGCGTGACTTGAGTCACAGCGAATTAGCCCAGCAACTCAGTCTGCCGCTGGGAACTGTTAAAACTTGGATACGACGGGGGTTGGACCAGTTGCGCCATTGCATGACGCGATTTGCCTGAGTCGAGACACCATCATGAACTTGCAAAAATACCCTGACCGACTGGACACCCTGGCCGCTCACTATGCCTTGGGCAGTTTGCGTGGTGGCGCGCGCCGCCGCTTTGAGACGCTAGCCCGAAAGCTGCCCGCTGTGCGGCTGGCCGCTCACGATTGGCACGCACGTCTGGCCAGCATGACCGAGTTGCAGATGAGCGTGCCACCCAACCCTGTGGTCTGGACGCGCATTCAAAACCTGATTGCCGCCGAGCAGGAACAAAAAAACCTGACCCTTCAGCGTGCACGCCCGACACTTGCACCCACCGGCTGGTGGCGCAACCTGATGCTGTGGCGTGGTGCTTCACTCATTGGCACGGCGGTCAGCGTTGTGGCTGTGTTGGTCGGACTGAACCTGAACGAACAATTGCAAACCCTGCCGCGCGTTTCGTATGTTGCGGTACTGGCCGATGATCAATCAGCTGCATCCATGCTGGTGACCTTTGATCCGCTGCACCGCAAACTCACGCTGCAACGCGTAGGTGGTTACCAAGAAGCCAGCGATAAGTCGCTTCAATTGTGGGCATTGCCACCCGGCAAAGGTCCGCAATCTCTAGGCGTGTTGAGCCAAGAAAAACTACTGCGTCTGACGGTGGCCGAGTCGCAAGTGAACGCGGTGCCCACCTTGGCCATTAGCCTGGAGCCCAAAGGCGGTGTGCCCAGCGAACGCGGCCCAACGGGTCCTGTCATATTCAAAGGGACTTTGATTCAGAAGTCGCTCTAACCAAAATCGCCACCACGGTTCAACTCTTTCATCATCGCTTTGAAATGATATTTTTATGTACCTTTGCCACCCCGCAACGTTCAGCCCGATTCGGACTGACCTCAAGCTGTCTGAACTGATCGGTTCATTGAGTTATGCACTCGATATCACTGAAGGGCAACCTCCGGGGCACTGCATCCGTTGCTGCTGGATCGGTATGCACATCGGTCGTGAGATCGGCCTGAATGAACACCAGCTATGGGAGCTTTACTACACACTGCTGCTTAAAGACCTAGGCTGTAGCAGTAATGCGGCGCGCATCTGCGAGCTCTACCTCACAGATGACCTGCAATTCAAACGCGACTTTAAACGGGTGGGTGACAATCTGTCTCAGGTGGTGCGCTTTGTGCTCCAACATACCGGCCTCAAAGCGGGCTTGGCTGAGCGCTTCAACAGCACACTCCACATCTTCCGAGAAGGCAGTGAGATTGCGCAAGAATTGATTGAAACGCGCTGCCACCGGGGTGCTGAAATTGCCCGCTTGTTGCGGTTTTCAGAAGGTATTGCCGAAGGCATTTACAGTCTTGACGAGCACTGGAACGGCAATGGTAAACCTGCTGGCTTGTCTGGTGAGGCTATATCAGTGTACTCCCGCATTGCATTGCTTTCCCAAGTGATTGATGTTTTCCGGACTGATGGTTCCAGACAAGCGGCGCTAGATGAGGTGCGATCTCGTTCTGGCCAATGGTTTGATCCCTCACATGTCAGCGCATTCGAGCGTATCGCGCAATCGGAGCGTTTTTGGGACACGCTGGGATCGTCTGAGGTCGATCAAGCCGTCTCAGATCTGGAGCCTGGTCAATTTGAGGTTCAATTGGATGAAGACTATCTTGACGATATTTCTGCTGCGTTTGCGAAAGTGATTGACTCGAAAAGTCCTTATACCAAAGGACACAGTGAGCGAGTGGCGCTCTACACAGATTTGATTGCAGAAACATTGGGACTTGATCCACACCGTCGTCGCTGGTTAAAACGAGGTGCGCTGCTGCACGACGTGGGTAAGCTGGGCGTGAGCAATACCGTACTTGATAAAGCGGGTCCACTTGACGCTGATGAGTGGAAGGCAGTGCAACAACATGCGGCACTGACAGAATCCATCCTGTCTCGCATTGAGGCTTTCAGTGAGTTGGCTCAGGTGGCCGGTGCGCACCATGAACGATTGGATGGTGGCGGCTATCCTAAAGGACTCAAAGCAGATGAACTTTGCATAGAAACTCGCATCATCACCACCGCCGACATCTTTGATGCCATTACCGCAGATCGCCCTTACCGAGCGGCCATACCAATTCCAAAAGCGCTTGACATGATGACCAACATGGTGGGAACCGCGATTGATCCCGTTTGCCTTGATGCACTTAAAAAAGCCGTGGCAAGCTTGAACTCATGATTCACGCGCGTGTCGTACTTTGCGGTACTGGCCGATGACCAATCTGCTGCGTCCATGCTGGTGACTTTTGACCCCGTGCACCGCAAACCCACGCTGCAAGGCGTAGGTGGTTACCAAGAGGCCAGCGTCAAGTCGCTACAAATGTGGGCACTGTCAGCCGGCAAAGGACAGCAGTCTCTGGGCGTGTTGAGCCAAGAAAAACTACTGCGCTTAACTGTTGCCAAATCGCAGGTTAACACTGTGCCCATCTTGGCTATTAGCCTGGAGCCCAAAGGCGGTGTGCCCAGCGAACGCGGCCCAACCGGGCCGGTGCTGTTTAAGGGTGCGTTGATTCAGAAATCAATCTAATTAAAAGCTCAATGGTTAGGACTTGATCAGGAGTTTTTCTGGAGTTGAAAGAAAGCTTAGAGTTGAACCGTTGACTCTTGCGGCACGTCAATCGCGCACACATTCACGAACTTGCCATTGCGCCAGCAACCTGCTGCAAAAGACATGCTGGTCACGGCGAGAAGAATCAGACCAATTGCGATTTTTTTCATGCAATACCCCTTGAGTGTGAAAACAATGGCGAGGCAATAAAAAACTTATTACGGAGCCATCGTACCTATTTTTTCTGTTTGATCAATTTTCCCGTCAAAAATTATTGACGCGCTGCTTGTTGATCTCATCAACACAAACATGGATGGGGCGCGAATTAAAACGGCGCATGCTTGAGTTGCTAGTCGGTTCAAGCCCGCCAGTCATTGCCCTCGCGCCGCGCACGGCTCAGGGCTTGCAGGGTTTGCAGGATGCTGGGCAGGCTTTTTTCCGCAGGCCAGGGTTTTCTCGGCTTCGGCTTCGTCTTGGCTGGCTTTGGTGGTTGGGTCTGCATGCATTGCATGCATCGTAAGAATGATAGCTGGCAAGGGAACTACAATAAATTATCAGTTTTACCGTGCCCTAATCGATCCTCTGACCATGAAACCAAACTCTAAAACCTCAAACCCCAGCAACCCATTGGCGCAGCTGATATTTGCCAGTCGCTGGTTGCAAATGCCGCTGTACTTGGGGCTCATCGCCGCGCAAGCGGTATACGTCTTCCACTTCGGCGTAGAGCTGTACCACTTGATCGGCGCGGCTTTTGGCAACCAAGGCGATATTGATGCCTTGGTCAAAGGCATTGGCTATGCGTCTGAGGCCAAAGTCACCAGCCTGAACGAGACCATCATCATGCTGGTGGTGTTGGCGTTGATTGATGTTGTGATGATCTCAAACCTTCTCATCATGGTGATTGTGGGTGGGTATGAGACCTTTGTCTCGCGCATGAACTTGCAAGACCACCCCGATCAACCCGAGTGGCTCAGCCACGTGAACGCCAGCGTTTTGAAGGTCAAGCTCGCAACTGCCATCATTGGCATATCGTCGATTCACCTACTCAAAACATTCATCAACGCTGACAACTACACAGAGCAGGTGCTGATGTGGCAAACCTTGATTCACATAACATTTCTGCTGAGCGCAGTTGCCATTGCGTACACCGATAAGTTGATGTCACGCGACGAGCACTAGGGCTTGACGCGCGCCACTCAAACACCGAGGTAAGCCGCCAGCTCCGGGTTCTCGCGCAACTCAGCTGACGCACCCGCCATCACCACTTGCCCCTTTTGCAGCACCAGCGCCTGGTCCGATTGGGCGAGCACCTTGCGGTAGTCGCGGTCCACGATCAGGGTGGCGATGCCGCTGGCGCGGATGTCGCCAATCACGCGCCAAATGTCGGCCACGATCAGCGGGGCCAGGCCTTCGGTGGCTTCGTCCAGGATGATGAGTTCGGGGTGCGTCATCAGGGCGCGGCCGATGGACAGCATTTGCTGCTCGCCGCCTGAGAGTTCTGCGCCTAGATTCGTCATGCGCTCACTCAGTCGCGGGAAGGTGAGCAGCACGCGCTCCAGCGTCCATTCCTTGCGACCATCACGCCCCGGGCGAGCGGCCATGACCAAGTTCTCGCGTACGGTGAGGTTGGGGAACACGCCACGCCCTTCAGGCACGTAGGCCACGCCTAGGCGGGCCACCTCGTGCGGTTTGGCGTGCGAGACGTCTTGGCCAAAGAATGTGATGCGGCCTTCGCGCTGCGTGACATGGCCGAGCAGGCTGCGAATGAGCGTGCTCTTGCCCATGCCGTTGCGGCCCAGCAGGCCGACTGTCTGCCCGCGCGCAATTTGCAAATCAATGCCGTGCAGCACATGACTGGAACCATACCAGGCGTGAAGATTTTGTGCATCGACAATGAGTTCGGAGGTGGTGTTCATCTCAATGGCCCTCACCGAGGTAGGCGGTTTTGACTTCGACACTTTCGCGTATGGCGGCGGGCGTGTCAGAGGCGATCACCGAACCGTTGACCATGACGGTGATGCGGTCGGCAATGCGAAACACGGCGTCCATGTCGTGCTCGACCAGCAAAATCGCGTGGCCGACCCTCAGCTCATCCAAGAGCTTGAGCATGCGTTCGGTTTCCTCGGCTCCCATACCGGCCAGCGGTTCGTCCAGCAGCAGTACATCGGGCGCGGTGGCCAGGCACATGGCAATTTCCAGTTGGCGCTTTTGCCCGTGTGATAGCAAGCCAGCATGGCGATCCAGCAGCGGCGTGAGGCCGGCACGCGTGGCAGCCTCAGTCGCCGCTTGGGTGCTGGCTGTGCAGTCTTGTGCGCTTTGCCACACAGCCCAGGGCTTTTGCGTGTGGGCTTGTGCAGCGAGGCGGCAGTTTTCGAACACGGTGAAGCTGGGGTAAATGGTGTTGCGCTGGTAGCTGCGGCCCAGGCCTGCACGGGCCCGCCGGGGCTGCGTCCAGGCAGTGACGTTCTGGCCCATTAGCTCGATCTGTCCGCTGCTGGGGGCTAGTTCGCCCGACAAGATGTTGATGAGGGTGGACTTGCCTGCGCCGTTGGTGCCAATCACCGCGTGCACTTGGCCGCGTGCGATGTCGATGGACACTTGGTTGACGGCGATCAGTCCGCCCCAGCGGCGCGTGATGTCGCGGCCACTGAGCAAGACTTCGGGCGCTTGCGTTTGAGCTTTAACGTGACTCATGATTGGTCTCCGAAGCTTTGACGCCACTTTGGCCCATTAAGCCGCCCGTCAACCGGTCGGCCACTTGCTGCGGCAGACCAATCAAGCCGCGCGGCAACAGCGCCACGCTGGCGATGATGGACAGGCCGAGCCCGAGTTGCCAATGTTTGGCAAAAGCCCCAAACACCGCTTCGGACTTGAACAATTCCTGCAACAAAGCAAAGGCAAAGGCCCCGAGCAAGGCGCCACGCAGGTGGCCCAGTCCGCCCAAAATAATCATGATGAGCACCGCGCCGGACAGATGCCAGCTCAGCAGTTCAGGGTTGACGAAGCCATCTTTCACCGCGAACAAAAATCCCGCCAGCCCCGCAATGCCGCCCGAGATGACGAAGGCCGCCAGCTTGTAGGGGTAGGTGGAAAAACCGGTGGCGCGCATGCGTTGCTCGTTGACCTTGATGCCCGCCAGTGCGCGGCCAAAGCGCGAGCGCAGCAGCACGGTCAAAAAGCCGAACACGGCCAGCAGGCAGGCCAGGGTGAATCCATAAATGGTGAGCGGCTTGTCCAAGTCCAGCAGCGTGCCCAGCACGGGTTTTGACAGCAGGTAAATGCCGTCGGTGCCACCGCCCAGGGGCGTGTCGTGCACCACGTAATAAGCCATTTGCGCAAACGCCAGCGTGACCATGATGAAGTACACGCCCTTGGTGCGCAGCGACAGCGCCCCTACCACCAGCGCATAAGCAGCGGCGGCCAGCACACACAGGGGCAGCAGCCACAGCACGGAGGCCGCACCGTCTTGCGGGGTCAGCAACACCGCAGCGTAGGCGCCCACGCCAAAGAACGCAGCTTGGCCAAAGCACACCAGACCGGTGCTGCCCACCAGCAACTCCAGGCTGAGCGCCAGCACGGCGTAAATCATGATCTTGGTGACGAAGTCCAGCGCGTAAGCGCCCGTCACAAAGGGCAACAGGGCCAGCGCGGCAAAGGTCAAGACGACAAAAAGAGTTTTGGAATGGCGCATGAAATCATCCTGCCTTGAATAAACCATCCGGCTTCCACAGCAGGATCAAAGCCATCAGCACATACACCAGCATGCCCGCCGCTTGCGGCAGCAGCACCTTGCCAAAGGTATCGACCACGCCAATCAGGAGCGACGCCAATAGCGCACCGCGAATGGAGCCAATGCCGCCGATCACCACGACCACAAAGCAGATGATGAGCACCGAACTGCCCATGCCCGGGTACACCGAGGAAATCGGCGCGGCCACCATACCGGCCAGCACGGCCACGGCTACACCGGCGGCAAACACCACGCGGTAGAGAAACTTGATGTCAATGCCCAGGGACTGCACCATCTCTCGGTTGGTGCTGCCTGCGCGGATCATCATGCCCAGCCGGGTGCGCGTGAACACCAGGTACATGCCAGCAGCCAGGGCCAGACACACGCCCGAGACAAACAGCCGATAGACCGGGTAAGTCATCAACTCGCCCAGTGCAAAAGTGCCCGAGAGGATGTCGGGCGGTGGCACGCCATGCACGTCGTCGCCGACCAACAGGCTTCGCACTTCTTCAAACACCAGAATTAGACCGTAGGTCATCAAGACCTGTTGCAGGTGCTCGCGCTCGTACAGAAAGCTGTAGAAGGCCCACTCCAGCCCATAGCCCAGAAGCACGGCCAGCACCACACCGACGAGTAACGTGGCAAAGAAGCCGCCTCCAATCGTTGCCGCCACCAGCGGTGCCAGCGCGTAAGCCATGTACGCCCCCACCATGTAGAAGCTGCCGTGCGCCAAATTGATGACGCCCATGATGCCGAAGATTAGCGTCAAGCCCGAGGCCACGAGGAACAGCAACAGCCCGTATTGCAGGGCGTTGAGGCATTGGATGAGAAAGGTGGATAAGTCCATGGTTTTTAGCTTTCTTTCTCCCCCGCTGGGGGAGGGTTGGGGTGGGGGCGTTTCGGTGTGTGAGCCCCCATCCCACCCTTCCCCCAGCGGGGGAAGGAGTTAGGCCCGATGCTTACATCTTGCAGCCGCGTGCCGGATCGGTCAGCGATTTGCTGGCGATACCGATCACCTTGTTCTCCTTGCCTGATACCTGACGCAGGTACATGTCCTGCACCGGGTTGTGCGCCTTGGACAGGGTGAACGGGCCGCGCGGGCTGTTGATTTTTGCGTTCTGAATGGCGGCGCTGAGTTCGGCCTTTTTGCTCATATCGCCTTTGACGGCGGTCAGGCCTGCAGCCAGCATTTGCGCAGCGTCGTAACCCTGCACCGCGTACACGTCAGGTTGCTGCTTGTAGGCTTTGGCATAGGCCAGGCGGAAGGCGTTGTCGCGTGGGGTGTTCAGGCTGTCGGCATAGTGCAGAGCGGTCATCAGGCCATCGGCGTCCGCGCCTTGGGCTTCCAACGTGCCATCGGTGAGAAAGCCCGAACCGTACAGGGGGATGGTTTTCTTCAGGCCGGCTGCAGCGTAGTCTTTGACGAACTTGACAGCACCGCCACCCGCAAAGAAGGTGTAAACCGCGTCAGGTTTGGTGGCTGCGATTTCGGTCAGCAGGGCTTGAAACTCAACGCCAGGGAAAGGTAGGCTCAGCTCTTTGACGACCTTGCCGCCGCCTTTCTCAAACGAATCTTTGAAGCCCTTGACCGACTCGTCACCAGCGGCGTATTTCCAGGTGATGGTCACGACTTTTTTAAGACCTTTTTTTGCGACCACTTCACCCATGGCGTAACCGGGTTGCCAGTTGGAGAAAGAACTGCGGAAAATGTTGGGTGCGCACATGGCGCCGGTCACGATGTCAGCCCCGGCATTGGGCACGATCAAAAGCGTGCCGGTGTCTTTGGCCACCTTGGCCATGCCCATGGCGACGCCAGAGTGAACCGTGCCAATCAGTACATCAACGTTGTCACGCTTGATGAGTTTGTTGACGTTATCGGTGGCTTTGGAAGGGTCAGACTCGTCGTCAACTTTTACAAACTCGATCTCGCGCCCGCCCAGCTTGCCGCCTTGCTCGGCCACAAGCAGGCGAAAGCCGTTTTCAATCGCGTTGCCTAAAGAGGCAAAGGTGCCGGTGTAGGGCAACATCAGGCCGACTTTGATTTTGGGTGCGGCGGCGGTTTGCGCCAATGCCATAGGTACGCTGAAGGACGCTGCGATGGCGCTGGCGATGAGGGTGGTGCGTAGCATTTTCATGGTCTGTCTCCTAAGGGTAGTGGTTGAAAAAGTGGACGGGTAAATTTTTGGACGTTAGCAATTAAGAGGTCTGGCTGGTCGCGGTGCGGTGAGTGGCCACAAGCGGACAATTTCAGCAGTTCAACCTGAGGCACAGCGTGCTTGAGTACGTCGATCTGTTGCATTGTGCCGTATTCATCTTCCCAACCCTGCACAGCCATCACAGGGCAGGTGATGGTGGCTAAGTCGGCCTCAATCGACCACGTCTTGAAGTCCGGGTCGAGCCAAATTTGGTTCCAGCCCCAGAAGGCCGAGTCGGGGTCAGCATGGTAGCGGGATAGGCGTTGACGCAAGTCAGTTTCGAGGTAGGCGGCGCGGGTTTTCGTGATGCTTTGCACGGCGATGTCTTCAACGCTGATGTGAGGAGCGAGCACGACGACGCCTTTGATTTGAGCAGGAAAGTGAGCAGCGTAGAGTAGGGAGATGGAGGCCCCATCACTGTGGCCGAACAGCCAGAGGGCTTGCGTTGTCGTGTCAACATCCAACGCGTTGAGCAAGGCGGGTAAGACTTCCAGCGCTTGACGGTGCATGAAGTCAGTGCCCCAGATTTCGTCTTCGGCACGCGGTGTGGATTGACCATAACCGGGGCGCGAGTAAACCAGACCCCGGCAACCGAGGGCGTCGCACAGCGTTTGCGGAAAATCCTTCCACATCGCCAGTGAACCCAGGCCTTCGTGGAGAAAGACCATCAGTGGCGGGACTTGTACTGCCGTTCGCCCTGAGCTTGTCGAAGGGTTCGCGTGACTCAGTGGGGCTTCGACAGGCTCAGCCCGAACGGAGTTGGACTCAACTGGCACGCTGACGGGCGCAAGCCATTGATGCTCTATGCGCACCGAGCGCCCGGCCCAGTCAATCTCAACCCATTCGACTGGATGATTCACTTGCCCGCAGCCTCTTTGTCACGCAGTTTGAAGCGCTGAATCTTGCCGGTGGCCGTTTTGGGTAACTCGGTAATGAACTCGATGGATCGCGGGTATTTGTAGGCCGCCAGTCGTTCTTTGGTGAAGGCCTTGAGCTCGTCGGCACTGGCGGTTTGACCGGCCTTGAGCACGACGAAGGCCTTGGTTTTGGTCAAGCCCTGTTCGTCGTTCACGCCGATCACAGCGGCTTCCAAAACGGCTGGGTGTTGCACCAGCGTGGACTCGACCTCGAACGGCGAGACGTAGATGCCGCTGACCTTGAGCATGTCGTCGCTGCGGCCCGAGTAGGTGTAGGTGCCGTCGGCATTGCGCACGTATTTATCGCCGCTCTTGGTCCATGCGCCTTGGAAGGTGTCGCGCGATTTTTCGCGGTTCCCCCAGTACATCAGAGCGGATGAGGGGCCCCTGATGTAGAGGTCACCGGTTTCGCCATCCGGCACGGGGTGGCCGTCGTCGTCGCGCAGCGCAATGTCATAACCCGGCACGGGCCAGCCGGTGGTGCCGTAGCGCACTTGGCCGGGGAGGTTGGAGAGGTAGATATGCAGCATCTCGGTGGAACCAATACCGTCCACGATCTCGACGCCATAGTGCTGCGTGAAGCGCTCGCCCAATTCGGCGGGCAGGGCCTCTCCGGCAGACGAGCACAGGCGCAGCGTCACGTCCGATTTGGCGGGCAGAGCGGGTGAGGCCAACATGCCTGCAAAACCGGTTGGTGCGCCGAAGAACACGCTGGGTTTCACGCCACCCACCTGACCCAGCCAACGTTTGAACGTGGCGTCTGGCGTGGGGCGCTCAGCCATCAAAATTGTGGTCGCCCCCACGCTCAAGGGAAAGCTCAAACCATTGCCCAGACCGTAGGCAAAAAACAGCTTGGCGGCAGAGAAGCACACGTCCTGCTCGGTCAGCCCCAGTACAGGCGTGCCATACAGTTCGGCCGTCCAATAGGGGTTGGCATGGCTGTGCAGCGTGCCTTTGGGTTTGCCGGTGGAGCCAGAGGAGTAAAGCCAGAAGCCGGGGTCGTCTGCGCCGGTGTCGGCAGCTTGGGTTAAGGGCGGGTGTTGCGTGAGCAGTGAGTCCAGCGCGACCATGCCCTCGGGCAAGACTTCTTTGGCGCGCGAGACGATCACGCGTTTGACCTCATGCCCACCGTTAGCCGTTGCACTCCCCATCGCCGCTTGCAGCGTAGGCAAAAGCGCGTGGGACACCAGCACGGCTTGTGCGCGGCTGTGTTGCAGCATGTAGGCGTAGTCGTCAGCGGTGAGCAGCGTGTTCACGGCAACCGGCACGATGCCAGCGTACATGGCACCTAAAAAGCTCACCGGCCAGTCGCTGCAGTCGTGCATCAGCAACAGCACGCGCTCTTCGCGTCGCACGCCACTGTTCACCAGGGCCGCAGCCATGCGTTCAATGCGCTCGGCCAAGTCGCCATAACTCAGTTGCCCGTCGTCGTCGATGTAGGCGATCTTGTTGGGGCGCTGCGCGTTGCGCTGTATCAGGTGCTGCGCGAAATTGAAGTGCGCGCCGGGGGTGGCAACGGTGGGTGAAACGCTCATCGGAAACTCCTGGTTTTCGGGTGATGTGGCTTGACGCTTGATGGCTTAAGCCGGTGTGTTGGACAGCGTCGCCAACACGGCTGTACTGGCCTGGACGGCGCTGCGGCGATGGTAAAAATTAAGTGCCCGCAGACCACCCAATTCTTCGCCACCGCCCGCGCGACCCGGCCCGCCGTGCAGCGACTGCGGCATCACGTTGCCGTGGCCGGTGTTCAGGGCCGCCACGTCGGGGGAAATCACATGCACGCGGCCATGACTGTCGGCCAACTCCAGCGCTACAGCACCCAGCGCCGCAGGGTCACTGCCGTAGAGTGACGTCACCAGCGAGCCCTGGCCGCGTCGCACCAGCGCCAGCGCGTGGGCCAGGTCGCGGTAGGGCAATAAGGTGGCCACCGGGCCAAACACTTCGGTGTCGTGCACCCGGTCGGCGCTGTCGCTGCCCTGCACGTTGCGCGTGCCCAGCAAGGTGGGGCCCACGCAGCAAGCCACAGTCGCATCGGCATCCACCAGAGGCACGGTGCTGCCGTCAAACAGGGTTTCGGTCTGCGACTTCAAATGCGCCAGCCCCTGCTGCACGCTGGCCAGTTGTTCGCGGTTGACCAAGGCGCCCATGCGCACGGCCTCGTTGCGGGGGTTACCCACGGTGGTCTTGGCCAGGCGCGTGCCCATGGCGGCGGCGACTGCGCCGTACAAAGCCTCAGGCACTAAGATGCGGCGGATGGCGGTGCATTTTTGACCCGACTTGACCGTCATCTCGCGCACGGCCTCCTTGACCAGCAGCTCAAAAGCCTCGCTACCTGGGGCCGCGTCGGGCAAAAGCAGGGCCGAGTTCAGGCTGTCTGCTTCGATGTTCACGCGCACGGAATGTTGCGTCACGGCAGGGTGGGAGCGAATCACGGCCGCCGTTTCTGCTGAGCCGGTGAACGACACCACGTCAAAGGGCTGCAAGGCGTCCATCAACCCCACCGAGCTGCCGCACACCACCGACAAAGCCCCTGCCGGGAAAATGCCCGCATCGACCACGTCTTTGACCATGCGCTGGGTCAGCCAGGCCGTGGCCGTGGCGGGTTTGATGATGACCGGCACACCCGAGAGCAGCGCGGGCGCGGCTTTTTCCCACAAGCCCCAGCTTGGGAAGTTGAAGGCATTGATGAACAGCGCCACGCCGCGCGTGGGCGTGAGGACGTGCTGCGATTGAAACAAGGGGTCTTTGCCCAGGCGTGCGGCCTCGCCATCCAGCATGAAGCGGCGCGCGCCCAGGGCTTCACCCAGCTTGGCGTAAGTGCCGAGCGTGAAGATGCCGCCGTCAATATCAACAGCCGAATCGTTTTTGACCGTGCCACTGTTGGCTGTGGCGATCTCGTAGTAGGCGTCGCGGTTGGCTTGCAGCACCTTGACGGCAGCGCTCAACAGCGCGGCGCGCTCGGCATAAGTCATGGCGCGCAAAGCGGCCCCGCCCTGCTCACGGGCAAAAGCGAAACCGGCCGGCAGGTCAAGCCCGGTGGCATCGACGCGGGCCAACTCGGTTCCGAGCACGGGGTCCATCAGAGCGACGCCGGAGCCGGTGCCGTTTTGCCAGCGACCGCTGATGAAATTGGAGAGGAGTTGCGTCATGCTGAGGCTCTGGGTGTGAAGGTGATTTCGCCCTGGGGCAAAAGGTAGAGAACCAGGGCGCGGCCCTGAGTGACGGTGGGGCGGTGGGCGCTGCCCGCTGGGCAGACCAGCCAGCCCGCAGGGCGACCATCAAACAAAGCATCGCCGTCAATGGGCATGATCAGGTCAATCTCGCCTTGGGGGTGGCTGTGGTGCGGGCCTGCTATGTTGTGCATGTCCACCACATCGACCGAGAAGCCGTGCAGCTCGTCGCTGGGTTTGAAGATGCGGCCATAGCGAATGCCGCCGCCTTCGCGGTCACACAGCCAGCCTTCAGCCGCGCCGGTTTGGCAGGATGCTTTGAGTTGGGTGAAGGTGGCGCTGCCCACGCCGTGTTCGGCGTTGAGCCAAGTGTCTAGCGCGGCGTCCAAGGGGCGACCGGCCAGTTGGGCGCTGATTTGCTGGGTGATGTTGGCGATTTGATCGCGGAATTCGGTAGGTGACATGGGTTTATCTGTGCTCTGCGTTCAAGTTCAACTTGCCAATCCATGAAATATGAATTATTGTGCGTGTCGGTACGATAAAGCACGAAAATACTGATGTCAAGCAATATATTGCAGTTATCCGGGTTAACCCCAATGCCTGTGGCGGAGAAAAACCCTTTCCTGGTGGCGTTGGGCGAACGCGTGCGTGCGCTGCGCTCGCGCCGGGGCATGACGCGCAAGGCGGTCTCGCTCGCGGCAGAAGTGTCAGAGCGGCACCTGGCTAATCTTGAATATGGGGAAGGCAATGCCTCCATCCTCGTGTTACTACAGGTGGCGGGGGCGTTGCACTGCACGCTGGCGGAGTTGCTCGGTGACGTGACCACCAGCTCGCCCGAGTGGCTGATGATCCGCGAGCTGCTGGAGCACCAAGATGAAACGGCGCTGCGCCGCGTGCGTCAGGCGGTGGGTGAGCTGCTGGGCACCGGGGCCGCGCAGGGCGGCGCACAGAGAGCACCCAGCCCGCGTGTGGCGCTGGTGGGGCTGCGCGGAGCGGGCAAGACGACGCTGGGTCAAATGCTGGCCGATGACCTGGGCTTTCCATTTGTCGAATTGAGCCAGGAAATTGAAAAATTTGCGGGCTGTAGCGTCTCTGAAATTCAGGGCTTGTACGGGCAAAACGCCTACCGCCGCTATGAGCGGCGGGCACTAGAAGAAGCCATACAGATTTACCCAGAGGCTGTGATCGCAACCCCCGGTGGCTTGGTGTCCGACCCGGCCACCTTCAACCAGCTTTTGGGGCACTGCACCACGGTGTGGCTGCAAGCCGATGCTGAAGACCACATGGCCCGCGTGCGCGCCCAGGGCGACCTGCGCCCCATGGCCGCCAGCAAGGAGGCGATGGAAGATCTCAAGGGTATTTTGGCGGGGCGGGCGGCGTTTTATTCCAAGGCTCAACTCCAACTCAACACCAGCGCGCAACCCCTAGAAGCGACGTTTTTGGCCTTACGTACCCTGGTTCGGCAGGCGCTTGAGCTGCCAGAATGAAAAAAATTTTCAAATAATGCATAAAAATGCTTGACCGAAATTAATTTCATGCAATATGATGCATGCACTCAATTCGGTTAACCCATTTCTAACACCCACAGGAGACCTCACCATGAGCACAAGCCCCCGCGTCAATTACCAGACCGACCCCACTCAGTACAAGCACTGGAAGCTCAGCTTTGACGGGGCCGTGGCCACCCTCAAGGCCGATTTTGACGAGAACGCGGGCCTGCGCCCCGGCTACAAGCTCAAGCTCAACAGCTATGACCTGGGCGTGGACATTGAACTGAACGATGCCATCAACCGCATCCGCTTTGAGCACCCTGAGGTGCGCACCGTGGTCGTGACCAGCGCCAAGGACAAGGTGTTTTGCTCCGGGGCCAATATCTTTATGCTGGGCGTGAGTAGCCACGCGTGGAAAGTGAATTTCTGCAAATTCACCAACGAGACACGTAATGGTCTGGAAGACTCATCCACCCACAGCGGTCTGAAGTTTCTCGCGGCCGTGAATGGCGCTTGCGCGGGCGGCGGCTATGAGTTGGCACTGGCGTGTGACGAGATCATTTTGGTGGACGACCGTGCCAGCGCGGTCAGCCTGCCCGAAGTGCCGCTGCTGGGCGTGTTGCCCGGTACCGGTGGCCTGACCCGGGTGACCGACAAGAAGCATGTGCGCCATGATTTGGCCGATCTGTTTTGCACCAGTGTGGAAGGCGTGCGTGGCCAAAAAGCCAAGGACTGGCGTTTGGTGGACGACATTGCCAAGCCCCAAGTTTTTGCAGCCAAAGTGCAAGCGCGTGCACTGGAGCTGGCCGCGCAGAGCGACCGCCCCGCCAACGGCAAGGGTGTGGCCCTGCCGCCCGTGGCCTGCACGCTAGAGGCCGACGCGCTGCGTTACCCCAACGTCACAGTCGAGATTGACCGCGCCAAGCGCACCGCGACCTTCACCGTCAAGGCCCCGGTGGGTGCGCAGCCCGGCGACATTGCAGGTATTGAAGCGGCGGGCGCGGCCTGGTACCCGCTGGCGATGGGTCGTGAATTGGAAGACGCCATTCTCCAGATGCGCACCAATGAGAACGACATTGGTCTGTGGCTCATCAAGACTGAGGGCGACGCTGCCGCTGTGCTGGCGATGGATGCCACGCTGCTGGCCAACAAAGACCATTGGTTGGTGCGTGAAACCATTGGCCTGCTGCGCCGCACGTTCAGCCGCCTGGACGTGTCCTCGCGCAGCCTGTTTGCCTTGATCGAGTCGGGCTCCTGCTTTGCGGGCACCTTCCTTGAGCTGGCCTTGGCCTGCGACCGCAGCTACATGTTGGCTCTGCCGGATGACGAAGCCAAGACCCCGAAAATTGCCGTCTCAGACACCAACTTCGGCCTGTACCCCATGGTCACCGGCCAGAGCCGTTTGCAGCGTCGCTTCTATGACGAAGCGCCCGCCCTCGAAGCGGTGCGCGCCAAGGCAGGCCAGGCCTTGGACGCCGATGCTGCGTTTGCCATCGGCATGGTCACCAGCAACCCGGACGACATCGACTGGGCGGATGAAGTGCGCATTGCCATCGAAGAGCGTGTCGCGATGAGCCCCGACGCGCTGACCGGCATGGAAGCCAACTTGCGCTTTAACGGCCCCGAGAACATGTTCACCCGCGTCTTTGGCCGCTTGACTGCGTGGCAGAACTGGATCTTCCAGCGCCCCAACGCCGTCGGCGAAAAGGGCGCACTCAAGGTTTATGGCAAAGGCGAGAAATCCGCCTTTGACTGGAATCGCGTTTAACCAACCCCCCATTAGGAGAACTCCATGAGCAGCATCGACTACAGCCAAAAAATCCCTAACAACGTCAACCTGAGCGACGACCGCACGCTGCAACGCGCGCTGGAGCAGTGGCAGCCCAACTTCATCGACTGGTGGGGTGATGTCGGCCCCGAAGGTTCGGTGGACAGCGAGGTGTATTTGCGCACCGCCGTCAGCGTGGACCCCCAAGGCTGGGCCCAGTTTGGCCACACCAAGATGAAGGACTACCGCTGGGGCATTTTTATGAACCCCGGTGAGGCTGATCGCACCATTCACTTCGGCGACCACAAAGGCGAAAAAGCTTGGCAAGACGTGCCCGGCGAGCACCGCGCCAATTTGCGCCGCATCATCGTGACCCAGGGCGACACCGAGCCAGCGTCGGTGGAGCAGCAGCGCCATCTGGGCCTGACCGCGCCCAGCATGTACGACCTGCGCAACCTCTATCAGATCAACGTCGAAGAAGGCCGCCACCTGTGGGCCATGGTGTATCTGCTGCACAAGCACTTTGGTCGTGATGGCCGTGAAGAAGCCGAGGCGCTGCTTGAGCGCCGCAGCGGTGACGCCAACAACCCACGCATCTTGGGCGCCTTTAACGAGGCCACGCCGGATTGGCTGGCCTTCTTCATGTTCACCTACTTCACCGACCGCGACGGCAAGTTCCAACTTTGCGCCTTGGCCGAGAGCGCGTTTGACCCGCTGGCACGCACAACGAAGTTCATGCTGACCGAAGAAGCCCACCACATGTTTGTCGGCGAGTCCGGCATCAGCCGTGTGATCTCTCGCACCGTGGCCGCTATGAACGAGTTACAGACCGACGACGTGGCCAAGCTGCGCGCCGCTGGCGTGATCGATTTGCCCACCTTGCAGCGCTACCTCAACTTCCATTACAGCGTGACCATTGACCTGTTTGGCGCGGACGAGTCCAGCAACGCGGCCACGTTCTACTCCACCGGCATCAAGGGCCGTTTTGAAGAAGGCAAGCGCGATGACGACCACGTGCTCAAGGGCCAGAGCTACAAGATTCTGGAAGCCCGTGATGGTCAACTCATCGAGAAAGAAGTACCCCTGCTCAACGCCTTGAACGAGGTGCTGCGTGATGACTTCATCAAGGACTCGGTGGCCGGTGTGGGCCGTTGGAACCGCGTGATCGAGAAAGCCGGTTTGCCCCAGCGCCTGACCGTGCCGCACAAGGCTTTTCACCGCAACATCGGTGCGCTTTCGGGTGTGAAAGTTTCGCCTGATGGCCGTGTGGTGAGTGCGGTGGAGTGGCAAGCCAATGAATCCAAATGGTTGCCCACCGCAGAAGACCGCGCCTATGTCGCCAGCTTGATGGGACGCGTGGTGGAGCCGGGTAAATTTGCCAACTGGATTGCGCCGCCTGTGATGGGCATCAACCGCCAGCCGGTGGATTTTGAATACGTTCGATTCAATTGATCACTGAAGTTTGAGAGAGACAATACAGGGGGCCCAAGTAGCCCCCTGTTTCAATAGAAAAACTGTTTTGGAGAGCGCCATGGACATCAGTCAAACCCAAGTGATCAAACAGCACCTGATCGACCCCGAGATATGCATCCGCTGCAACACCTGCGAGGCCATCTGCCCGGTGCAGGCGATCACGCACGACTCGCGCAACTACGTGGTGGATGCCGACAAATGCAATCTCTGCATGGACTGCATCTCGCCCTGCCCCACGGGCTCCATCGACAACTGGCGCGTGATGCTCAAGGCCAAGGCCTACACACCTCAAGAGCAACTGGGTTGGGACGATTTGCCAGCTGAAGTGCCGCTGCCTGAAGGGGTGGATGCCGAGGTGGTTTCGATGGTGGTTCAGCCGCAAGCCGTGCCGCCAACCCAACTCGAATCGGGTGAGGCCGCTTTTGTCTCTTCGGCCTGGGGTTCCACGCTGCCACCCTGGTCGGCAGCACACGCTTACACCAACCTCTATGGCCCCAAGACGGGGCCGAGCACCGCCACCGTGACAGGTAACTTCCGCGTGACGGAAGTTGGCCAGACGGCGGGCAGCGACTACGACACCCATCACGTCGTGCTGGATTTTGGCGCCGTGCCCTTCCCTGTGCTGGAAGGTCAGTCCATCGGCATTCTGCCGCCCGGAACCGACGACAAAGGCAAGCCGCACTTTGCCCGCCAGTACTCAATTGCCAGCCCGCGTAATGGCGAGCGCCCCGGTTACAACAATGTCTCACTCACCATCAAACGCGTGCTGGAAGACCACCAGGGCAAGCCGGTGCGTGGTGTGGGCAGCAACTACATGTGCGACCTGAAGGTGGGCGACACGGTGCAGGTGATCGGCCCCTTCGGCAGCTCGTTCCTGATGCCTAATCACCCCAAGAGCAACATCGTGATGATCTGCACCGGCACCGGCAGCGCCCCCATGCGCGCCATGACCGAGTGGCGTCGTCGCCTGCGGGCCTCGGGCAAGTTTGAAGGCGGCAAGTTGATGCTGTTCTTCGGCGCGCGCAGCCAGGCCGAGTTGCCCTACTTCGGCCCCCTGCAAAACTTGCCCAAAGATTTCATCGACATCCACTTCGCCTTTTCCCGCACCCCCGGTCAACCCAAGCGCTACGTTCAAGACGCGATGCGTGAGCGCGCTGCTGATCTGGTGGCTTTGCTCAAAGACGGCAACAGCCACTTCTATGTTTGTGGCCTCAAAAGCATGGAGGAAGGCGTGGTGCTGGCCTTGCGTGACGTGGCGCAGCAGTCCGGTTTGGATTGGGCGACCGTAGGGGCGGCACTTAAACGCGAAGGGCGACTGCATTTGGAGACGTATTAATGCCTCTCGGGATGACACGTCATGCGCCATTGCTTCGCGGGATCAGGCTGATGCCGCTGCGCTGAGCGCGACACCGACCTGATCTTGCCAACACGTCTCGTCATTCCATTCCCTTTCGTCATTCCCGCGAAGGCGGGAATCCAGTCATGTCGCACACCCACCATGCTCGCTGCCTCGGCGCTTGGGGTGAATGGAGTAGCGGCATCAAGGAGGAGCCCGAAGGGCGGGGGACAGCCGCGTAGCCATTTACCCTAAGTGCCGAGGCGTACACAAGCACAGAGTCAGACGTACGCAAGCGTAGGCGAACACCAACCAAGTTTGAGCCACAATCACATTTTTTGAGAAAGAACCCGACATGACACAAGCCTTCATCTGCGACGCACAACGAACCCCCTTTGGCCGCTACGGCGGCGCTTTGTCTTCCATTCGCACCGACGACCTCGGCGCACTGCCCATCAAAGCGCTGATGGCACGCAACGCAAATGTCGATTGGGCGGCAGTAAGTGACGTGCTCTATGGCTGCGCCAACCAGGCCGGTGAAGACAACCGTAACGTGGCACGCATGTCTGCGCTGCTGGCCGGATTGCCCATGGACGTGCCCGGTGCCACCATCAACCGCTTGTGCGGCTCAGGCATGGACGCTGTGGGCACGGCGGCGCGCGCCATTCGCAGTGGCGAGGCTGAGCTGATGATTGCGGGCGGTGTGGAGAGCATGAGCCGCGCGCCCTTTGTCATGCCCAAAGCCGAGAGCGCCTTTAGCCGCACCAACGCCGTGTACGACACCACCATCGGCTGGCGCTTTGTGAACAAGCGCATGAAAGAGCTGTACGGTGTGGACTCCATGCCCGAGACGGCTGAGAACGTGGCGGATGACTTCAAAATCGAGCGACTGGCACAAGACATGATGGCTCTGCGTTCGCAACAAAACGCCGTCAAGGCGCAACTTAGCGGCTTCTTTGACGCCGAGATCACCCCGGTGAGCATCGCGCAGAAAAAGGGCGACGCCATCATCGTCAGCAAAGACGAGCACCCGCGTGACACCACGATTGAATCACTGGCCAAACTCAAAGGCGTGGTGCGCCCTGACGGCACGGTGACCGCCGGCAATGCTTCCGGTGTGAACGACGGCGCGTGTGCCCTGCTGCTGGCCTCTGAGGCCGCCGCCACGCGCTACGGCCTCACACCACGCGCCCGCGTGGTCGGCATGGCCACGGCAGGTTTGGCCCCGCGCATCATGGGCTTTGGCCCGGCCCCGGCCACCCGCAAGGTGCTGGCGCTCACAGGCTTGAGCTTGGCGCAGATGGACGTGATCGAACTCAACGAAGCCTTCGCGGCTCAGGGTTTGGCCGTGCTGCGTGATTTAGGACTGGCTGACGACGACGCCCGCGTCAACCCCAATGGCGGCGCGATTGCCCTGGGCCACCCGCTGGGGGCCAGTGGTGCGCGCTTGGTGATGACGGCCGTGAACCAGTTGCACCGCATTGGTGGTCGCTACGCCCTGTGCACCATGTGCATCGGCGTGGGGCAGGGGATTGCGCTGATTGTTGAGCGGGTTTGAGCTCTGTTGATTAAATTAGATTGCGCATCGCTCGCGCCGTCTCTTGCAAAACAGGCAGCACTCGCTTGACCGCGTCTTCGCTGCTCTCATTGCCCATGCGCATAGAGACGTTGAGCCCGCCGAGCAGCGTGCCATTGCGGTCTTGCATAGGCACTGCGATGCCTCTGAAGCCCAGCTCGTATTGCTGCTCTGAAATCGCCCAGCCTTGCGCGCGGATGCGCTCGAACTCTGTGGCCATGCGCTCCTTGCTGGTGATGCTGTGCGGTGTGTAGGCGCGCAGGGTCGCTGTGTCAAGCCAGTGGGTACAGGCCTCAGGCGTGCGCATGGCTAGCATCAGCAGGCCTGCGGCGGTGACCTGCGCTGGGGCGCGTGAGCCCAGCACAAAGCCGGTGTTGATGCTGCGGTTGGCGCCGTTGCGGGCGATGTAAACCGTCTCATCACCGTCCAGCACGCTCAGGTAGGCAATCTCTCCCGTGCCTGCGGTGATGCGCTGCAAAAAGGGCTGTGCCGTGCGCGGCAGACGGGCTGATTCGAGGTAGCTCTGGCCTAGTCTTAAAACACGCGGCGTCAACCAAAACAATTTGCCGTCACTGGCCACAAACCCCAGGTGCACCAGGGTGAGCAAATAGCGCCGTGCGGCAGTACGGGTGATGCCGCAGCGCTGACCGGCCTGACTGGCCGTCTGGCGTGGGTTGGCGTCGTTGAAGGATGCGATGATGGAGAGGCCTTTTTCCAGGCCAGCAATCCAGTCGCGTTTGTCCAGAGTTTGGGGGGTGGCTAAATCCATGAGTGGCTCAGGTGCTTTGGTGTCACTGTGAGTTTGCTGTGGGAACACTACGATTCACAGGGGAAACCCTAGTTTCGTTCGATTATCGGACTTTAATGTTCGTTAATCGATCATTTTGCCTGCAAAAGTCTTAGTCGATACGCAATGAACTGGCTAGAGTTCAAGGTTCCCATTCGGCCGCATTCATTGTGAGTGGCCCAACTTCAAACCAGGACTCTTCATGAATAAACGTTTTGCTCTCAAATTAGTGGCTGCTTGTGCTCTTTCTATGACCGCTACAGCTTCATTTTCCCAAGAAGTCATCAAGATTTCCAACATTGTGGAGCTTTCAGGTGCTGGTGCCTCGGCAGGCACTAATTTCAAGAACGGTGTGGAGCTGGCGGTGAAAGAAATCAACGCGGCGGGCGGCATCTTGGGCAAGAAGCTTCAGACCACCACGTCTGACACGCAGACCAACCCCGGCGTGGCCAAGGGCTTGACGCAAAAAGCGATTGACGACGGCGTGTTCGCCATCTACGGCCCGGTGTTCTCAGGCTCCATCATGGTCAGCATGGCCGAGTCGCGCCGCGCAGAGGTGCCCAACTTCACCGGCGGTGAGGCGGCCAGCATTACCGCTCAGGGCAACCCCTATGTGTTTCGCACCAGCTTTGGCCAGTCCAGCAGCTTTCCCAAATTGGCGCGCTACATCGCAGGTAAAACCAAAACCTTGGCTGTGATTTATGTGAACAACGATTTCGGCAAAGGCGGGCGTGACGCCATCGCCAAAAACCTGGAAGGCACGGCCACCAAGATCGTGGCGGACATCTCCACCGACTCGGGCCAGGTTGATTTCTCTGCCGCCGTGCTCAAGGCCAAGCAGAGCAATGCGGACGCCGTGTTTGTCTATACCAATGAAGAAGAGTCCGCCCGCGCCCTACGCGAGTTGCGCAAACAGGGTTGGACTAAGCCCATCATTGGCGAGACCACTTTGACCGGTCAAAAAGTGATTGAACTCGCAGGTGACGCCGCCAACGGTGCGGTGGCCCACGTCGGCTTGACGGTCGATGCGCCGAACCCCTTGATGCTGGCCTTCAAAGGTAAGTTCTACCAGGCCTACCAGTACATCTCTGATCACAACGGCATCAAAGGCTATATGGGCGTTTACACCTTGAAAGCCGCGATTGAAAAGGCTGGCAAGCTGGACCGCAAGGCCGTCGCTCAAGCCATGAAGGGCCTGCACATCAGCGCCAAAAAATACCCCGGCATCATCATGGACGTGACCTTTGATGCGAATGGTGATTTGGACCGTGAGAGTTTCTTGGTCGAGGTGAAAAATGGCCGCCAAGTGGTGGTGGAGACCTTGCCTGCGGTGGGCAATGTCGCTAAAAAGTAAGCGTTAAAACCAGCAGCCCAGGGCAACCCATGACCGATTTTTTTCAACTCTTCTTCAGTGGGTTGTCCACAGGCGCGATTTACGCGCTGGCTGCCCTGGGCTTCACGCTCTTGTGGCAGGCCAGCGGCACCATCAACTTTGCCCAGGGCGAGTTTGTGATGCTGCCCGCCTTCATGATGTTGGCCTTTTTGACGGCGGGTTTCCCGCTGATGGCCAGCTTCTTTCTGGCTTGTTTGGTGTCGGTCTTTATCCTGGGCTGGGCCTTCAAGCGCGGCGTGGTGGACCCGCTGTTCAAATACGGCATGATGCCCATTGTGGTGGCCACCATTGGCCTGTCCATCGCCATGAAAAACGGCTTGCGCGTGGCCTACAGCGCTGAGGCGCACCCTTTCCCCAGCTTGTTCCCTGACACGCTCTACAACATTGCCGGTGTGACGGTGTCGCTGTCTGACATTGGCACGTTTGCACTGGCTCTGCTGCTGGTGATGGGCACACAAGCTTTTCTGGCTAAAACCATCACAGGCCGTGCCATGCAAGCCGTGGCGCAAAACACCGAGAGCGCCAGCGTGTTGGGCATCGACGTGCCGCGCATGATCTTCTACACCTTTGCCATCAATGCGGTGCTGGCGGTGGCGGCGGCCTTGCTGGTTACGCCCACCTACCTGGCTAAATTTGACATGGGTGATTCACTGGGCAACAAGGCCTTCTTCGCCGCCATCATTGGCGGCTTCAACAACAGCCGGGGCGCGCTGCTGGGCGGGCTGATTGTGGGCGTGGCCGAGAACCTGGCTGCGGCCTATATCTCCCCGGCTTACAAGGACGCTGTGGCCTTGGTCATCTTCATGGTCGTCATCCTGTTCAAACCCCAGGGCTTGCTGGGCATGAAAGAGGAGCGCAAGGTATGAAAAATATCAAACTTATCGGCGCGATCGTTGCTGCGCTGGCATTGCTGATCGCGCCCCAGTTCCTCAAGAACTACGGCATCTACCTGCTGACCTATTGGCTGGTGTTCATCATTGCCACCATGGGCTTGAATCTCACCCTGGGCTATGCGGGCCAAAAGTCGCTGGGTCACGCGGCCTTCTTTGGCATCGGCGCTTACACCGTGGCCATCATGATGAAGGCGGGCATCAGCTTCTGGCTGGGCCTGCCCGCTGCGGCGGCGCTGTGCTTTGTGATTGGTTTGATTTTGGGTTTCCCCGCGCTGCGGGTGCAAACCATTTACCTCGCGTTTGCCACCTTAGGTTTCAACACCGCCGTCTGGTTGGTGATGCGCAATGAAGAGTGGCTCACCGGCGGCACCTTCGGCATCAACAACATTGCGCGGCCTGAGTTGTTCGGCTTTAGCATGGGCAGCAACCTGGCTTATTACTACTTTGTACTGGGCATGGCGCTGGTCTTGGCGCTGCTGCTCTACGGCTTGCTGCGCAGCCCTTGGGGCAAGGCCTTTACAGCTCTGCGCGACAACCCCATCCGTGCCGAGAGCCTTGGCGTGGACGTGCGTAGCTACACCTTGCTGAGCTTTGCCATTGGTGCGGTGTATGCCGGTTTGGCCGGGGCCTTGTTTGCCTCGCTGGTGGAGTTCATCGAGCCTGCGCCCTTTACGGTGGCATCAAGCATCATGATGTATTTGATGGTGGTGGTGGGCGGTGCGGGCTACTTCTTTGGCCCGGTGTTGGGTGCGGCGGCGGGCGTGATCTTGCCTGAGTGGCTGCGCTTTGCGCAAGGCTGGTATTTGTTTGTGTTTGGCTCGGCGGTGGTGCTGCTGATGATTTGGTTGCCTGATGGGCTGCTGAGCATCCCGGATCGCATCCGTGCCAAGAAGCTGGCCAAGCAAGCCTCGGCTGATCGCACTGCATCGGCACAAGCCGCAGCACAAGTCGCATCACAGGCCGTGACACAACAGGGAGCCCAAGCATGAGCGCCCCTTCTCTCAATCCCATCCTTAAAGTGACCGGCCTGAAGAAAGCCTACGGTGCGATTCAAGCCGTGGGCGGTGTCAGTTTTGAAGTCTTCCCTGGTGAAATCTTTGGCGTGATCGGCCCCAATGGTTCGGGCAAGACCACGCTGTTCAACTCCATGCTGGGCCAGATCACACCAGACGCCGGCAAGATCGAACTCAATGGCGAGGACGTGACGCAGCTCGGCCCGTTGGAACTCAACCGGCGCGGTGTCGGCCGCACTTTCCAGACCCTGCAAGTGTTTGGCAAGATGAGCGTGCGTGACAACCTGATCGTGGCCGCACAAGAGCACCAAGGCACGATGTTCAGCCGCATGTTCGCGCCCAGCGATTCGGGTCTGGGTGACAAAGCCGACGCCTTGATCGACCAGTTCCGCATTCGCCACGTGGCCGACAAAAAAGCGGGCGAGTTGTCTTACGGCCAGCAAAAGCTGGTGGACATCGCCATGGCCTTTATGAGCGAGCCTGATCTGGTGCTGCTGGACGAACCTTGCGCCGGGGTCAACCCGTCGTTGGTTGGCGGTATCGGCACCTTGCTGAAGGATCTGAACCGCAACCCGCGTTTTGGCAAGCGCAGCTCTTTTGTCGTGATCGAGCACAACATGGACTTTGTGATGGACTTGTGCCACCGCATCATGGTGATGGTCGAAGGCCAAGTGATGGCCATCGGCACGCCGGACGAAATCCGCGCCAATAAGCAGGTGCTAGACGCCTACCTCGGGAGCTGACATGAGCACTTGCATTGAATTCGACGACGTGGTGGCGGGCTACAAGGATTTCATGATCCTGAACAACCTGAGTTTCAAAGCCAAAACCGGCTCCATCACCCTCTTGCTCGGCCCGAATGGCGCTGGCAAATCCACCGTGCTCAAGACCTTGTTTGGCCTGCTCAAACCCCGTCAGGGCCGGGTGCTTTTGAACGGTGAAGACGTAAGCGGCGCGAGCCAAAAAGAACTGTTGGCCAAGGGCATTGCCTTTGTGCCGCAGGGCCGCAACCTGTTCGGCAAGCTGACTGTGTTGCAAAACCTGGAGCTGGGCGGCATCACCCTGGGTAGCAAGACCACAAACGAGCGCATCCCTGAAGTGCTGGAGTTTTTCCCCCGCGTCAAAGAGCGCATGAACAGCTTGGCGTCTAGCCTCTCGGGCGGTGAGCAAAAGCAGTTGGAAGTGGGGCGCGCGCTGCTCTTGCGGCCCAAGGTCTTGTTGATTGACGAGCCCAGCATTGGCTTGTCGCCCTTGGTGGTGCAAGACGTGTTCAAGCTTTTGCGCAAGCTAGCCGACCAAGGCACGACGGTGCTGATGGTGGAGCAAAATGTCAAAAGTGCGCTCAAGATTTCGGACGAGGCGATTGCGCTGGAGTCGGGCCGCTTGGTACTACAAAAACCCGCCAGCGAATTGCTGGCCGATCCGCACATTGAGCGTTTGTTTTTGGGTGGGGCTGCTGCTGCCACACCCGCTGCTGTTTAGGAGATGCCATGAGTGATTTGCTGACCCGTCCCGTTGATGGCCGCGAGCCTTTGCAGGCTTCGTTCAGCGACGCCGCCAACCCACTGGGGCTGGATGGCATCGAGTTCATCGAATACGCCACGGCCAAGCCACAGGCGCTGGGCCAGGTGTTGGAGATGATGGGTTTCAAGCCCGTGGCGCGCCACCGCTCGCGCGAGGTGCTGCTGTACCGCCAGGGCGCGCTCAACATTGTTGTCAACGCGCACGACGCCAAAGGTGCGGCGCACACGAATGACGTGCCCAGCATCTCGGCCATTGCCCTGCGCGTGCGTGATGCCCGGGCTGCTTTCAACTTTGTGCTGGAACGCGGCGCTTGGGCTGTGCCCACCCATGCAGAGGTGATGGAGCTCAACATCCCCGCCGTGCACGGCGCAGGTGGCAGCCGCATCTACTTTGTGGACCGCTACCGCGAGTTTTCGATCTACGACGTGGACTTCATCCCCATCCCCACGGTGGAGCAAAGACCAGCGGCTACCGCTGGCATCCACTTCTTTGGCGTGGTGCAGTACATCGGCCCCGAGCGCAGCAACGATTGGATCGAGTTCTACCGTGAGCTGTTTGGCATTGCCTTGATCCCGGACGAGCAGCGCTTTGGCATCATGCCCAAGGGCACGCTGCTGCGCACATCCAGCGTTACCCCCGGCCAGGGCTTCATGCTGCAACTGGTGGAGCCTGAGGTGAATGTGCTGGACGCTGATGAACGCTTGCAGCGCATAGGCCTTGGCGTGCCCGATGTGCTGGCGGCGGTGGCGGCCTTGCGCAAGCTGGGCGTGGAGTTTGTGGAGACGCAAGCCGCGCACACCGAGTCGCGCGGGGCCATCAGCAAGACCTACCTTGGCTCGGTGGTGTTTGAGCTGGTGCAGAGCGAGCCATCATGAGCAGCGGTTTTAACAGTGCCATTGCCGGTTTTGGCATGGACACCATCACCCTGGCCGGCCCGATAGAGGCTAAGCTGGAGGCCATGGCCGAGGCTGGCTTCAGCCAAGTCATGCTCAAAGCCAATGACCTAGTGGGCCACCCAGGTGGCGTGAAAGCCGCAGTGCAGGCCGTGCGCAATAGCGGCTTGCGCGGCACGGGTTTCCAGGTGCTGCGCGATTTTGAGGGACTGTCGGGTCACCTGCACCAGTACAAGGTGGACATTGCCAAGTCCATGTTGGAGATGTGCGCCGCGTTGGACTGCAAGGTCTTGCTGGCCTGCTCGTCCACCTCCACCCACGCCACGCAAGACCTGGACGCGATTGCGCGCGACCTGCGCAAGCTCGCCATGCTGGCCGTGCCCCTGGGCATCAAGATCGCCTATGAAAGCCTCTCTTGGGGCCGCACTATTAACGAGTTCACCACCGCGTGGGATGTGGTGTGCCGGGCCGATTGCCCCAACCTCGGTCTGGGCATTGACTCGTACCATATCTTGGCGGCCAAGACCCCACTGGACGAGATTGACTACCTCGATCCGAGCAAAATTTTTCTGGTGCAACTGGCCGACTTCATGTGGCAAGAGACCCGCACCTTTGAAGAGCGCATGAGCACCGCGCGCACCTTCCGCGTCTTTCCCGGCGAGGGCGTGCACACCGATGACCTGGTGAATCTGGTGATCAAGCTCGATCGTCTGGGCTACCGGGGTGACTACAGCTTTGAAGTCTTCAACGACGACTACGTCAACCTGCCCCTGCCCATGGTGGCCGAGCGCGCAAAACGGTCGGCCCTTTGGCTAGCGGAAGACGTGCTGCGCCGCTCCGTGCCGCTGCCCAATCAGCTTCGTTTGAAAGAGCGCTTGGCCTAAACCTGATTGATCCGCCTGATTTAACATCGAGGCCATGCACAAGACAGCCCTCGTTTTATTCTCCGGTGGACAAGACTCCACTACCTGTTTGGCCCACGCGCTCAAGACCTATGAGCGCGTAGAAACTATTGCCTTTGATTACCGCCAGCGCCACCGTGTGGAACTGGAAGCGCGCTTGGTGGTGCTGGACGAAATCCGGCGTCAATTCCCCCAGTGGGCCAGCAAACTAGGCCAAGACCATTTGCTCGATTTGGCGGTGCTGGGCGAGGTGAGCGACACCTCGCTCACACGCGAGACCGCCTTCAAGATGGAGACCAGCGGCCTGCCCAACACCTTTGTGCCGGGGCGCAACCTCTTGTTCCTGACCCTAGCCGCCGCCGTGGCCTACCGGCGTGGCTTGCAGGTGATGGTCACCGGCGTGTGTGAGACCGACTTCTCAGGCTACCCCGATTGCCGCGACGACACCATGAAAGCCATGCAGCTCGCCCTCTCGCTGGGCATGGACCACCGCTTTTTGATCGAAACCCCCTTGATGTGGATCGACAAAGCCGACACCTGGCGCATGGCCGAGGCGCTGGGCGGCAAGGCCTTGATCGATCTCATCATCGAACACACCCACACCTGCTACCTGGGTGACCGCCAGCACCGCCACGCCTGGGGCTATGGCTGCGGGACCTGCCCGGCTTGTGAATTGCGGGCGCGGGGGTATGAGCGGTTTTTATCAGGCCCGACCCTATAGATCCGTCATTCCCGCCTTCGCGGGAATGACGACTTTAGTTTCCCTCACACCATACAAAGCCGCCGCCCCGCTTGGCAGCCGATCCAGGCTCCAAACCCGGTCGTGAAAGCGCGCGATGCCGGGCCTATGAGCGATGGAAATCAACGCGCCTTGCGCGGTTTGAACCATCTCAATCAGTCGCGTGTAGAGTAGACCTTCGGCCGCTTCGTCTAGTGCGCTGGTGGCCTCATCGGCAAACACCCAGCGCGGCTTTTTGAGGAATACTCGGGCCAGTGCCAGACGTTGCTGCTCACCGCCTGAGAGTTGTTGGCCCCAGGCTTTGACTTCGTCCAGACGGCCGGTCAGCTCGGGCAGCAGGGCGTGGGTCAGCGCCCCTTGCAAGGCTGCGTCGCTGTAGTCGCTGGATGGGCTGGGGTAGGCCAAGGCATCGCGAAGGCTGGCGTTGGGGAAGTAGGGGCGTTGCGGGATGAACATGGCGTCTTTGGGCAGGGATATTTGCCCTTGTGAGAACGGCCAGATGCCCGCCAGGGTGCGAAATAGGGTGGACTTGCCGCTGCCGGAGATGCCCTGCAACAAAATTGTGTCGCCGGGTTGGGCGTGCAAGGCAGCATCCACCAACAGCATGACCCCAGTGGGTAAGGACACGGACAAACCATCCACTTGAAGTGCTGTTGAATCTATAGACGCTGACGTTGGTTTGGTGTGCTCTAACGCTGCAATATGGTCTTCAAAACGTGTGAGCCGGTCGGTCGTGGCTCGCCAGGTGGCCAGTTGATCGTAGTTTTCTACAAACCAACTCAGCGCCTCTTGCACACGGCCAAAGGCCGAGGCGATTTGCATCAATTCACCCAACTGAATGGCCCCGCTAAAGAAGCGCGGGGCGGCGACGACAAAAGGGAACACTACCGCTACCTGGAACACGCCAACGGTGAACCAGGTCAGGTTCTTCTGGGTTTTGAGCAGTTGCAGGTAGTTGACCAGCACCCGGGAAAAACGGTGGTCTAGCTGTGTGCGCTCCACGGCCTCGCCCCGGTCCAGCGCAATCGCTTCGCTGTACTCGCGCACGCGCATCAAGTGGTGGCGAAAGTCGGCCTCGTAGCGTTGCTGGTTGTAGTTGAGCTGAATCAACGGTCGCCCGACGAAGTGGGTCAGACCACTGGCCACGGCGTAGTACAGCAGGGCGGCCCACACCATAAAGCCAGCGATTTCGAAATGTGTGCCCAGCACATCCACCGTAAAAATGCCGCTCAAGCCCCAGAGAATGCCGACAAAGCTGACCAGCGTGACGACGGCGTTGAGGATGCCCATGCTCAGGCTCACGGTGTGCGCGGTGAAGAGGTTGATGTCTTCTTGAATACGCTGGTCAGGGTTGTCGGGTGTAGCTTCGCCATCCCCACTGAAGCGTGCTAACTCCAAATGGTAGAAAGCATGGCGGGCAAGCCAGCGGTCAAGGTAAAAGCCGGTCATCCAGGCCCGCCAGCGCATCTCCAGCAACTGGGTGAGGTAGAGCTTGTAGGCGGCGATCACCACGTAGGCAAAAGCCAATAGAGCAAAGCGCCCCAGTTGTAGCCAAAAGACATCCACATCACGTAACTCCAGCGAGTTGTAGAACAGCCGATTCCAGTCGTTGATCAACACCAACATGTAAACCGAACCCAGGTTCAGAGCTGTGATAGAGGCAAGCAGGCCGCGCGCCTGCCACTTTTGCTCAGAGCGGTAGTAGGGCAGAGACAAGGCCCAGGTTCGTGCGATGAAGGCACTGATCAAGGACATGTTCTTCAGGAGTGACATGGTGTCAGTCTGTTTCGCCCGATTTCGGGTTACTCACCCCGCTGGCTACGTGGCCCGAGGGAACGTGCCGGGAGGCGGCTTCGATGTGACCGGTCTGGTCGTCAAAAAAGAAGTCAGGCTCGAACTCGCGCAAAAACTCGCCCTTGGGCAGGCCGCCGAGGAACATGGCTTCGTCCACCTCAATGTTCCAGTCCATCAAGGTGCGGATGGCGCGTTCATGTGCTGGGGCGCTGCGCGCCGTGACCAGTGCGGTGCGCACGCGCATGGCGGGCGTGCCTTCTTGTTGCAAGCGGTGCAGTGCGGCCAGCAGGGGCTTGAAGGGGCCTGCTGACAGTGGCAGGGCGGCCTTGCTCTTTTCGTGCAGCTGAAACGCCGCCAAACCCTGCGCCTGGAACACCTGCTCGGCCTCGTCGCTGAACAGCACGGCGTCGCCGTCAAAGGCGATGCGCACTTCGTTGGGGTGGGCCTCGCTGGCGTGTGCCGAGTGCGGGTACACCTGGGCGGCGGGCACACCTGCGTCCAGCGCAGCGCGCACATCGCTCAGGTGGGTAGATAAAAATAAATTGGCGTGCAGCGGCTTGAGGTAGCGCCACGGTGGCTGGCCGCGCGTGAAGCTGCCACGCTCAATCGGCAGACCATAGTGCTGGGCCGAGCGAAAAACCCGCATGCCCGAGACCGGGTCATTGCGCGACAAGATCACCACCTCCACCCGCTGGGCCTGCGCATCGTTAAACGCCAGGAGTTTTTTGACCATTGAAAACGCCACGCCGGGCAGAGCGGGCTGCTCCAGCTTGTCAAGCTGCAAGCGCATATAGGCCTGGTCTTTGTGTGGTCCCTGGCCCTGCTCAAACACCTGGTTCTCCTGCTCAAAATCGAACAGCGCACGCGATGAAATGGCGACGACCAGTTTGCCGTCAAGAGAAACACCCATGATGAGCCTTGTATAAATTTCTTTAAATGAAACAAGGCAAGTATGGCCCAGACCCTAATGCCTGGGCAATGAGGCATTCAATCAAACCGTGCGGTTTGGCTTGGCGCAAAGTCACAGTCCGGCAACACTGTTGTGGTGAAGCTCTCGTCTAATCACTTAATTCAATCCAATTTATATAGCCTTCAGGCTATTGATTTGCGTTTATCAAGTGCTCATGGGTAATTAAAAAAACACAACTTTCCGAAAAAAATATGACTGATTTCACCAGAAATGTGCACTGTGTCATGGGGCTTCCAATCGATTCGATGTCCATGAAAGACGCATTGCAGCATCTGCAACGTTCACGAATTACTCGCCAAAAGTGTTTTTTTTCAACACCCAACCTTAATTTTCTGATCACCAGTTACAAAAAACCAAATATCAGAGAGTCAGTATGCATGAGTGATCTTAGTCTGGCCGATGGAATGCCCATAGTGTGGATTTCGAAGCTATTAAAAATACCAATTCACGAGCGAGTGAGTGGATCCGATCTTTTCGACGGATTGCGAAGACAAACCGAAAGTCTTTGGCGAATATTTTTTTTCGGTGGTCCTCAGGGTGCAGCGCAGGCCGCGAGTTTGGCAATTGGTTCAAATACCAAGGGCATGTTACCCACGGGGTTCATCTATCCCGGATTTGGTAGTTTAGAGGAGATGGGCCGTGATGAACTCATTAGCTGCATTAACGAAACTAATTCGGACATGGTGGTGGTGTCGCTGGGTGCAGCCAAAGGGCAAGACTGGATTTGCAGAAATCACAAACTGATTAATGCTCCAGTCATCGTGCATTTGGGCGCAGTAGTTAATTTTGTGGCAGGTACCGTCCGAAGGGCACCGACATGGATGCAGCGTAACGGACTTGAGTGGGTGTGGCGCACCAAGGAAGAGAGCGTTTTAATAAAGCGGTATTTTTACGATGGATTGGAATTCATTGGTTTGCTAATAACGCGCGTTGTACCGTTGATGCTTCACCAAGCTATTCACAAAGCAAACACCCAGAAGTACGATAGCGCCAGTCTTCGATGGGTGGAGGGAAAGACTCATTCTCATTTAGTGCTGAATGGGGCATGGAAGGAGGACAACTTGCTACCCATTCGACAGGCATTCACCATGGTTGAAAATGCAGGTGTCAGTCTGGTGCTGGATATGCAAGAAGTACATAGCATTGACTCTGCATTTTTAGGTCTACTACTCTTGCTTGATCAGTCCATGTCGGATCGATATCTCACACTTAGCCTGATAAACGTTCCAAAGGTTATTCTTAAATATTTAAAACTCTCTAACGTACGTCATTTGAACGTGGTTTGAAGTTCGAATAGATTTGATTTCTGAACTAAATTTCTATTGATGGAGATACTAGTGAATAAGCCAATCAGTGTTTTTTTAGTCTGTACGCTGGTTTGGAGCCTGATCGGTTGTAGTTGGCAGCCCAGTATTGAAGCAAAGATGCCATTTTTCTCTCATTCGGACCCTAAGGAGCCTAATAGAATTGACTTTAAGCCTGTTGGTCCGACCCAATGGCCTTCGGTGGTTCCAGTTTCGCCTTCCGTTTCAAAGGTAGAGCCAACTCCAGCCCAAATTTCAGGATTAACCATTTTATTTCCGGTTGACATAGCTGTCGTTCAGCCCGACGATCGTGCGCGAATTCAACAATGGGTCAATAGATTGCCAAGTTTGCAGCAAGGACACTTAACTATCAGCGGTCACACTGATAGTGTGATGAGCGAAGACTATAACCAAAAACTCTCTGTTCGCAGAGCAAATGCAGTTGCTGAGTTGTTGCAGTCTATGGGACTTAATGGTGATCAAATCCATCTTGAAGCACATGGCAAGCGATTACCCCAAGCAAATAATCAAGATGATTCAGGCCGTGCGCTCAACAGGCGAGTCGTTTTGGAGTGGTTACGCTCTTGAAAACATTAATCTGATTAGGCAGAGGAATAAATTGAAAGTGCTGTCTCCAGTCATTTCATTGAGTTAACCGCTAATTTCATACATCTAAAAAACAGAACGCTGAATTCTGAAAAATTATTTTTTTGAAGTCAAAACTTCAGTCGTGCTACTTTTGGTTGCGAGAAGTCAATACTTGGACATCCGCTTCAAGTCCAGTCGGAACACGCTTTACAAAAACTGCTTCCAAAATTCCAAGTGCTACAAAAACTAACCCTACGAAGCTTGGAATTTGCCAAAATAATTGGCCCTGGAAAAGAGGAATATGGTTCATGTCTTGCCACCACAATACGCCTATCATGGTTGCAAGTGTGGGGGCAACAGAGTAGGTTAAATTTCGTCCAAGTCGATAAGCACGTTGCATAGATGAAAGTTGCCAATGACTAACTCCCCAGCCTAATGTCAGGAAATAAATGAGTGTGTGACAAATACCGGCCACACCAAGTCCAGTTGCAAAGTAAGACATTTGATAGCGATGAAAGTCTTGACGCCCCATGATTTCTTGAAGCAAAAAAATCGTCAAAACGTATATGACGCCCCTGATAATTAATTCTGCAGCAACAGCTAACCAGAGAGGAACTCCATCAAGTTCACTCCCAGTGCCTTTGGCTTGGGCGTGTAAAAAAATGGCTCTTGGCGGACCTAATAAAGAAACGTAGCCAATGACTCTGAGAGATGGACTCAAAATACCCCCAAATTTTCACAAATCTAAATTACATTCTAGTAGAAGATCTGCATGCGCCCTCATTGAGGAATGAAGTGTCGCGGTAAAAGGCTAATGAATTAAGAAGTTTTCAATCATTCTTCAGAAAATTTAAAAAGTAACATTATGAACTCAGAGAAAAAAATAAGTGCAATCATGGCTTTGAAGATCAAAGGGAGGCACTACCCGCACAACATTGGACGCTGTGATATTTTATTTGAGTCATTACGCAAATTCATGGCCAAGGGTTTGATTTCCGAGTTCCTCATCATCATCCCACCTGAGGAAGAGGCTGAGATCAGGTCGCATGCTGAAAAATGGAGCGACATCCCTATCAGGTTGGTTTGCGAAGACCTATATCTCGAAAAGTTCAAAGAATTCTCCAAGTGGTACGAGGTGCGACCATGGCACCGTCAGCAGATCATCAAGTTGTTTTGTGCCGAATTGGTGAAAAATGATTACTTTATTGTTTTTGACCCCGACATGTTTGCAACGCGGTCGTTTGGGTTTGACGATCTCATCTTAGACGGCAAAGCACTGGTTCAAACAGAACCAAAATTGGATCACCAAGATTGGTGGGAAAGTTCTGCCAAAGTGCTGATGCTTCCAGCCAGTCTTGCCACACCAGGGCTGTGTGTCACACCAGAAATTTTGGCCAAACAAGCTTGTCAAGAGTTGACTGCCTACATCAGTGAGAAGCATCAGAAAACTTGGTACGAAGTATTGTTGTCTATGTACACCACCAATTGGACTGAGTACACCCTTTACTGGAGCTACCTCGAGGCCCGTGGAAAAATATCTGAGTTTCATGTCACCACCCCTCGCGAAGGCGGCCTGAAGGTTCACGCCGAGCAAAATATTTGGTTTAAGACTGACTACGATAATTTTGATTTTAAACACCTGTTTTCGAATGATCAGCGAGGTATTTTTTGCACAATTCAAAGCAACACGGGTGTCACCCCCCAAGCCATTGTCAAAAGTATCAAACCATGGTTGCCGGTGCAGATTCAAAAATACAAGGTTGAGACTGACCGTATCAATAAATTAAAAGAGGTGGTGGGCGCCATCATTCGAAAGATCATGCAGAAAGTGAAGCGCTGATTCATGAGCACAGGTCAAAAGTTGCTAATGATCACCATAGAGCTACCCTATCCAGCAAGCAGCGGTGGCCGGATGAAAAGCTGGAATATGCTCAAGTTTCTCTCGCAGCATTTCGATGTCGGTCTGGCTTGCCCCATTCGTTATGGCGATGAAAGCATTGGTCCGATGTTGGAAAAAGTACAGCTGCGCGATTTTTTAAGCAATACGTTGGAAGTTCCACGCACTGCCTGGAACCTACTCAAAAGCTACGCTTTTGGCATGCCCCTGAATGTGTTTCGAAACCGATCTCTCAAGCTCAAAGCACAAATTCAGGCGGTTTCGGACGAATACGACATGATTTTGGTTGACCACTATGAATCAGCCCAGTACGTCCCAAAAAACTTCAAGGGAAAGGTGGTGTTTCACGCCCACAACGCCACCTTCTTGATGTGGGAGCGATTTGCCAAAAGCGACGCAGCACTTCCCTATAAGCTGGTTACTTGGCTGGAGGGTATGCGTGTCAAAGCCAGTGAACGCCAAGTGTGTGAGCGCGCCGACATCGTCTTTGCATCCCCCAATGACATTGACACACTCGCAACAATTGGCGTGGACCGTCGCAAATGCCACGTCACTTACCATTTGGGCGATGACAGTCAGTTAGACCTACCTGACTTGCGATTCGAAAGCACAATACCCGAGCTGATCTATGTCGGCACCCTCAACTGGGAAGCTAATGTGGACGGCCTGCTTTGGTTTTTTGACGAAGTGCTGCCGCTGGTGAACCAACAACACCCGGAGGTGACTATAAAAATAGTGGGTAGCAAGCCCGACCCTCGACTGACCGAAAAAGCCAAAGCCTTGCCAAACGTTACCTTTACCGGGTTCGTGGAGGATTTGGAGCCCCTGCTTAGTCAAGCGCGGGTGTCCCTTGCGCCGCTGCGTTTTGGCTCTGGCATAAAGGTCAAGGTAATCAACAGCATGTGCCGCGGACTGCCAATCGTTACCACCTCGGTGGGCGCCGAAGGCATTGATGCCACACATATGCAGCACTTGGCCATTTGTGACACCGCTCCCACAATGGCTCAAGCTATTCACATTCTTCTGACTGACCGTGAAATATGGTCTTATATGGAGCGCGAATCACGTCAACGCGTACGCGAGAAGTACACTTGGTCTAAGGTTTTGGGTGATATGGTGAAGGTAATTAAGAGATAGGGGCTATGTTGCATGGCAATAACTCAATCGAGACTCAGTTACATTGATAATTTACGTGTGTTGGCCTTCACCACAATGGTGTTTTATCACGCATGTAAGCTTTTTTCACCTGAAGGCTGGGGCATTTTTCTAACCCCCATGCCATGGGCAAAACTTAGTGCCGAAATCATCAGCAGTTGGCGACTGCCACTTTTGTTTTTCATATCGGGTTCTGCCCTTAGTTTGAGTATAAAAAAACAAAACATTGCCAAGCGATTTGCTAAAAAATTCCTACCTTTATTGATTATTGGAACTCCTTTGTTGGTTTCTGCGGCCGATTTCTTGGCAGATCTACACACAAATCCAAATGCCTCGTTCGGACTTCACTTGAAGGAGTATTTTGTTAATGTGAGCCGCGGACATTTATCCTGGTATCACCTCTGGTATCTGGGCTACATCTTGGTTTTTGTAGTGATTCATCAGTTCATTCACGACCATATACGTCTTAGCCTACCCCGCATTCAATTGAATCCGATGTTTGTGATGTGTGTTCTGATCGCATTTTCGTTGATTAGCGAGTTGTATCTTCGACCTTTTTTCCCTGTCAAACGGGACTTCATTCATGACTGGGCGTCTATTATTCAATTTGCCTGCTACTACTGTGCGGGTATATTGGTAATTAATACACCTAAAATGTTGTACGACTTGGAGCGAGTCAAATTATGGATGCTAGTGGCGGCCGTACTATTTTTGTATATTCGGTTTTCAGACACTGGTATCCCCGTTGCCTATACCAAAGTAGCAGTTGCTTGGTCGGTTGTTTTTAGCCTCAACGGATTGTTTCAAAGTTATTTAAATTTTAAAAATAAATTCACCATTGAGTTACATAGCCGAATGCTCGACATTTACGCCATTCATCAAGTTACGCTTTTGGTTGCGGCAATTTTGACTGTGGCCATGGTCGATAGTCCATTTAAGGTATTTTTCATATTCTTTCTTGGGTTCGGCTTTGCTTACATTTTAGCTGTCAGTAAAAGGCAAGTTAAAAATTTATATAAGAAGTTTGCATAATAGTATCAATTAGACTAGAAGCAAGGTAATTCCCTCAGAGGGGCTTCCAACGATGGTAGTCTCAACTACAACACCCTGTCGTCACGGATGCAAACCACCTCATCTCACCGCTCAATCCTCAAAGTGATGCTTTGGGTTGCACTTTTTGGTGGATTTCAGTCAGGTAAGTATATTTTTTATAATCGAATGCAAGAACTGAGCATGGGCGTCACGCTTTTGCTATTTTTCTACTCAGCTTACATTGCAGCGCACATAAAACAAACCTCCATCAATTGGAATTTTTGGTTCTTTGGCCCCATCGTTGGCATAGCGTTAGTCACAACTATTCCAGCCTATTTATTTGCTAGCCACAATGGGGTGGCCATGCTTCCCAGCGTTTTGGCCAATCGCGCCATCTTTAACTATTTGTTGTGCCCAGCAATCGTATTTCTATATGTCAGTGGAATGTCTGCAGCGGAAATCGAGACGACCATAGTCTCAGTTTTCAAATGGAGTGTCATCGTTTATCTGTGCGCCTACTTTATATTGCCTATGCCTGAGTACTTTGTCTCAGCTGACCCATGGAAAGCAGGATTAGTCACGTTTGATTATCGAGGCTATCGTCTAAAGATTCCCTTTAAGGTCATGGTAATCAGTTGCATTTTGTTTGTGCATAAACTCGCCACAGATAAGGGAAATAGCGCAACCTGGTTTCTATTTTCTTGTCTGGTGATTTTGTCGCTCAACCTTTATACGAGTCGGTCTCTGAATGCAGGGATCGTAATCAGCGGGTTGGCATATTTCTTTTTGTTAAAAAGCAAACGACATGCGCCGATTTTTCTCATGTTGCTACCTATCATCATTCTTGGACAGGCATTCGGCATCATAAGTTTTTTTGAGCACCTATCGATTCAAAATGCAGCGGGTAATGACGTACGTTTTGACTCCTACAAAAAAGCGTTACAAATCATTGAGCGCTTTCCTCTATTTGGCATGGGGATGATGAGCGCAGTCACCATCACTGATTCTCAATTAATTTGGAAGTATTTTTTCGCTGACGACATAGGCATCGTGGGCATCACTTACCGTTACGGTATCGTTGGAGCATTAATTTACCTCACATTTGGAGTCAAGCTGATCGCCAATCAAATTAGTTTGCACTGGAAGTACACTGCTCTTAAAAGACCGAATAGTTCTGTACAGATTGCTCTGTTGTGCGCAATGATCAACACGATGATGAACATCGTGTTGAATGTCGATTTCATCATTCCAGACGGGGTGATGTTTGCTTGTCTTATTATTTCGTTAAACGCGATTCATAAGCGCGAAATTATTGCTCATCAAATCGGTTTAATTGAAAAGAAGTCGTAGACCTATAAAATCAAACTTGCACGTCTGATTGGCTCACGCAACCAGCAACTAATACTTTAGTGGTTTATCAATAATTCTTTCTCAAGGTCAGTTAAGATTCGCCTAGTATCGAGACAAGACCTCTTGTTGAAATCTGGACTCATCACACATCATGTCCAAATAGGGGCGCTGTCGGTTAATGAGTGTTGACTTACTACCCAAGTACAAGCGAAGCTTTTCAGCGAATAAGGCAGAGTCAAAGCATGGTATTAACTCATCTTTAACCAATAACAGATCAATGGCAGCGATGTCAAAGGCAAAGACACTTAAATTTAACATAAGTGCTTCAGCCACCACTGTGGGAATACCCTCCCAGCGAGAAGTAAGTACCAATGCATCACATGTCCGCATGATGGTCAGACTGTCTTTGCGCCAACCGCAAAACTCAAATGCCATGTTTGGATGAGTACAAGATTTTGCAAATTTCTTAATCTCTCCCAAATAAGGACCATCCCCAATAAACACCCAGGTATGAGGCGGCAGTTCGGGCATGGTGCTAAGTACTTCAAGTACATTGACCACGTAGTCCATTCCCTTCTGCTCTTTGTCCATGCGACCAACCACACAGAATCGTTTCCTCTCGTTTTGAATTTTGACCTCTGCTAAGTTGGGTATTGATCTGGAGAGATAGTTGTGAATGACTTGCAAGCCTAAGGAGTGCCGATTGGCAAATGTCCGCACCCGCTCAGCCCAATACTCGTCAATCGTCAGCACTGTGCTTACGGCACCCAAAGCACGCTTGGCCGAGCGAGTATTTGAGAATCCTTTGATCACACTAACATCCATCTCTTTTGGTGAATGAAACATGGGGATGTACAAACGTGCGTCAATACCCATTTCCGCACAAGCCGTCCCGATGGCCAGAGTGGTCGAATGGTGGGAATTTACTCCGCCTAAAACAACAGTAACACTGGTTAGACCAGCAATGTATCTTTTGGCTTGTGCCTTGTTTTTAAAATAGTAGGGATTCGCATAACCCAAAAAAGATTCAAAGCGAAAGGTGAGGAATTGAACCTCAACAAATTCAAAGTTCAGACCGGTGAATTGGGCTAGCTTCTCGTACATGGCTCGTGTGGACAAGACAAGCACTCGCTTACCTCCATGCTGCAACGCCGAAAGTATCTTTGCGGCCATCATTTCATGCCCACCCATAACATCACCTGGAAAAACGAATCCGTGTTTCATGGCATACCATTTGTAGTTAATTTTGATAATTTTCGCCTGACGTACAAGTAGGGAAGAAATGAACGCAAACTAATGCTGACGCTGTATGCGATTGCAACACCTTTGGCAGAATAGTCGCGCAATAGCCAGACCAAGACTACCATCAACAAAATACATAGTAGGCTAACAAAGGCTTCAAATTTACTTTCATCCAACGCGACTAAAGCAAAACCAGAAAATCCAAAGGCCGCGTAAACCAATTGGCCTACACCTAATATCAAGAGGTACAGATAAGCACCATCGAATGATTTGCCAAATAGGTTAAATAAAAACTCACCGCCGATAGCAAAAACCAGCATGATCGGCACATAAATCAATAAACCAAATTTTTGCATTGATCTAAGTGAAAGGTTGCAAGCACCGTAATTCTTGTCTTGATACTGCTTGATCAAATCACGTCCGAAGGTCCCACGGACAACCATCAATAAACTGACGATCATCCCAATGAAACGAAAAGCTATGGAAAAACGGCCCACGTCGGCCATCGATGCCACGTGTGCCGCTAATATTGTTGGCACATTCACAAAGGCCATGTCAAGTATTGAGCTTGCCCATAAAGCTAACGTAGACTTATTGAAGATTTTCAGCGACTCTCCGCTTGGTTGAGTCAGTAGATGCTCACGTTTTGGTACGGTGAGCTTGAACATCAGCACGGTCAATAAAATGAAGATCCCGATGTTGACAGTCATTACCCAAGTTGCCTGAATTGTTTTATCCCACCAAGTTAGCAGCATAAGAAAAATAATCATTGCCATGGGTGCCGCTACGTTTTCCAATGCCATTGCCAAAGTTGTTTTCGACATGGCCTGCATAAATTCAAAAGCGTTTCTCAAAAGGACAAAAATCAAGGCCCCAAATAAACTATAGGGTAGCACTGCTTTATAACTCTCACCGAGAAATCCATTTGTTTGATTGAGACTGATGTATACCAGAAGTAATAAAATACTCATTCCGGCCATTACTTTTAGAAAATTTTGAAAGTAATAACGAATGCCCCCCCAGTTTTCTTGGATATGCAGTCTTGACACTAGACTGAAACTGTTTATAGGGGATCCCAAGCCAATAACCGCTGAAATCAGGACTAATAAAGATGAATAAAGAGAGAATAATCCAATCTCCTCAGCACCTAATGCTCTAGCCATGAGCAATACGGCAAGAAATTGAAGCCCCATACCCATGAATCGCACAATTAACGCGGTTAAAGCATTCAAGTGCAATGTGGTTTTGGAAAATTGAGCGGCAATTTTTTGACTGAATTTCATTGGCATAGGCTTACATTCAAGTTCAAATGGATGCAGTACTTCCAGCTCATGCCGATACAAGCGATATACAGCCGATAATCATGTATACAAACTTTACTTCCATAACTGCGATATATTCTGTCATGGTGAGTAATGAGTCGAATTATTTTGATTGTGCTGTAGAAATCAGCTAAGCGTCGTTGTCGCGCCAAGTATCACTGGGTTTTTCGCCTGATTGGTTAGTTTTTTTAATCATTGCATTCGTGTTTGGATTGTGGATGCCTGGATTTGGGGTGGCCATCACTTTATCCTGATCCCACTCATTCGAGGATATTGAGTACTTAGTCAATCCGCGCGATAATTTTGAAAACAAAGCTTTCCCAATAATGTAAGTAACACCGATAAACATCGTTAAAACGAACGCAATTACTGAAAAAAACAAACGTTTGGGGGAGTTTTTGACTAAAGGTGCCAATGCTGGTTCGATCATTTCAATCGGGTAATTCATTCGGACGTTAATCAGGGTCTCAACAGACAGCTGCGTTTCTAGCATCCGATATATTGATCTTTGAAATTCCAAATTTACGGTTTCCTTGAGCCGGTTTTCAAGGTAAATTCGCCGTTGCGATAATTCATCTAGCACTAATTGTCGTTGGTAATGTTTGAACTCTTGTACAAAAGTATTAGCTAAGGTCGCAGATAGAATTGGGTCTTGGGTTGTTATATAAATAGAAAGTAGGTCAGATTTTACGTCTAAATTAGTGCCCAGCATTTCTTTGTTAAAAACGTTGATTGCATCACGTATGTCAACTCCCTCTTCAGTCTTCCATACTTTTTTCTGTTCATCCCACTGCTTTTTAAATATGACTTTACGTAGTTCATATTTCTCTATAAATAATTTCAAAAAGGCGAATGAATGGATGCGTGCTAAAAGGCGGTCTTTTTCATTTTCAGGGGAGGTGTCAATGACCATGTCCCGCTCGAGCAAACTCACGGTGTCACTGCCACGGTACTCTTTCGGCGCCACGCCACCAGGCTTGTCGTATTTATTGAAGGCAACTAACGCCACTGCAACATATTTATTGGGCATTAAGAATGTGACAGCAAATGTAGCAATTGCCACTGCAACTGCTACAGCCACTAACCGGTACTTTACCCGTAGTACCAGCGCGACGTACTCTAATAAATCAACTTCTTGATCAATGTCCATTGCAAACTGGTCAGCAACTAATGTCTTCTGATGGGTTTCTTTATTCATCAGAGACCCAAAATTAGCTTCATGCTGGCAGCGGAAACGGCAGTCTTGAAAATGATATCGACCCAACTTTGGGCATATTCGCGTCCATTGATCCGGTCTACCGTTAGTGGAACGACCACGGTTGAGCCTGGGGTTACAGAGATATTGCTCGGGCCAGAAAACCACGCCCAAGAACTCATCTTGCTTCGCAATGAGATCACTTCGCCGTTAGCTTGGATCACAAAGGCATGTTCGCGTGCCGCAAGCTCTTTGGTGCCGCCGCTGAGATTGATGTAGTCCATGGCGCCACGGTCGTCTCGGAATTTGTGACTCATAGATTGATAAACCTGGCCTACAACGGACACTTCATCTTGCATCTTGGGCACACTGATGACATCTCCATCTTCTAGGACGAGATCTGAGCTTTCGATACATTTTTTGGCAGCCTTGTCCATGTCGACTACCATTCGCCCGACGGCTTGTGGAGGTTTTAAACCCTTAAGTACATTCGAAATATCTGTGGCCCCTTGTTGAATTGGCCTTTTTTTGTCATTGTCTACGCTGTTAGACATGTGCAGTTCAGCAAGCAGGCTGTCGTAGCTAGCAAAAATTTTATTGATTGCCTCTTGTTCACGCTTTCGAACACTTTCACGTGTAAAAACAGTGCCAAACACATATGCATCTTGTGTGAATCCTCCAGCCCGACGTAACATTTCACACATTGTTTCCCTTTTGTTGATTGCATAGTTGCCTGGGAAACGTACTTCTCCTGTTAGTGTGATTGACCTATTTAATTTCTCACTTTCAGGCTTCTCACGAACCGTTAAACGATCGCGAGGCCTGAGTCGCAAAGTTGACGCGGACATTAGTTCGTTTTGTCCTGTCAATGCCAATTCTTCGTGCTCTGCACGCATAAATTCCTCTGCGTTTTGCACTTGGTGTGTGAGCACTGCGGATTGACCATACGCGTCCTCGGTTAGTCCACCGGCCGCATCGATAAGGTCCTTCGCTGACATACCAGCTGTTAGGGGGTATTCACCCGCCTGCCGCACCTTCCCGGTGATGAGAACAACGGGTGCAGGTTGGTCGTATCCAGCTTGTTGAATCAGAGTGTTGACTTCAGTTGACAACATCGCACTACGATTACTTTGAGAGTCAAAAACATACACTCGATCGCCAGGGCTTAAAAGCGGGTTGTTATCCCCCATTGGGTCCGCAAGAGCTTTCGCCAATGACAACTGAACTGCTTCGATTCGTTTACTTAGAGGAGTTCGCCGGATGAGCATGGTGTATGTCAAATCAGTTCCGTCCATAACTCCACCAGTAACACGGAGCATGTCTAGAAGACGCTGACCTGATTCAAGGGGATAGGTCCCACCATGTCGAACGTAACCTTTAATCTCTGCGATTTCAGCAGGTTCCTCCACCGATTCTTGCAGTCGAAGCGCCTGAACAGTCTGAGCAAAGCGCTTCTCCCTGTCAGTATTTACGTCAAACACCATAACTTCATCGCGTGGTTGTAGCACGAGGTCGTCCTGGGACAAGGGCGTTTCGAGTGCTTTGCCCAGGTTGAAATAGCGAACTGTAAGTCGTCTCGTAAATTGGCGCTCACGCACCAAGGCCGCCATTCGAAAATCGGTTCGCTGTCCAAGTGCCTTTACGTTTTTGATCAAATCAGAAACGCGCATGCCAGATTTCCATTCGTAACCTCCCGGAGTAATCACATTACCTTCTAGCAACACGACGTCTTCCATTCGGTTGACCACTGGGAAGATCCGTACCTGGTCCCCGTTTTGTACAAAATCGTTGTAGGCGCCTTTTGTCAGGTCTGCCTGCACCAGTGTGTATCCGATTCCAGCCTTGAGTCTACGCAACTGGGTTTTGGCAAGGTCGGCAGATGAGAGCACCCCGCCGGCCATGTCCAGCATTGATTTCAAGGAAATGGGTTGCAAAAGTTCGTAAATGGCAGGGCGGTTTACTTCACCAGCGACGCTGACCGTGGCCCCTATGGGTGGAACAAAGATTACATCGCCCTGGCGAAGAAATAAGTTGGTTTTGGTTTTACCGCTTAACAAAACGTCATAAAGGTCCATCCGCGCGACGAGTTCGTTGGCGCGTCGAACTTCGATTTTGCGCAGACTACCCGTCGTTTTGATTCCGCCCGTTCCAATCAGAGCATTAAACAAGCTCGTCATACCGCCAATGTTGTAGCTACCCGGTTTGAACACCTCACCCATAACAACAATTTGAATTGTGTGCAAATCCGCCAAGGTCACAACCGTCTTGACGCCGATACGAATGCGGCCAATGCGCTGTTCAATGATGGACTTTGCCGATTCGAAGGTTAGACCACTCACAGGGATTTCACCGACCTCTGGAATAAGAATTCGACCGTCGCGCGTAACTACCAAGCGGTACTCAAGATCCGTGGCGCCAAACACCTGCACCACGAACGTATCCCCTGGTGCGATGGCATAGTCTGGAGGCACCGGCAAGGTTTCAGAAGGTGCTAGTGTGATAGCCGTATTGCTGAATAACTCGTAGCCAAATTGTTTGAGTTCAGTTTGCAGAGTCTGCTTCTGAATCCGATCTTCTAAGGTCACCTCTAAAAGAGCTTGATTAGCCTTTTCTTGCACAGCAGACGGCTCTGGCGGTATTACGGGTATAGCGACCGGCACGGGTACAACTGGGGCAAGTTCGAGTGGAGCATCTTTGCCGGAGGGGGCGGCCATTACGGAAGACGAGCGTTGTTGTGCGTCCAATGCAAGTATTCCGACTCGATCGGGTTCTCTTGCCCAAGTATCAAACAAGGCGATCCAAAGGCAGCCCGATAAAACAAATAACCGCAGGGAAACGGAAGGACGTTTCAATTTCTCAGGGCCATGGTTGGTATTCTTCATTGTTGTGAGCCTGTGGGACGTTGATCGACTTCACCCGATTTTGGAAAACGCAGGCAACCCTCTCCGGTGACCAAACGTTTTGAAGGTGTATTTGGGCATTTATCCAAAAAGTCAGGAATACCGTCGTTATCACTATCAAGCGGGCCTGTGTAGAGAGTTCGAGATACAAATTGGGCCAAATCTCTCGGTTGAGCCACGGCGTCGAAGGTCTGGGCTGATGAACATGTACTGACACTTAAAAACTTTTCTCTTGAAAAAGTGTTGCCCACGCCAATTGCATGCACGCAGTCACCCACATTTGCCTTGCCGCGCCATGGCACTCCCTGCATACCTTGCACGACGATTCCGGATCGATTACTAGTACGTTGGTGATAACGCTCTATGGCTTGAATGGCTGGCACGTCTAGTCGTGCCCATGACGTCACTAACAGCAGAGCAACTCGACCTGGCTGCATAACTGCTAGTTCTGTCACTTTGTCGATGGCCTGGGCCATGGTCCCACCTCCCAAAGATGGCGGTGCTTGCCCCTTGTCAAGGTTCGCTTCCAATTGCATTGCATGGTAAGGAGCGTTTATCACGTCAATTGATGGTTGAACTCCGCCAGATGCATTGCTAAGTAAGGTACCTTTCCAATTTCCCAAAGGTAGTGTGCGATGAAAGCGGCGAAGCCATTCGCGCGAATAGTTAAGGGCAGGCACACCATCAATTTCGTCTGAAGCTAGTCCAATGACGTCCCAGATCACGATGACGCCTTCTACTCTTGTTTGCCATTGTTCCCGGCGGATGGTGGGATTAAGATCGATAGCGTCAAAAGTATGTACGCTTTGCTTAAAGGTCTGTGTGGGGTAGGCGGGCAGGGTAGCGCTACTGCTTACTAAATTTGTTTTAAGTAATCTCTCTGGCGCTGAGCAGCCAACTAATGCCAAAGTTAAAAAAACACACGCAAGAAATGGCCAAAACCGCATCATGTAATCCAGTCAATAAACATCAGCACAAAGTCACGCAAATGGTGGTTGGGGAAGATATCTATACCCAAGGCACTCTTGAGCATATAAAGTCCCACAAAAGCTAATATGCCGAACGCTGTAATTGTCAACACCAGCAAAGACGTGTAGAAAAAATTCCTTATGGGCAACGGAACCAATGCTCTTTTCGACGCCTCACGCTCGAGCGTGCTATGGCGCCGGTCTCGCCCCAACATTATCACTAAATAGTAGGTGCGAAAGATCAAATGGAGACGACCACTGAACTTGATTGCAGATTGACGCTGCTTGATGTCTTCCATGAACGCTTGACGGATTCCGTCAGTTTGATCTTGCGAGAGTCCATGGCGTACGCTGGCTGGAATACGGCTCAAAATGTATTCGGCGTAAATAAGAGATGCCTCTGGGTACTTAGAAGTCATATCGGCATCGTTTGTTCTGGGTGGCTTTCAAGTACGCCACGTGTGGTTTGTAGACTTGGACAATAGTGAGTGCACTAGGCACAGCCAGCATTCAATTTGCCACAAGGGGAGTGAACTTTTAACCCAAATCAAAGAAAAAACTCCCCCACTTGTTCGTTAATTTCATTGACATTATTCCCGAAAGTCAGCCTCAACGTGGAGTGAAGGTTCACAAATGTACAAAATTCAGTCTTTACGGATTGTTCGGTGTTGAACCCAGCTACCCCCGAGGCTATGCCCTTGCTGAAGATAAATCCAGTTAGGGCAATAACCAGCGTCATGGCGCATCAGTCAAGACTGTCTTGACCGAGGACTGCCCACTATGTATCGATGTGCCTTGCGTCCACACGGGCAACTTTAAGCCATTGCCCATCCACAACCTCGTGCTGGGTGTGCGCCTGATGGCACGCGCGACAACCTGCGGGTGTGGATCGTGACTAACGAGCGCGCCTGGGACAGAGCAGGCAGAGGCTTGAATGAGACAATGATCCAGCTCTCAATTCTCTACGAATAGCAATTTACCAAACAATTCAATTAAGATGAAATCCGCTTGCCTAATTCCATGAGCAAATATCCTCGACTTACACACTGAAATCCAGACACCCCCAATATTTAGCCATTGATAAGTGAATTTATACGAGAATTTTGAGATCAATCTTGACTGTTGGTGAAACTTTAACATTCAAGACACAGTTCACATTCGGATTTGGTATGTAATATAAGGTTCCTATTAGAACGTAAACTAAATTTATGAAAAATTATCTTCGTACATCAATCTCCTTCGTGCTTATGTTGATCACTGTAAGTGCAAGTGCAGGACCTGTCACTGAGCGCATTGCAAAAAATGGAGTTATGCGAGTGTGTATATGGCCAGATTATTACAGTATCACTTATCGAAACCCAAGGAATCAAGAGTTGAGTGGGATCGATGTTACGCTATCTGCAGCGTTTGCAAGTGACCTGGGTGTCAAACTAGAATATGTGGAGTCTAGCTTTGCCAAGCTGGTGGACGATATAAATATGAATCGTTGCGATATTGCGATGTTTGGTGTTGGTATTACAGCACAACGACAGCAGTTGCTAGCGTTCTCACAACCTTATTTACAAAGTGGTATTTATGCCATGGCAACGCGCAACAGCAGAGTTATCAAAAAATGGGAAGACATTGACAAGCCTGGTGCACTGATTGCTGTGCAAGCGGGTACATTCATGGAGCCAGTCATGGCCGCCACGCTTAAAAATGCACGTCTAGTTAAGATAAGCCCACCTCAAACGCGGGAACAGGAATTGGAGGCTGGAAGAGTAGATGCTTTCATGACGGACTACCCGTATAGCAGAAGGTTGATTGAAAACTCTGATTGGGCAAAATTGGTGGCACCAGCACAACCTTTTAACCCAATCCCTTATGCCTATGCAGCTCGTAAAGATGACGATGAATGGATGAAACGAATAAATGTTTTTGTTAGTGCTATCAAGTCAGATGGCCGGCTAACCAAGGCTGCGACTCGTGCAGGCCTTAGTGAAATTGTATTACTCAAGTAGTCAACACCTGTCTATTAAGAGAACTAGAAAAGCCAAATTAATATAGTTCTTATGCTTCCATTTGAGCGGTTCAGATCTATAGTGGAGTATTTAAAGATTTCATATTAAATATGAATAAATTAATCTAAAATTCATCAATTAATGCTCTGCATGGGTAATTTATTCTGAACATTCGAAACCAAATGACTGAAGCAAATGATAGCTATATGACTGTCGAGGATAAATGGTCGCCGATTCGAAAGATTCGAGAAACCTCTGCGCTTGGTGTGTTGTTAGTGATTTTTATTTTTGGGCTTTTTGTATACGCGCAATACACTTCGTTGAAGTCGGAAACTGAGGTTCGACTCGATTATTTTTCGCGCTCTTTAGAGCAAGCTGCATCTGTACTATTTGATTCTGCCAATAGTGATCTAAATGCACTTTCATTAAACCTTGGGACACTTGGCGAAAAAGGTAGTTATTTGGAGGCGAACAACGTAACGCCAATGTTATCCGCGTGGTCTGGCAATCGACCATGGGTTAGGAGCGTCTCAGTCATTTCCCGAACGGGAGAAGTATTGTTCAGCAGCAACCCAAGTGATGTCGGAAAGCCACTTGATTTGTCGTTGTTGGGACAACTGCCAACTTCAGAAAAAATAACTCAACAAAGTCCAGTACTGATCGGACGGGGTATTGGTGATTTGCACGCTGTAAGTGCAGGCAATTCTGAAGGATCACCATTGCTCGCCTTAACCAGAGCAAAATCGCTACCATACGATTCGAATGTATACATGGTTGCCTTGCTAAATCTTGATTATTTTTCGAATTATTTCGATTTATTAATGGCGAAATCTGGAAATCAAGTAGCCATGCTTAACTACGCAAGCGTAATTATGGCGGGTACTGAAGATATAGGGGCCATTCCAGTAAAAACAGATCATGACATACCAATTTTTACAGAATTTTTGCCAAAACATGAAAGTGGAAAATACCACGGCCAAGCTATTCTTGGTTCTGGTGGCTTTGAAAAAACTACGGCTTATATTTCATTTCGCTCACTTCGCAATTGGCCTGTCGTCATTGTAGTTCAGCGCCAAACCAAGGAGTTCATGTCTGATTTGAAGGATGGACTTTTAGCCGCACTTGCAGCTTTTGTTAGTATTTTGCTGTTAATTTTCGCTCTTGCGGCCATTGGTTTGCGTGGTTATAAAAGAGATTTACTGCTTCGAAACGAACTTGATATACAGGTTAAGCAGAATTTGGCAGTTGTTGAGCGTGATTTGGCGATTCAGGAAACATCGATCGATGCAATTATTGTTCTTGATGAAGACGACAGAATCCTTTCCGTCAACCCTGCTGTTGAATCAATATTCGGATACCAGGTTGAAAATTTACTGAATAAACCAATGGCAGAAATTTTGATGCCATTAGAGTTACGTCATGTGCATCATTTAATTTTAAAAAACCTCGTCAAAACTGGTAAATCATCGTTACAGAAAATGCGAAGGGAAACATGGGGGCAGCACGCTCTAGGAAATCGTTTCCCAATCGAAGTCGGTGTTGTTCCTATTCATGTCTCAACAGGATTTAATTTTATTGTAACGATACGAGATATTACGGTACTTAAAAATGAGCAAAATAAATCATTAGAACTGCTGCACGAGCTCGATTTAAATGCGAAGGAATTAGCATCAAAGAACTTAATACTTGAGCATGCAACGCAGCGTGAGCTTGAAATTGCACAACGGATCCAGAGTTCTATGCTTGTCAGTCCACCCACTCATGTGGATCCGCGGGTTTGGATATCCGCTTTCAATCAGGCCTCCAAGGGCGTTGATGGCGACTTCTTTGAAGTGCTTACGGTTGGCAAGAACTCCTTCGATCTAGTAACTGGCGATGTGATGGGGAAAGGCCTCTCTGCTGCATTAGTCGGTGCCGCTACCAAATTGCAATTCAGTCGCAGCATAGTTTCATTGCTGGTCAAATATGAGCAAAGCTCATTCATTCCACACCCACATGAAATCATTACGCACGTAAGTCAAAGTATCTCACCACATCTTCAATCAATGAATTCGTTTGTTACGCTGACTTACATTCGAATCGACCTCGAAAATGGTGTTTTGACTTGGGTTGGGTGCGGGCATGAGGAGTCATTGTTGCGTAAAAGTAACGGGGAAATTACTTTGCTGTCTAATCAGCATCCACCCTTGGGTGTACTTTTGGATGAGACTTTCACGCAAACTGAAATCTCATTTAATCCGGGTGATTTCTTGTTTTTAAGCTCAGATGGTGCATCAGATGCTTTAGACCGAGAAGGTAATCAGATCGGACGCGACGTAGTTAATGAAACAGTGCAAACTTTGCTAAGGGTACATCCTACTCCTAGTATGGCTTTGCATGCGATGCGTAAGAAATTATTTACAGATGATGTAACCCTGAAGGACGATTTAACACTTGTAATGCTTACCCGTCCACTTGAGGTAAACACGTCTCGACTCGAAATACCTCTGACCTTCGATTCGATACATCTTCTGAGGTCTTTCATAGATGAACTGTCAGCAAAATCTGGTCTGGAAGTCGTACGAACATCTCAGTTTGTTGTTGCCGCTGCGGAAGTATTCACTAATGCAATACGTCACTCAACCGGGTTGTTAGCAGATGCGCCCATTGAAATAATTGGTAAAGCAAGCGTTGGCGAATTAATTGTTGAATTTAAATACATTGGCGACTATTTTGAACCGCCTAACGTGTTGCCCGAAACTGATTTTCATGAGTACCCTGAAGGTGGCTTTGGACTTCAAATTATTCGCGATGCAACTGACAGAGTTGATTACATGCACGAAGATGGAGTTAATACGGTTAGTCTGTGGATTTATCGCTGATAAATATTAAAATTATCCCCGCTTTTGCAGCAAGCCCCCATCCACCGGCAACAACACCCCCGAGATGTAGCGCGCCTCATCCGAGGCCAAAAACAACGCTGCATTGGCAACGTCCCACGCACTGCCCATGAAGCCCATGGGCACGAGCGCATCCCGCTCGGCACGGATAAC
>CANGME010000015.1 GCA_947455145.1 Comamonadaceae bacterium
AAGGTTAAAAAAGGCCTGTTCCCCTGGACGGCCTCCGGCCGTGCCATTGCCAACGGCCGCGACGAAGGCGTGACCAAGCTGCTGTTTGACGACAGCCCCGAAGCCCACGGCCACGGCAAGATCCTCGGCGGCGGCATGGTCGGCACGCATGCGGGCGACATGATTGGCGAAGTGGCTCTGGCGATTGAGATGGGCGCTGACGCCATCGACATCGGCAAGACGATTCATCCGCACCCGACGCTGGGCGAGAGCATTGGCATGGCGGCTGAGGTGGCACATGGGAGCTGCACGGATTTGCCGCCTGCGCGGAAGTAGCCCAAGAGTCATCTCCAAAGCAAAGCCCGAACTGACAACAGTTCGGGCTTTTTACTGTCTGACTGCTTGCGATGAGCATCCTCAGCCTGAACGAGCATGTGCATTTTTACGTGTGCGTCGTCGATGGTGTGTTTGAGAAATCGGCGGGCGGTACTGATGCCGATGGCGATGATCAATCCTCAGCGCGCAAAGTTATTTTTCATCCGGCCAGTGCAATTGATGAGACCGCCGTGGCTCAAGTGCAGGCCACCTTGCGCCGCCGCATCCTGCGCGCCTTCGTGAGCCGGGGCCTGCTGGAGAGCTTTGAGGCCAAAGAGATGCTGGCCTACAAACACAGCGGCTTCTCGGTGGACACCAGCGTGCGCATCGAGGCGCATGACCGTGCAGCACTGGAGCGGCTGCTGCGCTACTGCGCCCGGCCGCCGTTTTCGATGGAACGGCTGCGCAAGGCCGGCAATGAATTGGTGTACCGCTGCGCCAAGCAGCACAGCGAGCCTGCCAGTTATCGGCGCACTGACCAACGTGGAGTCAATAACAGAGGAGTCAGGGCAGACGAGATTACCCTCACGCCGCTGGAGCTGATCGAGCGCATAGCCGCCGTGGTGCCGCCGCCGCGCACGCACCGGCATCGCTATTTTGGTGTGCTGGCACCGAAATCGCCGCTAAGGGCGGCGGTCACGGCCATGGCGCAGGCCGCACCTTCGCAACCGGTCAAGGTTCCAGTCGAGCAAGCCACTTCGGGATGCGATGTGCCAACCCAGCCCGAACCTGCGCCGCCTCGGCGCTCACAGGCGCACTACCTCTGGGCGGTGCTGATCGCCCGCATCTACAAGGTGTTCGCACTGCTATGCCCGCTGTGCGGCGGCCAGATGCGCATCATCGCCTTCATAACGCACAGCGCCGATATCCGGCAAATGCTCGATCACATCGGAGTCGATTCTGAGCCGCCCAACATCGCACCAGCGCGTGGGCCGCCGATGTGGGATGAGTGTGATGCGCAGGTGGGTGAGGGTGTCAAATTCTAACTAGACTGGGATCTGGCGGCGCAACCGGCACCGGACTATGAGGTTGACCAGCGCATCAATTGGTGAGTGATCGATACAGCGATCCACGCAGCGTTTCAGACAAGCTGCGCGGTAGGCCTGCGTGCATCGTAGGCCCAAAACCCATTGGCGAGCAGCTTCTTCATCACCTTGTTCATTGCGTCGGCTGCGACCGATCAAACGGCAGAGATCAGTGGCTTTTGTTGCCCCAAATTCGTGCAATAATTGGTCTCATGCGATTGAATTTCCTATCCGTAAGCATCAGGAAAAAACAAGTAATACAGAAACACAGATAATCCACGAGCTTCAATGAAGAAGCTCCAAGTGTCCGTGGAAACGGGTCAAGTCCAATTTGATGCAAATGAGCACGCCTTCTCAGTGGGCCGTCCTAGCGCTTCTCAGGGGGGTATTGGCGCTCATAGTTGTCGCGACCCACTTGGTGTGGTTCATACCTGAAACTCCCGCCTGGCTTCACACGGTATGGTCACTTGATGGCAAGTCAGCAGTAATCGGCTTTCTGCTTGTGTCCGGATACTCCATCCACGCCTCCTTATCTGCGAAAGAAGATGGATTCATACAGCGGCGATTTTGGCGTGTTTATCCTCTTTACTTCACGTGCATAGTACTTACGGTTGCATTGGAAATTTGGCAGGGCGGCGCTGTTGAGGTTTCACACCATCGATTTGAGACTTAGGGTGTTGTCGCAAACGTAGGAAACTTTCTACTGCTTCAAATGTTTCTGGTGAAGGCTATTGCATTCAATGGTCCTGTGTGGTCTATCAGCATTGAATTCTTTTACTACTTATGCGCTACTAGAGTTCGCAAATACAGCAAATTAGCTGGAACTGTCGTCGTCCTATCATTGTTGTGTTTTGTTTTACCTCGGCGGGACGACCTGGGTACCGTGTACACGATGATCACGAAATTTGCGGCACTCACTTACGCGTGGCCGTGGATTACAGGGTTTTTTCTCTGGCGACAGAAGTCATTGTGGGTCTTGCTATCTTTAGCCGCCGGTTCCATCGCTGTGGCTATATCTCCCTATTACATATCGGGCCCTTACGCGGTAGTCACATATGTCCTATCAGTTTTTGTCATCCTTTGCTCAAATCGAATCCAACTCTCAAGTCGCTTGTGCAAGTTTTTCAATCTATGGGGTGACCTCAGTTACCCCCTATATTTAGTGCACGTCCCACTTTTTATAGTGATCCACGTCATTTTCCAAGCGACCTCACCAGTCACCTATGGCCTTGCAGCGATTCTGTCGGCTTTAATTTTGCATATCGTTGTTGAAAAGTATTTTGCTAAGCAATTCATCACGAGGTGGGTCAGAAAAATATCTAAGTAGCCGCCTGTATGCAGTTGTTCTGAGCGACTGAAAAGTGCCCACTGTTGTAGCCTTGACCTGCCGCTGACTGACATATCGATGCGAATCTATATCCGGACATATCCCATGGTACGGGAGTCCAACGCCCCACCCTTGAGCTGTCATTCAGGACCTTCGTACGTGCGCGTGAAGTTGGCACTCAAGCCGAAGCGAGCAAGATCGCTGAAAAATTAAGACTGGGGATCGAACTGGAGCAGTTTGAGGTCACAGACCAACGCCTTCCGATCACTATCAGTGTTGGCGTGAGTGAATACAACGGTAAGGAGCCTGTGGAGCAAACCATCGGCCGCGCAGATGCAGGCCTGTACGTGGCCAAAAATGGCGGTCGCAACCGGGTCGGTGTGACCGAGGCTGCTGCTTGAGCGCACGGCACCGGTAAATTGAGCGCATTGTTGTCCGAGGGGCACAAATGCTAGGTTTTTTATAGCTTCAAACGCATATAAATACTAGACTTTTGGGTATTTTTGATCCAAACTTGCGCCACCAATTAATGGAGGAGAAGTCAGTAATGCCGATCATTGCAGTGATAAATCGGAAAGGTGGCAGTGGCAAAAGCACACTATCTACCCATCTGGCCGCATGGCTGGCACGTCAGGGTCTTGCCGTGATGCTGGGAGATGTGGACCGCCAGCAATCCACCCGAGTCTGGCTCAAGAGGCGCACCGATTCGCTTCCTACCATCGTGCCCTGGGCAATTGACCAAAAGAATGTACTCAAGGTGCCAACCGGTGTAACTCATGTGGTTCTGGATACGCCCGGTGGCATACACGGCTTCGAACTGGCTCGCGTCATCATGTCTGCCGACGCCGTTGTAATGCCACTGTGCAATTCGCTGTTTGACCGCGATTCAGCGGCACAGTGCCTTGAGGAACTGAAATCACTCCCCCGTATTTCTTCAGGGCGCTGTAAGCTTGCAATCGTTGGCATGCGTATTGATGCCCGAACCCGTGCTGCGCTAGCGCTGGCCGAGTGGTCGCAAGAGCATTCCGTACCCTTTCTGGGCTCCTTGCGTGAAACCCAGCTATACGTGCGCAGTCTGGAAAATGGCCATACCGTTTTTGATCTGGCTGAAAAGCTTGCTGCTACGGATTTGCAGCAGTGGGCCCCCATCTTGGAGTGGTTGCGTCCTATAGCCAAGCTGCCACCGGTTCAGCCGATGTCCATGGCCCAGACCGATCCTCCTGTCGCTATTGCTGTGCCGAATTTGGCGCCGCCACGGCAAGACTCTCAGCCCGCTTCGCGTCCGCCAAGTTTGAGGCCAGCCCAAGAGCCGTTGATAGCTGGTGGCCGGTTGGGGAGTACTGGCGCCAACCGGATGGACCAACTTTTTGAGGTTATGCCAGCCCAACATTCCGTTGGCATATTAGAACGACCCTCTATCCCCGGATTTTTGCTACGCCACTGAAGTACGCGCTATCGTCACTGCCAAGATTAACCCCTAGACCTTGCTTAGCCGAGGGGCAAAATTTTGACGTCAATATCATGATTTATCTGTCGTGTTGTATTCGTGACTGACATCAATAGCGAAAAAAAATTCCTCAACAACAAACAACCTTGTTAATATTTGATACAAATTGGCCTTGTAAATTTAATGAACTTTTATAACAAGCTGGATGCTGAAAACATGACAAAACGCACTTTTAATTTAACGATGGCATTGACTACGGTCGCGCTTCTATCTGCTTGTGCTGCAAGCAACAATGGGCAATCCCATGACCATGGCCCGGTATCGGATCTCGCAATAGCGCAGCAAAACACTAACCTTGCCAAGAATACCGACGACAAAGGTTTCGGACCACAATCACCGCGCGATATAGATGCCAAAGCGGGAAATAATGCTCGCCTTTTCGGTATGGCACCTGCTTACACCGAGATGAATCTGTGCAATATTCACTTTCATAAAAATGCCGAGCACAAAGGTGGAGAATTTACAACTTACGCAGGTAATGGCGATGGCCAAGGTAACGAAACAGGCTACAAATTTTCTGGTGTGTTGAGTGCTGCTGAACGCAAACCTGTAGCCCAAGAAATATGCCCAAGCCAACATGGTGGCCTTGCTGTTGGCGACACCTTGGAAGTACATTTTGTTCATTCATCGGCCAAGGTTAATCCTGGTGCGACCCTGGGTGCATGCCTTAGTGAATCCATCATGAACCCACAACTACGTGTTGAGACGCAGGTGTATGTTTTAGTGAACGACAAAAATGCCCTGAATTTCAACGATGTAGCCAAACTCGGAGTGAAAAACGAGTTCAACCAGGCGGTAAACATCCCGAGCAACACAGGTGTACCGGTTCAATACGCAGGCTCCACCACAGGTCCAGGTTACAACGAAAAAGGATCACCGCTTCAGGTGACATGGAGCGTTCGCCCTAAAGTTGCCAAGCTTAATATTGAAACCGTAGGCGAATGGTGCAAAGGCAATACTTTCAAAGAAGACCATGCTCACGGCGTGCGTAATTTGGTCGTAAATCCAAGCCTTTTGTCAAAAATAGCGCCTTAAGTCGAGCATAAGCGCCGCTCGTTTTAATTGAGGCTATTTGGTGCACTTTATTTTCTGGCTGAACGACACAAATCCTCAGCAAGAGCGGCTTCACGTAATATTTTGAATTTCAAATCGAGGCCCCGCCTTGGCGCAAGGCCTTGAACTCGGCGAACCTATGGCATGCTCCACGGCATGTCAAAAATAGAAAAAAAAGCACTCGAAGCCTTTGACCAAGCCGTCCTGACGGGTGGCGATTTCACCCCCCGTTCCGGTCAGCGTCAGATGGCGGCCCAAGTCGCCAAAACCCTCTCCCACGGCACGCTGGGGGAGGCCGAGTACCCGCAGCGCTCGATTGCCGTCATCCAGGCTGGCACTGGCGTGGGCAAAAGCTTGGCGGCTTGTATCCCGGCCATCATCGCGGCGCAGGAGCGCAACACGCGCGTCATCATCTCTACCGCGACGGTGGCGCTGCAAGAGCAGCTCATGCACAAGGACTTGCCGCAGTTTTCGCAACTGCTGGACAAGCCTTTCAACTTCGCCTTGGCCAAGGGCCGGGGCCGCTACGTCTGCAAGCTCAAGCTGGAGCGCGCCGCAGGGGGCCAAGCCGACACCAATGCAGACCTCTTTGAAGATGTGCCTGAAGACCCGCTGACCCCGAGCCCAAGCAAGGCTTCTTTGAGCGACAGCAGCGTGGTGCTGTACCAGGAGCTGGTGCAGGATTTGGCCACGGGCGCGTGGGATGGTGACAGAGATTCGCTTGAGTTCAACGAGAGCACCATGCCCTGGCCCCCCATTGCGGCCGAGCGCAGCACCTGCACCGGCAAGCACTGCCCGCAGTTCAGCCAATGCACCTACTACGACGCTCGCAAAAAGGTGGCCAGTGCGACGGTGATTGTGGCCAATCACGACCTCTTGCTGGCCTCGGTTGGGGCGAAACTCTTGCCAGATTTGAGCAACGCTTTGCTGATCGTTGACGAAGGCCACGAGCTTCCCTCGGTGGCCAGCGCGCAATTTTCGGCCAGTGCCGATCTGTCCAACCTGCGCTGGCTAGACCTGATGGGCAGCCGCCTGCAAAAAGTCGGCACCGAGATCAAATACCGTGACACGGCAGCGGCGGTTACCTTGACTGGGCAGATCAAGCAGGCCATGTCTGACTTGCAGGGCTTGGTCATGAGCCTGTACGGCTCGCAGGTCAACAGCCGCGAAAAAAATGCCCGGTTGCCTCATGGCGTGCTGCCCGAGGTTTTAGAGGAGCCTGTGCGGCTGCTGTTCTCCACGTCGATGGCGCTGGCGGGCCACATGAAGGGTGTGTCTGACAGCTTGAACGAACAAATCAAAGAAGGGCCGCACAGCGCGCTGCGTCTTGCCACCATGTACGCCTCGCTCGGGGCGTTGGCCCCGACGCTCGATGGCTTGGTCCAAACCGTCACGCTGTTGTTGGGTGACAGCGAATCTGATGCCGAACCGGACGCCAAGTGGTTTTCTTTCAGCGACGATGGTGGCTACGTGCGCGTCATGGCGCATGCCAGCCCCTTGATTCCGGGCAAGCTGCTCGTCGGCCAATTTTGGGCGGAGGTGCGCTCGGCCGTCATCACGTCGGCCACCCTCACCAGTTGCGGCAGCTTTGATTTTTTCCTCAGAGAAGTGGGCCTGGACGCTGACCCCGATGTCACCCAGTTGGCAGTGGACAGCCCGTTTGACTTCGCCCAGCAAGGCCGCCTGATCGTGGTGAAGACCGACTGCAACCCGCGCGACATCGCCATCTTTAACCAAGAGATGATTGACGAATTCATCATTGACGCAGCCCAGGTCACGGGCGGCGCACTGGCCTTGTTCACCTCGCGCAGCCACCTGCAGCAGGCCTATGACAGCCTGCCAGAGGCTTTGGCTGAGCGCGTGCTCTTGCAGGGCGCGCGCTCGCGCAACGCGCTGCTCAAAGAACACAAACGCCGCGTTGACGCGGGCGATCCGTCCATCATCATGGGCTTGCAGACCTTTGGTCAGGGCGTTGACTTGCCCGGCACGTATTGCGAAACCGTGTTTGTCGCCAAGCTCCCTTTTACCCCGCCCAGTGACCCGATTGGCGAGGCCCGAGCCGAGTGGCTGGCCACGCAGCGGCGCGACGCCTTCAATGAGTTGTCCGTGCCCGCCACCGGCATCAAGCTCAACCAATGGGCTGGGCGCTTGATCCGAACGGAAACCGATCAAGGCACCGTTGTCTGCTACGACAAGCGGCTGACGGACACCGCCTATGGCAGACGAATCCTCAGCGGTATGCCCAAATTTGCGCTGTCAATCCGGGTCAAGGGTGAAGTTAAGGGCGAGGTCTAGGGCGAGGTCTAGGGCGAAGAAGCTTTGTATTTATACTGATTGAAGAATTACCAGGACCCTTATGCATCCTCTTTTTATTCGCCCCCTGTGCGCACTTGCGACAACCTTGCTCGCCTTGGCAGCGCTGCCCACATCAGCGCAAGAGTTTCCCAAAGCCCCGGTCAAAATCATCGTCCCCTTCCCACCCGGTGGCCCCACCGACACCATTGGCCGCATGATCGGCATGAAGCTGCAAGAGTTGTGGGGCCAGCCCGTGGTGCTGGACTACAAGCCCGGTGCGGGCACGGTCATCGGCGCGGATTTCGTGGCCAAGTCCAAACCCGACGGCTACACCATTGGCATGGTCAATTCCTCGTTTGCGGTCAACCCCACGCTGCGTAAAAGCCTGCCCTACAACACCAGCAAAGACTTCATGGGCGTTACGCAGTTGGCCAACTTTCAGTTGGCCATCGTGGCCCGCCCAGACGCCCCGTTCAACACCTTGCCCGAGTTGATCGCCTACGCCAAGAAAAACCCCGGCAAGCTCACCTACGGCACGCCCGGTGCGGGCAGCACCACGCACTTGGGGGCCGAACTGCTCAAGCGCGAGGCGGGCTTTGACATGCTGCACGCCCCCATGAAAGGCAGTGCCCCAGCGCATACGGAGCTGATGGGTGGGCGCATTGATTTGGTGGTTGACCCGTTCTTGTCCATCCTGCCCTACGTCAAGGCCGGGCGCATGAAGCTGATTGCCACCATGGGCGAGAAAAGAGTGCCCGGTTTCCCCCAGTACGCCACGGTGGCGGAGGTGCTGCCCGGCTTTGACGTGAGTGCTTTGCTGGGCTTCATCGTGCCTAGCGGCACACCCAAAGCCGTGGTGCAAAAAATTCAAGCCGACACCTCCCGCGTGCTGGCCATGCCGGACATCCAAAAACGCATTGAAGAGATGGGCATGGACGTGGTCGATAGCAAGCCCGAGCAGTTTGACGCCTTCATCCAGACAGAGATGAAGAAGTGGAACCGTGTGGTGACCGAGGCGAAGATTGAGTCCGAATAAACCAAACCGAAGACCCTGGCCATGCCCCTCCAACTCAAACCCCTGCACCCCCTGTTTTGCGCGCAAGCCAGCGGCATCGACATCACGCAGCCCTTGTCTGAGACAGACCTCAAAGCCATCAACACCGCGATGAACAAGTACGGTGTGCTGGTGTGGCGCGGCCAGCCGCTCACCGCGCAGCAGCAGCTCAATTTCAGCCAGTCCTTCGGCCCCTTGGACATTGGTTTGAAACGCGTCTTCCAGCGCAAGGAGCGGCTGGAAGACGAGCGCTTGATCGACATCTCTAACGTGGATGCGCAAGGCAATGTGGCAGGGCGCGACTCCCCTAAAAACCTCTCCAACTTTGCCAACCAGCTTTGGCACAGCGACAGCTCTTTCATGAAGCCGCGCGCCGCGTATTCCATGCTGCACGCGCTGGTCACCCCCAGTTGGGGCGGCAATACCGAGTTTGCCGATCTGCGCGCCGCCTACGACGCACTGCCGCAGCGCACGCGGGACGAAATTCAAGACCTCCAGGCCGAGCACTTCGCCCTGCACACCCGTTTGCTGTTGGGTGACGATGCCTACACGGAGGACCAGAAAAAAGCTATACCACCTGCTGTATGGCCGCTGTCTGACACCCACCCCGGCTCCGGGCGCAAGGTCTTGTTCGTCGGCGTGCATGCGCGGCAAATCATCGGTTGGCCGGTGGCCGAAAGCCGCATGTACTTGATGGACTTGCTTGAACACGCCACGCAACGGCCCTTCGTCTACACCCATGAGTGGGAGGAGGGCGACCTCGTCATTTGGGACAACCGCAGCACCTTGCACCGCGGGCGGCGCTACGACATTGCCGAGCGCCGTGAGTTGCGTCGCACCACCATCAACGACACGCCTGAAGCGCAGTTGATGGCCAGTTAGTTATTCCCAGATTAAAGAGGACACCCTATGAATGGAGCTGAAAGTCTGGTTCGCACCCTACTGGCCTGCGGTATTGACACTTGTTTTGCCAACCCTGGCACGTCAGAGATGCATTTCGTGGCCGCGCTCGATGAAGTCAAAGGCATGAACTGCGTTCTGGGCTTGGCCGAGACGGTGGTTACCGGCTGCGCTGATGGCTACGCCCGCATGGCGGGCAAGCCTGCCGCCACGCTCTTGCACTGCGGGCCGGGGCTGGCCAATGGCTTGGCCAATATGCACAACGCCAAGCGCGCCTTCTCACCCATGGTGAACATTGTGGGTGACCACGCCCTGGCGCACCGGCCTTACGACACGCCGCTGACCTCTGACGTTGAAGCCATCGCCCGGCCTTTCTCACACTGGGTACGCACCAGCATGAGCGCACCATCGGTCGGTGCTGACGCCGCTGCCGCTGTGCAAGCCGCACTCACGCCGCCCGGCCAAATCGCCACCCTGGTGCTGCCTGCTGATGCGAGCTGGAGTGCGGGTGGCCAAGTCGGCACACCCTTGGCCGTGCCCCAGCGCCAGCCCACCAGCCCTGAGAACATCAAGGCGATTGCCAGGGTGTTGCGCACCCGCCAGCCCGCGCTGCTGCTGATCTCAGGCGAGGCCTTGACCGAAGCAGGCTTGCAAGCCGCCCAGCGTGTGGCGCACATGACGGGCGCGGCCCTGCGCACACCCACCCATGTCGCCCGTCTGCCACGCGGGTTAGGGCGCGTGCCGATTGACCGCTTGCCCTATGGCATCAACCAGGCGCTTGAACTGCTCAAGCCCTTTCAGCACATTGTGCTGGTGGGTGCTAAACCGCCAGCCCCGTTCTTCGCCTACCCAGCGCGGCCCAATTCATTGGCCGCCCCCGGCACACAGTTCCATGTGCTGGCGCGGGTCGAGCAAGATTTGGTGGGCGCGCTCCGAGATTTAGCTGATGAGCTGGGTGCACCTGAGTCCGTGCCGATTGTGCAATCTAGTCGCCAACCGCAACTCCTCACAGGGCGCTTTGAGGCAGAGAAGTTCGCCAGCACGCTAGGCGTTTTGCTGCCCGACCACTGCATCGTCGCCGAAGATGCGGTCACATCAGGCCGCCCCTTGTTTGAGTACACCCACAACGCCGCACCGCACGACTGGTTGCAGCTCACCGGCGGGGCTATCGGCCATGGCTTTGCTTGTGCCACCGGGGCAGCCATTGCCAGCCCAGATCGCCAAGTGGTGTGTCTACAGGCCGACGGTGCGGGCATGTACTGCCTGCAAGCCCTGTGGACGCAGGCCCGGCACAAGCTCAACGTGGTCAATGTGGTGTTTGCCAACAGCGTGTACAAAATTTTGCAAGGCGAACTGTTGGCTGTAGGGGCCACGCCGGGGCCGGTGTCGAACGACTTGTTTGATCTGGGCCGTCCAACGCTGGACTGGGTCAAGCTGGCCCAAGGCATGGGCGTTGATAGCTGCTCGGTGGACACGCTGGAGCAGTTTGCTGACGTGTTCAAGTCGGCTTGCGCCAAGCGGGGGCCATTCCTGATCGAGTTTCGAATCTGAGGGCGTGCCCTTTCAGATTCGCGCCTGCTTATTCGAAAGGTGTTTCGACGGGCGTAATGGGGGTAGTGGGTACTGCTGCGGCCTGACGCACGCCAGCCTTTTCACCTGCCGTAGCGAACTTGCTGTACTTACCCAGGATGGGCACCAACTGACCATACAGGCGCGGGGCGGCAGCCAAGCATTCTTTTTGCTCCAAAAAGTTGGAGTCGCCGGTGAAGTTGCCCACCAGTCCACCAGCCTCAGTCACCAACAGCGAGCCTGCTGCCACGTCCCAGGGTTGCAGGCCGGTTTCAAAAAATCCATCGGTCAATCCAGCAGCCACATGGGCCAAGTCTAACGCTGCCGCACCGGGGCGGCGCAGGCCCGCTGTGCGCGGCATGATGTCGCCCAAAATGGCCAGGTGCTGTTTGAAGTTGTCGCCCTCGCGGAAAGGGAATCCGGTGGCCAGCAGGCATTGTTTGAGATCGGTGCGCTTGCTCACGCGCAGGCGGCGGTCATTGACAAACGCGCCGCGCCCTTTGGTGGCGGTGTAGAGGTCGTTGCGGGTGGGGTCGTAAATGACGGCTTGCTCAATCTTGCCTTTGACGGCCAGCGCAATGCTGACGCAGTAAAACGGGAAGCCGTGGATGAAGTTGGTGGTGCCGTCTAGTGGATCGATGATCCAAATGAATTCGGAATCTTGCGCACCGTGCTCGCTGCCCGATTCTTCGGCCAAGATGCCGTGGCCAGGGTAGGCGGTGAGCAGCGTCTCGATGATGGCCTGCTCGCTAGCGTGATCGACTTCAGTAACAAAGTCATTCACCTGCTTTTGCGAAATGCGCACCGCCTCCAGATCGAGCGCGGCGCGGTTGATGATGGAGCCAGCGGCGCGGGCGGCCTTGATGGCCACATTGATCATGGGATGTAAATTGGGAGACGGCATAAATTGTGTAGATTGTGGGACAGGCCTTGAGCGCTGTCCCCAACTGATTAAGAACTAAGGGGAACTGCACGGCGATGCGGGCAGCGACAATAGGCTAATTTTACCCGCCGCCTTTGATGTCCATGCCTACCCCTGTTAAAACCCCGCCCTGGCGCACCCGTTTCATCTTGCTCAACACCAGCCATGCGGGCAATGTGGGTGCGGCGGCGCGGGCCATCAAGGTTATGGGCTTTAGCGAGATGGTGCTGGTCGCCCCACGCTGGGCCAATGTGCTGCGCCGTGAGGAAACCATCCAGCGCGCCAGCGGTGCGCTGGACGTGCTGGCCAACGCCCGCATTGTGGACACGCTGGACGAGGCGCTGGACGGCATGACGCACCTGTGCGCCACCGCCATGACCCCGCGCGACTTCGGCCCGCCCACGGTGACACCGCGTGAGCATTTTGAGTCGCTGACTCGTCATTCCCGCGAAGGCGGGAATCCAGAAGCTGCCGACGATGTAGCCCGAGGCATGGCCTTCCTGTTCGGCTCCGAGCGCTTTGGCATGACGAACGAAGACGTGTATCGATGCCACGCTTGCCTGAGCATCCCGACCAACCCGAGCTTTGGCTCGCTTAATCTGGCGGCGGCTTTGCAGGTGATTGCCTACGATTGGCGGCTGGCGTTGGGGGGCTTCTCTGCTCCCGATCTCCTTGAGCCTTCGCCATCCGTTCGCCCTGAGCTTGTCGAAGGGCTTGGCGTTGACCCCGGGGTGCAGGCAGAGCAGATGCCGGGGGCTCATACGCTGCGCTTTTTGAAATCGCCCCCAACATCCGCTCTGCCCGCACCCCTGCCGTTGTCTATTCGTGCGGAGTTACCTCGGCGACTGGCCGACGCCCAGCAAGTAGCAGGCATGCTCAAGCACTTGGAACAAGCCCTCGTAGCCATCGACTTTCTCGACCCAGCCGCCCCCAAAAAACTCATGCCCCGCCTGAACCAACTGTTCAACCGCGCAGAAGTCACGCAAGAAGAAATCCACATCTTGCGCGGCGTGGCCAAAGCCATGCTGGACGTGGCGGCACGGAGCGCTACACCCACCCCTACACCGACATCCTTACCCGCAAAAGGATAGACTTCAAACATGTTTTTCAGACTCCGCTCCGACATCCAATGCATTCTTGACCGCGACCCAGCTGCGCGAACCGCCTGGGAGGTGCTGACCTGCTACCCCGGCCTGCACGCACTGTTTTTGCACCGCCGTGCTCATTGGTGCTGGAGCCATGGTTTGAAGTGGCTTGGGCGCTTCATCGCGCACTGCTCACGCATCCTCACCGGCATTGAGATTCACCCCGCTGCCAAGATCGGCCCGTGCGTCTTCATCGACCACGGCATGGGTGTGGTGATTGGCGAAACGGCTGAGGTTGGCAGTGGTTGCACCATCTATCACGGTGTTACCTTGGGCGGCACCTCGCTCTACAAAGGGGCCAAGCGCCACCCCACCCTAGGCAATGACGTGGTGGTGGGTGCAGGGGCCAAAGTATTGGGTGGCTTTACCGTGGGTGATGGGGCGCGTATCGGCTCCAATGCGGTGGTCACCAAACCCGTGCCCCCAGGGGCCACGGCGGTGGGCAACCCAGCGCGCATCATCGAAGCCGAATCAGACCTCAAACGCGAAGAAACCGCCTCCCGCCTGGGCTTCTCAGCCTACGGCGTCACGCAAAACGACGACCCGTTGAGCCAAGCCATGCGCGGCCTGATTGACAACGCCTCCTCGCAAGAGCACCAGATTGCCCTGCTGTGGCAAGCGATTGAACAACTCTCCAAAGGGCAATCTACGCCGAGTTGCGTGCCCGGTGACGCGGCCCGGAGTGAGAACTTTGAGGCGGCGAAGTTGAATCAGCTGGTGGGGAAATAGGCCTACGGTTTTCTTGCTATCTTTAACAGTAAAGGTGACAAAAACATTGACAGAGCCTAAATAGAGGTCACAATTGAATTGTAAAAAATCTACAAAAGGTCGCTTATGCAAGTTTCAATGCGTGAATTTAAGTCACATTTAGCGCAGTACGTGAGCCAAGCGCAGTCGGGTCAACTCATTGAATTGACCTCGCATCGCAAGGTGGTTGCACGGCTTGCGGGTGTTTTACCCTTCGATGGATCGCCTGTATCGCGCCTGTTGGCGGCGGGTGCAGCAGCCTGGCAGGGCGGTAAGCCTGAAGGCGCAAGGCTGGTGCTACAACAAAAAGGCACGCCCGTTTCCAAAATGGTGCTGGATGATCGCGGATGATCTTATTCTGCGACACGTCGGCCTTGGTGAAACTCTACATTGCAGAGCCAGAGAGCGACGCGCTCAAGGCGCGGGTGCTTGAGGCGGAGGCTGTCGTGGTATGCCGCATTGCCTGGGCCGAAGCCCATGCTGCGCTGTCCAGACGGGCGCGAGAAGTTACTGAAGATGCAGCCACTATTGAACAAGCTAAGGCCGCGCTTGCCGCAGATTGGCCGCGTTTTGTGGTGCTGGATATTGACCAGCCTTTGGTCGAAAGAGCAGGGGAGTATGCCGACACATTTGCGCTGCGCGGCTATGACAGCATCCAGCTTGCGGCAGCTTTTGAAACCGGACGCATTGCGCAATCTGCCATCTGTTTCGCGTGTTTTGATACGCGATTGACTAAGGCCGCCAAATTGCTGGGTATGGAGTGCCTGTCATAAAGATAAAGGCCGCATAGCGGACTTGGGCCGGAATGCCTTGCACACCGCGTCGTTTGTTTCCATGTACGGCCCGCCGATCAGATCCACGCAGTAGGGCACGGCGGCGAAGATGCCGGCCATGAGGGATTGGCCTTCGGCGTCTTTCAGGCCTTCCAGCGTTTCTTGAATAGCCTTCGGTTGGCCCGGCAGGTTGATGATCAAACTCTGGTGGCGAATCACCGCCACCTGGCGTGACAAGATTGCCGTCGGTACGAACTTCAGGCTGATCTGGCGCATTTGCTCACCAAAACCCGGCATTTCCTTGTGCGCCACGGCCAGTGTGGCTTCGGGCGTGACGTCGCGCAGGGCCGGGCCGGTGCCGCCGGTGGTGAGCACCAGGTTGCAACCGGCATCGACCAGCTCGATCAGCGTGGCGCTGATACGGGCTTGCTCATCAGGGATCAGGCGTGGCTCAAAGCGGATGGGGTTTTGCAGTGCACGGGTGAGCCAGTCTTGCAGGGCGGGCAGGCCTTTGTCCACGTACACGCCGCTGGAGGCGCGGTCGCTGATGGAGACGATGCCGATTTTGATGGGGTCGAAGGGGGTGTTCATGCAAAGAATCATAAACGCGCATAAATACACATCACGCCAGCAACTGCCGTAGCACATAAGGCAGGATACCGCCACTGCGGTAGTAATCCACCTCAATAGGGGTGTCGATGCGCAGGGTGAGCAGCACGTCTTTCTCGGTACCGTCATCATAGGTAATGTGCATGCGGGCGTCGCTTTGGGGTTTGAGCGCGGGGTGGGGCAGGATGTCGATGAACTCGTCGCCTTTTAGCCCCAAAGTTTCCCAGGACACAGCGCCTTTGAACTGCAAGGGCAACACGCCCATGCCCACCAGATTGGAGCGGTGAATGCGCTCAAAGCTGCGCGCAACCACCGCCTTGATGCCCAGCAACTGCGTGCCTTTGGCGGCCCAGTCACGGCTCGACCCGGTGCCGTATTCTTCACCTGCAAACACCACGGTGGACTCGCCGTTTTTCATGTAACGCTGGGCGGCTTCAAAGATGCTCAGGGTGTCGCCCGAGGGTCGGTGCAGGGTCAAGCCACCTTCCACCCGAGAGCCATCAGGGCCGGGGGGCAACATCAGATTCTTGATGCGCACATTGGCAAAGGTGCCGCGCATCATGACCTCATGGTGGCCGCGCCGCGCACCATAGGAGTTGAAGTCCGCCTTCTTCACGCCATGCGCCAGCAGCCACTGGCCCGCAGGCGAATGTTCGTCAATCGCGCCCGCTGGAGAGATGTGGTCGGTGGTGATGGAATCGCCAAACAGGGCCATGATGCGAGCGCTTTGCACTTGGGTAGGTGGCGTAGCGCCATCACCGTTCGGGCTGAGCTTGTCGAAGCCATTCGACAAGCTCAGCCCGAGCGGTTTTTGGCTAGTGGCATCTATTGAGAAATCCTCAAAATAAGGCGGCTCGGCAATGTAGCTGCTGCTCGGCCATGTGTAGCTTTTTCCACTCACCCCGTGAATGGCCCCCCACAGTTGGCCGGGATCGGTCTTGAGTTTGGCGTAGTTTTCGCGGAAGGCCGGTCCGTTCATCGCGAACTTCATGAGCGCGGCGATTTCGTCGCTACTGGGCCAGATGTCGCCCAGGTACACGTCACGCCCGCCTGTGCCCTGGCCCACGGGCTCGGTCATCAGGTCGCGCATCACCGTGCCTGCGATGGCATAGGCCACCACCAGCGGCGGACTGGCCAGAAAGTTGGCCTTGAGCCGGGGGTGGATGCGGGCCTCAAAGTTGCGGTTGCCCGAGAGCACGGCGGCGCAGATCAGGTCATTTTTTGTAATCACATCGTTGAGTTCGGGGCTGAGGTCGCCCGAGTTGCCGATGCAGGTGGTGCAGCCATAACCGGCCAGGGAAAAGCCGAGTTGCTCGAGGTAGGGCAGCAGGCCGGTTTGCATCAGGTACTGCGTCACGATGCGCGAACCCGGGGCCAGCGAGGTCTTGATGTGCGGCTGCACCCGCAGGCCCGCCTGCACCGCCTTTTTGGCCAGCAGCCCGGCAGCCAGCAAAACGCTGGGGTTGGAGGTGTTGGTGCAACTGGTGATGGCGGCAATCAGGATGTCGCCGTGGCCGACGGTGATGTCACCCTGGCTGCTCTTCACCGGAAAACGCTGCGGCAGTCTCTGCGCGGGCTGGTTAAAGCCGTTGTTGGCATTGGGCTGGCTGAACAGGTTTGTGAACTGTGTGGCGACTTGGCCGATCTCGATCCGGTCTTGCGGTCGCTTGGGGCCCGCCAGACTGGGGCTGACCGTGCCCAAGTCCAGTGTGACGACCTGCGAGTAGTCAACATCACCTGAGCTGGGCACACCAAACAGGCCTTGGGCCTTGAAGTAAGACGCAAAGGTGTCGATTTCTTCCGCCGTGCGGCCTGTGCCTTTGAAGTAGTCCAGGGTCTTTTCATCCACGGGGAAGAAACCCATGGTGGCCCCGTACTCTGGTGCCATATTGGCAATGGTGGCGCGGTCGGGCAGGGCCAGGCTGCGCGTGCCCTCGCCAAAAAACTCGACAAACTTGCCCACCACCTTATGGCGGCGCAAGATTTCTGTCACCGCCAGCACCAGGTCGGTAGCGGTTACACCCTCGCGCAGACGGCCGGTCAGTTCAAACCCCACCACGTCGGGCGTCAAGAAGTACACCGGCTGGCCCAGCATGGCGGCTTCGGCCTCAATGCCGCCCACGCCCCAGCCCACCACGCCCAGACCGTTGATCATGGTCGTGTGGCTGTCCGTGCCCACCAGCGTGTCGGGGTAGAAAACGCCGTCTGCCCGGCGGTGCACGCCGCGCGCCAAAAACTCCAGATTCACCTGATGAACGATCCCAAAACCCGGTGGCACGACGCCAAAGGTGTCAAAGGCCTGCATGCCCCACTTCAGGAACTGGTAGCGCTCCTTGTTGCGCAAAAACTCCAGCCGCATGTTGATGTCCAGCGACTCAGGGTGGCCGTAGTCGTCCACCATCACCGAGTGGTCCACCACCAAGTCCACCGGCACCAGCGGCTCAATGCGCTGCGGGTCTTTGCCCAGTCGCTTGGCTGTACTGCGCATGGCGGCCAGATCCACCAGCAGCGGCACGCCGGTGAAGTCTTGCAGCACCACGCGTGACACCGTGAACGCAATCTCCTGCGTGCGTTCGTGGCCGGTTGGTGGTACTGCCGTCCAATTTGCCAACTGTTTGACTTGCTCGGTGGTGACTTTGTGGCCATCGCAATGGCGCAGCACCGACTCCAGCACGATGCGCAGGGACACGGGCAGGCGTTTGATGCTGGGCCAGGTTTGGGCTAACTCTTGCAGCGAGTAGAACTTGCCTGTTTTGCCGGAGGGCGTTTTGAAGGTTTTGAGGGTGGTGGCGAAGGGGTGGGGCATGGGAACTCCTTGGGCTTCTCCCCTCAGTTTGGTTCTTGTTGGGGGGAAATGCAAAGGGGTTTATTGCGTTTGTGCTTTTGCTGGGTTTTGTAGCTTCGCCACGCGGGCTGGGTGGGCACGGCTGGTCAACGGTGGGGCTCGTTCTTCGTGGCACGCTCGCGCAGGATGGTTTGTGGCTTGCTGCTGTGGTTGTCGTAACCACCGGATGAGTGCGGAAAGTTTTGTGGCACGCGCGAATGGCCACTGCGCCCGACCCCACGCATTGACCTGCCTTCGCGAAGGTGTGGGCGTGCGAAGGATGGGAAGTCAAAACAGCCGAACTGCCGAACAGCCGAACTGCAAACCGCCAACTGCAAGTACACACCACTGTGCGAAGGGTTGTTTTCAAACCAAGCTCGCAGACGTGCCGAGTGGCTGGGGAGGGGCGTAGCGGCCATTCGCGCGTGCCACAAAATTTCGACATCTCAAGCGGTGGTTACGCCACCACTGTTCAAGCACTACAAACCATCCTGCGCGAGCGTGCCGCGAAGAACAGCCACGGACACTCGGTGCGTTCGCCCACCAAGCCCGAACCGCGACAACTTTGAGCAACCCCTGAAGCAAGTGAAAAATGACACTCAACCTCTCTAAAATGACCAGCATTGCCAACAGACTCAAAGAGGACAAAAAATGAACCAGCTCACCCCCAGCGCCAAAGGCGTGTACCTGATCACCGTGACCCCCTTCACCGACAGCGGCGCTCTGGATCTGGCCAGCACCGACCGCATGGTTGATTTTTGTCTGGAGGCGGGTGTCACCGGCTTGACTGTCCTGGGCATCATGGGTGAGGCGACCAAGCTCACTGCAGAAGAATCGCGCATCTTTGTCAAGCAGGTGCTGACCCGTGTGAATGGGCGCGTGCCAGTGGTGGTGGGGGCATCGGCCCCTGGCTTTGCGCCGATGCGCGAGCTGACTCAAAGCGTGATGGAACTGGGCGCGGCGGGCGTGATGGTGGCGCCGCCTGCTAGCGTGCGCACGGACGACCAGATCGTCGCCTACTTTGACATGGTCAATGAGACGCTGGGTGCTGATGTGCCCTGGGTGCTGCAAGATCACCCGGTGTCAACCACGGTGCAAATGTCCACCGGTGTCATCTTGCGCATCCTCAAAAACTCTCCCTCCTGCGTCATGCTCAAGCATGAAGACTGCCCCGGCCTAGCCAAGCTCTCGGCTATTCGCTCATCAATTGATAAAGGCGACACCAAGCGCGTGTCTATCCTGTGTGGCAACGGCGGTGGACTGTTTTTGCCTGAAGAACTCACGCGCGGCGCGGACGGTGCGATGACCGGTTTTGCTTACCCCGAGATGATGGTGGACGTGTGCGCGGCCCACGCAGCGGGCAACATAGAGCGGGCGCATGATTTGTTTGATGCCTACCTCCCCGTGGCCCGCTACGAGCAGCAGGCTGGCATTGGCCTGGCGGTGCGAAAGCACATTTTTGCCGAGCGTGGGGTGATTGCCTCGGCCGCCATTCGCAAGCCAGGGCCTAAGCTGTCTGCGCTGGACATTGCTGACATTGCACGACTCACTGCGCGGCAGACCAAGAGACTGGCTGAACTGGGTTAACTTGAATTTCGGCTTAGCTACGCTTACAAATAACGTTCATGACCACCACACGCACCCCCTCCAAAATCTCTTCAACGTTGTTGTTCGCGCTGCCCGTTCTGTTGGCTGCATGCAACCCCACTAGTGACAAGCCACCCGCAGGCCCTGGCGGCGGCATGCCGCCCCCCGAGGTCAGTGTGATCACCCTGCAAGCCAAAGCGCAACCCGTCGTGTTGGAGTTGGTCGGTCAAACCGCAGGCTCCCGCGAGACCGAAGTGCGGGCGCGCGTGGCGGGAATTTTGCAGAAGCGCCTGTTTGTCGAGGGCACGGCGGTACAGGCGGGCACGCCTTTGTTCCAGATTGATCCGGCCACCTTTCAGAACCAAGTGGCATCCGCCGAGGCGAACCTGGCCGTGGCTGAGGCCAAGGTCAAGCAAGCACGACGCGACCAAGCCCGTGCAGCTCCGTTAGCGGCAGAAAAAGCCATCAGCCAGAAAGAGGCAGATGATGCCCAGTCTGCGTTGGAATCGGCCGAGGCATCACTCAAGCAAATGCAAGCACAGACCAATGAGGCCCGCCTCAACTTGGCCTACACCAAGGTGGTGGCCCCCATTGCGGGCGTCACCAGCACAGCCGTCAAGTCCGACGGTAACCTGATCACCGCCAGCGACAGCCTGCTCACCACCATCGTGCAGACCAATCCGATGTACGTGAACTTCAGCCTGTCAGAAGCCGATGTGCTGCGCATGACGCAGCAGCTCAGCAGCGGGCAGCTCAATGTGCCCGGTAGCACAAGTGGTAGTTCTGTGACCAAGCGCTCGGCCAATGGCAGCCTGGGCTTTACCGTCAAGCTCAAGCTGGCCGATGGCAGCGTGTATGCACGCGAAGGCAAACTCAACTTCACCAGCGAAAAGGTGAACCCGCAGACCGGCAGCTTTGAGGCGCGCGCCGAGCTGCCCAACCCCGATGGCGTGCTGCGTCCCGGCCAGTTTGTGCGCGTCATGCTGGGTGGCGCGAGCCGTCCCAACAGTTTGAGCGTGCCGCAGCGCGCGGTGATTGACAGCCCGTTTGGCAAGATCGTGTTTGTGGTCAACAAAGACGACAAGCTGGAGCCGCGCCCGGTGGAGCTGGACGGCTGGAGCCAGGGCGATTGGATTGTGACCAAGGGCGTGCAAGCCGGGGACCGCGTGCTGGTCGAAGGCTTCATCAAGGCGCATGACCCAGGCATGACGGTCAAGCCTGTGCCGTATCTGGCAGCCATGCCTGGCGCAGTACCGAATCCACAAGGAAAACCACCAGAAGCCAGCGCCAATAAATCGCAAGCAGCTCCTAAATAAGGAGCACACCCTCATGTTCTCCAAATTTTTTATTGATCGTCCGATCTTCGCGACGGTGCTCTCCCTGTTCCTGGTGCTGGCGGGGCTCGCCGCGATGCGGATCTTGCCGATCTCGCGTTACCCGGAAATATCGCCCCCCGTCGTCAACGTGCGGGCTATTTACCCCGGTGCTTCGGCCGAGGTGCTGGAAACCACGGTCGCTGCGCCTATCGAGCAGTCCATCAACGGCGTTGAAAAAATGCTCTACATGGACAGCACCTCGTCAGGCGACGGTGCGGTCACCATCAACGTGACCTTTGATGTCGGCACCAACCTGGACATTGCCGCTGTCAACGTGAATAACCGCGTCAACCAAGTCTTGAGCAAGCTGCCGCAAGAGGTGCAGCGCCAGGGCCTGACGGTGAGCAAAAGCTCGGCCAACTTCCTGGTGGTTGCGGCAGTGTATTCGCCCGACGACCGCTACGACGCGCTCTTCATCTCCAACTACGTCACGCAAAACATGCTGGACGCTATCAAACGCGTGCCCGGCACCACCAATGTGCAAATTTTTGGTGCGAAGGACTACGCCATGCGCATCTGGCTGCGGCCCGACCGTATGGCGCAACTCGGCATCACGGTGGGCGACATCAACAGCGCCGTGACTGAGCAAAACGCACAGTACGCCGCCGGCAAGATTGGCTCGCCGCCCAACAACACCGAAGAGCTCACGCTCACCGTGACCGCACGCGGGCGGCTGCTGGAGCCGGAGCAGTTTGGCAACATCGTGGTTCGCAGTGGCGACAAGGGTGCGATGGTGCGGCTCAAAGACGTGGCACGGGTCGAGTTGGGCTCCAAGGACTACAACTTCTATGGCCGCGTCAACGGCCATCCCTCGGTGCCGGTGGGCGTGTTTTTGCAGACCGGCGCCAATGCGCTGGAGACGCGCGCAGCGGTGGAAAAAACCCTGGTCGAGTTGAAGGCCAAATTCCCCGTGGGCCTGACTTACTCCACCCCGTATGACACCACGCCCTTCGTGGCCGAGTCCATCCACGAGGTAGTCAAGACCCTGGCCGAAGCCATGGTGCTGGTGTTCCTCGTCGTGTACCTGTTTTTGCAAAGCTGGCGCGCCACCATCATCCCCACGCTGGCCGTGCCCGTGTCGCTCATCGGCACCATGGCAGGCCTGCACCTGCTGGGCTACAGCATCAATACGCTCACGCTGTTTGGCATGGTGCTGTCCATCGGCATCGTGGTGGACGATGCCATCGTGGTGCTGGAGAACGTGGAGCGCCTCATGCATGAAGAAGGCATGAGCCCGCGTGACGCGGCCATTGAGGCCATGCGCGAGGTGACTCGCCCTGTCATCGCCATCGTGTTGGTGCTGTGCGCCGCGTTCATCCCGGTGGCATTTTTGGGTGGTCTGGCGGGCGAGTTGTACCGCCAGTTCTCCGTCACCATCTCTATCGCCGTGGTGCTCTCGGGCTTTGTGGCGCTGACGCTCACGCCCGCTTTGTGCGCGGTGCTGCTCAAGCCCGGAGCCGAACGAAAGAACAAGTTTTTTGATACTTTCAACCGGGGTTTCAAACGTTTGACGCAGCGCTACACGCAGGGGGTAGCTTTCTTCCTCAAGCGCGGCGTGCTGGGCATGTTGCTGTTTGTGGGCATGTTGGGCTTGACCGGCTTGATGGTCAAAATTGTCCCTGGCGCTTTGGTGCCGGACGAAGACCAGGGGTACTTCATCGGCGCGGTGATCCTGCCCGAGGGATCTTCGCTAGAGCGCACCAACCAGGTTGTAAAGCAGGTGGAGGCGGCCATGTCGCCCAATAAAAACATCGACACCGTTTTCAGCCTGGTGGGCTTGAATTTTCTGGGGGGAGGGGGCTTGAAGTCGTCTGCCGCCACCATGTTCTTCCCGCTCAAACCTTGGGCCGAGCGTGACCAGACGGCCAAAGAGCTGGTGATGGAAACCTACATGAAGACCGGCGGCATCAAGGCTGGCTTGCCACTGGCCTTTGCCCCGCCCGCCATTCAAGGCCTTGGCCAAACCGGCGGCTTTGAGTTCTACCTGCAAAACAAGGGTGATGGCGGCGTGCGGCGTCTCGCGCAGCTCTTGCCCGGCCTGCTGGAAGAGGCCAACAAGCAGCCCGAGTTGCAAGGCGTCAAGACCATTTGGCAAGCCAACTCGCCCCAGCTCTATGTCAACGTGGATACCGAGAAGGCGCGAACCCTGGGCCTGAACGTGGCCGACATTTACAACACCCTGGCCGCCACGCTGGGCAGCTACTACGTCAACGACTTCAACAAGAGCGGGCGCATCTACCAGGTGCTGATGCAGGCCGAAGGCCAGTACCGCGCCAAGCCGGATGACATCGGCGCGCTGTACGTGCGGGCCAAGTCGGGCCAGATGGTGCCCATACGCGCCGTGGCTGATGTGAAGTTTGTGGCCGGGCCGGACTCAGTGCAGCACTTCAACGCGCTGCCCAGCATCCAGATTTTGGGCGAACCCAAACCCGGTTTCAGCTCAGGCCAAGCCATTGCGGCCATGGAGCGGGTGGCCAACCAGGTGCTGCCGCCGGATGCGGGCTTTGACTGGGGCGGCACCGCCTTTCAGCAAAAGCGCAGCAGTGGAGCCGGGGGGCTGGCCTTGGGTGCGGGCATCTTGATGATCTTTTTGATTTTGGCCGCGCAATACGAAAAATGGACGCTGCCTTTGTCCGTCTTGCTGGCTTTGCCCTTCGGCATTTTTGGCGCACTGGCGGCGGTGTATTTGCGCCACTTCACCAATGACGTGTACTTTCAAATCGGTCTGGTCACGCTTTTGGGCTTGTCGGCCAAAAATGCGATTTTGATCGTGGAATTTGCCAGCGTTCTGGTCCAGCAAGGCCAGTCGCCCGTGGCGGCGGCGCTGGAGGCGGCGCGCCTGCGCTTCCGCCCGATTTTGATGACCTCTTTGGCCTTTATTCTGGGCGTTATCCCGCTGGCCTTCTCTAGCGGTGCGGGCGCAGCGGCGCGCCAAGCGATCGGCACCGGCGTGCTGGGCGGCATGCTGGCGGCCACCTTCTTGGCCATCTTTTTGGTGCCGCTGTTCTTCAAGCTGGTGAACGACTGGCATTTCAGAAGCAAACCCGAAGACTATGCCCATGTGAACCAGCCCTTGCATCTGGATGGGGGGACGCACCATGTTTAAGAAGTTTGCCCCCTTACCGTTCGCCATGAGCTTGTCGAAAGGTTTGCAGTTTGCTATGACTTTAGTAGCTGTCTGCGCAATATCTGCCTGCGGTGTAGCCAGATTAGGCCATGATTACAAGCGCCCAAGCATCGAAGTGCCGAGCAGTTTTCCGTCTCCCGGCACTGCGACCGACGTGAACTGGCTGGCCTGGTGGAAGGGCTTCAAAGACCCGGTGCTCGATGCCCTGCTGCAAGAGGCCGCCACCCACAGCCAAGACCTCGCTCTGGCCAGCGCCCGCATGGCGGAGGCACGCGCCGTGCTGGATCAAAACCAGTCCAACTTCTACCCCAGCGTGGACTTGAACGCCAGCAGCACACGCCGACGCACCAGTCAAACCGGCAGTACTTTCAACCCCAATATCGGCCCCTATTCCAACGACCAGCAACTGGGTTTAAGCGCCAGCTACGAGATCGACTTCTGGGGCAAATACCAGCGCGCCGATGAAGCGGCCCGTGCGCGCTTGCTGGCGCAAAGCGCCGCACGCGGCACAGTGTTGATCAGCCTGTATGCCAACGTGGCTCAAGGCTATTTCGCTCTGCGGGCCTTGGATGCGCAGTACACACTGGCCGAGCAGACGCTGAACACGCGGCAAGAGAATTTGCGCTTGCAAACGCGCCGCTTTGCCGCTGGTGTGGTGGGTGAAATTGATTTGCACCAAGCCGAGTCTGAGGTGTTTAACCTACAGGCCACGCTGCAACAAACGCGGCAAAACCGCAGCAACGCCGAATCAGCCCTGGCGCTGCTGCTAGGCCGCAAACCCGCCGACATTTTGAAGCCGGTATTGGCACGCGGTGCCGACCTGGGCACGCTCTACGCAGGGCAAGTGATACCCGCCCAGTTGCCCTCAGACGTGCTCACGCTGCGCCCTGATGTGGTGAGCGCCGAACAAGCCCTGATCGCGGCCAACGCCGACATCGGCCAGGCCCGTGCCGCTTACTTCCCCAAGTTCAGTCTGACGGCGGGCGTGGGCCAGCAGTCTCAAGATCTGGCCAATTTGTTTGACCCGACCTCGCTGTTTTGGAACCTGATCGGCAACCTGACCCAACCCATCTTCCGCGCCGGTGCAGCCGACGCGGTGGTGGCCGCAGCCAATGCCAGACAGCAACAGGCCCTGGCCCAGTACACCCAGACGGTGCAAAGCGCTTTTCGTGACGTGCATGACGCGCTCAACAACATGGCGGCAGGGCGCGACATCGCGGCAAGCGCCGCAAAGCGTGTCGATGCCTTGAACGCCACGCTTCGGCTGGCCGACTTGCGCTACAAGAGCGGCTATAGCAGCTACCTGGAGGTGCTCAACGCGCAACGCGATCTGGCCCAGGCGCAGGCGGGCTTGGTGGATGTGCAGCGCACGCAGTTGAGCGCGGTGGTGGCACTCTACAAGGCGCTTGGTGGGGGCTGGGAAAGTGCTGGATTCCCGCCTACGCGGGAGTGACGAACCTGCGTAAGCCCTTTTGACTCAGTGCAGCTCTTGGTGCAGGCAGAGGTAGTTGCCCTCGGTGTCCTTGAACCAAGCGGCCTTTTCATCGCCAATCTTGCAGATGTGGTTGACGGTGGTGAGGTCGGGCAGGTTGTAGTCTTCAAACACCACGCCGTGGCCCTCCAGGGCGTGGATTTCTGACTCGATATCGTCCACCTCAAAGCTGGCGATGGTGTGCTCGGCCTTGGTGCCACCGGGCTTGGGGTAGAGCTCCAGCAAAGTGCCACCACCGCAACTGAAGAGGAAGCCGCCATCGGTGCGCGCACCCTCCAGCTTGAGACCGAGCTTGTGCTCGTAAAAATCACATGCCCGCATCATGTCCATGACCGGAACTATCGTGGTGAGAGGAGAAATATTGAGCATGATGCCCTCCTAATAATGAATTCACCCCAACGGGGGAAGTTCAGTATAGGAAGACGTTCAAAAATTACCAGTCAGACCAGCTTTTTTACCAACACCTGAGACTTACGATCCCAGTTGTACTTACGCTTGCGCGCCTCAGGCAGTTTGTCCGGGTCGGCTTGAACGAATCCGCGGCGCAGGAACCAATGGGTGGTGCGGGTGGTGAGCACAAAAATGCTCTCTAACCCCAGCGCACGGGCACGTTGCTCGATGCGCTTGAGCACCTTGCCGCCGTCGCCCTGGCCTTGCGTGTCGGGTGAAACGGTGAGCGCTGCCATCTCAGCCGTTTTGGACTCGGGGTAGGGGTAGAGTGCGGCGCAGGCGAAGATGACGCCGTCGTGGTCCAGGATGGTGTAGTTGCCGATGTCGCGCTCGATCTCGGTTCGGTCACGCTTGACCAGCGTGCCGTCTTTCTCAAACGGCTCGATCAGTTGCAAAATGCCGCCCACGTCGTCGGCCGTGGCTTCGCGCAGCTCTTCCAGCTTTTCGTCCACCACCATGGTGCCGATGCCGTCGTGCTCATAAATTTCCATCAACAGTGAGCCGTCCATGGAAAACGGGATGATGTGGCTGCGTTCCACGCCCGCCTTGCAGGCTTTCACGCAATGCTGCAGGTAGAACGCAGTGTCGGTCGGCTGCTTGGGCGCGGGGAGTTCGAGCAGCAGTTTTTCAGCAGCAGCCAAAGGTAGCTCGGTGTCGATGGGGTTGTCATCGTCTGGGGCTGCGGTGGCATGGATGCGAATACCGGGAATTTCGGTTAAAAAAATCAACTTGTCAGCCTGCAAGGCGACAGCCACTGATGTCGCAACTTCTTCCATGTTGAGGTTAAAGGCTTCGCCCGTGGGGGAGAAACCAAAGGGCGAGAGCAGCACCATGGCGCCAAAGTCCAGCGTGTGCTTAATGGCGGCGGTATCCACCTTGCGCACAAGGCCCGAGTGTTTGAAATCCACCCCGTCCAGAATGCCCACAGGCCGTGCGGTGATGAAGTTGCCCGAAATCACACGCACGGTGGCTCCCGACATGGGCGTGTTGGGTAAGCCCTGGCTAAATGCCGCTTCGATTTCGTAACGCAACTGGCCGGCAGCTTCTTGGGCGCAGTCCAGCGCCACTTCGTCAGTGATGCGGATGCCGTGAGAGTATTTGGGTGTGTGGCCCTTGGCCAACAACTGCTCGTTCACCTGCGGGCGAAAGCCGTGTACCAGCACGATCTTCACGCCCATGCTCTGGATCAACGCGAGGTCTTGCGCCAAGTGCTGCAACTTACCCGCCGCAATGGCCTCGCCTGCAATGCCGACGACAAAGGTCTTGCCCCTATGCAGGTGGATGTAAGGTGCCACCGAGCGGAACCAGGGGACGAAAGTGGATTCAAAAGCGGTGGACATCAGTTTTGCAGCAATAGAAGGTTTTTGGCGGGCAAGAGTTGGGTGAAATCGCGATCAAACGTTGCCAGTGTTTCCCCGTGTTGTAACACGCAAGCCGCGATCCAGGCATCGGGGATGGTGTTGCCGCTCAAGGATTTGTCCAGACACAGGGCTCTGAGTTGCGGCCATTCGCCTTGAGTAGGCATCAGGGCTACACCGGGCAGCGCGAGCAAGGCGTCTATAAAAGCAACCGCTGAGGCTGTGGGGGTTGGCGGCTTGAAGGTTTTGGGGTGGGTCATGACCCGCAAAAACCCGCTAACGACCATGCTCATCACGCGCAGGCCAGGCTTGCCACGCGCGGGGGTAATCGTTTGCGTGAGCCAAGCGTGGGCCTGAGCGTGGTGAGGGTGGTCAGCTCTGGCGGCAGCGACCAGCACGTTCACGTCAGGGGTCATCTGTCCATCGCCTCTAGGAAGGATTTGTTGCTGGAGGGGTCGATGCCGGGCAAGAGGCCCTTGCCGCCGCTAAAAATCGGGAATTCGGTCTTGGTTGTTGCGTTGCTTGCGTCAGTCCGTGCGTATTGCGCCAAAAACTCCCGCACTTTGGCACTGACGGACGTGCCTTCACCGATGGCGCGTATGCGGGCCTGGCGGACGATGTTTTCGTCTAAAGAAATGGTTAGGTTGGTCATGGCTGCACCTGCTACTTATGTGTACGAAAATGAGTGTAGCACGTGGAAACGTGTTGCACCAGTCGGTTGCCATGTCGGTGGTGCGGCCCGCGTGCCTAGATCGCCACAAAATCACGAAGGGCGGGGCAGGGATAATCCTAGATTACCTACAAAGTGACCGTCTTGAGCTCTTCCCCCCTAAAAATCGAATTCCCCGAATCGTTGCCGGTGTCGGCTAAACGCGACGAGATCATGGCGGCTATTGCGGCGCATCAGGTCGTCATCGTCTGCGGGGAAACCGGCTCGGGCAAGACCACGCAGTTGCCCAAAATTGCCCTGGCCATGGGGCGGGGCAAGCTGAACTATCCGCCGGGTGAGCGCGGCAAACTGATTGGCCACACCCAGCCCCGGCGCATTGCCGCCAGCAGTGTGGCCAAGCGCATTGCCGACGAGCTGAACACGCCGCTGGGCGATGTGGTGGGCTACAAGGTGCGCTTTCAGGATCGCCTTTCACGCGACGCCTCGGTCAAGCTGATGACCGACGGCATCTTGCTGGCCGAGACGCAGAACGACCCACTGCTTAAGGCCTACGACACCATCATCATTGACGAGGCGCACGAGCGCAGCCTCAATATTGACTTTCTGCTGGGCTACCTGCGCCAGATCCTGCCGCGCCGCCCTGACCTGAAGATCATCGTGACCTCGGCCACGATTGATGCGGATCGGTTTGCCAAGCACTTTGCATCACGCAACGGACCTGCGCCGGTCATCATGGTGTCTGGGCGCATGTTCCCGGTGGAGCAGCGCTGGCGGCCGTTTGAAGAGAGCCGGGAGTACGGGCTCAATGAAGCCATTGCCGATGCGGTGGACGAGTTGTGGGTCGGCCATGCCAGTGGCGACATTCTTATTTTCCTGCCCGGTGAACGCGAAATCCGCGAGGCGGCGGATCATCTGCGCGGGCATTTGAGCCACAACGCTATGACGCGCAATGCTGAAGTGCTGCCCTTGTTCGCGCGGCTCAACCAGGCCGAGCAAGAGCGCATTTTTGACAGCCACAACGGACGCCGCATCGTGCTGGCCACCAACGTCGCCGAGACCTCGCTCACCGTTCCCGGCATCCGCTACGTGATTGACGCAGGCACAGCGCGCGTGAAGCGCTATAGCTTTAGGAGCAAGGTGGAGCAGTTGCTGGTCGAGCCCATCAGCCAGAGCTCGGCCAACCAGCGCGCCGGGCGTTGTGGCCGGGTGGCCGACGGCATCTGCATCCGCCTGTATGACGAGAAAGATTTCGCCGGCCGCCCGCGCTTTACAGACCCCGAAATCCTGCGCTCATCCTTAGCCGGGGTGATCTTGCGGATGAAGTCCCTGCACCTAGGCGTGGTGGAGGACTTTCCCTTTATCGAGGCACCTTCAGGGCGCGCCATTGCGGACGGCTACCAATTGCTGACCGAACTGGGTGCGGTGGACGACGCCAATGAGTTGACGCCCATGGGGCAAGAGCTTTCCCGCCTGCCGCTAGACCCGCGTGTGGGCCGCATGATTTTGGAGGCGCGCAGCCGCAGCGCCTTGGACGAGGTGCTGGTGATTGCCAGCGCCCTGAGCGTGCAGGACGTGCGTGACCGCCCGATGGACGCGCAGACCCAGGCCGACCAGGCGCACGCCAAGTTTGATGATGAGAAGAGCGAGTTCTCAGGCTATCTGAAGTTGTGGAAGTGGGTGAACGATGCGCGGGGAGGGGCTTCGACCCTTCGACAAGCTCAGGACAGGCCTAGCTCAGCCCGAACGGAAAAAAAAGCTCACTCTGGAAAACCCGTTCGCCCTGAGCTTGTCGAAGGGCATGCAAGTCACAAACTCAGCAACCGCCAATACGAGCAACTGTTGCGTCAGAACTTCATCAGCATGCGCCGCCTGCGCGAATGGCGCGACATCCATTCGCAACTGCTCACCGTGGTGGCCGAGCACAAGTGGCAGCTCAACGCGGCCCCAGCCAGCTATGAGCAGCTGCACCTCTCCATGCTGGCGGGTCTGCTGGGCAACATCGGCTGTAAGCTCGATGAAGAGGCCAACTCGGGCGAGTACCTGGGCGCACGCGGCATCAAGTTTCACCGCCATCCGGGCGCGCATTTGGCCAAAAAGCCGGGCCGCTGGATTGTGGTGGCCGAGCTGGTGGAGACTACGCGCCTCTTTGGCCGGGGCATCGCGGCGATTGAGCCCCAATGGGTGGAGCAGGTGGCGGGCCACTTGCTCAAGAAGCAACTGCTCGACCCGCACTGGGAAAAGAAGGCCGCCGAGGTGGTGGCGCTGGAGCGGGCCACGCTGTACGGCATCGTCATCTACAACGGGCGGCGCACCAACTATGGCCGGGTGGACCCCCCCGCCGCGCGCGAGATTTTCATTCGCGAAGCGCTGGTGAGCGGGCAATGGGAGACGCCGCTGACGTTCCTCGCCGCCAACCAAAAGCTCGTTCAACAAGTCGAAGAGCTGGAGCACAAATCGCGCCGCCAAGACGTGTTGGTGGACGATGAGCTGATCTACGCGTTTTACGACCAGCACTTGCCCCCCGACGTGTGCAGCGGCCACAGCTTTGAGCGCTGGTACCGAGAGGAATCGCGCAAATCGGACTACGCACCGCTCAAAGCCGGAGCACCCTCGCGCCTGTTGCTCCTCACGCGTGACGAGTTGATGCGCCACGAGGCCGCAGGCATCACCACCAACGCCTTTCCCAAAACGATTCGCTTAGGGGGCGTGGACTGTGCAGCCAGCTACTTGCACGAGCCGGGTGACGCCAAAGACGGCCTCACCGTGACTGTGCCGCTGTTCGTTCTGAACCAGGTCAATGAGGAGCACTGCGAGTGGTTAGTGCCTGGCATGCTCAAAGACAAAATCCAGGCCCTTCTCAAAAGCCTGCCGCAGCGCTCACGTGGCCGCTTTGTGCCCTTGCCTGAGAACGCCACGCGCTTGGCGGGGCTGCTGGGTACGCCAGAGTTGCGGGGTCACAGCGGCTTGACCGATGCGCTGCTCAAACAAGTGCGCCTGGAGTGTTCGCTGGACGTTAAACGCGGCGACTTCAAGCTCGACATGCTCAGCCCGCACCTGTTTATGAACTTTCGCGTGGTGGACGAGCATGGTCGCCAGTTGGGGCACGGGCGCAACTTGGGGGCTTTGAAGGCGGAACTAGGTTCGCAGGCGAGGGGGGCATTTCAAGCGCTGGCGGGGTTGAAGTTGGCGCAGCCGAAAAGCACGGCTGCTCCAACTTCTGTAACACCTTCTTCACCCCCCTCCAGTAGCCCCCCTCCCAACCTCCCCCCAGCGGGGGGAGGGGTTAAGAAGCCGGATCAGCGCTACACCGCATGGACCTTTGGTGAGCTGCCCGAGTTGATGGAAATCCAGTCCTCAGCCCGCGCCGGTGCACAAAACCTGATCGGCTTTCCTGCGTTGATCGACCAGGGCGATGCCGTGACCATCGAAGTCTTTGACGAGCCCGAAGTTGCTAACGCTAAACACCGCACCGGCCTGCGCCGCTTGTTTGCGCTACAGATCAAAGACGCGCTCAAGTACCTAGAGAAAAACATCCCCGACCTGCAAAAAATGGCCGTGGCCTACATGCTGGTCGGTCGCACGGGGGAGGGCACCGCTGGCGGTGGCACGATAGAAGAGCTGCGCGAACAAATCCTAGCCGTCGCACTTGACCGCGCCTTCCTTCTGGAACCTTTGCCTGCGAACGAATTCGATTTCAAACGCCGCCTAGAAGAAGGTCGTGGCCGCCTGACCTTGATTGCCAATGAAGTCGCCCGCTTGGCCGCCACCATCCTCACCGAATACGCGGTGGCTGCACGCAAGATCAAAGACACCAAAAATGCGCCCGACGCCACTGCGGATTGCGCCCATCAACTGCAACGCCTGTGCCCTAAGCGCTTCCTCGTGCAAACGCCTTGGCCGCAGCTACAGCACTACGCCCGTTACCTCAAAGCCATCACCCTGCGGCTAGAAAAATACCGTGCCGACCCGACCCGCGACGCCACACGCTTAACTGAGCTGCGCCCGCAAGAGCAACGCTACTGGCGCTTGGTGGCCGAGCGCAAGGGCGCGGTGGACGCCCGCATGCAAGAGCTGCGCTGGTTGCTGGAAGAGCTGCGCGTGAGCTTCTTCGCCCAAGAGCTGCGCACCCCGCAGCCGGTGAGTATTAAGCGGTTAGAGAAGGTGTGGGGGCAGTTAAACTAGTGAACAGATTTAAGCGAGGGGGTGCTTAGTGATGGCATCAAGAACTGCAGAGTCACGGCACACTGTGTTTTCATGTCAATAGAAACAAGCTAGAAATTTACAACTATGTTTGTGACATTCCCATGCAATCTTCAGGAGTTGTTTTGACTATACGTTCGCAAGAAACTGGCACTCTGACTTCACGTTTGATGCGCAATTTCTTTGTCCATAGCGGCCATATCCCATTGGCACTCCTGATCCTAGAAGCGCTTTTGGCAACTCCAGGGTATTTCATGCGACTTGACCCCTATCTGTTACTGGGAGCAGGCATTTTTCAAGCACTAGCGATTGAGCAGATGGCATCGCATGCCAAGAAAAAACTTTTTTTTGGAAATCTTATTGGGCCTTTGGTTTATTCAGCCTCCGAGGTATTGATAGAGGGCGCTGATTTTTTTATGCAGTGGCATCATCAGGCATATTGGATTTTTTCAATTGGCTTTGCTGTACTCCAAACCTTGGAGGTGCAACGCGGTCGCCTGCATTCGATACTGATTCTGTTTGAAAACGTTTTGCGATCGTCGATTCCCCTCGTAATTTATTTTTTGTTTGAGGCTCGATCCAATAGTTTGGCCCTTTCCTTCAGTGATTTTTTTGAAGATCAAGCACACAGTTTTTTAGCCATTATTCTTTTGCTATTGGGTTTGCTTCTTGGGTTTGCCGACATCAATCTTCGTCGATCCTCGGCCAAAGTAAATGAGCTGACTGCGCGATTACGCGAATACTCTGAATGGTCTCTGGGGCGCGGCATTCTAGAGCAAGCTATTTTCAATGAAAACGCACTCTCACTTAAACGGGTCCAGCGTGCTGTGCTGTTTTTGGATATACGTGGTTTTACCGCTTGGAGTGAACAACAAACGCCCGAAGCTGTGGTGGGTGTACTCGATTCCTTTTACCTAGCTGCGAAATCCGCTTTGAGTTCAACGCCTCCAATTAAACTGAAATACACCGCCGATGAAGTCATGGCGGTATTTCCAGATGCCGAACAGGCTGTGACGGCTGGCTCACGCATGTTAAACGCCGTGCAGCCAATTCTGATACGACACCATTTGTCCGCTGGTGCTGGCGTACATTTCGGACAAGTTGTTGAAGGCGTCATGGGGGCAAAAGACTCCAAGGCATACGATTTTATTGGCGACACGGTCAACACAGCACAACGGCTGTGTGATGCTGCGAAACCTGGTGAATTGTTGGTGTCTGCGCTTGCAAGTGCTTCAGCAAACCTGCCGCTTGGAGCGATGCGCGAAGTGCACGCCAAGGGTAAGCGCGAGCCAATACAGGCTTCCAATCAAAAACACGAAGTGCTGTAGCTCGGTTTTCTGTTTTATGTCATAAGCGCAACGCTGAATGCGTGCTAGTGTGTCCGCCAAAGATGTCGCTTACTTGACCACCTCACGTCTAGCCAAATATGCGCCGGCTGCACAAAAAATAATAGATACTAAAATTTTCCCAACTCGACGCTTGATTGCGCCAGCAAGGGCCGCGCTACTGGCGCTTGGTGATCATGATGCGGCTGAGGAAGGTGTGGGCGTAAGTGAATCAGTGAGGTAGATTACGCGCAGTTGCACTTTCTTATCGGATTTTTTAAAGGACGTTCACAATGAAAATCAGACGTGTTGTTACTGGTCACGACAAGCATGGCAAGGCGATTGTTGAGATCGATGAGGTTTGTAAAAACGTCATTTCAAGACGGCCCCAACACAGCAGTTGTGTCATCTGGTCAAGTAATGAGTTTCCAGTTGACAACGCTGATCCTGAGGATGGGGGCTTGCGTGATGTGTCTGTCACTCAAAAAAACCAAACCGTTTTCCGAGTGGTGGAGTACCAACCCGGCGTCGCACCACGCAACCACCGTACCGAGACCATCGACTACGCCATTGTCATGTACGGTGAGATCGACATGGTGTTGGACGACACAACGGTTCATTTGAAGCAAGGCGACCTAATCGTTCAACGCGGCACGATTCACAACTGGGTGAACAATGGCACAGTACCCTGCACGATTGCCTTTGTGTTGATTGCCGCCCAGGTGCCTGCGCTTTCGCATTCGTCATTGGCTGCAGTGGGCTAAGTCGACGGGAATTGCGGCCATGTCGCGTTTAAGTTTTTTAAATTTAGCCTGGGATTGAGTTTTATTTTTTCACTCACTCTTCAACCCTCTCTAGCCCAGTTGCTCCCCAACTAGTCCGTCAAAATTGTGGTGCCTTCTGCGCCCGCAGGCGGCACAGACCTCATCGCAATAATGGTTGCGTCAAACTTCACCAAGGCCTTTGAGCAGCGCTGGGGTTGGCACTTCTCACCACAAGGCTATGACCTTGTTCAATCCTAAAATGATTCCGCAAAATGGTCATCGCTTGCTAAAACTGCAGGAATAGAGCCGCAGTGAATAAAGATCCGACTTTCATCTTTCAACCGCAACTTAAACTTGCCGCCTGCAAAGTTTTGGCGCTCTTGGGCTCAGTGATCACCAGATTGATCTGCCTCGGGTGTTGAGGATTTGAAGCAATTGCCGAAAACTTCAATGTTTGCGCCCCTTCGTAGTTACCCACGGGCGTGTATTGGCGCACTACAAAATCATGTTTCAGGTTCTCGCCTTTGTTCTCTCCCGCGCTCACGCGTGAGCTGTGTCCGTGCTCAGTCACCGTCCAGTAGGCGGTCCAGTGGCCAACGTCTTGTGCAGGTGAAATGCGAGCTTCAAATTGATGGGCTTCGCTGGTGCTTTGCAGCGTGATGTTGGCGCGGGCGGGCTCGGTGCTGGCAGTTAGGGCACGGGTCGTATCGCGCCAGTCTTTGCCATTGCGCACAATCTGCGGGGTGTAGATATTGGGCAGATTGTTTCTGGCCGCAATCTGGCGCTGGCGCGTGGTGTGGCTCGGGCTGGCAAATCGGTCCACCCAGCCGATGTAGTTCCAGTAGCTGACATGAAAAGCCTGCGCCACCACCGGTTGGCCTTTGAGGGTAGACAACCATTGATCAGCAGGTGGGCAAGAGCTGCAGCCCTCAGAGGTGTACAGCTCAATCACCGGGGTGATCCGATCGCCCGTGCGCACCTGGCAGGCGGGCTCGGCAGCCAGGGCTATAGCGGGTAGGGCGGCGAAGATGAAAGTGATGGACGCGGTACGTGGTGTAAAGAAGTGCATGGCAGTCTCCGTTAGAACTTGTTCGTCGCGTTCTGCGCCTGTTTCTTACATCGGGTGTTGCACTTTAGATATGGATCTACCCAACTTAATGAGTGCTTAAGATCAGGTCGCTAGAATCCACTCACGATGAGAGAATTTTTTGCAACTGAAGATTAGAATTTTGGCTGTGGCTCCAACGCTTTCTTTGGCTAAACGACTTAGCCTTTATTTGGTTATAGCGCTCATGGTCTTGCTGACCGCTGGGCCGTTTCTGCACGCGCATTACGGTGTGGCTAAGGTGACGGGATTGCACTTGGCAGGCGTAAGCACCGTGGAAAAAGTCCATGGTGCCTTTTCTGTCACGAGTTTTACTCAAGAAGAAGAGCAAGAATCGGCGGCTGTGGGCGTTGGGACTTCTTACACGCGTCAAATAGCACTTGAACTCGACGATCAAACTATGCGTTGCTTGCTTGTGATCGCCGTCTTATTTGCGTCATTTGCCGTCGTGGTGACCAAAGTCATTTTTGCATCGCGTCATTCAGACTCAGAACTAGGTGCTTTCAGTCCCGGTTTTCCACCTCTCCCACACGCGCCACCTCTATCTCGCCTTTGAGACTGTTAGTTTGTGCGCACGGTGACGTGCGATGACTTTGGGTGATCTATGTGTGGAGTGAGTGATGTTCAATCGTATGAAGCTTTCTTTGCGTAAAGCCTTGGTTTTGACGCTGTCAGGTGTGTTTGTCAGTGTGCCCGCACAAAGCCAGGCCATACCCACTCAAGCACTCGTCAATGCACCATCGGTTCTGCTGCTCAACACCAAGCAGCAAGCCGTTTTAGGCATACACGTCGCTACGGTGCAGGCCTCGACCCGTGCTCAGTTGTTGGCCAATGCGACGGTCGTCACAGCACCTGGCAAAGAGTTCACGGTTTCTGCGCCCTATGCCGGACAAATTTCTCGTGTGATGGTCGGTGTGGGTGATCCGGTTAAATCCGGCACTGCTTTGGCGCAGTTCACCAGCCCAATGTTGGGTGATGCTCGGCGTCTTTCAAATGAAGCACTCATCGAGCAAAAAAATGCCAACGCCGCGGCGCAGCGTGACCAAGCTTTGTTTGACGAAGGCATTATTCCTGCCGTGCGATTGCAGTTGAGTCGATCTAAACAAGACGCGGCTCAGTCTCTCGTGCGTGCGCGCGAAGCGGAATTGTCTGCTGCTGGCATGCGTTTCGACTCGGATTCCCGTGGTGGCTATGCCACAGGGACGCTCAAAGCACCGTTCTTGGGCGTGGTTATCGAGACCTTTACCTCGGTGGGTCAACGTGTAGAAGCCGGTGCAGTTCTCTTCAAGCTGGCCGATGACAGGCAATTGCAGTTGGATATCCAGTTATCCACTGAGAAAGCAGCACAACTTCAAGTCGGTGATGAGGTGAGCATTGCTTCGCGTAATGCCAAAGCCACGATTTTGGGGGTGAGTCGCGCCGTCGACATCAGCCAGACGGCACGGGCACGAGCCATGGTGACTAGCCGTGGTAGCTTGCAAATGGGCGAGATTGTGCCCGTGACCGTTCATGCAAATAGCAGAGCGGATTCGGCCAAGTCCAACACACAGTGGCTGGTCCCTGCGCGCGCTATCACGCAGTGGCGCGGGAAACCATTGGTTTTTGTGGCAACTACACAAGGTTTTGAGGCACAAGTAGTGAATGTTTTGTCGTCCACCGATGACTTATCTTTGATTCAAATCGCTTTGTCGTCTGGTGCGAAGGTGGCTATCACGGGCATTGCATCTTTGCGTGCTTTGCTGCAAAAGGACGAGTGATGTTTGAAAAACTGATTCGTCTGAGTCTGCGTTTTCGTGGTCTGACTCTGGCTTGCGCTGGCTTGCTTTTTCTTGCCGGCATTCATGCGTGGCTCAATTTACCCATCGACGCTTTTCCTGATATCTCACCCACGCAGGCGAAGGTAATTTTAAAAATACCGGGCATGACGCCTGAAGAGGTCGAGCAACGGGTGGTGAGGCCTATTGAGCAAGAACTGCTTAGTATCCCTAACAAACGCATCGTGCGATCGATCTCGAAGTACGGCATTGCAGATATCACCATTGATTTTGATGAAGGCATCGATTTGTACTGGGCACGCCAACAAGTGTCAGAGCGTTTGGGCAGTGTGATGCGTGATTTACCCACCAGCGTGAGCGGTGGTTTAGCGCCGATCACCACGCCGCTGAGCGAGGTGTACATGTTTACGGTCGATGGCGAAGGATTTAGCCTGGCCGAGAAACGTCGTGTGCTCGATTGGGTGATTCGCCCCGAATTGCGCACCATTCCTGGCGTGGCTGAAGTCAACTCACTTGGTGGCGAAGTACAAACTTTTGAGGTGATTCCCAACACCTCAAAAATGGCGGCTATGGGCGTGAGCATGACCGATATGAGGCAAGCGCTGCAATCCAACAACAGCAACGATGGCGCAGGTCGTTTGACCGCAGGGGAAGAAGCTTTGGTGGTACGCGTTGAAGGCGCTGTCAAAACGCTGGATGATTTACGAGCTGTGCGCTTACAGACCTCTCATAAAACATTGGTACTGCTGGACGATGTGGCCACCGTCGCAGTCGGGTCGCTCACGCGGTACGGCGCTGTCACACAGGACGGCCAAGGCGAAGCCGTGGAAGGCCTGGTCTTGGGTATGCGTGGTGTTAATGCTCGACAGTTAGTCGATGCAGTAGGAATCCAGTTAGAGATAATAAAACCCCGTTTGCCTAAGGGTATGAGCGTGAAAACGTTTTATAACCGTGGTGATTTGGTCACGCGCGCAGTAGATACCGTAACGCACGCCCTGATGACCGCAGCTGTCTTGGTTTGCATCACCTTGTATGTGTTTTTGGGCGGTATTCGTGCGGCGGTGGTGGTAGCAGTGGCTTTGCCATTGGCTTTGTTTTGCACCTTCATACTGATGCGAAGTTTTGGCTTGACCGCCAACTTGATGAGCTTGGGTGGATTGGCTGTTGCATTAGGTATGTTGGTCGATGCCTCGGTGGTGGTGGTTGAAAACATCGAGACTGCATTTGCGGCGCATCCCGAAGGTCATGCCTTGTCAAAAACCGAAATTTTGCTAGGCGCTGTCAAACAAGTGGTTAAGCCCGTGGTGTCTGGCGTATTGATCATTTGCGTGGTTTTTTTGCCGTTGCTCAGTTTGGAAGGTTTGGAAGGAAAGTTGTTTTCCCCTGTAGCGGTGACCATCATCATGGCCTTGGTTGCATCACTATTGTTGGCATTCAGTGTCATTCCCGCCTTGGCTTCGTGTGTTCTCAAAGAAAAAGGGGCGCACGAGCCTGTGGTGATGCGAAAAATTCACGCCATTTATATACGTGTGCGTGAGCGTGTGTGGGCTCATCCGAACTGGCTATATGGTGTGTCCGTCGCCTCACTGGTTGTGGCTGTTGTGCTGTATGGTTTTATTGGTAAAACCTTCATGCCTACCTTAGATGAAGGTGATGTGCTGGTGCAACTGCAAAAGTTGCCGTCAATTTCTCTGGAGGCATCACTCGAAATGGATACTCGTGTGCAGCAAGCCATTTTGAGTCAGGTTCCGGAGGTGCAGTCCATCGTGGCGCGTGCTGGCTCTGATGAATTGGGGCTAGATCCAATGGGCTTGAATGAGACAGACACTTTTTTGGTGCTAAAACCCAAGAGCGAATGGCGTGGATCGAAAGAAGACATCATCAACCATTTGCGTAGTGTGCTGGATGGCTTCCCTGGCTTGGTTTATGGCTTCACGCAACCCATTGAGATGCGTGTTTCTGAAATGCTCACGGGTACACGGGGGGATGTGGCCATCAAAATTTTTGGTACTGATTTAAGTCATATCAACGAAGCAGCTCAAAAAATTTCAAGTCTCGTGCGCACCGTACCCGGCGCTGCAGAGGTCATCGCCCCCAAGGCTGAAGGTTTGCAGTATCTATCGGTCCGCGTGAATCGCACGACTCTAGGTCAAGCAGGCTTTAGCGTAGAGGCTTTTCAACAAGCGCTCAAAAATCAAGTGGAAGGTGAATCATTGGGATATGTGTTGCAAGGTGGTGTTCGCATGCCACTGACATTGAAAGGCAATGAGGCCACACGTCAAAGCCCTGAAGCTTTTAAGAATATGCAACTGGCTGCGCCTGACGGTCGCGTGTGGGCGGCCAGTGCTTTGGCCGACATACGCTTGATAGATGGCCCCATTCGTGTTGATCATGAACAAAGTACGCGCTTTACCAGCGTTCAAGTCTCGGTTGACGGTCGTGACTTAACGGGGTTCGTTGAAGATGCAAAAAAAGCCGTCGCATCTTTAAAGCTACCTGGTGATGTTCGCATTGTGTGGGGCGGTCAATTTGAAAACCAACAACGTGCGGCGGCTCGATTAGGACTGGTTATCCCTGCCGCCATGGTCATGATCTTTGCCATTTTGGTTTTCACTTTTGGTTCAGTTATGCAGGCAGGAATCGTTTTTTTGAATATTCCGTTTGCCTTGGTGGGTGGCGTGGTGGCTTTGTCCATTTCGGGGGAATACTTGTCTGTGCCAGCCTCGGTCGGCTTTATTGCTTTGCTCGGTATTGCCGTGCTGAATGGCGTGGTGATGGTGACGCATTTCAATGAACGACTGCTTGATGGTGAGCCTATGAATGTGGTCGTTCGATTGGGTTCAGAGCGCCGTCTGCGTCCGGTACTCATGACGGCCGTCATTACGGCCTTAGGCATGATCCCGCTGCTTTTTTCCACAGGTCCGGGATCAGAAATTCAACGGCCATTGGCGATTGTTGTCACCGGTGGTTTGGTCAGCTCCACATTGCTGACGGTACTTTTATTGCCGAAGCTGTTTGAACATTTCGGTGGCTTAAACAGCGTGCCATGGTCTGTATTGACGCGATTTTCAGCTTGGAGGAAAAAATGAAGCAGGCTATGAATCGTTGTACTGTGTGGTGCAGCATAGTCCTAGCCATCGGTTGTGGCAGTGTGCATGCTCAAACACCAACAGAGGCCTTGCTAGCGGACTACCTGCCTTTGGAAGCCGTCGTCAAAGATGCGTTGATCTCCAGTCCGCTGATTCAAGTGGCTCGTGCAAAAAGAGAGGGTTGGTCAGCAAGGGCAAAAGGCATCAGCGCGGGTTCGGCGGAGTTCATACTTCGCAGCACGTCGCAGCAGCGTCATGATGTGGTTTCGGGTGCGCAAATGTACGAGTCAATGGTCAGCATCGAGAGGCCTTTGCGTTTGTGGGGGAAGCGCGGTATCGATGCCGATTTGGCGTTGAAAACCCAAACCTTTGCCGATATCGAGTACGCCGATGCCATGCATGAGGGCAGTCGTGAGTTGCTCAAATTCTGGTTTGCTTACATGCGTGCTTTGGCTGATCAAAAAAATGCCATCACCACGTTCAGCTTGGCCCAAAAAATGCAAAGTTTGACAAGCATTAAATTCAAGCAAGGCGAAGTCTCCAAACTCGATACCGAGTTGGCCAGTGCTGAATTTGCAAGAATCTCTGCCGCCCGATCGCTTGCTGATTCCCAGTTGGCATCGGCTAGCTCAGCTTTATTACGCCGTTATCCAATGTTGGCTTTGCCGGTGACTTTACCTGTTGCTTTATCGGTCGTGCCGGGTGAGTTTCCCGCAATCCCTGAGTTCAAGGTTTCGATGGTCGCGATGCGAGGAGATTTTTTAGAAAAAAACCATGAACTCAACATGATGCGTGTGGATGCACAACGCTTGCGCTTGGCGGCAGACCGAGCCGCACGCGACCATTTACCTGACCCGACTTTGGGTGTATTTATGGGGCGCGAGCGAGCAGGGGCTGAAACCATTGCTGGGGTGATGTTCTCTATGCCATTACCAGGCGCGGCACGCGCACATCACGCCAGCGCGGTCATGGCCGATGCACAAGCGGCTAGCGATAAAGTGGCACTGGCAGAGCAGCAATTAGGGGCTTTATTTGAGAGCATGTGGATTCAGTTTCAGCATAAAAAAACTGCGACTGAAAACCTCAACTCAGCGGCACAACGTCAAGCCTTAGCCGCCGAAAAATCGGTCAAAGCCTACGCACTGGGTGAGGGTAATTTGTCGGAAGTACTGCTGATTGCACGTATGGCCAGCGACAACCTGAATGCAGCAGAGCGTATGCAAATTGATGTGATTGAACTACTCGCATTGATTCGTCTAGACCTTCACCAAATTTGGGATTTTGATGAATAAATCACCAGCCCATGATGCTGGTGAAAACCGAAAACCGAAAGCGGAAACGGGCCGCTTTATAGCCTACTCAAACGCTCCAACGCCAGTTTCAGCGTCTCATCTTTCTTTGCAAAGCAAAAACGCACTACGCGCTGATCAAAGCCATTGCCGTAAAACGCCGACAGGGGAATGGCGGCTACGCCGATTTCGTTGGTGAGCCACATGCAGAAGTCGGCCTCGCTCAGGTCGCTCACCTCTGAGATGTCCACGCACTGGAAGTAGGTGCCTTGACTGGGCAGTAGCTTGAACTTGGTGCGGGCCAAACCAGCACGGAACAGGTCGCGCTTGGCGCTGTAAAAGGCGGGTAAATCCAGGTAGGGGCGCGGGTCGGCCATATAAGCGGTCAGGCCGTATTGCATGGGCGTGTTGACGGTGAATACGTTGAACTGGTGCACCTTGCGGAACTCGGCGCTCAGCGACGCTGGCGCTGCGACAAAGCCGATCTTCCAGCCCGTGACATGGTAGGTTTTGCCGAAGCTGGAGACGATGAAGGCGCGCTCGGCCAAGCCGGGAAAGCGTGCGGCGCTGTGGTGGGGTTGGCCGTCAAACACCATGTGCTCATAGACCTCGTCGCTGATGAGAATGATGTCGGTTGGGGCCAGCAGGTCTTGCAGCGCCAGCATCTCTTCGCGCGTCCACACCATGCCGCTGGGGTTGTGGGGTGAGTTGACCAGGATGGCGCGGGTTCGGGGTGTGATGGCAGCGGCGATTTTGCCAAAGTCGGGGCGAAAGGTGCCGGGCGTTAACGGCACGCGCACCACGACGCCACCGGCCAACTCGATATTGGGCACATAGCTGTCGTAGCAGGGCTCCAGCACGATCACTTCGTCACCGGGATGCACAACCGCCAATATGCAGGTCAGGATGGCTTGCGTCGCTCCGGCGGTGATGGTGATCTCGGTGATGGGGTTGTATTCGCGACCGTAGAGCGTGCTTACCTTAGTTGCCACGGCTTCGCGCAGCGGCGCAATGCCAGTCATGGGTGGGTACTGGTTGTGGCCCTGTGCCATGGCGTCCGTCACAGCTTGCAGCAGGCGTGGGTCGCAGTGGAAGTCCGGAAAGCCTTGGCCCAGATTGACCGCCCCTTTCTCGCTGGCCAAGGCCGACATGACGGTGAAGATGGTGGTGCCGACGTTGGGCAGGCGGGATTGGAGGGTGGGGGTCATTTCAAAAAATCTAATCGGTTAAGGGTAGCGCTAACGAATTGTCCCTAGGTATTACAACTCATAGTCATTAACATGCCCGCTCATGGCGCGGGCCACCAAGTCACGGGTGAGACGATCGCTCAGCAGCTCGGCGAAGTGGTACACAAAGTTGCGCAGGTAAGCACCGCGTTTGAAGGCGACGCGGGCGACGTTTTGGCCGAACAGGTGGCCTAGCGGGCGGGCGATGAGCTTGCCGGGCTCAGACTGCAGCGGCAAATCACGCACCGCCATTTCGGCCACGATGCCGATGCCCATGCCCAGCCCCACGTAGGTGGTGATGACGTCTGAGTCGATGGCTTCGAGCGCGATGCGCGGCTGCAACTGGCGCGTGGCAAAGGCCTGGTCCACGCGGGCACGGCCAGTGAAGGAGGGGTGGTAGGTGATGATGGGCTCAGTGGCCAGGTCTTCCAGCGTCAGGCGTTCTTTGCTGGCCAGAGCGTGCTCGGCGGGTACAACCAACATGTGTTGCCACTCGTAACAGGGAAGGGTGACGAGCTCGGGATAGGCGGCCAGCGATTCTGTGGCGATGCCGATCTCGGCCACCTCGTCAATCACCATGCGGGCGACTTGATCTGGGTTGCCTTGGTGCAGGCTGAGGTTGACTTTAGGGTAGGCCGCGCGCAATTGCGTCACCGGTGTGGGTAGCACGTAGCGGGCCTGGGTGTGGGTGGTGGCGATAGAGAGGGTGCCGCTGTCTTGCGCGCTGTACTCATCACCAATACGCCTGAGGTTGCCCAGCTCGCGCAGGATGATCTCAACGCTTTTGAGCACGTGTTCACCTGGCTCGGTCACGCGCTTGAGGCGCTTGCCGTGGCGGGCAAAAATGTCGATGCCCAGCTCTTCTTCCAGCTCGATGATCGCCTTGGACACGCCGGGTTGCGAGGTGTGCAGGGCCTTGGCCGCCTCCGTCAGGTTGAGGTTGCGACGCACGGCCTCTTGTACAAAGCGGAATTGGTGCAGGTTCATAGGAAATAGTGTTTGAAACTTTATTTTATGATTCTTGTCACAGCACAAGCCGCAGGGTTGCAAACGCGGCTGGGCTTTGACTTGCCGCCTTGGCTGTTCAAGACTAAGTTCAACCCGCTAAACACTTCAATCTTCTAAAAAGGAATCAAATCATGCAAGCGAAATCTGTGCTTTCTTTGATCGGGTTTTACGCTGCAATGGGCATTCTCCCAGCGCAGGTGATGGCCAGCGACGCCAGCGCTGTGCTCAAGCGAGCGGCCAGCGCGATGGGCGAGCCCAAAACCATGCGCTATGTCACCGAAGGCACGGGCTACACCTTTGGCCAAGCCTTTACGCCAGGCATGGCTTGGCCCAAGATCACGGTGCACAGCCAGATTCGCAGCATCAACTTTGACACGGGTTCTATGCGTGAGGAAATCACCCTCAGCCGTGCTGAGCCCAAAGGCGGTGGCGGCTACCCCCTGGCGGGCCAGCAGCGCAACGACCAGTTTGTGAGCGGCGCATCTGCCTGGAACATGGCGGGCACCAATGCCCAGCCCGGCCCGCGCTTTGTGGTGGATCGTCTGCACCAGCTCTGGGTCACACCGCACGGCGTGATCAAGGCGGCGCAGCGCAACAACGCTACGGTGGAATTTAAAACCGTAGGCGGCAAATCCATGGCGGCAGTCACCTTCACCGAGCCAGGGCGCTTTCAGGCCACGGCCTTCATCAACGACAACTACTTGGTAGAGCGCGTTGAATCACGCCTGCCTGACCCGGTGCTGGGTGATGTGGCGTCAGTCACGAGTTACGCCGATTACCGAGATCAAGGGGGCGTTCAATTCCCGAGCCGCATTCAACAATCACAGGGCGGGCATCCAACGCTGGATGTCACCGTCAAAGAGGTGAAGGCCAATGTGCCGGTTGACATTCAAGTTCCTGAGGCCGTACTCAAAGCTACCGATCGGGTGGCTGTGGAGAAAGTGGCAGAGGGCGTTTGGTTTCTCGCCGGTGGCTCGCACAATAGCGTGGCCATTGAGATGAAAGATCACATGGTGCTGGTCGAGACCCCCCTCAACGATGGCCGCAGCGGTGCGGTGATGGCGCAGGTCAAGCAGTTGGCCGCGGGCAAGCCGATTCGCTACATGATCAACTCACACAACCACTTTGACCACAGCGGTGGCGTGCGTACCGCTGTGGCCGAAGGGGCCACCATCGTGACCCAGGCGGGCAACAAGGCTTACTTCGAAAAAATTCTCGCCAACCCCAACAAAATCAACCCAGACATGCTGGCCAAGTCGGGGAAAAAAGCCAAGGTTATGGGCGTGGGAGACAAACAAATCATGACCGACGGTGAGCGTACGATTGAAATTCACCGTATCCAGGACGGCGTTCATAACAACACTTTCCAGATGGTCTATTTGCCCAAAGAAAAGCTATTGATCGAGGCCGATGCCTTTACCCCACCACCCCCCAACACCCCCGCACCCGCCACGCCCAATGCGAACAACGTCAATTTGGTCGATAACATCGAGCGCTTGAAGCTGTCGGTGGATCGCATCTTGCCGCTGCACGGCCGGGTGGTGCCGCTGGATGATCTCTACGTGGCTGTCGGTAAAAAACGCTAACCTTATTCACTCTATGTACCTGCCCCCTCAATTCAAACCCAAAGACCTCGCGCATGCCTTAACGCTGATGCGCGAGCATGCGTTTGCCAGCCTCATCAGCATTGACGAAGCTGGCCTGCCCTATGTCACGCACCTGCCACTGCATGTGCAAGAGGGCAGTGGGGTAGGGGATCAGCCCCTGGTCTTGCTAGGCCACGTCGCCAAGCCGAACCCGCATTGGCGTTACCTGCAAGTGCGCCCCCAAGCGGTGGTGACCTTCATGGGGCCGCATGCCTACATGTCGCCCCAGGTGTACCCCGACTTGGCGCGTGTGCCGACTTGGAACTACGTGACGGTGCACTGCACGGTGCAGGCCACTTTGATTGAGGAACCCGCCGCGAAGGATGCGCTGCTCAAAACGCTGATTGGCGACCATGAGCCCGCCTATGCCGCGCAGTGGCGCGGGCTGGGTGAAGAGTTTCAACACAAAATGCTGGCAGGTATTGTCGGCTTTGAGTTGAAGGTGAGCGATCTTCAATGCAAGCTCAAACTCAACCAACACCGGCCCGAGGCCCATGTTGCTATGAAGGCGATTTACCAAGCGGGCAATGAAAACGAACAAGCCCTGGCCAGCTGGATGGATCGGCTGGGCATGGGCATGAACGTGGAAACCAAAGGGTGAGTGACGCCGACTTCATGGCGCTGGCCTTGGCGCAGGCGCGCCGTGCTGGTGATTTGGGCGAAGTGCCCGTTGGGGCCGTGGTGGTTCACCGGGGCAAAGTCATCGGACGCGGTCACAACGCGCCCATCTCCGGTCACGACCCCAGCGCGCACGCCGAAATCATGGCGCTGTGCGAGGCTGCTACCGCCTTAGAAAACTACCGCCTGGACGATTGCGAATTGTTTGTCACGCTGGAGCCCTGCGCCATGTGCGCCGGGGCCATGCTGCATGCCCGCCTCAAGCGCGTGGTGTTTGGTGCGTTGGAGCCCAAAATGGGTGCGGCGGGCTCGGTGGTTGATCTTTTCTCCATCGCAGAGTTGAACCACCAAACCCAGGTGCAGGGCGGTGTCATGGCAGCTGAATGCGCGGCTGTGTTGCAAGATTTCTTCCGTGAGAAACGTCAATCCACCAAGCGCGACAGTCAGCCCGTGCGCGACGATGCACTGCGCACGCCCGCGTCACGCTTCAATGATTTACCGGGCTACCCTTGGCAAGCGCACTACGTGAGCGACCTGCCATCGCTCCAAGGCCTGCGCCTGCACTATCTGGACGAAGGTCCCCAAGACGCGCCGCTGACTTGGCTGTGTTTGCACGGCAACCCGACTTGGAGCTATCTGTACCGCAGGATGATCCCCGTCTTCCTCGCTGCGGGTCACCGCGTCATTGCCCCCGACATGATTGGGTTTGGCAAGAGTGACAAGCCCAAGAAAGATGCGGCGCACAGCTTCAGTTGGCACCGTCAAGTTCTGCTTGATCTCATTCAGCGTCTTGGTCTGCACAATATCGTGCTAACGGTTCAAGACTGGGGTGGCTTGTTGGGTCTAACGCTGCCCATGGAAGCACCTGAAAATTACGCCGGTCTGCTGGTGATGAACACTACCCTCGCCACGGGTGATGTGCCTTTGTCACCGGGCTTCCTGGCTTGGCGCGAGATGTGCGCCAAGCAGCCCGACTTTGATGTCGCCCGCCTCATGCAGCGAAGCAATCCCACTATGAGCGCTGAGGAATGCGCGGCCTACAACGCCCCGTTTCCTGACCGGGGCCACCGCGCTGCGCTGCGCGCCTTCCCGCCCATGGTGCCGGATCATCTGGACGCTGACGGCGCAGCCATCTCCCGCCAAGCGCGCGAGTTCTTGCAGCATGATTGGCAGGGGCAAAGCCTGATGGCTGTGGGCGTGCAAGACCCGGTGCTGGGCTTGCCTGTAATGCAGGCGTTGCACGCCATGATCCGGGGTTGCCCTGAGCCCATGCGTGTCGAGTCTGCGGGTCACTTTGTTCAGCAACAGGGGGAGGGCATTGCCCATGCCGCAGTGCGTTACTTTCAAGCGCCGAAATTAGAATCTGCCCCCAATTAATAAACGCATCCATGAGCCAACACATCTACATTTTTTCCCCTTCCGGTGCTGTGCGCGACAAAGCGGCTTTCAAACGCGGCCTCAAGCGGCTTGAAACCTTAGGCCATCAAGTCGAAGTCGACGAGTCTGCGCTGGCCAGCCATCTGCGCTTTGCCGGTGATGACGACACCCGTTTGGCCGCCATCCACCGTGCCGCAGCCAGTGGCGCGGATGTGGCAATGATCTCGCGCGGGGGCTACGGACTCACACGCTTGTTGGGTCGAATTCGCTACAAGTTGGTGGCCAAGGCCATCGACAAGGGCACGCGGTTTGTGGGAATGAGTGACTTCACCGCATTTCAATGCGCTGTCTTGGCGCAGACAGGTCACACCACTTGGGCCGGCCCGTCTTTGTGCGAAGGGTTTGGCGTGGGTGGGCCAAGTGCCCCCGGTCAAGGTCCAGACGACATCATGGAGGCCTGTTTTGATGACATGCTTTGTGGCCAAGGTGAAGGGAGTGGCTGGCGGCAGAACCTTGAGCCTGCCAAGGCTGCTTCAAATTTAGGGCCTGATCGTGCTATTAAGCAGGGCGTTTCATCCGATTTTCATATCAAAAATGCCTTGCTTTGGGGGGGCAACCTCTCGGTACTCTGCTCTTTGGTCGGCACGCCTTATTGCCCGGCCATTCAAGTCGGTGTTTTGTTTTTGGAAGACATTGCCGAGCACCCTTACCGCATCGAGCGCATGCTGACACAACTGCTCAACGCGGGCATCTTGGCTAAGCAAAAGGCCGTTGTTTTGGGCCAGTTCACAGATTACAAACTCAATTCGCACGACAAAGGTTTCAAGCTCCAAAGTGTTGTGGATTGGCTTCGCACGCAAATCAAAATCCCAGTCCTGACCAACTTGCCGTTTGGCCACGTACAAACCAAAGTTCTGCTGCCTGTTGGTGCTCGAGTTGATCTGGTGGTTCAGGGGCGAGATGCCTTGCTGCTATGGGGTGATGAGACTGAATAACATTTCAGTGACTTGTCATTTATTGCTTAGCTGTTGATTATTCAACTTAACATAATATACATCGTATGAAGTATTAATTGAGTTCAGCTGAATGACGTGAGTGGTCGGTTCTGAGCCAAACTCCAACCAGCAGTCACATTACCCAAGACCTTCATGTCCGGCGTCTGAACGGCGTATTTCCAGACGATCTCGGTGAAGTTGAGCTTGAATTGTTCTGTCGGCATGTCGTCCGGGTGCGACTGGAACTGGATCTCGCTGATCAGTGCGTCACGCAACATGAAAGTCAGGATATTGCCCACCTGATCCCCCGAGTTACGCATGATGTAGATGTAGGATGGCGAGTCTTTGCCGCCCAGGGTTTTGGCCCGCAAGCATGAGTCGTACATCTTGACCGAGGTCTTGTCCACGTACTTGACGCAGGTGAACTCGGTGATCACGGGTCGCCCTGAGGTGCGTGCCGAGTTGCTCACATCGGTGGTCACCAGCTGCTTCATGCCATGGTGCACTGAGACCAGCTCAATGCACTGGCCAATAGGCTTGTTGGTGTAGCCGTTTTTGAACTCGGACTCCCAGTCCTTGCCCAGATTGATCAGGCTACCGCCTGTTGCCCAATCATTGCTGGCGGTGGGAAAGAGTGAGGGGTCGCCGGGTTGTAGCAGTATCAGGTCCATAGGTTCTCCTTATTTTGATGTTGATATGAGTTGCGTGCAGGGAATTATCGTGTCGGCTTGCTACCAACCGAATCGAGGTGGTTAACTCTTCAGCTTAAAGCGGAAAGTGCCAACGCAAAAAGCCGAAGACTTTGAACGCACCTGGTGCGAGCCCCTTTCGCCCTTAACAGTCACCCAGCAGGCACTTGGGGCGCTTGAACATAAAAAATGTCGAGTGAGTTAGTGATGGCGGGTGAAAGAGCGGTTTGGCGTAAGGCTAGATCAGAGCTGCCCGATTAAAATTAAAGCGCACAAGAGCCTTTACAATAACCATCGACGGGCCTTCCCGCATGGTGAAGCGGCCAACCGAGTCAGATGGGGAACCAAGCAGCTCTAACTGTCGAGCCAGTGCCGGGGTCAAGGTCCGTCACCTTTTATTTTTTTAATTCTTGAATCTATTGGTGTGGTCTTGGGGCATAACCATCATAGGTCGCAAACTCTGCTGCTCCTGCTCACGAGCGTGTCCTAGAAGCGCTAGCTTGGGCTTTTATCCAACGCACGGCCTCCTCCCCCGCAACCTTGCCACTGGCAAAACACGCGGACAGCAGGTAACCGCCCGTGGGGGCTTCCCAATCCAGCATCTCGCCTGCACAAAACACGCCGGGCAGCGCCTGCAACATCAACGCATCATTAAGCACTTCAAACGGAACACCACCGGCGCTGCTGATAGCCTCGTCCAGCGGTCGAGCGGCCACTAGGCGAAGTGGCAGCACTTTGATGGCGGCGGCCAGTTGGGCGGGCTGATTCAATTCGTCTTTGCTCAAAATCTCATGCAACAAAGCCATCTTGATGCCATCCAGACTGAGGCGGCTTTTCAGGTGGCTGGAGAGCGAACGCGAACCGCGTGGGTGGCTGACCTCGGCCAGCACGCGCTCGGGAGAATGGTCGGGCAGTAAGTCCAGCAACAAAGTTGCCTGGCCGTGGGCCAGGATGTCGTCACGCAGGAGGCTGGATGCGGCGTAAATCAGACTGCCCTCCACGCCCGTTTGCGTCGCCACAAACTCGCCTTTGCGCTTAAAGGATTGACCCGTTGAGGCGGAGAAAGCAATGGCCACCGACTTGAGCGGCTGGCCTGCAAAGCGGCTGGTGAAGTGTTCGCTCCAGCCTACCGTGTCGGCCATGGCCGTTCTGGCGGGTGAGGCCACATCAAAACCGCAATTCGCGGGCAGCAGCGGTGCAACCTGAACGCCGCGCGCCGCCAGCAGTGGCACCCAGGCCCCGTTGGAGCCTAGACGCGCCCAGCTACCACCGCCCAGGGCCAGCACCACGGCGTCGGCGGTCATGTCCACTTCGCCCTGCGGTGTTTCAAAGCGCAGCGTGTGGCCGTCTGCGGCCCAGCCCAGCCAACGGTGGCGCATGTGAAAGCGCACGCCGCCCTCTTCCACTTGCGTTGACGCCTTCGGCTCAGTGGGGTGACGCAAGCGATGTAACCAGGCCCGCAGCAGCGGCGCGGCCTTCATGTCAGTGGGAAAAACGCGGCCAGACGTGCCGATGAAGGTCTCGATGCCCAAGCCCTTGGTCCAAGCTCGCAGTTGGTCAGGGCCAAAGCCCTTTAGCAAGCGCTCTATCTGCGGACGGCGCGCGCCAAAGCGAGAGGCAAAACGCTCTGCGTCTTCCGAATGCGTGAGGTTGAGGCCGCCCTTGCCCGCCAGCAAAAACTTGCGGCCTACCGAAGGCATGGCGTCATACAGATGCACTGCCACACCCGCATCCATCAGCACCTGGGCCGCCATCAATCCTGCCGGTCCACCGCCGATGATTGCTACTTTTTTCATTTTTTTCCTTTGGGTTTCTCAGTCATTCAAGGCGTCGAGTGTGCCTTGTGCGCTGAGAAACGCCGCCTTGACCGTCTGGCCGGGGTAAATCGCCTGCACGGCGTTGCGATAGTTGGTGAGTTGAGCCACTAGATCGGATTGGTCCAGGGCATGGGCGGCGGATTTGTAATCCAGCACCCACCATGTACCTCTCTCTGTGGCTTGCGGCTTGCGATGTACCAGACGATCGATCCGCCGCGCGCTACCCGCCACTGTGAGAGCGACCTCATTGCCGTGCCAGTCGATTTGAGCGGCGTCCCAAGCCCAAGCCCCTTCGCCGCTCAGAATGCGCTGCGCCATGGCTGCGGCCTGAATGGCCTGCTGGGCGTCCAGCACAAACTCGTGGGCAACTTGCTGCACCTGCGCATCCGGGCAGGTGCGCGCACCCAAGGAGGCCCACTCCAGCAGTCGGTGCATGGCTTGGCCGATGAGGGATTGAGGCGATTCAGTTGCTATTGATTTGGTAGCCATTTCTGTAAGTGCGAATTGGCCTTGGGGAAGAATTGGCAATAAAAATGGTTTGGATTTCGAGGTCACAGTCAGCCCTTCGACATGCTCAGGGTGAACGGCGCTTGGCTCCAGAGCAACTGGGGTGGGTATCGCCTCTTCGGGAATGCCTTCACACCCACCCTGCAGCCGCTGCCACCAACTCGCCTCGTTGGCACGGTGCGGCTGTACCGACGACAACACCAAGCGCTGGCGGGCACGCGTCATCGCCACGTAAAGACCATTGAGTTCTTCACGCTGGCGGGCCTGCCCCTCAGTGGTCAGGGCGGGCTCGGCGCTGGCAGGGGCGCGGGTTTCACTGGCCAAGAACATGAAGCTTTGGGGCGCTATGGCCTCGCCCGGCCAATCGACCAGCACGCCCATGGTCTGGGCCTTAGGCGCAGGGGCATCGGTGTCGAGCAGCAGCACCAGCTTGGCTTCCAGCCCCTTGGCCCCGTGCACGGTGAGTAGGCGCACGGCGTCTGCGTTGGCCCACTCCGGCGCTTTGACGCCACCGGCCTTGAGCGTGCGCACCAGGGCATAGGGCGTGGCGTACCGCCCACGGTCCATTTGCAACACGGCCGTTAACAGCGCTTGCAAATTGGCCAGCACACTGTCTCTTAGAGCATCGGGCGCAGCCGCCGCAAAGCGGGCCAGAACATCACCGTGCTGGTAGATGGCGTCCATCGCGTCGTGCGGTGGGAGGGTGTCTAGCCAGCCTTTGTATTTCAGTAAAGTGGCTCCAACGCCTTTTAATTCGGGCGTAAGAAGTTCCTCTTTTTGTAGCAAGTCGAACCAACTCCCTCGCTTGCTACCGTCATTCCCGCGCAGGTGGGAAGCCAGTTCAATCAGCCCTTCATCACCCACGCCAAACAAGGGTGATTTGAGTGCGCGGGCCAGTGACAGGTCATGCGCCGGTGAGACCAGCGCATCGATAAGGGCCACGATGTCTTGCACCTCGGGGGCTTCGCCCAGGTCGGTTTTTTCGGGTTGCTGGGCGGGGATGTGCAGCGCACGCAGCTCGTCTTGCATGACGGCCAGCCGGTCGCGTTTGCGTGAGAGCACCATGATGTCGCGTGGGTGCAAGCCATCTGCGATCTGCTGTGCCAGCCAGCGGGCGGCTTGGCGGCACTCCAGCGTGCGCAGGGTTTCTTCGGGTAGCTCCTGCGGGGTGGTGAGGCTGTCGCGCCAGCCCTCGGGAGCATGCGCGTGAGATTCGCCCTCTTGCGTGTCAGCTGAGGGGCGTGCGATCTGCGGCAGACGCAGCACGGCCCCGGTGGCGGTCGATTCCGTGGTGTGGGCGCGAAAGCCGTGGAATTCGCCCTGCGCTTGGGCCTGCATCATCACCTCGTTCACCAGTTGCATCACCGGGGGCGCGTTGCGCCGCGTGTGGTCGCAGCTCAAGCGCTCGCCGTTCAAATGATCCACCACAAACTGCTGCGCGGCGATGAAGACCTGTGGCTCGGCACGGCGAAAGCGATAGATGCTTTGCTTAGGGTCGCCCACGATGAAGACGCTGGGCGCTTGTGCCCCGCCACCCGTGCCCGCGTAGCCGCTGAGCCAGGCCTGTAGCGCCTGCCATTGCAGCGGGTTGGTGTCTTGAAATTCGTCAATCAGCAGGTGGCGGATGCGCGCGTCCAGCCGCTCTTGCACCCAGCCGCCCAACACAGGGTCTGACAGCAGGTGCAAGGCCGCACGCTCCACGTCGTTCATGTCCACCCAACCGCGCTCGCGTTTGATATCGCCAAAAGCGGCAATCATCACCCGTGTGAGCCGCGCCATGCGCTGCTGGTAGAGCCAGGCTTCGTGCTGAGCTTGGGCGGCCTGCACGCGCAGCAGTTGCGTTTGGGCCTCACGCACCTGCGCTATACCGGGTACTTTGTCGGTGAATTTTCGCGCGCTGCCGTCTTTGGTGAGCAGTGCCGTCAGCACGCCTTGTGCGTCGGCATTGGTGAGTGCGACTTCCAGCTCGCCACCTTTGGCGCTGAAGCTGGGTTGAGGGGCGCGGCCCAGGGTTTGGGCGACTAGCCATAGGGCGGCGAGCAGAGGGTGATCAGCGCCTTTCGCCCTGAGCAGGTCTAAGGGTTCAGAAGGCTTCGACGGGTTCAGCCCGAACGGTACGGTTTCCATCAAATCAGGAAACTGCTCGCTGAAATGCGACATCGATGTTTCAAGCACGCCATTCGCATCGGCCAGCGCAAATTCCACACGCTTGCTCAGCGCGGCTTCGAGGGCTTTTTCGGCCTGGAAGCGGCCATGGCTGCGCACAACGGCTTCGAAGTCTTGCCGCGCGGCTTGGCTCTGCGCGTCGTCTTTCAGCAGCGCCGCATAAAAGCGCCGCCACACCAGCGCCACAGCGCGCGAGTCGTCTTCCAGTAGCTCGTAATTGGCGGGCAAGCTCAAGCCCTCCAGCACAGCCAGGGGTGCGGCGCGCAGCAGGGCCGCAAACCAACTGTGGAAGGTGCGGATCTGCACCGGGCGGCCTTGAAGCAGCAGGGATTGGTATAAATTTTGTAGCGGCTCACGCAGGTTCTGCGAGGCTTGTGGGCTTAAACCGCGAATTAAAAGTTCTTTTTCAAGTTGCTCGGGCGTGGCTTTTGAAAACTGCACCAGCCATTCGTTCAAGCGCTGGCGCATCTCACCCGCCGCCTTCTTGGTGAAGGTGATGGCCAAGATTTCATGGGCTTCGCTGCCGGCCAGTAGGGCTCGCAAGATGCGAGAGACGAGCATCCAGGTTTTGCCTGCGCCGGCACAGGCTTCTACAGCCACACTGCGGGCGGGGTCGCAGGCTATGGCGTAGAAGGATTGGCTTGTGACTTGGGTGTTGTTGTGTTCGTAGGCGGCGGATGGGGCTTGATGGGTTGTCATGGGGATGGGCTCCCCTGGGCTGGTTGGCATTGGTTTATTTGTTTTTGCTGGCGCAAGACCTCGCCTTCCCCCCCTATCCCCCCCCGCCCCCTTTCCACCCCCGCCGGGGCGGAAAGGGGGAGCCGGATTTGACCCCGCGATGAATGGGTGACCTGCCTATGAAAAATTTTTAATTTTGTAGCCAACCTCCGTTCGGGCTGAGCTTGTCGAAGCCTTGCAAACCCTTCGACAAGCTCAGGGCGAACGGTGCGAATGAACGAGCGTGACCCAAAACCGCTCCCAGGCAGTCCCTCAATTAACCGCGCGGTCAAATGAGGCTCCCCTTTCCACCCCGGCGGGGGTGGAAAGGGGCGGGGGGGATAGGGGGGGAAGGCGAGGTCTTGCGCAAGCAAACCAAAAAGAACAATCACAACAAACTCCAAAAATCCTTACGACACAACCCGCGTGCCGCACAAAACTCACAAGCCGTCCCCTCCCCCAACGCAGGCAGCAAAGCCCCGTCAGCAATACGCTCCATGTCATGCAACAGCCCTTCAACCAAAGCATCCCGCACATGCACAACGTCGTCCTGCTCGACCAAAGCAGTGCCCGTTTTCTCCCCCACATTCACATACGCCGCCCGCAAGGTGTCATGCGGCAACAACGCCGCGTAAAAGGCAAGTTGGGTGTCTTCTAACGGGGTTTTGATGCGCTCACGGGTGACACCCAGCGACTCGGTTTTGTAGTCGATGACCAAGGCCACATCTTGATCATCCTGGCCTGATCCAGGTGCGTGAAATTTGTCGATACGGTCTACCCTGCCCACCAGCGTGAGTGGGCCCAAAGCGAGTTCTAGCCATTGCTCCGCCACGTCAAATCGCGCACCTTCGGCTTGGTGTTTTTGCAGCCAAACAAGGTAGCCGTCGCGCACGCCGGGCCATGCGGCCATGAAGGGGAGGAATTCGTCTTCGGCTAGACCTTGTGATTCGGTGGTCTGGTCTGCCGCTGCGTCTAACAGCGAGAGCAGCGTCGCTGCATCGGCGCTGGCCACGCCTTGGAGTTGGTCGTGAAACTGTTTGAGCACGGCGTGCAGCCACAGACCGAAGTCGCGCTTGTCGAGATCGGCCTCCATCTCGTCGGCCTCTTTCAGGCCCAACAGTTGCAAGGCAAAGTAGCGGTAGGGGCAGCGGCGCAGATCGCTATAAGCGCTGGCCGAGACACGTTGCAGACTCAAGGCAGGGGCTGCTGGTGCGGGGCGGCTTTGCGGCGTGGGCCAGACTTCGCGCATCGGGCGCGGGTCGGGGGCGTCAATGGCTTGCTCGACATGCTGGTCTTGCAATCGCAGCAATTGCACCAAGGGGCTGGGCAGCAGGGTCTCGCCACCGTCGTCGCTCTCCCGCCACAGCAGATCCACGCACGGGGTTTGCAGGGATTGCTGCCAGGCGACTTGCAGGGCCAAGGCCAGTTGCTCGCGCGTGGGCAGGCCCAGGGCCATGCGCTGGGCGGGCGTCCACACACCGGGGGGCTCGGGTGAGGGGCTGAAGCGGGCTTCATCACACCCGGGCATGACCATTGCCGCAAAGGGGCGCGCCAGCATTTGGCTGAGTGGCAAGATTACCACCTGCTCGTCTTCGGGGTAATCCGGCGAGAAGCTGGCCGCCTCTAGCGCCTGATTCACCCACTGAGTGAAGGTCGTCAGGCTCATGCGCCGTGGGGCCCAGCTCGCTTGGGCCAGCAGGGCTTGCCACTCGGGTGAGGCCTTGTCGCCCAGGCGCAAAGCCGCCAGCAGCTTGGTGCCCGCCGCGTCCTGTTGCAGTGGTTCCCATTGGCCGCTGTGCGCCAGCAAAATTTGCAAGGCGACCTGCCACTGGGGCAAGGTGCGGCTGCGCTGCATGTCATCGCGCCAAGTGTTGACTTGGGTGAGCAGCGGGGTCAGCTCGGGGAGTTGAGAGGCGTACAAGCGCCATTCGCGCACTGGGTGGCGGCGCAGTTGGGCTTCTAGCGTTTGTACCGCTGTGGCGTCCAGCGTGGGGGCGTTTTTGAGCCAGTCCATCACGCTATCGGTGGACGCATTCCAGACACAGGCGCGCAAAGCACCCATCACGTGGGCAGCAGCTCGGCTGGTGGAGAGCTTCCAGCCGGTCTCATCGCGCAGGCGCAGGCCGCTGCCCTCCAGCATGGCACGGATGCGGCGTGTCAGGGCGCGGTCGTTGGCGACCAAGGCGACCGGCGTGCGGCCCGCGTTGACGTGCTGCAACACGCAGGCGGCGGCGCGTTGGGCTTCGTCTTGGGCGTCTCGGGTTGGGTGGAAGCTCAAATTAGCCCCGTTCGCCTTGGGCTTGTCGAAGAGCCCTTCGACAAGCTCAGGGTGAACGGAACTCGCGTCCATCGCAATCGTGCACAGACGCTCAGCCCACACCATCTGCAACGCGGCCATCAGCGGGTCGGGTTGCAAGCCCTGCAACACGATGAGCGCATCAGTCGCCTCTCGCACCACGGGCTCAAACAACACATCGGTGGCGTAAGCTGAGTGCGCAGCCCAGGCGATGGCCGTTTGCGCTACCAGCGCCTCCAGCGCTAAGGCTGGGCCTTCCATGCCCATTTGCGCCGTCACGCGGGCCTGGCTGGCCCACAGCACGCGCTGGGTGGGGTGTACGGCAGCGGCCAAGGGGCCGAGTTGATGCGCGGCCTCAACCAGTCGGGGAGCTAAGGCTTCTGCGCGCTCTGTCAGACCGGCCTGCTCCAGCAGGGTGCGGGCCGTGAGCACGTCCAGCGCGGTGTCAAATGAGATGCGTGTCGCGTCAGCCTCCCAAAGCCCCATTCCCAGACCGCGGCTCCAGCTCAGCGTGGTTTCAAAGCGGGGAGCGAACCCCGTTGGGTAGGCTTGCGCCCAGTGGCGCGCAGCCACGGGCATGAGTTGGGCGAAGGGCAGCAAAATCACGCAGCGGGCTGGATGGGCCTGTCGCGATTGGAGGTGGGCGGCGATGCGGGCGATCCATGTCGGCCAATTGTTCGGCCACGGAGAAGGGTTGGTTTCTGTCACAATGCCGCAACTTTAGCTGCAATACTTGATGCCTCGATCAGCAGGCCTCAGTTAAGCTCAACGAACAAGCCCAGTTTTCAATTTCTTAGGAGTACCACAATGGCCAGCGATCTCATCAAACACGTTTCCGACGCCTCTTTTGAAGCCGATGTGCTGCAATCTGGCCTGCCGGTATTGGTGGACTACTGGGCAGAGTGGTGTGGCCCTTGCAAGATGATTGCACCGATCCTGGACGAAGTGTCCGCCGCCTACGAAGGCAAGTTGCAAATCGCCAAGATGAACGTGGACGAAAACCGCGACATTCCGGCCAAGTTTGGTATTCGCGGCATCCCGACGCTGATGTTGTTCAAAGGTGGCGAGCTCGCCGCCACCAAGGTGGGGGCTTTGAGCAAATCGCAGCTAACGGCGTTCATCGACCAGCAATTGGTTTGAGTTAGCTGCCCTGCCTACCCAGGCAGGGCCTCATCCGTGGATACCCCACCCCCGGTTTTTCCTGTCATAATTCGTATCAATTGTTAGGCATCAATAGCCTGACCCAAGTTTTCGGCTGGCAAGCCCTTCTTACCGTCTTGCCAATCTGCCTTGCCGACGCCCTCCCCCGTATTTTTTTGATTCACTACCCTTTCGGGCCCCCTCTATGCACTTAAACGAACTCAAGGCACTGCACGTGTCGGAAGTCCTCAAGCAAGCCGAAGAACTTGAGATTGAAAACACAGGCCGCATGCGCAAGCAGGAGTTGATGTTCGCCATCATCAAAAAGCGGGCCCGTGCGGGTGAACAAATCATTGCAGACGGCGTGCTGGAGATCTTGCCCGATGGCTTCGGCTTTCTACGCAGCCCCGACACCAGCTACACCGCATCAACCGACGACATCTATATCAGTCCGAGCCAGGTGCGCCGCTTCAATCTGCACACCGGCGATATGATTGAAGGCGAAGTGCGCACGCCTAAAGATGGTGAGCGCTACTTTGCCCTGAACAAGCTTGACAAGGTCAATGATGGCCCGCCCGAAGGCAACAAGCATAAGGTGATGTTCGAAAACCTGACGCCGCTGTTCCCTAAGGTACAGATGAAGTTGGAGCAGGACATCAAGGGTGACGAAAACATTACCGGTCGCGTCATCGACATCATCGCCCCTATTGGCAAGGGCCAACGCGCCCTGATCGTTGCGCAGCCCAAGAGCGGCAAGACGGTGATGATGCAGCACATTGCACATGCCATTTCCGCCAACTACCCCGATAGTCATCTGATGGTGCTCTTGATCGACGAGCGCCCCGAAGAGGTGACCGAGATGCAACGCACCGTCAAAGGCGAGGTGATTGCCTCCACATTTGACGAACCCGCCGCGCGCCACGTGCACGTAGCAGAGATGGTGATCGAGCGCGCCAAGCGCTTGGTCGAGCTGAAAAAAGACGTGGTGATTCTGCTTGACTCCATCACCCGACTGGCCCGCGCTTACAACAACGTCGTACCCTCTTCCGGCAAGGTCTTGACCGGCGGTGTGGACTCCAACGCCTTGCAGCGCCCCAAGCGCTTTTTGGGTGCAGCCCGCAACGTGGAAGAAGGCGGTAGCCTGACTATCATTGCCACAGCACTGGTGGACACCGGTAGCCGCATGGACGAGGTGATTTTTGAAGAGTTCAAGGGCACGGGTAACTCCGAAATCCATCTGGATCGCCGCTTGTACGAAAAACGCGTGTTCCCATCCATCCAGCTCAACCGCAGCGGCACGCGCCGCGAGGAGTTGCTGTTGCCGTCGGACATCCTTCAAAAGACCCGCATCCTGCGTCAGTTCCTCTACAACATGGACGAAGTTGAAGCCATGGAGATGGTCCTCAAGCAAATGAAGGCCACCAAGACCAACAGCGAGTTCTTCGAAATGATGCGCCGGGGCGGTTAGAGATATGGCCCCCGGGGCTAACCAGATCTGCGCTGGATTGCTTCGGCACTAGGTTATAATTTGAGGCTAAGCGAAAAGTACACCAGATAGGCTGGTGCGGCTAGCGCAACTGATGGAGAAGAGTATGAAAGCTGGTATTCACCCCAATTACCGCGAAGTTTGTTTCCAGGACATGTCCAATGGTTTCAAGTTCGTCACCCGTTCTTGCGCTAACGCCAAGGAAATGATCAAGATGGAAGACGGCCGTGAGCTGCCACTCTACAAGCTGGATACCACCAGCGAGTCACACCCCTTCTACACCGGCACACAAAAATCCGTGGACAACATGGGTGGCCGCGTCGAGCGCTTCCGCAACCGTTTCGGCAAGACCGCAGTCGCAGCCAAGTAAACTGGTCTCCGCGTCAAAAAAGGGCAGCCCGGTTCACCGCGCTGCCCTTTTGCTTGAATGCCTTCTACGCTTTCGTACCTAAACACCTCTGCGCGTGAACAGCCCTACCCCAGCCATCGTTACCCAAGATGCCGTACGCCGCTTGCCGCGCACGGCCTTGTGGCTGCTCTGCTTGGCTTACGTGCTGCCCGGCTTCATTGGTCGCGCACCTTGGCGCAGTGCCGACATCACTGCATTTGGTGTCATGGCCGAGCTGGCCAGTGGCAGTACTGAATGGTTGACACCCAGCTTCCTGGGACATCCTTTGGAGATTGACGCTCTGTTGCCCTACTGGCTGGGTGCTTGGGCGATGAAACTCGCGCCTAGCTGGCTGGACGCTGATTTTGCAGCGCGGATTCCTTTTATTGGCTTGCTCGCCTTAACCTTGGCGGCGGTCTGGCACGGCATTTATTACCTGGCCCGCAGCCCGAATGCGCAGCCCGTGGCTTTCGCCTTTGGCGGAGAAGCTCTAACACCCGACTACGCGCGTGCCGTGGGTGATGGCGGGCTGCTTGCCTTCATCGCCACACTAGGCTTGGCACAGCTCTCTCATGAAACCACGCCTGCCCTGGCCCAGCTGTGTTTTACGGCCTTGAGTTTTTATGCGGTCGCCGCTCTGCCCGAGCGTCGGTGGATGCCACTGGCCGCGCTGGTTGTTGGGCTACTGGGTTTGGCCTTGTCAGGCGCGCCCACCTTGGCCGTGTTGTTCGGTGCGGGTAGTGCCTTGATTCTGGGTTTCGACCACGCCAACACGCCCCAGGATGACCCGCAGCGTCAGCGCCGGATTCTAAGCATCGCCCTACTCTCAGGGCTCACCGCACTTAGCGCCCTGCTGGCCACCATTCTGGGTCTGTGGCATTGGCGGCTGGAACTACCCACACCCAACTGGGACACATGGCACGGACTTATCAGCCTGTTGTTGTGGTTCACTTGGCCCGCCTGGCCCTTGGTGTTTTGGACGCTGTGGCGCTGGCGCAGGCAGTTGCTCAACCGGCACATGAGCCGTCACCTCTCGCTGCCTTTATGGTTTGTGCTGGTAACCTTGACAACCACCCTCTTCACCCCCGCCGCTGATCGCGCTCTGCTGCTCGCGCTGCCCGCCGTGGCCACACTGGCCGCCTTTGCACTGCCAACTTTTCAACGAAGCGTGTCGGCCTTGATCGACTGGTTCACACTGCTGTTCTTCACTGGATGCGCCCTTGTGATCTGGGTGGTTTGGCTATCCATGCAAACGGGTTTTCCCGCTAAGCCAGCGGCCAATGTGGCACGGCTACTGCCTGGCTTTGAGCCCAAGTTTGTGATCTTGCCATTCGTGTTTGCGCTTTTGGGCACGCTGGCTTGGGGCTGGCTGGTTCAGTGGCGCGCGGGTCGTCATCGCTCCGCTTTATGGAAAAGTTTGGTATTGCCAGCCGGTGGTGCCGCACTGTGCTGGCTTTTGCTGACCACGCTTTGCATGCCCCTGATCGACTACGCGCGCAGCTACGCCCCACTGGTGAACCGAATTGAAGCCTTGACGCCATCTGCCCCGTGCATCGAGACCTTTGGCCTGCAACCCGGACTGAGCGCTGCGTTTGCGCTCCATAGCCAAATCAAACTCAAGCCAGCTGACCAAAAAGCCAGTTGCCCGTGGCTTCTGGTGGATCAAGACGCATTAATCACACTGCCAACGGTGATCAAAATGTCCCAGTGGACTTTGCACCGCACTCTGGGGCACCCGCGCGCAGGTGAAGAAGACGTAGTGCTCTACCAGCGCGTGAGCAGCGCACAAGCGACCGGCTCATGACAACGTGTCAGAACTCAAAACAATTTGCCGTCACGCCAGCACTATCCTGATCGGGCAACTGGCCACCATGGCCTTTGGCGTCACGGACACCATCGTTGCAGGCCGCTATGCCGAGGCTTCGCTCGCCGCCCTGTCGGTCGGCTCGGCCATCTACATGAGCGTCTATGTCGCGCTCATGGGCGTGCTGCAAGCCTTGCTGCCGGTGTGGGCCGAGCTCCACGGCGCCAAACGGCCGGAGCAACTCGGCTTCTCATTGCGCCAATCGCTCTACCTGATGCTGGTGCTTATGGTGCTTGGTATGACAGTTTTGCTGCAACCCGCCGTGCTGCTCGATTGGGCCGATGTGCCCCTCTCGCTGCGGGGTGAAGTGCTCAAGTACCTGAGCGTGCTGGCACTGGCCCTGCCACCCGCATTGTTGTTTCGCCTTTACAGCACGCTCAACCAAAGCCTGGGCAAGCCCTTGCTGGTCACCTGGTTGCAAATCGGTTCGCTGTTTGTCAAAATCCCACTCTCGATCTGGTTCGCCTTTGGCGGCTTTGGCTTGGCAGCTCAGGGCGTGGTGGGCTGCGCCTTGGCGACATTGCTGGTGCAAAGCCTGATGTTGATCGTCGCCCTGTGGCTGCTGCGCACCCGTGCGCTGTACCAACCTTACCGCCTGTGGCAGCGCCTGGAGAGGCCGCATTGGCTCACTTTGGCTGCCTTCGCACGCACCGGCGTGCCCAGCGGCTTGACCATTTTGATCGAGGTGACCTCCTTCACGCTGATGGCCTTGTTTGTGGCACGTCAGGGCACGGTTGCCTCCGCTAGCCATCAGATTGCCGCCAACCTGGCCGCCGTGCTCTACATGGTGCCGCTAGCGATTGGGATTGCCACCAGTGCCCGCACCAGCTACTGGCTCGGCGCGGGTCAGGCAGCTCAGGCGCGCCATGCCGTCAGGCTGGGCTTTTTGCTGGTGCTGAGTTGTGCTGTAGTACTGGCCTGCACCTTGGTAGGCGTGCGTGAGTCACTCGCACAACTGTACGCACGCAGCCCCGAAGTCATTGCGCTTGCGTCATCGCTGCTGTTGTGGGTGGCCGGTTTTCACTTGTTTGATGGGCTGCAAGCCTTGGGTATTTTCGTGCTGCGCTGCTACCGCATCACGATCACGCCTTTTGCCATCTACGGTGTATTGCTGTGGGGTTTGGGGCTGTTGGGTGGCTACCGCTTGGCCTACCACGGCCTTGGCCCGTGGCCTGCGATGCAGAACCCTGCGGCTTTCTGGTTTGCGGGCATGGTGGCGTTGGCACTGGCCGCTTTGATCTTCTGGCTCATGATCTGGCAGATCATCCGGCGTGAATCTAGAGCGTGAAGGGCGGGCTTAATCGTCCAGCCTTGTTCGCACACGTGCAGCCGGGAAAACTAGCACAAAGCGCGAACCCTTGCCCAGCGTGCTTTCGATCTTTAACTCCGCTCCGTGGCGTTGTGCAACATGCTTGACGATGGCCAACCCCAAGCCAGTTCCCCCGGTATCGCGGGAGCGACTGCGGTCCACCCGATAGAAGCGCTCAGTTAGCCGTGGAATATGCTCAGGCGCAATGCCGGGCCCCGTGTCTGTCACCGTAAACTCGGCCCGTCCATGGTCATCTAGCCGCCACTGGACACGCAATTCACCCCCATTCGGCGTGTAGCGAACGGAATTGTTGATCAGATTGGACATGGCACTTTGCAACTCACTGTGCGCGCCAGATATATCCAAATTTTGGGTGATATCAAAAGTAAATTGATGACCCGGTACACCAGACTCACTGAGCACTGTTGACAGCGCCCGTGCCTCATTCTCCAGATAGTGGAGGAGACGCGGAACGCCGACCCATTCCGCCTCACTTGGCAAAGGGCTGCCCTCTAGGCGCGACAGCACCAGCAAATCATTCACTAGCGTTTCCATGCGTTGTGACTGTTGCGCCATCAAATCCAAGTACCGCGACCGCTGCGCTTCATCAAGCGGCAAGCTTTGCAGTGTTTCCACAAAGCCAGCCAACACGGTCAATGGCGTTCGAATTTCATGAGAGACATTGGCCACGAAATCACGGCGCATGGCATCGGCCTGCTCAAATTGCGTCACATCACGTGATAGCAAGAGTTGGCGGCCCTCTGCGTAGGGGTGGAGATGCACTGAAAGGCGCACTGGCCGTGCAGGCGTGTGTTCACGCCCGGGCATCACCACGGGGCGAGAAAAATCACCACTGGCGTAATAGGTGGCAAAGCCAGGGTCGCGAACAAGATTGACAAAGTGTTGAAACAAATCACGCTGGACATCGAATCCAAAATGTGCGGCTGCCGTCTGGTTAAACCACTCAATTCGCCCTCGAGCATCCAGCAAAACCAACCCATTTGGAGAGGCTTGCAAGGCGGCCAAAAAAGCCTGTAGGCGCTTTTCACTCGCTTGGGCCTGCTGCTCACGCTCGCGCACCAGACGTCGTACCCTGTCTGATACCTCACCCCAAAGCCCTTGACGCAACGCGACATCGGACACGTGACCTTCCTTTAACCATTGCAAAACCCGCATGGCACGCGCTGTATCCAGCAGCACCCAAACCAATCCTCCTGCAAGAACGCCAATCAAAGCGCCTGTTGATGCAGGCAAAGATAAATACTGTTTAGGCCAAAGCGCCCAGGCAACCCACCCGCCGAGGAACTGAAGAAAAAGAAGAAAAGAAATTCTCAAAACCATGGATTGCTTTTCAGATCAAGGGGCAGGATGTGCCGTCACTCTGTAACCAGAACCCCGAACCGTCTCCACCAGCACCCCAGCTTCGCCCAAGGCTTCACGCAAACGCTTGATGTGCACGTCCACCGTGCGCTCTTCAATGAAGACGTGATCGCCCCACACTTTGTCTAGCAGTTGCCCCCGGCTGTGCACCCGCTCAGCATGGCTCATCAGGTACTGCAAGAGCTTGAACTCCGTCGGCCCTAGTTTGAGGGGTTGCTCCTGAAACGTCACGCGATGTGTTCCCACGTCCAACGACAAGCCACCAATAGTGACGCCACCCTCGGCTTGCTCAGGCGCACGCCGCCTGAGCACGGCCCGCACACGGGCCAGCATTTCTTTGGTGGAAAAAGGCTTGGCCATGTAGTCGTCAGCACCGGCGTCCAGACCGGCAACTCGGTCGGCTTCGTCAGTGCGTGCGGTCAGCATGATGATGGGCACCAGCTTGGTTCGGGGGTGTGCACGCCAGCGCTTCGCCAGCGTCAGTCCGCTCTCGCCGGGCAGCATCCAATCCAGCAGGATGAGGTCGGGCAAGGCCGCGTCTATTTCTCTTTGCGCACTGGCACTGTCCACGACCCAGACGGGTTGAAACCCGTTGTGACGCAGATTGACGGCCATGAGTTCGGCAATGGCGGGCTCATCTTCAACAATCAAAACCGTGGGTTGCTTTTTCATTTCAAGACGGATTCGATCTCTTGTATCGAGCTGTGCCGCACATCCGCCCCTTTGACGATGTAGATGATGAGCTCGGCAATGTTTTTGGCATGGTCGCCCACCCGCTCAATCGCCTTGGCCAAAAACAACAAGTCCAAACTGGGCGAGATCATGCGCGGGTCTTCCATCATGTAGGTGATGAGGATGCGCACAAAACCATCAAACTCTTTGTCGATCAGGTCATCTTCTTTGAGGATGGCCACAGCGGCTTCAGTATCTAACCGCGCAAACGCATCCAAGGCCTTACGCAGCAAGCCTGAAGCCAAATCTGCTTCAAGACGTAACTCTGAGAAGGGCAAAGAACGTGGCATGCCACTTTTGATAATCGACAACACCATGCGGGCAATTTTTTCAGCCTCGTCCCCCACGCGCTCCAGATTCGCGGTGGATTTGGAGATCGCGATCAGCAAGCGAAGATCACGCGCGGTGGGCTGGCGGCGGGCGATGATGGAGGACAGCTCGCGGTCAATCTCAACCTCCATGCCGTTCACGCGGCGTTCGGTTTCAATGACCTGTTGGGCCAGGTCAGCATTGAACTGGTACAGCGCCTGAATCGCCGTTTGAATTTGAGATTCAACCAAACCGCCCAGCTCCATGACGCGGGATGACACGGTGTTGAGCTCGCTATCGAACTGGCTGGAGAGATGTTTTTCGGGCATATAAATTCCTCTTAACCGAACCGGCCGGTAATGTAATCTTCAGTTTCTTTGCGCTTGGGTTGGAAGAACATTTGCTCGGTTGCGCCGAACTCCACCAGATCACCCAGGTACATGTAGGCCGTGTAGTCGCTGCAACGTGCGGCCTGCTGCATGTTGTGTGTGACGATCACCACGGTGTAGTCGTCTTTCAACTCGGTGATGAGCTCCTCCACCTTGGCGGTCGAAATTGGGTCGAGCGCCGAGCAGGGCTCGTCCAACAAAAGAACCTCAGGCTTGATGGCAATGCCGCGCGCAATGCAAAGACGCTGCTGCTGCCCACCAGAGAGGCTGGAGCCACTTTGCTTGAGCTTGTCCTTCACCTCGTTCCACAAAGCCGCCTTGCGCAAGGCCCACTCCACTCGCTCTTCCATGTCGGTTGCGCTAAGCGAATCAAACAGCTTGATGCCAAACGCGATGTTGTCGAAGATCGACATCGGAAACGGCGTGGGTTTTTGAAACACCATGCCCACCTTGGCACGTAACAGGGCCACGTCTTCCTTGCTGGTCAGCAGATTGTCGCCATCCAGCAAAACCTCGCCTTCAGCGCGCTGCTCCGGGTACAACTCGAACATGCGGTTGAAAACCCTCAGCAGGGTCGATTTGCCGCAGCCTGAAGGGCCAATGAACGCGGTGACTTTGTTCTGGGGAATGTCCAGATTAATGCCTTTAAGAGCATGAAATTTGCCGTAGAAAAAGTTCAGGTTGCGCACCGAAATTTTCGGGGCGGCCAGAGCGTTTGCAGGATTGACTATTGTTTGATTCATCATTTTTAAATCACGCCTTCGCGCATCAGTGCTTGCATCAGTGTTTTTGGCGCGTCAACACGCGCGCCAGGATGTTGAGCCCCAACACCGTCAAGGTAATCAGCAACACACCGGCCCAAGCCAGTTGCTGCCAGTTTTCATAGGGGCTCATCGCAAACTTGAAAATCGTCACGGGCAAACTCGCGATCGGGTCGCTCAGGTTGGATGTCCAGAACTGGTTGTTCAATGCTGTGAACAGCAAGGGCGCGGTCTCCCCCGAGATGCGGGCCACCGCCAACAGCACACCGGTCACCACACCGGCACGTGCGGCCTTGAGCGTGATGAGGATAATGACCTTCCACTTTGGCGTGCCCAGCGCATACGCCGCTTCGCGCAGCCCAGCAGGCACCAGCGCCAGCATGTTTTCGGTGGTGCGAATTACCACGGGAATGACGATCAAGGCCAGGGCAATGATCCCAGCCCAACCCGAAAAAGATTTGAACCGCGCCACCACCACCGCATACACAAACAAGCCAATCACGATGGATGGGGCCGACAGCAAAATATCGTTCACAAAACGAGTCACCGAGGCCAACCAACCCTTTGGGTCGTATTCAGCCAAGTAGATACCCGCCATGATGCCAATGGGCGTGCCGATAAACGTGGCCAGCATCACCATCAGAAACGAGCCATAGATTGCGTTGGCAATACCCCCCACCTCATTGGGCGGTGGCGTCATTTGCGTCAGGGCGATGATCGTCAAACCACCAAAGCCCAAGCGGAAGGTTTCCCACAGGATCCAAGCCAACCAAAACAAGCCAAAGCCCATGGCAGCCATGGACATCGTCAACGCGACGATGTTGACGCGTTTGCGACTGGCGTATCGGGCGCGACGCGCTTCAAGTATCGAACTCATGTCTTGCTCCCCTCACCTTTTTTGAGCTGACTGAGCAGCAGCTTGGACAAGGCCAGCACCACAAAAGTGATGAAGAACAGCACCAAACCCAGATAGATCAATGAGGCTTGGTGTAAGCCCGTAGAGGCCTCGGCAAATTCATTGGCCAGTGCTGACGTGATGCTGTTGGCTGCTTGAAACACGCTAAGCGAATCCAATTGATTCATGTTGCCAATCACAAATGTGATGGCCATAGTCTCACCCAAAGCACGTCCCAGTCCCAGCATGATGCCGCCAACCACTCCAGCCTTGGTGTAGGGCAACACCACTTGAGACACTACCTCCCAGGTGGTCGATCCCAAGCCATATGCAGACTCTTTCAAGAGCGTGGGCGTCACCTCAAACACATCGCGCATCACCGAGGCAATGAACGGAATAATCATGATGGCCAGAATGATGCCCGCCGACAAAATACCAATCCCCACCGGTGGCCCAGCCACCAGCGCCCCCAGATAGGGCACGCCTGCAAACAGGTTCTGTAAAGGGGTTTGAACGTACTTGGCCAAGATAGGGCCAAACACCAACAAACCCCACATGCCGTAAACAATTGAAGGTATTGCAGCCAAAAGCTCAATGGCTGTACCTAGCGGCCGCTTGAGCCAACCGGGCGACATTTCAGTCAAAAACACAGCAATGCCAAAGCTGACTGGAACGGCAATCAGCAAGGCAATCAGTGAGGTGGCCAAGGTGCCGTAAATCATCACCAAGCCACCAAAATCCTCTTGCACCGGGTCCCACACACTGCGCGTGAGAAAACTAAAGCCATATTTGGAAATGGCAGGCCAAGCGCCCAAAATTAGCGAGAGCAGAATGCCTGCCAGCAGCGCCAGCGTCACCCAAGCCGCGCCCTTGGCCAACCCACCGAACAAGGCATCCCCCCAGGGGCCGACACGTCGGGATTTAACTTGCGAAGAAAGATTCATGACGCGACCAGCTCTTGGGTTTGTTAATTATTTAAAAGCGACTGGCTTGCCCGCAGCGTCTTTGATCTCGCTCCAAGACTTCTCAATCGCAGCTTTCACGTTAACAGGCATGGGGACATAGTCCATGTCATCAGCCGTCTTGTCGCCGTTTTTATAAGCCCAAGAAAAGAACTTGAGAGACGAGGCCGCTTGGGCGGGCTTGTCCTGCAACTTGTGCATCAGGATGAAGGTCGCACCGGTCATGGGCCAAGCGTCTTTGCCGGTTTGCTCGGTCAAGATTTGGTAGAAACTCTTGGCCCAATCTGCCCCTGCAGCAGCGGCTTTAAAAGCCGTGTCATCAGGAGCTACAAAATTGCCGCTCTTGTTTTTCATCTGCGCATAAACCATTTTGTTCTGCTTCACATAGGCGTACTCCACATAGCCAATGGAGTTGGGCAAGCGCCCAACGAAGGCTGCCACACCTTCATTGCCCTTGCCACCCGCGCCCACCGGCCAATTCACAGCTGTGCCCTCGCCCACTTTGGACTGCCACTCGGTGTTGACCTTGCTGAGGTAATTGGTGAAGATGAAGGTGGTACCTGAGCCATCGGCACGGCGCACGGGCGTGATTGCCGCATCGGGCAGCGCCAGCGAGGGATTAAGCGCCTTGATCGCTGGATCGCTCCACTTCGTAATCTTGCCCAAGAAAATGTCACCCAACACTTGGCCCGTGAGTTTGAGCTGTCCGGGTGTCACACCTTGAATATTGACCACCGGCACCACACCACCAATGACGGTGGGGAATTGCAACTGCCCTTTCTTGGCCAGTTCATCATCCTTGAGCGGCATGTCGGACGCACCGAAGTCAACTGTCTTGGCATCAATCTGGCGAATGCCTGCACCGGAGCCGACAGACTGGTAATTGATCTTGACGCCCGTGGCCTTGTTGTAATCAGACGCCCACTTGGAATAAAGAGGCGCAGGGAAGCTGGCACCCGCGCCAGTCACGTCTTGGGCGGAAGCTGCGCTAGCATAGGAAATAGCGGTGACAGAAAGTACTGCAAGCACGGCACGATTGAACGATGTATTCATCAAAAACCTCTTTGGTTGGTTAAAAGATGAGTGAACTGTATGAATTCATTGTGACATCCGTGTGACAAAAATAAGGCTTTCATTTTTTCGCCATTTTTCCGTCTTGTTGGTGAAAAATAAAAGTCACTCAAGTGTCACACAAAAATTCTATGCTGCGCGTTTACCACTTGGGAATCGACATGAAGCATAGTGAGATCACTCGGCGAAAACTGCTTGTGCGGGCAACTGTTTGCACACTGGCCGCGCCCTCGCTCGCGTGGGCACAGTCCAGCAAGTCAAAAACGGGTGCAAACACGCTCAGCATCGCCCAAATTGTCGACACATCACCGGAACAACAAGACGTTTCCAGAGACTTTCTTGTGGGTTCGCGTGCAGCCTGGCAAACCATCAACACGCACGGTGGCCTCAGGGGTCGCCCTATTCAACACATCACGATTGAGGTGGATGGATCTGACGCGAGCATGGGTTCGGCCATCGAATCCATCCGAAACTTGCCGTCCTGCATCGCCCTGACAGGCACGGCGGGGGAGCGCGCTGCCATTGCGCTTGTGCGCTCTTTGAGGCGAGAAACATTTGAAATCGCCCATGTCGCACCTTGGCTGCAAAACTCTGATCAAGAGGTGAATTCCAGCACCTTCCCCATCTTCGCATCGCGTCAGGAGCAAATATCACACGTCATTAAATCGCTGGCGAACATGAACGTGACCAAAGTCGGTGTGGTGTATGCCTCAAAGCAGGAATACGATTTATACCGTTCAGACGTCGAACAAACCGCCACACACTTGAAAATCAAACTCCTGTCCTACAGCCCGACCAGCAACTTGAAGCAAACGGCTCAATCACTGACAGCCGCCACACCTGCCATCCTGTTATTTGTCGGAGGAACACCAGAGCTGGTGCAGTTCACGCAGGGCATGGATAAGCAAACGAGACAACGCTTCGTGATTGCCTTGGCCGACGTGAACCCTCAAACCCTACTTCAGATGGGCGTTGCACGAAACACCCCCGTCATCACGACGCAAGTTGTGCCCCTAGTCAACGCGGGCCTGCCCATTGTGAGAAGTTACCGAGAAGCCTTAGCGCGGCTCTTTGATGAACCCCCCACCTCACTCAGCCTGGCTGGGTTCATTGCCGCACGCTACACCTATGAAGTTTTGAATGCGGTCGAAGGTCAGGCTACGCGACAAAGCGTCTTACAAACCTTCCAAAGACGTGCCTCAATCGACTTGGGGGGCTTCCGAATAAAATTCAACGCACAGCATCGCAGTGGAGCGTTTGTTACGCAAAGCATGTTGACGCCTGATGGGCGGCTGGTCGGCTAGCCTCTCCACCCCTTCAGTAAACCCACGAAACGTGGATACAACTCAAACCCTAGGGCAAGCCCCTCAAAAGATGCATAACGGAACACGCCTCGCCGCTGTCGATCTGGGCTCCAACAGCTTTCGACTGGAAATCGGCTACGTGGATCACGGTCAGGTTCATCACACCGACTACCTCAAAGAGACCGTGCGGCAAGGCAATGGCTTGGATGAGGATAGAAACCTATCGCTTGACGCCATGCAACGCGGCTGGGATTGTCTGGCCCGCTTTGGCGAGCGACTGGCTGGATTCAATCCGTCACAGGTTCGCGCTGTCGCCACACAAACCCTGCGAGAAGCGCGCAACCGTGATGATTTTTTGAGTAAAGCCAACGAGATTTTGGGCTTCCCCATTGACGTCATTTCTGGCCGAGAAGAAGCACGCCTGATTTACCAAGGTGTGGCCCATCTGCTGCCGCAATCAAATGAGCGTCGATTGGTGGTGGACATCGGCGGACGTTCCACCGAATTGATTTTGGGTCAAGGCCATGAGGCGCAGGTCATGGAGTCCTACCGTGTCGGCAGTGTGGCTTGGTCGATGCGTTACTTCTCGGAGGGCCAGTTCAGCCACCAAGCCTTCCAGAGTGCAGAGATTGCAGCCAAAGCGGTTCTGGATGAAGCCTTGAGCACCTTCAGACGCGATGCATGGGACACCGCCTACGGCTCATCAGGCACAGTGGGGGCCGTTGGTGATGTTCTGGCTGCAACAGGGTGGCCCATTGGCTCTATCAATAGAGACGGATTGAACTGGCTGCTGGACAATCTGCTACAAGCCAAAAGCGCCGATAAACTTCGCATGGACGGCATGAAGGAAGACCGTCGGGCCGTGATTGGTGGCGGTGTCAGTGTGCTGCGAGCCGTGTTTGATTTGCTTGACATTGACGAAATGCAAGTGGCCCAAGGTGCCTTGCGGCACGGTGCCCTGTGTGACCTGTTAGACCGTCAACATGAGCAGACGGACTTGCGCAGCACCAGCGTCAATCGTCTGGCCAAAAAATTCAATGTGGATAGCACCCAAGCACGCCGTGTGAGTCGGGTTGCACGTCATTTGCTACAGCAACTGATGCCAGAGACCAGCGCTGACGAATCCGCACACACCATGAGCAAACTCGATTGGGCCGCGCAACTGCATGAAATTGGCAGTTCAATTTCACACAGCGACTATCACAAGCACGGCGCCTACATTCTTGACAACGCTGACATACCCGGCTTTTCCATGCCGGAATTACATCGCTTGGGCCTACTTGTACTCGGTCACCGGGGGAAGCTGCGTAAATTGGATGTGGATTTTGAAGATGTCGTTTTTGCAAAGCAATTGCTGGCCTTGCGAATTGCCACCGTCCTCTGCCACGCCCGGCGCAACCCGAATTTACAGGGCATAAACGTATTGTGTCACTCCGAAATTTCCAAGCAATTTGTACTGCATTGTGAGCTTGATTGGGCCAATTCATTTCCACAATCAATGCATCTGCTGCGCGAAGAGTTACTGGCTTGGAAAAAAACATCTTGGGATATCCAACTCACCCATAGTTGACCGCGATTGTTGGTGAAGTAGGTATTGCGGCAGATTTATTAATGATATAAACTGTTTATACCGTTTAAAAAAGGAGTCACTATGACCAAAAAACCTGCGTCACCCACCGCTCGCATTATCAAACCTCAAGCGAAGCCAGCCACGACCGTAAAAACATTGAAAACAGTGATAGCTTCAAAATCTGAAGCCAAACCGACAACGAAACCCAGCACCAAGCCTACGGCTAAAGCTGCCGTAAAAACAGTGCCTGAAAAAATCATCAAAGTAAAAAAGCCCAAGCAAATTCGGGACAGCTTCACCATGCCGAAAACGGAATACGCTGTTCTAGATGAACTCAAAGCGCGAGCGGCCAGTTTGACCCAAGCGGTTAAAAAAAGTGAATTGTTGCGCGCTGGCATCAAGGCCTTGGCTGCCATGACAGACGCCAATTTTTTGTTTGCCTTGAAAGTCGTTCCGACCATTAAGACCGGGCGACCAAAAAAGTAAGCAGGTAGGCGAAGGCCTAAATTAAATCGGGGGAAAGAACCGTCACCACAGCAGTTTGGTTCACCCCGTCTCGTTCACGATTTCTCAGCCACCAGACTGCCCCTTTTCTAATCGCGCAATCGGCTTCGGGCCAGCCCATCAATTCAGACACAAGTTGCCCCAGCTGGGGTTGATGTCCGACCAATAGCACCGTCCCTTTTGCTGTTGGCCAGCCTACCAGTTTGAGCAACTCAGACGCCGAGGCCTCTGGCTTAAGCTCAGGATACAGTTTGAACTTTCGCTCCAAAGTTGCCGCAGTTTGTTCAGTTCTAAGGTACGGGCTGACAAAAATCCGACTGCCTTCAGGCAGTTGACGGTCGAGCCATTTCGCCATCCGCTCCGCCTGCTTCTCGCCTCGCGTGGTCAGACGACGCGTCATGTCATCACATCCAAGTTGCCAGTCTTGTGCTTGCGCGTGCCGCCATAAAACGAGATCCATGTTCATTTGTCCCGGTCAGTATTGGGAGCGCCATACCGAGCCATCAAAGCGCCCTGAGCACTATGCCCGACGTGATGCCCCACTTGGTTAACATGTGAATAGCTGCCATCAGGCATCAAATCCCAAGCATCCACCACATCGTGCAAACAAGCCACCAAGCACTCATCAACTAAGCGTTGGCGTTGCGCAGGGTCTGTGACTGGCCATGCCACCTCCACACGGCGCAACATATTGCGATTCATCCAATCGGCGCTGGACAGCAACAGCTCTTCCGTTTCGTCTTGCCGAAAGTAAAACACCCGAGAGTGCTCCAGGAAACGACCAATGATGGATCGCACCCGAATGTTCTCCGTCAGCCCCGGCAACTGCGCAGGCAAGATGCATGCACCACGCACAATCAAATCAATTTGGACGCCTTTTTTTCCCGCTCGTATTAAGGCGTGAGTCAGCGCATCATCGGTAAGCGCATTCATTTTGGCCACGATTCGAGCGGATTTTCCCAGCGCAGCAGCATCAGCCAATGCATCAATTTTTCCGATGAGTTTTCGGTAAAAATAAAGCGGTGCCAGCCATAAACGATTGAGTCTCGGCAAGCGACTTTGACTGGCCAAATGGGAGAATACATGCTCCACATCTTTGGTCAGCGCCACATCAGCCGTGAGATGACTGATGTCCGTATACAGACGGGCCGTCACCGGATTGTAGTTACCGGTGGACAGATGCGCGTAGCGCTTCAACTGCTTGCCTTCCCGCCGCGTGAAAAGCATCATCTTAGTATGCGTCTTGAGGCCCATCACGCCATACACCACTTGTGCACCAATGGACTCCAGCATTTCTGCCCAGTCCATATTAGCTTCCTCATCAAAGCGAGCCTTTAACTCAACCACCACCGTGACCTCTTTACCTCGGCGCACGGCTTCGCGCAGCAGAGCCATCAATTCCGATTCTGAACCTGTTCGATAAATAGTTTGCTTGATCGCCAACACTTGCGGGTCATGAACAGCCTCGCGCAAAAATTCTAGAACACCATCAAAACTTTCGTACGGTTGGTGAATCAACACATCACCACGTTTGAGTTGAGAAAAAATAGATTGACCTCGAACCAGTTGCTGCGGGTAGGAGGCTTTATAGGGCGGGAATAGTAACTTCGGCTCGTCCACCAAATTAATGAGTTGCGTTAACCTTGCGAGATTCACCGGACCATGAACCCGATACAAGGCCTCGACCGGTAAGTCGAACTGTTTCAACAAAAATTTCACCAAATGCTCAGAACACCCTGAAGACACTTCAAGACGCACAGCTTGACCGTAATGTCGGTGCTGTAAGCCTTGGCGCAATGCGGTGCGTAAATTTCGAACATCGACTTCATCGACAGCCAAATCGGAATGACGTGTCACGCGAAATTGGGAAAACTGGCCCACTTCACGCCCGGGAAAAAGTGAACTCAAATGCGCACGAATCACGCTGGACAAGGCCACAAATAGCGTTCGTTTACCAGACACCCCTGCTGGCATGCGTATCAAACGTGGCAAGACGCGTGGAACTTTAACGATGGCAATGTCGTTCTCGCGTCCAAATGCATCGTTCCCCCCTAGTCGAACAATAAAATTGAGTGACTTGTTGGCCACCTGCGGAAAAGGGTGAGAGGGATCAAGTCCAACGGGGATCAGCAAGGGCCGAACTTCCCGCTCAAAATACCGTCTCACCCACTCACGTTGCGCGTTGTTACGTTCACCGTGCGAAATTATTTTGATGCCTTGGCGCTCAAAAGCAGGCATCAATTCGTTGTTGTACAAAGCATACTGGCTGGCTACCAAATCATGGATGGCGCGAGAAAGTAACTGAAACGACTGAACTGTGTAGAGACCTTTATCGTCTTTCGCCTGAAGGGCCGCCAAATGAGGCTCAGCTCTGACCTCAAAAAATTCGTCCAAGTTAGACGAGACGATGCACAAATAGCGCAAGCGCTCCAGCAAAGGTACATCCGAACGGCAAGCCCAGTCAAAGACCCGATGGTTGAAGGCCAGGATGCTGTGATCCCTGTCCAACAGTTGTAAAGACGGAGACGTTTCAGACAAATTTGATTCGGTAACTGGTTGGTGCATCTGTCAAATGTTTCAAAGCGATAAAGCATTTTTGACAATTTTTATGACAACGATGTGACAGTTATTTTGCGCGTTTTTGTCACGGCTTGGTCACATTGAATTACTACGATTGCGCGGCAATTAACAACCAGCCCGCAAAATGCAAAACACCCATCGCCCCTTCAAACTAAGCACCATCTCCCAAGTCATCTCAATGATCTGCCTGTCGCTAAGCGCTGTGCAACCCGCCTTAGCCCAATCAACGAAACAACCAACAGACCTGGGAACCATTGGCGCTACCACGGCCGCTGGCGCTTACCGCCCCGATGAAGCCGCTAAAAACACGGCGTCTTCCATTGCACCCACGCAAGCCAGTCTGCAAGCCACGCAGCCGCAATCCATCATCACGCGCGAATTTATCGACCTGTATGCAGCGCCAACGGCCGATTACAGCCGCATCGTCAACTTCGCCCCCGGCCTGTCTGGCTCGGGCGGGGCCAACGGCCCGGGCCTGAGTGAGACCAAGACCATCATTCGCGGTTTCAGTGATGACCAAACCAACGTCACCTTTGATGGCATCCCCTTTGGTGATACCAATAACCCAGCCCACCACTCCACAGCCTACTTCCCCGCATCGATCATTGGTGGTGCGGTGGTGGAACGCGGCCCCGGCAATGCGAGCAATATGGGTTACGCCACGTTTGGTGGCTCCATCAATCTGTTTTCCAAAAAACCTTCCGAAATCCCCGTCACCAGTGTGTTCGGTACGGTGGGCAGCTGGAACACCCGTTTGATTGGCATGTCGTACGAGAGCGGTCGCCTAGCCAACTGGGGTGACGCCACTCTGCAACTCAACTACCAAAAACTTGAGTCCGACGGCTACCTGAGCAATAGCCCGATCCGCAGCGACAACTTCACCTTGAAGTTTGAGCGACCCGTGGGTGACGCATCGCTGATGACGGTGTACACCTCCATCAACTCGAACAAATATTTTCAGCCTGACAGCAACAAGGGGGCAACGTTTGCGCAAGTGGCTGCATTTGGGAAGAATTTCCAGCTGACTTCTGTCCCCAACACCATGAATTTCTCCGAGAACAATTTCACCACCAAAGACACTGATTTCAGCTACCTGCGCTTGCGTACCGATTGGGGCAATGACTGGAATACGGACAACCAGCTTTATAGCTACGCGTATAACAACCAAACCACATCGACGACCAGTCCGACCGGCGACAACGCCTCATTCCCCATCCGGACGAGCTCGCTAACGCGTGCCACGATCGTTGGCGACATTCCTGGCATCGACAAACAAAACAAGTACCGGGTGTGGGGAGATATTTTCAAGGCCACCAAGAAAATTGAGGCTGGCCTTTTACGAGCCGGCGTATGGCTTGAAAAATCAGTTTCTGATCGTCATCAATACGATATTGATTTGACAACAGGTTTGTATAGCCGCAGCGAAACTGCTGTGAACGCCAATTTTCTGCCCGGCACCAACCGCCCCATCGACAGCGTGTTGTTTGATCAACAATCCTCCATTACAACAAAGCAGCCTTTTGCCGAGTTTGAATGGGCCGTTGGCAAAAACACCACAGTCACACCGGGTCTGAAATACGTCAGCATCAACCGTTCTGCGACCGCCGCAGTGCAGCAAACCAGCCGCGAGTTGAATGCCAACGCATCGGTTGATTACACGGCCACCCTGCCCTTCCTCACGGTCAACCACAAGCTCAACCCTGGCCTGTCGGTGTATGGGCAATATGCCCAAGGGATTCAAATTCCTGATCTGAACACCTTCTACATCGCCAACCCTGGCAAAAACAGCACAGACCCACAAAAATCAACCAACTACCAGTTGGGCATCGTCGGCAAATCAGACCGCATGACTTGGGATGCCGACATCTACCGCATCGAGTTCACCAACAAGTTGGTCTCCAACGGTTTGGCTGGTGTGGACGCTGCCTTTGTCAACATTGGCGGGGCAACCTACCAAGGCATTGAGGCTCAAATGGCCTATGTCGTCGGTGGTGGTTTCTCGGCCTATGTCAATGGCTCCATCAATGATGCAAAAAACAGCGCTACTGGACTACAAATCTCCGCCGCACCAGACGTCACAGCAGCGCTCGGTGGCTTGTATGGTTCAGGCCCCTGGGCTGGTTCTTTGATCTACAAGTATGTCGGTGCAGTTCGTCAAAAGGACTTTGACTCAACCAAAGGACCGATTGCTGGCCAGCCTTACTACGACTACTACCAAACCGCCGGTTATGGCACCGTGGACTTGGGCATTGCCTACACCATCAAGAACGCAGGTTCTTTTGGCAAAGCTGTCAAACTGCAATTGAACGTGTTCAACCTGTTGGACAACCAGGCTACGACCGCCATCACAACTGGCAAGACCGTGGCCTTTGACACCTATGTCTATCAACCAGCGCGCAGTTTCCAGGTGTCGCTCAAAGCAGACTTCTGAACATGACACTATCCAAACTCATTGAGCTGGCCAATGGCTCGGGCGGCACGCTCTACCTGATGTGCCTCTTGCTGTTGGCGGCGTTGACTGTGATCATCGAGCGCAGTCGCTATTTGTCTCAAATGCAGCAGGGCGGGGAAGAGTTGATCGGGCTGCTGAATGAGCATGCACCCATGAATTCAGATGCCCTGCAAAGGGCACTGATCAAGCATATCAAACTGCCGCACGTCAGCCTGTTTGAAGCCTCACTCATCGAGCCCACGGACGCAACGCGCGACACCTGTGCCGGTCATCTTGAGGAAGCCGTGATGCATGAGGTTCCCACGTTGGATCGCTCGCTGTGGGTGCTGGACACCGTCATCACTCTGGCACCGCTGTTGGGGCTTTTCGGCACCATCATCGGCATGTTCGGCGCGTTCTCCGTGCTGGGTGACCTGCAAAACGGCGCAAGTCAAGTGACGGGTGGCATTGCCGAAGCCTTGATTGCCACCGCCTCAGGCTTGCTGATCGCGATGATTGGCTTGATCTTCTTCAATTGGCTCAACACCAAGGTGCGCGTCATCGTGCACCAGATGGAAACCATCAAGCTCATGCTGCTGAACCGTCGTTTTGGAATGCAGACGACTACAGGTCCACGCCGCAATCTCAAAGCCGTGTGATGATCAATAAAAACAGGCAAGTTTGACCATGCGCTATTTTGAAACACGCAAAGCGCGGATTGAAATCATCCCGATGATCGACATCATGCTTTTTCTGTTGGTGTTCTTCGCCATGATGACGCTGCGCATGATTCCCACCACGGGGCAGGTTTCCAAGTTGCCAACCAGCTCCACCGCGACGGTGATGCCCTCGCCCAAGCTGCTGGTAGAAATTCGCACCGGAGGCCTCTTTTATGTCGAGAGCCGTGGCGTCACAGCAGCCGATATCACAGCCCTGGTGCGCACCCGTGACCCCGCTAAGCTAGCCGTCACGGTGGCGGGTGGGGAAGATGCTTCACTACAGCAGGTGATGACGGTCATCGATGCCGTCAAACTGGGTGGCGCAACGCAAGTAGGGTTGGCGGCTCGCCAAATCGCAAAGTGAACACGCTAAGCATTCAGCCAAGGCTCAGCAACGCCAACCTCAAGCGTCAGTGGCAGTCTTTCTTGGCGGCCTTGAGCATTGAGGGCTTGGTGGTGCTGGCCCTGGTGGCTTGGCTTGCCGTTCACCCTAGCGTGGTGCCAGAGCTGGTCACGCCCATCAGCATTGACTCCAGCATTTCTGAGAAATTAGAGTCAACGCCGCCCCCTAAAAAAATCACGCCCCCACTATTACCCCACATCCCGATCTACCAACCACAGCGCTCAGTGCAAGCCCCGGCATCCGTCCAGAGTCCTCAGCCTGCGCCTGCGCCCAGTCTGGCACCAAGCCCTGAACCCGTTGCGCCGGTGCTGACGCCGAGCCCCGTGGCTGCGGTCAAATCAGCACCACCCGTGCCTCCCCCGATGGCCCAGCCAGCGCCCTCCGCCATCGACCCGGCCATCGCCTACAACGCCAAACTCGCAGCCGCTGTTCAGGCTGCGTTTGAAGTGCCCTCCACGGCGGCGGCCCTGAACTTCAAAGGGCGAACCCGGATCGAATTCAATCTGCTGGATGGGGTTGTCTCCGCCGTTCGCGTCCTGCAACCCAGCGGGCTGGGCGCGACAGATCGAGCAGCGATCAAAGCCGTACAGATGGCCGCCTTCCCGCCACCGCCACCCGCACTTCAAGGAAAGTCGGGGAGTTATCAGATCTGGGTTGCCTGTCTTTAAACGCCAATGCAAGGGTCAAGATGATCACCTCTAAAAATTTCTGGACTTTTGCCGTCAGTTTTTTGGTGGCATTGCTCATTTCGGCGTGCTCCCATTCGCCAACACATGTCACCTCAAACACACCCGAAGCGGTCTTCACAGTGCAAGCTGAAGGGCAGCGGGCGATGGTTCGTGTGGTGACCCGTGCCGCTGCTTGCCCCGACATCGCGTGGGATGGGAAAGCCCCACAGCGCATGCGCCAACGGGCTGCACCGGCAACGCCCCGTGTGCGCCAAGACAGCGGACAAGCCGACAACAAGGCCGCTGTTTTTGACGTACTGACCTGTGAAGCCGCCTGGGCGCAGGGCGTTGCTTACGCCGAAGTAGCCGGGCATCGACTTTCAGCCCCCGCGTCCGAGATTCGCCGCATTGTGATCGTGGCCGATACAGGTTGCCGCATGAAAGCGTCAGAAAACGCGTTTCAAGACTGCAATGACGCAGCCAAATGGCCATTCGCCCAAATCGCCCAAAGCGCGGCAGCACTCAAGCCCGATCTGGTCATTCACATTGGCGATATGCACTACCGAGAAAGCCCGTGCCCGACGAGCAACGCAGGCTGCGCCAAAGCCGAATGGGGTTACGGATTTGATGCATGGCAGGCCGACTTTTTCAAGCCCGCTCGTCCTTTGCTGGGCGCTGCGCCGTGGGTCTTTGTTCGGGGCAACCATGAGTCCTGCTTCCGGGCCGGACAGGGCTGGTTCCGGTTTTTTGATGCACAAGCTTGGAGCGAGGCGCGCTCGTGCAATGACGCCATCAATGACACAGATGCCGACTACACCGAGCCCTATGCGCTTCCCATCGCCAAAGACACACAGCTTGTCATTTTTGATTCATCCAAAACCAGCGGCAAAGCCTTCGCTCAAGCTGACCCTGCTTATGGCAAATACGTGGCCCAACTGAAACAAGTAGAACAACTCACGCAGCAAAAACCAAGCAGTTTCTTTTTGAGTCACCACCCCCTGCTCGCCTTTGCACCGGCTGCTAGCGCTGAGCAGATCAAATCCGGTGGCAATGCGGGCCTTGTGTCAGTGTTTGGCACGCTGCATCCGCAGCGTTTATTCCCCACCGGGGTCAGCGTGGCCATGCATGGTCATGTGCATTTGTTCCAAGCCATCAGCTTCCAGAGCGATCACCCGACCTCATTGATCATGGGTAACTCGGGCTCTGCCAACGAGGGTTTCGCACCCAAGAACGTGCCTACAGGTTCAGTGGCCATCCAACATGCGGTCATCGCTGACTATGCGTCACGGTCTGACTATGGTTTTGCCACTTTGGATCGCGTGGGGTCAACGACCCAAAGCGACTGGTTGCTCACCGAATACAGCACCAAGGGGGTGCCTGTGATTCAGTGCAAACTGACCGGCGCAAAGAGCTTGTGCGTCAAGGTCTGACAGCGCTCTGAAACATCGGGTGCGCTGGCACCAGATGTTCCAAAAACAAGTTGCTGGCGTGGCTCCAGCTAAAACCTTCAGACCTGGCACGCGCCTCAGTGCGCGACACCTTCGCAGCGAGACACCACGCTTGCTGAAGATTGTCATCCAGGGCTCCGCCGTAAACCTGCTGGTCTTCTGCGCCCAACACCTCCAACGGCCCATCTACCGGATAAGCCGCAACGGGCGTTCCAGTGGCCATGGCTTCAAGCATTACCAAGCCGAAAGTCTCTGACTTGCTGGGCATGACAAATACATCGGCCGCCGCATACACCTGCGCGAGCTCATCACGCGGCAAAACACCCAGCCAACGAACCCCGGAGTAGCGAGATTTGAGGCTGGTTTCCAGTGGACCGACTCCGCACACAACCTTGCTGCCCGGAACGTCCAGCTGCAAAAAGGCTTCGATGTTTTTCTCGTAAGACACGCGACCGACAAACAGAGACACGGGACGTTCCAAGCTTCTTAAAGCGGGATGATCGCCACAGCTTGCATGAAACGAAAACAAACTTAAATCCACGCCATGTGTCCACCTGCGCAAGTTGCTGAAACCCCGTTTCTCCAGCATGAGCAGCACACCCTGCGTAGGCACCATCACGCCGGATGAGGGTTTATGAAAATGACGGAACAAGGCGTAGCCCCAAGACAGCGGAACTTTCAGCGCTGCGTTCAAAATTTCCGGGAACTTGGTGTGAAATGCCGTGGTGAAGGACAGGCCCCGTTTGAGGCAGTAGCCACGCGCGGCCCAACCCAAAGGGCCTTCGGTCGCGATGTGAATGGCCTGCGGCTCGAAAGCGTCAAGCAGCTCGCGTATCCGGTTTTTTGGCCGCACGGCCAGGTCAATGCCGTCGTAGCCAGGGCAAGGCTTCGTCTTGAACAACCCTGGGTGAATCACTTCAACCTGATGACCTGCTTGCTCTATTTCACGCACCAGCTCCACCAGCGTGGTAACCACACCATTGACTTGGGGTTGCCAGGCATCGGTGATCAATGCGATCTTCATGCTGTGGCCACCGTGGTGGTTTGAGATGGTTCTTTGACCTCATGGGTCACTGTCCACTCATAGAGCTCCAATCGCCCATCATGGTGCTCGATCAGCGCGCTGCGACTCTCGACCCAATCGCCATCGTTGCAATACAAAATACCGTTGATGTCCCGCATCTCGGCCCGGTGAATATGACCGCAGACCACACCGTGGTGACCCCGTTTACGCGCTTCGTTGGCCACGGCCACCTCGAAGTCTGTGATGAAATTCAAAGCTTTTTTGACTTTGTTTTTAAGATATCCCGAAAGCGACCAATACGACAGACCCAAACGAGCGCGCAGGTAGTTCAGGTGGCGGTTTAACTTGAGCGTGAATTCATACAAGTTGTCGCCGACAAAGGCCAGCCACTTGGCGCATTGAATAACGCCATCAAAATAGTCACCATGGGTCACCCACAGTCGGCGTCCGTCAGCCAGCGTGTGAATCGCATCATCCACCACGTCAATGCCTCCGAACTGGTGACCGATGAAGCCACGAGCAAACTCGTCGTGGTTGCCGGGAACAAAAATCACTTTGCACCCTTTGCGCGCCCGGCGCAGCAGCTTTTGCACCACGTCGTTATGCGCTTGCGGCCAGTACCAGCGACGGCGCAGTTGCCAGCCGTCGATGATGTCACCCACCAGGTACAGATAGTCGCTTGGGTGCGTACGCAAAAATTCCAGCAAAGGCTCAGCTTGGCAACCCGGTGTTCCCAGGTGCACATCGGATATGAAAATGGCGCGGTATCGCTTGTACCCAGGGGGATGATCGTCTTCATGGTCAGCACCTAGAGGCTGAAAACTTTGCGTCCAGGAGTCCATAACATTAAGAACCGATTGCATCAGCACCCCAAGAAATGTTTGCGATAACGAGCGGGCATATCCGACAGGCGTAGCAACATCGGCAGATCAGCTGAGTTGAAATCCGGATCCCAGGCCGGTGCGCCCATCACCTTGGCACCCAGGCGCAAGTAGCCCTTGATCAGCGCCGGTGGTTTGACATCCAGCGTGCTATCCCATTGGTGAATAGCCAAGGGCAAGCGGGGCCGAACGTGGTATTCGATGGGTGCGAGATGGGTTTGCTTGAGTTGATGCCAGGTGCTGGCAGCCTCATCCCCGCTCACGACACCGTTGTGCAGCAAGGGGATGCTGGCACAGCCAATCAAGGTGTCGAACTGGTTGCGGTGGGTGAACTCAATCACGCCACCCATCAAGGCCATGATCACCGTGCCCTGCCGATGTGCCGAGTGCACGCAGCTTCGGCCCACCTCAACCATGCGCTCGCGTACAGCGCGAAGCCGAACCAAATCGAATTCGATATCGCTGTAGGTGCTGCCCGCCCGCTTGGCTTGCGTGGGCGTGAGCACGCGGTAAGTGCCAATCACTTCGCGGCTGGTAGCGTCGCGCACCAAAAGGTGCTCGCAGTAGTCGTCAAACAAATCGACGTCATGGCCGAGCAGCGTCGTCGAAAGTCGAGCGCCCATTTCGATGGCAAAAACCTGATGCCTCAGGCGTTGAGCTTCGCGTACTTCGTCCAGATGCTTTGCCCACGCGACCACAATGCCGCCGTGCGGCGCTTGAACCACTGAGCTTTCAGGTCGGTGAAGTAACCCCCTGGGTAAGGCAATGGGTGACAGTGGAAAGGTTGGATTGGGAAGTTCGTTCATGTGGACTCCTTCTTTGTTAGATATGCAGTTACTTGTGATTCACATGTTTTCAAGTGCCCACCATGCCGCCGTCACGGCGGCGAATGGCCACGGTGGCCGAGCGGGGTCGCCCGCCTTTTGCGCCATCAGGCCAATGGCTGACGGCCTGAGGGTCAGCCGGGTCACTGCGTTCGCTGGCTGTCTCGCCGGGGTGCTGGATGTTGATGAAGACTGTGCGCCGGTCTGACGTGAACGCGATGCCCGTGATCTCGCAGCCCTTAGGCCCGGTCAAAAAGCGCTTGGTCTCACCGGTAAACGGGTCAGCACACAACATCATGTTGTTGCCCATGTTTTTGTACGCCCCTTGGTGCATGGCCGAGGTCGAAACGTCGGTCTGAATCCACAAAAGACCACCCGCATCAAAGCTCAAACCATCAGGGCTGCCGTACATGTCGCCTTTGATGTTGCCCCGGTGCGAAGGCTGATTGGCATTTGGATCACCGGCCAGCGCGAACTGCATCCAGCGAAATTCCGTCGCTGACGCATCGCCGCCCTTTGCTGCACCTTCGCGCCAGCGAATGATGTGGCCCATGATGTTGTCGGTGCGCGGGTTGGCACTGTCTACCGCACGGCCTGGCTGACCCCGCTGGCTGTTATTGGTCAGCGTAGCAAACACCTCGCCGGTATCCGGATGCACGGCCATCCACTCCGGGCGATCCATCGGCGTAGCGCCCGCCACGTCAGCGGCTTGGCGCGTGTGGATCAATACATCGGCCTGCGTGGCAAAACCTTTGTCGGCCGTCAGCCCGTTGTCACCTTGAACCAGCGCTAGCCAACGGCCATGCCCATCGGCTTCAAAGCGAGCCACATACAGCGTGCCGTGATCTAACAGGGTCTTGTTGGCGGCATAACCACCAGGACTCACCTTGTCGCGTGAGACGAACTTGTAGATGTACTCAAATCGTTCATCGTCACCCATGTAAACGACGACCCGGCCATCTTGGGTGCGCGTGGTAGTTGCGCCTTCGTGTTTGATGCGACCTAAGGCTGTGCGCTTGATGGGGGTTTGCATCGGATCCATCGGGTCAACCTCAACCACCCAACCAAAACGGTAAGGCTCATTCGGGTGCTTGGCGGCGTCAAAACGCTCGTCATGCTCATGCCAGCGGTAGCCCCAACCTTTGGGGCGCAGCCCGTAGCGTTTGTCGTCTGACGTGGGTTGATCGGCGGCCGAGAAGTAGCCATTCCAGTTCTCTTCGCAGGTCAGATAAGAGCCCCAGGGCGTGTCACCGGCTGCGCAGTTATTCAAGGTACCCAGTACCCGTGTGCCAGTGGGGTCGGCGCTTGTTTTGAGTTGCGCGTGGCCGCTGGCGGGCCCGCTCAGCACCATAGGGGTGTTGGCGGTAATGCGCCGCGCGTAGCGCGAGCCAGGCATGACGTGCCACTGCCCCTGGCGCTCAATGATTTCAATGACGCTCACCCCGTGTGCGGCCTGCGACTTGCGCACCTTGTCGGCAGACCAGTTCGCCATGCCATCGGCGTGAAGCAAGCCGTCATCGGTGTACTCATGGTTGATGGCCAACAGACCGTGGCGTGGATTGCCGTCAATCGGGAAGAAGGACATGCCGTCGTGGTGCATACCCGCCTGCAGGTTTTGATCTTCCCAGGTGTTGGAAGCATCCGGCTTGAACAGAGGCGCGCCTTCTGCCGCGCCCACGGGGTCACCCCAACGGTAAAGCACCTCCGCAACATATTCAGCAGGCACCACCAGGGTGTCCGATGTCGAGACAGGCACTGGCGTAAAGCCCAAAGTTTTACCGCTGGCCGTGCTTTCGCCTAAGGCATGTGAACCCATCAGCATGGCGATGGCTGCACCGCTACACTTCAACACGTGGCGACGCGTGACGTCCAACGCATGAATGCCAGGCTGGTTGCTGACGTTAACGCCCTCATTCGATTCAATATCTCTGCCGTATCCTTGTCCCATGGTGTACCCCTTTTGCTTTAGTGATGGGGCAAGTGTGAAAGACCAACGTGACATGTTGATGGCAGTTGTGTGTCACTTGAATGAAACCTTCGATTGAAACGCAGAAGTGCTTTAAACCGCCTCTCTTCATAAAGCGAGTCACAACGAAAAACTGCTTAACCTACGATTTATAAGCGCCAGTAAGTCGGAACGCAGCACCTGACTGGAGCATTTCTCAAGCACCTTGACAAAGGCCGGTTCAAGGCTTTCTCGCCCCGGGTCAATCAGCAACCTATACCTTTGTACTTTCTGGTGTTGCCAACTGGGCGGGGGAAAACCAAAGCATTGAGCAGAAATATTGGAATTAATTTTCAGAGTAGGACTACTACGCTTCAGATAGACATCATCAATACGGTCAATGCGACCGTGGCGGTGAGAGCTGTCCCTTTTGGCAAAGGCATCCCGTTACGTCGCTATACAGAAATTAAATTACCTTTGATGCAGAGAAAAAAGGCACTTTTACAGTCTGACTTTAAAAGTTAAAGACTGGTGATTGTTTTAGATTGTGCAAATACAACTTAACAATCGAGAAGGTGACATATGCGAATGAATACGCCGGTTACGCAACGCAATTACACACTACCAATGGGTAAGACTCTAGTGTCTGTTACCGATCTTAAGGGACGGATCACCTATTGCAACCCGGCTTTTGTCGAGGTAAGTGGATTTGAAGTGGGGGAATTGCTGGGACAACCTCACAACATTGTTCGCCACCCCGATATGCCAGAGGAAGCCTTTCGTGATATGTGGGACACCATTAGCAACAAACTCCCCTGGTCCGGACTGGTAAAAAATCGTCGTAAAAATGGTGATTACTATTGGGTACGTGCAAATGCCACACCCATGATGGACGGTAATACGACCACAGGTTATTTATCGGTTCGGACAATCCCTAAGCAGGAAGAAGTCGCTGCAGCTGAAAGCCTGTATGCCCATATGCGGGATGATGCCAAACGCGGAAAGGCCGACTTCAAACTTTTCCATGGAGCGGTATTGCGGCAAGATCCGATGGGACGCCTGTTGCGGATGCTAAATCCTGGCAATAACAGTAAGTTAATCACCATTCAGTTGCTTGCCTTGGCTCTTCCTTTGGGCGCCATCGGATTAGGCTTGAGTCTGGAACTAAGTGCACTGCTGGGTGTTTTCGTCGCTGCTGGTGCTGCTTGGCTTAACTGGAGTCTTGCATTCCGACCATTAACAAGTCTGGTAGCAGATGCTAACCACTTGGCCGCAGGAGATCTTTCCCATACGGTTGAGACCGGTGAGACTGGACTAGTAGGACAATTACAACAGGCATTGAATCAGATGTCGGTCAATTTGCGAACGGTGGTCAGTGATGTTCGTATGGAGGTTGAACATGTGCGCGTTGCTATGCAGGAAATAGCCGACGGAAATCAGGACATGTCTGCCCGCACAGAGGCACAAGCCAGTAGTCTGGAGCAAACCGCCGCGTCCATGGAAGAAATCAGTGGAACCGTGAAGCAAAGTGCTATGTCGGCAATTCAGGGAGCTGAACTGGCACATGCGACAACCGATGTGACAACCCGCAGCAATGACGCAGTCCATTCGGTGGCAATCACGATGCAGGGAATTTCAGAGTCATCGCGACGCATTGAAGAAATCGTACAGCTAATTGAGAGCGTCGCGTTTCAGACCAACATTCTTGCCTTGAACGCGGCCGTAGAAGCAGCTCGCGCAGGGGACCAGGGGCGGGGCTTTGCTGTTGTGGCGTCGGAGGTTAGGGCCCTTGCGCATCGCACCACAACCGCCGCAAAAGAAATCAAACAACTAATCACGGTGTCTACCGAACGAGTTGGCATGGGTAGCCAGCAAACTGACCAGGCCTTGAATCGTATGGCCGAGGCGCTGGGCGCAGTTGGCAAGGTCAGCACTGTCCTCGACGAAATCAAGACAGCGAGCGCGGAGCAAACCATGGGGATTACACAAATAAATGAGGCAGTTGCGCATATAGATACCATTACTCAGCAAAATGCGGCGATGGTAGAAGAACTGGCTGCATCGGCTAAATCAGTGCAGAGTCAATTGGATGGCGTCAGTAGTTCGATGCGCTTGTTCCGTCTGATTCGTGGTGAGAAAACCCTCTCGCAAATGGATGCCGTACAACTTCGCATCGAAAATGGCAATTCCATCAACAGCCAGAAAAAATTCTCGGAATCGGATTCGGTTGTCACTAAAAAAATTGTTTCAATCCGGTGATAGAACCGCATTTTGGACTTGAAGTTGACCCCATTTCACGGACACCTTAACCAAATGAGCCCGCTTGCGTTCGAGCAACTTCAAACTGGAAGTTGATTGATGTCTAGCAAAGCAGGTGAAGTCCATTGTCTAAATTTCACATGATAAAATATTAGAATGAAAAATTTGGGCTCAACAATCATTTCCAAACCAACTGTACAAGTAATAGAGCGGATGTTTACCTTAATGGATGTGCTTGCATCCAAGGAAGATGCAATCTCGCTCAAAGAAATAAGCGAGAAAACAGGTCTTCATCCGTCAACCGCACATCGAATCCTCAACGATTTGGCAACTGGACGATTTGTTGATCGAGCGCAACCTGGCTCATATCGCCTAGGTATGCGATTACTTGAACTTGGCAATATGGTCAAAGCTCGACTTAATGTTCGAGATGCCGCATTAACGCCTATGCGAGAGCTTCATCGTTTGATTCAACAACCAGTCAATCTAAGCATTCGGCAAGGGGACGAAATTGTCTATATAGAGCGAGCTTTCAGCGAACGCTCCGGAATGCAAGTGGTTCGCGCCATCGGCGGACGCGCACCACTTCATTTGACTTCTGTTGGAAAGCTTTTTCTTGCGGTCGATGACCCGCAACGTGTGCGAGCTTACGCTGCAAGAACTGGCCTCCATGGTCAAACAAAGACTAGCATTACGCAGTTGTCTGTGCTGGAGCGCGAACTGGCAAAAGTACGTCAATATGGTTCCGCACGAGACAATGAAGAGTTGGAACTGGGGGTCCACTGCATGGCCGCAGGGATTTATGACGACCAAGAAAAACTGGTGGCTGGATTATCTATCTCTGCGCCTACCGGACGACTGAATGAGGAGTGGTTACCGAAACTTCAAGCGGTTGCAAGTGAAATTTCCAGATTTTTAGGCTACCAACCACAAGCCTCGTTCCAGGCGCAATAGATGTTCATTCTTAAGCCTTGAGTATTTAGAAGTTAGAAGCCTCAGGTTACGTTCAACTGAAGACCTGCGGATTAGCCTGTAATTAATCTTTATTTATGGCAAGACAGCGGAACTGCGCTACCTTGTACTTAAACCCGCATCAATCCCACTCATCCCATGAAGCCATTTTTGACACGCCTCGTCTTTTTACTATTGGCTCTAATGAGCATCGCACAGGCCCAAGACACACCGCAGTTGGATCTGCCACGACTACAACTCTCGGCTGGCATGCATTTGATCGACACACAACTGGCCTTAACGCCCGAGCACCGGAGCATCGGCCTGATGTTCAGGAAAGAGATGCCACAAAATGAAGGCATGTTGTTTGTGTTTGAACAGGCCTCGACCCAATGCTTTTGGATGAAAAACACGCTGCTGCCACTGACGGCCGCGTTTGTATCGGACGACGGCACCATCGTCAACCTAGCCGATATGAAACCACAAACCACCGACTCACACTGCTCGACCAAGCCCGTGCGCTACGTGCTGGAGATGAACCAGGGCTGGTTTACTAAACGCGGCATAAAAGCAGGCGTCAAGCTTGGCGGAAAAGCCTTTAACAGCGCCCGATAGAATGAACTTTAGGTGGTCTAAGCGGCACCTGACTTCACCACCGGCCGTTTCATCAACACAAGGATTTAACAATGAGTTCGATTTTTCAATCCCTGGGGCGTACCGTTTTAGCCGGGTTCGTTCTGCTGCTGATACTGGTACTAGCAGTCGGGACCAACGTCCACTTGAGTCACGCCTGGTCCACTTTTTTTATGCGCTGGCTGCACGTTGTTAGCGCCATGATGTGGGTAGGTTTGCTGTGGTATTTCAATTTTGTGCAAATCCCATCGATGCCCAAAATCCCGGATGAACAAAAACCCGCCATCAGCAAAGTGATTGCCCCTACAGCGCTGTTCTGGTTTCGCTGGTCGGCACTGGCAACAGTCGTCACCGGCCTGCTCTTGGCCACCATGAGCGGTTATGTGATGTCCGCCCTGAGTCTACAAAAACCGGTAACAGCCATTGGCATTGGCATGTGGCTGGCCCTGGTAATGGCCTTTAACGTGTGGTTCATCATTTGGCCTAACCAGCAAAAGGCACTGGGCTTGGTGGCGGTAGAAGCACCCGAGAAAGCCAAGGCGGCGCGCATGGCGATGTTGACGTCACGTTTTAACACCATGCTCTCCATTCCCATGCTCTTTTGCATGGTGGCCCAACAAAACGGCGGTCTGTAAACCTCTATCTACTCCGTAGAATCAAAAAAGCCGACCCATGAGGTCGGCTTTTTTGTTGACGAGAGAAAAAGATCAGGCGAAATTTTTCTCAGCAAATTCCCAGTTCACCAGATTGTTGAGGAAGGTCTCAACAAACTTCTGACGCAGGTTGCGGTAGTCGATGTAGTAGGCATGCTCCCACACGTCGACGGTCAACAAGGCCTTGTCAGCAGTGGTCAGTGGCGTGCCTGCTGCACCCATGTTGACGATGTCCACAGAGCCATCGGCTTTCTTAACGAGCCAAGTCCAGCCTGAGCCAAAGTTGCCCACGGCTGATTTCACAAACGCTTCCTTGAACGCTGCCGTGCTGCCCCACTTGGCGTTGATGGCCGTTGCCAATGCGCCTGAGGGCTCGCCACCGCCTTGAGGCTTCATGCAGTTCCAGAAGAAAGTGTGGTTCCAGATTTGGGCCGAATTGTTGTAGATGCCGCCACTGGATTTTTTAATGATGTCTTCAAGAGACATGTTCTCAAAATCAGTACCTTTTTGCAGGTTGTTAAGATTAACGACGTAAGCATTGTGGTGCTTAGCATGGTGGTATTCGAGTGTCTCCTTGGAATAATGCGGGGCTAGGGCATCGATGGCAAAGGGCAGTGCGGGAAGGGTGTGTTCCATGATTTCCTCTTGGGAGTTTGTTGTTAAAAAAGTAGTGATTGTAGAAATTAATTAACTCGGATTTCGCTTACTGTGAGATCAACCTTGCCGTCAGCAAGGGTGGCCTGCACCACTTGCCCCATAAATGTCTGATTGGCACGTGTAATTGTGTGGCCATCCTCATCCGTGAGCCAAGCGTAACCTCGCTGCAAGACCAGGCTTGGATCAAGCAATTCTAGACGCAATGCAGCACGCTCCAGGCGCTGCCGCATATCAACCAAGGCCAAACAGGCCTGCTCGGGCAAACGGCGCTCCAAGGCTTGTAATTCACGCCCTTGCTGGCTCACTGCGTTGGAGGCTGCAAAACGCAGCCGCTGTGCCTGTGAGGCGAGTGTGTGGCGCTGGCGGGCCACCAGGGCTGATGGACGCCCCAATCGGGAGGCAAAAGTGTCAAGCCGCTGGCTCTGACGATCCAGCCGCCGCATCAGCGACTCTTGCAAGCGGTCTTCAATCAGTTCCAGCGCTCCCAGCCAGACCGCCGCAGGTTGTGACACGAGTTCTGCCGCTGCGGTGGGTGTAGGCGCGCGCAAGTCGGCCATAAAGTCAGCGATGGTGAAGTCGGTTTCGTGGCCCACACCGCACACGATGGGTACCGGGCTATTGGCCATAGTACGGGCCAGTTGTTCGTCGTTGAAGGCCCATAAATCCTCCAAAGAACCACCACCACGCACCAGCAATATCACGTCAATATCAGGCGCAAACTGGTACAAGCTTATCAGCGCCTTGACCAGCTCTGACGGAGCCTGCGCGCCCTGCACCAAGGCTGGGGCCAGCACCACCGGGATGTGGGGCACACGACGCTTCAAGGCGCTGACCACATCGTGCAGAGCCGCCGCGCCAAGCGAGGTCACCAAACCAATGCCGCGGGGCATCAAGGGCAAGGCTCGCTTGCGTGACGCATCAAACAAGCCCTCAGCCTCGAGCTTGGCTTTGAGCCTGAGAAACTGCTCAAACAAAGCGCCCTGCCCGGCCTTCGACATCGATTCGACAATCAATTGCAGATCGCCACGCGGCTCGTACACGCCCAAACGACCGCGCACTTCCACCCTGTCACCGTCACGCGGGGAAAAATTCACCAACGTGGCGGCACGGCGGAACATGGCGCAGCGAATTTGGCCGTTTTCATCTTTGAGCGAAAAATAACAATGTCCGCTGGCCGCGCGTGAGAAGCCCGAAACCTCTCCCAGAACCACAACGGGATTGAAGCGGGCCTCCAGCGCGTCAGCAATGGCGCGGCATAGCGCGCCGACAGGCCAAATTTGTGGCGTCATCACAGGGGTTTCAGATTCAAACATCAGTCAATTCGCAGCTTATAGCTGAGTAGGCCCTTCAAGTGCTCCACAATTGAGAGCGCCCTGCTCGGCCGAGACCAGAAAACCCGGACAAGTCAATAATACGTTGCAAGCTATTGATTTCATTGGTATTTTTTCTGCTTAATAATTAATCATTGTGTCGAAAACCCGCATGAATGCGGGCCAAGACCACTTATCAGGGGACTTACTCACAAAGTTATCCACATAAATTGTGTGCAAAAACTGAGCCGCTCATCTGCTACTTCGAACGGGGTTTACTTTTCCATCGCAGACCAACCGCACTGGGCCATAATTGCGCAGCATTTATCCCGTGGAGAGTTCTTTTGTTTTCAATCATACAAGCCGCAGGTTGGCCCATCTGGCCCCTGATTGCCGCCTCCATCTTAGCCATGGCGCTCGTTATTGAGCGATTCATCAGCCTTAAGACCGCCAAAATTGCTCCACCTAAATTATTGGATGAAGCGCTCAGTGTCTCTCGCACCGCAATTCCTTCTGCCGAGGTTATCAACCAATTGGAGCAAAATTCAGCTTTAGGCGAGGTACTGGCCAGCGGTTTTCGGGTCTTGCAGACCAATCCGCGCTGTAGCGAGGTTGACCTGCGTGCCACGATGGAGGGCACTGGCCGGGTCGTAGCACATCGTCTGGAGCGCTACCTCAACACCTTGGGCAGCATTGCCTCTGCCGCACCGCTGTTGGGCCTGTTTGGCACGGTGGTGGGCATGATTGAAATCTTTGGTTCCCAAACGCCAACGGGTGTGTCCACAGGCGGCAACCCGGCTCAATTGGCTCACGGCATCTCAGTGGCGCTGTACAACACAGCTTTTGGCCTGATCGTGGCGATTCCCTCTCTGATTTTTTGGCGCTACTTCCGGGGCCGAGTGGATGAATACCTGCTCACGCTTGAGTTGTCCGCCGAGCGGCTAGCGCGCCACCTCATTGCCCTGCGCAAGTAACTTGACGAATCAACACGACGTATTGAGCATTATGAATTTCCGTCACCGAACCCGAGAAGAGCCGGAGATCAACCTAATCCCGTTCATCGACGTACTGTTGGTGGTGCTGATTTTTCTCATGCTCACAACCACCTACAACAAGTTCACTGAAATGCAGTTGCGCCTGCCGGTAGCCGACACCGATGCCCAGCGCGACTACCCCAAGGAACTGGTGGTGGCCGTGGGCAGTGACGGGGCCTATGCCGTGAACAAGAAGATGGTGGAGGGGCGCAGCCTTGATGCGCTCTCCAGCGCCATGCTTGAAGGCGCCAAAGCGGGCAAAGACACGGTGGTCATCATCAGTGCCGACGCCAGCGCCAAACACCAGGCCGTGGTAACCGTGATGGAGGCCGCACGCCGTGCAGGCCTGAACCAAATCACCTTTGCCACCCAGTCCTCGGCGAAGGCCGGGGCCAAATAATTTAATGCCTGTGGCTTCACAGCCCCCGCGACAACCGGCTTTGCAGCCTACTTGGCAGCTCCACCTGATCCAGAGCTGGCAACATCGCTCGACACTGGCTTGGTTGCTGTGGCCAATCTCCCTGTTGATGGGGTTTTTGGTGCGAATACGCCAGGGCCTTTACATGACGGGTATGCTAAAGCGCCATAGCGTTCCCGTACCTGTCGTCGTGGTGGGCAACGTGGTGGCAGGCGGTGCTGGCAAGACGCCCGTGGTGATGGCCGTGGTACGACATTTGCAAGCGAACGGCCTGCGGCCCGGTGTGATCTCTCGCGGCTATGGACGGCGCACACAGGACTGCCGCGAAGCTCATGCCGATAGCCTCGCCCGTGATGTGGGTGATGAACCCGCGCTAATCAAGCGCGCCACCTCCGTTCCCGTGTTCGTGGCCCGCCAACGCATCGACGCCGCGCTGGCCCTGCTGGCCCAGTACCCCGACACCAACGTAGTTGTCTGTGATGACGGCCTGCAACACTACGCGCTGGAGCGTGATATCGAGATCTGCGTATTCGATGACCGGGGCGTGGGCAATGGTTTTTTGCTACCCGCTGGCCCCCTGCGCGAGCCTTGGCCGCGTTGGGTTGATCTGGTCTTGCACACCGGTGCTTACCCAGCCTTCACCGGCTTCACGGCCCAGCGGGCGCTGGCCACCTATGCCATGCGCGCCGATGGCAGCCGGGTTGAATTGGCTTCTCTGGTCAAATCAGAAAAGCCGCTGCTGGCCTTGGCTGCCATTGCCCAGCCTCAGGCTTTTTTCACGATGCTTGAAACACAGGGACTGGTGCTTGAGCAAACCCAAGCACTGCCGGATCACTATGAATTTGATAACTGGCTACGCCCATCTAATAAGAGCTACATACTGATTTGTACAGAAAAAGACGCGGTCAAGCTATGGGAGAAACACCCTGACGCGCTGGCCGTTCCGCTGGAGTTCATGCCTGAACCCTCCTTTCTGACGGCGCTTGATGCCTTGCTCGCCCCTCTCCTCGAACCATCGCAAAACACAGCGCTATCATCCACGCATGGACACACGACTTCTTGAACTGCTGGTCTGCCCCGTCACCAAAGGGCCTCTGACCTATGACCGCGAAAAACACGAACTGATCTCGCACAGCGCACGCTTGGCCTACCCCGTGCGCGACGGCATTCCCATCTTGCTGGAAAACGAAGCACGCACCCTCACAGACGAGGAACTCGGGCTGTGAACGTCGTCAATCCTTCGGACGAGGAACTCGGCCTGTGAGCTTCACCGTCCTCATCCCCGCCCGGCTGGCCTCCACGCGACTGCCAGACAAACCTCTGGCCGACATTGCCGGCCTGCCCATGATCGTGCGGGTAGCGCAGCGCGTGCAAAGCGGCATGCCAGCGGCCACCCGCATCGTCGTCGCAGCCGACAGTGAACGCATCACCGACGCCTGCGCCCAACACGGTGTGCAAGCCCTTTTGACGCGCACAGACCACCCCAGTGGCAGTGACCGTCTAGCCGAGGCTTGCGACCTACTGCAACTACGCGATAACGAGATCGTCGTCAACGTGCAAGGCGATGAGCCCCTGATTGACCCGGCCCTGGTCATGGCCGTGGCTGAGTTGCTGCAACAGCGCCCTGAGGCCAGCATGAGCACTGCGGCCCACCCCATCACCGAGTTGGCAGAGTTTCAAAACCCCAACGTGGTCAAAGTCGTGCTCGATGCCCGCGCGCTAGCCCTGTACTTCAGCCGCTCACCCATTCCCTACCCGCGTGACGCCGCCAGCGCGCTGCCCAACGCGCAGCCCTTACGCCACATCGGCATCTACGGTTACCGGGCCGGTTTCTTGCGCCAATTCCCCAAGCTGGCGCAAGCTCCCATGGAAATGACGGAAGCCCTGGAACAATTGCGCGCCATGTGGCACGGCCACCGCATCGCCGTCCACGTCACACCCCACGCCCCCGGCCCAGGCGTCGACACACCACAAGACCTGGAACGCGTGCGTCAGTTGATGGCAAGCCGGGCGTGATATTCTCCATGCGCACACACTAATGGTCTTTACACAGCATTGAGGCTGTATCCATCATCAGACAACGAAAGACTCAAGGAACCTCATGAAACTGATTTTGCTGGGCGCACCCGGTGCCGGTAAGGGCACGCAAGCCGCATTTATCTGCCAGAAATACAACATTCCGCAAATCTCCACCGGCGATATGCTGCGCGCGGCCGTCAAAGCAGGTACCCCGCTGGGTCTGCAAGCACAGGCCATCATGGCTTCGGGTGGCTTGGTGAGTGATGACCTCATCATCAACTTGGTGAAAGAACGAATCGCTCAGCCCGACTGCGAACAAGGCTTCCTTTTTGATGGCTTTCCACGCACCCTGCCCCAGGCCGATGCCATGAAGGCCGCAGGCGTGAAGCTGGACTATGTGCTGGAAATTGATGTGCCGTTTGAAGCCATCATCGAGCGCATGAGCGGCCGCCGCTCGCACCCGCCCTCAGGCCGCACCTATCACGTCTCATTCAACCCACCCAAGGTCGCAGGCCTGGATGACGTGACGGGTGAGCCACTGGTACAGCGCGAAGACGACAAGGCTGAGACCGTAAAAAAACGCTTGGATGTGTATAGCGCTCAAACGCGCCCCTTAGTGGACTACTACAGCCTGTGGGCCAAAAATGATCCCGTCGCTGCCCCAAAATATCGAGCTATCAGTGGCATGGGCAGCGTGGACGAGATCACCGGACGTGCTTTAACTGCACTGAGCCAGTGATTTCAAGGATTCGTTCAGAATAAATCAATATCGCTGACCTTGACTTCTTTTTGCAGCAGTCCAAGGTTAAACAGATCAGCATGGCTGCATACTTGGTTGCGGCCATTATTTTTGGCGTAATACAACGCTTGATCTGCTTTTTCACAGACAGTCGAAGGTGAGTCACCCGGCAGAACTTCTGCCACCCCCATACTGGCAGTGAGACTACCGACTTGAGGAAATTTTGAAGCCTCCATTTGCTTACGGAATCTCTCAGCTATTTGAACAACTGTTTCGTCGTCAGGTGCGCGCAAAATAATCACAAATTCTTCACCCCCAAATCGGTAAATTCGATCTGAACCACGAAATGATTTTTTCAGACTGCGCGCCACCAATATCAGTACTTCATCACCAATTTGATGACCAAAGCCGTCATTTACGCGCTTGAAATGATCGATGTCAACCATGGCCAGCCAGAACCGTTCGCCAGCTTCCTTGCGACGCAACTGCAGCACGCTGCGAACATCCTTCTCATCTGACTCTCCAGACATAGACTCATCTACCGAGACTGACGTACTGTCTGCAAGAAGCTTATAAAAAGTATCGTCAAAAGACTTGCGATTGAGAAGCCCGGTAAGCGCATCTTGTTCAGAAACGGCAAAAATACTGCTCATATTTCGATATACATACAAAAGTCGTGCAACGATATCTTGAGAAGATTCACTCAATCGATGTTTCGAATAAATTTCAACAATTCCGATCTCATCCGCCCAAGTAGGCGCAAATAAGGGCAGGCAACTCGTCCAACCGCCCTCATCACACGCCACTTCGCGCTCAACAAGCAGGCGACTCTCAAGGCACTTTTGGCGATGCTCAAACGCCTGCAAAGGTGGTAACAATCTGAAATCGGCTCGAAGAGGGTCGCCGACCCGAGTAACACCACCTGACATCATGACAATCAACGGAAACCAGTGGAGGTTGATTGCATCGTTGACAACGCTATAAAGTGCAACACTTTTTGGTTGAATCAAATCCATCAATGCAGTTGTCAGAGCCAAATCCAGCGACTGTCTGTCACGGGGATTTGTCAAAGCAGCTAGGTGATCAATTAGGGAAGGCATGAGAGCTTTTGAGTTTGGTGATATTTTTAAAATGATCACCGTCCTTATCGACATAATTCCCCTTGACTTAAATCAGATCCAACAACTCGAACGTGCATCGGCAACTTACCAAGTTTCACTTCTGAATGGAACTAACCTAAGCATCAAAAGGGAAAACCCGAGTGCATATTTATAAATTAATATGTAAGCTTATGATTTCTCCAAGAAAGGTTCCCATGAGCTTCGTTATCACGCCGCCCGCCCAAGTGTCTGTGCCAGTAGTAGGAACTAAAGATCGGTTTCCTGTTAACCGTATTTACTGCGTAGGCCGCAACTACGTAGAGCACGCGAAAGAGATGGGTTTCACAGGCCGTGAGGCGCCCTTCTTCTTTCTCAAACCCACAGACACTTGCGTCATCGTCAATGCGGGTGAAACGGCTGATCTGCCCTATCCCACGCTGACCAAAGAGTTCCACCACGAAATAGAGCTGGTGGTGGCCATCGGAACTGGCGGCAAAAACATCAAGGCCGCCGATGCCCACAAGCACATTTATGGCTATGGTGTTGGCTTGGACATGACCCGTCGCGACCTACAGGGAGATATGAAAAAACTCGGACGTCCCTGGTGCATTGGCAAGGCTTTTGACCACTCTTCACCCATTGGCCCCATCACGCCTGCAGCGCAAGCTGGTGACGTCGAGAACGCTGAAATCTACATCCAGGTCAACGGCAAAGACCGCCAGCGCAGCAACGTTTCCAAGCTGATCTGGAATATCGGCGAAATCATTGAGCACATCACTGCGGCTTGGGAACTTCAACCAGGCGACCTGATTTACTCAGGCACGCCTGAGGGCGTCAATGCTGTGGTTCAAGGTGATGTTTTGGACGGCAGCGTAGCTGGCCTCACACCCATTCGTCTCAAAGTTGTTTAAGGCGAGGGGCCCTGTGAAACAAATCGAAACTTTGGCTGCTTTTTGCGCTATCTTGGCCGGGGTGGTGCTAACTCTGATCACCCTGATCACCGTCATAGCCGTGATGGGCCGTGAAGTTCTGGGCAAAACCATATCGGGTGACTTCGAGTTGGTGGGCGTCGCTGCAGGGGCAGCTATCGCTCTATTTTTGCCTTGGTGCCAGGTCAAGCGCGGCAATATCGTGGTCGATTTTTTCACAACCGGCGCTAGTGAACGAGCCATCCAATACATGAACCGTTTCGGCAGCTTGCTCATGGCGCTCATGGCCGGTGTTTTTGCCTGGCGCTCCACGCTGGGCGGGTTGAACGCCTACTCAACCCACTCGGGCACAATGATGCTGGATTTCCCGGAGTGGATCGTCTATGCAACGATGGTCCCCCCGCTGGCGCTGACATCTTTGATTGGTCTGCTTCAAGCCCTGGGCTTTGAGCCGACCAGCAATACCAAAGCATGTAGCCCAGCATGAGTCCCATTACCCTTGCCCTGCTGATTTTTGGCCTCATGCTGGTCATGATGGCCATTCGCGTGCCTATTGCTGTCTCGATGTTTTTTGCCGGTGCCGTGGGCTACGTCCTTCAAGCAGGCTGGGGCCCACTGAGCAGTTGGCTCAACACTCAGGCATTTGCACGCTTTGCAAGTTATGACCTGTCCGTCATCCCTCTTTTCATATTGATGGGGCACTTTGCCACGCAGGGCGGCATCTCCAAAGCCTTGTTCCAGTTCGCGGCCTCGGTCATGGGGCGTTTTAGAGGTGGCCTGGCCATGTCTTCCGTGCTGGCCAGTGCGGCATTTGGTTCGATCTGCGGCTCGTCCGTAGCCACTGCTGCCACCATCACCGGCGTGGCCTTACCCGAGATGAAGCGTCACGGCTACTCGGGGCGACTGGCCACTGGCACGCTAGCCGCAGGCGGCACGCTGGGTATTTTGATTCCGCCATCCGTGCCTCTGGTGATCTACGCCATCCTAGCTGAGCAAAACATTGCCAAGTTGTTTGCAGCGGCCATGGTGCCGGGCTTAATAGCCATGGTGGGCTACATCATTGCTATCGCCATTTACGTTCGCTTAGTCCCCGGCCAGGCACCAGAACACAACACGTCAGAGCCATTTAACCGCGCAGCATTCATGGGCATCTTGCCGATTGCTATCATCTTCATCATCGTGTTTGGTGGAATTTATGGCGGCTATTTCACGCCCACTGAGGGCGCTGCCGTGGGGGCGTTTTCCACCTTTATCGCAGCACTGATTAAGCGTGAAATCAACTGGTCCAAATTCAAGCAGTGCTTCTACGCCACAGCCGAGAGCTCGGGCATGATCTTCCTGATTTTCCTTGGGGCCGACATGATGAACGCCTCATTGGCTCTGACCCAAGTGCCCAACCAGCTAGCCGCTGTGGTCAGTGGCTGGGGCCTTGCACCTGTGATGGTGGTGGCCGCGATCATGCTGTTTTATGTGGTGCTCGGTGCAGTGATGGACGAGCTGTCCATGATCTTGCTGACCATCCCAATTTTCTTCCCCATGATCATGGGGCTGGACTTTGGCATGAGCAAGGAATACACCGCCATCTGGTTCGGCATCATGGTGCTGATGACGGTGGGCTTTGGCATGCTGGCCCCGCCTGTGGGGTTAAACGTGTATGTCGTCAACGGCATGGCCAACAGTGCCGGGCACAACATCCCAATTGCTGAGAGCTACAAGGGCGTCATGCCCTTTCTGATCAGCGACACCATTCGCACCATTGTGTTGCTGCTTTTCCCCGGTATTTCCCTATGGTTGGTGAAATACATCGGGTAAGTCCGATGTTCAAACCACAGCTTTCACGCTATTGTCAAACTCATTATTGATTGGAGAAACCTGAATGAAACGTCGTAGCCTTTTGCAATCCGGTGCTGCTGTTGCCCTGGGTGCCCCTGCACTGAGCAGCTTTGCCCAGGCCCAAGTCACGCTCAAGTTCCACACCTTTATGGCCCCCCAGTCCAATGTGTGGCTGAACATGCACAAGGCCTGGATGGACAAGGTTGAAAAAGAATCCGGTGGGCGCATCAAGTTTGAGGCGTACCCCGCCATGCAATTGGGTGGCACGGCCGCACAGCTTTATGATCAGGCCAAGGACGGCGTGGTGGACGTAGTTTGGGTGCCACCAGGTTTTACCGCCGGACGCTTCCCCCGCTCGGAGTCATTCGAGCTTCCTTTCATGATGACCAACGCCGAAGCCACGTCCAAAGCCTATTGGGAGTACGTGCAAACCATGGCGGCAGATGAGTTCAAAGATGTGCAGACGATTGCGTTGCATGTTCATGGCCCGGGCGTGATTCATACCGCAGACAAACCCGTCAAAACGGTGGAAGACCTTAAAGGCATGAAGATTCGCGGCCCCTCTCGCCCGGTCACCAAGTTGCTGGCCAGTTTGGGTGCCATCCCTGTGGGTATGCCTTTGCCCGCGATTCCTGATGCGCTGTCCAAGGGCACCATCAATGGATGTGTCGTTCCGTGGGAAGTTGTGCCCTCCGTCAAAGTGCAAGAGTTGACCAAGTTCCACGCCGAGTTCGACCCCGCCGGTGGCTGCCTGTACACCCTGCCCTTCATCTTGTGCATGAACAAGGCCAAGTACAACAGCCTACCTCCTGAGTTGAAGAAAATCATCGACGCCAACTCCGGCATGGCCACATCGGCCTGGCTAGGCAAGGTACAGCAGGCCGGCGACATCCCGGGGCGCAAGAGCGCTGTTGACCGTGGCAACCAAATCTTCACTGTCAGTCCTGCCGAGAGCCAGAACTTTCGCCGCAAATCACGCGCCCTGGAAGTGGAATGGGTCGAGGACATGAACAAGAAGGGCTTCGATGGACGAAAACTGCTCGATACAACCCGAGCTTTGATCGACAAGCACACCAAAACCACCAAGGCCTGAAACACAAGCTCTGCTCACCCAGCCGCTCCCTGTGAGCGGCTTTTTTTTACTAAAAACAACCTCCCGCATGACCTAAACTACGCCGCATGAGCTCCCCCGATCCAATTCAACACCCCATCCGCCATCCGATTGACTACTCACCCCAAGGGCGAGCCATACGGCACTGCCGCAACTGTGGCGCTGCAACGGCCATGGGTGTGCCAAGTGACGGTGACACCAAAGAGCGTGCTATCTGCACCGCATGCGGCACCATTCACTACCTGAACCCATTGCCCGTGGCTGGAACCATCCCCTACCTGGGTGACCGCGTGCTGCTTTGCAAACGCAATATCGAACCGCGTCTGGGAAAGTGGACACTGCCTGCAGGTTTTTTGGAAATTGGCGAATCCATTGCCCAGGGAGCCGAGCGCGAGACCCATGAAGAGGCGGGTGCTCAAATTGAGATGGAAGGTTTGTTCAGCGTCCTCAGCGTCCCCCGCGTTGGACAAGTCCACTTCTTTTACAGAGCCAGACTTTTGAGCGATCAGTTCAACCCAGGTGTTGAAAGCATGGAAGCCCGACTTTTTTCAGAAGCCGAAATTCCATGGGGCGAAATATCTTTCCTTACCATCAAAAGAACCTTGGAATGCTTCTTCGAGGATCGTCGCTCTGGTGAATTCAAAATCCATGATTTGGTGTTAAATTAATGCTGCACAGAGCTGTTGCAGCACTTACCGTTAATAGGTAAGCGTTACCACCCCCTGCGGTGTGCCCAGCAAGCACACCTGGGCACGCTGGTGGGCAAAGACCCCCACTGTCACAACGCCCGGCCATTGGTTCACGTTAGATTCAAATGCCAGTGGGTCTGCTATCTGCAAGCCTGTCACATCCAAAATGTGTTGGCCGTTATCGGTCACCAAAGGCTGCCCATCCTTCAAACGCAAGATCGCCACGCCCCCCAGTGCCGCAAATTGACGTGCCACGCGCCGCGCCGCCATCGGGATCACCTCCACTGGGAGGGGAAACTTGCCCAGGGTTTGCACCCGCTTGGACTCGTCGGCGATGCACACAAACTGCCGTGACAAAGCCGCCACGATCTTTTCGCGCGTGAGCGCCGCGCCACCGCCTTTTACCATGTAGCCATGGCCGTCGATCTCGTCTGCACCATCAATGTACACAGAGAGAGCATCCACCTCGTTAGCGTCAAACACGGGGATGCCCAGCGCCAACAAGCGCTCAGTACTGGCAACCGAGCTGGAAACCACTCCCTTGATTTGCCCCTTCATGCTGGCCAGCGCATCAATGAATTTATTGACGGTGGAGCCAGTGCCAACACCCACGATGTCGCCGGGCACCACGTATTTCAGGGCCGCTTGGCCGACTTGGGTTTTAAGTTCGTCTTGGGTGAGCATGAAGATAAAAAATCGATTTGAAGAAAAGAGGAATTATCAGGGGGCATTCAGTGGATCGCGGCCACGTCATACGTAGCGACCGTCAAGCACATCAAACAACGGCTTTTGTACCAAGGCTTGACGCTGCTCAAAGGTGGCCACCAAGCCAGAATTTTCGAGCAATTCACCGTGTTGTTGCAGGTGCTGCAAGGCCTTCGTCATGCCATGCACAGCGCCCTGTAGCGCCGCATTGGCGTACAAGACGAGACCAAAACCCATGTTGGCAAACTCGGTTTGCGGCAGTGTGGGCGTGTTGCCGCCAATCACCACATTCACGATCTGCGGGCAAGCCAACTCGCGCGTTATGCGGCGCAGCTCTTCTATGCTGGCGGGGGCCTCGACAAAGGTGATGTCAGCGCCGCACTCGGCAAAAGCGGCGGCACGTTCCAAAGCGTCATCCATGCCGTTCACAGCCCGGGCATCGGTGCGGGCGATGATGAGAAAGTCACGTTGCTCGCGGGCATCGACAGCAGCCTTGATCTTGCCCAACATCTCGTCTTTGGCAATCACCAACTTGCCAGCAAAGTGTCCGCATTTCTTGGGGCTAACTTGGTCTTCAAGCTGAATCGCGTTTGCCCCAGCTCGCTCCAGCGCACGCACAGTCTGGCGCACGTTGAGTGCGTTACCAAATCCGGTATCGGCGTCCACGATGATGGGCAAGTCAACCGCATCCCGCGTGGCGGCAGTGTGTTGCACCAAATCACTGAGCCCAATAAAACCCAAATCGGGCAGGCCATAAAACGTGTTGGTGATGCCTGCACCGCTCAAGTAAACGGCTTCAAAACCGAGCTGCTGAATCAGACGAGCGCTCAAAGCATTGGCCGCACCAGCCACCAAAAGACCACGACGCAATTGCGCCTTTTGCAAAAGCACAGCACCGGGACGCAGCTTAGTTGAGTTGGCGCTTGTCATTCAATCGTCCTTCATGTTCGATGCTTTAACGATGAGGGCCAAGCGGGCACGCTCTTCGTCAACAAAGGTGGTAAAGCTCGCACGTGTGCCACCCACAGGCTCAATACCCATGCTCTTGAGTCGATCCGTCACGGCAGGCGACCTCATGGCTACGTCAACCGCTTCAGCCAATTTGTCCAAAATATCGGCAGGCACACCCGCAGGCGCATGCAGGCCGGCCCAATGGGCAATTTGCAGATCAGAAAACCCTTGCTCGGTCGCGGTGCTGAGGTCTGGCGCGGCTGAAATGCGCTTGACCCAGGTAGTGGCGAGCGGCCTGAACTTACCGCCGAGTTTGATGTGCGGCAGTGCAACAATGCTGGCCTCTGACGTGCCCTGCACCTGCCCACCCATCACAGCCGTTGCGCCCTCTGAGCCGCTCTTGTAGGGCACAGGGATCAGCTTGGCACCGTAGTGCGTGTTCAACACCTCGGCCACAAAATGCGGCGTACTGCCTGTGCCCGCCGTGGCAAAGTGAAAACCTTGACTGGTCTTGGAGGCATCCACAAAGTCTTTCAAAGTTTTAAAACTCGATTGAGCCGAAACCACAATCACCGAGGGCGACAAACCGATCATCACCACGGGCGTCAAGTCGCTGTCTTTGTAGGGGCTGTTTTTTTTAATCATATTATTGGAGATCACCCCCGCCGCGCTGATCAAAAAGGTGTAGCCATCCGGCGCACTTTTAGCCACCAGGGCCGAGCCCAAATTACCACCTGCCCCAGGCTTGTTCTCCACCACAATGCTCTGCCCCAAATGCTTGGCCGCTCCTTCAGCGGCCGCTCGTGCCATCAAATCGTTGGCCCCACCGGCAGAAAAAGGTACGATGAATTTAAGGGGTTTACTTGGCCAAGTTTGTCCAAAAGTCGCATCGGCGAGGAGTGCGCAAAGGAGCATAAAAAATAGGCCACGAATTGACAAGAAATTTTTAAGGCTATGCATGGTTAAACACTGTACCCTTAATGCTAATCATGATCGTGCTTTGTACGACATAGCCAGACATTGATTTAGCAATGAAAAAAGCCTCTTAGTATCGCTACCAAGAGGCTTTTGTATTGTTTTCTGGTCGGTGTGAAAGGATTCGAACCTTCGACCCCTTGCACCCCATGCAAGTGCGCTACCAGGCTGCGCCACACACCGATCTAGCTCTCAATTATAACCTGCCGTAGTACGAATTCAAAACTGAACCGAGAGTAATTCGCGAATTTCGCGGAGCTCACGCTTGAGCGAAACCATCTCGTTCGCAGAAGTGGCTACGCAATCACCACCATCGACTTGAAAAGCATCGAACTCATGAAAACCGGACTCGCTAACTTCCTGAACTTCTAGTCCATCTAGCAACACTTCGCCATTTTGTTTTTTGTCGCGCTCAATCTGAATTATCTCCAGCATCTTGTTACGCGCTCCACTAATGGTGAAGCCTTGGTCATACAACAGATCACGAATACGGCGAATCATCAAGACTTCGTTATGCTGGTAGTACCTGCGATTTCCTCGTCGCTTTATGGGTCTTAGTTGCGTAAACTCTTGCTCCCAATACCGCAGTACGTGAGGTTTTACGCCACAGAGATCGCCAACTTCACCGATAGTAAAGTAGCGTTTTGCAGGAATTGGCGGAAGTGGTTTCTCCATTTAAATCAATACAGTACGAAGGAAAGCTCGTAGATTACTCTAAGTTTCAACTTGTTGCAAAACATGTTTTAAATCATTGGGTAACTTAAGCCATAAAAATGAATTAAACACCAGCGATTTTGATAGGACGTCAAGCTTAGTCCCACATTGAACCCGAATGAGAAAAATCTTTTTCAGCTTAAACCTGTGAGCTAAACAGCTTTTGGCTGAGCAAGTTTCGTCACTTGCTTGACCAATCGCCGCTTTGACATTCCATAGATCAATTGATCTGCATGGAGCATGGGGCGACTCATTCAAACGATAATACTTAAATGCCTTTAATACTACTTACCCCCGCCCAACGCAAAGAACACCGCTCCGAAGCTCATCACCTTGACCCGGTGGTGATGATCGGCTCTGACGGCCTCACCCCTGCCGTGAAGAAAGAAGTGGACGCTGCTTTGAACGCCCATGGCTTGATCAAAGTTCGCGTGATGTCCGATGACCGTGCCATGCGTGAAGCCACGTTTGCCACCTTGGCCGATGAACTCAACGCAGCACCCATTCAACACATCGGCAAGCTGCTGATTTTGTGGCGACCTATGCCACCCAAAGTACGCACCGAAAAAGAAGGCCGCATGCCTGGCCCGCGCGATGTGAAGGTGGTGGAGTACAGCAAGCGCCCTGGTCAGCGCCCTGAGATCAAAACCTTGCGCGTGTTGGGCAATCAGCGCCTCACCGCAGGTGGCCGTGTGCGGCGCGCGAAGCCCAAACAAACCTCAGTCAAGAAGGGTCGCCACGACTGATTTTGTGCAGCACCAGCCCGGCACACACCCAATGTGCCAGGTACATGGCACTGCCAACTCCGTGCCACAACGCCAGGTTCTCGCGCAACACAATGCGTGGGGCCACAGCGAACTCCGACAAGAGCGCCAGCAGCATGCCGGCCACTATAAAAATCATAGCTGCTTGTGGTTGATTTGATTGGATCTCAGGCCTTTTTCTTCCAGAAATCAACAGCAATAGCAAGCCGCAAATGACGGCAACCCAAGTTTGGAGAGTGAACAGCTTGGCCGCCATCGTGCCCGCCATGGCAGGGCTAGGGAGATGGGCGAACAACAAGGGCACGACGAGAAAACCCACAGCGCTCATGCTGCCCCACCACAGGGCCGCGATCCACAGTGGTAGTTGAGCTAGCACGCCATTTCTCCGCGTTGCTATCGTCATGCCTTAAATGTATTTAACGGAGATTACTTCGTACTCTTTGAGTCCACCCGGGGCTTGCACCACCGCCACATCGCCCTCCTCCTTGCCGATCAAGGCGCGCGCAATGGGTGAGCTAATGTTGATTAGGCCTAGCTTCAAGTCAGCCTCATCCTCCCCCACGATTTGGTAGGTGACACGGTCACCAAGGGCTTCGTCTTCCAGCTCAACCGTCGCGCCAAACACAACCCGGCCACCGCCATCCAGCACGCTGGGATCGATGATCTGAGCGGCAGACAGCTTGCCTTCCACCTCCTGGATGCGGCCTTCGATGAAGCCTTGGCGGTCTTTGGCGGCGTCGTATTCTGCGTTCTCGCTTAGGTCGCCCTGGGCACGCGCCTCGGCAATGGCGTTGATCACCCAAGGGCGCTCCACCGTCTTGAGTTTGTGCAATTCCGCCTTGAGCTTTTCAGCGCCGCGTTTGGTAATGGGGATAGTGGCCATATTAATTTACGAGTTGAGCGTGGAGTTCCTGAATCGAATTAACGTCCAGATTGTCCATGTGCTTCATGCCCTGCACGGCGGCTTCGGCACCGGCAATGGTGGTGAAGGTGGTCACACGCCCCAGCAACGCTGAGGTGCGGATGTAGCGCGAATCCGCAATCGCATTGCGGCGCTCTTCCACCGTATTGATGACCAGCGAAATTTCTGCGTTCTTGATCATGTCCACAATGTTGGGACGTCCTTCGGCAACCTTATTGACCACCGAGCAAGACAAGCCTGCAGCTTGCATGAAAGCTGCTGTGCCCTTGGTCGCGATGATCGAGAAGCCCTGCGCCAGCAAATCACGCGCCACACCCAAGGCACGTGGTTTGTCGCTCTGCTTGACGGAGAGGAATACGTGCCCTGTGGATTCCCCACCTGCCGTGAATGGTCGGGGCAGTTTGGTACCCGCGCCGAGTTGCGACTTGACGAAGGCTTCACCAAAGGTCTTGCCCACACCCATGACTTCGCCGGTGGACTTCATTTCGGGACCAAGAATTGTGTCAACCCCAGGAAACTTCACGAACGGGAACACGGCCTCTTTCACGCTGAAATACGGGGGTGTCACTTCTTGGCTGATGCCCTGCGAAGCAAGCGTCTGGCCCGCCATGCAGCGTGCTGCGACCTTGGCCAGTTGGATGCCAGTGGCTTTGGAGACAAAAGGCACGGTGCGCGACGCGCGGGGGTTCACTTCCAGCACGTAGATCACGTCTTTGCCATCCACATGTTGAATCGCAAACTGCACGTTCATCAGGCCCACCACGTTGAGTGCACCGGCCATGGCAGCAGTCTGGCGTTTGATCTCATCCACTGTGGCTGCCGACAAGCTGTAGGGAGGCAATGAACAGGCAGAGTCGCCGCTGTGCACGCCCGCTTGCTCAATGTGCTCCATCACGCCGCCAATGAAGGTTTTGCCTTCAGGGTCGCGCAGGCAATCCACATCGCACTCGATGGCATCATTCAAGAAACGGTCCAGCAACACGGGCGAGTCATGGCTGACCTTGACGGCCTCGCGCATGTAGCGCTCCAGGTCACGTTGCTCATGCACGATTTCCATGGCGCGGCCACCCAGCACGTAGCTCGGGCGCACAACTAGGGGGTAGCCCAAGGTAGAAGCTTTTTCAAGAGCCTCGGGTTCGGTGCGAGCCGTTGCATTGGGCGGTTGCTTCAAATTCAGCTTGTGCAACAGAGCCGAGAAACGCTCGCGGTCTTCCGCCGCGTCGATCATGTCGGGGCTGGTGCCGATGATGGGCACGCCCTCGGCCTCTAGGCCCAGCGCCAGCTTCAAGGGAGTCTGACCACCGTACTGCACGATCACGCCCAATGGCTTTTCTTTGTCAACAATCTCCAGCACGTCTTCCAACGTCAGCGGCTCGAAGTACAAGCGGTCTGAGGTGTCATAGTCGGTAGAGACGGTCTCGGGGTTGCAGTTGACCATGATGGTCTCGTAACCGTCTTCGCGCATGGCCAGCGCGGCGTGCACGCAGCAGTAGTCAAACTCGATGCCCTGGCCGATGCGGTTGGGGCCACCGCCCAGCACCATGATTTTTTTGTTGTTGGTGGGTTCGGCCTCGCACTCGTCCTCATAAGTCGAGTACATGTAGGCGGTGTTGGTGGCGAACTCGGCGGCGCAGGTGTCCACGCGCTTGTACACGGGGCGAACCTTCAACGCACGGCGGGCATCGCGCACAGCTTTTTCTGGGGTTTTGAGCAACTTGGCCAAGCGCCGATCTGAGAAACCTTTTTTCTTCAGGCTGCGCAAGGTGTCAGCGTCCAGCGATGCCAGCGCGCCCTCGCCTTTGGTGTCAGAGATTTGATCCAACTCCAACTCGATTTTCACGATTTCTTCGATTTGGACCAAAAACCATTTGTCGATTTTTGTCAGGTCGTGCACTTCGTCCAGCGACATGCCCATGGCAAACGCATCGCCCACGTACCAGATGCGATCTGGGCCGGGCTCGCCCAGCTCCTTTTCGATCACTTCACGGTCTTTGGTTTTTTCGTTCATGCCGTCCACACCGACTTCCAGGCCACGCAAGGCTTTCTGAAAGGACTCTTGGAAGGTGCGGCCCATGGCCATCACCTCACCCACCGACTTCATTTGTGTCGTCAAACGGCTGTCAGCCGTGGGGAATTTCTCAAACGCAAAACGTGGAATTTTGGTGACCACGTAGTCGATGCTGGGCTCAAACGACGCAGGCGTCGCGCCACCCGTGATGTCGTTGCGCAACTCGTCCAGCGTGTAGCCAACAGCAAGCTTGGCCGCGACCTTGGCGATGGGGAATCCGGTGGCTTTGGAGGCCAGAGCCGATGAGCGAGAAACACGCGGGTTCATCTCGATCACAACCATGCGGCCATCTTTGGGGTTGATCGAGAACTGCACGTTGGAGCCGCCCGTGTCCACACCAATCTCGCGCAACACAGCCAAGCTGGCGTTGCGCATGATTTGGTACTCTTTGTCTGTCAAGGTCTGCGCCGGGGCCACGGTGATGGAGTCACCGGTGTGCACGCCCATGGGATCCAAGTTTTCGATAGAGCAAACGATGATGCAGTTGTCCGCCTTGTCGCGCACCACTTCCATCTCGTACTCTTTCCAACCCAGCAGCGACTCTTCAATCAACAGCTCGTTGGTGGGCGAGGCTTCAATGCCACGCTTGCAAATCGTCTCGAATTCTTCGGGGTTGTAGGCAATGCCGCCACCCGTGCCGCCCAGCGTGAAGCTGGGACGAATGACGGTGGGAAAGCCCAGCGTCTTTTGCACCGTCCAAGCTTCTTCCATCGTGTGGGCGATGCCCGAACGCGCCGAGCCCAGGCCGATCTTGGTCATCGCGTCTTTGAACTTCAAGCGGTCTTCGGCCTTGTCGATGGCTTCGGGCGTTGCGCCAATCAACTCAACTGGTTTGCCAGTGGCCGCACCCAGGTACTTTTCCAGCACGCCGTTGTGCCACAAATCCAGCGCGCAGTTCAGCGCGGTCTGGCCACCCATGGTCGGCAAAATGGCATCGGGCTTTTCTTTGGCAATGATCTTCTCAACTGTCTGCCAAGTGATGGGCTCGATATAGGTCACATCGGCCGTGGCCGGATCGGTCATGATCGTGGCGGGGTTGCTGTTGATCAAAATGACCTTGTAACCCTCTTCGCGCAAAGCTTTGCAGGCTTGCACGCCGGAGTAATCGAACTCACAGGCCTGACCAATGATGATCGGGCCAGCGCCGATGATGAGGATGCTTTTAATGTCGGTGCGCTTAGGCATTCTTCTTCTCCGTGGCGTTTTCCATTAGCGCCGTGAAGCGGTCAAAAAGGTAGGCAATGTCATTCGGCCCTGGCGAGGCCTCAGGGTGACCCTGAAAGCAAAACGCGGGCTTGTCGGTGCGGGTCAAGCCTTGCAGCGTGCCGTCAAACAGGCTGACGTGGGTGGCGCGCAGGTTGGCGGGGAGCGTTTTCTCATCCACCGCGAAACCGTGGTTCTGGCTGGTGATGCTGACGCGGCCGGTGTCCAAGTCTTTAACGGGGTGATTGGCCCCGTGGTGGCCGAACTTCATCTTGAAAGTTTTGGCACCACTGGCCAAGGCCATGATCTGGTGACCCAGGCAGATGCCGAAGGTGGGGATGCCGGTTTCGATCAGTTCGCGCGCGGCGGCAATAGCGTAATCACAGGGCTGGGGGTCGCCTGGTCCGTTGGACAAAAAGAGGCCGTCGGGTTTGAGTTTGAGTACCTCGGCAGCAGGGGTTTGCGCGGGCACGACGGTGACTTGGCAGCCGCGCTCGGCCAACATGCGCAGGATGTTTTTCTTGACGCCAAAGTCGTAGGCCACCACATGAAACTTCGGCGCGGTCTGTGTGCCGAAGCCGGGTTTGCCGTCGGCATTGAACAGCATCCACTCGGACTCTGTCCAGGCGTAAGGCTTTTGAGTGCTGACCAGTTTGGCCAAGTCCAGGCCACTCATGTTCGGCGCACCTTGGGCCAGGGCAATGGCTTGGTCGATGCGCGCCTGGGTGACGGATTCGCCGGCGGCCAAGCCAACGATGGCGCCGTTTTGCGCGCCTTTGGTGCGCAGCAAGCGGGTGAGCTTGCGGGTGTCGATGTTGGCGATGGCGACAGTTTTCTCATCGACCAAGTACTGCGACAGTGTCTTGGTGAGGCGAAAGTTGCTGGCCAGTTGGGGCAGATCTTTGATGATCAGGCCTGCGGCATGGACTTTGTCGGCTTCGATGTCCTCAGGGTTGACGCCGTAGTTGCCGATGTGCGGGTACGTGAGGGTCACGATCTGCTGGCAATAGCTGGGGTCGGTGAGGATTTCTTGGTAGCCGGTCATGGCGGTGTTGAACACCACCTCACCGGCGGTGGAGCCTGTGGCTCCAATCGAGTTGCCGAGAAAGACTGTGCCGTCTGCAAGCGCCAGGATGGCGGGCGGGAAGGTTCCCTTTAAAGACAAAAGCACTGGGTTCTCCGAATGGTTGCGGGTACGCCCAAACGCGCTCAGGAAACGGGTTTCC
>CANGME010000016.1 GCA_947455145.1 Comamonadaceae bacterium
AAATATCTCAGAAGAGATTATTTGTTAGCGCGGGTACCGACGACTTCGATTTCAACGCGACGGTTCTTGGCACGGCCTGCGTCGGTCTTGTTGTCAGCCACTGGCTGGCTTTCGCCTTTGCCTTCTGTGTAAACGCGATTTTTCTCGATGCCTTTAGACACCAAGTAAGCCTTGACAGCTTCTGAGCGCTTGACCGACAGCTTCTGGTTATATGCATCAGTACCGATCGCATCTGTGTGACCCACAGCGATGATAACTTCCAGGTTGATAGCCTTGACCTTACCGGCCAGGTCGTCCAACTTGGCTTTGCCTTCTGGCTTGAGCACGGACTTGTTGAAGTCAAAGAAAGCGTCTGCAGCGTAAGTCACTTTGGTGGCTGCAGGTGGCTGGGGTGCAGGTGCAGGGGCAGCTGCCTTAGGTGCAGGAGCAGGAGCAGCAACTGGTGCTGGTGCTGGTGCTGGTGCTGGCATCGCTTTAGGTGCAGGTGCAATAGCACCGTCGCAACCCTGAACAGCCGTAGCAGGCGTCCAGCTAGCATCACGCCAGCACTCGCCAGCTGTATTCTTCCAAACTTCGCCACCAGCATTACGCCAGTTATCAACAACCTGTGCACCAGCGGTGGTAGCGATAGTTGCGACTGCGATCAACATTGCCACTTTGTTTAACTTCTTCATGGGACTCCTAATTGGAAAAAATCACAGTAATTCTGTGAGTAATTGATAAATGATGGCAAGGTTATTCTTACTACCACCGAACTGTCCAGTGCATTGTGCCACAGGCTCAGTGCCCCTCATCTTGCAAGCAATGCAATCGTGTAGGTAAAAAGTCACAATTCTTTGCCTCAATGTTGCCATCGCGCAACAGAGATAGCCACTTAGAATCACAGATTGCCCACGCCAACGACTTAACAGCCCGCCATGACCCAGTTTGCCAAAGAAACCTTGCCCATCAGTCTAGAAGAAGAGATGCGGCGCAGCTACCTGGATTACGCCATGAGCGTAATAGTGGGGCGTGCCCTGCCCGATGCGCGAGACGGCCTTAAACCCGTGCATCGCCGCGTGTTGTTTGCCATGCACGAGCTGAACAACGACTGGAACCGGCCTTACAAAAAGTCCGCCCGTATCGTGGGTGACGTCATTGGTAAATACCACCCGCACGGTGACCAGTCGGTGTACGACACGATCGTGCGCATGGCGCAAGATTTTTCCATGCGTCACATGCTGGTGGACGGCCAGGGCAACTTCGGCTCGGTCGATGGCGACAACGCCGCTGCCATGCGTTACACCGAGATCCGTCTGGCCAAAATCGCGCACGAGTTGTTGGCCGATTTGGACAAAGAAACCGTTGATTTCGGCCCCAACTACGACGGCTCTGAGAAAGAGCCGCTGGTCATGCCAACCCGCCTGCCCAACCTGCTGGTCAACGGCTCGGGCGGCATTGCGGTGGGCATGGCCACCAACATTCCTCCGCACAACTTGAATGAAGTGGTGGACGCTTGTTTGCACCTGCTGGCCAACCCAGAGGCCTCCATTGACGAGCTGATGGAGATCATCCCCGCGCCGGACTTCCCCACCGCCGGCATCATTTACGGCATCAACGGCGTGAAGGACGGCTACCGCACCGGTCGTGGCCGCGTGGTGATGCGCGCCAAGTGCCACTTTGAAGACATCGACAAAGGCCAGCGCCAAGCCATCATCGTGGACGAGCTGCCCTACCAGGTGAACAAAAAGACCCTGCAAGAACGCATGGCCGAGCTGGTGCACGAGAAGAAGATTGAAGGCATCAGCCATATCCAGGACGAGTCGGACAAATCCGGCATGCGCTTGGTGATTGAACTCAAGCGTGGCGAAGTGCCCGAAGTGGTGCTGAACAATCTGTACAAGCAAACCCAGTTGCAGGACACCTTCGGCATGAACATGGTGGCCTTGATCAACGGCCAGCCCAAGTTGTGCAACCTCAAGGATTTAATTGAAGTCTTTCTGGAGCACCGCCGTGAGGTGGTGACCCGCCGCACCGTCTTCACCCTGCGCAAATCACGTGAACGTGGCCATGTGCTCGAAGGACTTGCCGTCGCCCTGGCCAATATCGACGACTTCATCGCCATCATCCGCAACGCGCCCACACCGCCCGTGGCCAAGGCCGAGTTGATGGCACGTCCGTGGGACAGCAAGTTGGTGCGCGAGATGCTCACCCGCACCCGCACCGACGGCGGCGTGGTGAATGCCGACGACTACCGCCCTGACGGTCTGGAAAAAGAATTCGGCATGGGTGGCGACGGTTTATATCGCCTGTCTGACACGCAAGCTCAAGAAATTTTGCAAATGCGCTTGCAACGCTTGACTGGCTTGGAACAAGACAAGATTGTGGTCGAGTACAAAGACGTCATGGCCGAGATTGAGGACTTGCTCGACATCCTGGCCAAACCGGCCCGTGTCTCGGTCATCATCACCGAAGAGCTGGGTGCCATCAAACAAGAGTTTGGTCAAGGCAAACTCGGCGCGCGGCGCAGCCAGGTGGAGCACAGCTCATTTGACCTGAGCACCGAAGACCTGATCACCCCGACCGACATGGTGGTGACCTTGAGCCACACTGGCTACATCAAGAGCCAACCCCTGTCGGAGTACCGCGCCCAAAAACGCGGTGGCCGTGGCAAGCAAGCCACCGCGACCAAGGAAGACGATTGGGTTGACCAGCTCTTCATTGCCAACACGCACGACTACATCCTGTGCTTCTCCAACCGGGGTCGACTGTACTGGCTCAAGGTCTGGGAAGTGCCCGCCGGTTCGCGCGGTTCGCGTGGTCGCCCCATCGTCAACATGTTCCCTCTGCAAGAGGGCGAGAAGATCAACGTTGTGCTGCCGCTAACCGGCACGCACCGCAGCTTCCCCGCCGACCAGTACGTGTTCATGGCCACCAGCATGGGCACCGTCAAAAAAACCGCACTGGACGAGTTCAACAACCCGCGCAAGGGCGGCATCATCGCCGTCAATCTTGACGAAGGCGACTACCTCATTGGCGCAGCGTTAACTGACGGGAAACACGATGTGATGCTGTTCAGCGACGGTGGCAAGGCTGTGCGCTTCGACGAGAACGACGTTCGCCCGCTGGGCCGCAGCGCGCGTGGCGTGCGCGGCATGATGCTCGACGAAGGCCAAAGCGTGATTGCCATGCTGGTGGCCGAAGACGAGCAGCAAAGTGTGCTGACCGCCACGGTGAACGGCTACGGCAAACGCACTAGCATCACCGAGTACACCCGCCATGGCCGTGGCACCAAAGGCATGATCGCCATCCAGCAGAGTGAGCGCAACGGCAAGGTGGTTGCCGCCACGCTGGTGCATGCCGACGACGAGATCATGCTCATCACCGACAAAGGTGTTTTGGTTCGCACCCGCGTCAGCGAAATCCGCGAGCTGGGCCGCGCCACACAAGGCGTGACTTTGATTGGCCTGGACGAAGGCTCCAAGCTGAGTGGTTTGCAACGCATTGTTGAAAACGATGCCAACCCAAGCGACGGTGAAGGGGCCGAGGAAGAAGACCAGGCGTGATGACGCGTCCGTACAACTTCTCAGCCGGGCCGGGCGCAATGCCGCCCGAGGTATTGACTGAGGCCGCCAGTGAGATGCTGGACTGGCATGGCAGTGGCATGAGCGTGATGGAGATGAGCCACCGCTCCAAAGAGTTCATCAGCATCTACGAACAAGCGCAGGCCGATCTGCGTGAGCTGTTGGCGATCCCCCAAGAATTTCACATCCTCTTCATGCAAGGCGGTGGTTTGGCAGAAAACGCCATCGTGCCGCTCAACCTGTCTCGCGGAGAAAAGGCTGACTATGTCGTCACCGGCAGTTGGAGCCAGAAGTCGCAAAAAGAGGCGCGCAAATACTGCACCGTGAACATTGCCGCTAGCACCGAGGCCGATGGTCACACGCGTCTGCCAGACCTCGCCAGCTGGCAGCTCAGCGCAGACGCCAGCTACGTGCACCTGTGCGCCAACGAGACCATCCACGGCGTGGAGTTTCACACCCTCCCCGACCTGAAGGCTCTGGGTTGCCAAGCGCCGCTGGTGATTGATTTTTCATCCCAAGTGGCGTCTCGCCCGGTGGACTGGTCAAGAGTCGGTGCAGCCTTTGGCGGCGCACAAAAAAATATCGGTCCCGCCGGCTTGACGCTGGTGGTGGTACGTGAGGATCTGCTCGGCCACGCTCTGCCCGCTTGCCCCAGCGCCTTTGACTATCGCACCGTGGCCGACCACCAGTCGATGTACAACACGCCGCCTACCTATGCCATCTACATGGCCGGACTGACCTTCAAGTGGCTCAAGGCCCAGGGCGGCGTCATGGCCATAGAGACGCGCAACATCGAAAAAGCCAAGCTGCTGTATGAAGCGATTGACCAATCCAGCCTGTACACCAACCGCGTAGCCCCCGACTGCCGCTCCCGCATGAACGTGCCATTTTTCCTGCGCGATGAATCCCGAAACGACGCCTTTCTGGCAGGTGCTCGCGAGCACGGCCTGCTCCAACTCAAAGGCCACAAATCGGTCGGCGGCATGCGCGCCAGCCTGTACAACGCCATGCCGCTGGCAGGCGTACGAGCGCTGGTCACCTACATGCAAGAATTTGAACGCAGCCAAAGCTAACGAACTTTCGCCCAACCATGACTAAATCCTTATCCGACCTGCGCATCCAGATTGACGCCCTCGATCAAGACTTGCTGGCGCTGATCAACCGACGTGCTTCTCTGGCCCACGAGGTGGGTGAGATCAAGCGCGGCGAAGGCTCCGCCGTGTTTCGCCCTGAGCGGGAAACCCAAGTCATCAAAGGCTTGCAATCGGCCAACACTGGCCCCTTGAAGCGTGACAGCATTGCCTTCATCTGGCGTGAAGTCATGTCGGCTTGTCGCGCGCTGGAAGCCAATCAACGCGTGGCATATCTTGGCCCGAACGGCACCTTTAGCGAACAAGCGGCCTTGCAGTTTTTTGGCTCCAGCATCGAGCGCATGCCCTGCAGCAACTTGGACGAAGTGTTTCGTGCCACAGCCGCCGGTAGCGCCGAATTTGGCGTGGTGCCAATGGAGAACTCTACCGAGGGTGTGATCTCCCGCTCGCTCGATTTATTTTTGACCTCGCCCCTGCACGTTATCGGTGAAACCAGCCTCTTGGTGCGCCACAACCTGTTGCGACTCAGCAATTCGCTAGAAGGCATTGAAGCGGTTTACGCCCACCCGCAAGCGCTGGCCCAGTGCCAGAACTGGCTCAACACACACCTTCCAAACGCCCAGCGCAATGCGGCCTCCAGCAATGCTGAGGGCGCGCGCTTGGCCGCTACCAACCCCGCCTGGGCCGCCATCGCCAGTGAGCGGGCGGGGTCTGAGTTTGGTCTGCACATTGCCTCGCATGCCATTCAGGACGACGCTTTCAACCGCACGCGCTTTGCCGTGGTCTGCCTGCCGCAAACTCTGCCCACGCCCCCGGCATCAGGCAAGGACTGCATCAGCTTGATCGTCTCCGTGCCCAATCGCCCTGGCGCGGTGCATGACCTACTGGTGCCACTCAAGAAGCACGGCGTTTCCATGACGCGCTTCGAGTCGCGCCCTGCCCGCTCTGGCCAGTGGGATTACTACTTCTACATTGACATTCAAGGGCATCTGTCGCAAGCCCACGTCAGTGCCGCTCTGAATGAATTGAAAGCGCTGTGCGCCTTCTACAAGGTCTTGGGTAACTACCCGGTTGGTGAGTGAAATGTTTGAACAACTTGGATTGATTGGCTGCGGCCTGATGGGCGGCTCCTTCGCGCTGGCTCTCAAACGGGCGGGCTTGGTTAAAACTGTCGTGGGCTATAGCAAGTCCCCCTCCACCACAGACCGCGCTCGCAAGTTGGGCGTGATTGACGTCGAAGCGCCTTCGGCACTGTTGGCCGTCTCGGGGGCTGACATTGTGTTGATTGCTGTTCCTGTCGCCGCCACCGAAGCCACCTTAAAGTCAATCAAACATTTGCTCACGCCGCAGATGCTGATCATGGATGTGGGCTCAACCAAAAGCGATGTCGTCAACGCTGCGAGACGTGTTTTGCGTGGAGGCAATCTGGGCTCCTTTGTGCCAGCACACCCAATCACCGGCAAAGAAGTTTCCGGTGTCGAACATGCCGATGTCGATCTTTACGTTGACAAGCAAGTCATCCTCACGCCCATTGAGCACACCCAGACCAAGCAATTGAAGATGGCCATCGATGTTTGGACGGCACTGGGTTGCCGCGTTCAGCAAATGTCGCCCGAAGCGCACGATGCTGCTTTTGCAGCCGTGAGCCACTTGCCGCATCTGCTGGCCTTTGCACTGATGAACGCTATCTCAGGCCAAGCTCAGGGACAAGACTTTCTGTCCTTAGCAGGCCCCGGCTTTCGTGACTTCACCCGCATCGCCGCCAGCGACCCTCATGTTTGGCGTGACATCCTGCTCTCCAACCGTGAAGAGCTGCTAACACAGTCCAAAATCTTTCAAGCTCATTTGCAAACCTTGGAGCTTATGCTGTCCAACAACAAGGGGGCGGCACTTGAAGAATTGATTGCACAAGCCAGCAGCACCCGCGCCAAGTGGCAAATGAATCAACCCCAAGAATAATGTTTTCCACCGAATTTCTTGACCTGCCTCCTCTGGTGGGTGCACACGGCAGCGTCATCCTGCCAGGCTCCAAAAGCATCTCCAACCGGGTCTTACTGCTAGCGGCCCTGAGCCAAGGCATCACCACCGTTCACGATCTACTGGATTCGGACGACACGCGCGTGATGCTCGCCGCCCTGCGCCAAATCGGCTGCGGTGTGCAACAAGACGGCTCGACCGTGGTCATTGAAGGGCTGGGGGGGCAGCTGCCCAAAGCCGCCGCGATTCAACTTTTCATGGGCAACGCGGGCACGGCCATGCGCCCGCTCACCGCAGCCTTGGCAGTAATGGGCGGCAACTATGAGTTAAGTGGTGTGCCCCGCATGCATGAGCGCCCCATTGGGGACTTGGTCGATGCGTTGCGCCAACTCGGTTGCCAAATTGACTACCTGGGCCAAGACGGCTACCCGCCACTGCGAATTGGCCAACCCACACTGCGGCTGGACGAAGCTATTCCAGTGCGGGGTGACGTCTCCAGCCAGTTCTTGACCGCCTTGCTGATGGCTCTGCCATTGGTGGCCACACGCGACATCGTGATCAACGTGGTCGGCGAGTTGATCTCCAAGCCCTATATCGAGATCACCCTCAATCTGCTGGCGCGCTTCGGCATTGCGGTGCAGCGTGAGGGTTGGGCACGCTTCACGATTCCCAAGGGCAGTCGCTACCAATCTCCTGGATCAATTCATATCGAAGCCGACGCCTCCTCTGCCAGCTACTTCATAGCCCTTGGTGCTATTGCTTCGGGGTCTTCAGGCAAAGACAGCATCAAAGTCATGGGTGTCGGCGCAGACTCCATCCAAGGCGATATCCGCTTTGTAGAGGCAGCCCGGCAAATGGGTGCCCAAATCACCAGCGGCCCCAACTGGTTGGAGATTTCGCGTGGCAGTTGGCCGCTCAAAGCCATTGACCTTGACTGCAACCACATCCCCGACGCAGCCATGACCCTGGCCGTCATGGCGCTCTACGCCAACGGCACCACCACCTTGAGCAACATCGCCAGTTGGCGCGTCAAAGAAACTGACCGCATTGCCGCCATGGCCTCTGAGCTGCGCAAGCTCGGGGCCACGGTGGAAGAAGGGGCTGACTTCATCCGCGTCACGCCGCCCGCCACAAAGGCCGATTGGAAAGCAGCATCCATCCACACCTACGACGACCACCGCGTAGCCATGTGCTTTTCTTTGGCTGCATTCAACCCGGCACAGCAACCGGTTCGCATTCTCGATCCGAAGTGCGTTGCCAAGACTTTCCCCGACTACTTCGAGGTTCTGTTTTCAGTCACACACGCCACGACAAACACCATCCCCGTGCTGTGCATTGATGGCCCCACTGCTTCCGGCAAAGGCACACTGGCAGCCCAAGTCGCTCAACGTTTGGGCTACCACTTTCTGGACTCCGGCGCACTCTACCGGGTCACCGCGCTGGCCGCTTTGCGTGCTGGTTTATCGCTAGAACCCCAGTGTGAGCAAGCCATTGCTGAGCTGGCTCGGCAGCTGCCCGTGCGCTTTGTGGGCGAGCAAATCCTGCTAGATGGCCAAGACGTGAGCGAGGCCATCCGCAGTGAAGAAGGCGGCATGAACGCATCCAAGGTGTCAGCCCTACCCGCCGTACGTACCGCCTTGGTCGCACTGCAACACAGCTTTTGCCAGCTGCCCGGCTTGGTCGCCGACGGGCGCGACATGGGCACGGTCATCTTCCCCGGCGCTCCGCTCAAAGTGTTCCTCACGGCCAGTGCCCAGCACCGGGCCGAGCGGCGTTATAAGCAGTTGATTTCAAAGGGGATTTCGACTACAATCGACATTCTCCGCGCGGACTTGGAAGCCCGCGACACCCGGGACTCATCCCGAGCTGTTGCACCTCTCAAGCCCGCACAAGATGCCCTGCTACTGGACAACTCAGACCTCTCGATTGAAAAATCGGTGACTATGGTGTTGAACTGGTGGCAAGACAAGCAGCCTTTCAAGCCCGCCTGAATCCAATCTGGATAAAAGCAAACTGAGAGGCTAACCGGCCCCCACAGCTCCCTTCGCGCCCTCTTTGGCGCTTGGCTGCGGGGTTCAAAAACTTAACCCGTGGTTAAACACCACAAACAAAATGTCTGAATCATTTGCCGCCCTATTTGAAGAATCGCTGACACGCACAGAAATGCGCCCGGGCGAAGTCATTACCGCTGAAGTCGTACGCATCGAGCACAGCTTTGTCGTCGTCAACGCTGGCTTGAAATCTGAAGCCTACATCCCCCTCGAAGAATTCAAAAGCGACAAGGGCGAAGTTGAAGTCCAAGTCGGCGACTTCGTGTCGGTGGCCATCGGCTCCATCGAAAACGGCTACGGCGACACCATCCTGTCCCGTGACACCGCCAAGCGTCTGGCCTCATGGATGAGCCTGGAAAAAGCCCTGGAATCCGGCGAATTCGTCACCGGCACCACCAGTGGCAAAGTCAAAGGTGGCCTGACCGTGTTGGTCAATGGCATCCGCGCTTTCTTGCCCGGTTCACTGGTTGACACCCGTCCTACCAAAGACCTGTCCCCGTACGAGAACAAGACCCTGGAATTCAAGGTCATCAAGCTCGACCGCAAGCGCAACAACGTCGTGCTGTCACGCCGTGCTGTGGTGGAAGCCTCCATGGGCGAAGAGCGCGCCAAGCTGATGCAGACCCTCAAAGAAGGCTCCATCGTTCATGGCGTGGTCAAGAACATCACCGAATATGGTGCGTTCGTGGACTTGGGCGGTATCGACGGCCTGCTGCACATCACCGACATGGCCTGGCGTCGTGTGCGTCACCCTTCAGAGGTGGTCACTGCAGGTCAGGAAATTTCCGCCAAGATCCTCAAGTTCGACACCGAGAAAAACCGCGTGTCACTGGGTCTCAAGCAAATGGGTGATGACCCGTGGATGGGCGTGAACCGCCGCTACCCCCAGAGCACCCGCATGTTCGGCAAGATCACCAACATCGCCGACTACGGCGCATTTGTTGAGCTGGAGCCAGGCATCGAAGGCTTGGTTCACGTGTCAGAAATGGACTGGACCAACAAGAACATCGCCCCGAGCAAAATCGTGTCGCTGGGTGACGAAGTCGAAGTCATGGTTCTGGAAATCGACGAAGACAAGCGCCGCATCTCCCTGGGCATGAAGCAGTGCAAAGCAAACCCTTGGCAAGAGTTTGCGCAAAACACCAAGCGTGGCGACCGCGTCAAAGGCCCGATCAAGTCGATCACCGACTTCGGCGTGTTTGTGGGCTTGGCTGCCGGTATCGACGGCCTGGTGCACCTGTCTGACCTGTCTTGGAACGAGCCCGGTGAAACCGCTGTGCGCGAGTACAAAAAGGGTCAAGAAGTTGAAGCCCTGGTGCTGGCTGTGGACGTGGAACGCGAGCGCATCAGTTTGGGTATCAAGCAGCTGGACTCCGACCCCTTCACAACTTTTGCCGCCATCAACGACAAAGGCCAAACCGTCACCGGTAAGGTCAAGACCGTGGATGCCAAGGGTGCAGAGATCGACCTGGGCGACGACGTTCTGGGTTACCTGCGTGTTAGCGAAATCTCCCGCGACCGCGTGGAAGATGCCCGCAGCGTGCTCAAAGAAGGCGACGAAGTTACAGCCGTGGTGGTCAATGTGGATCGCAAGACCCGCAACATCCAGCTGTCGATCAAAGCCAAGGACATGGCAGACCAAAACGAAGCCATGCAGTCCCTGAGCCAGCAGTCTTCACGCGAAAGCGCCGGCACCACCAGCCTGGGCGCATTGCTGCGCGCCAAGCTCGACAACAACAACTAATTTCCTAGTTGTTCGTTTGAAGAAACGACCGGTCGCACCACTGCACCGGTCGTTTTTTTATTTCTATTCAGTTCGGAACAGCGCTAAATATCTGTTCCGCAAAGGTATTAGTTTCATGACACGCTCTGACCTCGTTGAAGAACTGGCCAACCGCTTCAAGCAACTCACACACCGTGATGCTGAATTTGCCGTCAAGACCATTCTTGACGCCATGAACGACGCCTTGGTGCGCGGACACCGGATTGAAATCCGGGGCTTTGGCAGCTTCTCCATCAACCGTCGCCCCCCCCGCATGGGTCGCAACCCGCGCAGCGGAGAGAGCGTGGCCATCCCAGAAAAGCGAGTACCGCATTTCAAACCCGGCAAAGCCTTGCGTGAAGCCGTTGACCAACGCACCACCGAGTTGACTGCGCCAGCGCACCGCTAGAATTAGCGCAGCACAGAAGGAGCGCCATGAAGCACATCGTTTGGTTGCTTAAGTGGGTGTTAAAGGCATCCATTTTTTTTACCCTATTTGCCTTCGCCCTGAACAATCAGCAGGACGTGACAATTAATTTTTTCTTCGGCACGCAATGGCGCGCTCCCATGGTCTTGGTCGTCCTGGCAGCTTTTTCAATCGGCTTGATCGCTGGCGTACTCGCCATGCTTCCGCGTTGGTGGAAGCATCGCAAAGCAGCTGCTCGTGCGCGCGGATTTTCAAGTGCGCAAAGCCCCTCTACATTTAACCCAAACCAACCCCATGGACTTTGACCTGAGCTGGATCCTGCTGGGCCTGCCACTGGCCTTTGTGCTGGGTTGGATGGCCTCACGCTTTGACCTGCATCAGTTGCGCGTTGAAAACCGCCGCACGCCCAAAGCCTATTTCAAAGGTTTGAACTTTCTACTCAATGAACAGCAAGACCAGGCCATTGATGCCTTCATTGAAGCCGTTCAGCACGACCCCGACACCTCAGAGCTTCACTTCGCTCTAGGCAACTTGTTTCGCCGTCGTGGCGAGTACGAGCGCGCCGTACGCGTGCACGAGCACCTGCTATCACGCGGCGACCTGAGCCAAGCCGACCGCCAGCGCGCCCAACATGCGCTGGCGCTGGATTACCTCAAGGCCGGGCTGCTGGATCACGCGGAGAAAGCGCTACTCAAGCTCGAGGGCACGCCCTTTGAACCCCAGGCACGCTTGGCACTGCTGGCCAACTACGAACGCTCACGTGACTGGGTGCAAGCCGCTGGCATAGCCACCAAACTAAACGACACTGAAGCAGGCAGCTTCAGCACGCGCTTGGCACATTACCTGTGTGAACAGGCATCAGCATCCTGGGCCGCTGGCGACCTGCCACAGGCACAAGCGCTGCTGGAGAAAGCCATGCGCACCGCCCCATCGGCCCCGCGTCCGCACCTTGATCTTGCCCGTCTGTTCAAACAGCAAGGTCGTCACGACGCAGCATGCGCAATGCTACAAGCCGCGTTGCAAGAAGCGCCAGTCGCCACCCCCTTGATTGCCCCTCAACTGGCCGAATCTGCCGCCGCATGTGGACGCGCAGAAGAGGTGCTTGCGCAACTGCGAGAGATCTACAACCAAGTCGCTTCGCTAGATGTGCTTGAAGCTATCGTTCAGCTCGAAGCCTCAGCGGGTACGCCTGACATGGCCGCGCGCGACTGGTATGTACACCACCTGGAGCGTGAGCCGTCTTTGGTCGCGGCTGCCAAATGGATCGCTGGTGAGAAACTGGAGCACGAGCAATTTCACCCCCAAGTCCAGCGCGCCTTAGACCATGCCGTCAAACCTTTGACACGCTATCGCTGCGCTGCCTGCGGCTTCGAAGCCAAACAGCACTTCTGGCACTGCCCTGGCTGCCAAGCGTGGGACAGTTACCCCGCCAGACGTGTTGAAGAGCTATAACCCCCACTTTGCAACCATGAATATCGCAAAAGAAAAAATGTCAACCGCTCGCGTGCTGGTCGTCGGCGATGCCATGATCGACCGCTACTGGTACGGCGCGGTCGATCGCATCTCGCCCGAGGCCCCTGTGCCCGTGGTGCGCATCACCCGCGAAGAAGAGCGCATTGGCGGTGCAGCCAACGTGGCCAGTAATGTGGTGGCGCTGGGTGGACAAGCCTCGCTGCTCACCGTAGTGGGTGACGACGACGCCAGCCACAAGCTCGAAGCCTTGGTGGCAGGCACCGGCATCACTCCTCATTTTGGCCGCGACCCGGAGTTGCGCACCACCGTCAAGTTACGCGTCATTGGTCGCCAGCAACAGCTCATCCGTCTGGACTTTGAAAATACGCCAAAAAGCGAAGTATTGTCCTCACAAACCGAGACCTTTCGCGCCTTGGTACAGAGCCACGACGCCGTGCTGTTTTCCGACTACGGCAAGGGTGGCCTTAGCCACGTCAGCGACATGATTGCGCACGCCCGTGCCGCGGGTAAATCGGTGCTGATTGACCCCAAAGGTTCGGACTACTCCCGCTACAGCCATGCCACCATCATCACCCCCAACCGTGCTGAGTTGCAACACGTGGTGGGCGACTGGCGCGACGAGGATGACCTGCGCACCAAAGCGCAAAAGTTGCGCACCGAACTCGGCCTGCAAGCCCTGCTGCTGACCCGCAGCGAAGAAGGCATGACGCTGTACGACGATCAAGGCGAGCTGCATGTGAACGCCCAGGCCCGCGAAGTGTTTGACGTCACCGGCGCGGGCGACACCGTCATCGCCACCATGGCCGCGCTCGTCGCCTCGGGCTTGAGCCTGCGCGAAGCCATGCCACTGGCCAATCGTGCGGGCGGCATCGTGGTCGGCAAGTTTGGTACAGCCACCGTGAGTTACGACGAACTGTTTGCTGCCGCGTAAACCTAACCCACATTTTCAGAACCCATTCGAAAGACACCAGCATGACCCGAATCGTTGTCACTGGCGCTGCCGGTTTTATTGGCAGCAACATCATCAAAGGCCTTAACGCACGCGGCATAGACAACATCATTGCCGTTGACGACTTGACCCAGGGCGACAAGTTTCGCAACCTCGAAGGTCTTCGCATAGCCGACTACGTTGACCTGGACGATTTCTACACTTTATTTGCGGATGGGGCCTACGGCCAAGTTGAGGCCGTGTTCCACGAAGGTGCTTGCAGTGACACCATGGAGCAAGACGGCAAGTACATGATGGCCAACAACTACACGCTGTCGTGTCACTTGTTTCATGCTTGCCAAAAGCGCGGCACACGATTGTTGTACGCCTCATCAGCAGCCACCTATGGCGGCTCTGAGACCTTTCGGGAAGAGCCCGCCTTCGAGCACCCGCTCAACGTCTATGGCTACTCCAAACTACTGTTTGACCAGCGCATGCGCCGTGAATGCGGGCCCAGTTTCGAGCGCACCTTAGCAGGCCGCTTGGCCCAGGTGGTGGGCTTTCGCTACTTCAACGTCTATGGCCCACACGAGCAGCACAAGGGCCGCATGGCCAGCGTGGCTTATCACCAATTCCACCAGTTTCAGGCTGAGGGCCGAGTCAAGCTGTTTGGCGAGTACGGCGGCTACGGGCCGGGTGAGCAAATGCGCGACTTCGTCTTTGTCGATGACGTGGTGGCCGTGAACCTGTGGTTCTTTGACCACCCCACCCAATCCGGCATCTTCAACCTTGGCAGTGGCAAGGCCCAGCCTTTTAATGATGTGGCGTGCGCCGTCGTCAACACCCTGCGCGACCAGAAAGGCGAAACCGCTTTGCCACTAACTGAAATGGCGTCTCGCGGCCTGATTGAGTACGTGCCCTTCCCCGACGCCTTGCGCGGTAAGTACCAGTGCCATACCCAGGCCGACCTGAACGCCCTGCGGGCAAAGGGATGTGACCACATGTTTGCCAATGTGCAGACTGGCGTGGCTGACTACGTGAAATGGTTGTCCAAAGCGACGTGAAGACAATCGACAAAATCAGGTCAACCGACTGAGGCACAATGCCGTTGAGGTTAAAGCTTCAGATTTTATTGAAGTCAATCTCGAAATTTAAACCCTAAGGAGTTGCGCTATGTTGAAGAAGATTCTGGCCCTGGTCACCATGCTGTTTGCGGCCCTCAGCTTTGCTGCCGTTGATGTCAACAAAGGCACCGCTGCCGATCTGGATGGCATCAAAGGCATTGGCCCCAGCATCTCCGGCAAGATCGTCGATGAGCGCAAAAAAGGCAACTTCAAAGACTGGAACGATTTCATCGAGCGCGTCAAAGGCGTGGGTGAAGGTAATGCCGCCAAGTTCTCAGCCGAAGGCCTGACCGTCAACGGCGCTGGCTTCAAAGGCGCAGCCGCTGCACCTGCTGCGGCCAAGGCTGCTCCTGCCGCCACCGCCGCTGCTGCTCCCGCCACGAAAGCAGCCCCTGCCGCCTCTCCAGCTGCAGCACCTGCTGCCAAGGAAGAAAAGAAAGATGCCAAGGCCGATGCCAAAGCGCAGAAAGAAGCTGACAAGAAAGCCAAAGCAGAAGAAAAGCAGAAAAAGGCTGATGAAGCCAAGGCTAAAAAAGAAGCAGACAAAAAGGCCAAGGCTGATGCCAAAGCTGCAAAAGACGCTAAACCCGCTGCTCCTGCCGAAGCACCTAAAAAGTAATTCGCTAGACCTCATAAAAAAACCCGCCACTCGGCGGGTTTTTTTATGCGGCTATGCGATTACTTGCTAGGCAGCTTCACCGTACCCACCACCCCCTGGCGTATGGATCTCAAACACATCATCGGGTTGCATTTCGGCCTGCCCGATATGGCCCAAGGTATCCACCGTGCCATCGCTACGCACCACACGGTTGATGCCCACTTGGCCGCCCTGCCCCCCGGCCATACCGAACGCGCCGTGCACCCGCCCGTTGGAGAGGATGCTCGCCGTCATCGCTTCTAAAAACCGCACCCGACGCACCCCGCCATCGCCACCGCGCCATTGACCCGCACCACCTGAACCTTGGCGAATTTCATAGCTCTCCAGGCGCACCGGAAAGCGAAACTCCAGCACCTCCGGGTCAGTCAAGCGCGAGTTGGTCATGTGCGTCTGCACCACGCTCGTACCGTCAAAGCCGGGGCCTGCGCCCGAGCCACCCGAGATGGTCTCGTAGTACTGGTGGGCCGCATTGCCGAAGGTGAAGTTGTTCATGGTGCACTGGCTCGCGGCCATCAAGCCCAGCGCGCCATACAGTGCGTTGGTGATGCAGCTCGACGTTTCCACATTGCCCGCCACCACCGACGCGGGTGGGTTGGGGTTGAGCATGGAGCCCGCAGGGATGATGACCTTGAGCGGCTTCAAGCAGCCCGCGTTGAGCGGGATGTCGTCATTCACCAGCGTGCGAAACACATACAGCACAGCGGCCATGCACACCGCTGTGGGCGCGTTGAAGTTATTGCTTTGCTGGGCTGATGTACCGGTGAAGTCAATCTCTGCGCTGCGGTTTGCCGCGTTCACCCGAATCGCCACTTGAATCTGGGCGCCATTGTCGAGCGCCAAGGTGAAGGTCCCGTCTTTGAGCTGGGTGATCACGCGGCGCACCGACTCTTCGGCGTTGTCTTGCACATGGCCCATATAGGCCTGCACCACGTCCAGCCCGAAGTGCGCCACCATCTTGCGCAACTCTTGCACGCCCTTCTCGTTGGCGGCAATTTGCGCCTTCAAATCCGCCATGTTTTGCTGCGGGTTGCGTGAGGGGTAGAGCCCGCTTTTCAGCAGCGCCAGCATCTCAGCCTCACGCAGCACGCCGCGCTCGACGAGTTTGAAATTATTGATCTGCACGCCCTCTTCTTCAATGCGCGTGGAGAACGGCGGCATGGAGCCTGGAGAGATACCGCCGATGTCAGCGTGGTGGCCTCGGGAGCCGACGTAGAAGGTAGGTTTATCCGTTGACACCGATCTTGTGGGAGTGCTCGCGAGGTCTTCGACAGACTCAGACCGAACGGAAAAATCCAAAAACACCGGCGTGATCACGGTCACGTCGGGTAAATGCGTGCCGCCGTGGTAGGGGTCATTGAGCACGTAAACATCGCCGGGCTGCATCTTGCCAGCGTTACTGGCAATCACCGTTTTGATGCTCTCCCCCATGCTACCCAGGTGCACTGGCATATGGGGTGCGTTGGCAATCAAGTGGCCTTGCGCGTTGAACAAAGCACAAGAAAAGTCCAGCCGCTCTTTGATGTTGACCGAGTACGCTGTGTTTTGCAATTGCAAGCCCATTTGCTCGGCAATGTTCATGAAAAGGTTATTGAAGACCTCCAGCATCACCGGGTCGGCCTTGGTGCCTGCTGCAAATTTAATAGCACGTTGTCCACTTCTTACAAGGCTTAGGTGCTCAAACTCCGTCAAAGTGGCCGTCCAACCCGGCTCCACCACGGTGGTGGCATTCTGCTCGGCAATGATGGCCGGGCCCGCAATCACATCCCCGGCGCGCAAGTCCTCACGCAGCACCAAAGTGGCCTGATGCCATTGGCCACCGGAGTACATGGGAACTCCATCACGCACCTCGGTGCGGCGCGGCAGTTCACGTGGTGGATGGACGGTAACGCGCTGCTCGGTCGGCGCATCCCCCGGCAGTACCGCCTCCACCGACACCGCCTCCACCATCAAGACCTTGCCCGGCATGAGGAAAGAAAAGCGTTGCTGGTAGGCCTGCTCAAACGCACTGACGATGCTGACCAGCGGCCCAAACTTCACCACCAGCGCAGAGTCCGTGCCCTGGTAGCGCACATGCACACGACGGTGCACCACGACCTCACCCAAGCTGAGCTGTTGACGCGTCAACTCCTCGCACGCGGCCTCAGCCAGTGCATCCAGTCGCTGCGTGATCTGGGCCAATGACGCATCTGACAAGAGCAACTCCACGGCCTGCTCTCGAATCACGTTTTGATCGGCCAGCCCCATGCCATAGGCCGACAGAACACCCGCCAGCGGGTGCACCAAGACCTGCGTCATGCCCAAGGCATCGGCCACCAAACAAGCATGCTGCCCACCCGCCCCACCAAAGCACTGCAAGGTGTAGCGGGTGACGTCGTAGCCGCGCGCCACCGATATTTTTTTGATGGCATTGGCCATCTGCTGCACCGCAATGCTGATGAAGCCTTCGGCCACTTGCTCAGGTGTCATTCCCTCCCCCGCTGGGGGATGGCTAGGGTGGGGGCCACCCCCAAGCTTGTTAGCTAGCTCTGAAAACAACTTGCGCACCACATCCGCATCCAGCGCCTCATCGCCCTGCGGGCCAAACACCTTGGGAAAATAAGCCGCTTGCACCTTGCCCACCATCACGTTCGCATCCGTCACGGCCAGCGGGCCACCGCGCCGATAACTCGCAGGCCCTGGGTTGGCTCCGGCGCTTTGCGGCCCCACGCGAAAGCGCGCACCGTCAAAGGCGAGTAATGATCCGCCACCCGCTGCCACGGTGTGGATGCTCATCATGGGCGCGCGCATGCGCACGCCCGCCACCTGGGTCTCGAACTCGCGCTCAAACTCACCGGCGTAGTGCGACACATCGGTGGACGTGCCGCCCATGTCAAAGCCAATCACCCTCACATCCGTTCGGGCTGAGCTGGTCGAAGCCCTTGCAAGCCCTTCGACAGGCTCAGGGCGAACGGGGGGCACCACGCCCAAGGCCAGTTCAGCGGTACGGGCCATGCCCACAATGCCGCCCGCTGGCCCGCTCAAAATGGCGTCTTTGCCCGCGAAAGATTGCGCATCCGTGAGCCCGCCGGACGACTGCATGAAAAACAGTTTCACCCCCGGCATCTCCGCCGCCACCTGATCGACATAACGCCTCAGGATTGGCGACAAATAAGCATCCACCACGGTGGTGTCGCCCCGGCTCACCAGCTTCATCAATGGGCTGGTCTGGTGCGAGATGCTGATCTGCGTGAAGCCCAACTCCCGCGCAATGGCCTGCGCTGCCAGCTCATGCGCGGTGAAGCGGTAGCCGTGCATGAACACAATCGCCACGCTGCGCAGGCCGCGTGCATAGGCTGCGGCCATTTGGGTGCGCAGTGCGGCCACGTCCAAAGCTTGCACCAGCTCACCCTGTGCGCCGATGCGTTCGTCGGCCTCAATCACCTCCTTGTAGAGCAACTCGGGCAACACGATGTGCCGGTCAAACAAGCGCGGGCGATTTTGGTAGCCAATGCGCAGGGCATCTCTAAACCCGCGCGTGATGACCAGCAGCGTGTCGTCGCCCTTGCGCTCCAGCAAGGCGTTGGTGGCCACGGTGGTGCCCATCTTCACGCAGGCCACCAGCGTGGAGGTGATGAGTTCCCCTGGCTGCAAGCCGAGCAAATGGCGCATGCCTGCAACCGCCGCGTCGCGGTACTGTTCCGGGTTGTCTGACAGCAGCTTGTGGGTGACGAGCGTGCCGTCCGGGCGCTTGGCCACGATGTCGGTGAAGGTGCCGCCCCGGTCAATCCAAAACTGCCAGCGCTGTGTGTCGGGATGATTCATAAGCGCGCAATTTAGCATTGATGAGGCGTGTTCAGGGAAAGCACCTAGTCACAGGCACAGGATGGGGCTTACAGTCAAGGGCTTTGTTTCAATGCCTTGGCATCGCCATTTTTAGCCCCTGAACTTCATTGGAGTTTTCATGAACCCTCGTCTGTTGCCCCTCTCCACCACCACAGCCCTGATCGGCCTGAGCCTGTGCGCCTTTAACGTGGCCGCGCAGACCAAGTGGGACTTGCCTGCCGCCTACGCCACCAGCAGCTTTCACAGCGAGAACCTGGTGCAGTTCGCCAGCGATGTGGACAAGGCCACCGCAGGCAAGCTCAAGATCGCGGTGCACGCCAACGCTTCGCTGTTCAAGGCCAATGAAATCAAGCGCGCTGTGCAAGGCGGGCAAGCCCCCATTGGCGAAATTTTGTTGGCCAATTTCGAGAACGAAAACCCGATTTACGGTGCCGACGGCGTGCCCTTTTTAGCCAGCAGCTACGCCGAGGCCAAAAAACTCGCCGCTGCGCAAAAACCCACGCTCGACAAACTGCTGGCCGCCCAGGGCATGAAGCTGCTCTACACCGTGGCTTGGCCTCCACAGGGCATTTTCATCAACAAAGAAATCACCTCCGTGGCAGAGATGCGTGGCTTGAAGTGGCGCGCCTACAGCCCGGCCACCGCAAAGATCGCCGAACTCATTGGCGCGCAGCCTGTGACCATCCAAGCCGCCGAGCTGTCGCAGTCCCTGGCCACGGGCGTCATCAACAGCTACATGAGCTCAGGTGCCACCGGCTACGACACCAAAACCTACGAGAGCATCAAGTACTTCTACGACACGCAAGCTTGGTTGCCCAAGAACGCGGTAATCGTCAACAAAAAAGCCTTTGACGCGCTCGACCCCGCCTCGCAGAGTGGCCTCCTCAAAGCCGCCGCAGAAGCCGAAACACGGGGCTGGAAAGTGAGCCAGGAAAAGAACGACTGGTACGCCAAGGCTCTGGCCGACAAAGGCATGAAGATCGTCAAGCCCTCCCCAAAACTCCTGGCCGACCTCAAACAAGTGGGCTCCATCATGCAGGCCGATTGGCAGAAAAAAGCGGGGCCTGATGGTGCGGAGTTGTTGGCCAATTTCAACAAGAAATAAGCCCTGACCATGCGCCGGTTTCTAGATCGCCTCTACCTTGCCTCGGCGGCACTTGGTGCCACCTTTATTTTGCTCATCATGCTGCTGATGGTGGGGCAAAGCGTGGCGCGTGAGTTTGGCGTGCGGACCGGTGCAATCAACGACATCGTGGCCTGGTTTTGCGCGGCGGCTTCGTTCTTTGCCATGGCCCATGCCTTCAAACACGGTGATTTTGTACGGGTGACGCTGCTGCTGGATTCACTGCCTGCGCGCCCACGCCGTGTGTTGGAAATCACCTCGCTCACCCTGGCCAGTGTGGCCGTGGCTTACCTGGCGTATTGGGCCAATCGCTTCACCTACGACAGCTGGGTGTTTGAAGAAAAAGCCCAGGGCTTGCTGCCCATTCCCATCTGGATTCCGCAAGCCAGTTTTGCACTGGGCTCCATACTCTTGCTGGTGGCGGTGCTGGACGAACTCATCATCGTTCTACGCGGCAACAAGCCCAGCTACGTCACCGCCGTTGAAGAGCGCCACGCGCACGGCGACTTCTCTTCGGACATCTAGGGCCTATTCACACCATGGACATTTTGCTCATCGGGGGCTTGCTGCTCATCATCATGATGGTGCTGCTAGCCGGTGGCGTTTGGATAGCCATGACCCTGGCCATTTGCGGCTGGGTGGGGCAGGCATTTTTTACCAGCACATCGCCCGGCAACAACCTGTTTTCCTCCTTCTGGGAATCCAATGCCTCGTGGGAGTTGGCCGCGCTGCCGCTGTTCATCTGGATGGGGGAGATTTTGTTTCGCACCCGGCTCAGCGAGGATATGTTCGAGGGCCTGCGCCCCTGGCTCAACCGTGTGCCGGGGCGGCTCATGCACACCACCATTTTGGGCTGCGGCATTTTTGGCTCGGTCTCGGGCTCGTCCGCCGCCACCTGCGCCACCATCGCCAAGGTTGCCTTGCCCCAACTGATCAAGCGCGGCTACAACGAACAAATTGCCATCGGCTCCTTGGCCACGGCGGGCACGCTCGGCATTTTGATTCCACCCTCCATCACCATGGTGGTCTATGCCGTGGCGGCAGACGCCTCCATCATCCGCATTTTTCTGGCGGGTTTTCTGCCTGGCTTTCTCCTCATGGCGCTGTTCAGCGGCTACATCATGTGGTGGAGCCTGCGCCACCCTGATCTGGTGCCACCCGCTGACCCACCCACCACCTTCATGGAGAAAATCCGCCTCTCGGGCAACCTGCTGCCCTGCACGGCGCTGATCATTTTTGTGGTCTGGGTCTTGATTGCCGGGTACGCCACCGCCACCGAATGCGCGGCCTACGGCGTGCTGGGCTCGCTCGGCCTGGCTGCCTGGAGCCGCTCGCTCACCTGGGCCAATTTTTGCGAAGCGCTGATGGGCACGACCCGCACCAGTTGCATGATCATGTTCATCCTGGCCGGTGCGGCCTTTCTCACCAAGACCATGGCCTTCACCGGCATCCCGCGTGAGCTGGCCGAATGGGTCAACGCCATGCAGCTCTCGCCCTTGGCGCTGATCGCGGTGCTGACGGTGGTTTACCTGATTTTGGGCACAGCACTGGACGGCATCTCCATGATCGTGCTCACCAGCGCGGTGGTGCTGCCCATGATTCAAAAAGCAGGTTTCGATCTGATCTGGTTTGGCATTTTCATCATTCTGCTGGTGGAGATTGCCGAGGTCACGCCCCCGGTCGGCTTTAACCTCTTCGTGCTACAAAACATGACCGGTAAAGACAGCAACACCATCGCACGGGCCGCCATCCCCTTCTTTGGCTGCTTGGTGGTGTGCATCGTGCTCATCACCGTGTTCCCGCAGATCGTCACTATCGTGCCTGATATGGTGATGGGCACGGCGCGTTGAGTAAAAACAACGCGTTACAGATAGCCGAAGCCCCCCACGTTTCCACTAAGATGGCGTCCCTCAGCCTAGCGCCACCCCACACCAAGGAAACCTGTGTTCAAGAGTTTGTTGATTTACCGAATCGGTACGGATTGGTCGCCCACCTTGGCGGCGATGGAGGCCGCGCTGGACGGTGCGCGCTTTGCGCCCTGCGGCGCCACACAAGAAAAATCCCTGGGTTGGAGCGAGCCGCGCGGTGAGGCCCATGGCCCGCTGGTCGAGGCGGTAGGCGGCCACTGGATCATGCGGCTGATGATAGAAACCAAGGCCGTGCCTGGGTCGGTTGTACAGCGCAAAGCGCAAGAACAGATCGACGCCATCGAGGCGGCTACCGGGCGCAAGCCCGGCAAGAAAGAAAGCAAAGAACTGCGTCAAGAAGCCCTGCTCTCGCTGCTGCCGCAGGCCTTCGCGCGCCAGTCCAGCGTGTGGGTCTGGATTGACCGCGAGGCACGTCTGCTGCTCACCGACGCGGGCAGCCAAGGCAAGGCGGACGACATCATCACCAGCTTGGTGAGCAGCCTGCCGGGCCTGTCGCTCACGCTGCTGCAAACCGCCGTCTCGCCCCAGGCCGCCATGACCGAGTGGCTCACGGTGAAGAGCGCAGATGAGCTGCCGCCCAGCCTGAGCGTGGAGCGGGAGTGCGAGCTCAAATCCGCCGACGAACAAAAATCGGTGGTGCGCTTCACCCGCCACAACCTGGCCAATGACGAGGTGCGCAAGCACATTGCGGAGGGCAAGCTGCCCACCAAACTGGCGCTGAGTTGGGAGGGGCGCGTGGGCTTTGTGCTGGGCGAGGCCATGCAGCTCAAAAAAATCACTTTCCTGGAAGGTGTTTTTGACGGCACATCGACCGAGAAAGAAGACGGCTTTGACGCCGACGTGGCCATCAGCACCGGTGAGCTGCGCAAGATGCTGGCGGATTTGATCGGGGCGCTGGGTGGCGAGCAGAGCCTCATTGCTGCGCCGCCCCCGGCACCCGCGAGCATTGCAGGGTCAAGTGCCCCTACCGACAACGATCCACCGTTTTAAATCTACAGGCATTCACACGCCCTATCACTGAAGACTCACCATGCTGTCTGTCCTTGCCATTTGCGTTGGCGCTTGCCTGGGAGCTCTGTCCCGCTGGGGCTTGGGCCTGTGGCTCAACCCAGGCGCGGTACTGCCCTATGGCACGCTGGCGGCCAATTTGATCGGTGGTTATTTGGTCGGCGTGTGCGTCGCCATTTTTCAAGCCATGCCTGAGCTTGACCCGGTATGTCGGCTGGCCCTGGTGACTGGCTTTTTGGGCGCGCTGACGACCTTCTCCAGCTTCAGCGCCGAAGTGGTGGGCATGCTGATGCAGCAGCGCTATGTCTTGGCACTGGGTACGGCTACCTTGCACCTGTTTGGCTCGCTCTTGCTCACCGTGATCGGAATCTGGAGCGCTAATTTTTTAATAGCTGCTTACGCTAGATAAATGGACGTTTCAGGCCATTTATCCGCTGAAATTACCCACCGCCACGCTGCATATAAAGATCAAACCGCTTCATGAAGGTGTAGCGTTGGGCATCATCCAACTGGGTAAATTTAAAGCTCACCAGCAGCCGGGGAATGCGGGCCAGGGCGATCTGGCGCGGCGGCGCTATTTGCCAGGTGAGCTGCAACTGGCCGGGGCCAATCTGAACCGTGGCGGATGCGCCAGAGAGTTCATAAAAGTTTGCGCCAATGGCCTGCGGTAGCCACCCCAGCCACTCCGCCGGGGTGCAGCCCATATCGCGCTCAAAACTCTCAAGATAGACGGACTGCATAGGTGACTGAGGTCAACCGCCCGCAATCGGTGGCCAGATGGCCAGCGCATCGCCCTCGGCCAACGTTTGTGTTTGGCGCTGCATGGGGTCGATGTAGCGGCCATTCACCAGCACGAGGTGCACCTGTTTGGCGGGCAAACCAAAGGACTCGATGATCTGGCTGACGCTGGCGTTGGGCTCGACCTCAATCTCGGCCACATTGCCTTCGCGCCCTTGGGCGGGCAGGTAGTCGGTGAGGGAGGCAAAGAGTTTGAAGGTGATTTTCATGAGCGGTTTTTATGAGCAGCTTTTATCGACGACGCTCGTCTGCCGCGCCGCTCCATTGATCCTGCCCTTGGGCACAGGCGATGTAGGCCACCATGAGTTGGGTAGGGTCATGCAGCAGCCTGTCTTTCCAGTCACCCAGCGAAATCGCCCCTTCAACCAGACCGCGCATCACGCCCACATGCTCAGTCCAACCCACGCTGTTAGAGCCCACCATCACGTCGCCGTTGAATTGCAGGCTCAGGTGGCGGCCGGCCACCTTGTCGGTGAGTTCAACGTGTTCACCCCCCGCCTCGCCCTCCCAATTGCCAAAGCTGGTGGACACCAAACCCAAGGTGTCGAGCACGTTGATTTGCGTGACGCCTTTAAGCGCGGTGGGCTGCCCCACCATATTGAGCGCCGCCACACGGGCTTGCTCGGCTGCATTGGGCTGAATGGCGCTGACGATGGTCTTGCCGCTGACCTTGTCAAAGGCCTCGGCACAATCCCCCGCCGCGTAAATGCCGGGCACATTGGTCTGTAGGTGCTCATCGGTCAACACGCCTTGCAAACAGGTGATCCCTGAGTGCTCCAAAAACCCAATCAAGGGTTTGACGCCCGCCGCGCTGATGACCAAATCAGCCTCCATGTGTTGGCCGTTGGACAGGCGAACTTTGAGCGGCTCACCGGGTGCGCCGGGTTCAATAGCCTCGACCTTAGTGCCGGTGAACACCTGCACGCCCTTGGCCTCGCACCAGTCGCGGATCATGCCGCCTGCGGTGGGTCCCATCATGCGCGGCACCATGCGGTCGCCCATCTCCACCACACTTAAGCGAACGCCGCGTGCGGCCAGCGCTTCCATGATGATGCAGCCGATAAAGCCCGCACCCAGTTGCAACACGCGCGCGCCTTTGACGGCGCGCTTCATGATGTGGCGCGCGTCGTCCAGCGTCCAGCAGTGGTGCACGCCCGCGCTGTCCATGCCGGGTATCGGCGGATTCACCGGCACGGAGCCAGTGGCGATCAGCAGTCGATCAAACGTGAGGGTTTGGCCGTTGTCGAGCGCGACACTTTTGTTGGCCACGTCCACCTGCTTGGCGCGCGCTTGAATGACATTGATTTTCAAATCAGCGAAGTGCGTGGCGCTCTTGCGAAGGTGCGTCCCACCTTCGGCAATATTGCCCATGAGCAGGTAAGGAATGGCCATGCGCGAGTAAGGCGGCTCGGGCTCGTCCCCCACTAGGGTGATGCTGTCATGCGGTGCGTGCTTGCGGATCGTCTCCGCCGCAATGACGCCAGCGGGGCCCGCGCCAAGGATGAGGTGATGGGTCATGGTGCTACTTTCAGAAAAAGAAAAGCGGCCTGGGGTGGGCCGCTGTTTCGCTGTATGCCTTAGTTGGCTTCAGGGCAGCGCTTACAGCCCCAGTCGGGTCTTGGTGGCAGCGGTGGGGCGGCCTTGCGGGTCCCAGCCACGCACTTCGTAGTACTTGGGCAGCATCTCGGCCAACATGCTGACCTTGCCCTTGGCGGGGCCGGTCTTGGCGGGTTCGGTCAGCAGCCGCTTGGGCAAGCTGTCGTCTTTGGCGGTGAAGCCTGCGGCATTATTGAACTCGCGCTCCAGGTTCCAGATGCGCTCGCCCACTTTCTCCAGTTCTTCGGTGGTGAACTGCTCGCCAATCGCAGCCTGCAACTGCGGCGCCAGATCGGCCAAACCCCAAGCGAAGGTGGTGAAAATGCACAGGCCTGATGAGTCAAACGCAGCCGTGGCATCTTGAAAGGCTTTGACCAACTCAGGCTTGCCTTCGTGCTCCAATGGATCGGTCTTGACTGGGATGCCCAGCACCTCAGACGCGATGGTGTAGCCACGCAAATGGCAGCCACCCCGGTTGCTGGTGGCATAGGCCAGGCCAATCCCCTGGATGCCGCGCCCGTCATAGGCCGGGAACTCTTGGCCCTTGGAGGTCATGGACAAATCAGGGTGGCCGAATTTCGCGGTCAAGCGCTTGGAGCCTTGGCCAATGTCCTTGCCAAAGCCGCGCCCGTTGACGGTCTCTTCCACCAGAAAAGCCAGCGCCTTGGCAGAGCCAAACGGCGCTTCAATGCCGATCTGCTCCTTGGTCAACACGCCCTTTTCATACAGTTCCATCACCGCGCCAATGGTGGCGCCAAAGCTGATCGGGTCAATACCCTCCTCGTTGCAAATCATGCTGGCGTATTGCAGCGCTTCCAAGTCGTTCACGCCGTTGGCCGCACCCAGTGCCCAGGCGGCTTCGTACTCCAGCCCGCCGGAGGCCCCCCAGTACTGCGGCTTGTTGGCCACGGTGAAGTGGCCTGCGTCCATCTTGCTGACGCGCCCGCAGGCGATGGTGCAGCCAAAGCAGGCTTGATTGGTCACCAGTTGCTTTTTACCATCGGTCTTGCGCGGTGTGGCCATGGCTTCGGCAGAGATGTCTTTCGCGCCCTCAAACTGCACGTCTTGGTGGTTACGCGTAGGCAGCGCGCCCACTTCGTTGATGACGTTCATCAAAATCTGCGTGCCGTAGGTGGGCAGACCCTGGCCAGTGACGGCGTTGTCGGCGAGGATTTTCTTCTTCTCCTTCACGGCTTTCATGAAAGCCTTGGGGTCGCGGATATTGCCCACGCCAATCGTGCCGCGCACCGCAATCGCCTTGAGGTTTTTGCTGCCCATCACCGTGCCCACGCCCGAGCGGCCAGCCGCGCGGTGCAGGTCGTTCACCACGGCGGCAAACAGCACGCCGTTTTCGCCTGCCTTGCCGATGCTCGACACGCGGGTGAGTGGGTCTTGCAGACTCTTCTTGAGCGTCTCTTCGGTCTCCCACACGCTCTTGCCCCACAGGTGGGCAGCATCGCGCAGCTCGGCCACATCGTCGTTGATGTAGAGGTACACCGGCTTGGCGCTTTTGCCTTCAAAAATCACCATATCCCAGCCCGCCATCTTCAACTCCGCACCCCAGTAGCCGCCCGAATTGGAGCAGGCAATGGCCCCGGTCAACGGGCTCTTTGTGATGACGGTGTAGCGCCCACCCGTGGAGGCCATGGTGCCGGTCAAGGGGCCGGTGGCCCAGATGATTTTGTTGCCGGGTGAGAGTGGATCGACCTTGGGATCGACCTCCTCCACCAGGTATTTAGACCCCAGGCCACGCGAGCCTAGATAGGCCTGCGCCCAGTCCATGTTGAGGGGTTCAGATTTGACGGTGCCAGCCGTCAGATTAACGCGAAGAAGTTTTCCAGCCCATGACATGATCGTTCTCCTTAAGCAGCGGAAGGTTGGTTGCCAAGCTTGTTGGCCCACTCGGCCATCTTGCCCAGGCCAGTCCAATTGGCGTCTATGAATGTGATGGCCGCTGTCGGGCAGGCTTCGGCGCAAGCCGGATCACCTCCGCACAGGTCGCACTTTTGCACCTTGCCGGTTTCTTGCACGTAGTTGATGGTGCCAAACGGGCAGGCAATGGTGCAGACCTTGCAACCCACACAGGTAGAGTCGTTCACCACCTTGGCCCCCGTGGCCTTGTCCACCGTGATGGCCTCCACCGGGCATGCATGCAGACACCAAGCCTCGTCACACTGGGTGCAGGTGTAGGGCACTTTTTTGCCCGTGTGATGAAAGTCAAACACCTTGATGCGCGACTTGGCGGGGGCGAAGATGCCGTAATTCTCAAACGAACACGCCATCTCGCACTGCAAGCAGCCCGTGCATTTGTTGGCGTCGATGTGCAACACTTTTTGCATCTGTCTCTCCTTAAAATCGTCGTTGAAAGGCTCATGTCCTATGAATGGAAATGCTTAGGTATTGTTGTAGTCAACCCTCACACTGCACTCAAGGGTTTTCCCTTGTTGCTTGCTCATTTGAAACAATATTCTCAAAATGAGACGCCGAGTCCAACAAAATACCCAACCATGCCCACGCCCACCCCACTGATGCCTGCCAACCGCATGGAGCGCATTGCGCGGGCACGGCAACTAGCCCTGGTTGAGGCGCCCTGCGCCACCAACGGCTTGGTCGAACCCTGGATTGAACAATCTTGGCAGCGCTGTTTAAGCCAAGGGCAGCGACCTGAGCACCGGCTCAATTTTGAAGCCGCTTCGTCACAGCGCATGCGGCAAACCACGGAGAGCAACCTCATCCTGATTCAGGCCGCCAGCCCGATCTTGAAGCAGCTCGGCAGCGCTCTGGCCGACACACGCTACTTCGCCATATTGACCAACCAAGACGGCGTGGTGGTGGACGTGGATGGCCCCATTGACCGCAGTGACCGCCGGGTCGATCTCATCACCCGGATTGGCACTGATCTGTCTGAGCAAAGTGTCGGCACCACCGCCATAGGCGCTGCCCTGCAATTGCAGCAGCCGGTGTGGCTGCACAGGGGAGAACATTTCTTCAACGACACGTCCGCCTATAGTTGCGCGGGTGCGCCTTTGTTTGGCCCAGATGGCCGCTACGTAGGCATGCTAGATTTAACTGGAGTGGAGGCAACCGAGCGCCCCGAGTTGCGCCACTTGGTCGCACACACAGCCCGCAACATTGAAAACGCGCTGGTGCTGCAACGCCCGCACACGCTTCTATTGCGTTTGAACTGGCCGGGCATGCCCATGGGCGATGAAGGTGACGGACTGATCGGGCTGGACGCCGATGGCTTTGTTACCGCAGCCAATCAGGCCGCTAGGCAAATGCTCCCACCCCTTGCATCACCCGCCGCGACTCATCACAGCCGAGACTTGTTTGCGCTGCCCAGTGACCTCTTGTTTGATGCAGCGCGACATCAAAGTGAGCGGCTTGACGCGCCACTATGGTCAGGCCTGCGCTTGCAAGTGCAAGCTCGTATGGCAAACCGTCTTCACGAGGCCACCACCACCACTTGGCCTGCATTCAAATCAAGCCCGCCAGTAGCCCACCGAGTCCCTCTAAAAGACGTGGAGACGGCCATGATCTTGAAGGCCGTCGAAGAGGCCCGAGGCAACGTAGCCGAGGCTGCTATGACACTGGGCATCAGCCGAGCCACGGTGTACCGAAAACTGGGTGGTGGCAGGGTGCGTTGATTAATATCTGACCTGTTACAGAAAACAGAGCTGTTTTCGCACATAGACAAAAGAGGCTAGGCCTTTTTTCCATGCAGAAAAGACGAAAGCCGCATATAGCGGCTTTCCATTTGGTGCATCTTTCAGCTTGTTAGCGTTCAGAGCGCATATCCCAATCGATAAGTGCTTGAATAGTAGCACGTATCAAGGTACAAACGGGGCTTACAAAAAGGGAGGCAAGCATGCCAGCAATGCGGTATCGACTCGCGCTAGATTTGGGTTCAACTTCGCTAGGCTGGGCCATGGTTCGGCTCTCAGCTGAAAACCTGCCTTGCGCAATCATCAAAGCAGGGGTTCGCATCTTTTCAGATGGGCGCAACCCCAAAGACGGCTCATCACTGGCCGTCACCCGGCGCGATGCGCGCTCCATGCGCCGCCGCCGAGACCGACTGCTCAAACGCAAGGCGCGGATGATGCGATCGCTCGTTGAGCACCGTTTCTTTTCATCCGAAGAAGCTGAACGAAAAACACTGCTAACGCTGAACCCTTACACCCTGCGTGCCAAGGGGCTGGATGAAGCGCTTACGCCCGCAGAATTTGGTCGCACCCTATTTCACATCAACCAGCGGCGCGGCTTCAAAAGTAACCGCAAGACGGATAAAGCCGACAACGACAGTGGCGCACTGAAAACCGCCATCAGTAAACTGCGCGAAACCCTCAAAACAGAGAACTGCCGCACGGTGGGCGAATGGCTGCACAAGCGCGATGCAGCCGACCTGACCGTCAGGGCTCGCTATCGTCAAAACAAAGTCATCAAAGACGATGGCAAAACCCGCATCGACAAAAGCTACGACCTGTACATTGACCGAGCCATGATCGAGGACGAGTTTGATGCGCTATGGCGCAAGCAGGCCGAGTTAAATCCCGCACTGTTCACCGAAGCCGCTCGCGCCGATTTGAGAGATGTGTTGTTGCATCAACGCCCCCTCAAACCCGTCAAACCAGGGCGCTGCACCTTCATGCCGGATGAAGAACGCGCCCCCTTGGCATTGCCCAGCACACAGCGCTTCCGCATGTACCAGGAGGTCAACAATCTGCGCATCCTGCGCCCAGGCTTAAAAGAGGAAGCGTTGACGCGGCAACAACGTGATGACTTGATCCAAGCCTTGGAGTCCAACAGCAAGCGCACGTTCACGCAAATCAAGACATTACTCAAAACAGGAGGGGCCGTTCAGTTCAACTTTGAAGACCCGAAACGGCAAGAACTCAAAGGCAACGTCACCAGCGCCATCCTGAGCAACGCCAAGCACTTTGGTGCTGAGTGGTTTGAGTTTGATGAAACTAAACAGGACGAGATAGTGCTGCAACTCGTCAAGGAAGAAAACGAAGCCAAACTCGTGCGCTGGCTGCAAGAAAACACAGGCGTTGATGAATCGCATGCCGAGGCCATCGCCAATACAGGCCTGCCAGAAGGCTACGGTAGCTTGTGCGCCAAGGCTTTGGCCCGCATCCTGCCAGAGCTGCGCAGAGATGTCGTGACCTACGACAAGGCCGTGCAAGCAGCGGGCTTTGATCACCACAGCAACATCAGCCCTGCCGCGACAGGTGAAATATTGGCAGAGCTGCCCTACTACGGCCAGCCTTTGCAACGCCACGTTGGCTTTGGAACGAACGATCCGAAGGACGGCGATGAAAAACGCTACGGCAAGATCGCCAACCCCACAGTGCACATTGGTCTGAATCAGGTACGGCTGGTGGTCAATGCGTTGATCAAGCGCTACGGCCACCCCAGTGAAGTGATCGTCGAGGTGGCGCGCGACCTCAAACAAAGCAAAGATCAACGAGAAGACGAAAACAAACGGCAGGCTGAAAATCAACGCAGAAATATCCGCTTACGGGCTGACGTGGCAGGCACGCTGGGCATCAGCCCGGAGCGGGTCAGGATTGCGGATATTCAGAAAATGATTCTGTGGGAAGAATTGAGCTTTGATCCCGCTGACCGCCGCTGCCCCTACTCTGGCGTCCAAATCAGTGCCACTATGCTGCTCAGTGAACAGGTTGAAATCGAACACATCCTCCCGTTTTCAGAAACACTGGACGATAGCCTGAACAACAAAACTGTCGCCCTGCGGCAAGCCAATCGTGTCAAAGGCAACCGCACGCCGTGGGCCGCATTTGGCGAGCAAACGGCAGCCGGTTTTGTCTATGCCGACATGCTGGCCCGCGCCGAACAGATGCCCAAAGCCAAACGCTATCGTTTTGGGGAAGACGCCATGAAGCAATGGCTCAGGGACGATGCAGGCTTCTTGCCGCGCGCACTCAACGACACCCGCCATATGAGCAAGGTGGCACGCGAGTACATGAGCTTGATCTGCCCGCAAAACACCCGCGTCATCCCTGGCCGCATGACAGCCATGCTGCGCGCCAAATTTGGTTTGAACGATGTGCTGGGTGTCGATGGACTCAAAAATCGAAACGACCACCGCCATCATGCAGTGGATGCCTGCGTCATCGCCGTCACCGATCAGGGCCTGCTACAACGCTTCGCCCGGGCCAGCGCCAGCGCACGGGAGCAGCAGCTCAACCGGTTGGTAGAAACCATGCCTTTGCCATGGGAGAGCTACCGTGATCACGTGCAGCGCGCCATAAGCAACATCTGGGTCAGCCACAAACCGGATCACAGCCATGAGGGTGCGATGCACAACGACACGGCTTATGGGCTACTGGGCAATAGTCGCGTCAGCGTTCACAAAACAGTGGATGGAAAGCGTGAACGGATTGAAGACAACCTCAAGGTCATACAGTTCACCGATGCAAAAGCCACGGCACGACATGGCCTGCTACCTAACGGCGAACCGCGTCCCTACAAAGGTTACAAGGGTGACAGCAACTATTGCATTGAAATTATTCGCAATGAGAAAGGGAAATGGGAGGGTGAAGTCATTTCCACTTTTGAAGCGTATCAACTTGTGCGCACGCATGGGGTGGCGCGGTTGAGGCATCCGAATTTGAGTGTGAACGGGAAGCCATTGGTGATGAGGTTGATTTTGGATGATTCAGTCCGCCTAGAAATCGACGGGTCACTACGCACAATGCGCGTCGCGACACTGAGCGGAAATGGGCAAGTGTTCATGGCTGATGCGCAAGAGGCCAATGTCGATTCACGAAACCGCGACAAAAGTGATCTGTTCACTTACGTTTCAAAGATGGCCGGTTCGTTTCAAAAATCTCAAGCCCGCCGCATCACCATCTCCCCCATCGGCGAACTCCACGACCCCGGTTTTCGGGCCTAACGCGAATGATTGGTCGCATCGTTGAAGTGGCCGACGACAGGCGCCACCTGTTTATACATCGCGGCTTCATGGTGGTGCAAGACACTGAGGGCGAACGCAAGGAACTGGGCCAAGTACCGCTGGACGACATTGGGGCCGTCATCGCCAACGCGCACGGCCTGAGTTACACCAACAACCTGCTGGTGGCCCTGGCCGAACGCGGCGCGCCTTTTGTACTGTGCGCAGCCAACCACAATGCCGTGGGCATGCTGCTATCACTGGATGGCCATCACCATCAAGGCAAACGTTTTGATGCCCAACTGGAAGCCACCAAGCCGACAACCAAACGGCTTTGGGCCGAAGTCGTGCGGGCCAAACTGGAGCAGCAAGCCGCAGCGCTGGCGGCCATGGGCAGCCCCACTGCCCCACTCGCTGCATTGGTCAGCAAAGTACGCTCCGGTGACCCCGACAACATGGAAGCCCAAGGCGCACGGCGCTATTGGGGCTTGCTGTTTGGCGACGCCTTCCGGCGCGATCAGGATGCGGGTGGCCTCAATGCCATGCTCAACTATGGCTACACCGTGCTGCGTGCCACCACAGCGCGCGCCGTGGTGGCGGCGGGCCTGCACCCCACGCTCGGCCTGCACCACAGCAACGACAGCAACCCGATGCGTCTGGTGGATGATTTGATGGAGCCTTTTCGCCCCGTCATTGATCTCAAAGTGTGGCAGCTACGGCGCAACGGCGAGACTGACATCACACCCGAGACCAAACGCGCTTTGGTTCGCACGCTGTACGACGACATGCAAACCGACGCGGGTGCCACACCCGTCATGGTGTGTGTCCAAAAACTGGCCACCTCGCTCGCGCAGGTTTATCTAGGCGAGCGCGAAAAACTGGATTTGCCACTGCCCGGCTTGCCACTGGCGCTGGCAGCAGCGCTCAACGATGAATAGACCCGTGGATCACTCATGTTGTCAGGCTACAGACTGATGTGGGTTGTCGTGATGTTTGATCTGCCGGTGATCGAGAAAGTCGAGCGCAAAGCAGCCACGGCATTCCGTAACTCGCTACTGGACATGGGATTTGCGATGTCGCAATTCTCGGTTTACATGCGTTTTTGCACCAGTCAGGCGCAACTCGACACTTACGGCAAACGCGTCGAAGACGCCTTGCCAGAAGGCGGCAAAGTGAATATTCTTCAATTCACCGACAAACAGTACGAACGCATCATCTCGTTCCACGGCAAAGCCAAGCTGCCCGCGAATAAAACGCCAGACCAGTTTGATCTTTTCTAAATTGCGCCATGATTTTTCAGACTCAGAAAACGAAAAACCCCTTGACGAATCAAGGGGTTATCGTAGACCTAGTCTAGTCGATTGGGATATGAGCTCTGACCGGAACCCATACGCTGCGGCCTTGACAATGGGTGATAGTCTAGTCGATTGGGATATGAGCTCTGACCGGAACGGCATCACCCACGCATTTATGCATTGCGTCAGTCTAGTCGATTGGGATATGAGCTCTGACCGGAACTGGAACTCGATGCAAACGTGGTTATTGATGAGTCTAGTCGATTGGGATATGAGCTCTGACCGGAACGCGTCTGCTCGCACTAATTGCATGCTCCAGAGTCTAGTCGATTGGGATATGAGCTCTGACCGGAACGATACGGTTGTATATACAAAAGCATTTGCAAGTCTAGTCGATTGGGATATGAGCTCTGACCGGAACGGCGGGCGGTCTGTTGACACGCAATTTAAAAGTCTAGTCGATTGGGATATGAGCTCTGACCGGAACGGGAACATCGCCCGGGATGCAGAAGTAAGAAGTCTAGTCGATTGGGATATGAGCTCTGACCGGAACTAGGTGCAGCTTGGCATCAACCAGGCTGACAGTCTAGTCGATTGGGATATGAGCTCTGACCGGAACCATTTGTGTTGGCTGGATTCTTGTACATTGAGTCTAGTCGATTGGGATATGAGCTCTGACCGGAACCAACCATTGAACAGTATTCGTTTTCTTGGCAGTCTAGTCGATTGGGATATGAGCTCTGACCGGAACGACTCCCATGTCGTCCATCGTGGCGGCTTCAGTCTAGTCGATTGGGATATGAGCTCTGACCGGAACGCGCAGCTTGGCCGGGACATCCGCCACGTGAGTCTAGTCGATTGGGATATGAGCTCTGACCGGAACGATCGCCTTCGTGCTGCTGCTGATCCTTCTAGTCTAGTCGATTGGGATATGAGCTCTGACCGGAACGTGTAATGGGGGTGGCCGGAGCCACCCCCATTACACGCCGCGCACAGCGCGGTTGTTTATCAAGAAAGCTCTATTTCCCCGCATTCGGAAAAAACACTGGCTCACCGCCAATCTTGTAGCCAGCAATGCTCGTCTGCCCAGGTGCTGAAGTCACCCAGTCCGCAAAATTCTGGGCCTCTTTGACCTTGACATGCGGGTGCTTGGCCGGGTTGACAACCATCACGCCGTATTGGTTGAAGAGCTTGGTGTCACCCTCGACCAGCACAGCCAGATCGGCTCTGTTTTTAAAGTTAAGCCAAGTGCCACGATCTGCCAACACGTAGGCCCCAGTGCTGGCGGCGATGTTGAGCGCGGGGCCCATGCCGCAGCCGCATTCTCGGTAGCCACTGCCTTTTTGAGCGGCTTGCCCCGTCATACCCCAAAAACGCAGCTCAGCCGCATGGGTGCCGCTCTTGTCGCCACGTGAGATGAACGAGCCGTTGCTGGCAGACAGCTTCTTCAGCGCAACCACGATGTCGCTGCCCTTGACTTTGAGGGGGTCGGCCAGCGGGCCGATGAGAACGAAGTCGTTGTACATCACGGGCAGGCGCTTGAGGCTAAAGCCATCCGCCACAAATTTTTCTTCTGCAAGCTGGTCATGCACAAACACCACATCAGCATCGCCCCGACGTGCCATGTCCAACGCTTGGCCGGTGCCCAGCGCCACCACTTTGATGTCGATGCCGCTAGCGGCTTTGAAGGCGGGAAGCAGGTATGAAAACAGGCCTGATTGTTCGGTGGAGGTGGTCGATGCCATCACCAGATTTTGAGCTGATGCGTTTGTAGCCGCTATCAATAAAAGAGCGGCTTTCACAAATTTATAAAGACTTTCAGACTTAAACATCTTTAAAAACACGCTTGATTTCATATGAATTTTCCTTAGCAAAAATGAATCGGGTATCGTAAGCGCTCCCCCTCTTTTCAGCGATATGAAGCCACGTGCATAAGATCTATTTCAACTACAGTTTTGAGCAACTGCGCTTGAACGCCAAGGCTCAAGACGCCACGGCGTCGGCTCTGATCAACAACCCCCTGCTCGATCTACTGCATGCCGTCGAGACCTCGGGCTCTATTTCAGGTGCGGCGCGTTTGATGCAACTCTCCTACCGCCATGTCTGGGGCGAGCTCAAACGCTGGGAATCCGAGTTGGGCTTTATTCTTATCCTTTGGGAAAAAGGCAAGTCCGCGCGTCTGAGCGAATTTGGAACGAAGTTGCTGTGGGCCGAGCGTCAGGCCCAGGCACGCTTGTCGCCGCAAATCGAGTCGCTGCGTGCCGATCTGGAGCGCGCTTTTGCCGTGGCCTTTGATACCGCCAGTCATGTGCTGACCCTGTATGCCAGTCACGACGACGCTTTATCCGCCTTACGCAAGCATGCTGCCACGCAGCACCAACTGCACCTAGACATCCGATTTACGGGCAGTGTGGACGCGATCCGCGCCCTGAACGAAGGGCGCTGCGTGATGGCAGGCTTTCACACCCGCCAGCAGCCCGGCCTTGACTCCATCGCCGGGCAAACTTACAAGCCTCTGCTCAAGCCCGGTCTGCACAAAATCATCGGCTTTGCCCGGCGCACCCAGGGCCTGATGGTGTCCAAGGGCAACCCGCTGGCATTGAACTCGTTTGAAGACATCAAGCGCTGTGGCGCACGATTCGTCAACCGCGCACGGGGCACAGGCACACGGGTGTTACTGGACGAACTTTTGGCGCAAGCCAATATCAACCCAGCCGACCTCAGCGGCTACGAACACACCGAGCCATCGCACGCGGCCGTGGCCCAGGCCGTGGCGGCGGGCCAAGCCGACGTGGGTCTGGGGATTGAAGCGGCCGCCCGCGCGCGTGGGCTGGATTTTGTACCTCTGATTGAGGAGGACTACCACCTGGTCTGCTTGAAATCGGCACTGGATGAGCCCGCCGTTCAAGCCCTGCGCGTGGTGTTGCAAAGCCAGGGGTGGCACGACGAGCTCGCCGCCCTGCCAGGCTACAGACTGACGTCACCGCCCGCTTCAGGTCAGGTTTTGGCTCTGAGCAAGCTGCTGCCTTGGTGGCGTTACGGCAAAGCGAAAACCCATTGAGTCCGTTGCTTAATCCGCTTAATTCAAGCCATCTTCCTGAATTTGCTCTTTCAGCTTATGGCTGGCATGAAAAGTAACCACTCGACGGGCCTCAATCGGGATGGTTTCCCCGGTGCGGGGGTTGCGCCCGGGGCGCGGGGCTTTGGTGCGGATTTGGAAATTGCCGAAGCCTGAAATCTTCACATCCGTACCTTCAACCAGCCTGTCGGCCATCAGGTCGAAGAAGGCATCAATCATGTCTTTGGACTCGCGCTTGTTCAGCCCGATATGCTCAAACAGCAGTTCGGCCAACTGGGCTTTGGTGAGCGCAGGCGTTTCCAGGCTTTCAACGGTGATTTCCATGATGTCCTTTGATCTGCCTTGGTCTGCTTGTCGTTCAATCAAGCGCGGAGTCGGGCGTTCACACCCGTCACCAGTCGCTCCAATACGGCTTTAACTGCCGCCTCGATCTGGGCTTCGGTCAAGCTCTCTTGCGCACCATTGAGCGTCAGACGCAAGGCCAAACTCTTTTCGCCTGACTCAGTTGCTGCGGGGGTTGAATCGCCCGTGCCCTGAGTCAGGGTTTTAGCGCGGTACACGTCGAACAATAACGCATCACGCAACAGGCCCTCAGTCGGTGCAGCCCAGACGGCCTGCATCACCGCGTCGTGCGTGACAGATTCGGCCACCACGATGGCCAAGTCACGCTCCACCGGCTGGTGCTTGAGCACCTCTTGAAAAGCAGGTACTTCACGCTGGAGAACCGCGTCAAGTTCCAGCTCAAACATCACCGGGGCCTGCGCCAACTCATAGCCCTGTCGCCACTTGGGGTGCAACTCGCCCACATGACCAATGGCGCGGCCATTCAGCATCACGCGCGCACAACGGCCTGGGTGCATGGCAGGGTGCTCCACGGCTTCAAACACAGGCTTGTGGGGCGACAGCAAGGCCTGCACATCGCCCTTGGCATCATAGAAGTCAATGGCTTGCGACTTTTGGCCCCACTGCAAAGCATTGGCCGGGCCATAGGCCAAACCAGCCACTCGCATGGGTTGGTGGAAACCTTCAACCGTGGTGTCGGTGTTTTTAACGCTGGCATCGCGCAAGAAGACTCGGCCCAACTCAAACACGCGCACACGCGTAGCTTTGCGATCCAGGTTGAATTTAAGAACTTGCAACAAAGAACCCAAAAGCGAAGATCGCATCACACTCATCTGGCTGGCAATGGGGTTGAGCAGCTTGATGGGGTTGGGGTTGCCCGCCAACTCGTTTTCCCAACGCTCTTCAACAAAGCTGAAGTTGATGGTTTCTTGGTAGCCCAATGCAGCCAAAGAGCGGCGCACTGCAAACGGGCCACGCTGTGATTCAGTACGAATTTTTGCCGTGATGGGGGCCAGTGGCGGCGTGTGCGGCAACTGGTTGTAGCCCACCATGCGGGCAACTTCCTCGATCAGGTCTTCTTCGATTTGCAGATCAAATCGGAAGGACGGCGGCGTGACGGTGATCAGGCCATCACCTTGGGTCAGCGGCAAACCGAGACGCGCCAGCGCGTCGGCACATTGGCCTTGGGTCAAAGGCATGCCAATGATTTTGACGGCACGTGCTACGCGCAAGACTACCGGCTCTGACTTGGGCAGATTGACTTGCAGGTCATCCACCGGGCCACACACCGTCTCAGACACGCCGCAGATGTCGATGATCAGTTGGGTGATGCGCTCGATGTGCGCCACCGTCTCGCCGGGATCGACCCCGCGCTCGAAGCGATGACCCGCATCGGTAGAAAAGTTGTAGCGGCGTGAGCGGCCTGCGATGGCCTTGGGCCACCAAAAAGCGGCTTCAACGTAGACGTTGTTGGTGTCATCAGACACCGCCGTGGCGTCACCCCCCATGATGCCCGCGAGAGACTCCACCTGCACATCATCCGCAATCACGCCAACCTTGTCATCCACCGTCACGGTGTTGCCATTGAGCAGCTTGATCTGCTCCCCCGCACGGCCCCAGCGCACATCCAGGCCACCGTGGATCTTGTTCAAATCAAAGATGTGGGTCGGACGACCCAGCTCGAACATGACGTAGTTGGAGATGTCCACCAGTGCCGTCACAGGGCGTTGGCCACAGCGCGCGAGTCGATCCACCATCCACTGCGGCGTGGCAGCTTTGGGGTTGAGATTGCGCACAATGCGACCGGAAAAACGGCCACACAAATCAGGCGCGCTGATGCGCACGGGCAATTGGTCTGGCATCCCGACGGCCACCGCTGGGAAGCTCGACACTTTGAGCGGCGTGCCCGTCAACGCCGACACCTCACGTGCCACGCCATACACGCTCAGGCAATGCGCCAGATTGGGTGTGAGCTTGAGGGTGAACAGCGTGTCGTCCAACTTGAGGTGATCGCGGATGTTTTGACCCAGCGGCGCATCGGCAGCCAGCTCTAGCAGGCCGCCGTGTTCATCAGAGAGTTTGAGTTCTCGCGCAGAGCACAGCATGCCCTGGCTCTCAACGCCGCGCAGTTGACCTAGCTTGATTTGAAAGGCTTTGCCGTCTTCACCTGGGGGCAACTCCGCACCCACCAGAGCGCAAGGCACTTTGATGCCCACGCGGGCGTTGGGTGCGCCGCAAACGATGTTGAGCAACGTGCCCTGCCCCACGTCCACTTGGCATACGCGCAAGCGGTCGGCATTGGGGTGCTGAAGGGCTTCTTTGATCTCGCCAACCACCACCAGCTTAAACGGCGGTGCAACAGGCTTGAGTTCTTCAACTTCAAGGCCAGCCATAGTGAGGGTCTCGGCCAGTTGCTCGGTGCTCAGGGGCGGGTTGCAAAACTCGCGCAGCCAGGATTCAGGAAATTGCATGATTGGTTTTATTGAAATTGCGACAAGAAGCGAACATCGCCGTCAAAAAACAGGCGTAAGTCGTTCACACCGTAACGCAGCATGGTCAAACGGTCTGGGCCCATACCAAAGGCGAAGCCAATGTATTTCTCGGGCTCCAGACCCATATTGCGAATCACATTGGGGTGCACTTGGCCAGAGCCTGCCACTTCGAGCCAGCGCCCGGCCAAGGGGCCGCTTTGGAACTGGATGTCGATCTCGGCGCTGGGCTCAGTGAAGGGGAAGAAGCTGGGGCGAAAGCGCAAGACCAGATCGTCACGCTCAAAGAAGGTGCGGCAAAAATCTGTGAAAACAAACTTCAAATCTTTGAAGCTCACGTTCTCTCCCACCCACAGGCCCTCGCACTGGTGGAACATGGGTGAATGCGTGGCGTCACTGTCAACGCGGTAGGTGCGACCCGGTGCGATGACACGAATCTCAGGCATGTCGCCTGAAAACAGTTCGCCTTTGGCTTGCTCACCCCCCAGCAGCGCGCGATGGTGCTTGACGTGCTGCACCGCATGCCGAATCTGCATGGGGCTGGTGTGGGTGCGCAGCAGGTTGGGTGCAGTGGCTGAGCCGCCTTCCACATAGAAGGTGTCGTGCATGGAGCGTGCGGGGTGGTCTTCTGGCGTGTTGAGCGCGGTGAAGTTGAACCAGTCGGTCTCAATCTCAGGGCCCTGAGCCACTTCAAAGCCCATGGAGCCAAAAATCGCCTCGATCCGTTCCAGGGTGAGCGAGACCGGGTGTAAACCGCCCTGCCCGCGCTGGCGGCCCGGCAGGGTCACGTCCAGCGCCTCGGCCTGGAGTTGCACTTGCAACTCAGCGTCGGCCAGTGCCTGGCGGCGATTATTGAGCGCGCCTTCAATGGCTTGCTTGGCCAAGTTGATGGCAGCGCCGCGTGTTTTTTTCTCTTCAACGCTGAGGGCGGCCATGCCCTTCATCAGCTCGGTCATGCGACCCGATTTGCCTAAGAAACGGGCCTTGATGTTTTCTAGATCGGCAGGCGTTGTTGCTTGTGCAAAAGAAGCTTTCGCATCGTCAACGATGGCGTTTAACTCGTTCATGTTCAATCCGCTTTCACAAAGTGCTCAAGACATCAAAAAATAATCGCTACTATTTTTTTGATCTATTGAACGCTCTAAAAGACAAAGGGCCAAAGCTTTTTAAAGCTCCAGCCCTTGTTTCATGCGCATAAGAAGCTACCGAATAGATAGCAACCTAATTGAAAAATCAAGCTGCCAGTTTGGCCTTGACTTGCGCCACGATGCCAGCAAACGCAGGCATGTCATGAATGGCGATATCGGACAGAACCTTACGGTCAATTTCGATACCGGTCTTCTTCAGACCATTGGCGAACTGGCTGTAGGTCATGCCACACTGACGAGCAGCGGCATTGATACGGGCAATCCACAACTGGCGGAAGACACGTTTCTTGGTACGGCGGTCACGGTAGGCATATTGCCCAGCCTTCATTACCGCTTCTTTAGCGATACGGAAGACATTACCGCGGCGACCGCGAAAACCTTTGGCAAGGGCGAGAACTTTTTTGTGGCGGGCGCGAGCCGTTACACCACGTTTGACGCGAGGCATGTATTACTCCTTGTTCGTCGTTAATTAAATACCCATGCCGGGCAACATTTGCGCCATGTGACCCATATTGGTCTCATGCACACCTGTCGATCCGCGCAAATGGCGTTTATTTTTGGTGGTCTTCTTGGTCAGAATGTGACGTTTGAAGGCTTGGCCGCGCTTGACGGTTCCACCGGGACGAACGCGGAAGCGTTTCTTCGCTGCGCTCTTGGTCTTCATTTTGGGCATTTCAATGCTCCTTTTCATTGTGCTCGTGAGGCGTTCAGAAAACCGATTCCGAACTTGTTGGCCCCGAGCCACTTGTGTGGCGAGTTTTAAATCACCACTTCTTGTGGCGAGTGTTACTTCACCACTTTATGGAGAGTTTTTAACCTCTCCACTTTTGCACGAAGCCTTAGCTCCGCGCGAAATCTCTACGCCGCTTCAGCCGCCGGCTTGGCAGCTGCAACCGCCACCTTTTTCTTGCCCGGCGCGATCATCATGATCATCTGCCGACCTTCCAGCTTGGGGAACTGCTCCACCACAATCTGATCGGCCAATTCATCGCGAATTCGGTTCAGCAAGGCCAAACCCAACTCCTGGTGCGTGATCTCACGGCCACGAAACCGCAGCGTGATCTTGCACTTGTCACCTTCCGCCAAGAATCGCTTGATATTGCGCACCTTGATGTTGTAGTCACCGTCATCGGTACCTGGGCGAAACTTGATCTCTTTGATCTCAATCACCGTCTGCTTGGCCTTCGCCTCAGCCGCTTTCTTTTGCTCTTGGTATTTGAATTTGCCGTAGTCCATCAAACGACAGACCGGCGGAACCGCCGTGGCAGCAATTTCAACCAAATCAACATCCAGCTCACCCGCCATGCGCAGGGCTTCCATCAAGCTCACGACACCCATAGGTTCGTTTTCAGGGCCTGAGAGGCGAACTTCCGGAGCCATGATTTCACGGTTCAGGCGATGTTTGCGTTCTTCGCGTTGGCGGCGATCACGAGGTTCAGTAGCGATGGTTCAATCCTTCACAATTTTTGCCGCAAAAACGCGACTACAACCGTCCAGCACACGCGGACAATCTGTCATCTTGGCTTGGTTAAACCGACTTAGACACCAGACTGGTGAGCGATGTCTTGTCGGATGATTTCAACGAACTCATCCAGAGACATCACACCGAGATCACGATTACCTCGGGCGCGCACTGCAACAGCACTGGCTGCTTTTTCCTTGTCGCCTGCGACCAGGATGTAAGGCAGCTTTTGCATTGAATGCTCCCGTATTTTATACGTAATTTTCTCGTTACGCATATCGGTGATCACTCTAAGCGCTTGATTTGGCAGAGATTTCTTCAATTTCTCGGCAATTTCACGACAGTAATCGGACTGTGCGTCAGTGATATTGAGCACCGCCACCTGCACCGGCGCAAGCCAAGTTGGCAGCGCGCCCGCGTGTTCTTCGATCAAAATTCCGATGAAACGCTCTAGGCTCCCGAGTATGGCGCGGTGCAACATGACCGGGCGATGGCGGGCACCGTCTTCCCCCACGTACTCCGCATCCAGCCGCTCGGGCATGGAGAAATCGACCTGAATCGTGCCGCATTGCCATTGACGGCCAATCGCGTCTTTCAGCGTGTACTCGATCTTGGGGCCGTAAAAAGCACCCTCGCCCGGGGCGATTTCAAACTCGCAGCCGGAGGCTTCCAAGCTTTGCTGCAGCGCATGCTCGGCCTTATCCCACACTGCATCAGACCCAATGCGCTGCGCCGGGCGCGTGGCGACCTTGTAGATGATGTTTTTGAAGCCAAAGTCGGTGTAGGTCTTTTGGAGCAGCGCGGTGAAGTTCACGCACTCATCCAAGATTTGATCTTCGGTACAAAAGATGTGGCCATCGTCCTGCGTGAAGCCACGCACGCGCATGATGCCGTGCAAGCCGCCCGAGGGTTCGTTGCGGTGGCACTGACCAAACTCACCGTAGCGCAGCGGCAAATCGCGGTAGCTTTTGATGCCTTGTTTGAAGATCAGAATGTGACCGGGGCAGTTCATCGGCTTGAGCGCATATTCGCGCTTCTCGCTCTCGGTGGTGAACATGTTCTCGCGGTACTTGTCCCAGTGGCCAGTTTTCTCCCACAGCGTCTTGTCGATGACTTGCGGGCCTTTGACCTCTTGGTAACCGTTGTCCCGGTACACCTGGCGCATGTACTGCTCCACGCCTTGCCACACCGTCCAGCCCTTGGGGTGCCAAAACACCAAGCCCGGCGCATGGTCGTCAATGTGGAACAAGTCCAGTTCACGGCCCAGCTTGCGGTGGTCGCGCTTCTCTGCTTCTTCGAGTTGGGTCAGGTAGAGCTGCAACTCATCCTTGGTCGCCCAAGCCGTACCGTAGATGCGTTGCAGCATTTCATTGCGGTGGTCGCCGCGCCAGTACGCGCCTGCCACCTTCATCAGCTTGAAATGCTTGAGCTTGCCGGTGCTGGGCACGTGGGGGCCACGGCACAGGTCTTCAAACGCGCCTTCGCGGTACAGGCTCACGTCTTCATTGGCGGGAATGCTGGCGATAATCTCAGCCTTGTAGTGTTCGCCCATGTCTTTGAAGTAGGCCACGGCTTCATCACGCGGCAGCACACGGCGCAGCACGGGTTCATCCTTGTTGGCCAGCTCCGTCATCTTCTTTTCAATCGCAGCCAAGTCTTCGGGGGTGAAGGGGCGCTTGTAAGAGAAGTCGTAGAAGAAGCCGTGCTCAATCACCGGGCCAATCGTGACCTGTACATCAGGAAACAGCGCCTTGACCGCGTAGGCCAACAGGTGCGCTGTCGAGTGACGAATGACGTTCAAGCCTTCGGCGTCTTTGGCTGTGATGATGGCCAAGGCGCTGTCGGCCGACATCAAGAAACTGGTGTCAACCACTTGACCGTCCACCTTGCCTGCCAATGCAGCTTTGGCCAGGCCCGCCCCAATGGAGGCTGCGACATCGGCCACCGTCACAGGGCCGGGAAATTCGCGTTTGGAGCCGTCGGGAAGCGTGATTTGAATCATGGTGTCTGGTTGTTTGGAGAGCGGGGGTGAATTTTACCGTGGTGAAAACTATGAAAAAACAACAACTCCGAGTGAAAAAATCGTTTTTTAGCTATGAAAACGGTTTTTTCTCCATTAGCATGCGCTTACCAGTGAGGAAGCTTTTTTTCATTGGCGATTAATCAACTTCAAAAAGGACAATCAATCATGGCAACTGCAAAAAAAGCTCCCGCTAAAAAAGCGCCCGCAAAGAAGGCCGCTCCCGCTAAAAAAGTAGCAGCACCTGCGAAAAAAGCAGCGCCTGCAAAGAAAGCCGCTCCGGCAAAAAAAGTAGCCGCCAAAAAAGCTGCTCCAGTTAAGAAAGTCGCTGCGAAAAAAGCCCCCGCCAAAAAGCGCACGCCCAATGCAGCCTTCATGAAAGCCATGACACCTAGCGCCGCTCTGGCTGCCGTGATCGGTAGCAAGCCAGTGCCCCGCACTGAAGTGGTCAAGCAGCTGTGGGTTTACATCAAGAAAAACAAGCTGCAAGACGCCATCAACAAGCGCATGATCAACGCCGATGCCAAGCTGAAGGAAGTCTTCTCCAAGGCCCAAGTGTCCATGTTCGAGATGGCTGGCCTGATCGGCAAGCACCTCAAGTAATCGGCTCACTCCGTTACGACAAAGGCCGACTTCGCAGTCGGCCTTTTTTTATTGGCACTAGCCGTGCGTCAAATCGACTTCGTTCGCGCCAATGCCGTCTGCGTGATGGCCGACAAGGTGCCGCGTGTGGTGATCACGTCAGGGTCCAGCATGACCTCAATCAGCGTGCCCTGTGTTCGTGCCAAAGCTGCCAGCAACTCAGGCTCAAATTCATCGGTATGCGTGATGCGCACGCCCTGGTAGCCATAGGCTTGCGCCAAGACCGAGAAGTTGGGGTTTTGCAAACTCGATCCGCTCACGTGCTGCGGGTACTCTCGCTCCTGGTGCATGCGGATGGTGCCGTACATGCCGTTGTTGAGCAGCACGATGATGGTCTTGGCCCCATGCTGCACGGCGGTGGCCAACTCTTGTCCGTTCATCAAAAAGTCACCGTCCCCCGCCATGGTGAGCACAGTGCGCCCGGTGGTGATGGCCGCAGCAATACCGGCAGGCACGCCATAGCCCATGGCCCCATTGGTGGGCGCTAGCTGGGTTTTAAAGCCCTTGGCCAGCCCGTGGTGTTTAAAGAAGCGGTGCACCCAACTGGCGAAGTTACCCGCCCCATTGGTCAGCACGGCGTCATCCGGCAAATGCTTTTGAAGGCTCGCCACTATTGCGGGCATGTCGATATCACCCGGCAACTTTTGCGGTGCCATATTGGCCAGATAGTCCGCATTGCAGCCCTTCGCCCACGCCCCCCACGGCACGCTTGCCGGGGCCTGCATAGACTCCAGCGCCAGTGCAGCGGTGTTCATGGTGGCGTTGATCGCCAGATCGGCCTGGTACACCCGGTTCAGCTCTTCGGCGCTGGCATGGATGTGCACCAGGGTTTGCTTGATCTTGGGCACCTCAAACAGCGTGTAGCCGCCACTGGTCATCTCGCCAAGGCGCGGGCCAATGGCCACAATCAAATCACTCTCCCGCACGCGGGCCGCCAACTTGGGGTTGATGCCAATGCCCACATCCCCCGCGTACAGAGCGTGGAAGTTGTCAAACGTGTCTTGAAACCTAAACGCATTGCCCACCGGCAACTGCCAGTTCTCGGCAAAACGCTGCAAGGCCTGCGCGGCCTGCTGAGTCCAACCTCCGCCACCTGCAATGACCAATGGTCTCTCTGCTTTTAAGAGCATTTCACGCAGATTTTGCAAGGCTTCTGGCGCAAAACTGGCCTTGGCTGGCAACACGCGGGGCAAGGCTGCCGCCTCCACCGTATGCGTCAGCATGTCCTCGGGCAACACCAGCACCACCGGGCCGGGTCGACCATTCAGGGCGGTGGCAAAGGCGCGCGCCACGTACTCGGGGATGCGACGCGCGTCGTCAATGCGCTCCACCCGCTTGGCCATGCCCTTGGTGTTGGGGCCAAAAAAGGTGCCGTAATCAACCTCTTGGAACGCCTCGCGGTCGCGCATGTCGCTGGCCACATCGCCCACAAACAGCACCATGGGCGTGGAGTCCTGAAAAGCCGTGTGCACGCCAATCGACGCGTTGGTAGCGCCCGGCCCACGCGTCACAAAACACACGCCAGGTTGGCCGGTGAGCTTGCCATGCGCCTCGGCCATAAAGGCTGCGCCGCCCTCTTGCCGGTTTGTGACAAAGTTAATTTGTTCGCGGTATGCGTGAAAGCCGTCGAGCACGGCCAAGTAGCTTTCACCCGGCACGCCAAACGCATGTGTCACGCCCTGGGCTACGAGGCATTCAACAAGAAGATGGCCAGCGATTTGAGATTTCATAAAAAAGAAAATTGATTAAAGTTTCGAAGAAAAACCAGTTAGGAACCTGTGCGCTTACCCACGCCCAGCGCCGTCGCCACACTCACCAGCAACACAAAGGCCGCTCCGTAAAACACGCCGTTGTACCAGCCCCGATCCATGAACGCACCAAACAACAAAGGCGACACGGCAAAGCCCACGTCAAAGCCAGAGTACACCGTGCCATAGACGCGGCCCGTCGCGCCCTTGGGCGTAGCCTTCTTCACCATCATGTCGCGTGACGGTGCGCCAATGCCCGTGGCAAAGCCCGTGGCAGCCAGCACCACCATGGTCCCCGTTGCACCCAAGATACCTGTGCCACAAAGCGCCAGCATCAGCGCGCCAACCGCCATGCACACGGCCACCACCGCATCGCTATTGGGTTTTCGGGCTGCCACAAAACCACCTACAAAAATACCGAAAGCAGCGCACAACATGTAGGCCGTCAAAGTGACTGTGGCCGCATTAAAGCTAACGTCATGCACGGCTTTGAGAATCGACACTGCGTAGTTTTGCACCAGCGACAAGGTCATGGTGGAAAACATGAAGAAAGCAAAGCACCACCACACCACGGGCCGTTTTAAAAACGCCAGGTCGTGCTCCTTAGCACCCTCGCTCGGCTGGTGCACCAGCACCTCGGTGTGTAACTTGTCGCGCTGCACCACCAGCAGCACCAGAATCGCTACATACATCAAGGCCGCAGCCAGGTAAGCATTGCGCCAACCCACCAAGCTGCCGATGCCCACCAAAAACACCGGGGCAGCAGCCCAACCCAAATTACCTGTGAGGCCGTGCATGCTAAAGGCGTGGCCCAGGCGCGGAGCCGATACGCGCTGGTTCAATATGGTGAAGTCCACCGGATGAAACGGGCAATTGCCCAAACCGGCCAGCACGGCAACAAACATCAAATCGCCATACCCATTGACCCGAGAGGCCGCAATGCAGACCAACACAAAAATTCCGAACGAGGTGAACAGCACAGGCCGCGCGCCTAGGCGGTCCACCACAAAACCCGCACACGCCTGCCCTACCCCCGAGACGATAAAAAACACCGAGGTCAACAAACCGAGCTCCGAGAAGCTAAGCCCAAACTCCTTCATGAACACGGGGAACAGCAAGGGCACAAGCAGGTGCGCAAAGTGCGAACTGGCGTGCGCCAAACCCACCAGCCCAATGACGCTGGCGTCCTGCCGCAGGGCCACCTGCGTGGCGGATGAAAATGTATTGAGGGTGTCGGCTTGTGTCATGACGTCATCGTAGCCCATCGCCTTGGAGACTTACTCCACACCCCGTTCATCGACCTTCACAACACCACGGGCAGATTGAGTCGCCCCTGTGGTCACCAAAAACACCCCCGGCAAAATCAGCGCTGCACCCACTAAGTGGTGCCAACCCGGTGCTTCGCCCAACACCAACCAAGCCGTCAGCCCCCCATACAGCGGCCCCAGGTAAAGCGCAACGGCCACGCGGCTGGCATCCAAGACTTTTTGTGCCCAACCGTAGATCCAATACGCGCCCAGGCCAGGCACGATGGCTGCGGCCAGCACCAACCACAAGGCAGACATGCCCCACTGCGTAAGCCCCGGTTGTGTCGCCTCCCAAGCGGCGAATGGCAGCAGCACGACCACACCGCCCATGCAAATGGCGGCCAAGCGCGCCGTTGCGCTCAAACTGCTGGGCCACAGCTTTTGCAGCAAGGCATAGGCGGCCCACGCCACGGTGGCCGCGACAATCCATAAATCACCCGGCACAAATTGCACGTTGTCCAGTTGCGCCCAATGCCCTTTGAGCACCACGTTGAACACGCCCGCCAAAGCCAATGCGACGCCCAGTTTCTGACGTGGCCCGATGCGCTCCCCCAACCACCAAGCCGCGCCCAACCCAATGAGCACGGGCGATGCGGCATAGATCAGCGCGATGTTGATAGCCTGTGTTGAGCGCGCACCCTGATAAACCCAAGCCCCACAAACGAGCATGCCCAGCGCGCCCAAGATCAGGTACTGCCACCACACCCGCAGCACAGCCACGCGCTCGCGCCACAGCTCAGGCCCGGCAATCATCAGCAACACACCGCCCGCAACCGCCCAACGCCCCAGCGCCAGCAAATGCGGGCCAATCACCCCCGGGGCTTTGCGCGCCACGATGTAGTTGACCGTCCACAGCGCAGGCACCAACCACAGCAGCGCTTGCGCCCAACGGATTTGGCGGTGCTGCGATTCAGTCATGAGCGAATGCTTTGCAGCCATCAATCAATTTGCGCATTGGCATCTTTCACAATCTTGGCCCAGCGCACCAGGTCGTCGCCTAATAACTTGGTCAATTCTTCGGGCGTGCTGGGCGCGGCCACTGCGCCCTGGGTCATCATGAAGTCTTTCATCTCGGGGGTTTGCAGCACCTGCGCAAATTCAGTCTGTAGCCGCGTGACGATAGCTTTGGGTGTGCCTGCTGGTGCAAACAAACCGTACCAGGAGTTGACCTCCAAACTGGGCACGGTTTCGGCCAAGGTGGGCAGCTCTGGGGCCAGCGGCGTGCGCTGGGCTGTGGCCACCCCCAAGGCGCGCAATTGCCCGCTGCGCACAAACGGCATCAGGCCAGGGAAGCTGCCAAACGTCATCTGCACCTGCCCGCCCACCAAGTCAGTGGCCGCAGCCGCTGCGCCCTTGTAGGGGACGTGGGTGATTTGCAGCCCCTCTGCGGACTTGAGCATCTCTGCCAACAAGTGGTTCAGCGTGCCATTGCCCGCCGAGGCGATGTTCAACTTGGCGGGGTTGGCTTTGGCCAGCGCAATGAGTTCGCGCAAATTGTTGGCGGGTACGCTGGGGTTGACGGCCAACAGGTAGGGCGCGGTGGCCACCGTCATGATGGGGGCGAAGTCTTTGACTGGATCAAACGGGATCTTGCGGTACAACGCCGGGTTGATGGTCTGCGCGCTTTGCGCCGTCAGCAGCAGCGTGTAGCCGTCGGCCGGGGCACGCGCCACAAAACTGGTGCCCACATTACCGCCCGCCCCGGCTCGGTTCTCCACTACAAACACCTGCCCCATGCGGTTGCCCAGCTTGTTGGCGATGGCGCGCGCAATCACGTCATTGGCCCCGCCAGGGGCTTGCGGCACGATGATGGTGATGGGCTTGGCGGGGAAGGTCTGAGACCAGCTCGCACCAGCCATCAACAGCATCGCGACTGTGCGCAGACTCCATGTTTTCAATTGGTTCATGTTGATCTTTCTGAGTTGATGCGAAGGGCAGCGGCCATCACCACGCGGGCGGGCTCGCCTTTGAGGCGGTGGTCACTCCACACTTGTCGCCATTTGCGCGCGCCCGGCAGGCCGTGGCGCAGGCCCAGCATGTGGCGGGCGATAGAGTACCAAGGTGTACCGTGCGCGGCGGCTTCGCGCTCCATGTAGGCGACCATTTGTTCTTCGACTAGCTCGCGGGTGAGCTCGCTTACGGGTGCGTCGTAAAACGCAGCATCCCACCCCGCCATCACCCAGGGGTTGTGATAGGCCTCGCGGCCCACCATCACGCCGTCGAGTTGCGCCAGTTGCACAGCGATTTCGTCATTTGTTTTGATGCCGCCGTTGATGCAAATCGTGAGGTGCGGAAAGTCCGCTTTCAGCCGCACCACCTGTTCATAGCGCAGCGGCGGAATTTCGCGGTTTTCTTTGGGGCTCAAGCCCTGTAGCCAAGCGTTGCGTGCATGAACGATGAAGACATTGCAACCCGCCTCGCTCACCGTGCCCACAAAGTCGCGCACAAACTCATAGCTCTCGGTTTTGTCAATGCCAATGCGGTGCTTCACGGTCACCGGCACGCTGACCACATCGACCATGGCCTTCACGCCATCGGCCACCAGTTGCGGCTCGGCCATCAAACAAGCGCCAAACGCCCCGCGCTGCACCCGTTCACTCGGGCAGCCGCAATTCAGGTTGATTTCGTCATAACCCCACTGCTCGCCCAGCACCGCGCACTTGGCCAAGTCATGCGCCTCGCTTCCGCCCAGTTGCAACGCTACGGGGTGCTCTTCGGCGTTGAAGTCCAGGTGGCGCGGCACATCACCATGCAACAAAGCACCCGTCGTCACCATCTCGGTGTAGAGCAAGGCGTGGCGGCTGAGCAGGCGATGGAAGTAGCGGCAATGGCGATCGGTCCAATCCATCATCGGCGCGACGGACAATTTCCAGTGATCAGGGAGAGCGGGCTTGCTTGACATGGGCTGGATTATCCCAGCCCGGCTCAAGCCTGACTTCAAGACACCGTCATGGCGTGACGCACCAAGGCGCCGTGTTGTGGGCAAAGCCCATCCACAACGCCCAGAACGAACTGGCCGCCAGGGCCAGCCCGGCCAAGCGCATCCCCCATTGGCCCGCACCCGGCCCCCGCAGACGCAGCCAGAGCCAGGGCCCGGCCATCATGGACACACTTGTGCCCAAGGCAAACAGCGCCATGACAAGCATGCCGTCCAGCACCTGCCCCGTCATGGCTGCCACAAGCAAAGCAGAATAAAGCAGGCCACAGGGAAGAAAGGTCCAAAACATACCGATCACCAATGGGGCGCCTCTGCCCCAACCGGCTGCAAGTGAACGCGCCCCTAACCAGACCCTGCGACCGACACTCTCCAGCCAGACGGGTTGTTGTGCTGTCCACAGCAACAACATGCCGAGCAACAGGGCAGCCACATGAAACATAGTCCACACCGGACGCAGGGCCGCCGACTGGATGCTGAGCCAGCCCACGCCCTGCATGGAGGCCGCCGCCACGCCCCCAAGCGCGGCGTAGCCGATGATGCGGCCAGCCTGAAAACTCCACATCGCCTGGTTGCTGCGGTCACCCGCAGCCTTACCCAGACTAGCGCAAGCCGCGCCACACATGGCAATGCAATGCGGGCCACCGGCCAAACCCATCAACAAGGCCGTTACGGCCAGAGAACTTTGCATGTAGCTAATCTAAATGATCTTGGAGAAGCGTGCACGGTTAAGGTCCGCTTGCAAATACCGATCAAACACCATAGCAACGGCGCGCACAAAAAACCATCCCATAGATGTGACTTGGATGCCGCTGTCGTCCATCTCCACCAAACCCTGCTCGGCCAGTTCACACAGCGCATCCAGCTCGGCGGGAAAGTAACGTTGAAAGTCAATCAGATACGCCAAGTTGAAGGATTTGAACTCAATACTGCCTTGACACATCAGCCCCATGATCACAGCCCGCCGCACCAAGTCATCCCGCGAGAGAGCCAAACCCCGAACCACGGGGAAATTTCCCTGCGCGATGTGATCGTAATACTCGTCCAGTGTCTTGACGTTCTGGCTGTAGGTTGCACCAATGCGCCCGATGGAGGAGACGCCCAACCCGATCAAATCACACTCCGGCAGTGTGCTGTAGCCCTGAAAATTACGGTGCAATCGTCCTTGGCGCTTCGCGATGGCCAGCGAGTCATCTGGAAGCGCAAAGTGATCCATTCCCACATATACATAGCCAGCTCCCATGAATGCTGCCATGGAGTTGGAGAGCATGGCAATCTTCGAAGTGGCATGAGGCAAGTCAGCGACTGAAATCCGACGCTGTGGTTTAAATCGCTCCGGCAGGTGGGCATAGGCATAAAGGGCAATTCGGTCTGGCCGCAACGCCACGATCTGCGACACAGTGCGATCGAAGGACTGCGGGGTTTGCAAGGGTAGGCCATAGATCAGGTCCACATTAATGGAATCAAAACCTCTCTGGCGCGCGGCCGCCACCAGCTCAAACACCTGCTCGGCAGGCTGAACGCGATGCACCGCCTTCTGTACGTCGGGGTCAAAGTCTTGAACCCCAAAACTCAGGCGGTTAAAGCCCAACTCAGCCAGCGTATCAAGCCGTTTTGCATCCATTGTTCTGGGATCGACCTCGATCGAGTACTCGCCCCTAGGCGCCAGATAGAAGTTGCGACGCAGCATGGCCATGAGTGAACGCAACTCCTCATCACTCAAAAAGGTTGGCGTGCCGCCCCCCAAGTGCAACTGAACTACAGGTTGTGCCGTACCCAACTGCGCGGTGTGCAAGTCCACTTCTCGACTGAGATAGCGCAGGTATTCGGTTGCCCGGTCATGGTGTTTGGTGATGATCTTGTTGCAGGCGCAGTAATAGCAAAGTGACTCGCAAAACGGGATGTGCACATACAGCGACAGGGGCAACACCATCGCTGCGGCACCCGAACGGCGTTGTTGCAGGGCGCGCACATAATCATCGGCAGTGAACGCCTCGACGAAACGGTCTGCCGTGGGGTACGACGTATAGCGCGGCCCGGCAACATCGTAACGACGCAGCATTTCCGGGGAAACGGGATCAACGGTGGCAGCATTCATATATCGTCCTTAACTTAGTTTTCACTGTGCCTAAAGATGAAAACTTTTTCTTGATGTACATCAAACACTGCTAAGGTACGAGCTTACTTGTCAAGGATTCCCCAAATGAGTGATCTGACCTTACAGCCTGTGAACCCAGACTCGATCAAGGTCGCCTGTGCCACCTGCAACTTGCGGGAACTGTGCCTGCCCATGGGGCTAACCAAAGAGGAGCTTGAACGTGTTAACAATGTGGTGACCAACCGACGCACAGTCAAACGGGGCTCGTCCTTATTTCGCGTTGGAGACAAGTTTTTCTCCCTCTATGCCATTCGCACAGGGATCTTCAAGACCTGCGTTGGCTCCGAAGATGGCAGAGAGCAGGTGACCGGCTTCCAGATGGCCGGAGAAATCATCGGCTTGGACGGGATTGTGAACGACCACCATACATGCGATGCCGTTGCACTGGAGGATGCAGAAGTTTGTGTCATGCCACTGGACCGCATCGAAGAACTCGCCCGAGAGGTCACAGCCCTTCAGCGGCATGTTCACAAAATCATGAGCCGTGAAATCGTGCGTGAGCATGGGGTGATGCTTTTACTGGGCAGCATGCGCGCCGAGGAGCGACTGGCCGCCTTCCTGCTCAACCTGGTGCAACGCTTGCACATCCGAGGATTTTCCCCGTCCGAACTGGTGCTGCGCATGTCGCGCGAGGAAATTGGCAGCTATCTTGGACTCAAAATTGAGACAGTCAGCCGCGCATTTTCAAAATTTGCCGAAGAAGGTCTTATCGAAGTCAAGCAACGGCATGTTCGCATCTTGAACGCCGACGCACTCACACGGCTGGTCAATCATTCAGAGTGTCGCTAAATCGCTGCGGCTAGAGCAGTAAATTCATGCTTTTGCTGCCTCTTAATCGCCCCCCTGTGACTCCCGGTTTTGATTCACCTCGAATGCGGACATGGACAGCAGTGTCGTCAGGCCACTTGAGAGCATGGTGAGCCCCCAGAAAACAAAAAACGACAGGGTATACACGCCTTGCCGCGACAACGCTAGCGGATGACCCAGCCAGTGCAGATCCTGCGGGTCCACCATTGCAAACACCATCATCTCCAGCACGCCTGCAACCAAAAAAGCAGGCCAGGCAATCCACATCAGTTTTTGTACTTTCACGCTTCTCTCCCGCTTGTTTGCTTTATGACTCACTGCGCGCTCAAGGCTGCGACTCGGTCTTGGGTGATGGCGCAGTACCGGTGGCCGCATGGTTGCGGGCCTGCACAGCAGGTGCCACGCTATTGGGACTGCCCTGTAGTGTTTTATTGATCTCAATTCCCTTACGGTAGTAGTCCTCGGTTACCAAGGGATCGGGTCTACTGATGGCCAGATACAACGTGATAAACCCGGCAACCACCACGATGGCTGGGCCGGCAATCACCAACCACACGTGGCCAAATTTCCACCAAGGGAGCGATGCGACTGAGACTTGGTCTGACATGTCAAATCCTTATCGTGGAACTATAAAAACGGACTTTTCGATGATGCGTGCCGGAGCGTCCTGCGCAGCAATCTCAAACTGTATGGGGTGGCTACCCGCAGGCGCGGCGTCATAAGGCATCTGCACCCGCACAGCCACCCAGCGCGACTCCGTGGCACCAACCGCCACCAATTCGTCCGACGCCACAATCAAACCCGGCAAGCCAGTCACCGACAGCTTGTACCGCTGAACCGTTTCAGTTGCGTTCATCAATTGCAGACGGTAAACATTCTCGATCTTGCCGCCCTGCACAATTCTGGCCAAAACGCCGCGATCACGCACCACATCCACCTTCAAAGGTGTACGCGTCGCAAGACTCACCAGCAAACCCAAGCTTATGGCCGCCAAAATGACCGCGTAAATCAGCACCCGTGGACGGATCACGCGCCGCAAGGTCTGCGCGCGGCTCCAGCCGTTCTGGATGGCGTTCTGGGTTGAGTACTTGATGAGCCCCCGCGCATAGCCCATCTTGTCCATCACGGTGTCGCACACATCGGCACAGGCACCGCAATTGATGCACTCATATTGCAAGCCCTTGCGAATGTCAATTCCTGTAGGGCATACCTGCACACACAAACTACAGTCCACGCAAGCCCCTAGATTGAGAGGCGCGGGATCTACCTTGCGCGAGCGCGCGCCACGCGGCTCACCACGTTGCGTGTCATACGTGACGATCAAAGTATCCTTATCGAACATCGCGCTCTGGAAGCGCGCATAGGGGCACATGTATTTGCAGACCTGCTCACGCATGAAGCCAGCGTTGCCATAGGTAGCGAACCCATAAAAAATAACCCAAAAGACTTCCCATGAGTCCATATGAGTCTGCAAAAACTCCATACCCAACTCACGGATAGGCGTGAAATAACCCACAAAGCTAAACCCGGTCCATGCAGCCACCATGCCCCAGACCAGGTGCTTTAACGACTTCTTGACCAGCTTCTCCAGCGACATCGGGCTGCCGTCCAGGCGCATGCGTGCAGAACGATCCCCCTCAACCTTGTGCTCGATCCAAAGGAATATTTCGGTGTAAACCGTCTGCGGACAAGCGTAGCCGCACCACAGGCGTCCAGCAACGGCCGTGAATAAAAACAGGGACAAGGCCGAGATGACCAATAATCCCGCCAGGTAGATGAAGTCCTGCGGATACAGGACCAAATTAAAAATGTAGAAACGCCGCGATCCGAGATCAAACAACACGGCCTGCCGCTGCCCCCATTCGAGCCAAGGCAATCCGTAAAACACCAACTGAGTCAGAAATACGAAACCCCAACGCCAGTTAGAAAATAGACCCGAGACACTACGCGGATAAATCGTCTTTTGCGCTTCGTAAAGCGAGACCATCACCGCGTCAGGCGCGATCCCATCCGCACCCGGCGGGGGTGAATTTTTCACCACAATAGGAATAACCGTTCGTTGGTGTGCCAAGAGTTTTTTACCAGTTTCTTGTATGGGTGTTCCGCCGCCTATTTACGGCCAGTGCCAGATTGCGACAAACCCCAGACGTAAGAGGCCAGTACTTGAATCTGGGCTGCGCTCAGTTTGTCCGCCTGAGCCGGCATCTGGTTGACCTTGCCGTTGTTGATCATCGACACAATGGCACCTTCACCCCAGCCATGAAGCCAAATGTCATCGGTCAGGTTCGGCGCACCCAAAGCCGGATTGCCCTTCCCGTCTATTCCGTGGCAGGCCGCACAAGCACCAAATTTGGCCTTGCCCAATGAGGCCCGCAGGGAGTCATGTGGGCTACCAGAAAGACTGAGCACGTAGTTCGCCACATTCTTCACGTCGTCTGAAGAGCCGACGGCCGCTGCCATGGGCGGCATGTTCCCGATACGACCTGCGGTGATGGTTTCCGTGATTTTCTCGGGTGTGCCACCGTACAACCAATCGCCATCGGTCAGATTGGGAAATCCCTTGCTTCCACGGGCGTCTGAGCCGTGACACTGAGAACAATTGTTCATAAACAAGCGTTCACCAATACCCATGGCATTCGCGTCTTTAGACAACTCATCTGGCTTCATAGCGGAAAACTTGGCGTACAAAGGTGCCAGTTCTTTTTGTGCTTTATCCAATTCGGCCTGGTGCTCCCCCAGCGATGTCCAGCCCAGCGTCCCGGTACTGCTTCCCAGACCCGGGTAGAGGGCCAGATAGACGCCGGCAAAAATGATGGTGAGGATAAACAACCAGACCCACCAGCGCGGCAGGGGGTTGTTCATCTCCCGCAGGTCGCCATCCCACACGTGGCCGGTCGTATTGTCGTTCGCGGTCATGGCTTTGGCCTTGCCGCTGAACCACAACAGAAGCAGGCAAGCCAAAATGCTAACGATGGTGATGATGGCAACGTAGCCCGACCAGAAGTTGCTTGTAAAGTCGCTCATTGATCTTCTTCCTTTGACGGCTCTCGTTAATCCTGTTCGAAAGGCAGATTGGCCGCCTGTTCGAAGTCTTTTGCGTTTCGACCAGACCACGCCCAAAGCACGATGCCAATGAAGGTGATGAAACTTGCCACCGTAGCGATGGAGCGAAGGGTATTGATTTCCACGATGCGATCTCCCGTGTTTATTTAAGCGCCGTACCCAAGACCTGAAGGTAGGCGATCACCGCGTCCATCTCCGTCTTGCCTTTCAACTCGGCTGCGGACTTGGCAATTTGCTCATCGGTGTAAGGCACCCCCACAATTCGCAGCGCCTTCATGTGAGTTGGCATGGAGGCCGCATCCACGGCATCTTTTTCGAGCCAGGAATAAGCCGGCATGTTCGACTCGGGCACCAAGTCGCGTGGGTTATTCAGGTGAACGCGATGCCACTCATCGCTGTAACGGCCACCAACGCGGGCCAAATCCGGCCCAGTGCGCTTGCTGCCCCACTGAAAAGGGTGGTCATAAACCGACTCGCCCGCCACTGAGTAATGCCCGTAACGCAGAGTTTCAGCTCGAAAAGGGCGAATCATCTGCGAGTGGCAGTTGTAGCAACCCTCGCGCACATAAATGTCGCGGCCCGCCAACTGCAGCGCGGTGTAGGGCTCAATGCCCTTGATCGGCTCGGTGGTTGACTTCTGAAAGAACAGCGGAACGATTTCGACCATACCCCCCACCAGCAAAACCAGCAGGATGAGGACGATCATCAAAAAATTATTGGTTTCAATCTTTTCGTGCGACAGGCCGCCACTTGACTTGTTGTTTGACATGATTCTTGGCCTTTAAGTGTGGGCAGATGCCGCAGGAATCGTGACTTCTTCCGTATGCCCTGCGATTACAGTTTTGACGACGTTCCAAAGCATCAGCACCATGCCACCAAAGTACAGCAAGCCACCCAAGAGGCGCAATACATAGAAGGGATAGGTGGCTTTGACCGACTCAACAAAGGTGTAAGTCAAGGTGCCGTCTGTGTTGATGGCGCGCCACATCAGGCCCTGCATCACGCCGGCAATCCACATCGCCGCGATGTAGATCACGATACCGATGGTGGCCGTCCAGAAATGAATTTCGATGGCTTTGACGCTGTACATCTGCTTCTGGCCAAACAGGCGGGGGATCAGGTAGTACATGCTGCCCATGGTCACCAGACCCACCCAGCCCAAGGCACCGGAGTGCACGTGGCCAATCGTCCAGTCGGTGTAATGGCTCAGCGCATTGACGGTCTTGATGGACATCATCGGTCCTTCAAACGTGCTCATGCCATAGAAGGAAAGTGACACGATCAGGAAGCGCAGGATCGGATCGTCACGCAGCTTATGCCAAGCACCTGAAAGCGTCATGATGCCGTTGATCATGCCGCCCCAGCTCGGTGCCAACAGGATGAGTGAGAACACCATGCCGACCGACTGCGTCCAATCCGGCAAGGCCGTGTAATGCAGGTGGTGCGGGCCGGCCCACATGTAGGTGAAGATCAACGCCCAAAAGTGGACGATGGACAGGCGGTAGCTATAGACTGGCCGCTCTGCCTGCTTGGGGATGAAGTAGTACATCATCCCCAAAAATCCTGCGGTCAGGAAAAAGCCCACGGCGTTGTGGCCGTACCACCATTGCACCATGGCATCTTGCACGCCCGCATAAGCCGAGTAGGACTTCATAAAGCCCGCCGGTATGGCTGCACTATTCACAACGTGCAGCAGGGCAACCGCAAGAATGAATGCCCCAAAGAACCAGTTGGCCACGTAGATATGGCGAACCTTGCGCGTACCCACCGTGCCAAAGAACACCACGGCAAAGGCCACCCAGACCAGCGTAATCAGGATGTCGATGGGCCATTCCAGCTCGGCGTATTCCTTGCCCTGGGTGTAACCCAGCGGGAGGGAGATCGCGGCGGCCACAATCACCGCTTGCCAGCCCCAGAAGGTGAAGGCGGCCAACCGGTCGCCAAACAGGCGCACATGGCAAGTGCGCTGAACAATGTAGTAAGCCGCAGCGAATAAGCCGCACCCGCCAAAAGCAAAAATAACCGCATTGGTATGCAGTGGCCTCAAGCGACCGTAGCTGAACCACGGCACGCCCATATTAAATTCGGGCCAAGTAAGTTGCGCGGCAATGATCACGCCAACCAGCATGCCGACCACACCCCACACCACCGTCATGAGAGCGAACTGCCTGACCACCTTGTCGTTGTAGGACGTCGCGTTTTGATTTGAAAAACTCATTGACACCTCATTTTGATTACTGAGGCAAGTTTGAAGGGTGACGCGTCATTTCTTTTTGACTTATGTCAACTGATATCAAGAATCCTTGAGAATCCGCTCGCCTTCGGCTTCGATATCCTCAAACTGGCCACGGTGAATCGCCCACCAGAGCCCGCCCAGAATAAAAAACACCAAGATGACCGATAGCGGGATCAGCAAATAAAGGATGTCCATCAGACACCCTCCTTCCGTTGGGCTGCGCCCGCCAGACGCAGGGCGTTGAGCACGACCAACAGCGAGCTGGAAGCCATGCCCAAACCAGCCAGCCATGCTGGCAACCAGCCCACCACAGCCAGCGGTACGCACACGGCGTTGTAGCCAACAGCCCACCAGAGGTTTTGATTTACGACTCGCAGCGTTTGACGGGCCAACACGACAGTCTTCACCACAGGGGTCAACCGCTCACCCAAAACCACAAAATCTGCCTGCGCCTGTGCCAGCGGGACGGCTTTTCCGAAAGCAAAGGACACATGGGCACCCGCCAACACGGGTCCGTCATTAAGCCCATCCCCCACCACGGCCACCTTTTTTCCCTGATGCTGGGCCGCATGCAGGTAAGCCAGCTTGTCCTGCGGCGTACAGCCACCCCGTGCCTGCGAGATGCCCAGTTGCGCCGCCATGCGAGCGACTGCGGGCTCAGCATCGCCCGACAAAATTTCCACGCCAATACCAAGGTCCTGCAAGGCCTTGACGGTTTCGAGAGCATCAGGCCGGAGATCTTCATGGAACTCAAAACTGGCCAACCAGCCCCGCTCGTCGCTCAGGCAAGCGTAAGGGCTGGCTACCGGCGGCTGCTCCAGTCCGCAAAATCGTGCCGACCCCAGCCTCAAGTCTTGACCCGAAGCTGTGCCTATGTCCTTGGCTTCGTCTTGCGTCACATGGACGCAACCCGACACGCCCTGCCCGGCTGTCTCGCACACACCATCGGCCATCCATCGGGCTCGCCTGGCATCTGTATTCAATTTGGCGTGCTCCACCAAGGCCCTTGAAACAGGATGGTGCGAATGACCGGCCAAGGCAGCCGCCATGTCGAGCACTTGCGCCCGAGACACGCCGTCCCGCGTGCGGACGGTGGCCAGCACCATGGCATCGCGCGTCAGGGTGCCCGTCTTGTCAAACAGCACGACATCAACACTGGCCAACGCTTCCAGCCCTTGCAGATGTCGCACCAGAACGCCATGGCGTGCTAAGGCCCCAGCGGCTGTCAGCATGGCCGCCGGTGTAGCCAGCGACAACGCGCACGGACAGGTCACCACCAGCACAGCCACTGCCACCATGAGGGCGTGAGCCGGATCTTGCGACCACCAGAACGCACCCGCGCCCGTAGCCGCCAGCAACACTGCCAGCAAGAAGGGCTTGGCGATGCGATCAACCCGTTGCGCCAACGGTGGCTTGGTCGTGGCGGCGCTTTCCATGAGCGCGACGATCTGGGCGAAGCGGGTTTTTTCACCCGTCTGCTCCACGCGGACCAAAACAAGGCCCGACAGGTTGTGGCTGCCCGCAATGACATTTGCGCCCACCCGCCGGGGCACGGGTCGGGATTCACCCGTGAGCAGGGCCTCGTCAGTCAGCGTCTCACCCTGCACAATAAGGCCGTCTGCCGGGAACACATCTCCGGGCGCAATGCGCACGATGTCGCCCGCCCGCAAGCGCCGCACAGCCACGCGCTCAAACCCGCCACCGTGCTGCTGCCGCTCCACGCTGTCAGGCAGCCGATTCATCAGTGCTTCGAGCGCGCCAGCAGTGCGGTCGCGCAAGCGCAACTCCAGCCAACGCCCAGTTAGCAGAAAAAAGACGAACATGGTGAGGGAGTCAAAATAGACTTGACCACCAAATGGCCCCTGCGGATTAAAAGTGCCAACCGTGCTGACTGCGAAGGTGATTAAGATGCCCATCGCCACAGGCAAGTCCATGCTGATGCGCCTCTGCGCAATATCCCGCCAGGCTGCCGAAAAGTACGGTCCGCAAGAAAACATCAGCACCGGCAATGTCAGCACCCAGGAGGCCCAACGCAAAAGCTGCTCCATCTCTGGCGTGAGATCTCCCGGTGCCGCAACGTAGGCGGGCCATGCGTACATCATCACCTGCATCATGCAAAGACCTGCGACCAGCCAACGCCATAGCGCCTTGCGGGTCTCCAAACGGCGTCTCTGTGCGGCAAAGGCGTCTTGAGCAGGCACTGCGCTGTAGCCGGCCTGGCGCACGGCCTGCATCCACCCAGAGGGCGTAACCGCAGCCGCCGACCAGACCACTCGTGCCCGTTGACTGCCTGCACTCACAGAGGCACTGCTCACGCCGGGCACGGCCTGCAAGGCCGCCTCGACCGTCAGCGCGCAGGCAGCGCAGTGCATACCGTCAATTACCACATGGGATTCCCAGCAAGCCTCCCTACCACTGACAGGCCGGCTAAATGCGCCCCACTCTTCGGGGTCATCCAGCAAGTGCAAGTTGTCTGGTGTCACCTTGGACGCAGGCAGTGCTGTGCCCATGCACTCTGAATCGAACGCGTACGAAGCGGGATGGGCCATCCCGGCAAGACTTGAAGTGGGCATGGGATAAGCGTAACTGACGAAACCCGACAACGGTTTGACTTGGATCAAGTTGAAGCGTGACCGCAAGCGCTCATCATTCCGTCATTTGATGCACCGCCCACATTTATCGCCATGTCATTGCCAAACAGTTGCGCACACAACATGGTGAGCGCCTCGCACTGGGTGGGGTTGACCTTGCCCGGCATGATGGACGAGCCCGGCTCGTTCTCAGGCAAGCTCAACTCACCCAGACCACTGCGCGGGCCGCTGGCCAGCCAGCGCACATCGTTGGCGATCTTCATCAAACTCGCGGCCAGGGTCTTGAGCGCGCCGTGGGCGTGCAACAGGGCGTCGCAACTGGCCAGGGCTTCGAACTTATTGGGGGCCGTAACCAAGGGCAAACCGGTGAGTGTGGCCAGCTCTGCCGCTACGGCTTCGGCATAGCCCGGTGGCGCGTTCAGACCAGTGCCCACCGCCGTGCCGCCCAGGGCCAGCTCACACAGATGAGATAAGGCGGCGCGCACATGATCTTCACCGTGCTGGAGCTGCGCCACATAGCCCGAAAATTCCTGTCCCAGTGTGAGCGGTGTGGCGTCTTGCAAATGGGTTCGGCCAATTTTCACAATGTCCTCGAAGTCCTGCGATTTTTGATCCAGCGTGGCGCGCAGTTTTTGAAGGGCTGGCAGCAGCCGATGCGTGATGGCGTCCACCGCCGCTACATGCATGGCGGTGGGAAAAACGTCGTTGGACGACTGACTCAGGTTCACCTCGTCATTCGGGTGCACTAAGCGCCCCTCCCCGCGCTCGCCGCCCATCAGCTCACTGGCACGGTTGGCGAGCACCTCATTGACGTTCATGTTCGTCTGCGTGCCGGAGCCGGTTTGCCAGACCACCAGCGGGAATTCATCGGCGTGCTGTCCGTTGATGACCTCGTCGGCAGCGGAGACGATGGCCTGCGTCTTGTCAGGGGCCAGCAGCCCCAGGGTGTGATTGACCCGCGCCGCGCTGCGCTTAATCTGCGCCAGGGCGCGGATGATCTCGGTCGGCATTCGCTCCACAGAGATGTCGAAGTTTTGTAATGACCGCTGCGTCTGCGCACCCCAAAGCTGGTGCGCGGGCACCTCAATCGGGCCGAAGCTGTCGCGCTCGGTGCGACTGGCTTGGCCGTCGTCTTTTTGATGCTGCGGTGCGGGGCTCATAGGCTTGGCCAACCTGTCAAAATACGCAGTTGAAACCTTCAGCATAGTCATTCACTGTCGTTAACTCAAAAACTCCCTCTGCCATGACCACCACCATCCGCCAAGCCGACCTGATCGAGTCCGTCGCCGCCGCCCTGCAGTACATCAGCTACTACCACCCGGCTGACTTCATCGCCCACCTGGCGCGCGCCTATGAGCGCGAGCAAAGCGCCCCGGCCAAAGACGCGATTGCGCAAATTTTGACCAACAGCAAGATGAGCGCCACCGGCCACCGCCCGATCTGCCAAGACACCGGCGTCGTCAACGTGTTCCTCAAAGTGGGCATGGATGTGCGGCTAGACGGCTTCACCGGCAGCCTGGAAGACGCCGTGAACGAAGGCGTGCGCCAGGGCTACAACCACCCCGACAACACGCTGCGCGCCAGCATCGTGGCCGACCCGCACTTTGACCGCAAAAACACCAAAGACAACACGCCCGCCGTGATTTTTACCGAGCTGGTGCCCGGCAACACGGTGGAAGTGACCGTGGCAGCCAAAGGCGGCGGCTCTGAGAACAAGAGCAAACTGGTCATGCTCAACCCCGGCGACAGCATCGTGGATTGGGTGCTCAAAACCGTGCCCACCATGGGCGCTGGCTGGTGCCCGCCGGGCATGTTGGGCATCGGCATTGGCGGCACGGCTGAGAAAGCCATGCTGCTGGCCAAAGAGAGCCTGATGGACGACATCGACATGTACGAGCTGCAAGCCAAGGCCGCCAAGGGCGAAAAGCTCACTAAGGTCGAAGAAATGCGCCTGGAACTGTTGGACAAAGTCAACGCCCTGGGCATTGGCGCGCAGGGCCTGGGTGGCCTGACCACGGTGCTGGACATCAAAATCAAGATGTACCCCACCCACGCCGCAGGCAAGCCCGTGGCCATGATTCCCAACTGCGCCGCCACCCGCCATGCGCATTTTGTGATGGACGGCAGCGGCCCCGTGTACCTGGACCCACCTAGCCTGGACTTGTGGCCCAACGTGGCCTGGACGCCTGATTACGTCAAGAGCAAAAAGGTCAACCTTGACGCCCTCACCCCCGCTGAAGTGGCGAGCTGGAAGCACGGCGACACGCTGCTGCTGAACGGCAAAATGCTGACCGGCCGCGACGCCGCCCACAAGCGCATTCAGACCATGCTGGCCAAAGGCGAGCCGCTCCCCGTCAGCTTTAAAAATCGCGCCATTTACTACGTCGGCCCCGTTGACCCGGTGCAAGGCGAGGCTGTGGGCCCCGCAGGCCCCACCACCTCCACCCGCATGGACGAATTCACAGAAACCATGTTGGGCCAGACCGGCCTGACCGTCATGATCGGCAAGGCCGAGCGCGGCCCGGCGGCGATTGAATCCATCAAGAAACACAAGGCCGCCTACCTGATGGCCGTGGGCGGCGCCGCCTACCTGGTCTCCAAAGCCATCAAGAGCGCCAAAGTGGTCGGCTTTGCTGACTTGGGCATGGAAGCGATTTACGAGTTCGACGTGGTGGACATGCCCGTCACCGTGGCGGTGGACGCAGGCGGCACCAGCGCCCACATCACCGGCCCGGCCGAGTGGAAACAGCGCATTGCCACGGGTGAGTTCAAAGGCATTGCCGTCGCGGCGGCTTAAGTCCATTCAAAGGCAGACGTGCACGCCCCCATCGGCGTTTTTGACAGCGGCATTGGGGGCCTGAGCATCCTCCAAGCCCTGCGCGCCGAGTTGCCGTTTGAAGACTTTGTTTACGTCGCTGACAGTGGCCATGCGCCCTATGGGGAGCGCGACCCGGCCCACGTTATAGCGCGTGCACGCGCTATAACCCGTTACCTGCGCGACCAACACCACATTAAAGCGCTGGTCATCGCCTGCAACACCGCCACGGCGGCGGCGATTCACCTGCTGCGCCATGAGCAGCCTGACCTGCCCATCATCGGCGTGGAGCCCGCCCTCAAACCTGCCGCCCTGCACAGCCAAACCAAGCGGATCGGCGTCATGGCCACCCAAAGCACACTAGACAGTGAAAAGTTTCAAGCACTACTGACTTCGTTAAAAGGCCAAGCCGAATTCATCTGCCAACCATGCAGCGGCTTGGCCGCTGCCATCGAATCAGGCGATGCGGGCAGAGTACAAGCACTGTGCACCCAGTACACCTCTGCGATTGGTAAATTAGGAGCTGAGACGGGTGAAATAGACATCCTCGTGCTGGGATGTACCCATTACCCTTTTGCCCGCGATCAGCTCCAAAGTCTAGTTGGTGGGGCAGTTACTTTACTGGACAGCGGCACACCAGTAGCCCGGCAAACCAGGCGCGTGCTAGAAGCCCAATCTCTCCTTGCCAATAAATTTGACACAAGTCATTTATTTTGCTATACAGGAAACTCGGATTCAATACACGGCGCCACCAAACGATGGTTGAACATAAAAACGCCCACGCAATATATAAATATATAAATATATAAATATATAAAAGCAATTTTAAATAGAGTTAAAAAAGGCGCATTTACACCCTCTTATTCAACCTTTAAAAATTTTTAATATAGCTTAATAATGAATAAAAAGTCAACCGCAGAAAAGCAAAGTTCAACTCGACTTTTTTGAATAAAATTATCTTTGTCTAATGTCTTTAAACAACATCGAGCAAACATAATGCCTCCGCCCACCACTCATAAATCATCAGAACAATCTGAAATAGTTGACACATCTTTAGTCAATAATTTTTCCGGGTACAGACCAAGGAGCAACCAGCTTGAATCGAAAGAAAAATTGGTGAACCGCTCCGACAGCGAACTCGATAATTTACGAAAAAACTATTTAAATCTTTACGATATCGTGCCAATAGGAATTGGCACACTCAACGAATTTGGATTAATCGTAGGCAGCAATCTATCCGCGGGAATAATGCTTGATACATTGCATTCCGAGCTAATACAAAAACCGATTTTAGACTTTATTTTCTCAGAAGACAGGGCAATATTTTCATCACTTTTTAACAAACTCATCAAAGGAGAGAATCGCGACCGATTTAACTGCGATTTACGATTCATTAAGAAAAATGGTGTCTTATTTTTTATACGAATCAATGCCATTCTCTTGCTCAATCCAAATGTCGCACCTAGTATAGAAATTGCTTTGAGCAATATCACAGATGCAAAACTGGCGGAGGCCGCGCTTAGCGACAGCAATAACTTCGTTGAAACACTAATAAAATACGACTACGGACCTATTGTTATTTGGAATACTAATTTAATAATACTCAAAGTAAATCATGCCTTCGAATTATTGACGGGCCTTAGGAGTAAAGATATTTTGGGAAAATCGTTAGCGGATTTTGCTACAGCAGATCACCGCGGCATGGCAAATGAATTAATTCTCCAAACATTAAGCCTTAAACGTTTGGAGAAGCAATATATCAATATAAAACATAAAAACAATTCAGTACGGATAGTTGAATGGACTTCAGCTTACGTAAAAGACCAAGTTGACTCATCAATTAAATTCATAATTGCACATGGCGAAGAGGTCACAGAAAGAGAAATCTCAAAAATAAAAATAAAACAACAAATCAAAGAACTTCATGAGGCATTCCTGAGCACTGTAGAACTGGCCAATAACATGAGTGCAGTACGTGACCCATACACGTCAGAGCACGCGCGACGAGTTAGCCAAATAGCCGTGGCCATCAGTATTGAACTTGGCTTTGATGAAGACCAACAAGAAGCGCTACGCATTGCCGGAATACTGCATGATATTGGAAAAATTAGTGTGCCTTCAGATATCTTAAACAAGCCGAACAAGATATCTCCAATTGAATACATATTGCTTCAGCAGCACGCTCAAAAGGGGTTTGAGTTACTTAAAAAAGTCAGCTTCCCTTGGCTCGGGGTCGCACTAGTGGCTCAGCAGCACCATGAACGCATTGACGGTAGTGGCTACCCTTTAGGTTTAAAAGGAGAGGAAATCTCACTCAATGCTCGCATCGTTGCTGTGGCTGATGTGGTGGAAGCCATGTCTTCACATAGGCCGTATCGTGCAGCACGAGGAATTCAAGTAGCCCTAGAAACGATTGAAAATGGGCGCGGCACACTATTTGACGCACATATAGTCGATGTGTGCTTGAAATTATTCCGGGATGAAGGCTACAAAATTCCAGATTAGCGACGACTGGATGGAATGAGAACCGAATTAGACGCTGTGGCTGACAGATAAATGTGGTCAGCCCGGAGGGACTCGAACCCCCTACCCATGTCTTAGAAGGACATTGCTCTATCCGGATGAGCTACGGGCTGAGTCTGAGTGAAATATGATGGTCGGGGCGAAAGGATTCGAACCTTCGACCCTCTGGTCCCAAACCAGATGCGCTACCAGGCTGCGCTACGCCCCGACTCCTAGTATTCTAACTGCTAATTGGGTCAGCTAAAGTGTGGCCCATGACATTGAGTGCTCCTGAACTGCCTTGGCTTGAATCTGGCCAAAATTTTCCACCGCTGGCCCAAGCATGGGGTTGCGCTTCACCGGCACCTGGGCTTTTGGCTGCGGGGGGCCAGCTCGACACGGCCACGCTGCGCAAAGCTTATGCGCAAGGCATCTTTCCCTGGTACAGCGAAGGGCAACCGGTGTTGTGGTGGAGCCCTGATCCCCGCATGGTGCTTGATGTTTCTGCGTTTCGACTGCACCGGTCATTGAAGAAGACTTTGCAAGCTTTCAGCGCGTCTACCCTCTGTGAAATCAAAATCGACACGGCCTTCAATCGAGTGATAGAGGCTTGCGCCAGCAGCCCACGCGAGGGCCAAGGTGGCACTTGGATCGTACCCGCCATGGTGCAGGCCTATAAGGCACTGCACCTGGCAGGCTTTGCGCACAGTGTAGAGACTTGGGTCAACGGCGAGCTCGTGGGCGGGCTGTATTGCGTGGCGCTGGGTAAAAGCGTGTTTGGTGAGTCCATGTTCACGCGCAAGCCTGATGCATCTAAAACCGCGCTGGCCGCTTTGGTTTGTTTTTGTCGCCACAACGGCATTGCGCGAATTGATTGCCAGCAAAACACCCGGCATCTGGCCTCACTGGGCGCGCAAGAAATGGCGCGTTCTGATTTTGTAAAAGGCATTGAGAGCGATCAACGTAAAACCGCACCAGCCTGGCATTTTGACCCCCTATACTGGCGTGAACTCATCCCTGCAATATCGGAGCCCACGTGACGCATCTCAAGGACTTGCCCCTTCAGAGCTTGCAGTTTTACTCGACAGCACCCTACCCGTGCAGTTACCTGGCTGAGCGGCAAGCGCGCTCACAGGTGGCCACCCCCAGCCACTTGATTAACAACGCGATCTACTCAGAATTGGTCGCCAAAGGGTTTCGCCGCAGCGGCATGTTCACCTACCGGCCCAATTGCGATGGCTGTCAGGCATGCACACCGCTCAGGGTGGTGGTGGGCCAATTCAAACCGAATCGCAGCCAACGGCGAACCCTTAAGCAGCATCAAACCCTGATCACGCGAGTCACCAAATTATGTTTTGTGCCGGAGCACTACCAGCTCTATCTGCGTTACCAAAATGAACGCCACGCGGGTGGCGGCATGGACCAGGACAGCATCGACCAGTACAACCAGTTTTTACTTCAAAGCCGGGTGAATTCCCGGCTCGTCGAATTCCGTGAACCCTTGGCAGACGGTTCACCGGGCGCACTCAAAATGATTTCCATTCTTGATGTGTTGGACGACGGCATTTCAGCGGTCTACACCTTTTACGAGCCCGACCTAACAGCCAGCTTTGGCACTTACGGCGTCCTATGGCAGATCGAGCAAGCCAAGCAGCTCGGGTTGAGCCACGTGTACCTTGGCTATTGGATTAAGGAGAGCCAAAAAATGAACTACAAAGCGCTGTTTGATGCGCACGAGGTGTTTGTTAATGGCGTGTGGAGGAGTTCATCGTTGACGCCAACAGAGTCTCACAGATCGAGGGGTTAAACCCTAAATTTCAAATCATCTGACTGCTAAAAAACAAAAACCGCACGTAGCAGCTTCAAGTGGATTCACCCCGGACAAACAAATCCGCCGCTTCTGAAACTGATCGCAAATTTTCGCGGTCAAAAAATGCGTTCACCGGCAAGTCGGCCAGCACACGCCCACCCTCCAAGTAAATCACCCGACTGGCCAATCGTTTGACTTGGCCCAGGTTATGGCTGGCAAATATCAGGGTCATCGATGGCGCGGCTTCAACAGCATCACCGGCGTGACTATGGGTGAACTCGGCGATGAGTTGTTCCACCTCGCGCTTGGCGTGCGGGTCCAGACTGGCGGTGGGCTCGTCCAGCAGCAGTACATCGGGCTTTAGCGCCCAAGCCCGGGCCAGTGCAAGGCGCTGCTGTTGCCCGCCAGACAGCGTGCGGGCTTGGCGCTCGGCCAACGGGGCCAGGCCAACGCGTGCCAGCGCCTGCAGGGCATGTACACGTGCCGCAGGCCAGCGCGCACCGCGCAGCCACAAACCCAAAGCGACATTGTTTTGCACTGAGGTGCGCAGCATGAAGGGCCGTTGAAACAGCATGGCCTGCGTGACCCGCAGGTCGCATTGGCATTGTCCGGATGTAGGCAACACCAAGCCATGCAAAAGCCGCAGCAGCGTGCTTTTACCGCTGCCGTTGGCCCCCACCAAGGCAACCGACTCACCCGCAGAGATAGATAGATTCACACCCGTTAGGGCTTGCACTTTACGAAAGTGCACTTCGGCATGGGACAACTCAAAGAGTGCGTTCATGCGGCCGCCCCGGTGCGGGTGATGGCAGTCAGCACGCCGCCGTCATGTCGCTCACGCCAGTGGCGCACAGCAGCAATCAGGGCATTGAGCAGCAGCACCACAACCATCAAGATCAAACCCAAGGCCAGCGCTAAGGGTAAGTCGCCCTTGCTGGTCTCCAGCGCAATCGCTGTCGTCATCACGCGGGTAAAGCCGTCGATATTGCCACCGACAATCATCACCGCGCCCACTTCGGAAATGGCACGTCCAAAGGAGGCGATCAAGACGGTAAGCAAGGCATAACGTTCATCCCAGGCCAGCAACAGACTGCGCAGCAAGGAACTAGCCCCAAGTGAGCGCAATTGCTCGCCATGCGCGCTTTCTGCGTCCTCTACGGCTTGACGAGTCAGGGCTGTGACCACTGGCAGCACCAAGAGTGACTGAGCGAGTACCATGGCCTTGAAGCTAAATAGCCAGCCCAAATACCCAAGAGGCCCTGAGCGCGACAAAAGCAGGTACACCAGCAACCCCACCACTACAGAGGGCAGCGCCAGCAGAGTGTTTAAGCCCGTGAGCACCACTTCACGCCCAGCAAACCGAGCCACGCCCAGCCAAGCCCCCAGCACCAAGCCCACGCCACTGGCCAGCAGGCAAGCTGCCGCGCTGACAGCGAGTGAGCGGCCCACGATGGCCAGCAATGCGGGGTCAAGTTCGGTGATGAGTTGCAGCGCCGTGAGTGCGCTGGTGGTCAGGGTGGACATGGCTTGAGTTATATGGCGCAGGAACGAAAACCGCTGAAGATGTCTTTGCGGCCCGGCAAAAAGTAATTGCGGTATTTGGGCGATTTCATGCGCGCTCGGGTGGCGAAGGACGCGCCGCGCAGCACTTGGTGCGTGCCGAACCAGGGCTCGGAATAGTCGCGGTAGGGGTCAGCTACAAAGCCGGGGTAGCCCATGAATGCGGAGCTGGTCCACTCCCACACATCACCCCAGCGAAAGCCTTGGCGTGCGGCCTTATGCGCGGCCACTTCCCACTCCAGCTCCGAGGGTAAGCGCCGCCCGGCCCAGCGACACCAGGCGTCAGCCTCCCACCAGCTCAGGTGCATGGCGGGCTGCTGGCCATGGCAGTGCAGAGGTTTGCTTTGCTTTTCCTTTGATTTTTCCACCACCCAATCCCAGCCTGCGGCGTGCCAAAGCTCGGGCCGGTCGTAGCCACCGTCTTGCACAAACTCCATGATCTGCGACCAGCTCACCGCTTGCGCGTCGATCTCAAACTCGGGCACAGCCACATCACGTGCGGGGCGTTCATTGTCAAAGGTAAAACCAGCGCCCGCGTCCAGCCCCAAACGCCAGCGCGTGGCGGGCACACGTATTGGCTCGCGCTGCACCAAGGGCATGGGCACGGGCAAGCTGAGCTGCAGGCCCAGGTTTTGCGCGGTATAGATCAAAGCCTCACCATGCATGTCTTCGTGGAACAAGACCAAGCGGTAGAAGTACAGCGCGTCGTCTTCATCGGGCGTCTGGGTGAGTAAATCCAAGGTCTCTTCCAGCGTGGTCAAGAGATAGCCTTTGATCGCCTCGTAGTTAGGCAAGTCCAGCGTCCAGCGACTGTCATGCGCAACGTGGCTTGAGTCCCACCAGCGGTCAGCATGCACTTGGCAAGAGGCCAGCATGGGCGCCAAGGGGTCGCATCGCGTGCCCAAATGGCGCTGCGGGTTGCGTGCGATCCAGCGCTCTTGAAACCAACCGATGTGACCCAGTTCCCACAGAGGCGGGTTGAGTTCAGGGCGCATGGGCACAACCCAGTTTTGCGCGGCCAGCGACTTTTCGAAGTGCGCTAGCAAACTGAGCGTTTGGTTGCGAGCGTCCATTAGGGCCAGAGAGAGCAGCTCGCGCCCGGCGCGGCGCATTTCGGGCGAATCGATCGATCCGTTGGGGGCGTTTGTAAAGGGCGTAGCCATAGCGCATTATTGCCCGGCCAGACCACTACAATCAGGCATCGTCTCGGGCTTTGCCCGACTCACACACGTCTTTCCCCTTCACATTCGGAGCCACACCTTGTCTGCATTACTCAAACTGGCATTGGGCATGGACTGGATCAGCGAAAAGTTCGGCATCTTTGCATCCTGGACCGTGCTGCTGGCGGCCATGATCAGCGCGGCCAACGCCTTTGTTCGCTACGGTTTTGACTGGAGCTCTAACTCCTTCATCGAGATTCAATGGTACCTCTTCGCCTACATGGTGATGGTGGGTGCGCCCATTGTGCTCAAGCTCAATGAGCATGTGCGGGTGGACCTGATCTACGGCAAGCTTAAAGGCAATGGCCCCGTGTATGTCGATTTGTTTGGCCTGGTGGTCTTTTTGCTGCCAGTCATTGGGGTACTGGCCTACCTCTCTTGGCCTTACTTTCTCAACACATTTGTCTCGGGTGAGCAATCGCAAAACGCCGGTGGCCTGATTCGCTGGCCCGTCGTGCTGGCACTGCCCCTAGGCTTTGCCATGATGTGGTTGCAAGGCTGGGCTGAGATCATCAAACGCGTGGCCTACCTGCAAGGCAAGTACCAAATGGACACGCACTACGAGAAGCCTCTGCAATAAGCGCGAACACGTCTTCCGTCCCCGCTCAAAATTCAAGACAAGCAATTCCGAAAGATAAAAATGGAAATGGTCAATTTCGCCCCCATCATGTTTGCGGGGCTGGTCGTCATCATGCTCATCGGCTTCCCTGTGGCGTTCTCGCTGGCGGCACTCGGTCTGGGTAGCGCGTTTTATGCCATCCAGATGGGCTGGTTCCCGGCGGCCTTCATGGGTAATTTGCCCATTGCCATCTTCTCAATTCTCAACAACGAGTTGCTGCTGGCCATTCCCTTCTTCACCTTCATGGGCACGATTCTTGAGAAGTGCGGGCTTGCCGAAGACATGCTGGACTCCATGGGCCAGTTGTTCGGCCCTACGCGCGGTGGCATTGGCTACTCGGTCATCATCGTGGGCTTCATCCTGGGGGCCATCACCGGCACGGTGGCCGGCCAAGTCATCGCCATGGCCTTGATCTCTTTGCCCGTGATGATGAAGTACGGCTACAACATGCGCTACGCAACAGGCGTGCTGGCCGCGTCGGGCACGATCACCCAACTCGTGCCACCTTCACTTGTGCTGGTGGTGCTGGCCGACCAATTGGGCAAGCCTGTGGGTGACATGTACAAGGGCGCTTGGGGCCCTTCACTGCTGCAGGTCGGCATGTTTGCGGTCTACACTTTTGCCCTGAGCCGCATGAAGCCCAGCTACTTGCCCGCCATCCCCAAAAGTGAACGGACTTTGGACGGCTGGGCGCTGTGGAAAAAATGCCTGCGCGGCATCATCCCCTCCGCCGTGCTGATCTTTACCGTGCTGGGCTCCATGGGCGGCTTGCCGTTCCAGAGCAGCGCCATCGCCACACCCACCGAAGCCGGTGCTATGGGCGTGGTGGGGGCCTTGGTGCTGGCCGCCATGTCCCGACGACTCACCAAAGACCTGATTTGGCAGGCCATGACAGGCACCATGCGTTTGACCGCCATGGTGGTGTTCATCCTGATCGGCTCGCGCGTCTTCAGCCAAGTGTTCCAAGGCGTGGACGGGGCCAAGTGGGTGGAGCATCTGCTGACGGGCTTGCCCGGCGGGCAGGTGGGCTTCTTGATCGTGGTGAACGTCTTTGTGTTCTTCCTGGCCTTCTTCCTGGACTTCTTCGAGATCGCCTTCATCATCGTGCCCATGCTGGCCCCGGTGGCGGCCAAGCTGGGCATTGACCTGGTGTGGTTTGGCGTGCTGCTGTGCGTGAACCTGCAAACAAGCTTCATGCACCCGCCGTTTGGCTTTGCCCTGTTCTATCTGAGGGGCATTGCGGACACGCTGTTCAAAGACAAACGCATACCCGTGCCGGTGCAGTCCAACGACATCTACATGGGTGCGATTCCCTGGGTGCTCATGCAGATCGTTCTGGTGTTTGTCGTGATCTTTGTGCCGCAGTCAGTCACCATGTTCTTGGACAAAGAAATTGTGGTCGATCTGGACAAAGTGCAGATTGAAATGCCCACCGAAGAGCCGGTACCTGAGCTGGAACTCAAGCCCGGTGAGTTGCCTCCCTCCACCGACCCGAAGGACATGGCTGCTGCAGCTGACAAGGCCGCTGAAAAATCAGCCGCTGAGGAGCAACAGAAGATAGACGATCTGTTCAAGAAGTGAGCGACTCAACGCCCTTTGCTTTCACGCCCGAAGGTGGCCGCCTGGAGTGCAGTGCATTCACCAAGCCATTTAAAACCTTGGCCGTGGTGCTGGTGAGCTCGGCCCTGGTCTGGGGATGGCGCATGTGGATGGATGGCCAGCTAGAGGCCAGTTGGCGCTCCAGCGGCTGGCTGCTGGCGGCACTGCTCATGATGGCCTATACCGAGTGGCACATCCTCAAGGGCAAAACCTCGTTAGACAGCAGCTCTTTGAAGCAAAGTTGGATGTGGGACAAGCAGGTCAATTTGCAAGACCTGGCCTATGCCAAACTGTTTCGCGTTCGCGGTCTGGACTGGCTGATCGCACCTCGGCTTTACGTCAAAACTTACGGCGGGAAAATGGCCGCTTTTTACGCGGCTGGCCCGCTCATGCTGGCTGAATTCAAACGCTTGGAAATCGAACTCCAACAAAAAACCGCGCCTTAGCGCGGTTTTTTTAATCGTCAACCACCTTAGAGTTTTTGCGACTGCATAAAACTGTCGAACTTGGCTTCAGTGAACTTGAACCAAAGGTTGGAGTCAGCGCGGAACTTGGAGTAATCGGCGTAGATTTTTTTCCAATCTGGGTTCTTGTCGTTCAACTCGCTGTAGACCTGCATCGACGTTTTGAAGGCAGCAGTCAACACGTCGTTGGAGAAAGGACGCAGCTTGGTGCCCTTGCCAACCAGCTCTTTCAAGGCTGCGGGGTTCTTGGCGTCGTAACGGGCCTGCATGTCGATGTGAGCCACGGCAGCAGCAGCTTCCACGATCGCTTTGTTCTCTGCGGACAAGGCGTTGTAGGCTTTGTCATTGATGAAGAAGTCGAGCTGGGGGCCACCCTCCCACCAGCCGGGGTAGTAGTAGAACGGGGCGACCTTGTTGAAGCCCAGCTTCAGGTCGTCATAGGGGCCCACCCACTCAGCGGCGTCAATCGTGCCTTTTTCCAGCGCGGTATAGATCTCGCCGCCGGGGATGTTTTGCGGCACAGCGCCCATGCGCTCCAGCACGCGGCCAGCAAAGCCGCCAATGCGCATCTTCAGGCCCTTCATATCGGCCATGGACTTGATCTCTTTGCGATACCAGCCACCCATCTGCGCACCGGTGTTGCCGCCTGCGAAATTGATGATGTTGTACTTGGCGTAGAACTCGCGCATCAGCTTGAGGCCATTGCCTTGAAAAGTCCAAGCCGTCATCTGGCGGCTGTTCAGGCCGAAGGGGATGGCGCAACCCAGTGCAAAGCACTCGTTCTTGCCAAAGAAGTAGTAGGGGGCCGTGTGGGCCATTTCCACTGAGCCTTGTTGAACCGCATCAACAACGCCAAAGGGCGGGGTGATCTCGCCGCCCGCGTGCACGGAGATTTCAAACTTGCCACCCGACATGATTTTGACCTGATGGGCAAAAATATCGGCAGCGCCGAAAATGGTGTCCAGCGCCTTGGGGAAGCTGGACGACAGGCGCCAGCGCACTGCGGCCTGGGCATGAACAGCCGGTGCTACACCAGCGGCGAGTACGCCAGCAATGCCAGCGTTTTTAATCAGGGAACGACGATCCATTTAATTGACTCCTATTTGGAAATCCAGTGCGGCAAACTTGCCATCTTTTTAAAAAACCATTATGAGTTTATTCGGATTGAGACAGATATTCTCAGTAATTACACCAATGCCGGGTTTACCCTTAAATCAAAGCACCCATCACATCAACCGACCACTTTGAGGGTGGGTCGAGCTTGCGCCACCAGTTCAGGGAAACGCCCCTCAATCGAAGCTGCAATGCCGACTGCATCCAGACCCTGCAAAGCCATCAGCTTGACAGGGTCACCGTGCTCGATAAAGACATCAGGCAAACCCAATTGCAAGAGCGGCTTGAGCACGCCAGCCGCCTGCAAGGCCTCACCCACCGCGCTACCAGCTCCGCCCATGAGCGCACCGTCTTCCACGGTCACCAGCGCTTCATGCTCAGCAGCTATTTGCAACAGCAGCGCCACATCCAAGGGTTTGACCCAACGCATATTGACCACCGTGGCGTTGAGCTTTTCTGCTGCTTCCAAAGCTGGGTACAAGAGCGTGCCAAAGGCCAGTATGGCAATGCCTTTTACAGGGCCAGCGATGCCCTCGGTCTTGCCCTTCGCCAAGCGACGGACTTCACCTTTGCCAAACGGCAGCGCCTGCAAGCCCGGCTGCGTCGCCACGCCCGCACCGTTGCCACGTGGGTAGCGCACAGCCACCGGGTGGCTTTGCTCGAAAGCGCTGCTGAGCAATTGTCGGCACTCGTTCTCATCCGCTGGGCAAGCCACGCTGATGTTGGGAATGCACCGCAGATAGGGAATGTCGTAAGCCCCCGCGTGGGTAGCGCCATCAGCGCCTACCAAGCCAGCACGGTCCAGCGCAAACACTACCGGCAGGTTCTGGATGGCCACGTCGTGGATCAACTGGTCGTAGCCGCGCTGCAAAAACGTGGAGTAAATCGCCAGCACGGGTTTGAGCCCCTCGCAAGCCAAACCGGCCGCAAAGGTGACGGCGTGCTGCTCGGCAATGCCCACGTCAAAGTAGCGGGTGGGAAAACGGCGGTGAAACTCCACCATGCCCGAGCCTTCGCGCATGGCGGGTGTGACGCCGACCAAGCGCGCATCGTGCTCGGCCATGTCGCACAGCCACTGGCCAAACACCTGGGTGAAAGTGGGTTTGGGCACCGTGCTTGGCTTGACCAGGCCGATGGCCGGATCAAACTTGCCCGGCCCATGGTAGGCCACCGGGTCGGCTTCGGCCAGCTTATAGCCCTGGCCTTTTTTGGTGACCACGTGCAAGAACTGCGGGCCTTTAAGGTGCTTGATGTTCTCTAGCGTGGGGATGAGCGATTCAAGGTCATGGCCATCAATCGGGCCGATGTAGTTGAAACCAAATTTCTCAAACAGCGTGGCGGGCACCACCATGCCCTTGGCGTGCTCTTCAATGCGTTTGGCCAGCTCAAACAGGGGAGGTGCGACTTGCAGAACCTGCTTGCCCACGTTCTTGGCAGCGGCGTAAAACTGCCCGCTCATGAGTTGTGCCAGATAACGGTTGAGCGCGCCGACGGGCGGGCTGATACTCATGTCGTTGTCGTTCAAGATCACCAGCAGCTTGCAGTCTTCAACGCCACCGTTGTTCAGCGCCTCAAACGCCATGCCCGCCGTCATGGCCCCGTCACCAATGATGGCCACGGCGTAGCGGTCTTCGCCCTTCAGGCGTGCGGCAATGGCCATGCCTAAGGCGGCTGAAATGGAGGTGCTGGAGTGCGCCGTGCCAAAGGCGTCGTATTCGCTCTCGCTGCGCTGGGGAAAGCCACTCAAGCCGCCCAGTTGACGCAGCGAGTCCATGCGCTCGCGCCGACCCGTCAAGATTTTGTGCGGATAGGTCTGGTGGCCCACGTCCCACACCAGCCGATCGTCCGGGGTATTGAAGACGTAATGCAAGGCCACGGTGAGTTCCACCGTGCCCAGATTGGAGCTGAGGTGACCACCGGTGCGCGACACGCTTTGCAGCACATAAGCGCGCAGCTCATCGGCCAAGGCTTTGAGCTGGGTGCGCGGGAGGCGACGCAGCTCGGCCGGGTCGTTGATGGTCTGCAACAGAGGAAATGACGAATTCATGAAAATTTCTTTAATTTACACGGTTGACGACCATGTCCGCCAAGGCGCGCAAGGCTCGTGTGTCATGCAGGCCGCTGGCCTGTAGCGCCTCATTGGCCTGCACCAGTAGCTCTTGCGCATAGGCCTGTGAGCGAGCCAACCCAAGCAGAGACACGTAGGTGGGTTTGTCCTGATCGGCGTCTTTGCCCGCCGTCTTGCCCAGCGTGGCCGAGTCAGCGGTGACATCCAAAATATCGTCCACCACCTGAAACGCCAGGCCGATGGCCGCGCCATAGGCGGACAAAGCCGCCAAAGCTTGGGCCGAGGGCGCACCACAGGCCGCGCCCATCATCACACTGCCCTGCAAAAGCGCGCCGGTCTTGAGGCGGTGCATCTCACGCAACTGACTCTCGTTGAGCTTCACGCCCACGCTGGCCAAATCAATCGCCTGCCCGCCCGCCATGCCCCCACTGCCTGCCGCAAGGGCCAGCAAGCGGCACAGCTGCGCTTGTACGGTGGGCGGCACGGTGGCCTCATCTGGCGTTAACAGCTCAAACGCCAGCGCCTGCAAAGCGTCACCGGCCAGCAGTGCACGCGCCTCGCCAAACCGCACATGCACCGTGGGCTTGCCCCGGCGCAGCACGTCGTTGTCCATGCAGGGCATATCGTCATGTACCAGGGAATAAGCGTGGATCAGTTCGACGGCGCAGGCGGCTCGCAGTGCCGCTTCGTTGAAAGAAACCACAGATGTGCTGCCACCCACCGCCTCGCTGGCGGCCAGCACCAGCAACGGGCGCAAGCGTTTACCGCCATCGAGGACAGCGTAGCGCATCGCATCACCCAGGCCCGCCGGAGCGTCCGGGGCGACCCAGTCCGACAGGGCCTGCTCCACGCGCAATTGCCGCGCGCGGCTCCAAACCGCCAAATCAAAATCAGTCGCCTTCAGGCTTGCGCTGGCCATGTCTAAAACGGTCTCGCTCATGAGGCGTCCCAGGGCTTCATAACGCCGCCATCCAACACCTTGACCTGCCCCTCAATGGCCTCCAACTTGTCACGGCAAAACTTGAGCAGCTCGGCCCCGCGCTGGTAGCCCGACAGCAACTGCTCCAACGGCATGTCGCCCGACTCCAGCCGGGCAACCAATTGCTCCAGCTCTTCCAGCGCCGCTTCGTAGCTGGCCGGGGGTTTGACAACAGAGGATGACGCGGTGGCCTTGGGCATGGGGGAAGATACAGTGAGTGGTTGTGTGACAGAACAATCCCCCGATTTTAGGCTGTGATGGCCTACGCAAGTCGGCAGGTACAATCCCCCCTCTCCATCCAGCCCCGCCGGATCCCGTTTCCACCTGCCCCTTCATAGGGGGAGTCTCTAGGTCAGGTCACCCATGTCTGATTTAAGTCTTCAACTGCAGCAGGCGTCAAGCCAACTACCAGTTTCAAGCTACTTTGA
>CANGME010000017.1 GCA_947455145.1 Comamonadaceae bacterium
GCAAATCACCCTGCGCCTGCTGGCGGGTGGCGTGCGCCTGATTGCGGTGGAAGACAACGGCATGGGCATTCTGCGCGATGAGCTCCCCATTGCCTTCAAGCGCCACGCCACCAGCAAGATCAGCAGCCTGCGCGATTTGGAATCGGTGGGCACCATGGGGTTTCGCGGTGAAGCACTGGCCGCTATTAATTCGATAGCTGACTGCGCCATACTTTCAAGGGCCGCAGACCAATCTAATGCGTGGTTGCTGGATGGCCGCACGGGTGAACTGTCGCCCGTGGCGCGTAGTATCGGCACCACGGTAGAGGTGAAGGAGCTGTTCTTCAGCACCCCGGCGCGGCGCAAATTCCTCAAGACCGATGCCACCGAGCTGGCCCATTGCATCGAGGCCGTGCGCCGCCACGCCTTGGTGCGCCCCGATGTGGGCTTTGCCATCTGGCATGAGGGCAAGCTGGTGGAGCAGTGGCGCGCGTGTGCCGAGCCGACACCGATGGCCGCATTAAGCCGGCGGCTGGCCGACGTGTTGGGGGACGATTTCACCACCCAGGCGGTGGCGGTGGACTACCGCAGCAGCAGCTCAGCGCTGGGGGCGGCGCTGAGTGCGTCACTGAATGCATCAATGGGTGGGTCTCTTGGTGGAATCGCTTCAACAACGGCCATGCAAGGCGTTCGGGTGTGGGGCTATGCAGGCATACCCGACGCGGCGCGCTCTCGTGCTGACCAGCAGTTTTGCTACGTCAACGGCCGCTTCGTGCGCGACAAGGTGCTCACCCACGCCGCGCGCAGCGCCTATGAAGACGTGTTGCACGGCCATCGCCAGCCGATCTATGCGCTGTACGTGGAGATTGCCCCCGAACGAGTGGACGTGAACGTGCACCCGACCAAAATCGAGGTGCGCTTTAGAGACAGCCGCGAAGTGCACCAGGCCGTGCGCCACGCGGTGGAGAACGCCCTGGCCGCACCGCGTGCGCTGGCAGCAACGCAAGCGGCAGCACAGGCTCAAGCTCTGGCACAGACATCGACTCAGTTCAATGGTTTTGATACAGTTCAAAATCCAAATTTCAATCAAAATTCAAATACAAATCGGCCTGAAGTTCAATATCCAATAGCGCAAGCAGCTATGAATTTCGGAGCAACTGGTGGACACCATGTGTCGGATTTGGGGGCACTGTGGCAACCTGCTTCCGTTCGCCCTGAGCCTGTCGAAGGGCAGGTTTCGACAGCCCCAGATCTCCCCCCCGGCGACTGGCCCCTGGGCCGCGCCATCGCGCAACTCCAAGGCATCTACATCCTGGCCGAAAACACCCAGGGCCTGATCGTGGTGGACATGCACGCCGCGCATGAGCGTATCGTCTATGAGCGACTCAAAACCCAGATGGACGCCGCCTTTCAGGACTCAGCCACCACGTTGGCCAGCCAGCCCCTGCTCATCCCCTCCACCTTTGCCGCCACCCCGCAAGAAGTGGCCACGGCAGAAGCCCACGCGGCCACGCTGCACACGCTGGGGTTAGAGGTCACCCCCTTCTCCCCCAAGACCTTGGCCGTGCGCGCCGTGCCTGCATCGCTGGTGCAGGGTGACGCAGTAGAACTGGCGCGCAGTGTGTTGGCCGAGCTGGCGCAGCACGACGCCAGCACCGTCATCCAGCGCGCCCGCAACGAACTGCTCTCCACCATGGCCTGCCACGGTGCCGTGCGCGCCAACCGCAAGCTCACCCTGGACGAGATGAACGCCCTCCTGCGCCAGATGGAGCACACCGAGCGCTCTGACCAATGCAACCACGGCCGCCCCACTTGGCGGCAAATGACGATCCGGGAGCTGGATGCGCTGTTCATGCGCGGGCGTTGAGTCTGCCTTCGTCACACATGAAATCCTCTAACTCCTCACCCACCCTAATCGTCGTCACCCTGGCCCTGCTGCTGGGCCTGCAAAGCGTCACCACCGATCTGTACCTACCTGCCCTGCCCACGATCACCGAGAGCTTGGGGGCATCGATGGAGCAAGCGCAACTGACCTTGACCGCGCTGCTACTCGCTTTTGGTTGCTCGCAACTGGTGTGGGGGCCTTTGTCTGACCGTTTTGGTCGCCGCCCAATTTTGCTGTGGGGCCTAGGGGCCTACGTTCTGGCCAGCGCAGGCTGCGCGCTGGCGGCGTCCATCGACTTCTTCATCGGCTGGCGCATGGTGCAGGGCGCAGCTTTAGGAGCGGGGGTGATGGGTGCGCGCGCCATCACGCGGGACTTGTTTACCCCGGTGGAGGCCGCACACGTGATGACCAAGGCTCTCACCGGCTTGGGTCTGCTGACCATCATCACCGGGCCGCTGGGTGGCCTGCTGACCGAGGCCTTTGGCTGGCGCGTGGCAATGTTTTCTTTGTGTGTTTTTGGCGCACTCACGCTGGCCATCGTGGCGTGGCGCTTCACTGAGAGCAACCCGCACAAAAACCCGCACGCACTCAACCCCACAACGCTGGTGCGCACATGGCTGCGCATAGCGCGCCACCCAACTTTCAGGGCTTTTTCGGCTCTGTCTATTGCCACCTATGCCGGGCTGTTCGTCTTTTTGGCAAGCTCGTCCTTTGTCTTCATCCAGGTGCTAGGCCTGACGAATACCCACTACGGTTTTGTGATGGGCTCCATGCCTTTGGCCTATATCGGCGGCACCTTCCTGTGTCGGCGACTTTTGCCGAGTCTGGGCGTGTTGCGCACCGTCGCTATTGGCGCGGGCTTCACGCTGGCGGGCGGATTACTCTTGGCAGGGCTGGCTTGGGCGGGCATCAGCAGCGGCTGGGCCATCATGCCGCCGTTCTACCTCTACATGATGGGCCACGGCATCCACCACCCCTGTGCGCAAAGCGGTGCGGTGGGGCCCTTCCCGCAGGCAGCGGGCGCGGCATCGGCCTTGAATGGTTTTTTGATGATGGCGATGGCTTTTGCCGTGGGCGGCTGGCTAGGCTCGCACATGGACGGCACAGTGCGGCCACTGGCCTATGGCGTTTGCTTCTGGAGTGTGGTTACCGCCTTGGTGGCCTGGACGTGGGTGCAAAAGCATGGGGGCAGTGATGAGCGTTGAAGCAATGAAAGGTTTGGTTAAATGTCTGCCCAAATGTCTAGCTTTGGCTGGACCGACAGCCAGCGGAAAAACCGCAGCCGCACTCGCCATTGCGCAGGCCTTGGCCCACACGCACCCAGTGGAAATCATCAGCGTTGATTCAGCCTTGGTCTATCGCGGCATGGACATTGGTACGGCCAAGCCGAGCCCGGCTGAGCTGGCCGCCGTGCCGCACCATCTAATCGACATTCGCGACCCGCTGAACGCCTACAGCGCCGCCGATTTCTGTAGAGACGCCACTCAATTGATCGCTGAGATTCACGCCCGTGGCCACCTGCCCCTCTTGGTGGGAGGCACCATGCTCTACTTCAAAGCGCTGTTCGAGGGGCTGGACGATATGCCCAAGGCCGACGCCGCCGTACGCGCCCTGATTGAGGCCGAGGCTCAAGCCAAAGGCTGGGCCGCCATGCATGCCGAGCTGGCCCGCGTTGACCCGATCACCGCAGAGCGATTGAATCAGGCGGATGCGCAGCGCATCCAGCGCGCGCTGGAGGTTTTCCGCATTTCAGGGCAGCCCATGTCCACATTGCACACAATCAAAAAAAGTGCAGCTCACGCGAATGAAGATACCCTGCTGATTTCCCTGGAGCCGCAAGACCGCGCCTGGTTGCACGCACGCATTGCACAACGCTTTGATGCCATGCTCTCAAGTGGATTTTTGGATGAAGTGCGTGCCTTGCGCGCCAGGGGTGACTTGAACCCCGACTTGCCCGCCATGCGCTGTGTGGGGTATCGGCAGGCTTGGGACTACTTGGATGCGCATAAGGCGCAAGAGGCGCGAACACTGGATTCCCGCCTGCGCGGAAATGACGACTTAGCGAATGCCAAGGCCTTGGCCGAGCTACGCGACAAAGGCATCTTCGCCACACGCCAACTCGCCAAGCGCCAGCTCACCTGGCTGCGCTCCATGCCCCAGCGCCGAGTAGTGGCATGTGATGCACCCGATGCGCTGCAACAAGTGATGGCGCTAGCGAATGAGCAGGTGATTTCGCACCATGACGATGGTCGGGTCTGACTGGACGCAATAAATCTTAGCGAACGAGCAGCACGGGCACCTTGCAATCGGCCAACACCTGCGTTGCCACAGAACCCATGACCAAATTGGTCAAGGAACCGTGACCATGCGATCCCATCAATAGCAGGTCAAATTTTCCACTCTCAGCAAGCTTGGCAATTTGTTCGCCGGCAGCGCCGATTTTCCACTGGCTCTTGGCTAGGATGTTGTGCCGGGTCAGAAACTTGGAAGCCGGAGCCATGATTTTTTCCACCTCCTCCGCGTAATAGCTGTCCACAATGTCCTTGCCCAGCGCCGCGCGGGCACTCGCTGGCAAAACGGGTTGAACGGTAAAGAGTGTGTACTCGTTGGCGCTAGTGAACATCTCATCGTGGGTTGCCACATAAGCCAGCATTTTTTTGGTGAAAGAACTTCCGTCAACAGCCATAAGAATTTTCATAATGAGCTCCTCGTTGAAAGTTTCAGTCTAGCCATTGACTGTTCAATTACCTTGATCTAGATCAATCTAAGACCCATCAAGCCGTGACTATCATGGCCTCATGAGCGTCAACATCACCTTTCTCGGCGGTGCCAACACCGTCACCGGCTCCAAATACTTGGTGCGTCATGGCAAACAAAGCCTGCTGGTGGATTGCGGTCTTTTCCAAGGCTACAAGCAATTGCGTCTGCGGAATTGGACACCCTTGCCATTGATACCCAACCAGCTCGATGCCGTCCTACTGACCCACGCCCATCTGGACCACAGCGGCTACCTACCCTTGCTGGCGCGCGAAGGCTTTGAAGGCCGCATTTTTGCCACGCCCGGCACGCGCGCACTTTGTGGGATTTTGTTACCCGACAGCGGCCACATTCAGGAAGAAGACGCGGCCTTTGCCAACCGCCATGGCTTCTCCAAACACGCACCTGCCTTGCCACTGTACACGCGGCAAGACGCGCTGGATTGTCTGCCGGTGATCAAGGCCATTGATTTCGCTCACACCTTCGAGCCCATCCCAGGCTGGCGCGCCACCTTCTCCCATGCGGGTCACATCTTGGGCGCGGCCAGCGTATTGCTGGAGGTGGCGGGGCGGCGCATTCTTTTCTCCGGCGATCTGGGGCGCAGCGATGACCTCATCATGCAGCCGCCTGACCGTGCACCCGCAGCCGACACGGTGTTGATTGAGTCCACCTACGGTGACCGTGAGCATCCGGATGAAGATGTACTGGCCGAGCTTGGACCGGCCCTGCACCGCGTGGCGGCACGCGGGGGCGTGGCGGTGATACCGGTCTTCGCCGTAGGCCGGGCGCAGGCCTTGCTGCATGCGATCGCCGAACTCAAAGCCCAGGGTGACATTCCCAAATCGCTGCCGGTTTTTCTGGACAGCCCCATGGCCATCCACACCACGCAACTGGTTCCGCATTTCGCCGCTGAATATCAGCTCAATAGCAAACAGATCCACGCCCTAACCCACTGCGCCACGATGGTCAACACGCCTGACGAATCCAAGGCCCTGGCCAACCGGCATGGCCCTATGGTGATTTTGGCGGCCAGCGGCATGGCCACCGGTGGGCGTGTGCTGCACCACTTGGCCCACTACGCGGGTGACCACCGCAACATGGTCATCCTCACCGGCTTTCAAGCACCTGGCACGCGTGGTGCGACCTTAGCCTCGGGTTCCAAGTCCGTTCGCATCCATGGCCGCGATGTGGGTGTGAGTGCCGAAGTGGTGCAACTTCAATCGGCCTCGGCCCATGCCGATGCACGGCAATTGATGGCCTGGCTGCGCACCATGCCCGAAGGGCCGGGGCAGGTCTATATCGTCCACGGCGAGATGGGGCCTGCGGATGAATTGCGCAAGCGCATCAAGCATGAACTAGGCTGGCGTGCCCTGGTGCCCGAGCACGGTTCAAGTTGGCCTACTTAAGTTGCTCACCCTAAGTTACGGGCTGTTACTGCGCATTTGTGTTCACCCCTGAGAATCTTTCTCATGGGTCTCAAGCTTTTTCACATCACCGAGTACGCACAGTCCGTATTTTTGTCGCCCGAGTCGCAGCGGGAGGCCATCCACCCTTGGGTGGTTCTGCTAGCGTCAGGTCTATGGCTTGCGCTTGTGGGCAACTGGGTGCTTTGGCGTGCATTGCTCAAGCTGTCGGAGTTTGCAAGCGCCACACCCTGGGGTCTTTTCATCACACTGGCGCTGATGGTGGTATGCGCCATAAGCCTGATATTGGCGATGTTGAACTGGCATTTCACCCTCAAACCCACCATCACTCTGTTGCTTTTTATAGCGGCTTTCAACACCTATTTGCTGCTCACGCAAGACAGTTTTCTGGACAGCCACCTACTCCAGCGCATGGCACAAGAGCCACAAAATGTGCTGCGCGATTTGAGCAGTTGGCGTTTATTTTTTACCGTCAGTATTTTGGGCGCAGCACCCACTATTTGGCTTTGGCGAACGTCGATTAGACGTGTCTCCTTGATGCCCAATTTGGTTCAAAACATTAGCTTCATTTTGCTACTGAGTGCCATGCTGGGTGGCCTGTGGCTGGGCGAGCGCAATGCACTGACTTCGCTGCAGGAGAGTCAACCTCAACTCGCTAGGTTGATCAACCCGTTCAACACCCTGTTAGGTCTGCTACAGAGCTTGAAGGACTCAACCCAGTAATCGCGCGCGCGTTTCCTGGTATTCACGCCGCAGCCGCGCCACCAGATCAGCGGTGCTTTGGATTTCATTGATCGCACCAATGCCCTGGCCGCAACCCCAGATGTCTTTCCAGGCCTTCTTGGCATCGCCGCCAAAATTCATCTTGCTCGGGTCGCTCTCGGGCAGGTTGTCGGGGTCCAGACCCGCTGCGCGGATGCTCGGGGCCAGGTAGTTGCCGTGCACGCCGGTGAACAGACTGCTGTTCACGATGTCGTCCGAGTTGCAGTCCACCACGGCCTGTTTGTAGTCGTCCGCTGCGCGCGCTTCTTCAGTAGCAATGAAGGCCGAGCCGATGTAGGCGAAATCTGCCCCCATGGCCTGTGCGGCCAGCACCGCGCCACCAGTGGCAATCGCACCACTCAAGGCCAATGGGCCGTCAAACCATTGGCGAATTTCCTGGATCAGCGCAAACGGGCTCTTCACCCCGGCGTGGCCCCCTGCCCCTGCGGCCACGGCGATCAAGCCGTCAGCGCCTTTTTCAATCGCCTTATGGGCAAACTTGTTGTTGATGATGTCGTGCAGCACCACGCCACCGTAGCTGTGGGCGGCTTGATTGATTTCCTCCCGCGCGCCGAGTGAAGTGATGATGACGGGCACCTTGTACTTCACGCACATCATCATGTCGTGCTCCAAGCGGTCGTTGGACTTGTGCACGATCTGGTTGATGGCAAAGGGGGCGGCGGGCTGATCCGGGTGGGTTTTGTTCCACGCCGCCAGCGCCTCGGTGATCTCGGCCAGCCACTCGTCGAGCTGCGATGCGGGACGTGCATTGAGCGCAGGCATGGCCCCCAGCACGCCGGACGTGCACTGCGCAATCACCAGCTTGGGCGTGCTGATGATGAACATCGGCGAGCCGATGATGGGCAGGGGCAGGTTTTGAAGGATGGGGGGGAGTTTTGACATACGGGTCTTAAAAAGCATCCAGCGCCATGGCCGTCACGCTGTCCGCGCCGTCCACGATGCTGTCGCGCAAGCCGGGCACTTTGATCAGGATGTGATCGGCATAAAAGCGGGCGGTGACGATCTTGGCCTGCATGAAGGCGGCGTCTTCCCCTTTGGCCAGCGCATCTTGCGCGGCCAGCAGGGCGCGTGCCATCTGCCAACCGGCCATCAGGTTGCCTGCCAGCATGAGGTAGGGCACGCTGCCTGCAAAGACGGCGTTGGGGCTGGCCTTCGTATTGCCAGCGACGAAATCAACCACCTCCACAAACGCGGCACGGGCTGCGTCCAAACGCTTGGCCATCACCAAGGCGTCGGCACTGCCTTGCTGCTTCAACGCAGCCACGGTTTTTTCAATCTGCTGCGCAATGGCTTTGGCGGTTTGGCCACCATCACGCGAGGTCTTGCGCCCAACCAAGTCATTGGCCTGGATGGCGGTGGTGCCTTCGTAAATCGTCAAGATTTTGGAATCACGGTAATGCTGGGCTGCACCGGTTTCTTCGATAAAGCCCATGCCGCCGTGCACCTGCACGCCCAGAGACGTCACCTCTTGGCTCATCTCCGTGCTAAAGCCTTTGACCAGCGGCACTAAGTAGTCGTAGAAGGCCTGGTTTTGCTGGCGCGCGGCCGTGTCAGGGTGATGATGTGCGGCATCAAAGGCGGCGGCGGTCACCGTGGCCATGGCGCGGCAGCCCTCGGTGTAGGCGCGCATGGTCATGAGCATGCGACGCACGTCGGGGTGGTGAATGATGGGCGCAGCGGTTTTCATGGAGCCATCCACCGGGCGGCTTTGTATGCGGTCTTTGGCAAATTGCGCGGCCTGCTGGTAGGCCCGCTCAGCCACCGCAATGCCCTGCACACCCACGGCAAAGCGGGCCGCGTTCATCATGATGAACATGTACTCCAGGCCCCGGTTTTCTTCGCCCACGATGTAGCCCACAGCACCGCCGTTATCGCCGTACTGCAACACGGCGGTTGGCGATGCCTTGATGCCCAGCTTGTGCTCGATGCTCACGCAATGCACGTCGTTGCGAGCGCCCAGGGTGCCGTCTTGGTTGACCAGCACCTTGGGCACGAGGAAGAGCGAGATGCCTTTGACGCCTTCAGGTGCGCCCACCACCCGCGCCAGCACCGGGTGGATGATGTTGGCGGTGTAGTCGTGCTCGCCGTAGGTGATGAAAATCTTGGTGCCGAAGAGCTTGTAGCTGCCATCAGCTTGAGGCTCGGCGCGGGTGCGCACGGCGGCCAGGTCGCTACCGGCCTGCGGCTCGGTCAGGTTCATGGTGCCAGTCCATTCGCCGCTGACGAGTTTTTCCAGGTAGGTGGCTTTGAGTTCGTCTGACGCAGCGGTGAGCATGGCTTCAATCGCGCCATCGGTCAACATGGGACACAGGGCAAAGCTCAGGTTGGCGCTTTGCACCATCTCGCCGCACAGCGAACCAATGGTTTTGGGCAGGCCCTGGCCGCCCCAATTGGCCGGGTGTTGCAAACCCTGCCAGCCGCCGTCTACATACTGTTTGTAGGCGTCTTTAAAGCCCTTGGTGGTGGTGACCTGGCCGTCTTTAAACCAAGACGGGTTGCGGTCACCCTCCACGTTCAGCGGGGCGACCACTTGTTCGCTGAATTTGGCGCATTCTTCCAGCACGGCTTGCGCGGTGTCCAGGCCAGCGTCTTCAAAACCGGGCAGTTGGGCAATCTGCTCAATACCTGCCAGATGTTGCAGATCGAACAGCATGTCTTTAATAGGGGCGACGTAACTCATTTTTATCTCCAAAACGATGATCCAGAACCATCCATTACAACCCTCACCCCTATCAGTTGACTTACAGCGCGGCGATCAGCTCCGGCACAGCCACAAACAAATCAGCCACCAATCCGTAGTCAGCCACGCTGAAGATCGGGGCTTCTTCGTCTTTATTGATGGCCACAATCACCTTGCTGTCCTTCATGCCTGCCAGGTGCTGAATTGCGCCGCTGATGCCGCAGGCGATGTAGAGCTGAGGCGCGACGATCTTGCCGGTCTGGCCCACTTGCCAGTCGTTGGGGGCGTAGCCTGCGTCCACGGCGGCGCGACTTGCGCCCAAAGCTGCGCCGAGCTTGTCGGCCAATGGCGTCATCACCTCGTTGAACTTGTCGCTGGAGCCCAGAGCGCGACCACCGGAGACGATGATCTTGGCGGCGGTCAATTCAGGACGGTCGTTCTTGGCGATCTCGCTGCCGACAAAGCGGCTGGTACCGCTGTCGGCCACCGCAGCCACGCTTTCGATGGCCGCGCTGCCGCCGCTGGTTGCGGCTGGGTCAAAGCCCGTGGTGCGCACGGTCAGCACTTTGATGCTGTCCAGGCTTTGCACGATGGCGATGGCGTTACCCGCATAGATCGGGCGCTCAAAGGTGTCAGCCGCATCCACCTTGGTGATGTCGGAGATCTGGGCCACGTCCAGCTTGGCAGCAACACGTGGGGCCACATTTTTGCCGTGAGCGGTGGCGGGGAAGAGGATGTGGCTGTAGTTGGAAGCCATGGCCAGCACTTGCGCGGCCACGTTCTCGGCCAGTTGCTCGGCCAAGGATGCGCCGTCGGCATGGATGACTTTGGCCACACCGGCGATGCTGGCGGCGGCTTGGGCGGCAGCGCAGGCGTTGAGGCCCGCGATCAGCACGTGGACGTCTCCACCACAGGCGAGTGCTGCGGTCACGGTGTTGAGGGTCGCAGGCTTGAGGCTGCCGTGGTCGTGTTCGGCGATGACTAAGGCGGTCATGTTTGTTCCTTAAATAACTTTGGCTTCGTTTTTCAGCTTGTCCACCAGTGCGGCGACGTCGGCCACTTTGATACCAGCGCTGCGTTTGGGCGGCTCAGAGACTTTGAGGGTCTTGATGCGCGGGGTCACGTCCACGCCCAGGTCTTCGGGCTTGAAGATGTCCATCTGCTTCTTCTTGGCCTTCATGATGTTGGGCAGGGTGACGTAGCGCGGCTCGTTCAGGCGCAGGTCGGTGGTGATGACTGCGGGCAGGCTCAGGGCCAGGGTTTCCAGGCCACCATCAACTTCACGGGTGACGTTGACCTTGCCGTCCACCATCTCAACCTTGCTGGCGAAGGTGGCTTGGGGCAAGTTGGCCAGGGCGGCGAGCATTTGGCCGGTTTGGTTGCAGTCGTCGTCAATGGCTTGTTTGCCCAAGATCACCAAGCCGGGTTGCTCTTTGTCCATCAGGGCTTTGAGCAGCTTGGCCACGGCCAGGGGTTGCAACTCTTCGTCGCATTGCACGAGGATGGCGCGGTCGGCGCCTATGGCCATGGCGGTGCGCAGGGTTTCCTGGCATTGGGTGACGCCGCAGCTCACGGCAATGATTTCTGTGACGACGCCTTTTTCTTTCAGGCGCACAGCTTCTTCGACGGCGATTTCGTCAAAGGGGTTCATGCTCATTTTGACGTTGGCGATGTCCACGCCCGTCCCATCAGACTTGACTCGGACTTTGACGTTGTAGTCCACCACGCGTTTAACAGCGACAAGGGCTTTCATTGATTTCCACTCCAGTTGAATTTCATGACGACGAGGTCAGTTTTTGATTGTATTCGCCTGAGCGCAGGTGAACCACACGCTGCGGGTAGGGGATGTCAATGCCCGCCGCGCGCAGCTCGCGCAAGATGTCCATGTTGATGTGCGAACGCATGCTCAGCAGCCCGTTCTCCGGGTCTGCAATCCACAGCACCAGCGTGAATTCCAGGCCATCCGCACCAAATTGATTCAAATGCGCAGCGGGCTCCGGGTCTTTCAGTACCCGCTCACAGCGTCCGGCTGCGGCCAACAAAATGCGCTGCACCTGCTCCACATCGCTCTCGTAGCCAACCGTCACGGGCAGGGTGACGACCACCACTTTGTCGGCCAGTGTGAGGTTCTCTACCCTTTGAGTGATGATGATCTCATTGGGCACAACCGATTCATGCCCCCCGACTGAACGAATCAAGGTATAGCGGGCCTTGATGTCCGTCACCACGCCCTCAAAACCGTCCACTTTGACCGTATCGCCAATGCGCATTGAGCGCTCCAGCAAAATCACAAAGCCGCTCACGTAATTGGCCGCCAGCTTTTGCAGGCCAAAGCCCAAGCCCACGCCGAGCGCCCCCCCCAGCACCGATAGCGCCGTCAAGTCCACCCCAATGGCCGAGAGCACAAACAGCAAGCCCATCAACATCAACCCGGCGCGGATCATGTTGGAGGCCACCTTGCGCATGGACAGGTCAGACACCGTCTGAAGCAGCACCCGCTTCTCGATCGTGGCCGACAACCACAACACCAGCATCAGCACCAGCCCGGAGGACAACAGCCCCTCCACCATGGTGCGCAAGCTCACATGGGTTTTGCCAAACGTCAGGGTAATTTGCTCCATCTCCACCAACACCGCTGGCAAGAGACCCACGATCCACAGCACCGCCACACCCCAAGCCAGCCAAGACAGCCAACGCTCCAGCCGCCGAAAAGATTTGGACAGTGGGAACGACGCCGTCAGCACTCGCACGCACAAACGAATTGCCGCCAGCGACATGAAAATAGGCAGCGCCAGCTTGAGTACCGGCACCGCTTGATACCGTGCCAGCCCATAACGCGCCGCATAAACCAAGACCAAAGCCAGAACCGGAAACAAAAGCCCATCCAGCGTGCGCCGACCCAACCAGACTGAGTCACCCGAATGGCCACCCCCAACCCAGCGAGCCAGGCCATAAGCCACTCCCAAAGACAGGGCCAGAACTCCCAACTCCACCCACATAGCGGAGTCGCCAAAATGGGCGAAAAGTTCTTGAAAATCATTCATCTGCAGCTCTTTCTGGTATCGGCATCATGATGCCTTTTTCACTTGTTCTAAATAATTCGCCAAGCGCGCCTTGATGTCCAGCGCCGCGCCGGACTGCACCAAATCATGCAGGTCTTGCTCGCGGGTGTCGCGCCGGGTGGCACGCAAAACCATGGCGCGGGCATCGGCTGGTGTGGCAAGCACATGGGCCAACACCTGGGCTTCATACGCGGGCCAAGCATCGGGCTCCAGTACTTCAGTCAACAAGCCTAGGGCTTGGGCTTGCAAGGCGTCGATCTTATTGGCGTTGCCGATCAAGCCCTGCGCCTTGTCAGCACCCACGCATTCGGCCAAGCGGCGTGAGCCCAGCACCAGTCCAAAGCGCGCACCGGGGAACATCATGCGGGTGTCTGCCGTGCCGATGCGGTGACGGCACGCCAGCAACAAGTCAGCCCCAGCGCCAATCGTTTGCCCATGCACGCAGGCCATCGTGTCCACGGACGAATGCGCAAAGGCTTGCAGCATCTGCTCGATTCGGACAAAGTGCAGCAACAGATCACCCGCCGAACAGTCCGGGAACTGGCTAAGGTCAAAGCCCGCGCAAAAGCCTTTGCCTTCGCCGCGCAAAACCATCAAACGTGTGCCGTCGGCCTCGCTTCGCCGGGCTTCCAGCAACAGCTCGGTGGCCAACGCCAGACTCAAGGCATTGCGTTTATCGGGGCGATTCAGGGTGATGCGTTTGATGGGGCCGTCGCGCTCGACCTTAATCAACTCAGTGGGTGCATGGCTTGAATCATTCATGGCTGAGCCTTCAAAATTTCGGCGTTGTGCTCACCCAAGCGCGGCGGGCGTCGGGCAATGGGCGCGGCAGCGCCGTTGAACTTGAGCGGTGTACCCACGGTGTGCGTGGCGTGTCCATTGGCCATGTGCAAGGGCTGCACCCATTCCATGGCCGCCGTTTGCGGGTCGGTCAGCACATCGGAGTAGCGGTTGATGGGGCAGCAGGGCACGCCCGCTTGGCTGAAGGCTGCGATCCAATGCGCAGCGGTATAGAACTGCAACACCTCCTCGATCAAGACTTTGAGAGCGTGTTGATTTTGTGCGCGCAGCGCGGTGCTGGCAAAACGAGGATCATCGATCCAGGCCTCGTGTTGCAAAATCTTGCACACCGTCTCCCAAAGGCTTTGCGTGCCCGCAGCCATCACCAGGTAATCGTCTTGCGCTAAAAAAGCTTGGTAGGGCGCATTGCGTGGGTGGGCAGAGCCCAACTTCACCGGGTCACGCCTCACACCAAAATACTCCGAGGTTTGCAGGGCGGCAATCGCCAGGGACGTGCCCATCATCGGCACATCAATGTGCACGCCCTGCCCTGTGGTTTGCACTTGTCGCAGTTGCGCGCAAATGCTCATCGCGCCATACAGCCCGGCGGTGAAGTCCGCCACCGGAACGCCGCACTTCACCGGCGCACCATCGGCCTCACCGGTCACGCTCATGATGCCGCTCATGGCCTGAATCGTCACGTCAAATCCGCCCTCATTGGCGCGCGGGCCGGTCTGCCCGTAGGCAGAGATGGAGCAGTACAGCAACTTGGGGTTAATGGCGCGCAGTGTTTCAAAATCAAGACCCAGGCGCTTCATCACACCGGGTCGGTTGTTCTCGATCAGCACATCAGCGCCCGCCAGCAGGGCTTTGGCTTGCGCGTTTTCTTCTTTGTTTTTCAAGTCCAGCGTGATGGAGCGTTTGTTGCGGTTCAGGCTGGCAAAATTTTCGCTCAAACGGTCATCCTCAGGCCCGGTGTGCGGGGGCCAGGCGCGCAAGGTGTCGCCACTGCCGGGGCTCTCCAGCTTGATAACGTCCGCCCCCATGTCGGCCAGCAGCAGTGAGCAAAATGGGCCAGCGGCAACGTTACAAATTTCGATGACGCGAACGCCGCTCAAGGGTGCCAAAACAGTGGGGGAATGCATGTTTTCTTTCTGATTCAAGTGCGTCATAGAATGGAATGATTCTAATCAGCCATGCACATTGGATCCCACATGAACCGCCACACGAACCAACTCCGTCTCGCTCATTTCCTGCCACGCCGCAGCGCCCTGCTGGCAATGGTCGCCGTGGCAAGCAGCACCCTGTGCGGTACGGTTTCCATGGCTCAAACCCAAAGCTGGCCAGCACCCAACAAACCCATCACGTTCATCAACCCATTCCCCCCAGGTGGCGCAGTCGATGCGTTTGGCCGCCCACTGGCACGTCAACTCGGGGCGCAATTGGGTACGGCCATCGTGGTGGAAAACAAAGGCGGCGCAGGCGGTACGGTGGGCGCGGCGATTGCCGCCAAGGTCACGCCGGATGGCTACACCTGGTTTTTAGGCGCGGTGCACCACTCCATCGCCCCCAGCATGTACCCCAACCTGCCCTATGACATCACACGTGACTTTGAGCCGGTGGCCATTCTCAGTAGCGTGCCCCACGTCATCGTGGTCAACCCCAAGCGCTTCCCCAAGAATGACTTGCAATCAGTGATCGACATCATTCGCAAAAACCCCGGCAAGTACAACTACGCCTCCACCGGCAACGGCACGTCGCAGCACTTGGCGGGCGAGTTGTTCAAGATGCAGACCAACGTCTTCTTGACGCACATCCCCTACCGGGGTACTGGGCCAGCGCTGCAAGACCTGGTGACCGGTCAGGTGGACATGATGTTTGACACCTTGGCCGGTGCCGGGCCGTTCATCAAGTCTGGCCAACTGGTGGCCTTGGCCGTGGCGAGTGACAAGCGCGTCGAGGGCTATCTCAATGTGCCTACCGCACTGGAAGCGGGCTTGCCCAATTACGTGGCGTCCAGCTGGTACGCGTTCTGGGCCATCAAGGGCACGCCCAAGGACATTCAGGACAAAATGACTGCCGAGGTGATCAAGGCCTTGGCCTCCCCCGACATCACCGAGCGCTGGGCTTCTTTGGGCTCCACCGTGCCGAAGATGAACCGCGTGGAAGCTGCGGCCTACATCAGCACGGAGATCGCGCGTTGGCGCGAGGTGGTGAAGGTGTCCAACGCAAAACTGGATTAACTCCCCGCCACCTTCATTCGATTCACCAAAATCGAACCTACGGTTTTAGCACCGTAGTTGTAGGTGTCCGCCCCCACCGCCTGAATGCCCTTCAGCATGTCTTTCATATTGCCCGCGATGGTGATTTCTTGCACAGGGAAGGCGATGCGGCCCTTCTCGACCCAAAAGCCGCTGGCCCCGCGCGAGTAGTCGCCCGTCACATAGTTCACGCCGCTGCCCATCAATTCGGTTACAAACAGGCCCGTGCCCAACTTTTGCAGCATCGCGTCCAGATCGTCACCTGCGCTCGTCAAGCGCGATGTGAGCGTAAGGTTGTGCGAGCCACCGGCATTGCCTGTGGTTTTCATACCCAACTTGCGGGCCGAGTAGGTGCTTAAAAAATAGCCCTGCACGCGCCCGGCATCAATCACCGTGCGGGCCTTGACCTGCACGCCTTCATCGTCAAAAGGCGAGCTGCCTTTGCCGCGCTTGATGAAGGGGTCTTCACGCACATCAATGTGTTTGGGCAGTACCGGTTTGCCCATTGAATCCAGCAAAAACGTACTCTTGCGGTACATCGCACCGCCGCTCAGGGCTTGCACCAACGCACCCAGCAGACCAGCGGCCAAGGGGGACTCAAACAGCACCGGGCATTGGGTGGTGGGAATCTTGCGTGAATGCAGGCGGCTCAAGGCGCGCTCGGCGGCGTAGCGGCCCACCGCCACGGGGGACGCTAAATCATCCGGGTGGCGCATGGAGCTGTACCAAGCGTCACGCTGCATGTCATCACCCCGGCCCGCAATGGGCGAGACCGAGATGGAGTGGCGCGAGCTGGCGTAGCCACCGCGAAAACCATGCGTGTGCGCGCTGAAAAAATGCGACTGCTGGGCCGACACGGCCGCGCCCTCGCTGTTGGTGATGCGTTTGTCCGTCTTCAAGGCGGCGGACTCGCACACCAGCGCCAGTTTCGCAGCCTGCTCGCTGTTGATGGCCCAGGGGTAGAACAGATCCAACTCGGGCAGCGGCTGTGTGGGAGGCACGACGTCTTCGATATCAGGCAGGCCCGCCATCGGGTCTTCAGCGGTGAAGCGGGCAATGTCATAGGCCGCCTGCACAGTCTGGTGAATGGCGGCTTTGGAGAAGTCCGACGTGCTGGCGTTGCCACGGCGATTGCCCAGGTACACCGTGACGCCGAGCGACTTGTCGCGGTTGCGCTCCACGTTTTCCAGCTCGCCTTTGCGCACGGATACGCTAAGGCCGCAGCCCTCGGAGGCCTCGGCCCCGGCGTTGGTCGCGCCCAGTTTTTTGGCGTGTGCTAAGGCGGTGTCAACCAGTTCCTCAAAGTAAGGGCGGCTGTAGCTGAAGCCGCTGTCAGCAGGAGAAGAGACGCGTGTGGCGGCCTTTGGAGCGCGTGGGGCAAGTTTTTTCATATCGGGAGCTATGATACTTGCCTAAGCGACACACCACGTGCCGCCCCTCTGCACTCTGATTTCCCCACCATGTCACGCAAACCCAAAAAAGGCTACTTCGTCAAAGGCCAGTTCGTCGCCGAAGGCAGCGAGCTTGACCTTGAGCTCAAACGCGAGCTCAAAGGCGATAACGAAATCAGCCGCACCGACCTCAAACGCGAAAGCACTGAGCTGCAAAAACTCGGCGAAGAGCTAATGACCCTGCGCGCCGACCTGATGGCGCGCCTGGACTTGTCCGACAAGCTGAAGGATGCGTTAGTGGACGCCAAACGCATCACCAACTTTGAAGGCAAACGCCGTCAAATGCAGTTCGTGGGCAAACTCATGCGCCTGCTGACGCCCGAGCAGCTCGACGCCGTGCGCGCGGCCCTGGAAGAGCAACGTGCCCCATCTGCGCGCGAAACCCTGGCCCTGCACTTGACCGAGCAATGGCGCGACCGCCTGATTGCCGACGAAGACGCTGTAGGCCAGTGGATCACCCAATACCCGCAAACCGACTCGCAGCAACTGCGCGCCTTGGTGCGCCAAGCCCGCAAAGACGCCAAACCACACGATCAAGACGCTGAATCCAAAGGCCTGGCCCAGCGCCACGGCCGCGCCTACCGGGAGATTTTTCTGCTGGTGCGCGGGCAGCTCTCAGGTGGGGTAGATGTGCCCGAGAACGATGCGAGTGCGGGAACATACGAGCCATGAGCGAAAACCAGGCAACGCCCGCTCGCACTGAGCTTGTCGAAGGGCAAGTGGATTTCGACCCCATCAAGATCGGCATCGTCTCCATCAGCGACCGCGCCTCCAGCGGCGTGTACGTGGACAAAGGCCTACCCGCCCTGCGTGACGTAACGCCCGAAGCCACGCTGGCCATAGCCCACAAGGAGATGCCGGGCTTTGGCGAGCAGATGCGCCAAATCAGCCTGAAGTTCGTCCCCACGGCCATCCTCTCGCGCCAAGTGGCGGTGATTCGTGAGCAAAGTTTGATCATCAACCTGCCCGGTCAGCCCAAGTCGATTCAGGAAACACTGGAAGGCCTGAAAGACGCCGACGGCCAGTCCCTCGTCAGCGGCATCTTCGCCGCCGTACCCTACTGCGTTGACCTGATTGGCGGTCCGTACATGGAAACCAACGACGCGGTCTGCAAGTCCTTCCGCCCCAAGTCGGCCATCCGACCAGTCAAATCGAGCTAGACCTAGCCCGCACGGCCATCTGCCGCCATGGCAGGTCGCAACTCAATTTCCATAAAACTGGCTGCTGCAAGCAAGGTCATTGCCGGCTTGGTCCTGAGCGTCTTCCGCTCACGACGGGGCAGCCATAAGCCTTTGAAAACCAAGAAGTAACAGGATTCATGGTGCCTGATGAGAGGTTACAAATTGTGTGATCTCACTAAAGTGGAGATAGGAAAACTGCCCTAGAAGCCACGGCAGAAGAAAGGGACTCCTATTTCTAAAATTAGATTCACGCTAAGCACCTTGGTTCTTGTCCTTGGTGTCTTGGTTCTTACCGGTTGGTATCTGCACCTCACAGCACTCATCCAGGTTTTTCCTGGCTTTGTACCAATGCAGTACAACACAGCTCTGTGCTTTTTAATGGCCGGCCTAGCAAGTATCAGCTTGCAATTTTCACGGCTAAAACTGGCGCAATTTTTTTCTCTGATCGTGCTTCTAATTGGCGGCTTAACGTTTGCGCAATTCCTCACTGGGCTTGACTTGCAAATTGATCAGTTATTTTTCGATAAATATCAGATCTCAAACAGCAAAGATATGCCAGGACGGATGGCGCCGAACACTGCACTTTGCTTCACCTTAAGTGGGCTGATCATTTTGATTTACGCCTCTTCAATTTCAATAACAATCAAAATAAAGTTACAAGAATTCTTTGTTCCAGCCATCATTGCAATTTCGGTTATTGGTCTGTCTGGGTATATCTTTGATGTCAAGGGGGCCTACAGTTGGGGCGATTTGCCGCGCATGGCAATTCACACTGCTGTAGGATTTGTTTTACTCGGGGGCTCACTATTTATAGCTCCAATCAATGAGCGAAAACAAGATTTACTTCCCAGCATAGGGATCACCCTAATGGTGCTGACACTCATAGTTTGGAATGCCCTTACCGTTGAGGTACTTGAGACAAAGCACCGCGAGGTCAATATCCGACTTGACCAGATTAAAAAAACCCTTACTAATCGAATAGCGATTGATAGAGGAATATTAAAGCGGATGGCAGAGCGATGGAGGCTTAGAGGTGGCACGCCTCGTAATGAATGGGAGATCGACGCTGCTGCACTTCTGGCAGACAACAAATATCTTATGATGATTCGCTATCCTAATCAGTCATCGTTGGCTTGGGCGGTGAGTAATAACGAAATAGAAGCCAAACGCCTGATGGCAGACCTACCTGAATCACCGTGCCAAAGATCAGAGGCAGAAACATTAAAAATAATAACAAGACCAAATTTTTCAACTCTATTTGCAATCATTCAATCTCAGACGAAAGACAACGGCAATGACGGTTGTATTGTGGCCATTACATCGCTAAGTCGGCTGATCGATCAAGCACGAAATGAAATTGGGACAGAAAAGTTTTCTCTGACGATGTGGGCACCCAATAGCAAAAATCCTATTTTCGGCGATTTGACAGATAGTAATTGGTACGCAGAAACCAAGTTAGAAGAACTTGGTATTGATTTGCGATTGCGGTTAACACCCAGCAAAGAGCAACTTGCCAGCAGTGCGCTTACCACCATGGTGCTGATTTTAAGCACCTTGCTTACGACCTTGGTGCTACTCTCGCTGTACTTGCTGCAAAAATCAAGGGGACTTAATACTCGATTCAAACGTGAGGCAAGTCTGCGCAACCTGGTCATTGAAATGGCACCCAATGCCATCATCATGGTTGATAAAAATGGGCTTATTGAGCTGGTTAACGCACAAGCTGAACATATTTTTGGTTGCTCTCGTCCCGAGTTACTAGGAAAATCCATTGATATATTGCTACCAGATCGATTCCGTGGTCAACATCACCAAAATCGCGACTCATTTTTTGCCAACCCGAGCCAACGTACCATGGGCGCAGGTCGAGATTTATACGGTCGTCGAAAGGACGGCAGTGAGATCCCCCTGGAAATCGGGTTAAGTCCTATAACCATTGGCAAAGACCAAAAAGTACTTGCAACAATTGTGGATATTTCTGAACGCAAGGCTTTTGAACGGAAACTTCAGGAAATTTCATCTCTGAACAAAGCCATTCTTGAAAATATTAATTTTTCCGTCATCGCAATCAAACCAAATGGCATTATTCAAGCATTTAACCCCAGTGCCGAACGCATGCTGGGCTATTCTGCTGAAGAAATGATCGATAAGAAAACTCCAGCGAAATTGCATGATCGTAATGAAATTGAAATTCGTGCCAAAGAGTTATCAAAAGAACTTGGCACGTTAGTTGAGCCTGGCTTTAATGTATTTACGTCGAAAACAAAAGTGCTTAAAACTCCCGACGTGCACGAGTGGACTTATATACGCAAAGATGGCTCTCGCTTTCCAGTAATGTTGTCAATGAATGCTATTTGGGATTCTAAAAATGAACCGATTGGATATTTTGGAGTTGGTGTTGATATTTCAGATAAAAAGCTAAACGAACAAAGACAGATTGAATTCACCAATGAAGTTGAGCGAATAAACACTGAACTGAACAATTTCACTTTTGTGGCTTCACACGATCTCAAATCCCCGCTACGTGGCATCGACCAGTTAGCGACTTGGATCACGGAGGACCTACGCGATGTCATGGGCGATGAAACCAAAGGGCATCTAACCCTATTACGCAGCCGAATCCATCGAATGGAGATGTTGCTTGATGATTTGCTGGCCTATTCACGAGTTGGACGCGTTGCGGGACAAGTCGTTGAGGTGAATACAAGAGAGATGGTTTTGAACATCTTTGATTTAACAGCATCAATCAAAAAAATTAAAATGATTGTTGCGGATGATTTGCCTACCTTAAATACATTCAAGGCTCCTTTGGAGCTGGTTTTCAGAAATCTGATTAGTAATACCATAAAGCATCACGACAAAGCAGAAGGCACCATTACCGTATCAGCCAAAGCAATTGCGTCTGGCTATGAGTTTTCTGTTAAGGACGATGGTCCGGGCATACCACCTGAACATCAAAAACGTGTGTTCGATATGTTCCAAACTCTCAAACCGCGCGACGAGGTTGAAGGCAGCGGCATCGGTTTGGCAGTCGTTAAAAAATCCATCGAATATGTGGGTGGAACTATTAGCATTGAGTCTGACGGAAAGCTTGGATGTACTTTTATATTTACATGGCCAACAAACATCACTGGAGAAAATTGAAATGAAAGCACAGGACAAAAAATTCAAAGAAGTAACCATCGTTTTGATTGATGATGACGAAGTCGATGTGATGGGAATCCATCGTGCACTTAAAAAATTAAAGATACTAAACACTGTTGTACGGGCAAGGGATGGGCTTGAGGGACTTGCCCTCTTGCGGGAGCCAACGGCGGTGAGTCGTCCGTATATTGTTTTGCTTGATATCAATATGCCCCGTATGGATGGATTAGAGATGTTGGCCGAGCTTCGCAAAGACCCAAACCTGTCCGACTCCGTTGTGTTTATTTTGACGACATCAAAAACAGAAGAAGACAAAGTCAAAGCGTATGCGCATCATGTGGCGGGTTACATCATCAAGAGTGATGTGGGGGAGGGCTTCATGAGTGTCATGGAAATGCTCGGTAATTACTGGCGTGTTGTTGAACTGCCTCTTGAGGCATAAGAAGGCCACTTATGAAAACAGATGCACCCCTGCGTCTTTTACTGATAGAAGACGACGAACTTGACCGTCAGGCTGTTGTACGCGCATTGCGAAAGAGCCTTGTCCCCTGGGAGATTGTGCCAGCTGCCACGGCGGTGCAGGGCTTAGCCTTGGCTGCTGAGCAGCACTTCGATGCCATCTTGCTTGACTATCGACTTCCAGATCAAGATGGCATTGATGTTTTGCGCACCCTACGTGGCGGAGGTTTCGAAAATGTAGCGGTGATCATGCTCAGTCACCATGAAGATGAGAGCTTGTCAGAAACTTGCATTGAGACTGGGGCTCAAGATTTCTTACTCAAATCTGAGGTGAATGGCCGTCGATTATCTCGGGCCGTGAGACAGGCAAGGCATCGGCATCTGATCGAAACTGAACTTGTAAATAGCCGTGAACAATTGCGTAAATTATCAGAACACGATCCGTTAACTGGCCTCATCAATCGTCGTGGATTTGAACTAGTTCTAGAGGCTTCATTGGCACGGGCGCAGCGTGACAAAAATCAACACTTGGCTATCCTGCTGCTTGATTTGGACGACTTCAAGCTCATCAACGATACATTGGGCCATGACATTGGTGATGTTTTACTTGTTGAATTAGCTCGTCGCTTGAAAGGCGTTGTTCGCGATAGCGATTATCTGTGCAGGCTAGGCGGTGATGAGTTTGTCGTATTGATGAAGGACTTCGATCGCGATGAGCAAGCAGTACTGCTCGCAGACCGTATTGTTGACATGTTAAAAATTCCATTTCAATTGGGAGACACAACACAGATTGTTACGACAAGTATTGGCATTGCCACCTTAGGCTCCAGCGAAGATGTATCTGTTGACCTATTAAAGTGTGCTGATATAGCAATGTACCAAGCCAAACATGAGGGTCGAAATCAAAGCCGGTTTTATTCTTCGGATTTGCAGGCGGTTGTGCAATTCCAGGCACGGATGAAACTTGATTTGCAAGACGCACTGCAACGGAATGAATTTAAAGTTTTCTATCAACCTCAAATGTCTTCATTGGACGGCAGCTTGAGTGGCATCGAGGCGCTAATCCGCTGGCAGCATCCGACACTGGGCTTATTGTCGCCTCAATCATTTCTGAGCATTGCAGAGGAAACCGGAATGATTGTGGAGATTGGAAATTGGGTCCTATTCGAAAGTTGCAGGCAGTTAAAAGATTGGCAACTTCGATTTGACGAAAAAAACATAAAGCTGGCAGTGGCAGTTAACTTGTCGGCCGTACAAATCAGACAAAATATCTTATCTGATTCGGTACGCGACGCCTTGGATAAATATCAACTTCAACCCCATTGTCTGGAACTCGAGCTCACAGAAAGTATGTTGATTTCTGAAAATGGTGAAATCGCCAAAATTCTTTCATCGATCGCCGAGCAAGGCGTCACATTGTCACTGGATGATTTTGGTACAGGTTACTCATCAATGAGTCACCTCAATCGATTTCCCATTTCAGTTTTAAAGATTGACAAAGCTTTTATCTCTTTAGTCGGAAGCAAGGGAAAGGGTGAGCGATTATTGGCTGCTATGATTGCTTTTGCCAAAACGCTTGATATGAAAGTCGTCGCCGAAGGGGTGGAAACCAAAGAGCAAGTTGCGTATTGCAAGCAGCACGGTTGTGATTTGCTTCAGGGTTACTATTTTTCACGTCCGCTTTCTGCAGTCGATTTTGAGTCCGCCTTTCTGATGCAATCTCAACCACTACGGGTTGAGCTCGCTATAGCTTGAACCCCTCACCCCACCACCCGATCAAACTTAAACACCCCCGGCTCCCGCACCGGGTCAACATCGACGGGAATAGTGCTCTTCGGCAAAAAATGCCCTTCCAGCAGCAGCTTGGACAGCGGGTTTTCTATGCGTTGCTGGATGGCGCGCTTCAGATGGCGCGCGCCAAACACAGGGTCGAAGCCGACCTTGACCAGTTCGGCGATGGCGGCTTCTGACACCCTCATCGACACGGACATCGAATTTTCTAAAAATGTCAAACATGTTTGACATTTTTAATAAGATTGTGGCCCAATAGGGTCTATGAACCTCGCAGACATTGGTCAACTCGTCCATACGCGTCGTACTGCATTAGGGCTCTCCCAAGCCCAACTTGCAACGATGAGTGGTTTGTCGCGCGCCACCATCAATCAGCTCGAAACGGGTTCTCTAGTGGATCTGGGGGCAACCAAGCTGATTGCGCTCCTGGATCTGGTTGGAATCAACCTGGATGCCGGCACACGCAAGGGCCACCAGCACGCACTCCAATCAGTCAGTCAAAGCGCCAGTGTGAGCTACAAGTCTGTGCTTGATCCGGCTGCCTTGGCCGCGGCCATGGTGGACGGCGCACTGCCAGAGCGGTTGCTCCCCCACATTGCGACCCTGTTGGATGAGGCACCTTTGTCCCTGATCGTGGCCGCCGTGGAAGAGGTGGCGACTGCCAGCAGCATGTCGCCCAAGTTGCTGTGGAAGCATTTATTCCATTGGGCCAAGGATTTGCATTCACCACGGGGCGTGTGGGCGTGATGGCCACCCGCTTGAAGACACCGGATTTTCTGCCCGGCGGTGTGTGGCAGGGCCTGTTGCAACATGCCTTTTCGATGATCGACGAGATAGCCCTGCACGGCATCCAAAATCCGTTCTGGACGTTTGGGGGCGGCACGGTATTGATGCTGCGGTACCGGCATCGCCTGAGCAAGGACATCGATATCTTCGTGCCCGATCCGCAGTATCTTGGATTTGTGTCGCCGCGTCTGAGCGATGTGGCCGAAGCGGTATCGGACAAATACGTTGAAGGTCCTGGCTACATCAAGCTGCTGCGTCCAGAAGGGGAGATCGATTTTGTGGCGTCTCCAAACCTGACCAGTGATCCCTTTGAAGTGTGGGAGTTGCTAGGGCGCCAGATCAAGGTGGAGACGTCGGCTGAAATCGTGGCCAAGAAGCTGTGGCACCGGGGAGACCGTGCAACCGCACGCGACCTGTTCGACTTGGCCCTGGTCATTGAACGCGAGCCTCTGGCGCTTGCAACGGCAAGCTCCTTTCTGACGCGTCACCGAGCGGAGTTTTTGAAGCAAGTCGACCAGCGAAAGGCGGTGTTGAAGGCCCAGTTCGAGGCAATCGACACCTTGGACTATCAACCCTCGTATGAGCAGGCGGCTGAATCTGTCGCTGTTTTTTTATTGTCGCTATAAGCGCAATGGCTATGCCATTGGCAAGCACAGCCCAACCCCTCACCCCACCACCCGATCAAACTTAAACACCCCCGGCTCCCGCACCGGGTCAACATCCACCGGGATCGTGCTCTTAGGCAAAAAGTGACCTTCGAGCAGCAGCTTGGACAGCGGGTTTTCTATACGCTGCTGAATGGCGCGCTTCAGGGGGCGTGCACCAAACACCGGGTCGAAGCCGACCTTGGCCAGCTCGGCTATGGCCGCCTCTGACACCTCCATCGACAAGTCCATCTTTTGCAAGCGCTCGATGAGCACCTGGAGCTGAATGCGGGCGATGGAGGCGATGTTTTTGGCGTCGAGGGCGTGGAACACCACGGTCTCGTCGATGCGGTTCAAAAACTCGGGGCGGAAGTAGTTTTTCAACTCACCCGTCACCGCGTCTTTGATGTCTTCGTACGGCTGGCCCACCATGCTCTGGATGTGCGATGAGCCGATGTTGCTGGTCATCACGATCACGGTGTTTTTGAAGTCCACGGTGCGGCCTTGGCCGTCCGTCAAGCGGCCATCGTCCAGCACTTGCAGAAGCACGTTGAATACATCGGGGTGGGCTTTCTCCACCTCGTCGAGCAGCAGCACGCTGTAGGGCTTGCGGCGCACGGCCTCGGTCAGGTAGCCGCCCTCCTCATAGCCCACGTAGCCGGGTGGCGCGCCGATCAGGCGAGCGACCGAATGCTTCTCCATGAACTCGCTCATGTCCACGCGGATCAGGTGCTCTTCACTGTCAAACAAAAAGCCGGCCAGGGCTTTGCACAGCTCGGTCTTGCCCACGCCCGTGGGGCCGAGGAAGAGGAACGAGCCTGTCGGTCGGTTCGGGTCGGAGAGGCCCGAGCGCGAGCGGCGAATGGCGTTAGCAACGGCTGCAATGGCCTCGTCCTGCCCCACCACGCGGTTATGCAACTTAACTTCCATTTGCAGCAGTTTGTCGCGCTCGCCCTGCATCATCTTGGCCACAGGGATGCCGGTGGCGCGGCTCACCACTTCGGCAATTTCTTCGGCGCCCACCATAGTGCGAAGCAGTTGCGCTCGGCCACCGTCTTTGGCCGATTGGGCTTTGCCAGCCTCTTGCGACTGAGCATCCTTCAGGCGTTTTTCCAGCTCAGGCAACTTGCCGTATTGCAGTTCACCAGCCCGGTTGAAGTCACCCTTGTCAGTCAGCTCCTTGATTTGGAAGCGCAGTTTCTCTACCTCTTGCATGATGGTCTTGGAGCCCTGGGCCTGGGCCTTCTCGGCCTTCCAGAGTTCATCCAGATCGGCAATCTCCTTTTGCAATGCCTTGATCTCTTCGTTTATCAGCTCCAAGCGCTTTTGCGAGGCCTCATCCTTTTCACGCTTCACGGCTTCACGCTCGATTTGCAGTTGGATCAAACGCCGGTCCTTCTTGTCCATGACCTCGGGCTTGGAGTCCAGCTCGATCTTGATCTTGGAGGCGGCCTCGTCGATCAGGTCGATGGCCTTATCGGGCAAAAATCGGTCGGTGATGTAACGATGACTCAGCTCGGCCGCCGCCACGATGGCCGGGTCGGTAATCTGCACGCCATGGTGCACCTCGTAGCGCTCTTTAAGTCCGCGCAAAATTGCGATGGTGGCCTCTACCGTGGGCTCACCCACCAGGATTTTCTGGAAGCGGCGCTCCAGCGCGGCATCTTTTTCAATGTATTTTCGGTATTCGTCCAGCGTGGTGGCACCCACGCAATGCAGCTCGCCGCGCGCCAGCGCGGGCTTGAGCATATTGCCTGCGTCCATCGCACCCTCGGCCTTGCCCGCACCCACCATGGTGTGGAGTTCGTCGATGAAGACGATGGTTTGGCCTTCGTCTTTGGCCAAGTCCTTGAGCACGTTTTTCAGCCGCTCTTCAAATTCACCCCGGAACTTGGCCCCAGCCAGCAGCGCCGCCATGTCCAGCGACAAGACGCGCTTGCCTTTGAGCGAGTCCGGCACTTCACCCGCCACGATGCGCTGGGCCAGGCCCTCCACAATGGCCGTTTTGCCAACGCCGGGCTCACCGATCAAGACCGGGTTGTTTTTGGTACGGCGCTGCAGTACCTGAATGGCACGGCGGATTTCGTCGTCGCGCCCAATCACCGGGTCGAGCTTGCCCATGCGCGCACGCTCGGTCAAATCAATGCAGTATTTTTTGAGCGACTCGCGCTGGTCTTCGGCATCGGCACTGTCCACGTTTTGACCGCCGCGCACGGCGTCAATGGCGGTCTCTAGTGATTTGCGTGTGAGGCCGTTGCTGCGGACGAGTTGGCCCATGTCACCTTTGTTGTCGGTCAGCGCCAGCAAGAACAACTCGCTGGCGACGAATTGGTCACCGCGCTTGATCGATTCTTTCTCAGCCGCTTGAAGCATAGAGACCATGTCGCGCCCGACTTGCACTTGCTCTTGCCCCTGCACTTGGGGCAGCTTCTTCATGGCGGCTTCAGCGCCGGACAGCAGGCCCGCCACGTTGACGCCTGCGCGTTGCAGCAAGGCCTTGGGGCCGTCTTCTTGGCGCAGCATGGCGGCCAAGACGTGCGGCGGTTCAATGTACGGGTGGTCTTGCCCCAGGGCTAGGGTTTGGGCCTCGCCCAGGGCTTCTTGAAACTTGGTAGTGAGCTTGTCAATTCGCATGTGATCCTCCGGTTGCATCGAAGCTAGGGTCGATCAGCTCATTTTCAAGCCCCGTCGTTCAGGCGGGTTTGATACGGGTCAAGGGAATCGCAAGACGTGACTAAGTTTTAACCGCGTCCAGCGAGAACCCGGCCACCTGTTTGTAGCCTTCAGAGATGGCACGCAATTCGTCTTGACTGATCAAGTCGTCAATGTGGCGAAAGGGTTTGTCACCGGCCAGCTCATCCACCTTGATGTTGATGAAGTCGGGCGGTACGCTGCGGTTGGTTTGCACGATGCGGGCTGTGACCTCGCGGCGCTGGGCTTCGTAGCTTTGCAGGGCAGCTACAGCGTCCACCTGCGTGGCCAGCTCGGTCGCCAGCGTGCGGGCGTCAATCAGCGCCTGGGCCGAGCCGTTCGAGCCGCGCGGGTACATGGGGTGGGCGGCGTCGCCCATGAGGGTGATTCGGCCAAAGGTCCACTGGGGGATGGGGTCTTTGTCCACCATGGGGTATTGCAGCACCTGGTCGGCGTTGCGGATGAGGGCGGGCACGTCGAGCCAGTCAAACTGCCAGTCTTTGAAGATGTTGATGAAGTCATCGACCTTGCCGCCGGTGTTCCAGTCGTTCATGTCGCGGCTGTCGCCTTCGATCTCGGCCATCCAGTTGATGAGCTGGTTGCCTTGCCCATCAATGTTGTCCACGATGGGGTAAATCACCATCTTGCCGGTCTTGATGGAGCCGACACGCATATAGCTCTTGCCCGTCAAAATCGGCTTGTGGCGCGTCACACCGCGCCAGGTGTTGATGCCCGCAAAGGCAAGCTTTTCATCCGGGTAAAACTGGCGGCGCACGGCGGAGTGGATGCCGTCGCAAGCCACCACCACATCGGCTTGCACCGATGGCAAGACCGCACCATCACTGCTCTGCACAAAATTCACCGTAGCACCGGCGGCGTCTTGTGTCACGCCCACGCAGCGGTGGTTGGTGTGGATGCGATCCGCGCCTAAGCGTTTGAGTGCCGCGTCAAACAGGATGCGGTGCAGCTTGCCCCGGTGAATGCCGACCTCTGGCAGCGGGTAGCCTGCATGTCGACCGCGTGGCTCGCGGTAGATGTACTGGCCGAACCGGTTAAAGAACACGCTCTCTAAATTCTCAATGCCCACGGCTTCTAGCTCGGCCTGCAAGCCCAGTGCGGCCAGCTCGCGCATGCCGTGGGGAAGCAGTGTGATTCCTACGCCCAGTTCACGCACCTCAGGCACGCTCTCGTACACGTCGCAGGTGATGCCTTTTTGGTGCAATGACAGGGCAAAGCCCAGACCCGCGATTCCCCCGCCAATGACCGCGATGCGCACACCGTTCGTCCTGAGCCCGTCGAAGGACTCGCGTGGCTTCGACAAGCTCAGCCCGAACGGGCTTTGATCATTCGCAACCACGTCTTATTCAGCCGAAATGCCATTGCGCCGAATCACATTGCCCCAGCGCAGATAGTCTTTGCCGACGATATCCGTCAACTCTGCCGTGGTGGAGGCTGCAGCATCCAAACCCGCACGGCCCAGCACGTCACGCACATCAGGTAGTTTCATGATGGCGCTGATCTCGGTGTTTAACCGATTGACCACAGCCGTTGGTGTTTTGGCTGGTGTGAAAAAGGCATACCAAAGGTCAACGTCCACACCCTTCACACCCAATTCCTCAAACGTGGCCACGTTGGGCGACACCGGGTGACGCTTGGGGCTGCCCACGGCCAGGGCGGTGAGCTTGCCACTGCTCACAAAACCTTGCGCAATATGCACCGGCAAAAACCCCACCATCAACTCGCCTGAGAGCAGATCTTGTGTGTAGCCGGCCGAACCACGGTAGGGCACGTGCAACATGAACAGCCCGGTCTGCGACTTGAACAACTCCATCGCCATGTGGTGCGGCGTGCCCACACCGGGGGAGCCAAAGGTGACCGAGCCGGGGCTGGCCTTGGCCTTGGTGATCAGGTCTTTCATGGACTTGATGCCGGTCTTGGGATTGGCCACCAGCATCAAGCTACCCCAGGCGGCCATAGAGACCGATGAGAAGTCTTTGACCGGGTTGAAGGGAACGTTTTTGTAGAGCTGGGACGCCATCAACATCGTGTTGGCGCCCATCAAGACGGTGTAACCGTCAGCATGGGACTTGGCCACGCTGTCAGCCCCAATGTTGCCGCTGGCTCCCGGCATGTTTTGCACCACCACGGGCTGACCCAACCGCTCGCCCAGGCGAGGTGCCACCGTGCGGGCGATGGTGTCCATGCCCGTGCCGGGGGTGAAGGGCACGAGAATTTTGATGGTTTGCGTGGGCCAGGTTTGGGCCTGAGCTACCATTGAAATACAGAGCAATGCGCCAGTGATGACGAGACGAAGTGGATTAAATTTCATGGTGGCTTTCTTTTCTTACTTTGATCAGGCGATCTTGAACACGGTTTCGGCGTTGGTCTGGAAGAACTTTTTCTTGTCTTCGGCTGACATCTTCATGTTGTCCAGCGCATGCACTTCGTCCACCAGGTACTGGTAGGGGTAATCCATCGCGTACAAGACGCGGTCAACACCCAGCACGTCTTGCGAGAACTTGATGGCGGGCTCCCATGCCACGCCGGAGTTGGTGATGTAGAAGTTCTCGCGCAGGTAGTCGCTGGGCTTTTTCTTGATCGGCTTGACGCTCTCGTAGCGGTTGGACATGACCGTTGCGCGGTGCATGTAGTCGAGCCGGTACATCCAGAACGGCAGGGCCTCGCCCATGTGGCCGATGATCATTTTCAGCTTGGGGAAACGGTCAAACACACCCGCCGTGATGATGCGCAACGCGTGCAAGCCGGTCTCCACACCGAAGCCATAAACGGCGCCGTCCAAGCCGCATTCCTGGAAGGGCTGAATCATGTTGGCGGGCAAGGCGTTGGGGTGCAGATAGATTGGCACGTCGTGCGCTTCAGCGGCGGCAAAGATGTCCCAGAACTTGGGGTCAGACAGGTACTCGCCATGGGTGTGCGAGTTGATGATGACGGAGTTCATGCCCAGCTTGTTCACGCCGCGCTCGATCTCTTTGGCCGCAGCCACCGGGTCGTGCGGGGCCACGCAAATCATGCCGACGAACCGGGTCGGGTGGCGACGCACGCCTTCTGCCAACTGGTCGTTGGAGAGCGCAGCCAGAGCTACGGCGGTGTCTTTGTCCATGATCTGCACACCCGGTGCGGTAAGAGCAATAACCTGCTTGTCGATGCCGCACTCGTCCATGTGCTGGATGCGCAACTGGTCCAGATCGCTCAAGCAACGCATGATGTGCTGGGCACGGGCGCTGGGGCTACTCATGTAAAAACCGAGCAGACCTTTGAAGCCGGGATCAACGTTTTCTTTGCTCAGAATTCGTTTGTATTCGGCCAGCACCTCGGGGGTGATGAAGGCCTCTTCGGTGGCGATGCGCTGGTAGGCGGCTTTGCCGGGGACTTGGGGGTTGGCGGGGGCTAGTGTGTGCATGTCTCTTCTTTCTTAAGTCTTGTTGAATTCAGGGGTTCTAAAATAAATGGTAGCAAATGCAATGTGAGCTATTTTACGAATTATTAACCACGATGCCCCACCGGGCCAGGGCAGCATCATCACTCACGCGGGCATCGACCCAGCGCGCACCCTCAGACGTGGTTTCTTTTTTCCAGAACGGGGCTTGGGTTTTGAGGTAATCCATCAAAAACTCGCAAGCCTGAAAGCTCTGCCCTCTGTGAGCCGATGTTACTGCCACCATCACGATTTGATCGAGAGGCTGAAGCAAGCCCACGCGGTGGATAACGCGTGCGCCAAAGATATCAAAGCGCTTGTGGGCTTGGTCGATCATGGACTCAATGGAGGATTCGGTCATGCCGGGGTAGTGCTCCAGCTCCATGGTGAGGACTTCTGAGCCTGCTTGGGTTTGTGCATTGCGGTCACGCACCGTGCCGATGAAACTGCACACGGCGCCCACACGCGCATCGTCTTCACGCAAGGCAGCGATCTCATCCGACACATTAAAGTCTTCGGTCTGAATGCGGACGCGATCTGACATGATCTTTAGCCCCCGGTGACGGGTGGAAAAAAGGCGACTTCGCAACCGTCCATCAAGGCGGCAGATTCATCACTCATGACCTGATTCAGCGCCACGCGCACCGCCCTGCCCCGCGCCAAGCTGTCCGCATAAGCACCGCCACGGGCGATCAGATCGTCGCGCAGCGCACCCAAGGTACTGGCTGGCGTATCGAACGCCTCGTGCCCCAGGCCCACGCCCTCGCGGATGGAGGCAAAATATTTGACCTTGACTTTCATGACTAGCCTTAACCCATCAAGTCTAAGAATGAAATGAACTGCACGGTGTCGCCATGGGCAATCGTACGCCCGGGCGGGTTATCGAGCAGACCGTCGCCCCACACCGCCGAGGTCAACACACCCGAGCTTTGGTTGGAGAATAGATCCAACCCACCGGCGGCATTGCGGCGTACACGCAAAAACTCGCGGCGTTTGTCGGCGCGCGGCCAGTTGAAGTGTGCGGGCATGGCGGTGGCCACGGGCGTGATCTGGCTTGCACCCTGGAGTTGGCGCAAAAAGGGCCGCACTAAAACCATGAAGGTGACAAAGCTGGACACGGGGTTGCCGGGCAGGCCGATGAAGTGGGTGAAATCCGTTCCGGATTTACGAATCTTTCCGTAGGCAAACGGCTTACCCGGCTTGATGGCGATTTGCCACAAGTCCAGCTCACCCAAGGCTTGCACGGCGGGTTTGATGTGGTCTTCTTCCCCCACCGAAACGCCGCCGCTAGTGAGGATCAAGTCGTGGTCTAGCGCCGCTGCGCGCAGGGCATCCAGCGTGGCTTCACGCTGGTCGGGCACGATGCCCATATCAGTGACGACGCAGCCCAGGCGTTGCAACAGGGCGCGCAAAAAGAAACGGTTGGAGTTGTAGATGGTGCCGGGTCGCATGTCTTGCGGGGCCACATCACCGGGCATGACGAGTTCATCACCGGTAGAGAACAAGGCCACGCGCAGGCGCTGCGAAACGGACACGGTTTTCATGCCAATGCCTGCCGCTAGACCAAGCGATGCAGGTGTGAGAAGCTCCCCTTTGGATAGCACCACCGCACCGCGCGCGACATCTTCACCGGCACGGCGAATCCATTGGCCGTGTTGCGGCGTGGTCTTAACGCGCACCGTGGCTGTGTCGCCCAGCGCTTCGCAATCTTCCTGCATGACCACGGCGTCAGCACCGGCGGGAATCGGCGCGCCAGTGAAGATGCGGGCCACGCTGGCGGGCTGGAGCGGCTGGCCGCTGCTGCCTGCGGCAATACGCTGCGACACGGGTAGCACCACGCCTAGCGCAGATATGTCGGCACAACGCACCGCATAGCCATCCATGGCGCTGTTGTCTTGCGGGGGCACGTGCAGGGCGGAGACCAGATCAGCGGCCAGCACGCGGCCATCGGCATCGAAGGTATTGACGTCTTCAATGCCCGACATTGGCGCGGCATGGCTGAGCAGCTCGGTCAGCGCGACGTCTAGCGACTTCAGGGGTGGGAAAGTGGTGCGTGGCGCATTCATGGCTTTAATCTGGCTCAGGCCCGGTCATACTCAAAGCGATCCGCGTGCGCCATGAGCCAGTCGGCCACGGCGTCACTGTCGTTAAGGTCCAGCACATCACGGGTGGTGGGGTGCGGCATTTGCGCGGGCGAATCGGTGGCGATGGCGACAACGAAGTCGTCTTCCATATAGCGGGCAGGTTTGCCAGTGGCGGAGCGCCAAACTTCGATCTTGAGGATGTCGCTTTGCTTGAAACCCTCGACCAACACCCAGTCCACACCGTCGTACAGCTCGGCGATCAGGTGATGAACGTTGAGCGCGCCGGGCTTCTCAAACTCACGAATCAGGGCCAAGCGCTGGCTGGACGCTACCACCACTTCAAAAGCACCGGCTTCACGGTGACGGTGGGTGTCTTTACCGGGGTGATCTATGTCAAACGTGTGGTGGGCGTGTTTGACGACCGACACACGTTGACCACGCAGACGCAATGCGGGAATGAGGCGCTCTACCAGCGTGGTTTTGCCAGAGCCAGAGAAGCCTGCGAAGCCGATAACTTTCATGCGCAATGCTGAGTGATATAGGCTTTGACGGCCTGCACATCAACGTCCATCACCTGCACCCGCTTAGGCAGGGCTTCAATGCCGATGAATTTGGCTGGGCGATCCGGCTCGCAGCCCAACGCCTCCACAATCGTTTCGGCGAATTTGATGGGCAAGGCGGTCTCCAGCACGATCATGGGCACGCCGGGGGTGAGGTGCTCACGCGCCACCTTCAGGCCATCGGCGGTGTGCGTGTCGATCATCACGCCAAAGCGCTGGTGCGTGTCGCGGATGGTGGCCAGACGGTCGGCGTGGGTGCTCTTGCCGCTCACAAAACCGTAGCGCTGCGCAGCCTGGGCAAAGGCGGGATCGGCGCTCAAATCAAACCGGCCTGTGACGTTGAGTTGATCGTGGAACAGTGCCCGCGTCTTCTCACCATCACGGCCGAGCAAATCAAACACAAAACGCTCAAAGTTGGACGCCTTGGAGATGTCCATCGACGGGCTGGAGGTCTCATGCGTGTCGGCACTGCCGCGCACGCGGTACACACCGGTGCGGAAGAATTCGTCAAGCACATCGTTCTCGTTGGTGGCCACAACCAAGTGGTCAATCGGCAAGCCCATCATGCGGGCCACATGGCCGGCGCAGACGTTGCCGAAGTTGCCAGAGGGGACGGAAAAACTGACCTTTTCAGCGTTAGTTTGCGTCGCTTGAAAGTACCCGGCGAAGTAGTAAACCACCTGAGCCATCAGTCGCGCCCAGTTGATCGAATTGACCGTGCCGATCTTGTACTGGCGCTTAAAGGTCAAATCATTGGACACGGCCTTGACCATGTCCTGGCAGTCGTCAAACACGCCCTTGACCGCGAGGTTGTGGATGTTGGCGTCTTGCAGGCTGAACATCTGCGCCTGCTGGAAGGGGCTCATGCGGCCAAAGGGGCTGGTCATGAAGACGCGCACGCCTTGCTTGCCGCGCATGGCGTATTCGGCCGCACTGCCTGTATCGCCGCTGGTGGCACCCAGGATGTTGAGCTCTTCACCACGGCGTGCCAGCTCGTACTCAAACAAGTTGCCCAGCAACTGCATGGCCATGTCTTTGAAGGCCAGCGTGGGGCCGTTGGACAGGGCTTCGAGGTACACGTCCGTTCGTGCTGAGCTTGTCGAAGCATCTTGCAGCTTCTTCAGCGGCACGATCTCAGCCGTACCAAACACTTCTTCGGTATAGGTCTTGCGGCAAATCGCTTTCAAGTCAGCCGCAGGAATGTCGTCGATGTAGAGCGACAGCACTTCAAACGCGAGGTCGGCGTAAGACAGGCCGCGCCATTGGGCCAGCGTGGCCGCATCGACTTGCGGGTAACTCTCAGGCAGGTACAAGCCACCATCAGGGGCCAGGCCTTCGAGCAGGATTTCGCAGAAGCGTTTGCGGTCTGCTGTGTCCTCGGATGGGGCGCGCGTGCTCAGGTACTTCATCAGGCCAACTCTTCCTTGCGAATGCGCACGATGGGCGCCAGCACGGTGGGCAGCGCCTGCATTTGGGTCAGGGCCTGGTTCATAGTGCCTTCTACCGTGTCGTGGGTCAGGATGATGAGGTCGGTGGCGGTGGCGCCCTCGCCGCCGACTTCGTCGGCCTCGCGCTGCAAGACCGCGTCGATGCTGATGCCAAGCGCCGCCAGGATGCCGGTGACTTGGGCCAGCACGCCAGGCTGGTCTGACACGCTCAGGCGCAGGTAGTAGCTGGTCACCACTTCACTCATGGGCAACACGCGCAAGTCGCTCATGGCGTCGGGCTGGAAGGCCAGGTGCGGCACGCGCTGGGCTGCGTCCGCCGTGTGCAGGCGGGTGATGTCAACCAGGTCGGCAATCACCGCGCTAGCGGTTGGCTCGCTGCCAGCGCCTTTGCCGTAGTACAGCGTGGTGCCGACGGCATCGCCATGCACCATGACGGCGTTCATCGCACCTTCGACATTGGCAATCAGGCGCTTGGCGGGTACCAGACTGGGGTGCACCCGCAGCTCGATGCCGTCAGGCGTACCCTTGGTGGCATCGCCGGTGCGGCGCTTTGCAATGCCCAGCAACTTGATGCGGTAGCCCAGTTGCTCGGCGTATTTGATGTCTTGCGCGCCGAGTTGGGTGATGCCTTCTACATAGGCTTTGTCAAACTGCACGGGGATGCCAAAAGCAATCGCCGACATCAGGGTGACCTTGTGCGCGGCATCCACGCCCTCGATGTCAAAGGTGGGGTCGGCTTCGGCATAGCCCAAGCGTTGCGCTTCTTTGAGGACGACGTTGAAGTCCAGCCCTTTGTCGCGCATCTCGGACAAAATGAAGTTGGTAGTACCGTTAATAATGCCGGCCAGCCACTGAATGCGGTTGGCAGTGAGGCCCTCACGCAGGGATTTGATGATGGGGATGCCCCCAGCCACTGCAGCCTCAAAGGCCACCATCACGCCCTTGCGATGCGCAGCAGCGAAGATCTCGGTGCCATGCACGGCCAGCAGCGCCTTGTTGGCGGTGACGACGTGCTTGCCCGCCTCAATAGCTTCGAGCACGAGTTGCTTGGCAATGCCGTAGCCACCGATCAACTCGATGACGATGTCGATATTGGGGTTGGCGATGACGGCGCGCGCATCACTCACAACTTGCACGCCAGCGCCTACAGCGGCCTGTGCGCGGGCGGTGTCCAGATCGGCCACCATGGTGATCTCGATCCCACGCCCGGCGCGACGTTTGATTTCTTCTTGGTTACGTTGGAGCACATTGAAGGTGCCCGAACCCACGGTGCCAATGCCCAGTAGGCCGACTTGTATAGCTTTCATGATTTCCTAAATTTCGAACTTCATTCCAACGCGCATTAAGCGCGTGCGTGGCGTTTACGGTAGTGCTCAAGAAACTTGGCCACTCGGCCAATGGCTTCGCGCAGGTCGTCTTCATGCGGGAGGAAAACAATGCGGAAATGGTCAGGCTGGGGCCAATTGAAACCCGTGCCTTGCACCAACAGCACCCGCGTTTCCTGCAACATCTCCAGCACAAAGGCCTGGTCATCTTCAATCGGGTAGATGTTAGGGTCGAGCTTGGGGAACATGTACAAACCCGCGCTGGGCTTGGCGCAGCTCACACCGGGAATGGCGGTGATCAACTCATAGGCCACATCGCGCTGACGGCGCAAACGCCCGCCTTCACACACCAAGTCATTGATGGTTTGATAGCCACCCAAAGCCGTCTGAATGGCCCATTGGCCCGGCACGTTGGCGCACAAGCGCATCGAGGACAGCATGTTGAGCCCGTCGATGTAGTCCTTGGCGGGCTTCTTGTCACCCGACACCACCAACCAACCCGCACGGTAGCCACACGAGCGGTAGCTCTTGCTTAGCGAGTTGAAAGTCAACGTCAAAACGTCGTCTGACAAACTGCCTAGAGCGGTGTGTGTGACGCCGTCGTACAAGACCTTGTCATAGACCTCGTCGGCCATGATGACCAAGCCATGCTCGCGAGCAATCTCAACAATGCCTTGGAGCAAGGCGTCGGAGTACAGAGCGCCCGTCGGGTTGTTGGGGTTGATGACCACAATGCCTTTGGTCTTGGGCGTGATCTTGGCGCGAATATCGTCCAGGTCAGGCATCCAGCCATTGGACTCATCGCACATGTAGTGCACCGGCGTGCCGCCTGAGAGGCTAACCGCCGCTGTCCACAACGGGTAGTCGGGCGCGGGCAGCAGCATTTCATCGCCATCATTGAGCAGCCCATTGGTGGCCATGACGATCAGTTCACTGGCGCCGTTGCCCAGGTAAATATCGTCCAGCGAGACGCCTTTGATGCCTTGCTCTTGCGTGTACTGCATCACCGCTTTGCGGGCGACAAAAATGCCTTTGCTGTCCGAATATGCCGCCGCATTGGGCAGATTGCGGATCATGTCTTGGCGGATCTCTTCAGGCGCATCGAAACCAAACACGGCCAAGTTGCCAATGTTGAGCTTGATAATGGTGTGGCCTTCTTCCTCCATCTGCTTGGCACGCTCCATGATAGGGCCGCGGATGTCGTAGCAGACGTTGGCCAATTTGGCCGATTTTTGGATCGTTCTCAAAATCACTCCGGGGAATCTGGGTTGCACACGTGTGAATTGCACACGGCGAAACCTATAATTTGACCACAGTTCCACCTCATATCATGAAACTACAACCCGACAAATTCGATGCACCCGCTATCACTGGCTATGGCCCAGGCTGGATTGGCCTGAGTGGAGAAAAAATCACCCACAGCCTTGTGATGAGTTCCCGGGGAGAGCGCTTTGACTGGGCTTGTGGACGTTTTGGAGACTTGACTCAGGCCCACTTTGACCAACTGGCTGCGCTGGATGCCGAATTAATTGTGTTTGGCAGCGGCCAGCGGCTGCGCTTCCCTCAGCCTGCATGGTTGGTAAGCTTGGCATCACGCCGTATAGGCATTGAAACCATGGATACGGCTGCCGCCTGCCGCACCTACAACATCCTGGCCAGTGAAGGCCGTCACGTCGTAGCCGCATTACTAATGGAAACCCCGTAGTCAATGTTACGCCAAGGTTCATGTTTTCGAGGTAAAATCCTAGGTTGATGTTAATTAGCACTCGGCTCCTGTCACACCGAGTGATCTTGACTGCTAACGACATAGTTTGTCACCCAAGATTGAAGGCATATGGCGATCGTTGTCAATAAACCCCTCCCGGAATTCGAAGCCAATGCCACCAGTGGCATTAAAGTTTCCAACACCTCACACAACGGTCAAACGGTCGTTTTGTATTTCTATCCTAAAGACAATACGCCTGGCTGCACCACTGAAGCCATGCTGTTTCGGGACAAATACAAAGATTTCGTGAAAGCCGGCGCGCAGGTATTTGGTGTGTCTCGCGACAACATGAAATCTCATGACGAGTTCAAAGCCAAGCTGGAACTTCCGTTTGAGTTGATTGCCGACACCGAAGAAAAAATGTGCCACATGTTCGGTGTGGTTAAAAACAAGATCATGTACGGCAAAAAGGTAAAGGGCATTGAGCGCAGCACCTTCTTGATCGGCGCTGACGGCACCCTCAAAGAAGAGTGGCGTGGGCTCAAAGTACTCGGTCACGTTGACGAAGTGCTCAAGGCCGTCAAGGTTTTGAAAAAAGCGGCTTAACACCTTCCTAAACAATTTGAATGTGCGCGATGGATCAGGTCTATGCATAATGGGCCCATGCCGTTGATAACAATTACCGCGCCCAACCCTAAAAAGCCGTCAAGGAATTCCTGACGGCTTTTTTCTTTCTGAAACGATACATCTTATGCCTCTACCCCCTGCCCCCCTTAAACGCGCTGCCTTGCTGAGCCCGGACGCCTTTGATGTTCAGGCCCCGAGCCGACCCAGGCCCTCGAATCAAGCCAAAAAAGTGACACCCACAGTGGCACCTCGGCAAAGCCTAAACGCCGCGCCAAAAGCTCAGGAATCCAAAGTGCTGCAGCCTTCGGCCAAGCTTGCAAGTCCGATCATTGCAGCACCCTCGCCAAGCCCAAACCAGCCAATGATGAAGGCAGGAGCTGCGCAGAGCCCTGCCGTTGCGGCGGTTACGCAAACCGGTGTCAAAACGAAAAAAACCAAGCCCACCGGCCCCACCAAGCTGTTCGTTCTGGACACCAATGTGTTGCTGCATGACCCTATGTGCCTGTTCCGGTTTGAAGAGCACGACATCTTCCTGCCCATGATCGTGTTGGAAGAACTTGACGGTCACAAAAAAGGCATGACTGAAGTTGCCCGAAACGCCCGCCAAACCAGCCGCACGCTGGATGCTCTGGCTGGCATTCCTGGTGCCGACATGGCGCTTGGATTGGAGTTGGGCAGCACCGGTCACAAAGAGGCCGGTGGCAAGCTCTTTTTCCAAACCCAGTCGCTGAACTACACCCTGCCTGCCAGCCTGCCCCAGGGCAAGGCCGACAACCAGATTTTGGGTGTTGTGGAAGCACTGCGTCAGCAGTTCGCACCCCGTGAAGTGGTGCTGGTGTCAAAAGACATCAATATGCGGGTCAAAGCCCGCGCCTTGGGCCTGGCCACCGATGACTACCAAAACGACAAGGTGCTGGAAGACGGCGACCTGCTCTACTCCGGCGCACTCTCCTTGCCGGTTGATTTCTGGACGACCCATGGTCAAACCGTGGAAAGCTGGCAACAAGGCCCGCACACTTTTTACCGCATCACTGGCCCCATCGTGCCGAGCCTGATGATCAATCAGTTCATCTACTTCGAAGCACCGGGCGAACCCAGTCTGTATGCCCGCGTGTCGGAGATTCGCGGCAACTCGGCCGTGTTCAAGACCTTGAAGGACTACAACCATCTCAAGAACGCCGTTTGGGGCATCACCACCCGCAACCGCGAGCAAAATTTCGCGATGAATTTATTGATGGACTCCGAGGTCGATTTCGTCACCCTCACCGGTACCGCAGGCACGGGCAAGACCTTAATGGCGCTGGCAGCGGGTTTGACGCAGGTGTTGGATGACCGTCGCTACACCGAGATCATCGTCACCCGCGCCACCGTGAGCGTAGGCGAAGATATTGGATTTCTGCCAGGCACTGAAGAAGAAAAAATGGGCCCCTGGATGGGCGCACTAGATGACAACCTAGAAGCCCTGAGCAAAAACGAAACCAATGCGGGCGAATGGGGCCGCGCGGCCACCACCGAGTTGATCCGCAGCCGCATCAAGATCAAGAGCATGAACTTCATGCGTGGGCGCACCTTTTTGAACAAGTACGTCATCATTGACGAAGCTCAAAACCTGACGCCCAAGCAGATGAAAACCCTCATCACCCGCGCGGGCCCGGGCACCAAAATCATCTGCATGGGCAACCTAGCGCAGATCGACACGCCTTACCTGACCGAGGGCTCATCCGGCCTGACGTTTGCCGTGGACAAGTTCAAGGGATGGCCGCATGGTGGGCACATCACTTTGGCGCGCGGTGAGCGCTCAAGGCTGGCAGATTTCGCTAGCGAAGTGCTTTAAAAATCCCCGTTGGAGCCAATAGCCAGGCTCTCAAAGCGGGTCAAGTTCCGAATGAAGGCCAGCTTGCAAATGCCAGTGGGCCCGTTACGCTGCTTGGCAATGATGATCTCGGCCACGCCGGGCTCTTTGCAGGCGTCTTTGGTGTAGTACTCATCGCGGTAGATGAACATGATGATGTCGGCATCCTGCTCAATGGCGCCGGACTCACGCAAGTCACTCATCATCGGGCGTTTGTCAGGGCGGGTTTCTACGCTTCGGTTGAGCTGCGAGAGCGCAATCACTGGGCACTGCAACTCCTTCGCCAGCATTTTCAGGCCCCGTGAGATTTCTCCCAACTCGGTTGCACGATTTTCGTTGTCACCGCTGGAGCCGCTCATGAGCTGCAAATAGTCCACCACGATCAAGCCCAGTTTGCCGCACTGGCGTGCCAAGCGGCGAGCATTGGCGCGCAACTCGCTGGCTGTCAAACCCGCCGTTTCATCAATGTGCAGAGAAATCGTGCGCAGCTTTTCAATCGCCTCGGTCAGGCGTGGCCACTCCTCATCGGTCAATTTGCCTGTGCGCAAATGGCCTTGGTCGATACGACCGATAGAACCCACGATACGCACGGCCAACTGGGCTGCACCCATCTCCATGGAGAACACGGCCACAGGCAGGCCTTCCTTCAAGGCTACGTGCTCAGCAATGTTGATGGCAAAGGCTGTCTTACCCATAGAGGGGCGAGCGGCCAGCACAATCAAGTCACCCGCTTGCAGACCTGAGGTCATGCGGTCCAGGTCATAAAACCCAGTGGGCACGCCCGTGACGTCGTTGGGGTTGTCCGCCATTTCTTGCACACGATCGAGCAAGTCCACGACCAAGGTGTCCATGGTCTGAAAGCCACGCTTCATGCGTGAACCTTCTTCGCCGATGTTGAAGATTTTTTGCTCAGCCTCATCAAGTATGGAGGCTACCAATCGTCCTTTGGGGTTAAAGGCATTGGTGGCGATTTCATCACTGGCGCTCACCAACTTTCGCAAAATGGCACGCTCACGCACGATCTCGGCATAGCGACGGATATTGCTCGCGCTGGGCACGTATTGGGCCAGCGAATTGAGGTAGGCCAAACCGCCAATCCCCTCCGCCTTGCCCTGGCTTTGGAGCTGCTCAAACACCGTGATCACATCGGCCGGTTTGCTGGCATTGATGAGCACGCCTAAGGCGGCATAAACCAAGCGGTGCTCATAACGGTAGAAATCCCCCTCGCTCAACAGATCACTCACGCGATCCCAAGCTCCGTTGTCCAGCAGCAAGCCGCCCAGCACACTAGATTCGCCCTCAATGGAGTGCGGTGGAATGCGCAATTGCGCAATTTGTGGGTCTGCACCATAGACTTCGTCTAAGGCACTCATTACGGCGGACATTATGTTTTCCTAACAGTAGGGAGGCTTATATCGCACCAGCTTGGCAAGGCACTTTTCATGACTCCGATGCTACGTGTCGCAGGGCAAGTCGTCTAGTGAAATGCTGTGGACAAGTTCTGGATTGATTGTGGGTATTCTGTGTGAATGACGGTACAAGGCACGCAACCAATGAAAAAGCCGCCAAGGACTAGCCCAGGCGGCTTCAAAGAGGAAGGTAGAAACTTAAGCGGTTTCGCCGTAAACAGAAACAGTCACGTCCACCACCACATCAGTGTGCAGTGCCACGCTGACCGTGCTGTCACCGACCACTTTGAGTGGGCCGTTCGGCAGGCGAACTTGGGACTTAACGACTTTGTAACCGTTCTTGTTCAGTTCTTCAGCGATGTCCGCATTGGTAACGGAGCCGAACAAACGGCCATCCACACCAGCTTTTTGAGTCAGTTTGACCGTCGAGCCAGCGAGCTTTGCGCCCACAGCTTGCGATTCGGCCAATTTGGCAGCGGCAACTTTTTCAAGTTCAGCACGTTTGACTTCAAACTCTTTCTTGGCGGCTTCGGTAGCGCGACGAGCGCGGCCAGAAGGGATCAGAAAGTTACGGGCGTAGCCGTCTTTGACTTTAACGATCTCGCCGAGATTGCCGAGGTTAATAACTTTGTCGAGCAGAATGATTTGCATGAGACTACTCCTTAGATCTTGTGCTGGTCGCTGTACGGCAGCATCGCGAGGAAACGCGCGCGCTTGATAGCGGTGTTGAGTTGACGCTGGAAAATGGCACGGGTGCCGGTCAAGCGTGCGGGAATGATCTTGCCGTTTTCAGCAATGAAGTCACGCAATGTGTCGATGTCTTTGTAGTCGATCTCTTCGACGCCGGTCACCGTGAAGCGGCAAAAGCGCTTGCGCTTGAACAGCAGATTTTGTGCTGGGCGCTTGGGGCGCTTGTCTTTGTTGAATTTTTTAAATGCGGGCATGAGTGCCTCCAAAAAAATTAATCTTGTCTAAATTCTTGAATATGAAACACAAGGCTTTTCCCACGAAGAGGAGTGATAACAAACCCACTGAACCGCCAAACACTGCCTATGGCTTGCTTGGCAAGGCGTTCAGCGTTAGCGCCAAAAGCGACGGCTTTCACGTCCGCTTTCACCTGCCTGGGTTGACCTGCCTCTGAAACCGTGGACTCGTGTTCGAGTCGCAAATTCAGGGCGGGTAAACCTGCCGGCGTGTATCGCATGGGGGCTACCTCTGCAATACAGGCCGTCAAATCAAGCTGGTTGGCGCTGGGGCTCACTCCTCAATGACGGGAATTAGGCTTGGTATTCCGCCTGTTGTGCTTTGCGGGCGTCTTCACGCTCGACGGTCTTCATCATGGACGAAGGGCCGGTGTCAGCTTTTTTGCGCTGAACCGTCAAATGGCGCAGCACGGCATCGTTGAACTTGAACGCATGCTCAAGCTCAGCCAGTACAGGCGTGTCGGCTTCAATGTTGACGCACAGGTAGTGGGCTTTGGCCAGCTTGTTGATCATGTAGACCAACTGGCGACGACCCCAGTCTTCAACGCGGTGCACCTTGCCACCGCCAGCGGTGATCATGCCCTTGTAGCGTTCGAGCATGGCAGGCACCTGCTCGCTCTGATCCGGATGGATCATCAAAATGATTTCGTAATGACGCATTGATACTCCTTATGGATAACCCGCTCTTGGCGGGACAAAAAAGCCACCTCCAGCGTCTAAACGGAGTGTGGCAAGGCTAAGCCCACGATTATAGGCTATTTGAAACTTCCTTGGCCTCATATCGGCCAGTCACGAACAACAGACTGCATATGACTGTCACTACAAAACCCGCCAAGATACCAAAGACACCCGCAGAAACGGGTTGAATTCCAAGCCACAGCCCATCGCCAACAAGACCTACAGCCGAGCGCACCGAAGATGCATTGATAAGCATGTAGAAAACCGTCACACCTACGCCCGTCATCACGCCCATAACAGCACCCGCACGAGAAGTTTTTCGCCAAAAAATTCCCAACACCATGACAGGAACAAAAGCCGCGCCGGCCAAAGAAAAAGAAGCGGCCACCAAGTACAAAATGTCAGCTGATTTTTGTGCCGCCACATAGGCCGCAATCAAAGCAACCAACAGCAAAGCAAACTTGGACAACATCACTTGCCGCATGGCGCTGGTTTTGCTGTTTTTTTTGCCTTTGCTATTGCTGACGGGCTGAATAAGCATGTCGCGCGCCAGTGCGTTTCCAATCGTCAGCAACAGGCCATCCGCGGTGGACAAGGCCGCTGCCAGCCCGCCGGCCGCCACCAGCCCCGACACTACATACGGCAGACCACCCAACTCAGGTGTGGCGAGCATGACCAGATCGGCCCCCAACTTCAACTCGGAGAATTGCAGGACTCGATCCCCATTCACGTCATTGATGGACAACAACGAGCCATCTACGCGCGCCCATTGCGCCATCCACGCAGGAAGGGACTCAATATTTTGCCCCACCAAATGACTCATCACCTCAAACTTCACCAACACCGCCAAAGCAGGTGCAGCCAAATAGAGCAGCGAGATAAAAAACAAAGACCACGCCACTGAGGTGCGCGCTTCTGCCACAGATGGCGTGGTGTAGAAACGTGTCAGCAAATGGGGCATACCTGCCGTGCCCACCATCAGGCAAAACATGAGGGCTAAGAAGTTGCGCCGCGACAATTCAAAGGCCTCTTGCTCTTCAAGTGAGCCACTCGGATCACCTGCAAAGGCTTGCGCGTGTGATGGCATGCCGCCCAAGGGTTTGGCTCGACTGAGGTTGTCTTGCATGGCACGAGTCCAGCTATCACGAGCGGCTGTTTCGTCTTTGGGCAAACGGGACAATTCGCGCTTGGCAGCAAAAATCTCCTCAGTATCGGCACGCTCTGCGTTGAGCAGACGCAAGATATCTTGAAGTCGCGCCCGATCTGCCTTGAGAGAAGCGTCAACATCACGCAGTTTCAACTCGAATTCATGCGCACGCCGCACGTACTCATCGATGACTTGCTTCTCGGCCGGGGAATCCGTCAGTTGCTTTTCCAACTGAGTAAGTCGCTCTAACTGCTGCCCATAAACGAGAGGGGCAAGTGGGTTACCCATTTGTTTATAGGCCAACCACGAAACCGGAATCAAAAAAGCAAGAATGAGCACCACATATTGAGTCACCTGCGTCCAAGTGACCGCTCGCATGCCGCCTAGAAAGGAGCATACCAAAACGCCCCCTAGACCCAGCAAAATACCGATTTCAAAATGTACACCTGTTAACCGTGACGTGATCAAACCCACGCCATAAATTTGTGCCACCACGTAGGTGAACGAGCACATGACGGTAGCTAAAGCAGCAATCCGGCGAGGCCAAAATCCGCCAAATCGAACCGCAAAAAAATCCGGAATGGTGAAGAGCGCCATGCCTCTCAAATGGGGCGCGACCAAGAGGGCCACAAGACAAAACCCACCCGTCCAACCCAGGACATAGGCCAATCCCCCGGGTTGGTTACCCGCACCGGAGAAACCCTGCAGATAAAGTCCACCCGCTAGACTGATGAAGGACGCAGCGCTCATCCAGTCGGCCGCCGTGGCCATGCCGTTGTAGATAGCAGGAACCCGCCTCCCCGCCACGTAATACTCTTCGGCATCTGAGGTTCGGTTGTAGATACCAATCACGGCATACAAAACCACCGTGGCAAACAAAAAGATACTGCCGATCCACTGCTTGGACAGGCCCAGTTGCTCAGCCCACGTCAAAGCCAGCAAGAATGCCAACAAATAAGCAACATAGAGCGCGAAGGTACGGTGCAGTCGACGCTTGTACAAAGCGTAGGCCAAGAGATCCAAGCCAGAGTCACCATCACCGCCTTGCCTATTTTTAAGCCAAGCAAAAATGGCAATGATGGCGATGAACACCAGCACAGCACCCTGGGCGGCAAACCAGAAACCAAAAGGCCAGCCAGCCACCAAAAATTGCAAGTCTCGCGCAAAGAAGACCCCGCCGAAAGCAGTTGCAAACCACAGCAACAAAAGTAAGCCTCGCCAGTGCCAGCGACCCGGAGCTAGCACGGCGACTCCGTGACCATCGGCAAAGTCATGAAGCGTCAGCGCAATTTACATGGCGGCGATTTGACGCCAAGTTTCGGCTACAGAATCGGGGTTGAGCGAGATGGATGTAATACCCTGCTCCACCAACCAACGTGCAAAGTCAGGGTGATCACTTGGGCCTTGGCCACAAATACCAACGTATTTACCCTGCTTGAGGCAGGCTTTGATCGACATGCTGATCATGGCTTGAACTGCGGGGTCGCGTTCGTCAAAATCAGCCGCCAACAACTCGAGACCCGAATCGCGATCTAAGCCCAAGGTGAGTTGGGTCAGATCGTTGGAGCCGATGGAGAAGCCGTCAAAGTATTCGAGGAATTGATCGGCCAAGATGGCGTTGCTGGGCACTTCGCACATCATGACGATCTTCAGGCCATCGACACCGCGCTTGAGTCCTTGGGCTGCCAGCAATTCGGTGACTTTCTTGGCTTGTCCCAGGGTGCGGACGAAAGGCACCATCAGCTCAACGTTGGTCAGGCCCATCTCGTTGCGCACACGAACCATCGCCTCGCACTCCATGGCAAATGCCTCACCAAACTCTTTGCTGACGTAACGGGCTGCGCCACGGAAACCCAGCATCGGATTCTCTTCTTCCGGCTCGTAGCGGCTGCCGCCAATCAGTTTACGGTATTCGTTGCTCTTGAAGTCAGACAGGCGAACGATGACGGGCTTGGGCCAGAAAGCCGCGCCAATCGTGGCCACACCTTCGGCCACTTTGTCCACATAAAAAGCGCGGGGTGAAGCGTGGCCGCGTGCGACCGACTCCACCGCCTTCTTCAGATCAGCGTCAATGTTCGGGTAATCCAAAATGGCTTTGGGATGCACGCCGATGTTGTTGTTGATGATGAACTCCAAGCGGGCCAAGCCGACGCCCGAATTGGGCAACTGGGCAAAGTCAAACGCGAGTTGCGGGTTGCCGATGTTCATGGTGATCTTGACGGGGATCTCGGGCATCTCGCCGCGCTGCACCTCGGTGACCTCCGTCTCCAGCAGGCCGTCGTAGATGAAGCCAGTGTCACCCTCGGCACAACTGACGGTGACCAAGGTGCCGTCTTTGAGCGTTTCAGTCGCGTCGCCGCAACCGACCACCGCAGGAATGCCCAACTCGCGCGCAATGATGGCGGCGTGGCAGGTGCGACCACCCCGGTTGGTCACGATGGCGGAAGCTCGTTTCATGACTGGCTCCCAATTTGGATCAGTCATGTCGGTCACCAGCACATCACCCGCTTGTACCTGGTCCATCTGGCTGATGCTGTGCACCAAGCGCACCCGGCCCGTGCCAATTTTTTGCCCAATGGCGCGGCCCTCGGCCAGCTTGGCGCTATGGCCTTTGAGTTTGTAGCGCAGCTCAGCGCCCTTGTTTTGGCTCTTGACTGTCTCGGGGCGGGCTTGCAGGATGTAGAGCAGACCGTCGGTGCCGTCTTTGCCCCACTCGATATCCATCGGGCGACCGTAGTGCTGCTCAATCACCAGCGCGTAGTGGGCCAATTGCTCCACGTCGGCATCGGTGAGCGAGTAGCGATTGCGCTGCTCGGTGGGCACGTCCACGGTCTTGACCAGCTTGCCTTTGTGCACACCGGCTGCCGCTTTTTCTTCAGCGGAGGTGAACACCATCTGGATCAGCTTGGAGCCCAGGTTGCGGCGAATGACCGCGCGCTTGCCCATCTTGAGGATGGGTTTGTGGACATAGAACTCGTCTGGATTGACCGCACCCTGCACCACCGTCTCACCCAAGCCGTAGCTGGAAGTGATGAAGACCACATCTTCGAAACCGGATTCGGTGTCGATCGTGAACATCACGCCCGCAGCACCCAGGTCAGAGCGCACCATGCGTTGCACGCCTGCGGACAAAGCCACGTCGGCATGGGCAAAGCCTTGGTGCACGCGGTAGCTGATGGCACGGTCGTTGTACAAAGAAGCAAACACCTCTTTCATTTTGTGCAGCACTTCTTCAATGCCCACAACGTTCAAAAAGGTCTCTTGCTGGCCAGCAAACGAAGCGTCAGGCAAATCTTCTGCCGTGGCGGATGAGCGCACGGCGAAGGAGGCTTGCGGGTTATTGGCACTGAAGGTGGCAAAGGCTTCGCGGATGGCTTTTTCCAGATCGGCGGGGAAAGGCTGGGCCTCGACCAGCGCGCGTATTTCAGCGCCTACAGAGGCAAGAGCACGCACGTCTTCGGTATCCAGTGCGTCAAGCTTGGCATTGATGCGGGTGTCCAGCCCCTCGTGCTTGAGAAACTCGCGAAAGGCATGCGCCGTGGTGGCAAAGCCTGTGGGCACGCGCACCCCTTGCGGCAGTTGCGAGATCATTTCGCCGAGGCTGGCGTTTTTACCGCCTACGACCTCGACATCGGTCATTCTCAGTTGTTCAAACGGGACGACCAAGGCGGTCGGGCTGAAAAGTGCAGACATGGGAAAGCTCCAGAAGTTAAAAGACGGTCTGCGCTGCAGTTCTTCTCTGGTTGAGAACTCGCGGCGTCCATGCGAACGGCACAACCTGGATGTTGTTCTGGTTCTTGTTCGGGTCGATCAGTGCGGTGCATGGCTGAATTCGGTACGTTGGGCATTATTGTAAGCTTCGGGCGGAAAAATCCTAAATTAAAATTTTCACGAAATCCCTCTTAATCTTCCAATCCATCCCAAACAAGTCCTATGCCCAATCGCACCGTCTTCTTCATCTCTGATGGCACCGGCATCACGGCCGAAACCTTTGGCAACGCCATCCTGGCTCAGTTCGAGATGAAGGCGCGCCATGTGCGTTTGCCTTATACGGACACCGTGGACAAGGCCTACCAAGTGGTTCAGCAGGTCAACCAAACCGCCGTGTCCGAGGGGAAAAAACCCATCGTTTTCATCACCCTGGTGAACGAGGAAGTCCTCAAGGTCATTACCGAGAGCTGCCAAGGCATATTGCTGGACATGTTTGGCACCTTTGTGACCCCGATTGAAAAAGAGCTTCAGGTCAAATCCAATCACCGCATTGGCCGATTCAGCGACGTGAGCAAGAGCCAGGCTTACCATGACCGCATCGAAGCGATCAATTTTTCACTGGCCCATGACGATGGGCAATCCAATCGCGACCTGGCTGGCTCAGACGTCATTCTGGTCGGCGTCAGCCGCAGCGGCAAAACGCCCACCTCGCTGTACCTGGCCATGCAGTACGGCTTAAAGGCATCCAATTACCCGTTGATCCCTGAGGATTTTGATCGCCGTCATTTACCCCCGGCCCTAACACCGCACATCAGCAAGATTTTTGGCTTGACTATCAACCCGGAACGCCTGAGCGAGATCCGCAATGAACGGCGACCCAATTCCAAATACGCCTCGCTGACCAACTGCCGAGAGGAGGTGGCCGAGGCTGAGGCGATGATGCGGCGATCCGGCATCCGCTGGCTTTCCACCACCACAAAATCCATTGAAGAAATCGCTACCACCATCCTGCAAGAGATTCGCCCGGAACGCTTGATTTACTGAGGTTGATCTAACTGCGCATCAAGGTTTTTGTCGCCCAACAGCCTCCTAGAGCTATGTGCCATCAAATGAGGACGTTATGGCGCACTCATCATCATGGCCCGCAGGGCTAGTGAGCTGCCACTCACCACCAGCAGCACATGCACCACGCGGCGCACGTCTTGCGCCTTCATGCGCGAATGCAGTCGCAAGCCCAGCAGCAAGCCCCCCGCCATAAATACAAATAAGGCCAGCGCCGCCGCCCCTAGCGCCATATTGAGTAATAAACCGGTCAGCGCAAACGCCACGATACGTACCACCACACTGATGGCGATGATGGAACTCATGGTAGCCCGCATCACACCCGGGTCGTGCAGACGACGTGTCACATAAATCGCATACACGGGCCCGCCCGTACCAAACAACGCACTGCCCATGCCGCCCAGCAGGGCTAGCGGCGGGCCCCATGCGCGTGCGATGGTGCCCCCTCCCACTTGATGGCGCAGCAGGGTGATGAGCGCGTAACCCGCCACAAACACACCCAAGGCCAACATCAACCAGCGCTCCGGCACGGCCTTGAGAAGGTAGGCGCCTAGTGCCATGCCTGTCAGCATAAAAGGCAGCATCCATCGGATTTCGCTCGTGTCCCGCGCTTGCGTCGCCTTATTCGCTCGCATCATGCCGATGGCGGTTAGATCCAGAAGCACCAGCATGGGCACCACAAATTTGAGCGAGAGGAACTGCGCCAGCACAGGCACGATGATGATGGTGGCACCAAAACCGCTGATGCCGAACGCCACGTAACCGGCGAACACCACCAGAGGCGCGACCAAATAGACCCAAGGGGAAAATTCCATGTGCGCGATTCTTCAGAGCGCAAGTCGCAATGCGGCTTGGTGCAACACAGTTATGCTCAAAACGATTTTTTTAAGCGCGTTGAACGCGGCGTTGAAGCGCTAGCAAAGTTCAAAGTCCTAGAGCGGCAATGCCTGCACGGGCAATCTGCACATCTTCACTGGACTTCACACCGCTGACCCCCACCGCACCCAAGCAATGGCCATCTTTGATGATGGGCACTGCGCCTTCGAGCAGGCCTTCCATGCCTGGCGCACTCAAAAAGGACACGCGGCCTGCATTGATCATTTCTTCGTAAATGCGGCTTTCACGCCGCCCCGTGGCGGCAGTGCGGGCTTTGGCCGGGGCGATTTGAGCCGAGATGGGCGCTGCGCCGTCCAAGCGCTGCAACCACAGCAGGTGGCCGCCGTCGTCCACAATGGAAATGCTCACAGCCCACTTGTTGGCCACGGCTTCGGCCTCGGCCGCAGCTGCAATGAGTTTGATGTCAGCGAGTTCGAGAAATGGTTTGCTTTGCATGGCGTATTCTATGTAAGGTTAAAAATCGAGACGCTGAGCATAGCGCCTCTTGAAACGCCCTAGAATGCCCCCACCTGCATCCCATCGTTTTTATAGGAGACCCTTAAACATGAACGAGCAAGTCCAAACAATTGACCCTTCCAACGCCTTTGGTTACGTCACCTCACCGGCTGAGCGCAACAAGGTTTTGCGCAACACTTATTGGCTGCTGGCCCTGAGCCTGATCCCCACCGTGCTCGGCGCTTGGCTGGGTGTGGCCACCGGCATCACCCGCTCAATGGGCGGCATCATGGGCATGGTCGTCTTTCTGGCCGGGGCCTTCGGCTTCATGTACGCCATTGAGAAAACCAAAAACTCGGCAGCGGGTGTGCCCGTGCTACTGGGCTTTACATTCTTCATGGGCCTGATGCTCTCGCGTCTGATCGCCATGGTGCTGGGCTTTAAAAATGGCCCGGATCTGATCATGACGGCGTTCGGCGGCACGGCTGGCGTGTTTTTTGCCATGGCCAGCTTGTCCACCGTCATCAAGCGTGACCTCTCCGGTATGGGCAAGTGGCTGTTTGTCGGTGCCATCGTGCTGATGGTGGGCAGCATCATCAACGCCTTTGTTGGCTCCAGCGCTGGCATGATGGCGATTTCGGTCGCGGCCATTGGTATCTTCAGCGCCTACATGCTGTACGACATCAAGCAGATCATCGACGGCGGTGAGACCAACTACATCAGCGCCACGCTGGCCCTGTATCTGGACATCATCAACGTGTTCCAGAGTTTGCTGGCCCTGCTGGGCATCATGGGCGGCGAGCGCGATTAATCGCCACGCCCTCTCAATCAAAAAGGCCCGCAAGGGCCTTTTTTGTTGTGGGCTACTTCGGGGGCTCAAGTTGCGCTCAAATGAGTCGATACAAGGTGCATAGACCCATCCCACGGCACACGACACCATGAACACCCGCCTACTCATTTGCACCCTGGTTCTATTGCTGGCCGGGTGCGACATCCCTGGCCTGGGTCCAGACCCGCGAATCGCCCTGCGTGAAGCAGATGGCAAAGCCATAGGCGGCGCTTGTCGCCACGCTTTACGTGGGATCGAGGACTGCTATCAAATGAACGAAAAAGCCCTAAAAACTGCCGTGTTTGAAGGCTGGCGGGAAATGGACCAGTACATGCGCGACAACAAAATTGAGGGCCAGGCCCCAGCCATCGCGAAAGAAGAACCTACCAACAAGGAGGTCGGGCCTGCCAGCAAAAAATCCTCCGAAAAAGTAGCGCGCAGCGACAAGCACTGAACACTCAACTTCGCACAGCCTCCTACGCCCCCTGAGCAGGCTCGTGGACAACACGTCAAACCACCAGATCAAACACTGCCATGCTCTCCACATGGGCCGTGTGAGCAAACATATTCACAACGCCTGCAGCACTACAGCGGTAACCCGCTTGGCTCACCAGTAGCGCAGCATCACGCGCCAAGGTCGCCGGATTGCAACTGACATAAACGATGCGCCGGGGTGGTGTCCAGTCCACCGATCCGGGAGTGAGCGGGTTAGCCAAAGGATCAAACTTTTGCTGATGGAGTTCGGCCAGTGCTTTGACCAAGCTAAAGGCCCCTTCACGAGGTGGATCGACCAGCCATTTGTCGGACACGCCATCTTGAATAAGACTCGCGGGTGTCATTTCAAATAAATTTCTTGCTACAAATTCAGTCGCGGCAAGCACAGGGCCTTTAAGGGTTTCAGATTGATTTAGTTTGTAATTTTCACGGGAGCGAGCGACCAAAGCCTCACTACCCTCAATGCCCAGAACCTCTCGCGCCATCGTGGCCAGCGGCAAGGTGAAATTACCCAAACCGCAAAACCAATCGATCACGCGCTCTGTTTTTTGCACATCCAACAGACGCAGCGCACGCGACACCAACACTCGGTTGATATAAGGATTCACTTGGGTGAAGTCCGTCGGCTTGAACGGCATTGTGATGCCAAACGCGGGCAAGGCATACGCGAGTTGATGAGTTCGATCGGGGCCTGCTCCAGGCTCATCCAGTAAACAAACCGTCTCCGGCCCCTTGGACTGAAGCCACCATTGCACGCCAGGGTGCTCGTGAGCAAAAGTTCGCAATTTTTCCAGATCACCCGAACTCAAGGGCTCCATGTGACGCAGCACCAGCGCAGTGACATCATCGCCACAGGCCAGCTCAATCTGAGGCAGGGTCTCAATGGCGTCCATGGACGTAATCAGGGCGCGCAAAGGCAGCAGCATGGCGCTCACATGGGGCGGCAACACGGGGCATTCCCGCATGTCAGCCACGTAGCGACTCTTGCGCTCGTGAAAGCCTATCAACACCGTGCCCTTTTTATGCACGTGGCGCACCGAGAGTCGCGCGCGGTAACGGTAGCCCCAGGCCGGACCTTCGATGGGGCGCAAGATGTTCTCGGCACGTACTTTTCCCAAGTGCCACAAATTGTCTTCCAGCACGCGCTGCTTAACGGCCACCTGGGCGCTAGGGTGCAGGTGCTGCATCTTGCAGCCGCCGCACGAACCTGCATGCAACCCAAAATGCGGGCAACCGGGGGTCACACGCTGCGAAGACTCCCGGTGAATCGCCATCAGCGTGGCCTTCTCCCAGCTGTCTTTTTTTCGGTTCACATTGGCGCTGACCACTTCGAAGGGCAGCGCACCTTCGACAAAAACCACTTTGCCATTGGCACGGTGGGCTATGCCCTGGGCCTCCATGTCAAGTGATTCGATCTGGAGCCAATCGGGCGGGAATTCGGGAGAGGTTTGAGATTCATCAGTCATCCGCCTATTGTCCCAGAGCCAGAGACTCGCTTGCACAGCGCACTGAAACAGCAATCCGCCGAACTCGTAAGCGGATCCAGTCTGTAAAACAAGGACTCGCGGCTAATGCCTTGGCGCATCAAAATCCGCTTGAGCTTGATCAGGGCTTCGTTTTGTACCTGACGGATGCGCTCCCGTGTCAGACCTAGGCGCAGGCTGATCACATCCAGCGTTTCAGGTTCACGGTCATGTAACCCAAAGCGCCCCTCCAATACTTCTTGCTCTCGTTCGGTAAGCGTGTGCATCCACTCATCCAAATGACGCACAACCTCGTTGCTCTGGGTGACATCACTGGGATCCAGAGCCAACTCATCCACCACGGTGTCACCCAGGGTTTGATCTGAATCGGAGCGATCCATCGCGGCATCCAGTGACTTTGGCGTTTCAGCCAGTGCAAGGAGATCGGCGATCTCAGACACCTCTCTCCCCAGAAAGAACGCAACATCTTCGACCCGCACACCTTCAGGTCGGTTGACCATGAATGTGTCGTCATTCTCAAGTGAGCGACGCGCGCGCAGCACCTGCTGCAACTCACGCACCACGTTGACAGGCAGGCGAATCACCCGACCCTGCTGCATCAAGGCTCGCTCAACCGATTGCCGAATCCACCACGTCGCGTAGGTGGAGAAACGAAAGCCTCGCTCAGGTTCGAACTTGTCGATAGCGTGCATCAGTCCCAGATTGCCTTCTTCGATCAAGTCCGACAACGGCACACCCCTCCCCAGGTAAAGCTTGGCAATACTGACGACTAGGCGCAGGTTGTGCTCAATCATGCTTTGCCGCGCGTCGAAATCACCCGCACGTGCCCGCATGGCCGTGGCGTACTCTTCTTGTGCCGTGAACAATACGGTTCGACGAACACTGCGCAGATAGGACGTCAGCGCGTCGCCCGAATCCTCCAATTCGACGGCATGACCGTTGAGGCGTGCGGCAGGGGGCTGAACGGCTATCAAATCAGCAGCTTCTTGCGGCGTATTTTCAAGGGCTTCAGCTTGTTTTAATGCTTGAGCTTCGACCATGGGCAGCGTCGAAGTCTTGGTTGCATCTTCACTATCGAGTGTGCGCTTTTGCATGGCGGGTACTCAATGTTTTAGCCCTCAATTCAGCGAGCAGGTAAAAATTTGACCGGGTCTACGGGCTTACCTTGACGTCGCACTTCAAAGTGAAGCTTGACCCGGTCGGTGTCGCTGCTACCCATTTCGGCGATTTTTTGCCCTTTGCGAACTGACTGATCTTCTTTGACCAGCAGTGCCTGATTGTGGGCATAAGCAGTCAAATAAGTGTTGTTATGTTTTAGGATAATCAACTTGCCATAGCCGCGCAACCCTTCGCCGACATAAACAACTTTGCCATCGGCGGCAGCCATCACCGACTCACCTGCGGCACCACCCAAATCCAAGCCTTTGTTTTTAATTTCATCAAAACTTGCCAATATAGGGCCATTGACCGGCCAACTCCAATCAACATGATCTTCTCCAGATGCAGAAGCATTGGATTGGGGCTTCAATGCCGCGGCGCTGGTATCGGGTTGTGTCGGTGCAGATGCCGCCCCCGATGACGTTACAGGTCGAGTCACAACGCCTACTTGGCTGACAGGAGCCGAAGTCACTGGTGGGACCACGCGAAGGACTTGACCTACCTCGATTTGATTGGGTTTATCTATATTGTTCCAGCGGACAATATCTTTCTGAGTTTGGCCATTGTCCAAAGAAATACGGGTCAGGGTGTCACCAGGTTTGACTGTGTAGTAGCCCGGTTTGCCGGCATTTTCAAAGCCTGGCAGTTGCTTGACAACTGGAGTGGCTGGAGCCACCGCCCCCGATGCAGGCTTAGCATTGACTCCCCGATCCTCCACAGGTGCCCGGTTGATCCGCTGCGAACTGCAAGCCACCAATAGCAAAACGCAGCCCAAGAAACCGCTCCAGACAAGCCCGCGAAGCCACACTTTCAACATAAAAAATCCCTTCAAGCAATTCCCGATTTTAGAGGTACAAAATGAACTGTCTCAAGTACCATCTGCCGCAGCCCCTCCGGTGTTTTATCAATCACCATCAAGGCCTGCTTGGCTCGCTCACCCGCCATGACCGGCGCCACCAGCCGCCCACCCACCGCCAACTGGTCGATCCAAGCCTGAGGCACGGCCTCGCCACCTGCAGCGGCAATGATGGCTGCGTAGGGTGCACCTTTAGGAAAACCGACCATACCGTCACCAAACAACAAGTGAACATTGGGCAATCGCAGAGTGCGCAGGTTTTCACGCGCTTTGTCATGCAAGCCTCGCAAGCGCTCAATGCTGTAGACCTCGGTAGCCAACAAGCTCAACACCGCAGCCTGGTAACCGCAACCTGTGCCAATTTCAAGAACCCGCCCGAGCTTGTCCGGCCGACCATTAAGTAACAGCTCAGCCATACGCGAGACCACTCCTGGCTTGGAGATGGTTTGCCCTAGACCAATGGGCAAGCTGGTGTCTTCATAGGCTTGGTTCACAAGAGCCGTGTCTACAAAACGATGGCGTTCAACCAAGCCCATGGCTGCAAGCACGCGTACATCCACAATGCCATCATCAGCCAATTTTCTCACCATGTTCTGACGTACGGCTTGAAAGCCTAGACCCAAGCCTAGGGACAACGTTGGTACCTTGGGACTGGGCAATTGGCTATGAAACATTCCTTCAATAACAGACTGTTTATTGACTGCCTGACTTGAACTAGAAGTTTTGTCCAGGCGAGCCGGAAATGACGGTCTAGGCCGGTTCATACCACTTGCTCCGAGGTACCGTTTGACAAATGTGCAACCGTTTGTGCCCAGTAGCCCAAGTGCGCATGATCGGTCAAATCAACCATCAAAGGTGTCATAGCAATATGACCCTGAGCTGTGGCGTGAAAATCGGTGCCTTCACCTTCATCCTTGGCTGGGCCAGCGCTACCGATCCAGTACATAGTCTCGCCCCTGGGGCTCAACTGGGTGATGACTTTTTCAGCCGAATGTCGACGCCCCAAACGACACACTTTCATCGATCGAATACCCTCCAGCGCAAGACAAGGAATGTTGATGTTAAGCAGCCATGGCTTATCACCCACAAGACCTTGTGACGACATCTGCAACACCAGTTCACGCGCTTTAGTTGCGGCCGCATCCAAGTGCTGCCAACCCGATTGAACTTGAGAAAAAGCAATGGACGGAACACCGAACAAATAGCCCTCCATGGCCGCACCCACAGTGCCAGAGTAGATGGTGTCATCACCCATATTCGCACCATTATTGATCCCTGAGACCACCAGGTCAGGTCGATAACCCAACAAACCAGTGAGCGCGATGTGAACACAGTCCGCGGGTGTGCCGTTGACATAGCGAAAACCATTTGTCGCGCGCTGAACAGACAAGGGTGAATGCAAGGTTAGCGCATTGGATTTCGCGCTGTTATTGAACTCTGGTGCCACCACCTCTACCTGCGCAATGCCTTTGAGTGCCTCATATAAAGCCACGATACCCGGTGCGTGGTAACCATCATCATTGGAAATTAGTATTTTCATCATGCTGATGGCTATCATAATTGCTGCTGTCGCCTTGTAGCGGCACTAATGCGGCTCAATTTTTGGAGATCAAACATGCATGCCTGGCTTTGTGAAGACCCTGTGGGGGTCAATTCGCTGCAATGGAAAGAGTTGCCCACGCCCACCCCCAGCACGGGCCAAGTGTTGATCGAAATCAAGGCTGCGAGCCTGAATTTCCCTGATCTTCTAATCGTTCAAAACAAATACCAATTCAAGCCGCCTCTGCCCTTTGTGCCAGGCGCTGAATACGCTGGCGTGGTGCAGGCCGTCGGGGAAGGAGTCAGTGCCCTCAAAGTGGGTCAGCACGTGGCCTGTTTATCCGGCACGGGGGGATTTGGCACTCACACCTTGGCCCCGGCAGCCTTGTGCATGCCACTGCCAGACAATTTTCCCTTTGTGGACGCAGCCGCCTTCATCATGATTTATGCGACCTCGCATCACGCCTTATTAGACCGTGCACAACTCAAAGCTGGTGAAACGGTGTTGATTCTTGGTGCCGCAGGTGGTGTGGGAACAGCAGCCATCCAGATAGCCAAGCAAGCAGGGGCCCGCGTGATTGCTGCCACATCCAGCGATGAGAAATGCGCTTTGTGCAAATCTATAGGCGCAGACAACACTATCAACTACACACGAGGCACACCACCCAAAGAATTCAGAGAGGCCATTAAATCACTCACCCAAGGCAAGGGTCCCGATGTGATCTACGACCCGGTGGGCGGAGAGTTTTCCGAGCCTGCTCTGCGCTCCATTGCTTGGCGCGGCCGCTACTTGGTCGTCGGTTTTGCTTCTGGCCCTATCCCATCTCTGCCGCTCAACCTAGCCTTACTCAAAGGAGCATCCATTGTTGGCGTATTTTGGGGCGAATTCTCCAGACGTGAACCTGCCGCCCAAAGCTCAATGATGCAAGAGTTGGCACAGTGGTACACCGATGGAAAGATAAAACCCGTCATAGACCGAACTTTACCCATGTCAGAAATCAAAGCAGCTTACGCCCTCATGGGGTCACGCGGCGTCATGGGAAAAGTGGTGCTTGTGAATTAAGTTAGTTTCATGACATCACCACAAATTTGCTTGGACCCAGAAAACGGCGATGATTGAGGGTCGTTTTTGCCCGCTCTTGAGCTTGTTGCGTGCCGTCGTTTGCAACTCGCTCAGGTTGTCGGAGCAGTAGTTGGCCATCGCGTGCCGCTTGAGCCAGGCCCACAGGTACTCCACTGGATTGAGGTTGGGGGCGTAGAGCGGGAGGAAGGCAATTTGGACTTCCTTCTTGATGCTGCCCTCGTGCAGCCGAAACAAGCAGTTGGTGCGCGTCAGACCGGCGATGACAGAGACGTGGGTCCAGTTAAAGTGAACTGGATGATGGGTGTTTGCCCCTTGGGTGCCCGGGTTCGCACGACATTTTCATTGCGCTCGATGGCCCGCTTGTCGGGTTTTTGTGGACTAAAGTCCAGCGAGCCCAAGATGCGCCAGATTTAGGCTTGGCTGGGCGGCCGTGCAAGGGGACTGCACGCAACGCGTCAATTCCACCTTCATCGAATAGCGCCCTCCACGTGTACACGGTTTGCCGAGCCACGCCCACGTCGAGCGCAATCTCTACTGGCGTCTTGCCTTTTTGCAGCAGTCACCCAGCTCGCACCCGCTTCTTGGTTGCTTGATCCATCGCTCTTTTGACTATGCCCCACATTTCCAAAAAACTTGTTGAAGAAATAACGCTTGAGGCAAAGATTGGATGTCATTAATTATGAAAAGATAAATATTTGAATATTGACCGGCCACTACTCCAAAGAGTGGCTGGTTATTCAGAGCATCCCTAGGGGCCCAGGGGCGTACGCAACAAGCCCAAAATCGTGCGAATGCCGTCCACGTAGTGGCCCATGCGCATGTTCTCGTCATAGGTGTGCTGGTTGTTGTCACCGTTGACCAGCGGCAAGATCACGAACGGCGCTTCGAGCACTTCAACCAACCTGTCCGTTGGCACGCTGCCGCCCATCATGCGGATGCGCACTGGCTCTACACCTGCTTGCGCATCACGCTTGAGTACGCCATAGGCCCACTGGCCCAGCGGCGCATCCAGCGGTGTGCGCATGGCGCGACCGCCTGAGGCCATGGTGAGCATGGCGAGCTTGTCGTGCGTGGCGCGCTCAGCATCGGTAGGCGCGCCCTTGATCAGGGTGTAGCCCTGCTTCTTGACGTGGGCTTCAATCAGGCCAAACAAATACTCGGGCGGCGCTTCGGGCGTGGTGCGCAGATCGAACTCGGCAATGGCTTTGTCCGGCACGATGTTGGACGCCTTGTCGCCAATAGACGCCGCAGCCATGCCGCGCACATTGAGCGATGGGTACTGGATGGATTCCTGCAAGGTCGCACCCACACGTTCAGCACGCGCAATGCCCACGCGCTTGCGGATCGCCGCCTCATCGTCACCGGTTGCTGCAAGGATGTTTTTCTCGGCCTCAGAGAGCTTGATGCGTTCGTAATAACCGGCCACGGTGACGCGGCCATCGTCGTCTTTCATAGAGGCCAGCAGCGCGGCCAGGCGCATCGCCGGGTTGGGCACATAGTTGCCGTAGTGCCCGCTGTGCAGCGGTGCGCGCGGGCCGAACACAGTGAGGGTGACACGCGCTGCACCCCGGTTGCCAAAGATCAACGTCGGACGCTCGCTCGCATGGCGCGGGCCGTCGTGGATCACGATGGCATCGGCTTGGAGCAGAGCCTTGTTGGCCTTGACCACGGCGGGGATGGAGGGTGATCCTTTTTCTTCTTCGCTGTCCAGCAGTACTTTGACGTTGATCGCCGGGTCAAGGCCTGCGGCTTTCAAGCCATCAAAGGCAGCGAGGAACATCATGATCGGGCCCTTGTCGTCCGAGGCGGCACGGGCGAACACACGCAACTCGGGGTCGAGTGGTTCGGTAAACAACTTCTCGGTGGGCGTGATGTGCCACACACCCGCTGCATCTCGCTGCTTGACCACGGGCAGCCAGGGGTTGGGCTGCGACCACTCAGTGGGCACCACCGGCTGGCCGTCGAGGTGCATGTAGTAAAGCACCGTCTTCGCCCCGGCCAGCTTTTTAGGCCACTCGGCGTACAGCATGGGTTTGCCGTTATTGGCCAACTGGCGGGTGATGAAGCCGCGTTTTTGAAATGCGCGTTCAAGCCAGTCGGTGTTCTTCTGAATATCGGCGGGCACGGTGGCGTCGTTTGGGATCGACAGCAGATCGAGGTACTCGCGCATCGTGGCTTGCGCCAGACGCGCCGTCACAGCGGGTGCAAAGGGATCGGTCTGCGCCAACGCAGCGCCCATGAGCAGCGCGGCGAGCAGGCCAAGAGTCGCCTTGATCATTTAAAACAGCCGCCAAGTCATTGGCGTGTAGGTGTAGGACTTGCCTTCTTTCTTCAGCGTACCCAGGCCTGGAAAAGGCAAGTGCACCGCTGCGACGAGGATGTTGTCTTTGGCCGCCATGTCAAACATATTCATGCGCGAGCCGCTGGCTTTGGCTTGCTCCCAGTCAAAGGCAATCGTGACCTCGGGGTTGGCAAACTGCACCGGTGCAATGTGGATCAAGTCCCCAATGGCCAGCATCTTGGCCGTGCCGGATTGCACCATGAAGCAGCTGTGGCCCGGGGTGTGGCCCACGGCGGCAACAGAGGTGATGCCGGGCGTGAGTTCTTCGCCTTGTTTAAAGGGTTTTAAGCGGTCACCGTAGGCGGCTTTGGCGCGCTTGGCGGGCATGAAGCGACCTTTTTGGGCGACTGGAGCTGCGGCTTCAATGTCGGGATTGAGCCAATAGTCCACATCTTGCTGGGCGATGCGCAGCACGGCGTTGGGGAACAGCGCCACGCCTTCAGGCGTGACCGCACCGTGCAAATGGTCACCATGCATGTGGGTGATGTAGATCTCGTCAATTTGCGCGGGCTCCACTCCCGCAGCGGCCAAGCCCTGCACCAAGCGCCCTGCGGTTGGGCCTAAAAATTTAGCGCCTCCCGTGTCCAACAGCACGAGCTTGTCGCCCGTATTGACCAAGAAGGTATTGACGGGCGTTCGGATCGGGCCGTAGGGCAAGTTAGCGGCTTCAAACAAGCGCTGCACCATGTCCTGCGGGGCGTTGAGGAGCTTGGGGTCAAGCTCAATAAAGCCGTCCAAGATCGTGGTGACTTCAAAGTTGCCGAGCTTCATGCGGTGCACGCTGATGACTTGGTTACCCGCCATCGGGGCTTTGGCCCACACGGGTGCGGCCAGCCCGGCTAAAGACAAGCCCACAGCGGCGCTGGTGGCGGTGAGTAAGTGTCGGCGTTGCATGTTCATAAAAGTCCTTTTGAAGAAAAATTAGTCCGTGATATCAACTCAGTCCATCCATCCGCAGATCAGTCCGCTTTCGCGCCCGAATCCTGCGCAATTCTGTTCCACTTGTCCACCTCTGCGGCCACAAAGGCTTTGAGTTGCGCTGGCGTGTTGCTCAAGGGCGTAGCGCCTGTGGCGGCAATGCGCTCGGTCACCGAGGCATCTTTTTGAATCTCTGAAATCTCGCGATGCAAACGCTCCACCACCCCTGCCGGTGTGCCCGCAGGCGCAAAGAGTGCAAACCACACGGTCTGCTCAAACGCCAGACCCGCTTGCTGCATGGTGGGCACGTCTGGCACGGTTTTGGAGCGTGCCACCGTCGTCACCGCCAAGGGGCGCAACTTGCCCCCACGAATGAGCGGCATGGCCGGTGGCAGGTTGCTGATCATGACGCTGACACGCCCCGCCGCCACATCGCCCAGCGCTTGCGACACATCCTTGTAGGGAACATGCCGCATCTTCATGCCCGTGAGCAAGTTCATGTACTCACCCGCCAAGTGCGACGAGCTGCCGTTGCCGCCCGATGAGAAGGTGATGAGCTCACCGTTTTTGCCCTCTTGGCGCGCGTAGTCAATGAACTCTTTCACCGATTTGATCGGTGATTCGCTAGAGATGGTCATCACGCTGGGTGTGATGGCCACCATGGCGATGGCTTCAAAATCTTTGACCGGGTTGTAGGGCAGCTTGGGGTACACCCCCACGTTCATGGCGTGCGAGCCGATGTTGCCCATGACCAGGGTGTAGCCATCGGGCGCGGCCTTGGCCACGATGTCCGAGCCCAGTGCCCCACCCGCGCCGGGCTTGTTCTCGGGCACCACGGCTTGCCCCAGGCGTTTTTGCAACTCCAGCGCCACCATGCGCGTCATGATGTCAGGCGCAGAACCGGCAGCTGCGGGGATGATGATTCGAATGGCTTTTTGGGGCCACGCGGCAGGCTGGGAAACAGCAGCGCTGCTTAACAAGGCGGTGACGCAGAGTGTGAGTGCAGCTTTAAGGGGCTTGAAGTTCATTGGGCTTGCCTTTAAAAAAAAAATTCAAACCAGCATACCCGTCGTTCTCAAACTAGGGGATGGGGCAATCCCCTATTGAGCGCCTCAAGGCCACCCCCAGCTCCGGCTTGTGCGCGAAGGGGTCACTCGGGTTGCGCGCCTGCAAGATGTCTTCTAACCGGGTTTTCACAGCGTCCAGGGCTTGGGGGTGGCTGTAGATGTAGAACTGGTTTTGCACCATGGCGTCAAACACTTTTTGAGCCACCTCAGTGGCGCTTACTTTGCCGGAAATCACTGCCTTGTCCAGGGC
>CANGME010000018.1 GCA_947455145.1 Comamonadaceae bacterium
CGTCCACTCCGCCAATATTTCCTTGTAAATCAAGGAGTTATGAGAAAGCCCGATGCGCAAGCACCGGGCTTTTTTTATTTCTGTTGTACTTGCACTGTCCCCATTAATGTGAACAGACGCATTCATTATTGAAGTGCTCAGCGATAAAACGCTTCTACCTTTCCTTTGAGTTTGATCAGCAGTGGGTGTCCTTTGCGATCCACAGTTTTGCCTGCGGGGACTTTAATCCAACCTTCGCTGATGCAGTATTCCTCTACATCGCCGCGCTCTTTGTCGTTGAAGCGGATGCCTATGTCATGTTCAAACACAGCAGCTACATGATGGGGGCTGCGTGAGTCGATGCTGAGGTGATCGGGTAAAGACGGACGTAATGGATGTGAGGTGATTTCGTTCATGGGTATCGATTCTCCTTCAATTGAACTTCGATGGGGTCAGCCTTAAATTTAGAAGTGAGGCCAGTGATTTTTTTAAGCTTATGGTTAAATGTACGCTGATATTTACACAGGAGATTCTCATGCGCTCAAGCTTTAAAAGTTTTCTCACGTTGCTTGTGTCTATGTTGTTGTGCGCGACGGCCTTGGCTCAAGATAAAGTCGTTTATCACATCGATGATGCGGCGACCCAGGCCACCAAAGGTCTGCGCAATATCCGCAACCACTTGGACGTGGCACCTGACACCAAGATCGCCGTTGTGACACACGCCAACGGCGTAGATTTTTTGATGGACGGCGCTAAAGATGCCAAGAATCCCGACATCGATTACGGCGCGTTGGTCAGTGCGCTCAAGGCTCGTGGAGTGACTTTTGAAGTGTGCGAAATTACGCTTAAAAATCGCAATCTGAAGAAAGAGCAGTTCAACTTCGACGCAACGTTTACCCCTTCAGGTGTTGTGCGGATCGGTCAGCTGCAAAGTCGCGAAAAATACGCCTACATCAAGCCTTAGAACGTAGGACTTAGGTTTGTGATTCGTTGCTGCGTGTAGTTCAGCTCACGTTTCGACAAGCAAGGTTTAATTTCTTGACAATCAGTAATAAGCGGCCACCGAAGGTGGGGTTTGCCTTGGGTATTCAAATTCACTTGAATCCGATGCATTGCCGCTGACAGTGTTCTCCTGGCTGACTTCCGATACCAAGGGTTTTTCTATGACATCACTACGGTTGTTTCTGTTTATCTGTCTAGCGCTTGTGGCCCAACTCGCTACGGCGCAAAACACACCGGTTCGCGTGCGCGCCACCATCACCAGCTTTGACGGCAAGGTTCTGTCGGTGAAGACGCGCGAGGGCGAGGCGATTCAGATTCATTTGCCTGACAATGTGAGCGTGGCAGCGGCCAAGGCGCTGACGCTGGCGGACATCAAGCCGGGTGACTTTGTGGGCACAGCCACTGTGAAAAATGCGCAGGGGGTGCTGGTGGCACGCGAGCTGCATTTGTTCCCGGCGGCTTTGCGCGGTGTGGTGGCTGAGGGGCACATGAGTTGGGACTTGGAGCCGGGCTCGCAAATGACCAACGCCACCTTGAGTGCGGCGCCTGTGCAAAGCGCGGGTGGGCGTGAGGTCACCCTGAGCTACAAAGACGGCGCACAGACCATTCTCATCCCCGAAGGCATTCCAATCTTCACCACGGTGCCGGGCGACAAGTCGCTGCTGGTGCCGGGGGCGATCATTTTTGCAGGTGCGCAAATGGGCGCGGATGGCAGAATCACCACGGGGCGCATTCAGGTTAGCAAAGACGGTGCGCGGCCTGCACAGTAATTAACGACAGTCAACAACAAAGAAGGAGACATTTATGAAACGTTTTATCACTCTTATCGCCGCATCGCTGGTGATGGTTGCCGGGCTAACCGGTTGCATGACCCAGACCATGGCCAAGAGCGACCCTCGGTGGATCACCTTGTTCGACGGCACTCACGCCAATGAGTGGACGCCCATCGGCAATGCCAATTGGCGCATACAGCGGGGCAACTTGCAGGGCGATGTGGGCGCGGGCTTCCTCGTGTCCAAAAAGTCATACAAAGATTTTGAGTTACGCGCCGAGTTCTGGGCCGATGAAGAGGCCAACAGCGGCATCTTCATCCGCTGCGCTGACCCGCTCAAGGTCACAGCTGACAACGCCTACGAAGTCAATATTTTTGACAAGCGCCCAGACCCGAGCTACGGCACCGGTGCCATCGTCAACGTGGCCAAGATTGGCCCGATGATCAAAGCGGCGGGCAAGTGGAACACGTTTGAGATCGTTGCCAAAGGCCCGGTGTTCACCGTCAAGCTTAACGGCGTGGTCACGGTGGACGGTGTGCGCGATGCACGTCTGGCCAGCGGCCCGATTGCCCTGCAGTCCGCAGGCGGCACCATCAAGTTCCGCAAGGTTGAGATTCTGCCGCTTTGATTGGGTCACGATGAAGGCTGTTTACTACGAAACCAAGGGCACGGCCCAGCAAGTCTTGCAACTGGCTGAGCGTGACCTGCCCGAGCCGCAGGCGGGTGAGGTGCGGGTGCGCATTCATGTGTCGGCGGTGAACCCGTCAGACACCAAATCGCGCGGGGGCTACCGGGGTCAAGTCACCATGCCTTTCCCGCAAATTACCCCGCACCAAGACGGCGCGGGCGTGATTGATGCAGTGGGGGCGGGCGTGGACGCGGCGCGCGTGGGTCAGCGCGTGTGGGTCTATGAGGCCACGCTGGGTCGGGCCTTTGGCACGTGTGCGGAGTACACCACCGTGCCTGAGCACAAGGCGGTGGCATTGCCAGACCATACCGACTTTGAGGCCGGGGCTTGCATGGGCATTCCGGCCATGACGGCGCACCGCTGCGTGCTGGCCGATGGGCCGGTGCGGGGCAAGATCGTGCTGGTGCAAGGCGGTGCGGGCGCAGTCGGCTTTTACGCGGTGCAGATCGCCAAGCTGGAGGGCGCACTGGTGATTGCCACCGTGAGTCGAGATGAGCAAGCCGCGCAGGCGCGTTTGGCCGGGGCCGACCACGTCATCAACTACAAAACCGAAAACGTGAGCCAGCGTGTGAAAGAAATCACGGGGCTGGACAGCGGGCTAGACCGCGTGATTGAAGTGGCCTTCGGCGTCAACCTGGCCACCGATGTGGCGCTGCTCAAGACGGACGGCATCATCGCCTCTTATGCGTCCGACGCGATTCACGAGCCCACCGTGCCCTTTTGGACCATGATGGCCAAGGGCTTGGTGCTGCACTTTGTGCTGGTGTACGCCATGTCACGTCAGGCGCACGACGAAGCGGCGCGCTATATCACCGATGCGTTGCAAGCCAAGCGATTCAAACACCAGGTGTTTGCCCGCTATGGTTTCACCCTGGACGAGGTGGTGGCCGCGCATGAGGCGACCGAGAGCATGTCGCATGTGGGCAAGGTGCTGATTCAAGTCGGTTGAAGGGTCGTGGCCCTGGTCCTCGGTGAGTATTTTTGGCCCGGGATTTGAATTTTTCTTCCAGTTTGTCTATTGTTGGTGCTTAGGCGAGCATGACAAGCGCCACCGGGTGGTGGTGGTCGGGAGGGGGCTTGCCCTGACTGCGAAGGAGATGGCTATGGCTACGAAGAATTGGCGTCTGGAGGGCGACTGGATAAAAAACTGCAACTGTGCCTATGGTTGCCCTTGTGATTTCAACGCAAGGCCGACCCGGGGTGAGTGCAAGGGTATGGTGGGCATGCGCATCACCAAGGGGCATTTCGAATCCACCAAGTTGGACGGCTTGAGTTTTTGTATGACGGTGGCTTTCCCGGCCGCACTGCATGAAGGCAATGGCGAGGCGCAACCGATCATTGATGAACGTGCCACGCCAGCGCAGCGTGAAGCCCTGTTCAATATTTTGCAAGGCCAAAATTCCGACGACGGCACGCTGTTCAGCATCTTCAGCGCCATCGTTGCCAAGATGCACGCGCCGATCTTTGCGCCCTTCAATTGGCAGCAATTTGATCAGGCGGGGCGCAAGGCGCATCTGAGTATTCCCGGCGTGCTCGAAACCGAGGTTGAGCCGATCAAAAATCCGATCACGGGCGCACCGCACCGCATCCAGGTGGTGATGCCTGAAGGGTTTGAACATCACATGGGTGAAGTGGCCAGCGCCAATATTGTGAGCAGCGCAGCCATTCCCTTCACCACGCGCAGCAGCCACAGCACGCTGGCGCATGTGGTCCAAACGCCGCAGGGTGTTGCTGCCTGAGTGTGTGCGCATGAGGCTGCAGCGCGAGCAGGCTCCGGTGCTGGTGGCCTTCCTGTTGGTGGTGGCCGCCAGTTGGGTGTACCTGTGGAGTGGCGCGGGCACGATGACGCAGATGGGTGACATGCTGATGCCCATGAGTTCGGGTCCGTGGACGCTGACGCATGCGGCGGTCATGCTGTTCATGTGGGTGGTGATGATGATGGCGATGATGCTGCCCAGTGCGACACCGATGGTTTTGTTTTATGCCACCGTCTCGCGAGGGTTGCGTACGCGCGGTCAGCCGGGCGGATCGGTCACTGTGTTTGCATTGGCCTATGGGGTGGTTTGGGCCGGGTTCAGCGTGCTGGCCACCGGCTTGCAGTTCACTTTGGAGCGACTGGCGGTGTTGTCACCCATGATGGCCTTGAGCAGCACGACTGTGGCCGGTGCGACGCTCCTCGCCGCTGGAATTTACCAATGGACGCCCTGGAAGCAAGCTTGTCTGCGGCACTGCCGCTCACCACTGGAGTTCGTGCTGACGCAATGGCGCGCGGGCACTTGGGGCGCGTTTGAAATGGGTCTGCGTCATGGCGCCTACTGCTTGGGCTGCTGCTGGATGTTGATGCTGCTGCTGTTTGTGGGCGGCGTCATGAGTCTGGCGTGGATCGCTGGTCTGGCACTTCTGGTGCTGCTTGAAAAGCTCGCCCCTCTGGGCGGGTGGAGTAGTAGGGGCGTCGGCTTGGTGCTGGTGGCTTGGGGTCTAGCGACTTTGGGAGTTTTGATTTAACTCAAGGAGAAACATCATGATGATTGCCCGATGGAGTATTGATGCTCGCTTTGGTTACAAGCAGCAGGCCGTAGAGCACTTGCAGCGCTGGCTGCGGGAGGTGGCACCCCAGATCGGTGTGAAACCTGAGCGTACGCGCTTGTTGACCGGCTCGGTTGGCGCGCTGGAGGCCACCTTGCAGACAGAGCATCAAATTGAGGACCTGGCCGAGTTGGAGCGCATCTGGAGCAAGCTGGGCACGATCCCAGCGCACGCGCAGTGGGGCAAGGAACTTGAACCCTTCGTGGTCTCCGGCACGAGCCGCTGGGAGATTTATCGCGTGTTGTGAGGGCGGCTCGCTCGCTCTCGGGCATGATGGCAGCATGACGACCTGGATCGACACACATTGCCACTTGGATGCAGCAGAGTTTTGGGGTCAAGCCATTGGAATACGTGCACAAGCAGCTATTAAAAATGTAGCGCATTGTGTGCTGCCTGCTGTGGATGTTGCGAACTTCGACGCGGTGCGGCAGCTGGCGCACCTGACTGGCGACAGCTACGCGCTGGGAATTCACCCGCTCTACACCTCAAACGCGCAGGACGACGACTTGCAGCGACTGGATGCAGCCTTGCAGCAGCACCGAGATGACCCGCACTTGGTAGCGGTGGGTGAGATTGGTTTGGATTATTTTGTGCCTGAACTCTGCGAAAGCCCGCTGCGGGAGCGTCAGGAATACTTCTACACCGAGCAACTCAAACTGGCACACAAACATAGCCTGCCGGTGATTTTGCATGTGCGCCGCTCGGCTGACAGACTGCTCAAAGGCTTGCGCGAGGTGGCCAAGGGTAGTGGTCAAGGCCAGTCCTGGCACGGCATTGCCCATGCCTTCAACGGCAGCGAACAGCAGGCGCGTGAATTCATCAAGTTGGGGTTCAAACTGGGCTTTGGTGGTGCGCTGACCTTTGAGCGCGCCCAGCAACTGCGCCGCTTGGCCACGACCTTGCCGCTGGATGCCATCGTGATGGAAACCGACGCGCCCGACATGCCGCCGCACTGGCTGTACAAGACGGCTGGGCAGCGGGCGGCGGGCGAGCCCCAAGGGCGCAACGAACCGGGTGAAGTGCCGCGTATTGGTGCGGTGCTGGCCGAGCTGCGCGGCATCACGCCCGAGGCGCTGGCCGCAGCCACCACCCGCAATGCGATGGACGCCTTGCCGCGCATGCAAGTGTTGATGCGGGCCTGCGACCGCGCATAGGGATAATGCCCCTATCTTGAAAAAACAAACCCTCATCCACCCCGAAGTTAATTTCTCTGACGAAGGCCCGGTGCGCCACTTGCACTTGGGCAGTCCCTGGATTCAGGGCTCCATGCTGATGGATGAGCCCAACGTGCTGGTGCACGAGTACATCCAGCGCATGATGGCTTGGCTGCTCTTTGTGGACGCAGACACAGTGCCCAAGCGCCAGGCCTTGCAGCTCGGCCTGGGCGCGGGCTCGCTCACCAAGTATTGCCACAAGGTGCTGCGCATGAAGACCACAGCGATTGAGCTTAACCCGCAGGTGCTGCACGCTTGCCGGGGGTGGTTCAAGCTGCCCGCCGACAACTCGCGCATTCAGGTCATCTTGGCCGATGCGTCACTAGAGATTCAGCAGCCGCGTTGGTTAGGCGTGGTCGATGCCTTGCAGGTGGATTTGTACGACGACGACGCTGCCGCCCCCGTGCTGGACAGCGCCGAGTTTTACGCCGATTGCCGCCGTGTCTTGACCGATGAAGGTTGCATGACGGTCAACCTGTTTGGCCGTGCATCCAGCTTTGCCAAAAGCGTTGACAAAATCAGCCAAGTTTTTGGTGCGGACGCGGTCTGGGCCTTCAAGTCCACGCGGGAGGGCAACACCGTGGTGCTGGCGCAGCGCACGGCCTCTCGCCCCAAGCGGGTCGTGTTGGCTGAGCGGGCGGAAGTGATTCAAAACCGATGGGGCTTGCCCGCCGTCAAATGGCTGCGCGGCTTCAAACCGACCTTGACTTTGTGAAATGAGCGCTGACATGAAACCAAGAAACGGCCATGAAACTACAAGCCAGTCAGCCCACCAAGGTTCTATTGACTGGCGTCAGTTGGTGCAGTGGCTTCAACACGATGGCGTTATTTCGCTTGAAGAAGCGCAGCGCACGGTGACCCGTTGCTCCCAGGCCGAAAGTTCGCAGCATCCGCTGATGCGCTTGGCCAGTGTGGCCATGCGCCGCGCCAGTGATCAAAAGCCGTTGGATGTGGAGGCCCTGACCCAGTGGTTGGCGAAGCGTGCTGGGCTGGCCTACATGCGCATTGACCCACTTAAGGTGGATGTGGGCAAGGTGGCGGACATGATGAGCGCAGCCTATGCCGAGCGACACCGTGTGCTGCCTGTGCAAGTGACGCCAACCGAGGTAGTAGTGGCCACGGCCGAGCCTTTTGTCACCGACTGGGTGAGCGAGGTGGAGCGCCAGTCGCGCCGCAGTGTGCGCCGGGTGCTGGCCAATCCTCAGGACATTCATAAATTCACGGCCGAGTTTTTCGCCCTGGCCAAGTCGGTTCGATCCGCCCAAAAATCAGGGGCCAGCGCAGGTGGTGCCAGTTTTGAGCAGTTGGTGGAGTTGGGCAAGAGCAACAAGCAGCTCGACGCCAACGACCAGGGGGTGGTGCAGGTGGTGGATTGGCTGTGGCAGTACGCGTTTGACCAGCGTGCCAGCGACATTCACCTGGAGCCACGGCGTGAGCAGGGCGTGATTCGCTTCCGCATCGACGGTGTCTTGCACCCGGTGTATCAGATGCCCATGGGCGTGCTGACCGCGATGACGGCGCGCATCAAGCTGCTAGGCCGTATGGACGTGGTGGAAAAACGTCGCCCGCAAGATGGCCGCATCAAAACCCGAAACCCCAGGGGTGACGAGGTGGAGATGCGTATCTCTACCCTGCCCACGGCTTTTGGCGAGAAGATGGTGATGCGGATTTTTGACCCCGACAACACGGTCAAGGACTTGGATGCGCTGGGCTTCACGCCGCACGATGCGCAGCGCTGGGAGGCGCTGGTCCAGCGCCCACACGGCATCATTCTGGTGACCGGTCCCACAGGCTCAGGCAAGACCACCACGCTGTATGCCACCTTGAAGCGGGTAGCCACCGAAGAGGTGAACGTGAGCACGGTGGAAGACCCGATCGAGATGATCGAACCCGCGTTCAATCAGACCCAGGTGCAGCCGCAGCTCGACTTCAACTTTGCAGAAGGCTTGCGCGCGCTAATGCGCCAAGACCCGGACATCATCATGGTGGGGGAGATTCGTGACTTGCAAACCGCTGAGATGGCGGTGCAGGCTGCGTTGACCGGGCATTTGGTGTTCAGCACCCTGCACACCAACGATGCGCCTTCGGCTATCACCCGGCTCATGGAGTTGGGCATACCGCCTTACTTGATCAACGCGACGGTTTTGGGTGTGCTGGCGCAGCGCTTGGTCCGCACGCTGTGCCCGCAGTGCAAGGTGCGTGACGACGAAGCCACGCGTGAGGCTTTGGCCGAGGTGGTCAAGCCTTGGCAGATCAATGGGGCTTACAAGCCCTACAAACCGCAAGGTTGCGTGGATTGCCGCATGACGGGTTTCATGGGACGAATGGGCTTGTACGAGCTGCTGGTGGTGAGCGAGGCCTTCAAAGACAAGGTCAATCGGGAGCCCAGTATTGATTCCCTGCGCCGTCAGGCCGTGAGTGATGGCATGCGCCCACTTCGGCTGGCGGGCGCACTGCGTGTGGCTGAGGGGTTGACGGTCATGGAAGAGGTGCTGAGTTCTACGCCACCGCTATAGGTGTAATCCACAGGTAAGAAAGCGCCGTTTTCATTGCAGAATCCAGCGTTCGACAATTGTTTACAGGAGATTTTTGTGAATATCAAGAGTCAAAAAGACTTTTTCTCCGGCCTCATGTTCATGGGCGTTGGTGTGGCTTTCGCTTGGGGTGCTACCACCTACAGTGTGGGAACCGGTGCGCGTATGGGGCCGGGTTACTTCCCTCTGGTGTTGGGGGTTTTGCTGGCTATCCTCGGGGCAGCCATCACCTTTTACTCTTTGGTAATTGAAACAGAATCTGGTGACAAAATTGGCGGCTTCGCTTGGAAGCCCGTGACCTTCATCATTTTGGCCAATATTTTGTTTGGCGTCATGATTGGTGGCCTACCCAGTATCAAGCTGCCCGCAATGGGCATGATCGCTGGTATCTATGTACTGACCTTCGTAGCCAGTCTGGCCAGCGATGAATTCAAGGCTAAAGAGTGTTTCATCTTGGCCACGATTTTGTCGGTTGGCAGCTACTTGGCTTTCATCATGCTGCTCAAATTGCAGTTCCCCGTGTGGCCAGCGTTCATCACGGGTTAAGGAATAAAAATCATGGATCTGATTAACAACCTTTCGCTCGGTTTTAGCGTTGCGTTCACGCTGCAAAATCTGGCTTATTGCCTTATTGGCTGCGTCTTGGGCACATTGATTGGTGTGTTGCCGGGTATTGGCCCGGTTGCCACCATCGCCATGTTGCTGCCTGCCACCTACGCACTACCCCCCGTGGCTGCGCTGATCATGCTGGCCGGTATTTACTACGGTGCGCAGTACGGTGGCTCCACCACTGCTATTTTGGTGAACCTGCCGGGTGAATCTTCGTCGGTGGTGACCGTGATTGACGGCTACCAGATGGCAAGGCAGGGGCGAGCGGGCCCGGCATTGGCCGCAGCCGGTATCGGCTCGTTCTTTGCCGGTTGCGTGGGTACGCTGATTCTGGCGGCCTTTGCTGCACCGCTCACCGAAGTGGCGTTCAAATTCGGGCCCGCCGAGTACTTTTCACTGATGATTTTGGGCTTGATTGGTGCAGTGGTTTTGGCCTCGGGCTCCTTGCTCAAAGCGATTTCCATGATTGTGCTGGGTCTATTGATGGGTCTGGTCGGTACCGACGTCAATTCTGGTGTTGCGCGGTTTAGCTTTGACATCCCAGAGTTAACCGACGGCATTGGCTTCGTCGTGATCGCCATGGGCGTGTTCGGCTACGGCGAGATCATCAGCAACCTTTCTCGTCATGCGGATGACCGCGAGGTCTTCACCGGCAAGGTCACGGGCCTGATGCCAACCAAGGAAGACTTCCGCAACATGATTCCCGCTATTCTGCGTGGTACGGCCTTAGGTTCTATGCTGGGTATTTTGCCCGGTGGCGGTGCTTTGCTGGCAGCTTTTGCGGCCTACACGGTTGAGAAGAAAACCAAGTTGCGTCCCGGTGAAGTGCCTTTCGGCAAGGGCAATATCCGCGGTGTGGCCGCCCCTGAGTCGGCTAACAACGCCGGTTCACAAACCTCCTTCATTCCTTTGCTGACGCTGGGCATTCCGCCTAACGCCGTGATGGCTTTGATGGTGGGTGCCATGACCATTCACAACATCCAGCCTGGCCCCCAGGTGATGACGAGCAACCCTGAGTTGTTCTGGGGCTTGATTGCATCCATGTGGATTGGTAATGCGATGCTGATCATCTTGAACCTGCCACTGATCGGCATGTGGATCAAACTGTTGACCATCCCCTACCGTTGGTTGTTCCCAGCTATCGTGCTGTTCTGCGCGATTGGCGTGTACTCCACCAACAACAACACCTTTGATATCTGGATGGTTGCCATCTTTGGTGTGATTGGTTACCTGTTCATCAAACTGGGTACCGAGCCTGCACCTTTGCTGCTGGGCTTCATCCTGGGCCCGATGATGGAAGAGAACCTGCGTCGAGCCTTGCTGCTGTCCCGTGGTGACTGGACAACCTTTGTGACACGTCCACTGTCGGCTGGTTTGTTGGCCGCCGCTGTCTTGTTGCTCGTCATCGTGCTCTTGCCTTCAGTGAAATCCAAACGAGAAGAAGCTTTTGTGGAAGATTAAGCTTCACTCGAGCAGAACAAAAGGCACCTTCGGGTGCCTTTTTTCTGTCGTGCGCTTGCCTCACAATGTCGCTATGAGGAAACCATGCAAATGAATAAGCAGCCATCACAATACCCTCAAAGGGTAGCGCTTCACAATGAAATTCACGCTCGACCACCGGAGGCGATGAATGTCCCGCTGGCCATCTCGCACGTCGTTATGTTGTGTGATGCTGCGCAGCGCGAGGCGAGTCGCGCGCATGTAGCTGCACTGCTGCGTGATCACCATCTGGCCTTGCCTGATGCCACAACGATCCATTTGCGTGTGGACCTGGGCGCATTTCGCCTGCGCTGGGAGTTGCACACTGAGTTTGTTAGCTGGACTTTTATGCGCCCTGTGCCACGCGATGGCGTGGAACAGCGTGTGCTTGATTCGGCTGTGGGAGTGATTCCGCAGGCCTGGTTCGCGGGCTTGCCTGGACAGTGTTTGAGTTGTTTGCATTTGTGGGCGTTGCCCGCGCTGGAAACTACCGGGGGAGGGGCCTTGGTCAAGAGCATGCTGTCTGAGGACACGTTGGTTGCATCCAAAGTGGCGGGCGAGGTGGCCGAGGTGTTCACTGACTTTGCGATTCAAGCCGACGGTTTTTCGCGCACGCTTGTGTTTGTAGGCGATATGACACCCCGCCGCTTGGGTCGCTTGGTGCAGCGCTTACTTGAGATTGAGACCTACCGCATGGCAGCTTTATTGAGTTTGCCTCTGGCTCGCGGTGCTTCAGCCGTGCTGGCCACGGCTGAGGGTGAGTTGGCCGATCTGGCAGAAGCCATTCGTAGTGCAAATCGCAACGAAGAGCCGCAGCTGCTGGACCGGCTAACCCAGTTGGCCGGACAGGTGGAGAGCCAACATGCGGCGACGCATTCACGGTTTTCGGCTTCCATGGCTTACTTTGAATTGGTGGACAAGCGTATCGCTGAAATTGCCGAGACGCGTTTGCCCGGCATGCAGACGATTCGTGAGTTCATGGATCGGCGACTTTCACCTGCGCGCAGCACTTGCGAATGGGCAACACGGCGGCAAGACGCGCTCTCGCAGCGGGTCTCACGAATCAGTAGCTTGCTGCGTACCCGGGTTGAGATCGCGCAAGAGCAAAGCAGTCAGGCTTTGCTGGTGACCATGAACCAGCGGCAAGACTTGCAGCTCAAATTGCAAACGACGGTTGAAGGTTTGTCCGTTGCGGCCATTACCTATTACACGGTGGGGTTGATCGCCTATTTGGCCAAAGGTGCACACAGCCTGGGTTGGCCTTTGAGTGCGGAAAGTACATCTGCTTTGGCCGTACCGCTGGTTGCGGTCAGTGTTTGGTGGTCTCTGAGAAAATTGCATCAAAAATTAGTGGGATAAAAACAATGAGATCGATCAATCGTTTTCTGGGTCTGTGGCTTATCTGCCTGATCGCGAGCTTGCCGGCTGGCGCACAAAGTTATCCCACCAAGCCCTTGCGACTTCTGGTGCCCTTCCCGGCGGGGGGGGGCACGGATATCCTCGCGCGCGCTTTAGCGCAAAAACTGGGTGACAAAATGGGGCAAACGGTGGTGGTCGACAACCGACCCGGCGCGGGCGGCACCATTGGAGCCGATGCTGGTGCCAAGGCTGCGCCCGATGGCTACACGCTGCTGCTCACGACATCAAGTACGCACAGCATTGGCCCGGCGATCAACCCTAAAATTCCTTACAACGTTGAGGCTGACTTCACGCCGATCATCTATGTGGCCAACGCACCGCAGATTATCTTAGTGCCTGTGAATTCACGCGCCAAGACGCTGCGAGAATTCATTGACTATGCACGTCAAAACCCGGGTCGTTTGAATTACGCATCCAGTGGAAATGGCACCATCTCAAACCTTTCCACTGAAATCTTTAAAGCCCAGTCAGGCACTTTTCTTGTGCACATACCCTACCGTGGAACGGGCCTCTCCATCACCGATCTCGTCAGCGGCAAGGTGGATGTGTTGTTCGATTCCTTAGTCTCTGGTATGCCGCATGTGAAAGATGGCAAGCTTCGAGCACTAGCCGTGACGAGCCCCAAGCGCAGTGCTCTGGCACCGGAGTTGCCTACTGTGTCTGAATTGCTGCCGGGTTTCGAGTCTGTGACCTGGTTTGGGATTTATGGCCCGCGCGGCTTGCCCGCCGACATTGTGGCGCGGGTTAATCAGGCAGTGAACGCTGCTCTGGTAGATCCTGACCTCAAAGAACGCTTTGCCCGCCTAGGTGTGGAGCCTACCGGTGGCACGCCCGAAGCCTTTGCAGCCACGGTGAAGGCGGAATCTGCCAAGTGGAAAAAAATTATTGCTGAACGAAAAATAACCTCCGATTGAACAAGACCTTCTTATGAAATTCAACTACGCCAACCCCTACGCCAGTACCCGTCTGCCGGTCTTTGCCCGCAACGTGGTTTCTACATCGCACCCCTTGGCTTCGCAGGCGGGCTTGCGCATGCTCTGGAAAGGCGGTAATGCGGTAGATGCCGCCATCGCGGCTGCGGCGACCTTGACGATTTGTGAGCCGGTGAGTAATGGTCTGGGCAGTGATGCCTTCGGCATAGTGTGGGACGGCAAGGAACTGCATGGTCTCAACGCCTCTGGCCGAGCGCCGCAAAGCTGGACGCCTGAGTACTTCAAGCGTAAGTATGGGGACAGCGCTACGGCACCGCCAAAGCGTGGTTTTGATTCAGTCACCGTGCCGGGCGCTGTGGCCAGTTGGGTGGCGATGAGTGAGCGCTTTGGCAAACTGCCCTTTGGCGACTTGATGGAGCCTGCCATCGAGATCGCCGAGCGCGGCTATTTGTTGCCGGTTGTGGTGCAGGAAAAGTGGGCAGCCGCAACCAATGAGCTGAAGTCGCTACCCGGCTTCGCCGAAAATTTCTTGCCCTGGGGCCGTGCCCCTCATGTGGGTGAGTTGTTTCAGTTCAAAGCAGCGGCACGCGGCTTGCGTGCCATCGCACAATCCAAAGGCCAAGCCTTTTATGGCGGCGAAATCGCGCATGCGATTGAGAAGTTCTCATCAGCTAACAATGGCAGCCTTAAGGCAAGTGACTTTGCAGCCTACCAGCCCGAGTGGGTCAAGCCGATTGGCAAGAACTACCGGGGCTACACCTTGCATGAGATTCCGCCTAATGGGCAAGGCATTGCGGCCTTAATTGCCCTGGGGGTTTTGGATAAGTTTGACCTGGGATCCCTGGCTGTGGATGGCGTGGATTCTCAGCACTTGCAGATCGAGGCCATGAAGCTGGCCTTTGCCGATGTGTATCGCTACGTGGCCGAGCCTGCAAGCATGGAGGTGACGGTCGAACAAATGTTAGACGATGCTTATCTGGCTTCGCGTGCCAAACTCATCGACATGAAGCGCGCGCAAGATTTTGGCGCGGGTAACCCGGTCAAAGGCGGCACGATTTATCTGAGCGCTGCGGATGAGAACGGCATGATGGTCAGCTTCATCCAGAGCAACTACATGGGCTTTGGTTCGGGCTGTGTGGAGCCTTCGTTTGGCATAAGTCTGCAAAACCGGGGGCATGCTTTTAGCTTGGATCCGTCGGCGCTGAACCCGGCTAATTTGGTCGCACCTGGCAAACGCCCCTTCCACACTATCATCCCAGCCTTTTTGACCAAAGATGGTCAACCGGTGATGAGTTACGGCGTCATGGGCGCGAATATGCAGCCCCAGGGCCACTTGCAAACCCTGGTGCGCATGCTGGACTACGGGCAAAACCCACAAGCCGCATGCGATGCGCCACGCTGGCGCTACAACGAAGGTTTTGAAATTAACGTGGAAGCCAATATGGCCGCACCTACCGTGCAAGGTCTGGCCGAGCGCGGTCACCGCATGGAAGTTATCAACGACTCTTACCAGGACTTCGGTGCGGGGCAATTCATTTGGCGCGCAGGCGACCCCAAGGTGGAGGGTTACGTGGTGGCCAGTGATCCGCGTCGGGATGGATTGGCAGCAGGCTTCTAGGTGATATTTCCTTTGAGTCTTAATGTCAAAAGTTTCTGATGCCTCGCTAGTAAGTTCGCCAACAGCGACTAAAAATATAGCGACAGGTATGCTGCTGGCGGCAATGGGTGCCATCGCATTCAGCGGCAAGGCGATCATCGTCAAGCTGGCCTACCGCCACCAAGTGGATGCGGTCACGCTCATCATGCTGCGCATGCTGTTTGCCTTGCCACTGTTCATGGGCATGGCATGGTGGGGCACTTACCGCCAGTCTGGTGGTCTCAGTGTTGCATTGACGCGCCGTGACTGGGGCGGTATTGTCGGTTTGGGTTTTACTGGTTACTACTTGGCTAGTTTTCTTGACTTCGCTGGGCTGCAGTACATCAGCGCATCGCTAGAGCGTTTGATTCTTTACACTTCACCCACACTGGTCATGGGCTTGGGTTGGTTGTTTTATGGTAGAACCATTCGTCGCGCGCAGGTCTGGGGAATGGGCATCAGTTATTTAGGGGTGTTGCTGGTGTTTGGCCAAGAAGTAAGGCTTGATGGCGGCAGTGTGGCTCTGGGTGCAGTGCTGGTTTTTTTGAGTGCCGTGAGTTACGCAATTTACTTAACTTACAGCGGCGAGTTGGTACAGCGTATGGGCTCGCTCAGACTGGTCGGGATGGCCACGACGGTAGCATGCATATTGTGCATTCTGCAATACATATTTTTACGCCCCTTAAATTGGAGTGCAGTACAAGTAGCTCCAGATGTGATCTGGTTGTCATTACTAAATGCGACACTGTGTACCGTTGTGCCTGTCTTGCTTGTGATGATGGCCATTGAGCGTATAGGCGCTGGTGCCACTGCACAGACAGGCATGATCGGACCGATGTCGACCATAATGATGGGCGTCTGGATTTTGGGCGAGCCTTTTACAGCATGGGTGGGAATAGGAACAGGACTTGTAGTGATCGGAATCCTCGTATTCAGCAACTCAGAGAAAAAGAGTTGACTTTAAAATTGCTGCGTGGATGGATGTACAAAATCAAGGCAAAAAAGAGACAAAAAGGGACTGAAAATGGTATTTTTACTCAGTTTTTCGACTCTATTCAGTTAAAAAAAAATAAATTTTACAAAAACACTTACAGTGACATAAGTAAAAAAGGCAGACCAATTGCGTTATTTTCAATTTCCGAGCTTGGCATGTGAGAACTTGACTCTTAGATTACGATCTCAAGGGTGGCTTTTGACTGCAATTACGTATTGTCTATGCGTGCCGACGGCCAGCATGGCGCAAGCTAAAAATCAAGGAACCCCCGCCTTTGATTTATACAAAGATGCCCAATACGATGCGGCGGCAGCACGAGGCTTAACCGATTTATTAATGCAACCTTGGAATCATGAGTTGCGACTTATGGTGGCGGATAGTCTTCAGCGTATAGGGAAAAATACAGAAGCCAAAATTCAATTGGAAACGCTACAAGGTACTGCAGTAGATAAGGAGGCCAGAACCCGATTAAGTGCAATACAAACGGCCTACGTAGTTGCCGGAAAGAGTCAGTCCGTGTCTTCATCAGTTGCGGTAGTTGCTCGACCGAAAAGCACTTCAAGTGAAGCGATTGCAACTAATACAGCCACGAAATCGGAAACTGTACAGCTTGCAACAGGCAGTGAGCAGACAATCATCGTACCAGCACAACTGAGTTCGACAGGTCCGCAGAGTAATTCCCAGATCAATACACGTATTTCAACAGCAGTATCGGTGAACAGCCAGGCAGTCATCACTCCATCAGGCGCTTTACTACAGCTGTCACCGTTTCAATACATCCCACCAGCGGGATCGCAGTCTACAGATCAAGCAACGCAAATTAAACGAAGTGCTGAACAGCAGAGAATTTTAGACTTAAACACGGCCGGTGACTACCAAAGCGTTGCCACAGAAGGCTTGGCATTAAAAGAAAATGGTGAGATGGATGATGAATTGAAGATGATTTTTGCTAATAGTCTGGCGTGGACGGGTAGGCTTCCAGAAGCTACGCAAGCATATCAAGAACTAACGACCGGTAAATTTTCTAAGGAAGCAAATATTGGCTTGGCAAACATTGATCGCTGGTTAGGGTATGACCAAAGTGCATCAAGGGTATATCAATCTATTCTCGCAACGGACCCAGAAAATCCGGATGCTCTAATAGGACTTAAATTGACCTCACGGGAGCTTAGCCCACGTACATTGTTGACTTATGGCGGATCTACAGATTCGTCAGATATAAATGTACGCACCTTAACAGCAAATCATAGATGGCGTGACAGCTCAGGTGCGAATGTTATGGAGGTGGAGACAAGTGGTATTAAGGCAAGTTTGCCAGGAATTGAAGTTATTCAAAAAGATGCCACCTTTAGATATAGATCTTTAGAAAGAGAATATAAACCAAGCTTTGAATTAAGCACGATTGGTGATGCTGTGTATGGTGGAGTGGGTATGTCATTTGGAGATCGTCCCATTCTCGTGGAAGCTGGCGTGGTAAATTGGGGACGTTTTTCTAATAACCCAAATGCACTCGCTTCAAAATTGTCAGCGTCGCATCTTGGATTGCAGGCATCGCAAGGATTTTCATTTGGAAAGTTTGTAGCGAGAGTTGATGGTTACGGTGTTTCGGATGGAAATACGGTGGTGACAAGCAGTTTGCGATATTCGACAAATTGGAGACCATTAGGACCACATTTTAAGCCTCTGCTTGCTATTGAAACCCGGGAAGCCAAATTCAACACCGCAAACTATTGGTCTCCTGCTCAAGGCTACGGTTCTATAACCGCAGGTTTACTTGGCGAATGGGGGTCTGATGATTGGAATATTTTTGTCTCAGGTCAATTGGGTTGGCAGCTTTATGGTGAAGCCGGAGATGGATGGAGTTGGACTGCTGGAGGTAAACGCTGGATTACAAACGATATTGCCATTGGATTTAGTTTGTGGGGGTTATCTAGTCAACGAAATAACACGCCATACAGAGCTAATACATTCGCAGTAAGTCTGGAAAAGTTGTGGAAATAAAAAAATTAATTAGGTTATTAATTGCTGCACTTGTTGTAGGTGCAATGGTTTATCTTTTGGTTTTAAGTTATCAAAATGTACTAGAAACACAAGGTTCGTTTGCACTTCTGATGGAAAGTTATGTGCTTGCTATTATTAGCGGGTACTTGCTTGTTTTTCTCGGTTTGTTAGTGATTAGATATTCAATACTAATCTTATATTCCTTCATGGAGCATTATGAGGTAATTAAACGAGGGTATCCTCAGTACGTAGAGCGAGCCGAGAGCTCACTTCCGATGATCTCGTTAGTTGTACCTGCCTTCAATGAAGGCATTGTTATACAAGGGGCACTACGATCACTATTGCAACTAAGTTACCCAAACTATGAAATTATTGTGGTTGATGATGGATCAACTGACAATACATATGAAAAAGCAATGGTGGTCGCAAACGAGTCAAATGATATATCTGTACGAGTAGTAACAAAACGAAATGGTGGAAAAGCCGAAGCATTGAATACAGGAATGACTCTGGCCCGCGGTGAGTTTGTGCTAAATATGGATGGTGATACTAAGTTGACAAGTAATACGCTCAGAGCGTGTGTACGGCATTTTGATAATCCAATGGTTGGTGCTGTTGCTGGAAATGTAAAGGTATTGAATCGAGACACTATATGGAGCAAAATCCAAGCGCTTGAATATGTAGAAGGTTTGGCAATGGCACGTAAAGCGCAGAGTTACATGCGCGCTGTTAATATAATTCCAGGCCCCTTAGGGATGTTTCGTAAATCAGTTCTTCAACAAATTGGGGGATATGACCACGACACCTTTGCAGAAGATTGCGATCTAACTCTTAAAATTCTAATGCACGGATGGCACATAGCTTATGAGCCGAACGCAATAGCATGGGTAGAGACACCAAGCCGTTTGTTGGATCTTCTAAAGCAACGGTATAGATGGACAAGGGGTATTTTACAAGCCACGAAAAAACATAGCTATGCTTTATGGCAGCCGCGAAAAGCAGGTGTAAATTGTTTTATTTTGTGGTACATGTTGTTTGAAGGAATCATGTGGCCATTTTCAACTTTATTAGGAAATATATTCTTTAGTTATGTGGCTATACAGTATGGACTTGCATCACTTTTATTTTATTGGTGGTTGCAACTTACATTGCTAGATGTTGTTGCAGCTGCATATTGTGTGATAGTTGAAGAAGAAGACCCATCCCTGATATTATATTCAGTAACTTTCAGACTTTTTTATATTAACATAATCGACGTCTCCAAAGTGTTTGCAACAATAGAGGAGTGGCGTGGCCAAGCCATGACTTGGGGAAAACTTGAACGAGAAGGAAGAATTTAAAATGGACTTAATTTCAATATTGGCAACAGTTATTTTGGCTACTACAATTGGTACGGTCATGATTGGTGTGGCTGCTTATGTGGCTTTCAAACTAAGGGATAAAAGAAAGCCAAAATCAAAAGTATTAGGAGAGAGTGATGGAAGAGAAGATAGCGCTTCATACGTTCCTATATTTCTGAGTCGATATGAGCCAGAAATAGATCAGCCGAATAAGTCAGTAGTTCAATAAATTTGAACTTTGGCGGGATAAAGCTATATATGCAAATAACACCAATTTACGAAACAAAAGAGCGGGAAAGACAAAAAACCATACCCTTCTTTAAAAGGGTAGGTATATTTATTTCGCCTTTTTTCATATTTGGTGTATTGATTCCATTATTAATTTATACTATTATGATGGGTCAACTTGGATGGCCGTCGCCTTTAGTTGGTTTACGCGGGGTGATAACTTATTTTACGCCAACTAGTAGCCGCGTCATAATGTATGTATCACCAACTACACGTGCATATTTTGCAAAAATTGGTGGTAATTATGATACTTTATTGATTCCGTGGAGAGGTTATTTTTTGGAGCGGAAACAAAACGTAACAGAAATTGATGCGTTATCAAAACTTGAAAACTATGGTAGCGGAGTATTAATACTACCATCTACTTTGGTTTTAAGTGACGTAGAGAAATCAGAAATTGCATTGTTCAGAAAACGTGGGGGATCAGTATTAACCACTTGGGCCACTGGTACAAGAAATAGTAATGGAGATTGGACTGGCTGGCAGTTTCTAGAAACATTAGGGGTTAAGGTGGTTGGAGAGATCCCGGCAGATTCAGAAGCAAGGCAGCTAATTTTAAACGGTGAATCTCCTTTGTCACACACACATCCAGCAGGACAACGAATCTGGATGAGTAAAACGTCCGAGTCACTTTTGCGTTTAAAAGGTGAGCAGGTTGCAGGGCGATTCATGAACTGGGCCAGGGTGACTGACGAAGCTTATAAAAACGAAGGCGCAATAGTCTACGCAGAAACTGTTGCAACTTCAACCGCATCCAGCAGAACTGCATCGTTTGCATTTTCAGAGTCAACTTGGGAGTCGCATCCACTCTTGATGTATGGCGTAATTGACAACACATTAAGTTGGCTTTTGCGCGAACCAACAATTTTAAAATCAGCTTGGCCTAATGGTAAAAAATTTGCACAAGTTATTGAAATGGATACAGAAGAAGGATTTGCTAATTCTTTGTCATTTGCTGAAATTGTGAAGTCAGTATTAAACTATAAAGCAACGTTTTACATATTAACGTCAGTAGGAAAGGAATTTCCTGAAATTTTGAATAAACTTGCTAAAGAATTTGAAATTGCCTATCACGGTGATATCCACGTTAGTTTTAAAGATGAGTTGGCGCCTCTGCAGGAGCAGCGAATTATAAATATGCAACAACAGATGAAATCTGTAGTAACTGACACAAAGAACATAAACGGATTTAGAGCACCAACAGAAGGTTACTCAGAAATAACAGAGCGATTGATTCAAAAGTACGGTATACGACATCATGCAGTAGATCCTCAAAGAACGGAGGGAAGGATTCCCCAGCTTCTCAAGCAAGAAGATGTCGATAACAATGATTCTTTAATATTATTACCAAGAACACAGAGAGATGATCTGAATCTCGCGAATCAAAACCTTAATGTTGAACAAACTACACAGGCATTAATTGATGATTTTGAGTTGACGAAAGAAACAGCTGCTCTGGGTTGGTTGAGTGTTCATAGCCAAAATTTCAAACAAGATGCAGTTTTAACACGTGCTATGCCAGAATATCTGGAGTATGTCAAAAAAAATAAGGACGCAATGTGGCTTGCGACTGCTAATGAGGTTGCAAACTGGTGGCGTGAAAGAGAGCGGGTAAAGATTTCTTCAAAAAATCAAGGACAAAGACTTGAGTTTTATTTAACTGTTACGGGTGATAAACCCGTTAATGGAGCTGGATTAATTTTAATGTTACCTCAGAAAGGTATATATCCTGGGATAAGGTCTTTAAAAATTGGAGTTAAAGATCCTAACATATACAAAATTGATGAGTATAGAGCAGCTATAGTTTTTGACACAATAGAACCAGGAAACTATGGTTATCAAGTTACCTTTTCTTTACTGAAATAACTTATTGTATAAACTTGTAATACTAGGAACTAGAATGACAGCAGAAAACCTAAAGAAATATATTGTGAAGCAGCAAATATCGATTCAATGGGGACCGGTTTTAAGTGCTATGGCTGCAGAAATGAGTGAAGTTTCTGAAAAGTCTGATTTGCGTGATTTTTTCTTCAGAATTGGCGAGCGTTTTGCTAGTAAAGAAAAAAATAAATTCAAAAATGTTGAAACGCTTAGTGAGTTAGAGAACAGTCTGAACTCTTATTGGACTTCAATAAATTGGGGTTGGGTTGAGTTAGAAGAAAAAGATGGAACTATCGACATTACTCACAACTGTTCACCAATAGCAGAAGCTTTTGGAAATTCAGAGCTATCCTGGACAGTTGGACTACTTGAAGGTTTTTATCAGACACTCTTTTTTGAATTTGGAGCAAACGATGAAATGAAAATTAACTGCATAGGTGAGTCAGCAGATGGACTTGATTTGCATTTGAAATTCTCATCATCTTAAATAAGATTGTTTGAAAAGGAATAACGATGTTTAAATCTAATAAAGACTCATCGAAAAATCTTAGGTCTCTTGGACCAGATGCTAAAAATATTGGAAATATAAATAATATTTCTGTGAGCGAAGTTGAAAGTCGTTGGCCAATTCTTAAAAATACACAACCAAAAAAACTAGATGAAATTCCAAGTTTATCAGAGGCTGATAAGGAAAATTGGATCATATCGAAAACTATCAGAAATGATAGTAGAAAAAGTGCTTTATCTTTCTCTAGCTCAACGAGTAAAGAAAAGTTAGCTGAAAGTCTTAATAAAATGTCCGGTTTTTCTTTAAGGTCAAAAAAGATCATCGATACGACTATGCCGGAAGTCAACAAAAAAGTAGAACAATCCAACATTTTAAATCAAGAGCTACCATCAGCAGGTATGATTAAATTAGCTGAACTCAAGAAAAAGGAACAAATAAGAATTGCAGATGAATTGAATAGAAGAGATGCCAATAATTTGGGAAATAAATATAATTCACCGTCAGAAGCAAACACAAGTTTTGTAAAAACAATGGGCAGTAATATAAGTAATGAATTAGAAAACAAAAATAAATCTCTGCGTGGAATTTTTAACAAATTTAATGATGGTAATTCAACAGAAAAACAAACTGAAAATGTAGTCAATTCTTCAGTACTACGGCGATTGGTAAAAAAATGAGTGTTATTGGGATAGTCTCAATGAAAGGTGGAGTCGGTAAGACTACACTTACTGCTAACTTAGGATCCGCACTTTCAAATAAACTCGGTGAAGGTCGCGTTTCAATTATTGATTTAGATCCACAAAATGGTCTGCATTGGCATTTTGGGATTGATAGTAAAGTACAAGACGGTGTCTGTGAATTATCGTTAAAATCTAGGCCTTGGGGGCATGAGCAGTTTACTGTTGGATATGATGTGGCTTGCTTGCCCTATGGTCGTGGTCGTGAAAAAGACCGTGAGGCATTTGAGGAATTGCTTGAGCGTGATCCAAAATGGTTGCATGCTCAGATTAATAGACTGGGTTTAAACAAGGATGCTGTTGTTTTAATTGACACTCCTCCCGGGGTTTCCGTTTATATGCAACAGGTTTTATCTTGTGCGGACCTTATTTTAGTTGTTTTACTTGCAGATGCCGGTTCATATGCAACTATACCGTCAATGGAAACGCATTTAGATGGGGCTAATTCAATACGCCATGATGTAAACAGCGCATATGTACTTAATCAGGTTGACAGGAGAGATGCTTTAAATCGTGACATTGGCGACTTACTCCAAAAATATTTAGGAGAGCGACTGGTGCCAATTCAGATTCATTCAGATGCTGCAGTTAGTGAGGCTCTTGCATTTCAAAAACCAGTACTAATTTATGATCCTCATGGGCAGGCAAGTCATGATCTTGATCGCTTGGCTTTGTGGGTTATTGAAACACTAAACAGATGACACCAAAAGTTTTATTAGAACTATGGCGTGATCGATGGGCCAAGCCTACAATATCATCAGAAAAAGTACCATATATTGATGGTCGAATTAGTCAATGGGGATTAGATATATCAAAATATCTAACATGGGGGTTCCCCTCGATCATTATTGGTATTTTATTTTTTGTGTTATTTATTTCGTTTGCAGCAGTTCCAGTAATTTTTTCAATTACAGGCCAAATTGTTTTTTCAATGACATTGGCTATATTTTATTTAATTATTAGACCAAATGCAGGAGTTTTGCCAACGCTGATTTTGATATCAATTTCACTTATTACATCACTAAGGTACTTGTTTTGGAGGTTTTCTGAAACGATTGGAAATGAATCGGAAAACATAACATATATTAGAATTGTATTTTATATTGCTGAACTATACCTTTGCTGCTTAGCAGCTTTAAGTTTCATTGAACTAAGATGGCCGATAAAAAGAAATCAATCAAATCTAAGAAATGATACAAGTACGTGGCCAACTATAGATGTATTTATACTATGTCACAATAAAGATTTAAATCAAATCGACTCAATTGTACAAAGCTTGCAGAATTTTATATGGCCACATAAAAAGCTAAAAGCATATTTGTTTGATAAAGATATAAGACCTGAAATTAGTGATTACTCAAGAAGTAAATCTATTGAATATTTTTGCAATGTTGACGGAAAAGTTGCAGACTTAGGAAGTATAACTACAGGAGATAATAAACTTAAAGGTGATTTTGTTTTATTATTAGATAATGATTGCAAAATCAATTATGCAATACTAAAAAATACAGTTGGTTGGTTTTTGCGTAATCAAAAAATTGGTATGTTAGTTACTGCAAACCATATTTCTTCTAATAAAATATCAAGACGAATTAAAAAATTGTTTGTAGATTGCGATAATGAAGCATCACTAGTATTACTTCGTCAGTCGATATTTTCTAAATATGTTATAGAAAATTCAATTTTAGATCGAAAAAAATTAATTGGTGCTGCAGAAGAGAACGGATACAATATTGCTTATCTTGGAATTAAAAATTCATCGAAATTAAAAAAAGACAATGATGAAATTATTAAAAAAGAAGATAAGGAATACATCCCTACTTATTTTTGTGTTGATCTATCGGTGATTAATAGTCTAATGTATCCTATAAGGGATGCATTATCAAATTTTTATAATGGTATGGAATTTTATAGAAAAATTCCATGGTTTATATTATTGCTAGGACCATTGCCATATCTATTTTTTAGCATAAAAATAATTCATTCAAATGTAGATATATTTTTAGGATATGGAATCCCTCATTTGTTTTTTTGGTACATGGCAAAAGATAGGATTATCGAAAAAAAACGACTGCTAATATTTGTGGAAATTAAGGAGGCACTGCTAGGAATTTATATATACTTTCTTACAGCGTTTACTTTTATAAAAACATTTGCATATCAAATTCGTGTAAGAAAGTTGTCAGAGTGCTTTGAGAATGTCTCTCCTGGTTATTTTGTTACATTAACATTATATGGCGCATTAATTTCACTTAATGTTTATGGAGTTGGATTAAAACTACTCTCTTTGCCATTAGATAATATTAACGAGTTGTATCACCTTGAATTCTATATATTTGTTGCACTTGTTAATGTAGTAATAATGTGTTCACTTTTGGCTGTAGCAGAAGAAGTTCGTTATATCAAAAATCACGTGGAAAAGCAGATTATTCGCCGTGCAATAATTAGTCTTCCTTTGGGGAGATCGTTGGCATGTCTGACTAGTAACTTTCCTGATGCAATACTCACTTTAAAGTTGCCTGAGCCAGTAAATTTGTCAAATGTAAAATCTGTATACCTTACACTTTACAAAAATGAAAAAGAGTATGTATTTGTTGCAAATATCAAGGGTTATAGCGATGACTCACTTGAACTTGTTATTGATGACTCATCTTTAGAAGACTATGTTGCATTTAAGGATTCAGTTTATTCGCGTGATCAAAATTGGCCGAAATGGTTTCCAGATAGAAATTCAGATAAAATTGCTCAGAAAATAATTAATATCATTACACAGCAACTATCTAAATTTTATCTTAAATTTAAATCTAAATTTAATAAAAAAGTGTTTGTTCAGGATAAAGCGTAATTATTATGAAAACTAAAGTTCTAATTCGTTCAACTATAATTTTAAAGCTTATTAAAAGACTTTGGATTTTATCTATTGTTTTATTAAGTGTATTTTCTATAATTTATACGCTGCCATCGCAAGCTCAATCTCGAAAATCAAATAGTTCAAGTCTTGATTTGAAAACAGTTTCAGATTTGGATTTAAACATTGAGTCAGATAGTGTAAGAAACTCTCGTCGCTTGGTTTCAATGAGTTTTAAGCAAATGGGTGCTTGGTCTGCAATTAAACTAAGAGGTGTAGATGGGGCTAGGACATTGGCCTTTCCAATTAGAACAGATGAGGTAGTGGTTTCTGCAAAACTAAAGCTTGAATATGATTACTCACCAGCGCTTATTGCTGAACTCAGTCATCTTAAAATTCAGTTAAATGACAAAATAATATCTGTTGAGTCGTTGCCTCAAAGCAAAGGTCTCGCAAATTCAAGAGAATTTAATATTGATCCTAGGTTGTTTCGTGATTTAAATGAATTGCGTTTTACTCTAATCGGTCACTATACTCGAGAGTGCGAAGATCCTTTTCATTCTTCATTATGGCTGTTGCTAAACGATTATGGCCGGTTAGAGTTAACTCTTGCTCCTATTCCGACTGTTAATGATTTAAAAGATCTGCCGGCACCATTTTTTGATAAAAGAGATAATGTACCGTTAAATCTTCCATTTATATTCGCGAGCCAGCCTAGTTTGGGTACATTAAAAGTTGCTGGTGTTCTTTCTTCTTGGTTTGGTCAACAAGCTGGTGTTAGAGGGGCGAAGTTTCCAGTATCAATTAATAAATTGCCTGAAGGTAATGGTGTTTTGTTTTTGCTGGGGAATGAAAGTCTTCAAGGTATAAAAGGAGCAGCAGTCTCAACTGTCACTATACAGACTCATCCAACCAATCCAAATGCCAAATTGTTGATTGTTACTGGAAATAATGAATCTGATTTAATGCGGGCTGCGAGAACCATAGCTTTACTTAGCCCATCATTATCGGGCCAAAGTGTTGTTGTGTCTAAGGATGCTCCATTAGCAATGCGCAAACCTTACGATGCACCTGCTTGGATTCATACAGATAGAATGGTTAAGTTTGGTGAGATCGCGAAACCGGAGGAGCTTCGTGTTCAAGGCTATTTTCCAGAAGTGGTTCGTCTTAATTACAGAGTTCCGCCTGACTTGTTTACATGGAGAACACCAGGTGTACCAGTTAATTTAAAATACCGCGCTAGCCGTCTTCCCTTACACCATAGTTCGGCCCTTAATGTCAATATTAATAATGTATTAATAGATGCGCTTCCACTTAATGTTTTAAGTAATAGTGTTGATTCACAAAATAGGCTAATTTTTCCCAAATCAGATAACAAATCAATTACGGAGGCATCACTATTTATTCCTCCTTATTCTATAAATGGTAGAGATCAATTGCAAATGGCGTTCTCTTTTGATGTGACTAAAGAAGGCGCATGTCAAAATTGGCCCCCAGATAATCTTCAAGCTGCTATTGATTCGGAATCAACGATTGATTACAGCGGTTTTCCGCATTACGTTGCGTTGCCTAATTTAAATTACTTCTCAACTTTGGGTTTTCCATTCACAAGAATGGCTGACTTGTCTGAAACTGCTGTAGTTCTACCAGATCAACCCAATATAGACGAAATAAGTCTTTACCTTGTAATCATGGGTCGAATGGGTGAGGCAACTGGATATCCTTCATTTATGCATGAAGTAATAACTTCTGCCGAAGTTGATAAAGTTCCTGATCGTGACTTTTTAGTTATCGGCTCATCTGGAAATCAAAAACTTATGGCGCTATGGTCAGATCGTATGCCTATGGTTGAGATAAGCGGAGAACGTAGGGTAAGGGAGCCTAATGTGAGCTGGCGTCCAACTTATCGCTGGGAGCAAAGGGATATTGATTCTAATGCGCCTAATGGTTCTAGTATGAGTTTGTCAAATACTGGTAGTTTAACAACATTGATGGGTTTTGAATCACCTTTAAAACCGTCGCGGAGTGTTGTGTTCGTTTATGCGGATAATTCTTCTGATTTAAGAAAGGTGTCTGATTTAATTACTGATGTTGATCGTCTTTCTTTAATTCAAGGAGATTTTGTAGTTGTTGACGATAAAAGCATTGACTTTGCTAAGGTGTCTGATACGTATTATTTAGGTGAGTTGCCTTGGATTAGCAAGATCAAATGGTTTTTATCAGACCAACCTTTTTTCCTAGCTTTGATTGTTTTATTGATCTCAGTATTGCTTGCAACTATTATGTACAGGCCTTTGAGAAATTTTGTTGCTAAGCGTAATAAATAATCATAGTGTTCGAAAGATTAATATGAACCTCGTTAGAGGAGTTTGGTTAGTTTTACTATTTTTAAATTCTGCTGCATGTTCGGCTGAGGATTTAATGACTCGCCAAATGATGGATGAGGCCGTGGAGTGGAGTGCAAAAGGCCGTGATGATCTTGCTGCTCGTATTTGGTTAAAGCTACTCAGCTACGAGCCAGGGAATGGAGAGGCTTTGGTTAAATTGGGTCTGATTGAATTTCGGGCTGGAAACTTGAAGAGTGCTCAGTCGTTGCATCAAAGAGCGTTGCGAGTTACTCCAACGCCAAAAGGATTAGGTCGCTTAACGAGGGCATTAAATCCTACGGAAGTTATTTTGCCAAATCCAAAGATTCAATCTAATGAGGTTGTATCAGATTCTTTAAAGCTGGATTCCTCTCTCAAACCCCGTAAAGATATAAAAAATATTTCTCGCATAGAGAGCCCGCTGACTAAAAATCAAGAACCAAAAATCATTTCACATAAATGGGTAGATCGTAGACTTTTTCTTGAAAAATCAACTCGAGACAATCCTGGTGATACACGTTACTTAATTTTGCTTGCAAGTCATCTGGCTGAAAGAGAGGCAACTCGCCGTGAGGCGATTAGGCAATTAGAGGCATTAAACTTAATCGAGATTCAGTCCTCTGAAATTAAGTTAATTTGGCAAAAAGCATTGCTTGCTTTGAAGGCTAATCAAGGTGATCAATCTCTTTTTAAGAACTATTTGTCAATTTATCCTGGTAGCACGCCTGTTTTGCGTCGGTTAAAAAGTTTAGAAGAACAAGTTGCACGTGAATCTAACCGTGGTAATAAAAAAATTAAATGAGAAATACTTATTTTTTTTAAATTCAATTCTATTTTTTCCTAATAGTGATATCTTATGCAAATAATCGCTTTTATCTCAGGCAAAGGTGGAGTAGGTAAATCTACCTTGACAGCTAATATTGCTATGGCTCTTTCACAGCGCGGTAAGCGGGTTCTAGTCGTTGATCTAGATCCTCAAAATACACAACGCTTTCATCTTGGAATGGATCCAGATGAAATAGCAGGCCTAGTACGTGAGGGTATTACGCCGAGTTCCATATTTGAAAGTCCATTTGGAATGAAATTTATTCCTTTTGGCCGTGTTAATGATGCTGAGTTGCATGAGTTTGCTTCAGTTCTTAAGAAAAATCCTAACTGGGTAGCAAACGGAATTGATTCGCTCGCTGATGAATTCGATTTCATATTTTTGGATACACCTCCTGGCCCAACTGTTTATTTACAGCAAGCTCTACGTGCAGCTAATAGAGCCCTTGTAATTCTGTTGGCTGATGCTGCGTCTTTTGCAACTATTCCTAAAATAATTGAATTGGTCGAGCAATATACGGCAGGAAGGCCTGAGTTTGTGCGTATGTCTCTCTTAATTAATCAGATGCCAACTCGTGGTCGATTGGGGCATCAGGTACGAGATGCAATTTTTTCAAATCATGATGAGCAAGTTGTTCCAGTAGTTGTTCATAAAGATGAGCGTGTTACTGAGGCTCTCGCTTTTGAGCGTCCTGTTCTTGAGTACTATCCTGGATGTAAGGCAAGCCTTGATATCCAATATGTTACCGATTGGATCATAGACACTGTTGAGTAATGATGCGATCTTATTTGCGCAATGAAATATGAGACTCATTCTGCTCATAACATCGAAAATTCACCTAAAAAAAAATGAATAAATCATGGTTTTTAGCTCAAATATTTTTCTTTTTGCCTTTCTTCCTTTTTTTCTTCTTTGCTATTATCTGACACCCTGGCGTGCTAAATCGGCACTGATACTGGTATTCAGCTATGCCTTTTATGCTTGGTGGCGTCCCGATTTTTTAGGACTCCTAGTTGGCGTGACTGTTGTAAGTTATGCCTTTGCTTTGATCATTGAGGCCGCCAAAGACGAAGCCAAACGTTATCGCTGGCTGTTCATGGGGGTGGGCTTGAACCTGCTGGCCTTGGCCTACTTCAAGTACGCCAATTTCGGAGTTGACAGTTTCAACGTCGCACTTCAAGGGCTCGGGTTTGAGCCCATGTCGTGGACGAAAGTGCTTTTGCCCATTGGCTTGTCTTTCTACATCTTTCACGCCATCAGCTACTTGGTGGACATCTACCGCCGTGAGGCTCCGCCCGCTCGGGATTTGATTGACTTCGCCGCCTTCATCGCCTTGTTTCCCCACTTGGTTGCGGGGCCGGTGTTGCGCTACCACTTGTTGGCAGAGCAGTTCCGCAGTCGAATCCACTCTTCAGAACGCTTCGCACGTGGGTGCATGGTATTCATGGTCGGATTCTGTCAGAAGGTGCTCATTGCCGACACCGTTGCACCGTTGGCCGATGCTGCTTTTCTGGCACCATTACCTACCCTTGCGGATGCTTGGTTAGGTTCCGTGGCGTACACCATTCAGTTGTTTTTCGATTTTAGCGGCTACACCACCATGGCTATCGGTTTGGCGCTCATGATTGGCTTTGTGTTCCCTGAGAATTTCAATGACCCCTATGTTTCGCGCTCCATCACCGAGTTTTGGAAGCGCTGGCACATGTCGCTGTCCAACTGGTTGCGGGAGTATTTGTACATCGCCTTAGGCGGCAATCGCAAAGGCGTTGTTCGCACTTACGTTAATCTGTTTTTAACCATGTTGCTCGGTGGTCTGTGGCATGGTGCGAACTGGACTTTTGTTCTGTGGGGCGCATGGCATGGCGGCATCTTAGCGCTCGAACGCTATTGGGATCAGCGCTTCGGTAAACCCCTGCTGCCCGGCTGGCTGGGGGTCATTAAAACTATGTTCTTAGTGATCGTTGGATGGGTGATGTTCCGCGCGGTGGACATCGCCGGCGCTGGGCGCATGTTCCAAGGCATGGCCGGGTTTAACGGTGTTGCTTTGAGCCCAGGTATGGCATGGCAGGTCACTCCGGATCGACTCGGTGTGATGGCTATCGGCATTGCTTTGGTGTACGCCATGCCTTGGCTCAAACGCCACAGCGGCTCCTACGCGCGCTACCTCATCGTGCCGCTCTTCTTATGGTCAGTAGCCACATTGTCGTCACAGGCGTTCACACCGTTTTTATACTTTCAGTTCTGAGGTTGCGATGTCTGACACTACCCAATTCATGACGAGTCCAAAACCTACACCGCACCAAGCTTTTGCGGCGCTGGCCTTTATTGCGGTCATGCTCGTCGGCGCGTGGCAAATCACGGCGGCCGCGCTCAATTCCGATGGTCTTGAATTTCCTCGTACGCTGCTTGATTTCAGAGAAGGTAGAACCACGCAAGAGTTGGAAAAACAACTCGATAAACATTTGCCTGTACGCAGCTCACTCATTGCCGGTGCCAACACCCTGCGCTACCTCATCACCGGGGGCGGTGGGGATCAAGTTCGAACAGGGCGCGACCAATGGCTTTTCTTGACCGAGGAGTTGCGCTACGACGCGGGTGGTGCGGCCAATCTACAAGCCCGCGCTGACATGCTGGGCACGGCTGCGCTGCGCTTGAACGAGCAAGGGGTTAAGTTGGTGGTTGCCCTGGTGCCCGACAAAGCGCGGATTTATGAAACCAAGCTCGCAAGCGGGCAGTACCCTGCCTACAACCAGAGTCGCTACCAAGACGCATTGGCTGCTTTACGCGAGCGTAAAGTCACCACGGTCGATCTGCTCCAGCCCTTGACCCAGGCCGCAGCCAAGTCCGAGGTCTTTTACCGCACCGACACCCACTGGAACCAAGTCGGCGCTGAAGTGGTCGCGCGCGCCGTGGCCAGCCAGGTTCAGCAACTCGGCATTTCGCTGGACACAACGACGTTTAAAACCACATCAGAGGGATCGCCAGTGGAGCGCGTCGGTGACTTGATTCGCCTCATGGGCTTGCAAGACATGCCCAACGCACTGCGCCCTATGCCAGACCAAGAGGCCGCAGCGAGCACCAGCCAAACCAGCACTGAGAGCGCGGGGGGTGGCCTGTTTGGCGATGTCGCTGCTGTACCGGTGGTGATGACGGGTACCTCGTATTCCATGCGTGGTAATTTCCATGGCTACATGCAGCAAGCCTTGTCGAGCAAGGTGCTCAACACGGCCAAAGATGGTGGCGGATTTTTGCAAGCCGCGACTGCCTATTTGACCGATGAAGCCTTTCGCTCGGCCAAACCCAAAATCTTGATATGGGAAGTGCCTGAGCGTTTTCTTATGACCAAATTGGAAGACGAGTCCAAGTGGTTAGCCAAAGTCAAACTCAGCCCTTGAGTTTGTGAGCCTGAAAGAGATCAACTCTTTCACGCTACCTGTGGCTTCAATGAATCCGCATGCCGGGCTGCGCGCCTGGCCAAGGGGTGAGGATGTGGATGCCGGGCTGGGCCTTCTCATCCGCATGGCTAGCGGCCAGAACCATGCCCTCAGAGACACCAAACTTCATCTTGCGCGGGGCCAGGTTAGCCACCATCACGGTGAGCTGACCCACTAAGTCTTCTGGCTTGTACACGCTGGCAATGCCGCTGAAGACATTGCGCATCTTGCCTTCGCCCACGTCCAGGGTCAGGCGCAGGAGTTTGGTCGAACCCTCCACCGCTTCGCAGTTCATGATCTTGGCGATGCGCAGGTCGATCTTAGCGAAGTCGTCGATGCTGATGGTAGGGGCGATGGCTTCGCCGCCGGGTGTGAGCTTTTCAGGCTCGGGCGAGGCGGGCGGCTCGAACAGGGCGTCGAGTTGCTCAGGCGTGACGCGTTGCATGAGGTGTTGGTACGGGGCAATGGTGGCAACGTCAGTCGCGCTATGCCAGTGCTGCATGTCGACGCCAACAAACCCCTGTACGGCCTGGGCTAGCTCTGGCAGCACAGGAGCCAGGTAGCGTGTGAGCACCGCAAAGGTGTTGATGAGCACCGAGCACACCTGGTGCAGGGCTTCGTTATTGGTCGTGTCCTTGGCCAAATCCCAGGGCTTGTTTTGGTCCACATAAGCGTTGACTTTGTCGGCCAGCAGCATGATCTCGCGTGTGGCCTTGCCGAACTCACGGGTTTCGTACAACTGTGCAATGTCATGGGCTGCGGCGCGAATGACCTGCAGCAGCGCTGCGCCTTGCGGGTCAAAGGCGTGGGTCAGTTGACCACCAAAACGCTTGGTTAAAAACCCTGCTGCGCGGCTGGCGATGTTGACATACTTGCCAATCAAATCGCTGTTCACCCGTGCCATGAAGTCGTCGGCATTGAAGTCAATGTCCTCATTGCGTGCCGACAATTTGGCGGCCAGGTAGTAGCGCAGCCACTCAGGGTTCATGCCCAGCGACAGGTACTTGAGTGGGTCAAGCCCGGTGCCTCGGCTCTTGCTCATCTTCTCGCCGTTGTTCACTGTCAAAAAGCCGTGCACAAATACGTTGTCCGGCGTCTTGCGGCCGCTGAACTTCAGCATGGCCGGCCAGAACAGGGTGTGGAAGGTGACGATGTCTTTGCCGATGAAGTGGTACTGCTCCAGCGCAGGGTTGGCCATATAGGCGTCGTAGTCCTGGCCGCGCTTAGTCAACAGGTTCTTGAGCGATGCCAGATAGCCCACAGGCGCGTCCAGCCACACATAAAAATACTTGCCCGGTGCGTCGGGAATCTCGATGCCGAAGTAGGGCGCATCGCGTGAAATGTCCCAGTCGCCAAGGCCTTCGCTCGTTGTGCCATCCGCGTTGGTGCGCACCGAGAACCACTCTTTGATTTTGTTGGCCACCTCGGCTTGCAGCACCAGCTTGCCGTTGGCATCCACGCGCTGCGTCCAGGCCTCCAAAAATTCCACGCAGCGCGGGTCGGAGAGTTTGAAGAAGAAGTGCTCGGAATGTTTCAGTTCCGGCGTCACACCTGACAAGGCTGAGTAGGGATTGATCAGGTCGGTGGGCGCATAGACCGAGCCGCACACCTCGCAGTTGTCGCCGTACTGGTCTTTGGCGTGGCACTTGGGGCACTCGCCCTTGATGTAGCGATCCGGCAGGAACATGTTCTTCGCAGGGTCGAAGAACTGCTCGATGGTGCGGGTCTCGATCAGGTCATTGGACTTGAGGTCGCGGTAAATCTGGCGGGCCAGTTCGTGGTTCTCGGGGGCATCGGTGCTGTGCCAGTTGTCAAAGCTGATGTGAAAGCCGTCCAGGTAGGGTTTGCGGCCTGCGGCAATGTCGGCCACAAAAGCCTGCGGCGTTTGACCGGCCTTCTCCGCCGCAATCATGATGGGCGCGCCGTGGGTGTCGTCCGCCCCGACAAAATTCACATGGTGGCCCTGCATGCGCTGAAACCGCACCCAGATGTCGGCCTGGATGTACTCCATGATGTGGCCGACGTGGAACTTGCCATTGGCGTAGGGCAGGGCGGTGGTGACGAAGAGTTGGCGCGGTGCAGACATGGGGGACTTTTGTGACGGATAAGCGCCTATTTTAAAAGCGATCCCTCCCTGCGAATTCATGACTCCGATACTGGGTGTGGATGGCTTCGCGGCTGTCCCCCGGCCTGCGGCCTCCTCCTGATGCCGCTACGCTATCCCCACCCAGCATCTCTTCTCTCTTTAGCCCATCAAAGCCAGAGCTTCACTTCTGCCTTGGGTGTAGGTGAGCTGCACATTGGTACCACTGGTGCAGTCCATATTGATGGCCGCCACCTTCTGTGCAGGTTGCAGGTACACGCGCTGTTGGTGCGTGAACATTTGCGGCAAATCGGCGCGGTGGCGGGTCAATAGCACCAGCGTTTCAGGGTCACCTTGGCGGTCTTGCGGCAGGGGGATGCTGTCGTAAAAGCCGCCGTCCAATGCGGCGCGGCCTGCGACGCGGTGGATGGGGGTGATGGGCACGGCAGCGGCAGAAGCCAACAGCAGGGTGCGCGCGTCTGCCAGCTTGGGGCTTTGGGTCAAGTCCAGGTACTCGGCGCGAAAGCCCAGATGGTGCGGCAGGCGGGCGTGAAAATTTTTCAACCAAAACTTTTCGCTGGCATACAGGCCCAGGGCCAGCAGGGTGGACAGCGTCAGCGGCAAATAGGGGATGGGCCGCGTGATAACGACTTCGATTTTTAAGCCGAGCTTTTTAAGTTTCTCCAGATCACTCTCGTCCAGAAAGCTGCCAATCCAGTCCGGGTAAATGCGCGGCAACATAAAGGGTCGCTGACCTTTAAGCAGATCGCGCCATTCAATGTTGCGCGCCGTGGCGTTGAAGCGCTCGGTGGCACAGACCAATGCGTCTGATAAACGCCCTGTGGCAAAAGCCGTGGCAATGCCCGCACCCGCGCTGGCCCCAACCAGGCGCTGGGCTTGCCAGCAGGCGTGTTGTGACAAGACCTCCACCACGCCCGCTTGCCACCAGCAGCGGTTGCCACCGCCTGCGAAGACGATGTTGTGGAAGCTGCGGCTTAAAAATTCTTGGGATGTGATGGCTTGCATCAGGGCATTGTCGCAGTCTCTTTCCAACCAAAAAAATTCAATATTTCGTCTTTTTGGTTTTGTGCATCCGCGTAGCCTAGGGCAATCAGTTCTTGGGTAAAGGCCGACTCGAACAGGAGGTAGCTGGCCAGGGCAGCCCCCTTCACGTCCGAGGCTTTGGACGACACGCCCAGGCTGCCGAGCATGGCGCGCACCGCGATAGGCAAGGCGTCAACGTGCCGTGCGGCAATGTCGTCCAGCCGCTCTGAAGGAGCAATCAGTAGCAGCTCGATGGGTTTGAGGGCGCTGCTGGTGCGTTCGCTGGGGGGAATCAATTGCAGGGTTTGATTGATGCGACGCATGCGCTCCACATCCACCGACAGGGCATCCAGAAAAATGTTGGACAAGGCGTGTCCGGCGATTTGCGCCAGTGAGGGATAGGAATTCTCTTTGTTCTGATCCGGAGGGGCCTGGGGCTCATGCATACGGCCCGCGCCGATGACCAGCACACGGTCGGCCCCCAGGTGGATAGCGGGCGCGATGGGCGCGGACTGGCGCATGGAGCCGTCACCAAAATATTCGGTATTGCCGTTGATTTGCAGCGCTGTGGCCGGGAAGACAAAAGGAATGGCCGACGAGGCCAACAAGTGTTCATGCGTGATGTGGTCATTCACCGCCAGGCGCTGTGAGCGAATCCAGGGCCGCAGGTGGGACAGGCCTTCAAAAAAAGTGACGTGCTGGCCCGAGCTGTAGCTGGACGCTGTCACGGCTAGTGCGTGAAGATGGCCTTGGGCGATGAGCACCGGCAGTCGCTCCAGCGGCACCATGGTGGTGAGCAGTTGAGCCAGCGGCGTGTTGTCCAACAAAGAGCGGGGTTTGAGTCGCCGCCACCGGGCAATCACCCAGCCTAAAGAGACCAGGCTGATCCAGCGCGCGCCAGTGCGCATGACGCTGAGAACGTCGGACTGATAGACCTCATGGGTTTGGAAATTTTTCCAGATCGAGGCCACGCGCCGAACAGTCTGGTCAAAGTCATCCGCCCCGCAGGCCAGTGCTGCGGCATTTAGCGCCCCTGCCGATGTGCCGGTGATGATTGAGAAAGGATTTCGCTCATTCAGTGCGCCGCTATCTTTGCGTATGTCGGCAATTGCTTCTAGGACACCCATTTGGTAGGCTGCACGAGAACCGCCTCCGGTCAGGAGAAGTCCGCAGGTTTGAGAGTCTTTATCAGGCATAAACCCATTATGAGGGTCTCTTTGTCCGGCAAAACTTCATTGCTGGCCTGCTTTTCTGGTCTTTTTTTTCGACTCTGGTTGTAGATGGCGCAAGCGAGATACGTAGCTTCGTTAGACTAGACCCACTTTCAGGAGACATGATGGCAGTGACAGACCAGGCGCTTTTAGACGCGCTCAAACTCGTAATCGACCCCAACACGGGCAAAGATTTTGTATCCACCAAAGCCATTCGCAACCTCACGGTGACCGATGGCGACGTGACCTTTGATGTGGAACTGGGTTACCCGGCCAAGAGCCAAATCCCCGGTTTTCGCAAAGCGCTGATCGCCGCAGCCAAGGGCGTGGCAGGCGTGAGCAATGTGTCGGTGAACATCTCCACCCGCATCGTGGCCCATGCCGTGCAGCGCGGCGTGCAGTTGCTGCCTCGCGTGAAGAACATCGTGGCCGTGGCCTCTGGCAAGGGCGGCGTGGGCAAAAGCACCACCGCCGTCAACCTGGCGCTGGCCCTGGCGGCCGAAGGTGCGAGCGTGGGCCTGCTGGACGCCGACATCTATGGCCCCAGCATCCCCATGATGCTGGGCATTGACGGACGCCCCGAGAGCGAAGACGGTCAGACCATGGAGCCGCTGGAGAACTACGGCGTGCAGGTCATGTCCATCGGTTTTCTTGTGGCCCAAGATGAAGCCATGATTTGGCGCGGCCCCATGGCCACCCAGGCGCTGGAGCAAATGCTGCGCCAGACCAATTGGCGCGAGCTGGACTACCTCATCGTCGATCTACCCCCTGGCACCGGCGACATTCAGCTCACACTCAGCCAGCGCGTGCCCATGACCGGCGCGGTGATCGTCACCACACCGCAAGACATTGCCCTGCTGGACGCCAAAAAAGGCATCAAGATGTTTGAAAAAGTCGGCGTGCCGATTTTGGGCATTGTAGAAAACATGGCGGTGCACATTTGCAGCAATTGCGGTCAGGTTGAGCATATTTTTGGCGCTGACGGCGGCAAGAAAATGGCGGCTGACTACAACATGAGCTACCTGGGCGCACTGCCGCTGGACATGCAAATCCGCCTGCAAGCCGACAGCGGCAAGCCGACAGTGGTTGCCGACCCGGACGGCGACGTGGCTGCGATCTACAAGGCTGTGGCGCGTCAGGTGGCGGTGACGATTGCGGCCAAGAACAAAGACTTCTCGAACAAGTTTCCGAGCATCAAAATTTCCAAGGAAACCTGATGCCCGACACCGTTCGCCCTGAGCTTGTCGAAGGGTTCTGGAATAGTCCAGCCATGGGCTTCGACAGGCTCAGCCCGAACGGTACTTTGTCATGAACCTGCTGGTCTCGATGCGCTACCTGGTCGCTCTGGACGAGCACAAGCACTTTGCGCGCGCGGCCCAGGCCTGCTTTGTCACGCAGCCCGCGCTCTCCAACGCCATCCGCGCGCTGGAGCAAGAGTTTGGCGCGGTCATCGTCAACCGGGGCCGCACCTTTGTCGGCTTCACCAGCGAGGGCCAGCGCATGCTGGCCAGCGCGCGCCGCATGCTGCATGAGCAGCAACTCCTCCAGCAAGAGTTCAACAGCGTCACCGCGCGCCCCCAAGGCCCGCTGCACATTGGCGCTGTGCCCACGGCGGAGGCCATAGCGGCGCGCTTTGCCGCCATGCTGCACGCCCGCTACCCCGGCATCACGCCCATCGTGCGGGCCATGAGCTCGGTCGATATCGAAGCGGGGCTGGACAATCGCACCTTGGACATGGGTTTGGGGTTTACTGACCGGGTACGCCCTAGCGGCACACCACTGCGCACACTGCCCCAGTACACAGAACATTATTTTTTGGTGCGCAAGGGTGAGACCCTGGGTGAGCAGGGCATTCAGATCGGCCAAGCCATGACGTGGAAGGACGCCGCCGCGCTGCCCCTGTGCCTGATGACGCCCGAGATGCACAACCGCCATATCGTGGACGCCGCCTTCGCGCAAGCCGGCGTGCCCGTCAAACCGGTGATGGAAACCAACGCCATCCTCACCCTGGCCCTGAGCGCCGTGGGCGGCACGGTGTGCAGTGTCATGCCCGGCGCGCTGGTGGGTGCCATGCGGGCCTACCGCGAGCTGCAAGCCTGCCCCCTGGTGAGCCCCGAAGTGCGCACTCCCATCGGCTTCATGGTGCTGCCCACAGACCGCATCTCCCGCACGCTGGACGCAGCACTCACTTTGGCGCAAGACGCTGCTTGGCTGCGCCATGCGGCGGCGCACAGTGGCTTGTTGTCGGCAGCCAAGTCAAATAGCTGAGATGGCCAGGAGATTTTCAGGCTTGAGAATTTAGATTAATTAACATATATATTTGTTTTAATGTGTTTGTATTAATATATGTGTTATGTCGAAACGATCAAACGCCCTCGATTCAATGCCTTCTCCAGTGCTGGCGCACCTGCGCGCGCTAGGCGAGAACCTGGCCATTGCACGTAAGCGTCGCCGTGAGCCGCTTAAAGCGTGGGCGCAGCGCATTGGCGTCTCAGAGCCCACGTTGATGCGCATGGAGAAGGGCGACCCCAGCGTCTCGATGGGGGTCTATGCCACGGCGCTGTGGCTGATGGGGCGGGCGCAGGCTATTGCCGATGTGGCGGCCCCGGAACATGACCAGGGTGCTTTGGAAGATGCCGTGCGGGTGGCCAAGGCGCGCGCCGTGCGCAAGCGTCCGTCACCCTACGGCAGCGCCGGTGGGGATGAGGGGGGGGCTGAGTCATGATCGAGTTCGACATCAAAAACTACCAGCCCAGCGACTCGCTCTACCTCTGGTGGCTCGGCCATCCCGCAAGCCCGCGCTTGATCGGTGAGCTGCGGATGGCGCGCCAAACCAAAGGGGTGTCGCTCCTCTACGCAGCGCCTTGGCTCCAATCAGGCTTTTCGCTCAGCGAAGATATGCCCCTGGTCGCACGCGAGTTTTTCCCCACGGAGAAAGAGACGGCCGTTGGCGCGGTGGACGACGCGCGCCCGGACCGCTGGGGTGAGCGCGTCATACGCTTTCTTGACAAGCCGCCGCGTCTGGCTGTGCTGGACTTTCTCTTTTTCGCGGGTCACGAGCGCTTCGGTGCGCTCGGCGTATCCGTCTCGCCCGATGTGTACCTGGCGCGCGGCATGGGCGAGCTGCCGCAACTTGCCGACGCACGTGAAATTGAGCAACTCGTGCATCAGATCCTAGCCGGTGAGCCTATCGAAGAGCGCAAGCGTCGTCTGATCACACCAGGTGCCACGATGGGCGGCGCACGCCCTAAGGCGCTGCTGAACCTGGACGGCCACCCGTGGGTGCTCAAGTTCAACGAACCCGGTGAGCCCATTGACATGCCCTTGGTCGAACACGCCACCATGACGCTGGCCGCGCAGGCGGGCATCCGGGTAGCGCGCACGATGCCTGTGAAGGTGCAGCAAGGCCATGCGGTCGCCGTTAAGCGCTTTGACCGCGAAGGGGGCTTGCGCCGACATGCGCTGTCTGCCAATGTGGCCCTCAAAGCAACAGGAGAGGCGTCAGGTCATGCGGCAGGGGCGGCCCTCGGTTACCCCGAACTGGCGCAGTGGCTACGTCGTCGTGGTGTCACGGCGGGTGGCCTGCACAGGGCGCAGATGCAAGAGCTGTTTCGCCGCATGGTGTTCAACATCCTGATCGACAATACCGACGATCACGAGAAAAACCATGTGCTGCTGATGACGGGCAGCGGGGAGTATGAGCTCTCACCGGCTTTTGATGTCCTGCCCTCCGGCCAAGCATTGGGCTACCAGCAAATGCGCGTTGGTGCCGATGCCGCAGACGCAACACTGGAGAATGCGCTGTCCGAGTGCGCTCAGTTTGGTCTGAAGCAAGCTGAGGCCGTCGCTCAAGTGAAGACGGTGGCTTTGGTCGTGGCCCATTGGAAGCAACACTTCGCACAAGCCGGGGTTGCCGCCCGTGACATTGAGTCGCTGTCCTGCCAGATCGATCGTCCCTTTCTGCGAGAGCAGAGGCTGAGTGCAAAAATTGTCTAATAGGCCCTTGCGGAAGGTTTTCATTTATTTTTTGAATGAGCCCATGTTCCAATGCAATTTGACCCGCCCACTAGGGTGCTTGACACTCATAAAATTGCAGAATTTTGCTAACTAGGAAGACCGATGAATCACCCAACGCCTAAGAGCGAAGTCAAGGCCGTGGCCCTGGCCACCGTTGATGAACTGCGCGCACTGATCAAGCGCAAAAGCCGACTCAAGGGCCGTCAGGCCGATGAAGTGTCGCTGGACGAAGTGGTGGCCCTGATCGGCGAGAAGCCTGCCGAAGGCCATCGCCGTGACTTGTTGATCGAGCACCTGCACAAGCTCAACGACGCCTACCGCTGCCTGCACGACCGGCATTTGGTCGCTTTGGCCAAAGAGATGAACCTGCCCATGGCCGAGGTGTATGAGGTCGCCACGTTCTATCACCACTTCGAGGTGGTGCGCGGTGATGATGCCGCCCCCGGCCTGACCGTACGCGTATGCGACGGCCTGAGCTGCGAGCTGGCCGGTGCGCAAGATTTGCTGACGCGCCTGCCTGCCCTGCTGGGCCGCGACGATGTGCGTGTGGTGGCTGCGCCCTGCGTGGGCCGTTGCGAGCAGGCCCCGGTGGCCGTTGTGCACCAGAATCCGGTGCTGCTGGCCACGCCCGAGGCGGTGGTTTCAGTGGTGAATTCGGCTCTAGGCCAACACCCAAATGCGCAAGAAGCTACAAATTTCGTAGCATCTGACTTTTCTTTGAAGAGCATTTCACCAACACCTGACGCGCAAGAAGTGGCCCCAGCCTATGCGGGCTACGCCACCTACCGCGCCCAAGGCGGCTACGCGCTCGCACAAGCGGTTAGCCAAGGCAAGCAAGAGATTGAATCCGTCATCAAGGCCATGGAAGACTCCGGCCTGCGCGGTCTGGGCGGCGCGGGTTTCCCGGCCGGGCGCAAGTGGCGCATCGTGCGCGACCAACCCGCACCGCGCCTGATGGCGGTGAATATTGACGAGGGCGAGCCTGGTACGTTCAAAGACCGCACGTATCTGGAGCGCGACCCGCATCGCTTTTTGGAGGGCTTGCTGATTGCTGCCAAGGTGGTGGGCATAGACGCCTGCTACATCTACCTGCGCGACGAATACCACGGCTGCCGAGCCATTCTGGAGACCGAACTCAAAGCCTTACAGGCCAACCCGCCGTGCGAACTGCCATTGATTGAGCTGCGCCGCGGTGCCGGGGCCTACATCTGCGGTGAAGAGTCCGCCATGATCGAGAGCATCGAAGGCAAGCGCGGTGAGCCACGCATGCGCCCGCCCTACATCGCGCAGGTTGGCCTGTTTGGTCGCCCGACGCTGGAGCACAACTTCGAGACCCTGTACTGGGTGCGCGACATCGTAGAAAAAGGCCCGCAGTGGTTCAGCAGCTTTGGCCGCAATGGCCGCAAGGGGCTGCGCAGTTTCAGCGTCAGCGGGCGCGTCAAGCACCCGGGAGTGAAGCTAGCGCCAGCGGGCATCTCGGTGCGGGAGTTGATTGACGAATATTGCGGCGGCATGTTGGACGGGCACGATCTGTACGCCTATCTGCCCGGTGGTGCGTCGGGCGGTATTTTGCCCGCCAGCATGGACAACATCCCGCTGGACTTTGACACCTTGCAACCCTATGGCTGCTTCATCGGTTCAGCCGCCGTGATCGTGCTGGGTCACCAAGACAGCGCACGCGCTGCCGCCACCAACATGATGCGATTCTTCGCGCATGAGAGCTGCGGCCAGTGCACGCCGTGCCGCGTGGGCACGGTGAAAGCTGTGTCGCTGATGGAAGCCCCGGTGTGGGACAACGAGACGCTGGAAGACCTGTGCCAAGTCATGGGCGATGCGTCCATCTGTGGTCTGGGGCAAGCCGCACCCAACCCCATTCGCTGTGTTCAAAAATACTTTCCTCAGGAGTTGGCCGTATGAACGCCCCCGCCAAATTCATCGAAATCATGCCGCAAACCGTGGATCTCACGCTCGACGGCCAAGCCATCAAAGCCTTCGAGGGCGAGACCCTGCTGAGCCTGGCCAAGCGCGTCGGCATCAGCATTCCCCACCTTTGTTTTAAGGAGGGCATGCGCCCCGATGGCAACTGCCGCGCCTGCGTGGTCGAGGTCAAAGGCGAGCGCACGCTGGCCCCTAGCTGCTGTCGCACCGCCACGGCCGGTATGGACGTTCAATCCAGCAGCGAACGCGCCGTCAAGAGCCAAAAGATGGTGCTGGAGATGCTGCTGTCCGATATGCCTGATGTGGGCTACAAGTGGGATGAGCAAGACGAGTCCTTGCAACACGGCGAATTGAGCGTCTGGGCCGACCAGATGGACGTCACCGTGCGCCCCGAACTCAAAGCCCTGCGCCGCGAGCAACCCAAGTCCGATATGTCGCACCCCGCCATGGCCGTGAATCTGGATGCCTGCATCCAGTGCAACCGCTGCGTGCGCGCCTGCCGTGAAGAGCAGGTCAATGACGTGATTGGCTACGCCCTGCGCGGTAGCCACAGCGAGATCGTGTTCGATCTGGCCGACCCCATGGGTGACAGCACCTGCGTGGCCTGCGGCGAATGCGTGCAAGCCTGCCCCACCGGCGCGCTGATGCCCAAGACGCAAGTCGGGTCGCAAATTGTGGACAAAAAAGTCGACTCAGTCTGCCCCTTCTGCGGTGTCGGTTGCCTGCTGACCTACAACGTCAAGGACAACAAAATTGTGAGCGTCGATGGCCGCGACGGCCCGGCCAACCACAGCCGCCTGTGCGTCAAAGGGCGCTTTGGTTTTGACTACGCCAGCAACCCGCAGCGCCTGACCGTGCCGCTGATTCGCAAAGCGGGCGTGGCCAAAGACCCCGAGGCGCTGAACACGCTGAACCGCCACACGGCGGATTGGTCAGAGGTCTTCCGCGAAGCGACTTGGGAAGAAGCGCTGTCGTACACCGCAGGCTCACTCAAAGGCCTGCGTGATACGCATGGCAAAAAAGCACTCGCCGGTTTTGGCTCGGCCAAGGGCAGCAACGAAGAGGCTTACCTGTTCCAAAAACTGGTGCGTACCGGCTTTGGCTCCAACAACGTGGACCACTGCACACGTCTGTGCCATGCCTCCAGCGTGGCGGCCCTGCTCGAAGGCGTGGGCTCAGGCGCAGTGAGCAACCAGGTCAACGACGTGGAGCACGCAGGCCTGATCTTCGTGATCGGCTCCAACCCCACGGCCAACCACCCGGTGGCTGCCACCTGGATGAAAAATGCCGTCAAACGCGGCGCCAAGATCGTGCTGGCTGACCCGCGCATCACCGACATCGGCAAACACGCCTGGCGCACCATGCAGTTCAAGCCCGACACCGACGTGGCCCTGCTCAACGCCATGATCTACACGGTGATTGAAGAAGGTTTGGTGGACGAAGAGTTCGTTCGCAACCGCGCCAGCAACTTTGATGCACTGCGTGAGAACGTCAAAGGCTACAGCCCCGAGGCCATGGAGCCCATTTGCGGCGTACCGGCGCAAACCATCCGCGAAGTGTCACGCGAGTTTGCCAAGTCCAAAGGCGCGATGATTTTGTGGGGCATGGGCATCAGCCAACACGTGCACGGCACAGACAACGCACGCTGCCTGATTGCGCTGGTCACCGTCACCGGCCAGATCGGAAAACCCGGCTCTGGCTTGCACCCACTGCGCGGCCAAAACAACGTGCAAGGCGCGAGCGACGCGGGCCTGATTCCCATGATGTTCCCCAACTACCAGCGTGTGACGGATAAGAAAGTTCACCAGTGGTTTGAGAACTTCTGGAACACCAAGCTGGACGACCAACCCGGCTACACCGTGGTGGAAATCATGCACAAAATCTTGGCCGACGATAGCGATCCGCACAAGATTCGCGGCATGTACGTCCAGGGCGAAAACCCGGCCATGAGCGACCCCGACTTGAACCACGCGCGCCACGCTCTGGCTTCGCTGGAGCACCTGGTGGTGCAAGACATCTTCATGACCGAAACCGCCTGGCTGGCCGACGTGGTGCTGCCCGCCACCGCCTGGCCCGAAAAGACCGGCACGGTCTCTAACACCGACCGCATGGTGCAGTTGGGTAAGCAAGCGATTGACCCACCGGGCCAAGCCAAGCCTGACCTGTGGATCATTCAGCAAATCGCCAACCGCATGGGTTGCGGATGGAACTACGAAGGCGAGCACAGTGGTGTGGCTGCCGTATATGAAGAAATGCGTCAAGCCATGCACGAGGCGATTGCCGGCATCACCTGGGAGCGGCTGGAACGCGAGTCCAGCGTGACTTACCCTTGCCTCACCGCTGAAGACCCAGGCCAACCAACGGTGTTCATTGACAACTTCCCGACCACAAGTGGTCGTGTGCAGTTGGTGCCTGCCGACATCATACCGGCTGACGAGCGCCCTGATGCCGAGTACCCCTTTGTGCTCATCACCGGTCGCCAGCTAGAGCACTGGCACACCGGCAGCATGACGCGCCGCGCCAGCGTGTTGGACGCAATCGAACCCATCGCCATGGCGTCGCTGAGCGGTGCCGATATGGCCGATCTGGGCTTGCAGCCTGGTGATGTCATCACCGTCGCATCACGCCGAGGCGCCGTGCCCATCAACGTGCGCCGCGACGACGGCACACCACGCGGCGCAGTGTTCATTCCTTTCGCCTACTACGAAGCCGCCGCCAACTTGATGACCAACGCCGCGCTAGACCCGGTGGGCAAGATACCGGAGTTCAAGTACTGCGCGGTGCAGATCAAGCGTGGGGGTGAGCCGGTGGTGGCGGGTGGGTTTAATTGAAAAAGCATTCATAAGTTTTGTATTCCCCCCCTATCCCCCCGCCCCTTTCCACCCCCGCCGGGGTGGAAAGGGGCGCCTGATTTGACCTCGCGGTTAATGACGGGCCTGCCTTGGGAATGCATGTAGGCAGTCTCTTGGGTTCTGTGGCGGACTTCGTTTTGGCTGACTATTCCATTCATCCTGAGCTTGTCGAAGGATTCTCGGAGCTTCGACAAGCTCAGCCCGAACGGAGAGGTCAGCAGACTAAGAAACCAAAGAAGCCTCTCCAAGGCAGTTCCCCCATTTAAAGCGCGGTCAAATCAGGCCCCCCTTTCCGCCCCGGCGGGGGTGGAAAGGGGCGGGGGGGATAGGGGGGGAATACAAAAGCAAAAACCACCCACCACCTAAGCACAAAAGCAAAGAGACATTGAGCCCCACCCACGTCAGCAACAAGGAAACGCCAATCCGCTACAGTCACGTTCCTATGACCGACCAAAAACCCGCCTTAAACGTCGCCGTCGTGATGCGGCGCGAACGCATCATTGGCCCCATGAGCCGCTGGCAAACCTGGCGCTGGGTACTGGCAGAAGTGATTGCCCAGGAGGACGGGTACGGCGAGCAACCGCGTTGCCTTTTCAAAAGTGAAAACGAAGAGCGTTGGCTTCACCCCGGCTTCAAAGTCGAGTTACACACCGACGACGCCGAAGGCTACTACCTCAACGCCAGCACGCCCGCCCCCTGCTGGTTTGTGATGTGGCGCATGGAAGACGAAGCCAGCGTGGATGCCGAGCCCATCGCCAGACCGCAGATCGTGTCTTTGAGTTACCACGACGCGGGTCGTTTGCTGGACGCGCAAGAGACGGTGGAGCAGGTTGTTGCGCCAGCGGATGTGGTTGAGTGGTTGCAGGCCTTTGTCAATGAGCACCATGTGGTGGAAGTCAAACGGCGCAAACGCCCTGAGAGCTTCAAGCCCTTGACGGATCGTTTTGGAAGCCCGGCTTCGGTCAGTACCGAAAAGAAATTCGGAGGCGGTCATGGCTGATGGGATTCTGGGGCGCTGGTCGCAACGCAAGCAGGCGGTGCGCGAGGGCAAACCGCTGGACGAGCCAGTGCGTGCGGTGCCTGCACCTGTCGTTTTACCAGTACCGGTGTCTGCAGAAAATGCTTCTGCGACAGCGCAAATCGACCCCAAATCAGAGGCGCCGCAAACCCCGCCGCCCCCCACACTGGAAGACGTTCAAGCCCTTTCGCCTGAGTCCGACTACAGCGTCTTCACGGGGGTGAATGTCTCGCCCGAAGTGTCGAACGCGGCGATGAAAAAGCTATTCACTGACCCGCACTACAACGTGATGGATGGCCTGGACATCTATATTGATGATTACGGCAAGCCTGACCCGCTGCCCCTGTCCATGCTGCGCCAAATGGCCAGTGCCAAATTCCTCAATTTGTTCGATGAGGAAGAGAAGCCCCCTGCTGGGGCGGCTGTCACGGCCGTCCCTCATAATGCTGCACCGTCTGAGACCCCCGTGGCAGATGCAGCAAGCCCCCCTTTAACGACCGAAGCCCATGCCAACCCTGATTTGCGACTGCAACCAAACGATGCCCCTGGTGCCCCAGACCCTGGGCGCGGCACTGAATGAAAAGTTAACCCTGCACAGCACCCTGTGCCGCCGTGAGGCTGGGGCGTTTGAGCAAGCGATTACTCAGGCCAATGGTGAAGAAGTGGTGGTGGCCTGCACGCAGGAAGCCCGACTTTTTACCGAAATGGCCGCGCAGACCCCCGGTGCAGCGGGCGTGCCGATTCGCTTTGTCAATATTCGCGAGACCGGTGGCTGGAGCAAGGACGCAGCCCAGGCCAGCCCCAAAATCGCCGCGCTCTTGGCCGTGGCGCATCTGCCCGAAGCCGAGCCCGTGCCTACCGTTACCTACAAGAGCGCGGGCCGCTTGCTCATTATCGGGCCGCTGGACGCTGCCGAGCGCGCTGCCGATTTGGTGTCAGACACGCTGGATGTCACGGTGTTCAGCGCCGGTGCGGGTAGCCAAGGTGGCGCTCAGGAGCGGCGCTACCCGGTGCTGACGGGCAATATTCAAACGCTGACCGGCTGGCTGGGGGCGTTTGATCTGAAGTGGTCACGCAACAACCCGATTGACTTGGATTTGTGCACCCGATGCAACGCCTGTGTGGCCGCGTGCCCTGAGCAGGCGATTGGTTTGGACTATCAAATTGACAACAGCCTGTGCCAATCGCACCGAACCTGTGTGAAGGTCTGCGGTGTGGCCGGGGCGATTGATTTCAGCCGTGAGCCCGAGGACTTGAGCGAAAAGTTTGACCTGGTGCTTGACTTGCGCGCCACGCCTGCCTTCAGCCAACATGCTTTGCCACAAGGCTACTTCTTGTGGGATGGACAAGACCAGCGCACCTTGATTCAACTGCGCGGCTTGGTCGGCGAGTTCGAGAAACCCAAGTTCTTTGTGTACAAGCAAAAACTCTGCGCCCATTCACGCAATGAGAAAACCGGCTGCAACGCATGCATTGACGTTTGCTCGGCGCAGGCCATCAGCAGCGAGCGGGATCGCCAGCAGATCAAGGTCAACCCCAATTTGTGCGTGGGCTGCGGCGCTTGCACCACGGTGTGCCCGAGCGGCGCGCTGACCTATGCGTACCCGCGTGCAGGTGAGCAGGGCAGCAAGATCAAAACCCTGCTCTCCACCTACGCGCGTGTCGGTGGCAAACAGGCCGCCGTGTTGTTCCATAGCCAAGAAGCAGGTCAAAAACTTTTGGGTGATTTGGGCCGAGCGGCTCGCTTGAGCAAAACCATTCGCGGCGTGCCCGCCCGCGTGTTGCCGGTGGCCCTGTGGCACACCAGCTCGGTGGGCATGGAGTTGTGGCTCTCGGCCATGGCCTATGGCGCGTCCCAGGTCTGGGTACTGATGACGGGCGAAGAAGCGCCGCAGTACCGCACGGCTGTGCGCGAGCAGATGGACGTGGCGCAGGCCTTGTTGGCGGGCCTGGGCTATCAAGGCGAGCACTTCAAAATCATCGAAGCCGCTGATCTGACCGCGCTGGACGCAGCCCTGCAAGCCGCCCCCGCGCAAGGCGTGTCCCAGGCCGCCAGCTTCACCGTGCAGGCCGACAAGCGCGCCACGCTGGAATTGGCGCTGGATCACTTGGTTGCCCAAGCCAGCGCTCAGCCCGAGGTCATCACGCTGCCCGCCAAGGGCTCGCCGCTAGGCGCGCTGAGCTTGAACAAAGACACCTGCACGCTCTGCCTGAGCTGCATCAACGCCTGCCCCGCCAGTGCTTTGCGCGACAACCCGGAGTCACCACAGCTCAGGTTCGTGGAGAAAAATTGTGTGCAGTGCGGCCTGTGCGTCAAAACCTGCCCCGAGGGTTCTTTGACCTTGATGCCGCAATTCAACTTAAAACCGCAGCGCAAAGACGCGGTGGTGCTCAACGAGATGAAGCCCTACGCCTGCGTGCGTTGCAGCAGGCCCTTTGGCACGCTCAAGGCGATTGAGGCCATGCTGGGCAAGCTGGCCGGTCACTCCATGTTTCAGGGCGAGGCGCTGGAGCGGCTCAAGATGTGCGGCGACTGCCGTGTGATTGATATTTATTCCAACCCCGGCGAAGCCCGGATCACTGACCTATGACCGACACCGCAGGACAAGCGCTGCACCTTGCAGCCCCAGCACCCAGCAGCGCCTTGGATGAAGAAACGGCACGCGCCGAGCTTTATGGTTTGCTGGCCGCTCTCTACTACGCCCCGCCCACGCCGGAGCTGATGGCGCAACTGCGGGTGGCCACCACCGAGGCTCCGACCGCAGGTGGATTTTTAGAAGAGCCTTGGCGCGAACTGGTGGGTGCTGCACGGGCGTTGACGGATGAGTCTGTTAAACACGAGTACGACGCCCTGTTTGGTGGCGTCGGCAAGCCCGAGGTTTATTTGTTCGGTTCGCACTACCTGAGCGGTTTTTTGAACGAGAAGCCGCTGGCCAAATTGCGCGACACGTTGGCGAGTCTGGGCTTGGCGCGAGATGAGACGATGCCTGAGACCGAAGACCACATCGCCTACCTGAGCGAAGTCATGCGCTACCTGATAGCTGGGGACGATGTGGCTGTGGCAAATTTGACACGGCAGCGCGAATTTTTCAGCACCCATGTGCAGCCTTGGGTGATGCCAATGTGCGATGCCATCAGCCAGCATCCCAAGGCTAGGTTTTATGCGGCTTTGTCGGGTTTTACACGTGCTTTTATGAGTGTGGAAATTCAGGGCTTTGACATGCTGGAGTAGTTTGAGGGTTTGAGTTAAAGCACCTCAAACAAAAAATTGTTGAAAGAAGACGACAAGTTAGCGAGGGTAAACCTTAGCTTGCAGTAACATCCCAGCGTTGTTAGATTAGAACGAGTTGTTATAAGTATTTCTGTTCCTCATTGGGACTTTTCAGGAGACATCACATGAGTCAATCCGAAGGTAAGTTATCACGGCGCACGCTTTTTGCCGGTGCCAGCACGGTGGGTGCCGTGGCCGCAGTGGCCAGTCTGATTCCTTCTGTGCAGCAGGCGGTGTTGCCCGCTGAGCCGCTGGCCAAAGTCGCGCCGCTCAAAGGTGGTGGCTATGCCCTGACGGAACACGTCAAGCGCTATTACAAGACCACGCTCGTTTAACGGAGACGCATTCATGTTACTGACTAAAAAATCCTCGGCTGCAGATATCGCCGCTCGTTCCCCGTTTGTTCACAGCTTGCGCCGCGGCCTGAGCAAGGCACTGCCCACCATGGACCGCCGCGCTTTTCTGCGCCGCTCCGGTATGGGTTTGGGGGTTGGCATTGCCGCCACCCAGCTCTCGCTGGTGAAAAAGGCCCAAGCGTCACAAGGTGGCATCGCCATCGGCGAAGGCAAGATTGAAGTCAAGCGCACAGTGTGCACGCACTGCTCGGTGGGTTGTGCGGTGGATGCCGTGGTTGAAAACGGTGTTTGGGTACGCCAAGAGGCGGTGTTTGACTCTCCCATTAATCTGGGTGCGCATTGCGCCAAAGGTGCGGCACTGCGTGAGCATGGCCATGGCGAGTACCGCCTGCGTTACCCCATGAAGCTGGTTAACGGCAAATATGAGCGCATCAGCTGGGACACCGCGCTGAACGAGATCAGCGCCAAGATGTTGGAGTTGAAAAAAGCCAGCGGCCCTGATAGCGTTTATTTTGTGGGTTCCTCCAAGCACAGCAACGAACAAGCTTATTTGATGCGCAAGTTCGTCAGCTTCTGGGGTAGTAATAACTGCGACCACCAAGCGCGTATTTGCCACTCCACGACGGTGGCGGGTGTGGCCAACACCTGGGGCTACGGCGCCATGACCAATTCGTACAACGACATGCAAAACAGCAAGGTCGCCCTGTACATTGGCTCCAACGCTGCCGAGGCACACCCCGTCAGCATGCTGCACATGCTGCATGCCAAGGAGACCGGCTGTAAGATGATCGTGGTCGATCCACGCTTCACCCGTACAGCCGCCAAGGCCGACGAGTACGTGCGCATCCGCTCTGGCTCTGACATTGCTTTCTTGTTCGGTCTGCTGCATCACATTTTCAAGAATGGATGGGAAGACAAAAAGTACATCAATGACCGTGTCTATGGCATGGAAAAAATCAAAGAAGAAGTGCTGACCAAGTGGACGCCGGATAAGGTTGAAGAAGCCTGCGGTGTCAAAGAAGCGCAAGTGCTCAAAGTAGCCTCCATGCTCAACGAGAGCCGCCCCGGCACCATTGTGTGGTGTATGGGTCAAACGCAGCACACCATTGGCAACGCCATCGTGCGCGCTTCATGCATCTTGCAACTGGCACTGGGCAACGTTGGTAAATCTGGCGGCGGTACCAATATTTTCCGTGGCCATGACAACGTGCAGGGTGCCACCGACGTCGGCCCCAATCCCGACTCATTGCCCGGTTACTACGGTCTTGCCGAAGGCTCCTGGAAGCATTTCGCCAAGGTTTGGGGTGTGGACTTTGAGTGGATCAAAAAACAGTTCGCTTCGCCCGCCATGATGGGCAAGTCCGGACTCACCGTGTCGCGCTGGATTGACGGCGTGCTTGAGAAAAACGAGCTGATCGACCAAGACTCCAACTTACGCGGCGTCTTCTACTGGGGCCATGCACCCAACTCACAGACCCGCGGTTTGGAGATGAAGCGTGCCATGGATAAGTTGGACTTGTTGGTGGTGGTGGATCCTTACCCATCTGCCACAGCCGCCATGGCTGCCATGCCCGGCAAGTCGGAAGATTTGAACCCCAATCGCGCGGTTTACTTGCTGCCAGCAGCGACCCAGTTTGAGACCAGTGGCTCAGCCACCGCATCCAACCGTTCGATTCAATGGCGTGAGAAGGTGATTGAGCCGCTGTGGGAGAGCCGTAGCGACCACATGATCATGCATCAGTTCGCTGAAAAACTCGGCTTTGCCACCGAGCTGTCCAAGAACTACAAAATGCAAAAAGTCAAAGGCATGGACGAACCCGTGCCTGAAGACATCCTGCGTGAAATCAACAAAGGCATGTGGACGATTGGCTACACCGGCCAGAGCCCAGAGCGCCTGAAAGCGCACATGAAGAACATGCACTTGTTCGACGTGAAAACACTGCGCGCCAAAGGCGGTAAAGACAAAGAAACCGGCTACGACTTCACTGGTGACTACTTCGGTCTGCCTTGGCCTTGCTACGGCACGCCGGAACTCAAGCACCCCGGCTCGCCCAACCTGTATGACACCTCCAAACACGTCATGGACGGCGGCGGTAACTTCCGCGCCAACTTTGGTGTGGAGCGTGAAGGCAAGTCCTTGTTGGCCGAAAACGGTTCTCACTCCCTGGGCGCGGACATCACGACCGGCTACCCAGAATTCGACCATGTGCTGCTCAAAAAGCTGGGCTGGTGGAATGACCTCACCGACGCAGAGAAAACCGCCGCCGAAGGCAAAAACTGGAAGACCGACTTGTCCGGCGGCATCCAGCGCGTTTGCATGAAGGTGCACGGCGTTCACCCATTTGGCAATGCCAAGGCCCGCGCCGTGGTCTGGAACTTCCCTGATCCCGTGCCTCAGCACCGCGAGCCGCTGTACAGCACCCGCCCTGATTTAGTGGCCAAGTACCCTACACACGACGACAAAAAGGCATTCTGGCGTCTGCCTACCTTGTACAAAACTGTGCAGGCCAAGAACATCGCTGACAAAGCGCATGAGAAGTTCCCGCTCATCCTGACCTCCGGTCGTTTGGTCGAGTACGAGGGTGGCGGCGAGGAAACCCGCTCCAACCCCTGGCTGGCCGAGTTGCAACAAGAAGCCTTTGTTGAGATCAATCCCAAAGCGGCGGCTGATCGTGGCATTCGCAACGGTGAGCGCGTCTGGCTGGTGTCTCCAACAGGCGCACGCTTGAATGTGCAGGCCATGGTGACCCCACGGGTCGGCGAAGATACTGTATTCATGCCTTTCCACTTCTCAGGGCGTTGGCAAGGTGCCGACATGCTGGCTCACTACCCCAGCGGTGCAGCGCCCATCGTGCGCGGTGAAGCGGTGAACACAGCGACCACCTATGGTTACGACAGCGTGACCATGATGCAAGAATCCAAAACGACGATCTGCAATATCGAGCGGGCATAAGGAAAAATCATGGCAAGAATGAAATTTGTTTGCGACGCCGAGCGTTGCATTGAGTGCAACGGTTGCGTTACGGCTTGCAAGAACGAGCACGAGGTGCCGTGGGGCGTCAATCGTCGTCGCGTGGTCACGCTCAACGACGGCGTGCCCGGCGAAAAATCCATCTCGGTGGCTTGCATGCATTGCAGTGATGCACCGTGTATGGCTGTTTGCCCCGTCAATTGCTTCTACCGCACCGACGAAGGTGTGGTGCTGCATGACAAGGACATCTGCATTGGCTGCGGCTATTGCTCCTATGCCTGCCCGTTTGGCGCGCCTCAGTTCCCATCGCAAGGCACTTTTGGTGTGCGCGGCAAGATGGATAAGTGCACCTTCTGTGCCGGTGGTCCCGAGGCTAATGGCAGCCAGGCCGAGTTCGAGAAATATGGTCGCAACCGCCTGGCCGAAGGCAAATTGCCTGCTTGCGCCGAGATGTGCTCCACCAAGGCCTTGCTGGCCGGTGACGGCGACATGGTGGCAGACATCTTCCGCAACCGCGTATTGCAACGTGGCAAGGGTGCTGAAGTCTGGGGTTGGGGCACGGCCTACGGCTCCAAGCAAGCCGGACAACCAAGCGCAGCCGCACCCGCAGGAGCTAAATCATGAAGAACACATTTCTCATCATCTGCGCCGTTGTAAGCTTGTCGGCCTGCGGCGATAAAGCACAAACCGCGGGGGGCGCGCGGCAAGATGCAGCCCCCTACACCGGCACGGGCAAACCCTTTGCCGACCAGGCCTGGAAACAGGGTGACAAGGCGAGCTGGGAGTCGCACCTTAAAACGCGTGGACAAAACAGCCAGAACGAATATTCCCGCACCAACTGACAGGACGCTCTCATGAAAAAAGCACTTGTTGCAGCGTGTTTGTTGGCGCTGGCATGGGGTCAACCGCTTCTGGCGCAGGACAAACCTGTGGCGGCAGTGGCGGGCATCCAAAGCCAGAACATCGCCGACGTCAAGCCCGATGCCAGCTCTGATGCAGGCTATGCCGATCAAACCAACGCCGAACGCGCCAAGGTACAACCCGGCAACAACGCGCCCATGTGGCGCGATGTGGGCAAGGGCGTTACGGGCCATAGCAGCCTGCCTCTTAGTGAAGCACCTGAAGCCGGTAATTTGATTCAACCCTTCGTGCAGTACCCTGGCTCACGCCTGACGAATGCGGGTGAAGCCTGGAGACAGGTGCGCAATAACTGGATCATCCCTTACGGTGGTTCTTTGTTGCTGATCGTGGTGGGTGCAATTGCTTTGTTTTACAAGAGCAAGGGCAGCATGAAGCTGCATGGTGCAGAGACAGGCCGAAAGATCGAGCGTTTCACACCGTTTGAGCGCTCGGCCCATTGGGCCAATGCCATTGCCTTCAGCATCTTGGCCATCTCAGGTCTTGTGATGGCCTTTGGCAAGTTCTTCGTTTACCCCGTCATCGGTGGCACGCTGTTTGGTTGGCTCACCTATGTGCTCAAGAACTTGCACAACTTTGCTGGCCCCTTGTTTGCAGTGTCCTTGGTGGTGGTGATCGTGACCTTCGTGCGCGATAACTTGCCTCGCAAAGAAGACATCACTTGGCTGCTTAAAGGTGGCGGCATGTTCTCGGGTGAAGAGGTGGCTTCGCACCGTTTCAACGCGGGCGAAAAAGTCTTGTTCTGGGGCGGCGTGTTCTTGCTCGGCCTGATCGTGGTGGGCTCTGGCTTGATGCTGGACAAACTCATCCCTGGTCTGGTTTATGAGCGTGGCACGATGCAGATCAGCCACATGGTTCATGCCGTGGCCACGGTGCTGATGATGACCATGTTCCTCGGCCACATCTATATGGGCACGATTGGCATGGACGGCGCTTACAAAGCCATGCGCACTGGCGAGGTTGATGAGACTTGGGCCAAAGAGCACCATGAACTTTGGTATGACGACATCAAGTCCGGCAAAATCCCGGCCCAGCGCAGCACGGCGGATACAGCCATTGCAGCATCACCCGTTAAAGCTTGAAAGTTGAGGACCGCATGAAATCCATTCTCGTATTGATCGCCGGCTGCACCTTGGCCATGTCGGTATTTGCCAAGTTGCCCGCCCTGAGCGACGAGGCTAAGGCCAAAGCTGCAGAAGCCGCTGCCAAGACCGCCCACGCTGGTAAGGTGGATGCCTTTTTGTTGTGCAAATCGCAAGACCGTACAGCCGCCTACTACAAAAAGGGCAGCAAAGGCGGTGCTGAAAAATCAACCTGCGTTGATCCAGGAGCCTTTGTTTACACGCCTGCGGCACCAGCCGCTGCCGCACCAGCAGCCACACCAGTCGCGGCAGCAGCAACGGCACCCGCCGCCAAGAAATAAACCTGTTGCTCTGCTGCCCTGGTTACCACAGGGGCAGCATGCTAACGAGGCCTGCGCTAAAAGCCCAGGCCTTTTTTGTTGTAGTCTGTCCAACATGCCATCTACTAATTTGCCCCGATTAACGCAGGCGCAGGCCCCTTTGACACATGAGGTCGTGGTTGTGAATGAGTTTGGCGAGGCCACGCCCATCTCCATCCCAGCCGAGCGCGCACTCACCGTCTATGTGGACAAGCGAGAACTTGTCACCTTAATGACGCTGGGCGCACACCCTGAGTTGTTGGTTCTGGGTTTTCTGCGTAACCAGCGCTTGGTCGCCTCGGTGCAAGACATCGAATCCATCACGGTAGATTGGGATGTTGGAGCCGCAGCTGTTAAAACTCGTGAGGGAATTGACGACATTGAGAAGCGCACCGCCAAGCGCGTTGTCACTACAGGCTGCGGCCAAGGCAGTGTCTTTGGCGATTTGATGGAAGAGGTGGACAGCTTGGTACTACCACCTGCAACCCTGACCCAGTCTCAGCTCTATGGCATCGTCAACGCCATCCGCCTGAAAGAGAGCACCTACAAATCGGCAGGTTCGGTGCACGGTTGTGCCCTGTTCAAAGGCGAAGAGCTTCTGATTTTTGTTGAAGATGTGGGTCGGCACAACGCCATCGACACCATTGCCGGCTGGATGTGGATGAATGAAGGCATGACTGGTGCTGACAAAGCGTTCTACACCACGGGCCGTTTAACGAGCGAGATGGTTATCAAATCAGCCCAGATGGGTGTGCCTATTGTTGTGTCCCGCAGCGGCATCACGCAGATGGGCCATGAGTTGGCCCAGCGCATTGGTTTGTGCACTATTGGCCGCGCAACAAATAAACATTTTCTTTGCTACAGCGGGCAGGATCGGCTTGTGTTGCAGCCTGAATTGGCAGGGTCAAAATTAAGGTCGTAGGTTGGGTGGATGGATGACAGCCCAAGGCCTAGGAAGGCCTACTCCGCCTTAATTCCCTGCTGCGCAATCACCCGCCCCATCACGCCATAGTCGGCCTGCATGCGTTTGGCCAGACCTTCGGCGCTGGTACCTGCGACCTGCCAGCCCTGTTGAAACAGCTTTTGCCGTACTTCGGGTGAGCGGGCAATCTCGCTGATCAGGGTTGAGAGGCGGTCAACCACAGCGCGGGGCAGGGTGGCAGGGCCTGCCACGCCGTTCCAAATCTCCAGCTGAAAATCACGCACCCCGGCCTCAGTCAGGCTGGGTACCTCGGGCACTAGGCTGCTGCGACCTGCAGACGTTACGCCCAGCGTTCTAACTTTGCCCGCGCGTGACTGTATTGTGGCCAAACCGGGCGGCAGCATCGAGAGCTGAATCTGTCCACCGAGCATGGCGGTCACGACCTGCGGGTAGCCGGGGTAGGGCACGTGCACGGCGCTAATGCCAGTGCGGCTTTTAAGGAGCTCCATACCGATATGTCCCACCGTGCCGACGCCGGGCGAGCCGTAGCTCCAGGTGTTGCCTGCCAATCGTGCAGTCGTTAAAAAATCGGCTAGGGTCTGGCTCGGTGCATTGCTTGAAGTGTGAGCAGGCGCGGCCAAGACCAAGGGGGCTGTGCCAATCAGGCTGATGGGGGCCAAGTCTTTGGCCGGGTCAAACGGGGTTTTGGGGTTAAGCAGCTTGGCAATGGTGAGGTTTCCGTTGATCATCACGCCGATGGTGTGTTGATCAGTCGCCTTGGCTACGATGTCGGCGGCAATGTTGCCACCTGCTCCGGGTTTGTTCTCCACAATGACGGGCTGGCCAAGCGCCTTGGACAGCGGCTCGGCAAGTGTGCGCGCCACCAGATCCGGCGAGGTACCCGCCGGAAAGCCGACCATGATCTTGAGCGATTTGGTCGGCCAAACGGCTGAGGTCTTCGAGGTGGGCTCAGCTGCTCCCGCAGAAAAAACCGTGCAAGCTGCAATAAAAACAAACGCCAACCGGTGCATTAGTACTCCGTTTAAGCGTACTCAGCCAGAGCCGTCTTCATCTTCTTCATCGCCGCCACCTCAATCTGGCGAATGCGCTCGGCACTCACGCCGTATTCAGCGGCCAGCTCGTGCAGCGTCATGCCGCCGGAGCTGTCGTCGTTCACCTTGAGCCAGCGCTCTTCCACGATGCGGCGGCTGCGCTCGTCCAGCACATTCAAGGCGGCAGCCAGGCCGTCGGTGGCCAGCACATCGCGTTGATGGGCCTCAAGCAGGGCGGTGGGCTCGTGGCTGGCGTCGGTCAGGTAGGCGATGGGGCCAAAGGCCTCTTCGCCGTCGTCTGAGGGGCTGGGGTCCAGCATCACGTCGCCGCCCGAGAGCCGGGTTTCCATCTCGATCACCTCCTCGCGCTTGACCTTGAGCGTCTTGGCCATTTGGTCAATCTCGCCCTCGGTCAAGGTATTGCGATGGGTGTCGTTGTCGGCTGAATCGGACTTGAAGCCTTGCTTCATAGAGCGCAGATTGAAGAACAGTTTGCGCTGAGGCTTGGTCGTGGCTACTTTCACCATGCGCCAGTTTTTCAAAATGTATTCGTGAATTTCGGCCTTAATCCAGTGCAGCGCGTAGCTCACCAAACGCACACCTTGGTCGGGGTTAAAGCGCTTGACAGCCTTCATTAGACCCACATTGCCCTCCTGAATCAGGTCGCCATGCGGCAGGCCGTAGCCAAGGTACTGGCGTGATACGGACACCACCAAGCGCAGGTGAGACAGCACCAACTTTCCTGCCGCATCCAGGTCATTGTGCTCACGAAACTGGCGGGAGAAAGTTTGCTCTTCCTCAGGTGTGAGCAGGGGTAAACGGTGGGCCGCGCTTATGTAGGCGTTCAGGTCACCCAGTGGCGGTACCAGGGACCAGGGGTTTGCAAGTGTCAGAGCTGTCGCCGGGGCACCTGTTTGAACGTTCATTCCAAGACTCCTTTTGTCAATACTGTGGATATTAGCACTCGATTAGAGAGAGTGCCAATCAATAAGTTCAATCGGCAAGATAAAACAGGGCTATTGAGAACGAGGCTGGCAATTGGACAGTCTTCACACCTCTTTTCCAGCGTTGAAACTTCAACTTCCCTGAAAAACTGTCGATACAGATAGAGGAACACGTTCTTGCCTTGATCGTGAAGCCAACATCAACCGGGAAAAGTAAACAATATGAGCGCAATAGCCCAAACCCGAGAAGCTGAATTTGATTTTGATTCGGCTGATTTCGAACGCGTGCGCAAGCTTATCTACAAGCGCGCCGGCATAAGTCTGCATGAGGGCAAACGAGCCATGGTGTACAGCCGCCTCTCTCGTCGCCTGCGTGACGTGGGCTATGACTCATTTAGCGACTATTTATACGCTCTGGAGAATGCGAGCGGTATCCAAGCTGAGCAGGACTGGCAAGAGTTTGTTAACTGCCTGACCACTAACCTTACTTCTTTTTATCGTGAAGAGCACCACTTCGTGGTGCTGGCCCAAGAGCTGGCCCAACGCAAAGGTCAGCAACTGCGGATATGGTGCAACGCAGCCTCAACAGGGGAAGAGCCTTATTCCCTGGCGATCACAGTCACCGAGGCCCTGGGGGCTAATGCTGATGTGAAAATTTTGTGCACCGATATCGACACCAAAGTCCTCGCCACGGCAGAGCGTGGCGTGTACGCCGGCGACGCACGCGGCCTGAGTGACGAGCGCCTGCGCCGCAACTTTTTGCGCGGCAGCGGGGCCAATAGCGGCGCAATTCGCGTCAAGCCAGAGTTGCAACGCTTGGTAGAGTTTCGCCCTCATAACTTGATGGACGAGCGTTGGTCGCTGGGCCAACCCTTTGACATTGTCTTTTGCCGCAACGTCATGATTTATTTTGACGCACCAACCCAACGCCGCGTGCTTGAGCGAATGCATCGCGCCATGCAGCCGAAGAGTCTGTTGTTCGCTGGCCACTCAGAAAACTTCAGCACCTCCAGAGACCTCTTTCGCTTGCGCGGCAAGACCATCTATGAACGCGTATGAAGTCTACGAAGCTCCCCTAAAGCAAGACTCATCCTATGTCCCCATCTTCTAACGCGCTTCGCAAAGATGACGAGCGTGACCCCTCGGTGCTGAACTGGCTTAAGGAGCAGCCGCGCCAAAAGGGCGAGGCTTCTTTCTTCTGGTACGACCCCCAGTTTCAGAGCGAAGCCGTCAAGGTCTTGCCTGGGGAGTATTTTGTGGACCACGAAGAAATCCTCATTATGACCACGCTAGGCTCCTGTATAGCCGCGTGCTTGTGGGACAGCAAGGCCCGCGTTGGCGGGCTCAATCATTTCATGCTGCCAGATGGGGGCGGCAATGGCCCCGACAGTGGCCGCTACGGCACTTACGCCATGGAAGTACTCATCAACGAGATGATGAAGCGCGGCGCCAGCCGCGCCACGCTGGAGGCTAAAGTGTTTGGCGGCGGGCAGGTCATCGCCGGTATGGACACCCTGAACGTGGGCGAGCGCAACACCCGCTTTGTGCTGGACTATCTCAAGGCAGAGCGTATACCAGTGCTTAGCCAGGACGTGCTCGATATCTATCCACGCAAAGTTTGCTTCTTTCCACTTACCGGCAAAGCCATGGTCAAGCGCCTGGCCCCCACGCGCGCGGCCGAGCTGCTGGCGCGTGAACGCGTTGCCGCCCAAATTGCCTTGCCGGTTGGTAGGCTAGGCGGCACTGTGGATTTGTTCTAGTAATGAGATCACCATGATCAAAACACGCGTACTGGTGGTAGATGACTCCGCTTTGGTTCGCAGTCTGCTCACCGAGATCATCAACCGCCAATCCGACATGCAGTGTGTTGGCGCAGCCGCTGACCCCCTGGTCGCTCGCGAGATGATCCGCGAACTCAATCCCGACGTGCTCACGCTTGACGTAGAGATGCCGCGCATGGATGGAATTGACTTTCTGGCTCGACTCATGCGTCTTAGGCCCATGCCCGTCGTCATGGTCTCTACTATGACCGAACATGGTGCCGAAGTGACACTGCGTGCGCTCGAGTTGGGTGCGATCGACTTTGTGGCTAAACCAAAAATCGGTGTTGCTGACGGCTTGCGCCTGTTGGGCGAAGATATCACGAGCAAAGTGCGCATAGCCGCCAAGGCCCATGTGCGCAAAGCATCAAACCCAAATATCGAATTACACCCACCAGCGCAGCGTGGAGCCCCTGCCGCTCTGGGGCGTTTGTCCACAGAAAAAATAATTTTTATTGGTGCCTCCACCGGTGGTACAGAAGCGACCAAAGAGCTGTTGATGGCACTGCCCGCAGATTGCCCCGCCGTCATGATCACCCAGCACATGCCGCCCGGTTTCACCCGCAGTTACGCGGCCCGGCTAGACAGCCTGTGTCGCATCCGCGTGAGGGAAGCTACCGATGGTGAGCGCATCTTGCCGGGCCATGCCTACATCGCTCCCGGTGGATTTCACATGAGTGTGGAGCGCTCAGGTGCAAACTACGTCGCCCATGTGGCGGATGGTGAACCCATAAACCGCCACAAGCCATCCGTGGAGGCACTGTTTTTGTCGGCCGCGCGTATCGTGGGCCCCAATGCCTTTGGCGTCATGCTCACCGGCATGGGGGCCGACGGTGCCAAAGCCATGCGCGTGCTGCGCGACGCAGGCAGCTGGAACGTAGCGCAAGACGAGGCCAGCTGCGTCGTCTTCGGTATGCCCAAAGAAGCTATTGCCGCCGGTGCTGTGCATGAAGTGCTTAGCCTGCATGCCATCGCGCCAAAGTTGTTGGAGCGTCTGCGCAGCACGGGTTCTGCGTCAGCTAACCGACTTTGACATCGACACCAGTGAATACCCTGAAAAGACCCGATTTCAAGTCACTTATTCAAGCCATACGAACTCAAGTTGCCCACTAACCTACCGATACCTAATTGAGTTGTTCAAACACCCCCATGCGGCAACGCACTTTTATAAAGAGGACCATTATGGAAAGCACAGCAGCCACTTCGGCAGAACCCGGTGCCATAACCGGTGCCATATCGAGTGCACCAACCACTGACAGGGTCAAGATTGACACCAATGAATTTCTCTCCTTCAAGATTGGTACCGAGGAATACGGAATCGACATCCTCAAAGTGCAAGAAATCCGAAGTTATGAACCTCCAACCCGCATAGCCAACGCCCCCCCCTTTATCAAAGGGGTTGTCAACTTGCGCGGGGTGATTGTCCCCATCATTGACATGCGGCTCAAGTTCAACATCGAGCAGGTCAGGTACGACAGCTTCACCGTTGTCATTGTGCTCAACATCGGAAAACAGGTGGTGGGAATGGTCGTCGACTCAGTAAGTGATGTGCTCACCCTCATGCCCGAGGAGCTGCAAGCTGTGCCCGAATTCAACTCCGCTGTTGACGGCGACCACCTGCTGGCCATCGGCACGGTGAACGACCGAATGTTGATTCTGATTGATATCGAGAAACTAATGACCAGTGACGAGATGGGTCTTGTTTCTTCAACAGTTCATTAATCTTTAAGGAGTACTAACATGAAAAATTTAACATTGCGCGCCAAACTGGCATGTGCATTTGGTGGTCTTGTTGTCATATTGATGCTTATTGCGGGGATGTCCATCAAGACGCTGAGTGAATCGCATTTAAGCTTTGATCACTATGTGAATGGCATTAATAGCCGTGCCAATACGGTCCACTTAATCCGCGAGGCGGTGGACCTTCGAGCCATTGCGGCTCGTAATCTGGTGCTGGTCAGTAAACCTGAAGATTTGGCTGTTGAAAAGGATATTGTTGTCAAGTCCCATGCCGAAGTTGGCGCTCAATTGGGGAAGCTGAAACAACTAATTGAAAAAGATGCATCGACATCGCCAGAGGCGCGCCGTTTTGTTGCCGAGATTGAGAGAATTGAGCAATTGTATGCTCCGGTGGCTCTGGCTATTGTGGATTTGGCGCTGAATAAGAAAACCGAAGAAGCAATTGCCAAGATGAACTTGGAATGCCGACCGCTGCTCGCTGCATTGATCAAGGTAACCACAGAGTATTCAAACCTGACCATCGTGACATCTGCCAAGTTGGTGGAAGTCGCTACGGCCGAGTACATGCTTCAGCGCAATTACCTTATCGGTGGAACTGTGGCTGCGCTTATTTTGGCGGTTGTGGCCGGCCTGTACCTCGTTAGCGCCTTCACAGGTCCCATCAATCAGGCTGTCCAGTTGGCAAAATCGGTGGCGGCGGGTGACTTGAGTACACGCATTGAGATTAGAAACAATGACGAAATTGGCCAGCTGCTGCAAGCCCTTCAGCTGATGCAGACCCAGTTGTCGCAGGTGGTATCCAGCGTGAGGCAGGGCTCTGAATCAGTCGCCACGGCCTCAGCCCAAATCGCCCAAGGTAACCAAGACCTCTCAAGCCGCACGGAAGAGCAAGCCAGTGCGCTGGAAGAGACCGCAGCCTCCATGGAAGAGCTGTCCAGCACCGTGAAACAAAACGCGGACAA
>CANGME010000019.1 GCA_947455145.1 Comamonadaceae bacterium
AAAATAAAAAAGGCGAACACACTGTTCGCCTTTGTGGGGGTGGTGGGTGCTGACGGGGTCGAACCGCCGACCTACGCCGTGTAAAGGCGCCGCTCTGCCAACTGAGCTAAGCACCCCACCGATAACTTGTCAATTCAGGGCGTCTTTCAGACCCTTGCCTGGACGAAACTTGGGCACTTTGGCAGCCTTGATTTTAATCGCTTCGCCAGTGCGAGGATTACGGCCCACGCGAGCAGCACGTTTACCGACAGCAAAAGTTCCAAAACCCACCAAGGAAACCGAGCCTCCTTTTTTCAGTGTGGTTTTGACGGCGCCAATGGTGGACTCAAGCGCGCGGGTAGCGGCTGCTTTAGAAATATCAGCATGCTTTGCAATGTGTTCGATCAGTTCTGTTTTATTCACAACTCTCTCCAGTTTTGGACAGCTACGTTAAATTAAATTGTCTCTTCGAAAAATTCTGGGCTCAATTTTCGGAGCCAATTAAATCGGCCACTAAACAGCAGCACGGGTGCAAATTCTAGACTGCTTTCACTGCCTGTTTACACCTCAGCTACAGATAAATAATCCAACCCTCGGGTAAGCCATAACTTCACGCCGAGCACGAAATAGGTTAAAGAGCCGCTGCAATTGCTTTACCAACATCGCTTGTACAGGCATTGCCGCCGATATCGCGAGTGCGGGGTGCGCCATTCTTGGGATCCAGCACTTTTTCAATCGCCAACAGCACCGCATCGTGCGCGTCCTTATGACCTAAGAACTCCAGCATCATGGCGCCGCACCAGATTTGACCAATTGGGTTGGCAATGCCTTGACCTGCGATGTCCGGGGCCGAGCCATGCACCGGTTCGAACAGCGACGGAAATAAGCGGTCAGGGTTCAGGTTGGCGCTGGGTGCAATGCCGATGGTGCCGGTGCAGGCCGGACCCAAGTCACTCAAGATGTCACCAAACAAATTACTGGCCACCACCACATCAAAGAAGTCGGGGCGCTGCACAAAGTGAGCGGTCAGAATATCGATGTGGAACTTGTCGAGCTTGAGGTCAGGGTAGCCTTTGGCCATAGCCTCCACGCGCTCATCCCAGTAAGGCATGGTGATGGCGATACCGTTGGATTTGGTGGCGCTGGTCAGGTGCTTTTTGGGACGCGACTGGGCCAACTCAAAAGCAAATTTCAGCACGCGGTCCACACCGTGGCGGGTGAAGATGGACTCCTGCATCACCATCTCGCGTTCCGTGCCGGGGAACATGCGTCCGCCGATGCTGGAGTACTCGCCCTCGGTGTTCTCACGCACGATGTACATGTCGATCTCACCGGGCTCACGGCGGCTGCCGTCGCGCCGCACCACGGGGGCGATGATGCCGGGCATGAGGCGTGCTGGGCGCAGATTGACGTACTGGTCAAACTCGCGTCGGAACAAAATCAACGAACCCCACAGCGAAACGTGGTCCGCAATCTTCTCGGGCCAACCGACCGCGCCAAAGTAAATGGCGTCGTGCCCACCCACCAGGTCTTTCCAGTTGTCCGGCATCATGCGGCCGTGCTTCTCAAAATAGTCCCAGCTGGAGAAGTCGAAGTGGTCAAACTGCAAGTCAATACCGAACTTGGTCGCTGCTGCTTCCATCACACGCACGCCCTCGGGCATGGTCTCTTTGCCAATGCCGTCACCGGCGATCACTGCGATTCGTTTTTTGCTCATGACTCACTCCTAAAAAAATTCAACACTTCGTCCAACAAATCCTCGGGCGCCTCTTCGGCAATGTAGTGCCCACTAGCCAGCCCCTGGCCAGACACATTCACAGCACGTTCGCGCCACAAGCCCATCACGTCAAAACACTGGCCCACCGCACCGTGCTCACCCCACAGCACACGAAAGGGCTGCGTCAACAGAATGCCTGCCGCAATATCCGCACGGTCATGCACCAAGTCGATGGTGGCGCTGGCGCGGTAATCTTCACACAGGCTATGGGCTGTGCCAGGGATCTGAACACAGCGCTCGTACTCAGCCATGGCCTGTGGTGAAAACGCGGCCAAACCCGCATGACGACGCCCCATCACGCTTCGGATGTAGCGCACCGGGTCAGAGTCGATCAAGGCCTCAGGCAAAGGCGGCGGCTGGATCAAAAAGAACCAATGCCAATAGGCCTTGGCAAAGGCCTCGCTGGTGTTCTCGTACATCGCCAAGGTGGGCGCGATGTCGAGCAGCATGACCCGCTCCACCGCTTGCGCATGGTCTAGTGCTAAGCGATGGGCCACCCGCGCACCCCGGTCATGGGCCAGCACTTGAAAACGTTCAAAACCATAGTGCTGCATAACGGCCATGGCATCCAGCGCCATTTCTCGCTTGCTGTAGGCCGTGTGCTCGGCGTCAGCCAAAGGGCGATCAGAGTCGCCATAGCCGCGCAAATCCATCATCACCACGGTAAAGTGTTGTGCCAACGTGGACGCCACTCGGTGCCACATGGCGTGAGTCTGGGGGTGGCCGTGCAGCAAGAGCAAGGCTGGGCCTTGGCCCCCGCACCGGGTGTGAAGAGTCACGCCGTCTCGTGTCACTTTAGCAACCGAAAAGCCGGGGAACAGGGGAGTCTCTGGGTTCATAACTGAGTCTTTAAGTGGCAGAAGTTGATGGGGGCGGCGCACGCACCACCAAGCTCACCCCAAAGACCGTGATCGCCGTTCCCAGCAAGGTTAGTAACGTGATGGCCTCGTCAAACAAAACCCAGGCAATCAATGCTGTGGTGGGCGGCACCAGGTACAACAAGCTGGTAACCGCTGTAGCCGCACCACGCTGAATCAGGAGGTAGAGGAGCGAACTGCCGCCCAGCGTCAAAGCCAACACCGACCAAGCCATGGCCGAGACAAGCTGCGTATTCCACTGCATAGACTCCGATTCCAGCAGCGTTAAGGGCAACGTGACGACCAGGGCTGCGATGAGCTGCACCGTGTTGGCGCTGCGCACATCACAGGGCGCGACAAATCGTTTTTGATACAGCGTGCCCGTGGTAATGCTGAACAAGGCCAATAAGGCGAAAGAAAGATTGACCCCGTTAACTTCACCGCCCTGACCAAATTTCCGCGACACCACCATGGACAACCCCGCAAAGCCCAGCGCCAAACCCATCCATTGCCGCCGCGTCACTCGGCTACCGATGGACGACAACCAGATCGCCGTCAGCACCGGCTGTAGCCCAACAATCAGCGCACTCAATCCAGATCCCATGCCCGCTTTGACAGCCGACCACACCCCGCCCAGATAACCGGCATGAATCAGCACACCCACCACAGACAGATGCAGCCATTGAGCAACACTGCGCGGCCAGGCCACACGGGCCAACAGAATCCAAGGGAGAAAACACAGAATCGACAAGGCATACCGTACCACCAGAAACTTCATCGGTGGCGCGTAGGGCATGCCGTAGCGCGCCACGATGAAGCCGGTACTCCAGATCAAAACGAACACCAAAGGCATCGCCCTCAACAAGGCGTCCTCTTGGTTGCGCGCGTTCATTTCACCCGCGCCCGTATCTCGGGCACAGCTTTTTGAAGGTAGTAAATCATCGACCAGACCGTGAGCACAGCAGCCACCCAGATCAGGAAATTCCCCCAGTTGCGCGTGTTGATCACACCAAACAGCAGACCATCAAACAGCAAAAAAGGAATGGCCACCATCTGAAACACCGTTTTGAGCTTGCCGATCATGTGCACAGCCACGCTTTTGGCCGCGCCAATCTGGGCCATCCACTCGCGCAGGGCAGAAATGGCAATCTCGCGGCCAATGATGATGAGCGCCACAAACACGTCAGCCCTCCCCAAGTGAACCAAGACCAGAATACTGGCGCAGACCAAAATTTTGTCAGCTACCGGGTCGAGAAATGCACCGAAAGCGGAAGTTTGGTTGAGAACACGTGCGAGGTAGCCGTCCAGCCAATCGGTGGCGGCAAACACGACGAACATGATGGTGGCGATCAGGTTTTTCGTGGCCAGATCGATAGGAAGGTAGAACACCCCCACGATCAGAGGAATCGCGACGATGCGAGTCCAGGTCATGATGGTGGGAATCGTAAGAAACATGGTGACATTGTGGCATGAGCGATGTGAGCATCGTGAGCGAAATTAATGCAACGCCCGGTAAATCGACTCCGCCAGCTCCTTAGATATCCCATCCACCGAGGCCATGTCTTCCACACTCGCCTCCGCCACACCCCGCACGCCACCAAAGCGTTGGAGCAGCTTGGCGCGGCGCTTGGGGCCGACACCGGGGATTTCTTCGATCTTGCTGCCGCCCACCCGCACCCGCGCACGTTGGGCGCGCATACCGGTGATGGCAAAGCGGTGGGCTTCATCTCGGATCTGCGCCACCAGCATCAGCGCGGCTGAATCTTGGCCCAGGTACACCTTCTCACGGCCATCGGCAAACACCAGCTCTTCCAGCCCCACCTTGCGCCCTTCGCCTTTCTCGACCCCCACGATCAGCGACAAGTCCAGCCCGAGTTGCTCAAACACCTCGCGCGCCATACTCACCTGCCCCACACCGCCGTCCACCAGCACCAGATCGGGCAGGCGGGCGGTTCCGGCGGGCTGCTCCGCCGCACCTCCGTCCTCGCGCAGGCTCTCGGCCAGCTTGGCGTAACGGCGCGTCAGCACCTGGCGCATGGCGGCGTAGTCGTCACCTGGCGTGATGCCCTCGATATTGAAGCGGCGGTACTCGGTGTTTTGCATTTTGTGGTGCTGAAACACCACGCAAGACGCTTGCGTGGCCTCGCCCGCTGTGTGCGAAATGTCAAAACATTCCACCCGAAATTCATCCAGTTGATCTTGAGGCAAGTCCAGCGCCTGCGCCAGTGCACGGGTGCGCGCCTGCTGCGAGCCCTCTTCGGCCAGCAGTCGGCCCAACTGCAAGCCGGCATTGGTCTGTGCCATCTCCAGCCAAATGCGGCGCTGCTCCCTGGGCTGGTGTACCGCGCTCACCTTCACGCCCGATTGCACGGACAGCGCCTCGATCAAGCTCTTGGCCACCGGCTCGCTGGTGATGAGCGAGGGCACGACCGGCACGTCCATGTAGTGCTGGGCAATAAAGGCCTCCAGCACTTGAACCTCGACCGAAGGCAGTTTGTCCTCAGCCGCCTCGCTCTCTTCATCACCCCGGTAAACCCCGGCCGCGTCCTCCACATGCACGGGGAAGTAAGCCCGGTCGCCCAGATGCCGCCCACCGCGCACCATGGCCAGGTTGACGCAGGCGCGCCCGCCCTGCACCTTCACCGCCAAAATGTCCACGTCCTTATCCGCCACGTTGTCCACCGCCTGCTGGTGCAGCACATTGGACAGCGCGCCAATCTGGTCACGCAACAGGGCCGCTTGCTCGAACTCCAACCGGTCTGAATGCGCCATCATCCGCTTCTGAAGCACCGACATCACCTGCTCGGTATCGCCCTTCAAAAACGCCTCGGCATGCGCCACGTCTTGCGCATAGGCCTCAGCCGAGATATGCCCTACACAAGGGGCCGAGCAGCGCTTGATTTGGTACAGCAAACAGGGCCGCGTGCGATTGCTGAACACTGGGTCTTCACAGGTGCGCAGGTGAAAGACTTTTTGCAGCAGCAAGATGCCCTCTTTCACCGCCCAGGCACTGGGATAGGGGCCGAAATAATGGTGTTTCTTCTCCACCGCCCCCCGGTAGTAAGACACGCGGGGAAAAACCGCTGCCTGCGCGCCGCCAACCCCTGGCTTGGGCGAACTGGCCCCGGTCATACGCAGGTAGGGGTAGCTCTTGTCGTCGCGAAACAAGATGTTGTAGCGCGGCTTGAGCGTCTTGATGAGGTTGTTTTCCAGCAGCAGCGCCTCGGCCTCAGAGCGCACCACGGTGGTCTCCATGCGCGCGATCTTGCTCACCATGTGGCCAATGCGCGTGCCGCCATGATTCTTCTGAAAATAGCTGGTCACGCGCTTCTTCAAATTGCGTGCCTTGCCCACGTACAGCACCGCACCGTCAACGTCGAAGTAGCGGTACACGCCGGGCAACGGGGGCAGCGCGGCTACTTCGCTCAAGAGAGCGGCGTTCGGCTGAGTATCTAAAGGTGCATCTGTCATGACCGCAATTGTCATGCAGCGCGCTTCACCTTAAAAGTATTGTTCGATGACGTGTTACTCAATGACGAGTTCAAGGCGTCTGAGTCGCCAAGTAGCTGGCAATCGACATCATGTCCTGATCCGTCAATTTTTCAACAACCAACTTCATCGGTGCGCTGAGGACGCCAGCCCTTGTGCCTTGCTGCAAGTCGTAAAGCTGGCGCACGATGTAGCTGGGTGAGCGCCCGGCAATGCTGGGGATGTCGCCCAGCCCTTTGAGATCAGCCCCGTGGCAAGCCGCACAAGCCATGGTCTTACCTTGGCCCCCGGTTTTCACCAAGGCCTCACCCTTGGCGATGCTGCCGGGCGGCACGTAAGCCATGAATTTCGAACGCGTGTCCCGGTGTTCAAACTGATCAATATCGACGGGGACCTCAACGATGCGGTTACCCAGGGTCTCGGTTTCGTTGCCCGGCAGCTTTGCCACAAAGACCCGCGCGATGAAGGTCTTGGGCGCCGTGTCTGACTCGATGACCGTGGTGTTTTGTTTGGGTTTGAGTGCCGAAAAATAGGCCGCCGCCTCTTGAATTTCAGTTTCGTTCATGCCTTTCGCAATGGCCGTCATCAGCACGTTAGGGGAGCGTTGTGGCCCTGAGAACTTGCGGGCGCCACTTTTGTAATCCATGATTTGCTGAATGATGTAGGCCGCTGGCAGACCCGCGAGACTGGAGTTTTCCGGGCCACCGGTGCCTTCGGCACGGTGGCAAGAACCACAGGCACGCACATCGGGTTTGCGGCCGCGTGCCACCACCTCAGGCAGGGGCGGGTGATCCGCCTGATGCCAGACGGGTGCGAAGAAAAGATCGCGCTCCTGAGTTACCGTATGAGTTATGGTGCTGTCCGGCACACGTCGCGGGATGCCGTCATCGGGATGCAGTTTGAAATCCGGCACCCAAGGGTAGGCCCAAGACGGCAAGGGCGTTGTCTGAGCAAACGCAGACCCTGTGAGCCAGACCAAGCCGACCAGCAGCGCCGCCATCACACCCGTTTTTGAAATTTGCATAGACACCCTTTTTTGATTAAGGGCTCACATTACGTTGCTTTTCGGCTCAAGTCAACGCACCCCGCGCATTCACCTCAATGATGCGCTCCACCACACCGTGTTGAAGGCCACCGCGCACACCGATCATGTGGTCGTGCAAATTGACGGTGGGGTCGCAGTGACCGGGGATGAGCCAGATGACCTCGCCCAACTGCGGCAAGGTGCTGCCGTGCAACACGCCGTGTTCGTCACTGCAACTGGTGTAGCGCAAATCATCCCCGCGCCCGTGCACGCGCGGCAGGCCTGAATCAATCGCGTGGCTTTTGTGGCCCGCGTCGCATACGGCGCGACCGGGCTGCACGCTCATGATGTGTGATTTGACGAACAGCGCGTGCTCGAACTGGGGCTGGGCCGGGTCGGCCTCGTTTTGTGCGTAGTCAGCGTCCATGAAGAGGTAGGAGCCCGCTTGCAGCTCGCCAAAAATGCCACTGGCCGCCTCAATGCCGAAGGTACCGCTGCCTGCGCCGGTGACCAGTTCCACGGTGAAGCCTGCTTGCTTTAAGGCATCGCGCGTACGCTGCACGTCTTGCATCACCTGCGCCAACGTGGCGCGGCGCTCGGCCACGGTGCGCTGGTGCTGGGCGCGCCCATGGTAGGCCTGCAAACCAGCAAAGTGCAGGCGTGGGTACAGAGCGATCTCTCGCGCCAACGGCAGGGCGGCGTCGCCCGGTGGCACGCCGCAGCGCGCCTGGCCGACGTCAATCTCGATGAACACGTGAATCTGAGCGCTGCCCTGCGCGTCCACGTTGTGTAGGGCCTGAGCCAGGTTGCGAATGCCTTCTAGGCTGTCCACAGCGATAGAAATTTTAATATTTTGTGACTCCAAGCCAATAAATACGCTCACAAGAAGCTCTAATTTTGATAGCAAAACAATTTCATTGCTAACGTAAATATCGCGCACCCCGCCCTGCGCCATGGCCAGAGCTTCGGACACTTTTTGCACGCACACGCCCACCGCACCGGCCCCGATTTGCTGCTGCGCCAGCGCCGCGCTTTTGTGCATCTTGGCGTGCGGGCGCAGCTTGACGTGGTGCTGGTCAGCAAAGCGCTGCATGACGCGCAGATTGCGCTCCATCGCGTCCAGGTCAATCACCAACGCTGGGGTATCGATGGCGTTGACGCTTTGACCAGAATGCACACTGTTCTTGCGAAACGGTTGTTGATCCATGATGATTGACTCCAAGAAATTGATGCTGAACGAATGCAATCGCAACAATCAGGCAGAATTTAACTTATCAGACCCTCATGATTTTGGAGATAAAAATGCGTAAATACAGCGAAGAACACGTTTGGATTAATGTAGAAGGCCAAAGTGCCATCGTCGGCATCACCCACCACGCTCAAGACACACTCGGCGATGTCGTTTTTGTCGAACTCCCTCAAGTCGGCAGCGTCCTCGAGCAAGGCGCAGTGGCGGGGGTGGTGGAGTCCGTCAAGGCAGCAGCAGATGTGTTCATGCCGGTGTTGGGCGAGATCACCGAAGTGAACGAGGCCCTGCGCGACGATCCATCCTTGGCGAACAGCGATCCCCTGGGCGCGGGGTGGTTCTTCAAGATCAAGATGATTGAGCCTGCACAGCTTTTGGCATTGCTGGATGAATCTGCTTATGCCACGCTTTTAGCCAACAACTGATTCTGAACCGCAGAATGAACTACAAATCACGCGACCAAAAAGTTGTAGCGAGATTTACAACAACAATTTTTAGGCAACCAACATTCGGATCATATTAGTCATTTATTCTCTGATCTTCCCATGATTCGATTCCTCCTGGAATTGAGATCCTGAAGGATTTTTTTTCGTCCCTGGTACTTGTGTTGACTTTTACAACAACGAATCAGGCAGCTTAAGAAAATGATCGCGATAGTGCTTCAATTCTTCAATCGACTCGTTCACGTCCGCCAACGCCGTGTGCTTCTGCTGCTTCTTGAAGCCGCTGAAAACATCAGGCCGCCAGCGGCGGGCTAGCTCTTTAAGCGTGCTGACGTCCAGGTTGCGGTAGTGAAAGAAGGTCTCCAGCTTGGGCATGTACTTGGCCAGAAATCGCCTATCCTGGCCAATGCTGTTGCCGCACATGGGCGTGGTGGCTTTGGGGACGTATTGGCTCAAGAAAGCGAGCAACTGGATTTCTGCTTCCGCCTCGGTCAGGGTCGATGCTTTGACCTTGTCGATCAAGCCGCTTTTGCCATGCGTGCCCTTGTTCCACTTGTCCATCTTGCCCAGCAGCTCGTCGCTCTGGTGGATGACAAGCACCGGGCCTTCGACGCGCGGCGTCAGGTGCGGTCCGGTGACGATGACGGCGATTTCGATGATGCGTTCGTTCTCGGGGTTGAGCCCGGTCATCTCGCAGTCGAGCCAGACGAGGTTGAGCTCAGATTTGGTGAGTGGGGGATTGGATTCGGCCATACACGGGATTGTCACCGATGGCCTAAACTCCACGCCTATGCTTAACCCCGCCTCTCTCCCCTCTTCATTGATGTTGACCTTCACTTTTGCACTGGCCTTGTTGCTCGGTCTTGGGGTGAAGTTCTGGCTGGCCTCGCGCCAGATCCGGCATGTGGCGCGCCACCGCGATGCGGTGCCTGCCGCCTTTGCCAGCACCATCACGCTACCCGCCCACCAAAAGGCCGCTGATTACACCCTGGTCAAGGCCCGTTTTGGCCTGCTGGAATTGGCGCTGGGCACGGTCATCTTGATCGGCTGGACGCTGCTGGGTGGCCTAGACGCTTTAAATCAAGTGCTGCTGGCCTGGCTGGGCACGGGCATGACGCAACAACTGGCTTTAATCGCGGCCTTCACCTTGATTGGCGGCTTGATCGAGCTGCCCATCACCCTGTACCAGACCTTTGTGATTGAGGAGCGCTTTGGCTTCAACAAGATGACGCTCAAGCTGTGGCTGGCAGACCTGCTCAAGTCCAGCGTGGTGGGCGTGCTGATTGGCTTGCCGATTGTGGCGCTGATCTTGTGGGTGATGGGCGCGACGGGCGCGTGGTGGTGGCTGTGGGCCTGGGGCATTTGGATGGGTTTTAACCTGCTGCTGTTAATGATTTACCCCACCTTCATTGCCCCGCTGTTCAACAAGTTCAAGCCGCTGGAAGATGAGTCGCTCAAGGCCCGCGTCACCGCGCTGATGCAGCGCTGCGGCTTTGCCGCCAAGGGTCTGTTTGTGATGGACGGCAGCAAGCGCAGCGCCCATGCCAACGCCTATTTCACCGGCTTTGGTGCGGCCAAACGGGTAGTGTTTTTTGACACACTGCTGAACAAGCTCAGCCCGGCTGAAGTGGACGCCGTGCTGGCGCATGAGCTCGGCCACTTCAAGCACAAGCACATCATCAAACGCATCGTCAGCCTGTTTGCGCTGAGCCTGCTGGGCTTTGCCCTGCTGGGCTGGCTGGCTACGCAAATTTGGTTTTACACCGGCTTGGGTGTGGCCCCTCAACTGAACGCCCCCAACGACGCGCTGGCCTTGCTGCTGTTTTTGATGGTGTCGCCAATTTTCAGCTTCTTTATCGCGCCACTCTCGGCCATGGTCTCGCGCAAACATGAGTTTGAAGCGGACGCCTACGCCGTGGCGCAAACCAGCGGCGTTGACCTTAGCAGCGCGCTGCTCAAGCTGTATGAAGACAACGCCTCCACGCTGACGCCCGACCCGATTTACGTGAAGTTTTACTACTCGCACCCGCCTGCGTCTGAACGTCTGGCGAGGATGGCTGTATGAGCACCCCAGCTCGCCGTGCCTTGAGCGCCACCGAGATTGTCACCAGCCTGTCCAAGCTCGAAGGCTGGACACTGAGTGGCGACGGTGCTGACTTGGCCATTGAGAAAACCTACGCCTTTGCCAACTACTACGCGACCATGGCGTTTGTGAATGCTGCGGCCTTCATTGCGCACCAGCAAGACCATCACCCCGCGTTGACGGTTCACTACAGCCGTTGTGTGGTGCGCTACAACACGCACGATGTGGCTGGCCTGTCTGTGCGCGATTTTGACTGTGCGGCGCGGCTTGATGCCCTGCTGGCTTGAGGTCGCATTTGAGTACGCATAAACCGCCCGTGCAAGGGCTAAAGCAGGGCTTGGTGGTAGCAGGACATGGCCGCCACGTCATGGTGGAAACCCCCGAGGGCCAACGGCTGATTTGCCACCCGCGTGGCAAGAAAAGCCAGTGCGTGGTGGGTGACCGTGTACTGTGGCAGGCTACGACCGATGAAGGCACGATTGAAAAGGTCGAGCCACGGCGCAACTTGTTTTACCGCCAGGATGAAATTCGTACAAAGTCCTTCGCCGCCAATCTGGACCAGGTGCTGATCCTTATTGCCGCCGACCCGGTGTTTTCTGAGAGCCAACTCACCCGCGCACTCATCGCCGCTGAGGCAGAAGACATCACCCCGGTGATAGCTTTAAACAAGAGCGATCTGGGCGAGATGTTTACTAGGGCATGGGAGCGACTGGCCCCCTACCGGCGCATGGGCTATACCGTCTTGCCGCTGTGCCTCAGGCCTGGCGCCTCTGGCGATGACGCGGATGCATCGGTGCGGGTATTGAACGAGAAGCTGGAGGGCAAGACGACGCTGGTGTTGGGGCCTTCAGGCTCGGGCAAAAGCACGCTCATCAACCTGCTGGTGCCAGGTGCGCAAGTGGTCACCGGTGAGATTTCGACCGCGCTGAATTCGGGCAAGCACACCACCACCAGCACCAACTGGTATTGGACCGACAAGGCCAGAACAACCGCCTTGATCGACTCCCCCGGCTTTCAAGAATTTGGGCTACAGCACATTGACCCCATGCACCTGGCCAACTTGATGCCCGACTTGAAGCCCTGGATCAAGAACTGCCGCTTCTACAACTGCACGCATTTGCATGAACCTGGCTGCGGCGTGATGGCTGAAGCAAAATCAGACGCTAGCCCTTTGAATATTAGCGTAACACGCTATAAAATTTATAGTGATTTGTTTGCAGAGTTGTCTCAAACGCGGTATTGACCAGGTCAACTGATCAGCCTAGCAAGCGGGCCAGGGTGAGCAGGGCCAGCAGTACCAGCCACATCACCACCGAGCGCCAGACCAAACCGACGACGCTGGTCAGATGCGCCAGCTCGGGCTCTGGCCGCAGTGCTGTCGGTGATGTCACATCTTCCTCAGTTGCACCCTCCACCACGACCGATGCAGCACCCAACTGCACATTCACAGCACCTGCGGTTGCCGCCAAAATGACGCCGTCGTTGTTCGGCTCAGACTGCGATTCATACAATCGCCAGCCATCAATCGCTTCCTCAAAACTACCCACAACGGCAAAGCCCGTTGCAGTGATGCGGGCCGGAAGCCAGTCCACCCCCGCCCAGGCGCGGGAAGCAAATGTTTGCGTCAATTCGCTCACGGGTTGAGCCGGTTGGCTAGCCATGTGATGCCAATAGCGGTTCACAAATTCAGCCATCCGGTACAGCACCGCCCCTGTCGGGCCCAGGCCAAAAGCGGCCAAAACGGAGAACCAACTCAACACGCCAAACACATGGCGATGGGCCGAGATGACCGAATGCTCAATCACCTGACGAATGATCTCGCGGCGTGGCAATTCGCTCGCATCAATCTGCTCCCAAGTGGCCAGCAGGCTGCGCGCTTTGGCTTCATCGCCCGCGTTCAGCGCCTTGCGAATTTCGGTGAAATGATGACTGAATTGACGAAAACCCAGAGTCACGTATAGCACCGCCACGTTCCAGACCATGGCCGCAAACCACCCCCATTGCACCAGCAACACCCAATGCAGAACCAGGGCCACAAGGGTAGGCACGCCAACCGCCATGCCCCAGGCCAGCCAGCTATGGGGCTTAGCCCCAGCATCAAAATTTCGAATGACCCAGCGCACCCACGCTCGCATGTTGGTGTGCACGAAATTACCGCTCTTCAACGGGCGGGCTTGTTCCAACAGGAAGGCAAGGAGGATGGCAAAAAAGCTCATGCTGCCATCATAACGGCCTGACTCAAGCGATCAGGAAACGGTAGAAATTTCGCAGCATGCCGGCGGTAGCGCCCCAGATAAAACGCTCGGTTTGCACGTCTTGGTAGGGAATGGAATACCACTGACGTTCCAGGCCTTCAGCAGTGAAGCTGTGCCTGCGGTGATGGGCTGGGTTCATCAAAAAATCAAGCGGCACCTCAAACACATCGGCCACTTCGCCCGTGTTGGGCGTCAGGGTGAAGCCCGGTTTAACCAACGCCACTACGGGTGTGACGATGAAGGCGCTGCCGGTGGTGTAGATAGGCAGCGAGCCCAGCACCTGGATGAACTCGGCGCTCAGGCCCACCTCTTCTTGCGCTTCACGCAAGGCCGCCATCACGGCGTCTACGTCTGTGTCGTCCACCTTGCCGCCAGGGAAGGCAATTTGCCCCGAATGGTTGCTCAAGTGGCTGGTGCGCTGGGTCAGCAGAACCGTAGGTTGCTCTCGTTCAATGATGGCGATGAGCACCGAAGCCTGAACCATCCCCCGTTGTGTAAAGCGCGGTTCACCCAATATCTCAGGCGACCAAGCGGGGGGACTTGAAAACCGCTGGCGCAAGGCAGCGGGTTGCAACTGCGCTGGGGTGACCGCAGGCAAGCGGTGACCCTGCTCCAGCACGGGAACCATGCGGGGATCGAAGTTGGGCAACTTAGACAAGGGCGTGAAGGGTTGAGGGAGGGTCACCTGCGGGCCTGCTGCAAATCATCAAGGCTTTGAAAACAAAAAAGCCGCCACTAGCAAACACCAGGGCGGCTTTTAAAGGGCAAGCTCGCTTTAAGCGGCGGATGCGGCCCGGTTAGGGAGCTTTTCTTTGATACGAGCCGACTTGCCGCTGCGGTCACGCAGGTAGTACAGCTTGGCGCGGCGCACATCACCACGGCGCTTGACTTCAATGCCAGCGATCAGCGGGCTGTAGGTTTGGAAGGTACGCTCGACGCCTTCTCCGCTGGAGATTTTGCGAACGATGAAGCCGCTGTTCAGGCCGCGGTTGCGCTTGGCAATCACAACGCCTTCATAGGCCTGCACTCGCTTACGCGTGCCTTCAACCACGTTGACGCTCACGATGACCGTGTCGCCAGGGGCGAATGCGGGGATTTTTTTACCGAGACGAGCAATTTCTTCTTGCTCAAGGATTTGGATCAGGTTCATAGTTTCCTCACGTGATCATGTTCGCGCCAGTGTCAGGATGACACTCCATGTTTGAAACCTTAAAGTAAGGTCAAACGGCCGCACAGAGGATCGATAAGCCCTCAATTATAGCAATGTCGGCGCGGTCTCAATCCGACTTGGCCAGAAAGGCTTCATCCTGCACTGTGAGTCGCCCCGCAGCACGTGCCTGCTCAATGAGTTCGGGGCGAAGTCTTGCAGTGAGTTGCAAGCGCTGGTCGCGCCGCCAGCGCTCAATCTGCACATGGTGGCCCGAGAGTAAGGCCTCGGGCACTTTGTGGCCTTCCCAGGCTTCTGGGCGGGTGTAGTGGTGGCAATCCAGCAGGCCATCCAGAGCGGGGTTGAAGCTGTCGAGTTGGTGGCTTTGCGCATCATTGAGTACGCCAGGTTGCAGGCGCGCCACCGCATCCAGCAAGGCCATGGCGGCAATCTCTCCGCCGGAGAGCACGAAGTCCCCCAGGCTGATCTGCTCGTCCACATGGGCATCAATAAAACGCTGGTCGATGCCCTCATAGCGGCCACACACCAAAATGGCCCCAGCGCTACCCGCCCAGCGCTCCACCATGGCATGATTCAGCGGCTTGCCAAGAGGTGAAAACAAAACCACCGGGGCCGTGTCGCCGCGCTCTGTGCGCACGTGCTGCAAGCAGCGGGTCAGCGGCTCGGCCATCATGACCATGCCGGGGCCACCACCAAAGGGGCGGTCATCCACACGGCGGTAGTTGCCCTGCGCAAAATCACGGGGGTTGCTCAAATGCACATCTACCTGCCCGGACTCAAACGCACGTCGGGTAATGCCGACCGTGAGTTGAGGCGCGAAAAGCTCAGGGAAGAGGGTTAGAACATCGAAGCGCATGGAAATGCTCTGTGACTTCGCACATCAAGCGAAAAGTTCAGTAGTCGGGTTGCCAGTCCACCCGGATCTGGCGTGCGGTCAAGTCCACGTCATCGACATAGGCAGCAACGAAGGGGATCATGCGTTCTTGCGGTTTGCCGTCTTGCTCGTAGCCGATGACCAACACGGTTTGCGGGCCGGTAGAGATGAGCTCACTCACCTGGCCGAGCAACAGACCTTCACGGTTGACAACATCCAGACCGATCAAATCAACCCAGTAGTACTCGTCTTTATCCGCCGTAGGAAAGCTGGAGCGTGCAATAAAAATGCGCGCGCCGCGCAAGGCTTCGGCAGCGGTGCGATCCACCACCTCACGCGAGGTAGCTACAACCGTACCGGAATGTATTTTGGATTCTTGGATGGCGAGCTTGAGCACACCAGAAAAAGTTTTTAAACCTTTTTCAGCGGGCAAAAGAAACCAACGCTTGGAAGAAAAGAGTGCCTCGGGGTCAGCGCTGTAAGGTAGAACCTTGAACCAACCCTTGATGCCCCAGGCATCTGTGATGCGCCCAACTTCGATGGCATCTGCTGGCAGTTCAGCAGTTTCGAGGTTGGGGATCATTGGACTGGATTAAGCAGCCTTCTTGGCGGCTTGGTTGATCAGACGTTCCACCGTGGGGGAAGCCTGAGCACCAACACCACGCCAGTACGTCAGACGATCCTGAGCGATGCGGATGCTTTCTTCATTAGCGGTAGCGATAGGGTTGTAAAAACCAATGCGCTCAATGAAACGGCCGTCACGACGGTTGCGCTTGTCGGTCACGACAATATTGAAGAACGGACGGGCTTTAGCGCCGCCACGGGAGAGTCGAATGACGACCATAGTGAATCCTTTGGAAGCTGGTTTTAATGACCAGCCATGAGAGCAAATAACCCAGTGCTTGAGACACGCAACTGACCACCCGGCCAGCGGCACACTGAATAGCCTCCTAGTGTAGCATTTTTAACCCCCCGCAGCATTCGCAGATGACTCGCACTGATAATGAAGGCATGTTAAAAAACAAAACTACCGCCACTTGGCTCGCTTTACTGGGTGGCCCTTTAGGCTTGCACCGTTTTTATCTGTATGGCTTGGGCGACTCGATCGGCTGGCTCCTGCCAATCCCCACCGCGCTAGGTTGGTATGGGGTGCAAAGGGCGCAGCAACTGGGTCTGGACGATCAGACCAGCTGGCTGCTGATTCCATTGCTTGGTTTTGCCATTGCAACCGGGGGCTTGACCGCGATTGTGTACGGCTTGATGGCGCAAGAAAAGTGGAATGCCCGCTTCAATAGCAACGCTGCGCTGGAGCACCCCGCTGGTGCAAGCCACTGGCTGACCATCGGGGCCGTTGTTTGCGCTTTGCTGATTGGCACCACAGCCTTGATGTCGAGCCTGGCCTTCAGCTTTCAGCGCTACTTTGAGTACCAAGTCGAGGCCTCACGGGCCATCAGCCAAACACCCGACCCGTCCTCAAAATAACTGCAAGCTGACCCAGTAAGACACGATCGCCACAAACGCGCTGGCAGGGATAGTGAAGATCCAGGCCCAAATGATATTGCCCGCCACACCCCAGCGCACGGCGCTAGCGCGGCGCGACGAGCCGACACCCACAATGGCGCCGGTGATGGTGTGCGTAGTGGACACGGGAATGCCCATGGCAGTCGCGATGAACAGCGTGATGGCCCCACCCGTCTCTGCACAAAATCCACCTACGGGTTTAAGTTTGGTGATTTTTTGACCCATGGTCTTCACAATGCGCCAGCCGCCAAACATAGTGCCCGCGCCGATGGCTGCGTAACAACTTATCACCGTCCAAGCCGGTGGTGAAGAATCGCCTGCGGCCACATAACCCGTAGCGATCAACATCATCCAAATGATGCCAATGGTTTTTTGTGCATCGTTACCCCCGTGACCCAAACTGTAGGCACCGGCCGAAATCAATTGCAAGCGCCTGAACCATCTATCCACTTTGGAAGGCGTAGAGCGCCTGAACGCCCAGGCAACCAGCAACATCATCAAAGAGCCCAAGAGGAAACCTAACAACGGTGACACAAAAATGAAAATCACGGTCTTCAAAATACCGCCAGAAATTAATGCGCCTGTACCCGCCTTGCCAATCACTGCTCCCACGATGCCGCCGATGAGCGCATGAGAAGAGCTGCTGGGAATGCCATAAAACCAGGTGATGAAGTTCCAGGCAATTGCCCCCACCAATGCGCCAAACACCACATGAGTGTCCACAATGCCGGGTTGCACAATGCCTTTGCCCACGGTCGCCGCCACACTCAGGTGGAAAATAAAAATAGCGACGAAGTTAAAGAAAGCCGCGAACAACACCGCCTGAGCGGGTTTAAGCACTCCGGTGGACACAACGGTTGCAATCGAGTTGGCCGCATCATGAAAACCGTTCATGAAGTCGAAAGCCAGCGCCAATAACACCAACAAAATCACCACCCAAAGAGCGGTTGGTACGGTTTCCATGCCTCAGTCCAATCGATCAGGAGTTTTCGAGGACGATGCCCTCGATCAAATTGGCCACGTCTTCGCACTTATCGGTCACAGTCTCTAGCAACTCATAAATCGCCTTGAGCTTGATAACCTCCCGCACATCGGGCTCGGATCGGAATAATTTACTCATGGCCGTACGCATCACGCGGTCGGCATCCGACTCAAGACGGTCGATTTCTTCGCAAGTCTTGAGCGCGGCTTCAGCGGTTTTAGGATCGGCGATGTTGTCCAGCATGTAGACCGCGTCCTTAACCCGCTCGCAGCATTTAACACTGAGTTCAGTCAAACGGACGATTTCGTCCGTCATGTGGCGCACGTCATACAAAGCCATGGTTTCAGCAGCATCTTGAATCAAGTCCGCCACATCGTCCATCGTGTTGATGAGTGAGTGGATTTGATCGCGATCTATCGGCGTGATGAAAGTTTTGTGCAGTGCCTTATTGACCTCATGCGTGATGCGGTCTGCGGCTTGCTCGGCACTGTCCACATCCCGATTGAACTGCTCACGAAGATTAAGATCACCGTAGTGGGCAACCAACTGGGAAAAGGCGCGCGCAGCCTCGACAATTCGATCCGCATGCTGGTTAAACATTTCGAAAAAATTGCCTTCGCGTGGCATTAATTTTGCAAATAGCATAACGCCATCCTTGCTTTTAAATTTATAGATGAAAAGCCCCAATCACACATTCCAAAGGGGCTTTTCCAAACCGTATCTACTGAAGGATACGGGCGTCGTTGCGAGAAGAGTTTAAGCGTTCACCGTCTCCGCCACGTCTTTGTATTCCTGAATTTGGTCAAAATTCAGGTACTTGTAAACAGCAGCACCGTTCGACGAGAGCACCCCCATGTCGGCCAAATACTCGGCCTTGCTAGGGATGCGCCCCAGTTTGGAGGCAATGGCCGCCAGCTCGGCCGAGGCCAGGTACACCTGGGTGTTCTTGCCCAGACGGTTCGGGAAGTTACGCGTACTGGTGGACATCACCGTCGCGCCCTCTTTTACCTGCGCCTGGTTGCCCATGCACAGCGAACAGCCCGGCATTTCCATGCGCGCACCGGCGGCACCAAAGACGCCGTAGTGGCCTTCTTCGGACAGCTGCTGCGCATCCATCTTGGTCGGGGGGGCCATCCAGAGCTTGACCGGCATGTCTTTCTTGCCTTCGAGCAACTTACTGGCAGCACGGAAGTGGCCGATATTGGTCATGCACGAGCCGATGAAGACCTCGTCAATCTTGGCGCCGGCCACGTCGGACAGGGTCTTGGCGTCGTCTGGGTCGTTCGGGCAGCAGACGATGGGTTCGGTGATCTCACTCATGTCAATCTCGATAACGGCAGCGTACTCGGCATCGGCGTCGGCTTTGAGCAGATCGGGCTTGGCCAACCAAGCCTCCATCGCCTTGATGCGGCGGCCAATGGTGCGAGCGTCGGCGTAACCTTGAGCGATCATGTTCTTGAGCAAGACGATGTTGGAGTTGATGTACTCGATGATCGGCTCTTTGTTCAACTGCACGGTGCAACCCGCAGCGGAACGTTCAGCCGACGCATCGGACAGCTCAAACGCCTGCTCAACCTTCATGTCTGGCAAGCCTTCGATTTCCAAAATACGGCCCGAGAAGATGTTGATCTTGCCGGCTTTTTCCACCGTCAAATGGCCGGCCTTGATGGCGTACAAAGGAATGGCATGCACCAGGTCACGCAGGGTAACACCGGGCTGCATCTTGCCTTTGAAGCGCACCAACACCGACTCAGGCATGTCCAGCGGCATCACGCCGGTGGCCGCTGCAAAAGCGACCAAGCCAGAGCCTGCGGGGAAGCTGATGCCGATGGGGAAACGCGTGTGGCTATCGCCGCCCGTGCCGACCGTGTCGGGCAGCAACATGCGGTTGAGCCAGGAGTGGATGATGCCGTCGCCGGGTTTGAGCGAGATACCGCCACGGTTACTCATGAACTGGGGCAGCTCGTGGTGCATCTTCACGTCCACCGGCTTGGGGTAGGCTGCGGTGTGGCAGAAGGACTGCATGACCAGATCAGAGCTAAAGCCCAGGCAGGCCAGGTCTTTCAACTCATCGCGCGTCATGGTGCCGGTGGTGTCCTGGCTGCCCACGCTGGTCATCTTGGGTTCGCAGTAGGTGCCGGGGCGCACGCCCTTGCCTTCGGGCAGACCACAAGAGCGGCCCACCATTTTTTGCGCCAAGGTGAAGCCCTTGGTGCTGGCAGCCGGGTTGTGCGGCAGGCGGAACAGCGTGCTGGCGGGCAGGCCCAGCGCTTCACGTGCCTTGGCGGTCAAACCGCGACCGATGATGAGGGGAATGCGACCACCCGCACGCACCTCGTCAAACAGCACTTGATTGCGCACTTCAAACTCGGCAATCACCTTGCCGTCTTTGAGCGCTTTGCCGTCATAGGGGCGCAGCTCCACCACGTCGCCCATAGCCATCTGGCTCACGTCCAGCTCAATCGGCAGCGCGCCGGAGTCTTCCATGGTGTTGTAGAAAATCGGGGCGATCTTGCTGCCCAAACACACACCACCGAAGCGCTTGTTGGGCACAAAAGGAATGTCTTCACCCGTCCACCACAGCACCGAATTGGTGGCTGATTTGCGGCTGGAGCCCGTGCCGACCACGTCGCCCACGTAGGCCACCAAATGGCCTTTGGCGCGCAGGTCTTCCATGAATTTGACTGGGCCGCGCTTGCCGTCTTCCTCGGGCGTGATGCCGGGGCGGGCATTTTTGTGCATGGCCAGGGCGTGCAAGGGGATGTCGGGGCGGCTCCAGGCGTCAGGCGCGGGGCTCAGGTCGTCGGTGTTGATCTCACCGGCCACTTTGAAGATGCTCAGCGTGATACTTTGCGGCACTTCGGGGCGGCTGGTAAACCATTCGGCGTCGGCCCAGCTTTGCAGCACGGCTTTGGCGTGGGTATTGCCTTTGTCGGCTTTTTCCTGCACGTCATGGAACTGGTCGAACATGAGCAGGGTTTTCTTCAGCGCTTGGGCAGCAACGGCCGCCACGGCAGCGTCGTCGAGCAGGTCAATCAGCGGCGTCAGGTTGTAGCCGCCCAGCATCGTGCCAAGCAGTTCTGTAGCTTTCTCGCGGCTGATGAGCGCGCATTTTTCTGTGCCATGGGCCACGGCAGCCAAATAGCTGGCTTTGACCTTGGCGGCGTCGTCCACGCCTGCGGGCACGCGGTAGGTGATGAGTTCGACCAACAGGGCTTCTTCGCCCTTGGGTGGGTTTTTCAGCAGCTCAATCAGCTCGCCGGTTTGCTTGGCCGACAAAGACAGCGGGGGGATGCCCAGGGCGGCGCGCTCGGCAACATGGTCACGGTAAGTGTTCAACATTTCGTATCTCCTGTGAATCAAAAAATAAAGGTCTTAGGGTTAAGAAAAAATCATCGCGCAGTAACTAGCTCACGTGCAAACCAGTGCTGCACTTCAGCAGGCAAATGCTGGCCCGTCTGGTGGGCGCGCTCGATCAGCTGCCAGTAAAGCCGGTAGCTCGCCCGATCATGCAAATGGCCCTTAAAGCTGATGGGAGCCCAATCCACCTTTTCGGCAGCAATGATGATTTGTGTAGCAATTTCCAACTCCGCCTCACTTGGCGCAAATGCCGCCAAGATGGGGCGGATCTGGCTGGGGTGAATGCTCCACATGCGGGTGTAGCCAAATTCGCGGGTTGCGCGCAGGGCTGCGGCCTGCATGGCTGCGGTGTCGCTGAACTCGGTGACCACGCAGTGTGATGGCACCTTGCCGTGCGCATGACAGGCAGAGGCAATCTCCAGCTTGGCACGCACCACCAACGGGTGGGTGAACTGCCCCGCAGCACCCATGCCCGCAGCAGGAATAGCGCCGCCATGGGCCGATACAAAATCCATCAAACCAAAGCTGATGGACTGCACACGCGGGTGCGCGGCAATGTCAAACGCGCGGTGCACGGCAGCGGGCGATTCAAGCAGCACATGCAATGGCAAGTGCGATGCACCCGCCGCTGCCAGCGCGCGCTCGGCCAGCAGCAAATCCGCCACTGTTTCGACCTTGGGGATCATGATGTGCGACAGGCGCTGCCCGGCTTTTCCCGCAATCTGGGCGATGTCCGCCTCAAATGACGGGTGATCCACCGGGTGGACTCGCACGGCCACACGCGCACCAGCGTCAGCCGCCAACACTAGCTCAGTCACCAGCGCGGCGTGCTCGACTTCACCGCCCGCAGGCGCGCCGTCTTCGCAGTCCAGCGTCACGTCGAACACACAAGCGCCAAACTCAGCCGTCATCTCGGCCTGCAATTGCAGGCTCTTGCGCATGCGCGCTTCGACGCCGCTGTAGTGGTCACAGACGGGCAAAAATCCCGCCGTGGCCTGAGCGCCCAGAAGAACTTCGCGCGGATGCTGAGGGCGATCCCCCACGCTAGCCACTTCGTGTGCTTCGCTGCCCCCCGAGGGGGCTGTGCTTGCTTGGGGCGGCCCTGCGCGGCGCACGTCGCTCATGGTCTTACAGCAAGTGCGCCACGCCAGCTTGCTCGTCCTGCAACTCTTTGAGCGTCTTGTTGATGCATTCCTGGCTGAACGCGTCAATCGGCAGGCCTTCAACCAGGGTGTATTCGCCGTTGGCACAGGTAACGGGGAAACCAAACATGGTGTCCTTAGGGATGCCGTATTGGCCGTCCGACGCAAAACCCATGGTGACCCATTTGCCGTTGGTGCCCAAGGCCCAGTCGCGCATGTGATCGATGGCTGCATTGGCAGCCGATGCGGCAGAAGACAGGCCACGCGCTTCGATGATGGCCGCGCCACGCTTGCCCACGGTGGGCAAGAAGGTGTTGGCGTTCCAGTCTTGGTCGTTGATCATGTCTTTGACCGAAGCGCCGCCAATGGTGGCGAAGCGGTAGTCAGCGTACATGGTGGGCGAGTGGTTACCCCAGACGCACAGTTTTTCGATGTCGGCCACGGCCTTGCCGGTCTTGGCAGCGATCTGGCTGGCGGCGCGGTTGTGGTCCAGGCGCAGCATGGCGGTGAAGTTGCTGCGCTTGAGGTCAGGCGCGCTCTTCATGGCGATGTAGGCGTTGGTGTTCGCGGGGTTGCCCACCACCAGTACTTTGACGTTGCGGCTGGCCACGGCATTCAGGGCCTTGCCCTGGGCGGTGAAGATTTGACCGTTGATGGCCAGCAGCTCAGCACGCTCCATACCGGCTTTGCGGGGCATGGAGCCCACCAGCAAGGCGTAGTCGGTGTCTTTGAACGCAGTCATAGGGTCGCCATGGGCTTCCATACCCACCAGCAGCGGGAAGGCGCAGTCTTCGAGCTCCATCATCACGCCCTTGAGCGCCTTTTGCGGGCCTTCAACCGGCACTTCAAGCAATTGCAAGATGACGGGCTGATCTTTGCCCAGCATTTCGCCCGAGGCGATGCGGAACAAAAGAGCGTAGCCAATTTGGCCAGCAGCACCGGTAACAGCCACGCGGACGGGTTTTTTAGTCATCTTGAAAGCTCCAGAAAGTTGGTTGGAAATAGACGGATAAGTGGCTAGCGCATGGCCCAGGCCATCCGTAACAAAACAGCGCCAGAGTTTACCCGCGAATCGGTGAAAACGTCAATTTGTCTTATGTCTTATATAAGTTATGATGTTAAACAATTTTTCAACCTCACGCCCTCATGAATTTAGCGTCCCCGCCTGTTGTTGACCCCAAGGTCTCAAGTGCAGAAAGCGCCACGCCCGCCTTTAGCCCCCTGTATCGGCAAATCAAGGGCCTGATCATGCAGGGCTTGCAGTCCGGCGACTGGCGACCCGGCGAATCCATCCCCAGCGAAATGGATTTAGCCGCCCGCTACCACGTTAGCCAAGGCACGGTACGCAAAGCGATTGATGAGTTGGCGGCTGAGAACTTGCTGATTCGTCGCCAAGGCAAAGGCACCTTCGTCGCCACGCACGCCGAGCACCATGTGCAATACCGCTTCCTCAAGCTGATGCCGGACAACGGTGACACCCAAAGCGAAGGCCCGGCCCAGCGCGAGATCATCGACTGTAAAAAACTCCGCGCCAATGCGGACATAGCCCGTGCCTTGGCGCTGCGCACCGGTGACAGCGTGCTGCAGGTGCGGCGCGTGCTCTCGTTCGCCGACAAGCCCACGATTTTGGAAGACCTGTGGCTACCCGCCAACCCTTTTAAAGGCTTGACCGCAGAGCGGCTCAGTCAGTACAACGGCCCCATGTACGCGCTGTTTGAAACCGAATTTGGCGTGCGCATGGTGCGAGCTGAAGAGAAAATCCGCGCCGTGATGCCCGACGAATCGCAGTGCCAATTGCTCAAAATTCAGCCGAGCACGCCACTGCTCAGCGTTGAACGCATCGCATACACCTACAACGACGCGCCCATGGAATTGCGACGCGGACTCTACCTCACGGACACCCACCACTACCACAACGAACTGAACTGAAACTTTTGAATGGCCTATTTTTTGCCGACCATTTACAAAGAAAAATAATAAAGTTAGTCCTTTAAATTGCTGCACTGCAATAGAATTTGAGACTAAGCCTTCTTTCCAATACGACCAAGCGGTTACACCACAGAAAGCCAAGAAAGCCCCACCATGACTGATCTTGTCAACGCCCCCCGGCCCAAGCGGCCTGAATTTCGCAACATCAACGCCTTTACCGATCTGCCCGGCTATCGCTTGCCCGTGGCAGGCATCGTCTCCATCTTGCACCGCATCAGCGGCGCATTAATGTTCATCTTGCTGCCCTTCATCATCTGGTTGTTCGACAAGTCGCTGAGCTCTGAGATTTCATTCGCCAAGTTCACAGCGGCTTTTAATGTCGGCCTCTGGGTTTTCCCGGGATTCATGATCAAGTTGGTGGTCCTGGCTCTGATTTGGGCTTATCTGCACCACATGACTGCGGGTTTGCGTCACCTCTGGATGGACATCAGCCATGACGCTGTCAGCAAAGAGTTTGGCAAAACCTCCGCCGTTGTCACGCTGGTCTTGAGCCTGAGCCTGACTGCCATTCTGGCTGCCAAGTTGTTTGGCCTCTACTAAACCCCAAGAGATACATCATGACTGTTAACTACGGCTCCAAACGCACCGTTGTCGGTGCCCATTACGGACTGCGCGACTGGCTCGGCCAACGCGTCACAGCGGCATTGATGGCTGTGTTCACCCTGCTCGTGCTGGCGCAGGTGCTGCTGACCAAAGGTCCCATCGGCTACGAGAGCTGGGCTGGCATTTTTGCGGCTCAGTGGATGAAAGTTTTGACCTTCACCGTCATCATCGCACTGGCCTACCACGTGTGGGTTGGCATGCGTGACATCTGGATGGACTACATCAAGCCCGTCTCGATCCGCCTATCGCTTCAAGTATTCACCCTGGTCTGGCTGGCAGCATGTGCTGGCTGGGCTGTTCAAGTCCTGTGGAGGCTTTAATTCATGTCGAACACTAATTCCGTAAGCAAGCGCAAATTTGACGTCGTCATCGTCGGGGCCGGTGGCTCTGGCATGCGCGCCTCGCTGCAACTGGCCCGCGCAGGCCTGAATGTGGCTGTGTTATCCAAAGTCTTCCCCACCCGCTCGCACACCGTGGCAGCTCAGGGCGGCATTGGTGCCTCGCTGGGCAATATGAGCGAGGACAACTGGCACTTCCACTTCTACGACACCGTCAAGGGCTCCGACTGGCTCGGCGACCAAGACGCCATCGAGTACATGTGCCGTGAAGCACCCAAGGTCGTCTATGAGCTGGAACACATGGGTATGCCGTTTGACCGCAACCCGGACGGCACGATTTACCAGCGCCCCTTTGGCGGCCACACAGCCAACTACGGTGAAAAAGCGGTGCAACGCGCCTGCGCCGCCGCAGACCGCACCGGCCATGCCATGCTGCACACGCTGTACCAGCAAAATGTGCAGGCACGCACCCAGTTTTTCGTTGAATGGCTGGCCATGGACTTGATTCGCGACGCCGATGGCGACGTGGTCGGCGTCACGGCGATTGAGATGGAAACCGGCGAGACGCATATTTTTGAAGCCAAAACCACGCTGCTGGCCACCGGAGGTGCAGGCCGTATTTTTGAAGCCTCTACCAACGCCTTCATCAACACCGGCGACGGCCTGGGCATGGCGGCTCGTGCCGGCATTCCGCTCGAAGACATGGAGTTCTGGCAATTCCACCCCACTGGCGTGCACGGTGCGGGCGTGCTGCTCACCGAAGGATGCCGAGGCGAAGGCGCGATTTTACGCAACAGCAACGGCGAGCGCTTCATGGAGCGCTACGCCCCCGCCTACAAAGACCTGGCCCCGCGCGACTACGTGTCACGCTGCATGGACCAAGAGATCAAGGAAGGCCGTGGTTGCGGTCCGAACAAGGACTACATCAACCTCGACATGACCCACCTGGGTGCTGACACCATCATGAAGCGCCTGCCTTCGGTGTTCGAAATTGGCCACAATTTTGCCAATGTCGATATCACCAAAGAGCCGATCCCCGTCGTGCCCACCATCCACTACCAAATGGGCGGCATTCCAACCAACATCCACGGCCAGGTCGTCACGCAAAACGCGGCCAATGAGAGCGAAGTCGTCAACGGTCTGTACGCGGTAGGCGAGTGCTCCTGCGTGAGCGTGCACGGGGCTAACCGCCTAGGCACTAACTCGCTGCTGGACTTGCTGGTGTTTGGCCGCGCGGCGGGCAATCACATCGTAGAGTTCAACAAAACCACCACGCACAAAGCCCTGCCCGCCGATGCCGCTGACAAGACCCTGGCCCGAATTGCACGGTTGGACAACGCCAAGGAAGGCGAGTACGCGCAAGTTGTGGCCGACGACATTCGCGCAACCATGCAACAACACGCCAGCGTGTTCCGCACACAAAAGCTCATGGACGAAGGCGTGGCCAAAATGGCTGCGCTGCGCAAGCGCGTCAATGCCATCGGCCTCAAAGACAAATCCAAGATTTTCAACACCGCGCGCATTGAAGCTTTAGAGGTTGAAAACTTGATTGAGGTCGCAGAAGCCACCATCGTCTCAGCCGCTGCCCGTCATGAGAGCCGTGGTGCACACACCGTGGACGACTACGCCGACACGCCCGAGCACCCCAATGGACGTAACGACGTCGAGTGGCACAAGCACACGCTGTGGCACAGCGAGGGCAATCGCCTGAGTTACAAGCCGGTTCAAATGAAGCCACTGACTGTCGAGTCCGTGCCCCTCACCATTCGCTCCTTCTAAGCGGGAACTTCCATGACTAAACGCACTTTCCAAATCTACCGCTACGACCCGGATACCGACGCAAAGCCCTACATGCAGACCATCGAGGTCGAACTCGATGGCACAGAACGCATGTTGTTGGACGTGTTGATGAAACTCAAAGCCGTGGACCCGAGCATCTCGTTTCGCCGCTCCTGCCGTGAAGGCGTGTGCGGCTCTGACGCGATGAATATCAATGGCAAAAATGGTTTGGCCTGCCTGACCAATATGCTCTCGCTCAAAGGCACCATCGTGCTAAAGCCGCTGCCCGGTCTGCCGGTGGTGCGTGACTTGATCGTGGACATGACGCAGTTCTTCAAGCAGTACAACTCGATCAAGCCCTACCTGATCAACGACAACCGACCACCCGAAAAAGAGCGCCTGCAAAGCCCTGAGGAGCGCGAAGAACTCAACGGTTTGTACGAGTGCATTTTGTGCGCATCATGCTCGACCAGCTGCCCCAGCTTCTGGTGGAACCCGGACAAATTCGTCGGCCCTGCGGGTCTGCTGCAAGCCTACCGATTCATTGCCGACAGCCGCGATGAAGCCACTGCGGATCGCCTGGACAACCTGGAAGACCCCTACCGCCTGTTCCGCTGCCACACCATCATGAATTGCGTCGATGTTTGCCCCAAGGGTTTGAACCCAACCAAGGCCATTGGCAAGATCAAAGAGATGATGGTGGCACGGGCGATTTAAGTTCGGCATTAAAAATACCGATGAACGATGAACGGATTGAAGAAAGAGCCCTGAGCAAGCTGAAATGGCGCTGCCGCCGGGGCCTGCTGGAGAACGACATCTTCATCGACCGTTTTTTCCGGAAATACGAATCCTCGCTGACTGTTAGACAGTCCGAAGGTTTGATGGCCTTGATGGACTTGAGCGACAACGACTTACTTGACCTGCACCTAGGTCGCCAGTCGCTGATACAAGTCAATGCGAAGCTGGATCGCGCCGAAGTCCATGAAGTTTTGAAAATGTTAAGAGAACCCATCTGAAAGGCCCCCATGAAACTCGCAGATAACAAAGCCACCCTGTCGTTCAGCAACGGCGCACCCAGCATCGATCTGCCCATGTACCAAGGCAGCGTCGGCCCAGATGTCGTTGACATTCGCAAGCTCTACGGTCAAACCGGCCTGTTCACTTACGACCCAGGCTTTCTCTCCACCGCCTCTTGCCAGTCGGCCATTACCTACATTGATGGCGACAAAGGCGAGCTGCTTTACCGCGGCTACCCCATCGAGCAATTGGCTACCCAGTGTGACTTTCTGGAAACCTGCCACTTGTTGCTCTACGGCGATCTGCCCAATACACAAGCCAAGGCGGACTTCACCAAGCGCGTGACCAACCACACTATGGTCAACGAGCAAATGCAGTTTTTCCTCCGCGGTTTTCGCCGTGACGCGCACCCCATGGCTATCATGACCGGCTTGGTGGGTGCCCTGTCGGCCTTCTACCATGACAGCACCGACATCAACAACCCAGAGCACCGTGAGATCTCCGCCATCCGCTTGATTGCCAAGATGCCAACGCTGGTCGCCATGGCCTACAAGTACAGCGTGGGCCAGCCCTTCATGTACCCCAAGAACAACTTGAGCTATGCGGGTAACTTCCTGCACATGATGTTCGCCACGCCTTGCGAAGAGTACAAAGTCAGCCCCGTGCTTGAGCGCGCCTTGGATCGCATCTTCATCCTGCACGCTGACCACGAGCAAAACGCATCCACCTCCACCGTGCGCTTGTGTGGCTCCTCTGGCACCAACCCGTTTGCCGCCATCGCCGCAGGTGTCGCCTGCCTGTGGGGCCCAGCCCATGGCGGTGCGAATGAAGCCTGCTTGAACATGCTCGAAGACCTCCAGCGCCAAGGCGGCGTGGCCAAAGTGGCTGAGTTCATGGAGAAGGTCAAGGACAAAAACTCCGGCGTCAAGCTCATGGGCTTTGGTCATCGTGTATACAAAAACTACGATCCCCGAGCCAAGCTCATGCAAGAAACCTGCAAAGAAGTGCTGGCCGAACTGGGTCTGGAAAACGACCCCCTGTTCAAGCTGGCCATGGCGCTGGAAAAGATCGCCCTGGAAGACGACTACTTCGTCTCGCGCAAGCTCTACCCCAATGTGGACTTCTACTCCGGCATCGTGCAGCGCGCCATCGGCATCCCGACCGGCCTGTTCACTGCTGTGTTCTCCCTGGCCCGTACCGTGGGTTGGATCGCTCAGCTCAACGAGATGATCAGCGACCCCGAATACAAAATCGGCCGCCCCCGTCAGCTCTTCACAGGCGACGCACACCGCGAAGTCAAACCGCTGGCCAAACGCTGATCTGTGGATTTCATCCCCAGTGCCGATGAGCTTAAACGTATCACGGCATCCACCTCAGCCACTTCAACCCTCTCACCGTGCAGTTGCGGCCTGGGCCCCTGCACGGGCTGGGAGAGCCTGAGCGAAGACCGCTGGCCCCAAGCCAGCGTTTCGCCTCTGGGCACGCTGCGCGACCCGGACATTTACGAGCCTACCTTTGAGGAACACCACCCCGAAGGCACACGCTACGCATCTGCCACCGCGCCGGTGGCCGTCAAGTTCTTCCCCTACAACCGCGCTGAGGTCTGGCACTGCACACAATGCCAGCGGAACTTGATGCGCTACACCGAATTTGGTGGCTACTACGTTGATCACCGCGTGCGGGAACTTGGCGTCCATCTCACGATCACCGATTGAAGAATAAAATAGACGACCAACCGAACACCAGTAACAGGCACACCTAGGAACACGATATGGGACGCACTCTTTACGACAAAATCTGGGACGAGCACGTCGTCCATTCTGAAGAAGACGGCACTGCCATCCTCTACATCGACCGCCATTTGGTGCACGAAGTCACCAGCCCGCAAGCCTTTGAGGGTCTGCGCCAAGCGCAGCGCAAGGTGTGGCGCATCAGCTCCATCGTGGCCACCGCGGATCACAACACGCCCACCACTGATTGGAATCTGGGCTACGACGGCATCACCGACCCCATCAGCAAAGAGCAAATTACCACGCTGGACAGCAACATCAAAGAATACGGCGCGGCCGCCTTCTTTCCGTTTTTGTCCAAACGTCAAGGCATCGTGCACGTCATTGGCCCTGAGAACGGCGCCACCCTGCCCGGCATGACGGTCGTGTGCGGTGACTCTCACACCTCTACTCACGGCGCCTTTGGCGCGCTGGCGCACGGCATTGGAACCAGTGAAGTGGAGCACGTGCTGGCCACGCAAACTCTCTTGGCCAAGAAGGCTAAAAACCTGCTCATCCGGGTGAACGGCACTCTTACCAAAGGCTGCACCGCCAAAGACATCGTGCTCGCAATCATCGGAAAAATTGGCACGGCAGGCGGCACGGGCAGCACCATTGAATTCGCCGGTTCAGCCATCCGCGCGCTCAGCATGGAAGGCCGCATGACTGTATGCAATATGGCCATCGAAGCCGGTGCACGTGCGGGCCTGATTGCGGTGGATGACAAAACGATTGAGTACGTCAAAGGTCGCTTGCTCTCCCCTGGCACCGACCCCATCAGTGGTAAATTCATCGGCGGTGTGGAGTGGGATCAAGCTAGCGCCTACTGGAGCACCTTGCACTCCGACGCCGACGCCCACTTCGACGCCGTCGTGGAGTTGGACGCCGCGCAAATCTTGCCCCAAGTCACCTGGGGCACCTCGCCCGAGATGGTGCTGGGCATTGATGCCCGCGTGCCCGACCCGGACAAAGAAAAAGACGACAACAAGCGAAGTGCCATTGAGCGCGCCCTCACCTACATGGGCCTGCAGCCCGGCAAGGCGTTGAACGATATTTTTGTGGACAAAGTCTTCATTGGCTCGTGTACCAACAGCCGCATTGAAGACATGCGCGAAGCCGCTGCGCTGGTGAAAAAACTAGGCCTCAAGGTAGCCAAGAACGTCAAGCTGGCGCTGGTTGTGCCCGGCTCAGGTCTGGTCAAAGAGCAGGCCGAGCGCGAAGGCCTGGACAAGATTTTTGTGGCGGCAGGCTTTGAGTGGCGCGAGCCCGGATGCTCCATGTGCCTGGCCATGAACGCCGACCGGCTGGAACCCGGCGAGCGCTGCGCCTCCACCAGCAACCGCAACTTCGAAGGCCGTCAGGGCGCGGGTGGCCGCACACACCTGGTCAGCCCTGCCATGGCTGCCGCCGCAGCCGTGCACGGCCATTTTGTTGACATCCGTAAATTCGCATAAGTAATTACTCATAGGAAATGATGATGAAAACAACTATCGCTCTGATAACACTGGCCTTGACGTTTTCCCTATTGGGTTGCAATACCGTTAAAGGTGTCGGTCAAGACCTCCAAAAAGCCGGTGAAAAAATTGAAGGTGCTGCGAAAAAATGAAGCCATTCACACTACACAAGGGTCTGGTCGCCCCCATGGACCGCGAGAACGTCGATACCGACGCCATCATCCCCAAGCAATTTCTGAAGTCCATCCGCAAGACCGGCTTTGGCCCCAATTTGTTTGACGAGTGGCGTTACCTGGACGCGGGCTTCCCCGGTCAAGACCCGACCAGCCGCATGCCTAACCCCGACTTTATTTTGAATCAACCTCGTTACGCGGGCGCATCCGTCTTGCTGGCGCGCAAGAATTTCGGCTGCGGTTCCTCGCGTGAACACGCGCCCTGGGCGCTGGATCAGTACGGTTTTCGCACCATCCTCGCCCCCAGCTACGCCGACATTTTTTTCAACAACAGTTTTAAAAACGGCCTGCTGCCCATCGTCTTGCCTGAGTCCACCATCAGCCAGTTGTTTGATGAATGTCTGGCCTTTCCCGGCTACACATTAACGGTGGATCTGGAGCGCCAAGTGATCGTGAAACCGCAGGGCGAAGAAATTCCGTTTGCCGTGGAAGCCTTCCGCAAATACTGCCTGCTCAACGGCTTTGACGACATCGGCCTGACCCTGCGCCAGTCCGACAAGATCGCCGCCTTTGAAGCCCAGCGCTTGGCGCAAAAGCCTTGGCTGGCGCACAGCATTGCATCCTGAAAATTCGAACGAAAAACAAAGACCATGAAAATTGCAGTTCTACCCGGTGACGGCATCGGCACCGAAATCGTCGCTGAGGCCATCAAAGTCCTCAAAGTACTCGACCTCCCCTTCGAGATGGAAACCGCTCTGGTCGGCGGTGCTGCCTATGAGGCGCACGGCCACCCCCTGCCCGAGTCCACCCTCAAGCTCGCCCAAGCGTCTGACGCGGTGCTGTTTGGCGCGGTGGGCGACTGGAAGTACGACACGCTGGATCGCCCGCTGCGCCCTGAGCAGGCCATTTTGGGTCTGCGCAAAAACATGGGCCTGTTCGCCAACTTCCGCCCCGCCATTTGCTACAAACAATTGGTGGATGCCTCCAGCCTCAAGCCCGAGTTGGTGTCGGGGCTAGACATTCTCATCATCCGCGAGCTGACGGGTGACATCTACTTTGGCCAGCCACGCGGCCGCCGCATTGCCACCGACGGACATTTCCCCGGCGCGGACGAAGCCTTTGACACCATGCGCTACAGCCGCCCGGAGATTGAACGCATTGCCCATGTGGCCTTCCAGGCCGCCATGAAGCGCGACAAACGTGTGACCAGTGTGGACAAAGCCAATGTGCTGGAGACTTTTCAGTTCTGGAAAGACATCGTTTCTGAGGTCGGCTTGCAGTACCCCGAGGTGACGCTGGACCACATGTACGTGGACAACGCCGCCATGCAACTGGTGCGCGCGCCCAAGCGCTTTGACGTGGTCGTCACCGGCAATATGTTTGGCGACATTCTGAGTGACGCCGCCGCCATGCTGACCGGCTCTATCGGCATGTTGCCATCGGCCAGCCTCAACTCAAAAAACCAGGGCCTGTACGAGCCCAGCCATGGAAGCGCGCCCGACATCGCGGGCAAAGGCATTGCCAACCCACTGGCCACCATTTTGTCGGCGTCCATGATGTTGCGTTTCTCGCTGAACCAAGTTGCAGCGGCAGACCGGATTGAAGTCGCTGTATCAAAGGTACTCGATTCGGGCCTGCGCACGACCGACATCTGGTCTGAAGGCACGACCCGTGTGGGTACAGCTGATATGGGCGATGCCGTGGTGGCCGCACTTGCAAAGTAATTAGGTGAAATTATGAAATTAGTGGGATTGGTGGGTTGGCGTGGCATGGTCGGTTCGGTCTTGATGGACCGCATGCAGGCCGAAGGTGACTTTGGTTTGATTGAACCCTTGTTTTTCTCGACGTCTAACGCGGGTGGCAAAGCCCCCGCGATGGCCAAGAACGAAACTACATTGCAAGACGCGTTCAACATCGACGCGCTCAAGCGCTGCGACATTATCATCACCGCCCAGGGTGGCGACTACACCAGCGAGGTGTTCCCCAAGCTGCGTGCCGCAGGCTGGACTGGCCACTGGATCGATGCCGCCTCCACGCTGCGCATGAACGACGACGCGGTCATCATACTGGACCCGGTCAACCTCAACGTCATCCAAGACGCGTTGGCCAAGGGCGGGAACAACTGGGTTGGTGGCAACTGCACGGTCAGCTGCATGCTGATGGGCGTGGGCGCGCTGTACAAGGCGGGCTTGGTGGAGTGGATGAGCACGCAGACCTACCAAGCGGCCAGTGGCGGCGGCGCGCAGCACATGCGCGAGCTGCTTACGCAGTACGGCACGCTCAACGCGGAAGTCAAAGCCCTGCTGGACAACCCGAAAAGCGCCATCCTGGAAATTGATCGCAAAGTCATCGCCAAGCAGCGGAACTTGAGCGCCGCTGAAACAGCCAACTTCGGCGTACCCCTGGGTGGCTCGCTGATTCCCTGGATCGACAAAGATCTCGGCAATGGGATGTCCAAAGAAGAATGGAAGGGCATGGCTGAGACCAACAAGATCCTCGGCCAGGGAGCAGGCTTTGGCACCACAGCAATCCCCGTGGACGGCTTTTGCGTGCGCGTGGGCGCCATGCGCTGCCACAGTCAGGCCTTGACCTTCAAGCTCAAAAAAGACGTACCCTTGGCCGACATTGAAGCGATGATCGCTGCCGACAACGCCTGGGTCAAAGTCGTCCCCAACACCAAAGAAGCAACCATCCAAGACCTGACCCCGGTTGCAGTCACCGGCACCATGACGATCCCCGTGGGCCGCATCCGCAAGCTGGCCATGGGCCCAGAGTATGTCGGCGCATTCACCGTCGGTGATCAGTTATTGTGGGGAGCCGCTGAGCCACTGCGTCGCATGTTGCGGATTTTGCTAGGGGCTTGATCGCTTCAACGATCAGGCAGGGACAACTTCAAAGGGCTTTTCGTTGTGAATTGACAACAAATCTGGATTTACAAAATGTTGCCCGACGCCCTCTGAAACTTAAGTAATTTCTTAGCTTGTCAGGCTAACATAGTGATGTTATGGTGCTTTTTCGCTTTTTAATGTCTCAGCATTAACGACGAGTTTGTGAAAAGCACTGGCCGTTCGCCCGTAAATCGGAGAGTAATAAATTGATCGCAAAGTCACCTCGCTGGCAAAAACATTCATTGGCAGTCGCTACCGCGCTGACCATGGGACTTTGTGCATCGCAAGCACATGCGTTATCGTTGGGCCGTATCACGGTGCTATCCCCACTTGGGGCTCCACTATTGGCTGAGGTCGAAATTCTGGACATCAATGCTGACGAAGCTTCCTCACTGAAGGCCAAGGCAGCTTCGTCTGATGCATTCAAGGCCGCAGGCTTGGAATACAACCCTGCATTAGCCGCGCTAGTCATTACGTTGGAACGACGCCAGAATGACCGTTCTTACTTACGTATCAGTAGCGATCGGTCCATTGTCGACCCCTTTTTGGACTTGATGTTAGAGGCCAGTTGGAGCTCCGGACGCATTGTGCGTGACTACACACTACTTTTCGATCCACCGAACTCACAGCCCAACCAAGTTAACATCTCCAGTGCGCCTCAGTTGAGTTCGATACCAGCTCAAATCAGACCTTCCGCTGCGCCACCCACCCTAACCAGGAATGAGATCGTTACTAGCGACAAGTCTCGAGCGCCTGCCCTACCTAGAGCATCCGACAAAAAAACCGCTCTTTTCTCAGAGAAATCGGATGGCTCCGTAAAAAGTGTTGCGGTAAAACCCGGAGATACTGCAGGAGGAATCGCTGCATCACTGATAAATCCCAGCATTTCTTTAGATCAGATGCTTGTCGCGATGTTGCGCAAGAACCCTGAAGCTTTTGTAGAGGGCAATATCAACCGCATCCGTGCCGGTGCTGTTGTAAACATACCGGTTGCGGAAGAGGTGCAAGCGACTCCTACAGCAGAAGCCAAACAAATTATTTTTACCCAAAGTCAAGACTTTAACGAATTTCGCAGAAAACTGGCAACAAATGCCCCCTTCACTACGAAGCCAGTTGCCGACCGTCAAGCCAATGGAGCAATTCAATCCAAGGTAGACGATAAAAAAGCAGGTACTAGTCTGCCCGACAAACTAACACTATCTCAAGGCAGCGTCAGCAACAAGTCTAGTGAAATTGCGATAGCTAAAGAGCGTCAAGCAAAAGAAGTCGCTAAAAAAACAGATGAAGCTGCAAAGAACATTTCGGAATTGACCAAATTGGTCGCAGCTACAGCTCCAGTGGTCATTGATCCAACATTACAAGCTGCCACTTCGGCTCCTTCGACCAACGTCCCACTTAGCACCAACGAAACATTAGCCGCTCCAATCGCTAAACCTGGGGACTCCACCATTTCAAATGCGGGTGCCATTACACCCGCCAACGACGCCTCTGCACCACAGGTCACGCTCTCTGTACCAGCGAAAAACTTGCCGACACCCGTAACAACACCAACACCAACACCGGCACCGGCACCGGCATCCGAATCCAGTTTGATTGACGAACTTCTAGATGACCCCTTAGTTCCCGCTGCTGCGGGTGGCTTGATCGCTTTACTTATAGGCCTCGGGCTTTATCGCCATAAAAAACGTAAGGATTCTGACCAACCTGTCACCGAGTTTGCCGAAATTCCCAACCAACATGACTCATTTTTTGGGGCCAGTGGTGGTCAACAGGTTGACACCTTAGACTCATCAATGGCAGGTTCATCGATGCTCTACACGCCTAGTCAACTTGAATCGGCGGATGATGTAGACCCAGTGGCTGAGGCAGACGTCTATCTTGCCTATGGCAGAGACATACAAGCCGAAGAAATCCTTAAAGAAGCCTTAAAAATGCACCCCGATCGGGTAGCCATTCACCAAAAACTCCTAGAGATTTACGCCAAGCGCCGCGACTTGAAAAGCTTTCAAAGCATCTCAAAACAAATCCTAAAGGTTGCTGGTGTCGACAGCTTGGAATGGGGTCGTGTATGCGAACTCGGTAGAGGCATTGACCCTGTTAATGAGCTCTATCAATCTCCCATTGACTCGATGTCTGCGTCTGACTCTTACGAGTCCGGAAAATCAGCTGGGATTGACTTGGATCTTGATTTTTCACTGGACAACGCAATACCAAAAAATCCCAATGACGAAATGGAGAGTTTCACGAACAAACACATTGCAGGCATCAGGGAATCCACTTCACATGATCCAGACTTAAACTTTGATTTCAACTTATCTGAACCAGCAGCTGACAACATTCAACACAGTGCAGCGAACACCTCTTGGGATGATATCCAAAATCTTGCTTTCGACACAACCGAAAATAACGAACTGCGTGCCCAAGTCAGCGAATCACATGAGTTTGAATCCGACAGCTCTGACAACGTTCCAACTGCAGCCTCACCTTTAGCCAACTTATCCCATCCAGACAATAGTGGCTTGCTTCAATTTGATCTTGGTTCACTATCGCTTGACTTAGGCCCCACCACTGAACAAAGTCCGGATCATGAGGAAGACCCTCTCAGCACCAAGTTATCCTTGGCCGCAGAATTTGGGTCTATTGGCGACTTGGATGGTGCGCGCAACTTGATTGAAGAGGTGATTGCTGAAGCGTCGGGTGAAATGAAGGCCAAAGCACAACACGCCTTGAGCCAACTCCGCTAGGATTAATGCGTTTTGATCGTGACTATCTTTAACAAACCTCAACCATGAGGGTCGCCCTGGGCATAAGTTTCAACGGTCAATCGTACGAAGGCTGGCAGAGTCAGCTCTCCGGCAAGACGGTGCAAGACAAGCTGGAAGCGGCCCTAGCCAAATTCAGCAACATCAACACCTCACGTGTCTCCACCGTGTGTGCCGGGCGTACCGACGCTGGTGTGCATGGTCTGATGCAGGTAGTGCATTTCGACACTCCCTTAAACCGCCCCATCCACGCATGGGTTCGTGGCACTAATACCCACCTGCCCAAAGACATTGCCGTCCAGTGGGCGCAGATCATGCCTGATGAGTTTCACTGCCGCGCCAACGCCCTCTCGCGTCGCTACGCCTACATGCTGCTCGACTCCCCCGTGCGCCCCAGCGTGGATGCGGGCCGCGTCGGCTGGGCCTACCACCCGCTGGACATGAATGCCATGAGCGAGGCCGCCAAGCACCTCTTGGGTGAGCACGACTTCACCTCGTTTCGCGCCTCGGCCTGCCAGGCCCTATCGCCCGTCAAAAAACTGCTGCGCCTGGAGATCACCCGCCGGGGCGCGTACTGGCGTTTTGAGTTTGAAGCCAATGCCTTTTTGCACCACATGATCCGCAACCTCATGGGCTGCTTGGTCGCCATAGGCCAAGGCAAGTACCCGTCCGAATGGATTGTGGAGGTGCTGGCCGCACGCAACCGCGATGCCGCTGCCCCCACGTTCTCGCCTGACGGCCTGTACTTCCTCGGCCCGCGCTACGACGCCCATTGGGGCCTACCGGATCGCACGCCTGCGTATGATGGGCTGCTATGAAAAAAGCCCCCACGCTTGCGACTTCGTCTGCTGCGCTGCCTCCCGAGGGGGCGCAATCCGCCTTGGGACGGCCCGGCGGCGGATTCATCCGTACCCGAATCAAGATTTGCGGCCTAACACGTGAGCAAGATGTGGACGCTGCGGTGGCCGCCGGGGCTGACGCAATTGGCTTCGTGCTGTACGACAAAAGCCCGCGCTATGTGACGCCTGTGCGCGCCGCCGAACTGGCCCGTCGCCTGCCACCCTTTGTCACACCGGTGCTGCTTTTCGTCAATGAGTCTGCTACAAATATCGCAGCTGCTTGCACCCATATTCAGAGCGCTACGCTGCAATTTCATGGTGATGAAACACCGCAAGAATGCTGGGAATCCAGCCAGCACGGGGCTCGCCCTTTTCTGCGCGCGGCCCGCATCCCTTTGGGTGAGGCAGGGCGGGATTTCGACCTCGTAAAATACGTGTCTGATTACTCAAACGCCCAAGCCATCCTGCTCGACGCCGAAGTCGAAGGTTTTGGCGGTGGCGGCAAGGCTTTCAATTGGTCACTCCTTCCAGCAAACGTCAACGCTCACCTCGTCTTAAGTGGTGGGCTCAACGCTGCCAACGTGACCGATGGCATTGTGCAGTTGCGCCCGCGCTGTAAAACGCTAGCGGTCGATATCAGCTCCGGCGTCGAGGTGGATGCACCCGGCGGCGGCACCATCAAAGGCATCAAAGATGCCGAAAAAATCAAGCAATTTGTCGCGGCCGTGCGTGCCGCAGACCAACAACTCATCAGTGAACACCATGTTTGAATACCAGCAACCCGACCCCAGTGGTCACTTCGGCATTTACGGCGGCAGCTTTGTGAGCGAGACACTCACCCACGCCATCAACGAACTGCGCGCCGCCTACGCCAAATACCAGCACGACCCCGAGTTCCTCGCCGAGTTCAAGTACGAGCTGGCGCATTTTGTGGGTCGCCCTTCGCCCGTGTACCACGCCGCGCGCATGAGCCGTGAGCAAGGTGGCGCGCAGATCTACCTCAAACGCGAAGACCTCAACCACACCGGCGCGCACAAGATCAACAACACCATTGGCCAGGCCATGCTGGCCAAACGCATGGGCAAGCCGCGCATCATTGCCGAGACCGGCGCGGGCCAGCACGGTGTGGCCACCGCCACCATTTGCGCGCGCTACGGCCTGGAGTGCGTGGTGTACATGGGCAGCGAAGACGTGAAGCGCCAAAGCCCTAACGTGTACCGCATGAAGCTTTTGGGCGCGACCGTCGTGCCGGTGGAGAGCGGCAGCAAGACCCTCAAAGACGCGCTAAATGAAGCCATGCGCGACTGGGTCGCCAACGTGGACAACACCTTCTACATCATTGGCACGGTGGCGGGCCCGCACCCCTACCCGATGATGGTGCGTGATTTCCAGAGCGTCATCGGCGAAGAATGTCTGGTGCAAATGCCCGAGATGCTGGCGCGCCTGGGCGTGGCGGCGACTCAGCCCGATGCTGTGGTGGCCTGTGTCGGCGGTGGCTCCAACGCCATGGGCATCTTCCACCCCTACATCTCGCATGAAAACACGCGCTTGATTGGTGTCGAAGCGGCAGGCGAAGGCATGGACAGCGGCAAGCACTCCGCGTCGCTACAAAAAGGCAGCCCCGGCGTGCTGCACGGCAACCGCACCTACGTGCTGCAAGACTTCAACGGCCAAGTGACCGAGACCCATAGCATCAGCGCCGGGCTAGACTACCCCGGTGTCGGCCCCGAGCACGCCTACCTCAAAGACATCGGCCGCGCCGAATATGTGGGCATCACCGACAAAGAGGCGCTGGCCGCCTTCCACTACCTGTGCCGCACCGAGGGCATTATCCCTGCGCTGGAATCGAGCCACGCCGTGGCCCATGCCATGAAGTTGGCCAAAACCATGCGACCAGATCAGTCCATTTTGGTCAACCTGTCAGGACGGGGCGACAAAGACATCGGCACCGTGGCCGACTTGAGTGGCGGTGATTTTTTCTGCCGCCCGAGTTGCCAGGGTCAGGCCGTTAAAGGTGGCCCGGCGACTGAGCAAACCATCAACATGTCCAGCTTGGGAATCAAAGCATGAGCCGCATCAACGCCACCTTCGCGGCACTCAAAGCGCAAAACCGCAAGGCCCTGATACCCTTCGTCACCGCTGGCTTCCCTTTTGCTGACATCACCCCTGAGCTGATGCACGGCATGGTGGCCGCCGGGGCCGATGTGATTGAGCTGGGTGTCCCCTTCTCTGACCCCAGTGCTGATGGCCCCGTGATCCAGAAAGCCGGTGACAAAGCCCTGGCTTTTGGCGTGGGCCTGGTGCAGGTGCTGGCCATGGTGCGCGACTTCCGCACCCAGAACAACACCACCCCCGTGGTGCTCATGGGTTACGCCAACCCGATTGAGCGCTACGACCAATTGCACGTCAGCACCAGTGGCGACAACGCCTTTGCCCGCGACGCCGCTGCAGCAGGTGTCGATGGCGTGCTGGTGGTGGACTACCCGCCCGAAGAATGCGTGGCCTTTGCCGCTGCGCTCAAGGCCCAGGGTCTGGATCTGATCTTCTTGCTGGCCCCCACCAGCACCGATGCGCGCATGCAGCAAATTGCCGCACTCGCCAGCGGCTATGTGTACTACGTCTCGCTCAAGGGCGTCACCGGCTCGGGCACACTGGACACGGCTGCGGTCGAGGCCATGCTGCCGCGCATTCGCCAGCATGTGCACGTGCCCGTCGGTGTGGGCTTTGGCATCCGCGATGCGGCCACGGCGCAAGCCATTGGACGGGTGGCCGATGCGGTGGTGATTGGCAGCAAAATCATCCAATTGATTGACGAACAAGCTCGTGACCAAGTCGTGCCTGTGGCAGCGGCTTTCTTGCGAGACATACGCGCGGCTTTGGACGCATAATTTCTTTCCACTACGTTGGAGGCTCTCATGTCTTGGCTCGAAAAACTACTCCCCCCCAAAATCCAGCACACCGACCCGGCCGAGCGGCGCAGTGTGCCTGAAGGCCTGTGGATCAAATGCCCGAGTTGCGAGACTGTGCTCTACAAGACCGATCTGGAGAAAAACCAGAACGTCTGCACCAGCTGTAGCCACCACCACCGCATTGGTGCGCGCGAGCGGCTCAACCATTTTCTGGATGGCGAAGGCCGCTTTGAAATTGGCCAAGAAGTGCTGCCGATTGACCCCCTCAAGTTCAAAGACAGCCGCAAATACCCGGAGCGTCTCAAAGAGGCCATGGAGAGCACGGGCGAGACCGACGCCCTCATTGTGATGGGCGGTGCGGTGCACAGCATCAGCCTGGTCGCCGCCTGTTTCGAATTCAACTTCATGGGCGGCAGCATGGGCTCAGTGGTGGGCGAGCGTTTTGTGCGCGGCGTTGAGGCGGCCATCGAGCAAAAAGTGCCCTTCCTCTGCTTCACTGCCACCGGTGGCGCGCGCATGCAAGAAGGCCTGCTCTCACTCATGCAAATGGCCAAGACCAATGCGGCGCTGACCCGGCTCGCCAAGAAAGGCTTGCCTTACATCAGCGTGCTCACCGACCCCACCATGGGTGGCGTCAGTGCAGGCTTCGCCTTCTTGGGCGATGTGGTGATTGCCGAGCCCAAGGCACTCATCGGCTTTGCCGGGCCGCGCGTGATCGAATCCACCGTGCGCGTCACCCTGCCTGAGGGCTTTCAACGCGCCGAGTTTTTGCAAACCAAAGGCGCGGTCGATTTCATTTGCGACCGCCGCGAACTGCGCAAAACCATTGCCAGCACCTTGGCCATGTTGCAGCGTCAACCGGCTGATGCAGTCGCATGACGCTTAGCGGGGCGATTCTCATCAGCGAGGTCGGCCCGCGCGACGGCTTGCAATCCGTCAAGTCCATCATGTCCACGGCAGACAAATGCCGCTGGATCGACGCGCTGGTGGCTGCTGGCGTGCAAGAGATCGAAGTCGGCTCCTTTGTGCCCGCACACCTCTTGCCGCAACTGGCGGACACCGCCGCCGTGCTGCGCCACGGGCTTACCCACAGGGGCGTCACCATCATGGCGCTCGTGCCCAATCTGCGCGGCGCGCAAGCCGCGCTAGAGGCGGGCGCGCAAAAGCTAACGATCCCCGTGTCGGCCAGCGCCCCGCACTCCCTGGCCAATGTGCGTAAAACGCGCGAGGCCATGGTCGAAGAAGTGCACGCCATCGCTCGCCTGCGTGACGCGATGGCCCCTGGCGTGAAGATCGAGGCCGGCATCGCCACCGCCTTTGGCTGCACGATTCAAGGCGAGGTGGCCGAAGACGATGTGATCTGGCTGGCCAGCCAATGCATTGCCGCTGGGGCCGATGAATCGGGCCTGTCCGACACCACCGGCATGGCCAACCCCGCCCAAGTGCGGCGTCTGTTCACTCGCCTGCGCGCCGCTATTGGGGCCAAGGCTGGAGCGGCTCACCTGCACAACACACGCGGCTTGGGCTTGGCCAATTGCCTGGCGGCCTATGACGTGGGCGTGACCACCTTTGACGCCTCGCTCGGCGGCCTGGGCGGCTGCCCCTACGCGCCCGGCGCGTCCGGTAATGTGGTGACGGAAGACCTGGTCTTCATGTTCGAGGCCATGGGGGTGAACACCGGCATTGATATCGAGAAGCTCATGGCCGCGCGTGCACCGCTGCAAGCCGGCCTGCCGGGTGAAGTGCTTTACGGCATGACCCCTGAAGCCGGTCTGCCTAAAAACTGGCATCCTTCCATTCGGACATGAGCACCAACCCACTGCCCTACACCGGCCTGCGCGTGGTCGAATTCACCCACATGGTGATGGGCCCGACCTGCGGCATGGTGCTGGCCGATCTGGGCGCAGAAGTCATCAAGGTCGAACCTATAGGCCACGGCCACCAGGGCGATGCCACACGCCAACTCATCGGCTCGGGCGCGGGGTTTTTCCCCCTGTTCAACCGCAACAAAAAAAGCCTGGCGCTGGATTTGAAAACGCCCGAAGGCCTGGAGGCCGCGCTGCGCCTGATCGCCACCGCCGACATCGTGAGTGAGAACTTCAAGCCCGGCACCATGCAAAAGCTGGGCCTCGATTACGCCAGTCTCAAGGCCCTCAACCCCCGCCTCATCTACATCAGCCACAAGGGCTTTTTACCCGGCCCCTATGAGCACCGCACCGCACTCGATGAAGTGGTGCAGATGATGGGCGGGCTGGCCTACATGACCGGCCGCCCCGGCGACCCGCTGCGCGCAGGCACCAGCGTCAACGACATCATGGGCGGCATGTTTGGCGCCATTGGCGCCATGGCCGCGCTGGCCCAACGCGAGAAAACCGGGCTAGGCCAGGAAGTGCAAAGCGCACTGTTCGAGAACAATGTGTTTCTGGTGGCCCAACACATGATGCAATTTGCCGTCACCGGCCAAGCCGCAGCCCCCATGCCTGCGCGCATCTCGGCCTGGGCGGTGTACGACGTGTTCAAGGTCAAAGACGGCGAACAGATTTTTCTGGCCGTGGTCAGCGACACCGCTTGGGCCATTTTTTGCGATGCCTTTGGTTTTGCCGACCTCAAAGCCGATACGCGCCTGAGCAGCAACAACGACCGGGTGCGTGCCCGCGACTGGATGATGCCGCTACTGCGCGAGCGCCTGGCCCCCTACAGCGCCGCCGTGTTGGCCGCTGTGTTCGAGCAGCACGCCCTGCCCTTTGCCCCCATCACGCAACCCCAAGATTTGCTAGCTGACCCACACCTGCTGGCCACCGGCGGCTTGGCCCCCATGACCCTGCCCGATGGTCGGGAGACGAAAACGGTGCTGATGCCCTTCACCTTGGACGGCGCGCGCCCCGGTGTGCGTTTGAGCCCACCCAAGCTGGGGGAGCACAGCGCTGAATTGTTGACCGAGCTCGGCTACAGCGCAGTTGAAATCGAACACTTGAGTCACCCTGGATTTCCGCCTTCGCGGGAGTGACGGATTACGAGGAACGCCCTTGTGCAACAACGTTTTCTAAAGCCTCAATTGGCATGGGCACTGCTCAGTGCCTTATTCAGCATGTGCAGCCCTGCCATCGCCCAAACCTGGCCTGCCAAACCCATCCGCATCGTCGTCCCCTTCCCCGCTGGCGGCCCCACCGACATCACTGCACGCGTGCTCGGCCAGGCCATGGGCGAGGCGCTCAAGACCCCGGTGCTGGTGGAAAACAAGGCCGGTGCGCACGGCTTCATCGGCGTGGCTGAAGCCGCCAAATCACCCGCTGATGGCTACACCCTGATGATGGCCAGCATCGGCACCATGGCCATCAACCCCCGGTTGCACGACAAAATCCCCTACGACGCCAACAAAGACTTCGCGCCCATCGCGCTGGTGGTTACCGTGCCGATTGCCGTGGTCATCAATCCGCTGCGCCTGCAGGTGCAGACCATCCCCGAATTCGTCAGCTACCTCAAGACTCACCCGGGTCAGGTCAACTTTGCGTCGGCGGGCAATGGCGGCTCATCGCACCTGGTGCCGGAGTACTTCAAGTTCCGCACCGGCACATTCATGACCCACATCCCCTACAAGGGCTCGGGCCCGGCCATTGCGGACGTGGTGGCTGGGCAAGTGCATGTCATGTTCGACACCCTGCTCACCAGCACGCCGTTTGTGAAAAGCGGCAAGCTCAGGATGCTGGCCGTCACCACCGCGCAGCGCCTGCCCGACTACCCAGACGTGCCCACCATGGGCGAAGCGCTAGGTCTCAAAGACTTTGAAGCCTCCTCCTGGTACGCCCTGTATGCCCCCGCAGGCACGCCGCCTGACATCATCAAGCGCCTGTCGGCCGAGGTGGATGCGGCACTCAAAAAACCGACGGTAGCCAAACGCTTGACGGATTTGGGGGCCGTGCCTGTGGGGGGTGGCCCGGAGAAACTCGCCGCCTTTCAGCGCAGCGAGCAGGAGAAATGGGCCCAAGTGATACAGGCCGCGCGCATCAAGGCTGAATAGCCCAGCAGCGCAAGCCCAAGAAGAAGGGAAAGACCTACAGCAGCGCCGATGCCTGCAAGTGCCCCAACACAATGGCCGCAATTTGCAGCAGCACCAGTAAGACTAGCGGCGACAAGTCCACGCCGCCCAGCAAAGGAACAACGCGTCGCACCGGGCTAAGAATGGGGGCCACCAGCCGCTCAATCACATCACTCATCACCGAACGTGCCTGCACCCATGACAACACGGCGTACACGATGACGAGCCCCGTTAAACCAGAAATCACCAGCCGCACCAGGCCGAACGCGGCCAGGATAATCACCGAACCGTAACTACCCGTCATGCTCATCAGCAGCCAAAGCAGAGAGAACTGCGACAACTCCAGCAAAAATGCCGCCACCAGGCTGGACGTGTCCCAACGCCCCATGGCAGGCAACACCCGGCGCAACGGCAGCACCAGCCAATCCGTCAAGGCAAAGATAAAACGCCCCAGCGGATTACCCGAGCGCGCCGACATTGCAATCGCCTGGTGCTGCATGTACAGCCGCAACAGGCAAGCACTGGCCACAACGCCGACGATGACTTCGAGCAACAGGGAGAGGATTTGGTAGAGCATGGGGTTGAGAAACGTAGTAGGAAGCAACGATGGTAGCCCAATGGCTAACCCCAAGAACGGGTGAGCAATTCGTCAAGCGCATCAGCAATAGCCTGACCCTGCTCAGTCAAAGAACCCACTTGCTCACCCAGTTGATCCAAAGCCACAGACACCATGTCCAGCGGGTGCAGCACCACGGCCATGCCCTCTACTTGAAACTGCGGATTCATGCGCGAGCCCACCGTGGCCATCTTGCTCGGCAGCGCACTGCGCAGCACCAGCGGCACCACCATGCGGCGACGGTAGCTGTCAAACAACGCCGACTGAACAAGTACAACAAAGGGGATGGACGCCTTCAGCGATCCCTGGTTTCGATGAACATCGTACTGTGCCATCACAAAGTGCTGTGCTCATCTGCAAACGAGCCCACGCTTTTATGCACCCCATTCCAGTCTGCGACGCAGACATCTGCGGTATGTTGACGAGCCGCGCGGGCCTGTTGCTGGCTGGTAACAAAACCGGCTAGCAAAGTCTCCATGGTGGCGGAGAGGTTGTCGGTATAGGTCTTGGCCTGGGCCACCAAGCCTTCGCTCAAGGTGAGATTAACGGGTCGTTTACGATTGAGTGAAACCGCAGCAGTCATGATGAATTTCCTTTGGAGCCATTTATGCGCATTTTATGCGCATAAATTGAATGACTCATTTTCGTGCAACTTTGAGTTGAGCCTCACACCCCCGCCAACACCCGCACATGCGACTCCACGCTGCGTGCCAGTGCGCTCAGGTTGTAGCCGCCCTCCAGCGACGAGACGATACGACCTTTGGCGTGGCGATGGGCCACTTCCATGATGCGCTTGGTTATCCAGGCGTAATCGGCTTCAACCAAACCTAACTGGCCCAGATCGTCTTCGCGGTGGGCGTCAAAACCGGCGCTGATGAAGATCATCTCGGGGCGGTGTTCCTCCAGCCGGGGCAGCCAGTGCGTCTCAATCAGGTCGCGCACCACGTCGCCCTTGGTGTAGGCGGGCACAGGCAGATTCACCAGGTTGTCGGCGCCGGATTGCGAGCCGCCTTGGGGATAAAACGGGTGCTGGTAAAAGCTCACCATCAAGATACGCTCGTCCCCGGCCACGATGTCTTCGGTGCCGTTACCGTGGTGCACGTCAAAGTCCACAATCGCCACGCGTTGCAGGCCATGGCGCTCCAGCGCGTACTTGGCGGCTACGGCCACGTTGTTGATGAAGCAAAAGCCCATGGCATGGTCATGGCAGGCGTGGTGGCCGGGTGGGCGCACAGCGCAAAAAGCATTTTCAAGTTCACCGGCCATCACGGCATCCGTCGCCGCCATGGTTGCGCCAGCGCCACGCAAGATGGCGTTCCATGAGTTCACATTCATGGCCGTGTCTGGGTCGATTTGGGCGTAGCGTGGGCCACCAGCTTCGACCTCGTCGCTCAGCTTGTCGCTCAAACCGCGAAGGGACGCCACATGCATGCGACTGTGGCCGAGTTCCAGCTCATCCAGGGAGGCCAGCGGCGCTTCAAGGCGCACCAGCGCGTCGCCCACGCCAGAAATCAAAAGCCGGTCTTCAATGGCGTCCAGTCGCTCAGGGCATTCGGGGTGGCCTCGACCCATTTCATGCTTGCGTGAATCGGGGTGGGAAAAGTAGCCGGTCTTGGTCATGATGCTCCTCATCAGTTGAGGACAGAGCAAAGTTCGCTGCGCGTAACTCTTGGTCTGTCCCGCAAGTTTTTTTATAACAATTTCGGGTAAGGTCTAAGCCATGGATACACAACTCAAACTCAAGTCTTTGTTGAATCAGCTTAACACGGTGATTGTCGGTAAAACCGACGCTGTGCGCGACGGTGTGGCCTGTTTATTGGCCGGCGGCCACCTGCTGATTGAAGACGCGCCCGGCGTCGGTAAAACCACGCTGGCCCACGCGCTGGCCCGCACCTTTGGCCTGCAATTTTCGCGCGTGCAATTCACCTCGGATTTGATGCCCAGCGATTTGTCTGGCGTGTCGGTCTATGACCGGGGGCGCGAGAGCTTCATTTTTCACCCTGGTCCGATTTTTGCGCAAGTTTTATTGGCCGATGAGATCAACCGCGCCAGCCCCAAAACCCAAAGCGCGTTGCTCGAAGCAATGGAAGAAAAGCAGGTCACAGTCGATGGTGAAACCCGACCCCTACCGACACCCTTCTTCGTCATCGCCACGCAAAACCCGCACGACCAGCGCGGCACGCATGCGCTGCCGGAATCGCAGCTGGATCGCTTCCTCATGCGCATCTCGCTCGGCTACCCCGACCGCGACGCCGAACGCACCCTGCTCGCAGGCCAAGACCGGCGCGAGATGGTCGATCACCTGAACGGCCTGCTCACCCAACACGAACTACTGGCACTGCAACAACAGGTCATCGCCGTGCACGCCGCACCACCGCTGCTGGACTATGTGCAAGACCTACTGGCCGCCACGCGATCAGGACGCTGGTTTGTGCAGGGCCTGAGCCCACGCGCCGGGCTGGCGGTGTTGCGCGCAGCCAAGGCACAAGCCTTGCTGAGCGGGCGCGATTTTGTGGCCCCCGACGACGTGCAAGCCATCCTGCCGCAAACCACAGCCCACCGCCTCAACCCCGTGAACGATGCAGGCCGGGGCGCGCTAGAGCAGGTGCGCGCCATGCTGGAAGCCGTGCCACTGCCGTGAACGAACGCATCCGCCACTGGTGGCTGGCCCGCCAGCCCCGCACCGACTTGCTCACGCTGACCCAGCGCAACGTTTACATCCTGCCCACACGGGCCGGGTGGATGTTGGCAATCACCCTGCTGGTGCTGTTGGTGGCGGCCATTAACTACCAGCTCAACCTGGGCTATCTGCTGACATTTTTACTGGCCGGTAGCGCCGTGGTGGGCATGCATGTGTGCCATGGCACGCTGCGCGGCTTGAGTCTGAGCCTGAGCCCGCTTGAGCCGGTTTTTTGCGGCCAAGTGGCCAGCCTGAACGTCACCCTGAGCAGCCAACGCAAAGCCCCACGCTACGGTATTGGCCTGAGCGTGCTGGACGCCAAACACTGGGTCTGGTGCGACGTGCCAGGCCAAAGCAGCAGCCGCGTGCAACTGGCCTGCCCCACGCCCCTGCGCGGCCTGCATGCGCTACCCGCACTCACCGCCGAAACGCGCTTTCCCCTGGGTACGTTTCGCGTGTGGACGGTGTGGCGGCCCGCTGCGCCCTTGCTGGTCTATCCGCAAGCTGAAACGAACCCGCCCCCCTTGCCCGCAGGCGTGGCGCATGACAATGGCAGTGCTGCTGCGCCCAGCACGGGGAGCGACGAGTTCGACGGCGTGCGCCCTTACCGCCGGGGCGATGCGCTCAAGCAAGTGGTCTGGAAAAAAGCCGCGCAGACGGGGCAGCTGGTGAGCCGGGACAGCCAGCAGGCGCTGCACAGTGAGTTGTGGTTGGATTTGTCGCAGGTCGGGACTTCTGACCGGGAGCAAGGGCTTTCGCGCTTGTGTGCGTGGGTGCTGGAGGCGGAGGATTTGGGGCTGGATTACGGTCTGCGTTTGCCTGGTGTTGAGCTTGCGCCTGCACAGGGCGTGGGGCATCAGAGGCGGTGTTTGGAGGCGCTGGCTTTATGTTGAAAAAGCTGGCCGCCCTGCCCCGCGACAGCCGCGACACCCTGTTCCTGCTGTTAGTCATCGCCTGGATCATCCTGCCGCAAACAGAGCACCTGCCCCTGTGGTGCAGCGCCCTGTCAGCCGCCGTGCTCATTGGCCGTGGCTGGCTCGCACTGCGCTTGCAACCGCTGCCGTCGAAATGGTGGTCAATAGGTCTTTTGCTCCTCACCATCGCATCCACCTTTGCCACCTACCGCACCCTGCTCGGGCGTGACGCCGGGGTCACGCTGGTGGTGGTCTTGTTGACCTTAAAGACACTGGAGCTGCACGCGCGGCGTGATGCGTTTGTACTGTTTTTTCTCGGTTTTTTCAGCATGCTCACGCACTTTTTTTACTCGCAGTCATTACTCACCGCTGGGGCCATGCTGATCGGGTTGTGGGGTTTATTGACGGCGCTGGTCAACAGCCACATGCCAGTGGGTCGCCCCCCGCTGTGGCGAGCGGCGCGCATTGCAGGCACGACGGCTTTGCTGGGTGCGCCCATCATGGTGATTTTGTTCATGCTGTTCCCGCGTCTGGCCCCGCTGTGGGGCACACCGGGTGACGCCATGAGCGGGCGCAGCGGATTGTCAGACCGAATGTCGGTGGGCAGCATCGCCAACCTGGTGCTGGACGACAGCGTGGCCATGCGCATACGCTTTGAAGGTGCTGCGCCTGCGCAAGCTGCGCTGTATTTTCGTGGTCCGGTACTCTCGACTTTTGACGGGCGCGAATGGCGCTCATTACGCTCCAGCGTTGCCCCCCAACAGCAACTACAAGCAGGTTTGCAGGTAAGTGGCGAGCCCGTGCGTTACGAGGTCACGCTAGAGCCCAAACAAAACCCCTGGTTGCTGGTACTAGATGCCACACCCAACACCCCAACACTCCCAGCCGCCCTGCCCGGTTCGCCCCCCCGCATGACACGCGAGCTGCAATGGCTGGCCAGTGAACCCATCACCGACCTGCTGCGCTACAGCGTCGTCAGTTACCCGCAGTTCCGCCATGGGCCCTCCGACGCAGCGGACACCTTGCGCAACCGCCCTGGTTTGCAAGATTTTTTGACATTGCCCTTCAACTTCAACCCCCGCACTCTGGAACTGGCAGCGGAGATGCGACGTGATGCCCCCGGCGCACCGGCCAGCGCGCTCATCAGCCTTGTGCTGCAACGCTTGCGCACCGGCGGCTATACCTACACCCTCGACCCCGGCGTCTTTGGCCAGCACAGCGCTGATGAATTCTGGTTCGATAAAAAAGAGGGGTTTTGCGAGCACATCGCTTCGTCCTTTGTCATTCTGATGCGTGCGCTCGGCATTCCCGCGCGCATCGTCACTGGCTACCAAGGCGGCGAGCGCAATGCGGTTGACAACTACTGGATGGTGCGCCAAAGCGATGCCCACGCCTGGGCAGAGGTCTGGCTTGCAGGCCAGGGCTGGGTGCGGGTGGATCCAACCGCCGCCGTGGCCCCCAGTCGTGTGGGCACACTCCAACGCTTGCAAGCACCACGCGGCGTGCTGGGCACGGCCATCAACACCCTGAGCCCCGGCTTGTCGCTGCAACTGCGGGCGATGTGGGAAGCCGTGAACAACGCCTGGAACCAGCGCATCCTGAACTACACCCAAAAACAGCAACTCAACTTGCTGCGCAATCTGGGCTTTGAATCCCCCAGTTGGGAGGACCTGGGCCGGGTACTGGCCATCTGCCTCGCGCTGGCCGCGTTGCTCGGGGCGGTTTGGACGCGCTGGGAGCGCCAACAACACGACCCATGGCTGCGCCTGTTGGCCCAAGCCCAAGCGCATCTGCGTCGCATGGGGATTGAACACCCGCCCGGTACGCCCCCGCGTACGCTGGCGCAGCGGCTGCTGCTGAGTCGGCCAGGGCAAGGGCAAGACGCCCATCAGGCCCAAGCCATCCATGACTGGCTGTTGCGCCTGGAGGCACTGCGTTACGCGCGCAACGATACAGGCGAACATCAACGCGCTGGGCTGGCCCAACTCAAGCGTGAGTTCAAGCAATTACACTGGACGCAATGACCATAGCTTCACCCTTCAAACGGTTGCGAAACGCCCTGTTTTTAATAAGTTTTCTCGCCTTTTCCACAGCGGGTATGGCCGAGAAACGCGTCAAAGCCAAAGCCACCGCCGGCCCCAGCTACGCCAGCCGCCCTGACGCTATGGCCTTGGCCGACGACATCGCCAAGCAACACGCGCTAAACCCGGCCTGGGTGCGCCGCACGCTGGGCCAAGCGCATCGGCTGCCTGTGGTGGAGCGCCTCATGACACCTGCCCCGGTGGGCACGCCCAAAAATTGGGCGCTCTACCGCAGCCGCTTTATCGACCCCATTCGCACACGCGCTGGTGTGACCTTCTGGCAAGCCCAGCGGGAAACACTGGCCCGTGCCCAAGCCACCTATGGCGTACCGGCAGAGATCATCGTGGGCATCATTGGCGTGGAGACAATTTACGGCCAGCAAACCGGCAACTTCAAAGTGCTGGACGCACTGGCCACTCTGGCGTTTGACTTCCCCGCAGCCCACCCACGAGCCGCGCAGCGCAGCCAGTTTTTTGCGGGCGAGTTGGGGCAATTCCTTAAGCTCACTCACCAAGGTGGCATAGACCCGATGACCCTGCGCGGCAGCTACGCCGGGGCCATGGGTCTGCCGCAGTTCATGCCGTCAAGCTGGGCCAAGTTCGCCGTGGACTTTGATGGCGATGGCCGCATTGACCTCTTCAATAGCCCGGCTGACGTGATTGGCTCTGTCGCCAACTACTTCAAAACCTTCGGCTGGCATACCGGTATGCCCACCCATTACAGCGTGAGCTTCAACTCTGAAAAGCTCGACCTTGAAGCCCTATTGTTGCCTGACATCCTGCCCACCTTCAGCGCAGCCAGCTTCATCGCCAAAGGCGCGGTGCTGGACACCGACGCCCAAACCCACAGCGGCCCACTGGCCCTGGTCGAGTTGCAAAACGGCGACAAGCCCCCAAGCTACGTGGCCGGCACCGAGAACTTTTACGTCATCACCCGCTACAACTGGAGCAGCTACTACGCCATGGCGGTCATTGAACTGGGACGGGCAGTGCGCGAGGCCATGGCGCGCTGAACAAAGCTTGTTCACACTCGTTTGATGTCAAAGTGGCTCCCGCACGAAGCCCGATAATGTAAGCACATCTATCCAAAAAACTTGGCAAGCTCATGACACAAACTTCACTATCACGCTTGAATTGGTCGCCGGAACTGCAACTGAACGACCCCCGCACTGACGCCACGCACGAAGAGTTCATCGTGATGCTCAACGCCACAGCCAGCGCCGATGCGGCCACGCAGTTGCCCAAGTTCCAAGAACTTGTGGAGCACACGGTGGAGCACTTTGCCCAAGAAGAGCGCTGGATGCGGGCTTGCGGCATTGCAGAAGATTTTTGCCACTTCACCCAACACGCTGGTGTACTGGAGGTGATGAAGGAGGTAGAGCGCCGCGCGCTGCTAGGCGAGACCGATCTCATTGAAAAAATGCTGGAAGCCCTGGTGGAATGGTTCCCAGGGCACGCGCAAAGCATGGACGCTGGGCTGGTGACTTACCTCAAAGAAAAAGGGTTTGACACGGCCACCGAAACCTTTGCCGTAGCCGCCTAAGAAGTCCACACCGATGGCCACTCCCATTAACCGCATTGCCATCAACACCGGCGGTGGCGACGCGCCGGGTTTGAACGCGGTGATCCGCGCCACCGTGCTGTCCGCCAGTCTGCGCGGCTGGGAGTGTGTTGGCATTCGCGATGGGTTTAACGGTATCTTGCAGCCTGAGCACTACCCACAGGGCGGTGTGCGCCCCCTCACGCGAGACGATGTGCGCGGCATTGCGCACTTGGGCGGCACGATTTTGGGCACCACCAACAAGGGTAACCCGTTTAGCTTTCCTGTGATGCAGGCGGACGGCAGCGTCAAAGAGGTTGACCGCTCTGATGAAATCTTGCACTACTTCCAGCGCGAGGGCATTGACGCGCTGGTGTCTGTGGGCGGCGACGGCTCGCTCACCATTGCCAACGATCTGCACCGCAAGGGTCTGCGCGTGGTGGGTGTGCCCAAGACGATTGACAATGACCTGGACAAAACCTTCACCACCTTCGGGTTTGACACCGCCGTGTCCTTTGCCACAGAGTGCCTGGACCGCCTGCACAGCACGGCCCAGAGCCACCAGCGTGTGATGGTGGTGGAGGTGATGGGGCGCTACGCGGGCTGGATTGCTTTGCACTCGGGTATTGCGGGTGGGGCGCACGCCATTTTGCTGCCCGAGATTCCGTTTGACTTGACCAAGGTCGTTACCAAAATCCGCGAACGCGAAGACAAGGGACGCACGTACTCGCTGGTGGTAGTGGCTGAGGGCGCGTTGCCTAAAGGCGGCCATCACGCATTGCTGGCATCCAACGAGTTCGGCCACGCTGAGCGCCTGGGCGGCATGGGTGAGCAAGTAGCGCATGAACTCGCCCGCCTCACCGGCAAAGACGCACGCACCGTGGTGCTAGGCCACTTGCTGCGCGGCGGCAGCCCCACCTCGTTTGACCGAATTGCCGCGCTGCGCTTTGGTACGGCGACAGTGCGCGCGCTGGACGAAGGCTTGTCCGGCGTGATGGTGGCGCTGGCCTTCCCCAACGTGAACTATGTGAATCTGGAAGAAGTGGCAGGCCGCATGAAGGCCGTGCCGCCCGACAGTGACACATTACAAACCGGGCGCGACATTGGCGTGTGCTTTGGCGATTAATTTTTTTCTTGGAGACCTTAATCAATGACCGTCATCACCAACATCGAAGACCTGCGCGTATTGGCAGAAAAACGCGTGCCCCGCATGTTCTACGACTACGCCGACAGCGGCTCGTGGACCGAGAGCACCTACCGCGCCAACGAGTCCGATTTCCAGAAGATCAAGCTGCGCCAGCGCGTGGCCGTCAACATGGAAAACCGCAGCACCGCGACGAAGATGGTGGGCATTGACGTCAAAATGCCGGTCGCCATAGCACCCGTTGGCCTGACCGGCATGCAACACGCCGACGGTGAGATCTTGGCCGCACGCGCGGCTGAGAAATTCGGCATTCCGTTCACGCTGTCCACCATGAGCATCTGCTCGATTGAAGACATCGCCGCCAACACCACCGCGCCCTTCTGGTTTCAGCTCTACATGATGCGCGACCGCGACGCCATGGTGCGCATGATCGAGCGCGCACGCGCCGCCAAGTGCAGTGCACTGGTGTTGACGCTGGACTTGCAAGTCATCGGCCAGCGCCACAAAGACCTGAAAAACGGCCTGACCGCACCACCCAGCCCCACCATCGCCAACATCATCAACCTGATGACCAAACCGCGCTGGTGCTTAGGCATGCTGGGCACGCGCCGCCACACCTTTGGCAACCTGGTGGGCCACGTCAAGGGCGTAAGCGACATGAACTCGCTATCGGCCTGGACCAACGAGCAGTTTGACCCCCGCCTGTCCTGGGCCGACGTGGCGTGGGTCAAAGA
>CANGME010000020.1 GCA_947455145.1 Comamonadaceae bacterium
ACAGCTCCTTCACCTCTACCGTGGTGCCGATACTACGCGCCACGGGCGACAGTTCACCCGTGCGGCCATCCAGCAACCACGCATTAGATTGGTCTGCGGCCCTTGAAAGAATAGCGCAGTCAGCTATGGAGTTGATAGCGGCTAGCGCCTCACCGCGAAACCCCATCGTGCCCACCGATTCCAGATCGCGCAGGCTGCTGATCTTGCTGGTGGCGTGGCGCTTGAAGGCAATGGGGAGCTCATCGCGCAGAATGCCCATGCCGTTGTCTTCCACCGCAATCAGGCGCACGCCACCCGCCAGCAGGCGCAGGGTGATTTGCGTGGCTCCTGCGTCCAGCGCGTTGTCCAGTAGCTCACGCACCACCGAGGCCGGGCGCTCTACCACTTCACCGGCTGCAATCTGGCTGATCAGCTCGTCGGGGAGTTCCTGAATCGGGCGGCGAAGAAGGGGGGCGAGTGGGGTGGTCACGGGGCCATTTTAGGTGTCAGGCCGCCGATTCTTTCTTCTGTTTAAAGTACGATCGCACTATCGACTGCTAATTGCAGGGCCATAAAGTTCGCATCACTAACCCTTAGACTGTTTGGAGTCCTTGCCAGACAAGTAGCGTACAAATTCGGCAGCTGGCATGGGGCGGGCAAAGTGATATCCTTGTGCCTCGTCGCAACCGAAGGTACTCAATTGTTGCAACATTGCTGGGGTTTCTACGCCTTCGGCAATGGTTTTAAGATTCAAGCTGCGGGCCATCTGGATAATCGCTCGAACAATGGCACCATCGTCCGGATCGGTCGCCAGATCGCGGACGAAGGATTGGTCAATTTTCAGTTTGTCGATGTCAAACCGTTTGAGATAAGAGAGGCTGGAATAGCCTGTGCCGAAATCGTCGATGGAAATTTTTAGCCCTAAAAGTTTGAGTCGCTTGACGGTGGCAAGCACCTGTTCTACATTTTGAATCAAGATTGACTCGGTTAATTCCAGTTCCAGAAAATGAGGGTTTAGCCCTGATTGCGACAAAGCTTGAATGACGGTGTGCTCAACATTGCTCCGTTTGAACTGAACGGCTGAAAGATTCACGGCTAGAACTAATTCCGGTAAACCGGCTTTTTTCCATTCCATAGCTTGCCGGCAGGCCTCATGGATAACCCATTCTCCGATGGGGACGATTAATCCACTGTCTTCGGCGATTGGTATGAATCGTCCAGGTGGCACCAAGCCGAACTCTGGGTGATTCCAACGAATCAAGGCTTCCGCTCCGATAACTGTCCCGCTAGCCAGATCAATCTGAGGCTGATAATGGAGCATGAACTCGCCGCGATCTAAGGCACGCCTAAGTCCGTTGCGCACGACAAGGTGTTCAGTGGCTGCAGTATTCATTTCCTCATCGAAAAAACGGTAGGTGTTGCGGCCAGCTTCTTTGGCTCGAAACATGGCCATATCCGCTTTCTTACTCAGCGTCTCGAAATCAGACCCATCATCTGGGTATAGCGCCACACCAATGGATACGGAAGTTGAAAGCTCAATGCCTTCTGTATGAAACGGGTCTTGCAGTCGTTCCATGATTTTGCTCATGATGGGTGGCGTCACATCGTTGCCACTTAAATCACCCAAGATGATCACGAATTCATCACCCCCTTGCCGACTGATTGTGTCTGTGTCCCGCACGCATTTCTTTAGGCGAGTAGCTACCTCTTTAAGAAAGGAGTCCCCAGTAGCATGACCCAAAGAGTCGTTGATTTTCTTGAAATTGTCCAGATCGAGAAACATTAAGGCTAGCCCTTTTTGCTGGCGATCGGCCTGTGCTATTGCCTGCTGCATACGGTCTTGCAGCAGCAAGCGGTTGGGTAAACCAGTCAGGGGGTCGTGGTAGGCTAGAAACTCGATCTTTTGTTTGGCGGCGTTACGTTCTGTTATGTCAGCAATAATGTTGACAAAGCCATAAAGAATTCCTTCAGAGTCCTTTAAAGGGGCGATGGTGACACTGGTATCGATCAACATACCGTCACGTTTTTGTAGAACAACGTCCTGTTGAATGATCGACTCCCCGCTTACGGCTCTTTGATGCAATTTGTTGAACGCTGACTCATGGTCTTTAGGGATGGTTCTAAGTGGTTCGCCTATGGCTTCTTCTTTCGTCCAGCCGAACATTCGCTCGGCGGCTGGGTTCCAGCTCATGGTGAGACTATCAAGGCCTCGGGTGTAAATAGAAAGCGGGGCACTTTGAATCACAACTTCTAACTGTTGACGGGCCTTCACAAGCTCCGAGGTGCGTTCCTGTACCCTAAGTTCCAGTTCTTGATGGGCCTCGGCCAGCGCTTGTTGTGCGGTCTTTTTGTCACTGATGTCTTCGGCGATCCAGATTGTTCCTTCGGCTGTATTGTTCGGATTGATGGCCCTGGCTCGCATATGGCAAAACACTATGCTGCCATCTTTGCGACACATGGGGATTTCAACGTCCAGCAGCTCTGCGCTGGCGAGGATGGGTGTCGCAATACGGCCCATCTCGGCATAGTTCTCTGGGGATAGATAAAACACGAAACCTGGTTGCCCGACCAGTTCACCATGCGGCCAACCAAAAATTTCAGAGAATTTAGGGTTGCAGTGAAGCACCTTGCGGTCCCTCGTAAACAGAATGCCGACCGAAGCGTTTTCCAGAATGGCCTGGTATTCGAGTAGCGTTTGCTGCATCGAAGGCAGGTTCAGCTCAGGCATACATGTGGCGTAAGAATCTGTCATGGGAGCAAGGAGGTAACTCCATTTAAATGTGTCCGTATGAACAGGATCAAAAACCTTTCGGGCATCACGCACCTCCATGGCACGCTATGCTTGTTACTCTAGTCGGATTGATGCGACTTGATGCTCCTTAAATAGCCGCTTCTAACCCGCTTTTAAAGTGTTCCTGCATACATTTAATGCTGTAGGTGGAATCGCGAGCTGTCAGTGCAGCAAGGATTGCGCGGTGCTCTTCGAGCGACTCTTCTATGCGTCCGGACTTGAAAAGTGAGTGGTGACGGTTGAGTTTCATTACTTTGCGTAGGTCGGCCACGATCTGATTGCGCCAACGGTTGTCGGCGATTTCCAGCACGCGCATGTGAAAGCGCTCATTGATTTCGAAAAATCGTTGACGATCCACGCGCCCAGGCAGGACGCAGGCTTCCAACTCGTTGTGGAGTGCCGTTAGTTCGAGCAGTTGGGTCTCGCTTGCCTGCATGGCCACGATGCCTGCGGCATCACTTTCCAAAAGACCAAGCAGGCTGTAAACATCGGTCAGGTCTTTGTCGTTCACCTCGGTCACGTAGGCGCCACGCCGCAGCTTCATGGTGACCAGGCCCTCGGTGGCCAGCACTTTGATGGCCTCGCGCAGTGGGGTGCGGCTGATGCCGTATTCGGCGGCGAGCTTGAGCTCGTCAATCCAGGCGCCGGGCTCCATGTCGCCTTGGGTGGCTTTGAAAATACGTTGACGCAGCAGCTCGGCCACCTCTTCGTACAGTGCGCGGGGTTTGAGTCGGTCGTGGGGTACGGCAGCGGTCATGTTCCAAATTTTACCGCTAAATTGAATTTTGAATTTATAATTACGGAAGAACTTTTGAGTAAAATTCAAGCATGACCGAACCATTCAAGCCCGCCAGCCTCGACGCTTGGCAAAAAGCCGCAGCCAAGTCTGCCCCCGGTGGTGATGTGGAGGCGCTCAACTGGGTGACGCCAGATGGCATCACCATCAAGCCGCTGTACACGGCTGCTGACACCCAAGACCTGCCCTACGCCAACACGCTGCCGGGTTTTGAGCCCTACCTGCGCGGCCCGCAGGCCACCATGTACGCTGTGCGACCCTGGACGATTCGGCAGTACGCCGGGTTCTCCACCGCTGAGGAATCCAATGCGTTTTACCGCAAGGCGCTGGCCGCAGGCGGGCAGGGCGTGTCGGTCGCGTTCGATCTGGCCACGCATCGGGGTTATGACTCCGATCACCCGCGTGTGACGGGCGACGTGGGCAAGGCGGGTGTGGCGATTGACTCGGTGGAGGACATGAAGATTTTGTTCGACCAGATTCCGTTGGACAAGGTCAGTGTCTCCATGACCATGAACGGCGCGGTGCTGCCGGTGTTGGCGGGCTATGTGGTGGCCGCAGAGGAGCAGGGCGTGACGCAGGCGCAATTGAGCGGCACGATCCAGAACGACATCCTCAAAGAGTTCATGGTGCGCAACACCTACATCTACCCGCCTGAGCCGTCAATGCGCATCATCGGCGACATCATCGAGTACACGGCGCAGCACATGCCGAAGTTCAACTCGATTTCCATCAGCGGTTATCACATGCAAGAAGCCGGTGCCAATCAGGCGCTGGAGCTGGCTTTTACCTTGGCCGATGGCAAGGAGTATGTGAAGACGGCCATTGCCAAGGGTATGGACGTGGACGCCTTCGCCGGGCGCCTGTCCTTCTTCTGGGCTGTGGGCATGAACTTCTACCTGGAGATTGCCAAGATGCGTGCGGCGCGCCTGCTGTGGTGCCGCATCATGAAGGGCTTTGACGCCAAGTCGCCCAAGAGCCTGATGCTGCGCACGCACTCGCAGACCAGCGGTTGGAGCCTGACCGAACAAGACCCGTACAACAACGTCGTGCGCACCACCATCGAGGCCATGGCGGCGGTGTTTGGCGGCACGCAGTCGCTGCACACCAACAGCTTTGACGAAGCCATCGCCTTGCCGACTGAGTTTTCATCGCGCATCGCCCGCAACACCCAGCTCATCATCCAGGAAGAGACCCACATCACCAGCGTGGTGGACCCATGGGCTGGCAGCTACATGATGGAAAAACTCACGCAAGACATGGCAGATGCCGCGTGGGCCATCATTGAAGAAGTGCAAGCCATGGGCGGGATGACCAAGGCCGTGGACAGCGGCTGGGCCAAGCTGAAGATCGAGGCCGCAGCAGCAGAAAAGCAGGCGCGCATCGACAGCGGGCAAGACGTGATTGTGGGCGTCAACAAGTACAAACTCAAAACCGAAGACGCGCTGGAAACCCGAGACATCGACAACGTGGCGGTGCGTGAAGGGCAGATTGCGCGGCTCAACACTATCAAGGCCAAGCGAGACCCTGCTGCTGTGGAGCGTGCGCTGGCCGCCCTAACATTTGCCGCAGGACACCCCGGCACTGAAAACGCAGGCAACCTGCTGGCCCTGAGCATCGACGCCATTCGCGCCCGTGCCACCGTGGGTGAGGTGAGCGACGCGCTGGAGAAAGCCTTTGGCCGCCACCGCGCCGACATCCACAAAGTCAGCGGCGTCTATGCCGCAGCCTACGACGCCGATGCCAGCGCAGGCGACACCATGGACTACTGGAACGCGTTGAAAAAAGACATCGCCGACTTCGCCGAAGCACAAGGCCGCCGTCCGCGCGTGATGGTTTCCAAACTAGGCCAAGACGGCCACGACCGGGGTGCCAAAGTGGTGGCCACCGCCTTTGCTGATTTGGGCTACGACGTGGACATGGGGCCGCTGTTTCAAACCCCCGAAGAATGCGCCCGACAGGCGATTGAGAACGACGTGCACGCTGTCGGCGTCAGTACCCTGGCCGCAGGGCACAAAACCCTGGTTCCCGCCATCATTGCTGAGTTGAAGAAACAAGGCGCGGACGACATCATCGTGTTTGTGGGTGGCGTCATTCCACGCCAAGACTACGACATGCTTTACGAGGCAGGCGTCAAAGGCATCTACGGCCCAGGTACGCCGATCCCGGTGAGTGCGAGGGATGTGCTGGTGCAGATCCAGAAGGCATTGAAGTAAGTGTCTGCCGCCCCGGTTTCCGTCGCAGCCATTACAGCAACGAACGGTACGGCCCAACGCCGTGCTATTGCCAAAGCCATCACCCTGCTCGAATCCACTCGCGTTGATCATCGCGCGCAGGCCGATGCGTTGTTGACGGCATTGCTGCCGCACACCGGCAAGTCTTTCCGGCTCGGCATCAGCGGTGTGCCCGGCGTGGGTAAATCGACGTTCATCGAAGTGCTGGGCTTGTACCTGATCGAGCAAGGCCACCGCGTGGCGGTACTCACCATTGACCCGTCCAGCAGTGTTTCCGGCGGCTCCATCCTGGGCGACAAGACGCGTATGGAGCTTCTGTCGGTGCATGACAAAGCCTACATCCGCCCCAGTCCGTCCAGCGGCACGTTGGGTGGCGTGGCTGAGAAGACGCGTGAGGCGATGCTGGTGTGCGAGGCGGCGGGTTACGACGTGGTGATCGTCGAGACCGTGGGCGTGGGCCAGAGCGAGACGGCGGTGGCGGGCATGACCGACATGTTTGTGCTGATGCAGTTGCCCAACGCGGGCGATGATTTGCAGGCCATCAAGAAGGGCGTGATGGAGCTGGCCGATCTTGTTGTGATCAACAAAGCCGACATTGACCCCGACGCGGCCATGCGTGCGCAGGCGCAAATCATGTCTTCGCTGCGTCTGCTGGGCTTGCACGGGCACGGGCCGCACCTGGAGAGCGCAGACGCGGGTACGTGGCAACGCCGTGTGTTGCAAATCAGCGCGCTCAAGGGCAGTGGCGTGGCCGATTTTTGGACCGCAGTGTCGCAGTTTCGTACCCGGCAAACGGCCAATGGGCAACTGGTGGCGCGGCGTCAGCAGCAGTCCCTGGCGTGGATGTGGGAGCGGATTGAGGCGGGCCTCAAGCACGCGTTTCACCACGATCCCCAGGTACAGGCCATGCTGCCCAACATCACGGCCCAGGTGGTTGCCGGGCAACTCGCGGCCTCCACGGCGGCCAGAAATTTACTCAACGCTCACATCGAAAATTAACAGGTAAAAAAACCATGCACGACATCCTCGAACAACTCGAAGCCAAGCGCGAACTCGCGCGCCAGGGCGGTGGCCAAAAGCGCATCGCAGCCCAACACAAAAAAGGCAAACTCACCGCGCGTGAGCGGCTGGAGGTGCTGCTGGACGAGGGCACGTTTGAAGAGTGGGACATGTTTGTCGAGCATCGCTGCGTTGATTTCGGCATGGAAGAAAACAAGATCCCCGGCGACGGCGTGGTCACCGGCTACGGCATGATCAATGGCCGCTTGGTGTTTGTGTACAGCCAGGACTTCACCGTGTTTGGCGGTGCTTTGAGTGAGGCGCATGCCGAGAAAATTTGCAAGGTGATGGACCAGGCCATGAAAGTGGGCGCACCGGTGATTGGCCTGAACGACTCGGGCGGCGCGCGCATCCAGGAAGGTGTGGCTTCCTTGGGCGGCTATGCTGATGTGTTCCAGCGCAATGTCATGGCCAGCGGCGTGGTGCCGCAGATCAGCATGATCATGGGGCCCTGCGCGGGCGGTGCGGTGTACAGCCCGGCCATGACGGACTTCATCTTCATGGTGAAAGATTCAAGCTACATGTTCGTCACCGGCCCCGAAGTGGTCAAGACCGTGACGCACGAAGAAGTCACCGCCGAAGAGCTGGGCGGCGCAATCACCCACAGCACCAAGAGCGGCGTGGCCGACTTGGCGTTTGAGAACGATGTCGAGGCGCTGCTGATGCTGCGCCGCCTCTACAACTACCTGCCCCTGTCCAACCGTGAGAAAGCGCCTGTGCGTCAAAGCGGTGACCCGATGGATCGCATGGAGTTGAGTCTGGACACGCTGGTGCCTGACAACGCCAACAAGGCCTACGACATGAAGGAGCTGATCGTCAAAACCGTGGACGACGGCGACTTCTTCGAGCTGCAACCCGAGTACGCCAAAAACATCCTGATCGGCTTTGCCCGCATGGACGGGCAGACCGTGGGCATCGTCGCCAACCAGCCGCTGGTGTTGGCGGGTTGCCTGGACATCAAGTCGTCGATCAAGGCTGCACGCTTCGTGCGCTTTTGTGATGCTTTCAACATCCCCGTCATTACCTTCGTTGATGTGCCCGGCTTCATGCCCGGCACCAGCCAAGAGTACGGCGGCATCATCAAGCACGGCGCTAAGTTGCTCTACGCGTATGCCGAATGCACCGTGCCAAAAATCACCGTCATCACGCGAAAAGCCTACGGCGGTGCGTATGACGTGATGAGCTCCAAGCACCTGCGCGGTGACGTCAACTTCGCCTGGCCCAACGCCGAGATCGCCGTGATGGGTGCTAAAGGCGCGGTGGAAATTATCTTCCGCGAAGACAAGGGCGACCCCGCCAAACTGGCCGCCAAAGAAGCCGAATACAAAGCCCGCTTCGCCAATCCCTTTGTGGCCGGTGCGCGTGGATTTATTGATGACGTGATCTTGCCGCATGAGACCCGCAAACGCATCTGCCGCTCACTAGTGATGTTGAAAGACAAAAAGCTGGAAAACCCGTGGCGCAAGCATGGGAACATTCCACTCTGAACACGAAGGAAAACAAGAATATGTTCACCAAAATACTCATCGCCAACCGTGGCGACCAGCCGCAAAGAGGCGCAGCAGCGAAGCTAAATTGCGTGATGCGCGAAGCGCATGCAGGCGATTTCAACCCGATGGAGAGTTGCTATGTTTAAGAAGATATTGATCGCGAATCGGGGTGAAATTGCCTGCCGCGTCATCGTCACCGCTCGCAAAATGGGCATCAAAACTGTGGCCGTGTACTCGGATGCGGACAAAGAAGCTCGCCATGTGGCGCTGGCCGATGAAGCCGTCAACATTGGCCCCGCGCCAAGCCGTGAGAGTTATTTGCTAGCCGACAAAATCATCGCGGCTTGCAAGCAGACGGGCGCGCAAGCCGTGCACCCTGGCTATGGTTTTTTGAGCGAGAACGCGGGCTTTGCCAAGCGGGTGGAAGAAGAGGGCATTGTCTTCATTGGCCCCAAGCATTATTCGATTGCCGCCATGGGCGACAAGATCGAGTCCAAGAAGCTGGCCGGTGCGGCGGGGGTCAATTGCATCCCAGGTGTGAACGACGCGATTGAGACGGCTGAGCGCGCGGTGGAGATTGCCCAGGGCATTGGCTACCCGGTGATGATCAAGGCCAGCGCGGGCGGCGGCGGCAAGGGCTTGCGCGTGGCGTTTGACGACAAGGAGGCGTTTGAGGGCTTCACCTCTTGCCGCAATGAGGCGCGCAACAGCTTTGGCGATGACCGCGTGTTCATCGAGAAGTTTGTCGAGGAGCCGCGTCACATTGAAATTCAACTCATCGGCGACAGCCAGGGCAATGTGCTGTATCTGAATGAGCGTGAGTGCTCCATCCAGCGCCGCCACCAAAAAGTGATTGAAGAAGCGCCGTCGCCTTTCATCTCTGAGGCCACGCGCAAAGCAATGGGCGAGCAGGCGGTGGCGCTGGCCAAAGCGGTGAAGTACCAGAGCGCGGGCACGGTGGAGTTTGTGGTGGGCAAAGACCAGAGCTTTTACTTTCTGGAGATGAACACGCGCTTGCAGGTGGAGCACCCGGTGACTGAGGCCATCACCGGGCTGGACTTGGTGGAGTTGATGATTCGTGTGGCGGCGGGCGAGCCGCTGCCGCTGGCGCAAAAAGATGTGCAGCGCAATGGCTGGGCGATGGAGTGCCGCATCAATGCGGAAGACCCGTTTCGCAACTTTCTGCCCTCTACCGGACGACTGGTGCGCTTTGCGCCGCCAACGCAGACGATGTTTCAGTCGAACACGGCTGAGCTTCTGGGCGTGCGCGTGGACACTGGCGTGCAAGACGGCGGCGAGATCCCGATGTTCTACGACTCGATGATCGCCAAGCTCATTGTGCACGGCACAGACCGGCTGGACGCGATTGCCAAAATGCGCGAGGCACTCAATGGTTTTGTCATTCGCGGCATTAGCAGCAACATCCCATTTCAGGCCGCACTGTTGGCGCACCCCAAATTTGTGGCGGGCGACTTCAACACCGGTTTCATTGCCGAGAACTACGGTAAAGGTTTCCGCGCTGAAGACGTGCCCCATGACGACTCGGACTTTTTGGTGGCGCTGGCCGCCTTCGTGCGGCGCAAGTCGCGCGAGCGCGCGGCGGGTCTGTCGGGCCAATTGCCGGGCTATGCCGTCAAGGCGGGTAAAGACTACGCGGTTATCACCTTGGCTGCGGATGGTCAGCATGACTACGCAGCCGTTCATGTGGACGAGTTTGTGGGAGAAACCGGTTCTGCCACAGTCAAAGTAGGTGTAAGTAGCTACAAAATCCATAGCGATTCTCGACTCAATGACATTTGCATCAGTGGCACAGTAAATGGTCAGCCTTTCACGGCGCAGGTGGAGCGTGGCTCTCCCAAGAACCCGTTGGCGTTAACCATTCAACACAATGGTCGCAAGATCGAAGTGCTGGTGGTGTCCCCGCGCATGGCCGAATTGCACCGCTTGATGCCGCACAAGATGCCACCCGATATGAGCCGCTTTGTCCTCTCTCCCATGCCGGGCTTGCTGGTGGATGTGGCGGTGCAAGTCGGCCAGAAAGTGCAGGCCGGTGAGCGTGTGGCGGTGATTGAGGCGATGAAGATGGAAAACGTGTTGTTTGCTGCGGCTGACGGAGTGGTGAGTAAGGTTCTGGCCACCAAGGGTGAGTCGCTCACGGTGGATCAGGCGATTGTGGAGTTTGTTTGAATCGGTTCAAATATCAAATTTTCAGGAGCAAGTGTCATGAATACGCAAGAATTTGAAGCCACTTTGAAGGCTGGAAATTACGATGAAATCAACACCATCAGCAAAGCGGTGGGCTACCAGATGGGAGAGCATCAACATACGTTTGACGCTTGCGCTTTGATCACGGCAGGGCAGATCGACATCGTCGTGGCGGGTGAGTCCACCAGCTACAAAGTGGGCGATATTTTTCGCCTGTCCGCTGGCACGGTGCACACCGAAGATGCCAGCCCATTTGGCGTGACCTACATCGTAGGCCGCCGCAACCAGGTTAAATGATGAAGCGTCCTTTCAAAGTGCTGGGCATCCAGCAAATCGCCATTGGCGGGCCAGACAAGATGCGCCTGCAAAAGCTCTGGGTGGACATGCTGGGGCTTGAAGTCACCGGCACCTTCCGCAGCGAGCGTGAGAACGTGGACGAGGACATTTGCGCCATGGGTAGCGGCCCCTTCAAGGTGGAGGTGGATTTGATGCAGCCCCTAGACCCCGACAAAAAACCTGCCGTGCACACCACACCACTTAACCATGTGGGCTTGTGGATTGACGACCTGCCAGCGGCGGTGACGTGGTTGACGGCGCAAGGCGTGCGCTTTGCCCCTGGCGGCATACGTGCCGGGGCAGGCGGGTTTGACATCTGCTTCTTGCACCCCAAGGCGAACGATGAGTTCCCGATCTCGGGTGAGGGCGTGCTGATTGAATTGGTACAAGCACCGCCCGAGGTAACCCAAGCCTTCAAAGTACTAGCGCTGCATGAGTTGCCGATTTGAAAATCGCAGATTGAGGTTTTGAATAGGGCGGCATTGACTCCCCTTTTCCGGGGATTGTGGTGCAGACGAGGCGATACGCTAGAGGTCATCTCAAACAGGAGATCGCCATGGCCTTAATGCAGAATTCCGAAGCTTACTCCGGTATTTCAATCGGCAGTGTCATCAATGACGGGTGGGTACTATCCGCAGCACATCCCTATCGAAGTTATTGGCCTGAGGGGCTTTTAGAGGCGTTCTCCTTGCGTATGGCGGCTCATGGGTTTTGCGTGAGCAGCTCGATGATGATGGGTGACAAGCGCTATGCGCTCGAGCAATTGGATACAGCTCATTGCTTAGCAGATGACGGCTTACGCGATCTTGCAATGGCGCTCTTTCGACATTTTGAGCAGTTGCAGTCCGGTAATACACGAATGAACTGAATCGACCCTAGATACTAGGGGCGACTTACTCTGTTGTTCCTGTCTTGCGATGCATTCGGGACTGTTCTAGCGCTGCTTGAATGATTTTGTTTTTCTTGTCCAGTACCGTTTTAAATTCGTTTTTTTGCTCATTTTGCAAGCGACGATTGGTACTGATTTCATATCGACCGCGTGCTATTTCTGCTTGATCTGCTGTCCACGCATCCCATCCCGTTGCGGTGTTGGTTACATTTTCCAGAGCGATACAGTCCACCGGGCACACCGGCAGGCACAACGCACAGCCGGTGCAGTAGGACTCGATCACGGTGTGCATCAACTTGTTGCTACCCAAAATCGCGTCCGTCGGGCAGACCGGCAAACACAAGGTGCACCCGATGCACCAGTTCTCGTCAATCACGGCCACGCTGCGTGGTGCTTCTAAGCCAAAGTCCGGGTTAAGTGGAATAACGGACTGCCCTGTGATCAGGGACAGCCGTTGGATACCTTGTTCGCCGCCGGGGGGGCACTGGTTGATGGGGGCCGCACCAGTTGCCACCGCCTGCGCGTAGCCTGCGCAGTCTGGGTAGCCACAGCGGGTGCACTGGGTCTGGGGCAGGGCGGCAAGAATCTGCTCAGCCAGTGCGGATGGCATTGTCTACTTCTTGGCAGCGGTTTTTTTTGCAGTGGGTTTGACAATCGCTTTGACCGCTGGCTTTGAAACCGCTTTAGTTACTGGTTTAGCCACTTTTTTAGCTTCGACAGTCGCAACTTTGGGTTCTCCAACCCATGTTGTTACCGGTGCCTTAGCCGCATTCGGGGTGACAGGGGCTGGCATAACAACAGCTGCAGGTGCGGGCACTTTTGCTGGCAGAGTTGCTGCCACTTTAGCGGCTACAGGCGCTGCAATGGGTTCTGCTGCAATGGGCTCTGGTTTGGCCTTGGCTTGATGCGCCAGGATGAATGACTTCACCTCCGGGTACACCAATTCGCGCCAGCGTTTACCCGCAAAAATCCCGTAGTGCCCTGCGCCTTTGGCTTCAAAGTGTTTTTGCAAACGCGTCGGCACGCCGCTGCAAATGGAGTGAACAGCCTCGGTTTGGCCCGATCCGGAGATGTCATCCAGTTCACCTTCGACAGAGAACAGCGCGGTGGTCTTGATATCTTGTGGTTTGACCAGCTCTACCTTTCCATCGACACCCTTGATCTCCCAGGTGCCCTTGAGCAGACTGAAGTCTTGGAACACCACTTTGATGGTCTCCAGGTAGTAGTCGGCGTCCATGTCCAGCACGGCGTTGTACTCGTCGTAGAACTTGCGGTGCGCCTCAGTGCTGGCACCGTCACCCTTGAGCAGGTCTTCAAAGAAGTCGTAATGGCTCTTGGCGTGGCTGCTCGGGTTCATGGCGACAAATCCGGAGTGCTGCAAAAAGCCGGGATACACACGGCGACCTGCACCCGGAAAGTTGTTGGGCACGCGGAAGATTACATTGTTTTCAAACCACGAATGAGGCTTGCTCATGGCGAGGTTGTTCACTGCTGTGGGGGATTTGCGCGCGTCAATGGGCCCGCCCATCATGGTCATGCTAAAAGGCGTGGTCTCGCCTCTGCTGGCCATCAGTGAGACCGCTGCCAGCACCGGCACGGTAGGCTGGCACACGCTCATCACGTGACAATTGCCGTCAACACCTTGCACATGGCGGATGAATTCCTGCACGTAGTTGACGTAGTCGTCCAAGTGGAACTGCCCGTCACTTGTTGGCACCATGCGGGCGTTTTTCCAGTCAGTGATGAACACCTTGTGGTCTTTGAGCATGGTCTTGACCGTGTCACGCAAAAGCGTGGCGTAGTGGCCAGATAGCGGGGCAACGATCAACACCGCAGGTTGAGCTTTGATCTTTGCCAAAGTGGTCGCGTCGTCCGTGTAGCGTTTGAAGCGGCGCAGTTGGCAAAACGGTTTGTCAATCTCCACCCGCTCGTGCACGGCTACTTCAATGCCGTCCACGTCCACGGTGCGGATGCCAAACTCTGGCTTCTCGTAGTCCTTGCCCAGACGGTGCAAGAGGGCATAGCCCGCCGACATGCGCTGCGCTATAGGCATCTGGCTGATGGGCGACTGGGGGTTGTTCAGAACCTTAGACGCGGTTTGCGCCAGGCTGACAAACGGCTCCATCAAGGAGCGTTGGGATTCATAAAGTTGATACCACATAATGAATTCACCTTTTTAAAATTGCTGCACTGCAATATAACAGTTGTGGCGTGATTAAGTTGAGGTGAAGTAGCTAAAAAGGCTCGACTTGGGGCTCTAAAACAAGTTTTATTCCGCCCCTGGTGGGTTTAAACGACTTTGGCAATGGCCTGGCACACATAGCCGATGTTGTGGCTGTTGAGTGCGGCCACGCACATGCGACCCGTATCGGTGCCGTAAACAGCGAATTCGCTGCGCAGGCGCACCATCTGATCCTTGGACAGGCCAGAGTAGCTGAACATGCCGATCTGACTGGTGATGAAGCTCATGTCTTGCTTCACACCAGCGGCTTTGAGGCCGTCCACCAGGCTTTGGCGCATGGCCTTGATGCGCACACGCATCTCGCCCAGCTCACGCTCCCACAGGGCGCGCCATTCGGGGTTGGCCAGCACAGCGGCCACCACAGCGCCGCCGTGGATGGGCGGGTTTGAGTAATTGGTGCGGATCACGATTTTGAGCTGGCTCAGCACACGGTCAGCTTCGTCCTTGTTGGGGCACAGCACGCTCAAAGCGCCCACGCGCTCGCCGTACAGGCTAAAGCTCTTGGAGAACGAGGTGGAGACAAAAAAGTCCAAGCCCGAAGCGACAAACTTGCCGATGACGGCGCCGTCTTCCAGGATGCCATTGCCAAAGCCTTGGTAAGCCATGTCGAGGAAGGGTACAAGCGCCTTGGCCTTGATGGCCGCGATCACCTGGTCCCACTGAGCGGCTGTGATGTCGTAGCCCGTGGGGTTGTGGCAGCATGCGTGTAGCAGGATGATGGTGCCTGCGGGCGCGGCGCTGATGTCGGCCAGCATGCCGTCAAAGTCAATACCGCGTTTGGCGGCGTCGTAGTAGCGGTAGCTCTCGACAGTGAAGCCCGCGCTTGTGAACAGCGCGCGGTGGTTCTCCCAGCTGGGGTCAGAGATCAAAATCTTGGCGCTGGGGTTGAGTTTCTTCAAAAAGTCGGCCCCAATCTTCAGACCACCCGTGCCACCAATGCCCTGCACCGTGGCCACCCGGCCTGATTTGACTGGCTCAGACTCCGCACCAAATACCAAACTTTTCACGGCAGCGTCATAGGCGGCAATGCCGTCAATGGGCAAATAGCCGCGTGCAGTGGGCTTCTCCATCATGGCCTTCTCAGCCGCTTGAACGCATTGCAGCAGGGGCAGCTTGCCGTTGTCATCAAAATAAACGCCCACGCCCAGGTTGACCTTGTTGGGGTTGGTGTCAGCGTTGTATTGCTCAATCAAACCCAGAATCGGGTCACGCGGGGCCATTTCGACGGCGGAAAAGAGAGACATGGAAGATGATCCTGAAGGAAAAGTCTGAAAAATGTTGCACGCCCGCGGCAAGTGCCTCCAGCGCAGCCGTCATTTTACCGACTAGTTTGTTCCAGCCTAATCGTTCCTGTCCCTGGCGAAGTCAACTGATGATCCGCGATGATGGCTGGCGTCTCTTCACATCTTCATGTTACGCAATGAGATTGAGCCACGATGTCTTCCGTCAGAGGTCAACGATCAATTTTCCGTCGGTCAGCAACTTGGTAATGATGGTGCTGTCAGTTGCACCGGAGCCGGCGTAGGACGAAAGGTTGAAATTCTCCAGCACGATCTTTTGCGTCATATCACCTGCGGTGCCGGTAGGCCTAACATTGATTGTCGTCGTTGTGGTCGTCGAGTTATATGAGAAGTCTAGATAAGCATCCAGGCTGAGCGCATTCGTATGCTCACCTTGCAAAAGATCTCTGAGATCGAGTTTGTCGCTGTTCGCGGTCGCGTCGAAGTCTTTGACTGTGTCTATGGCAGGGCTGGCCAGCGTACCCTGATCGCTCAGCGCCCACTTGAAGGTATCCGCGCCTGCGCCACCAATCAAGGCGTCATTTCCATTTTGACCAAACAGCGTGTCGTTTCCGCTGCCACCAAACATGATATCTGCGTTGTTCAGACCGTAAAGAATGTCATCAGTCGTAAGACCCGTTCCGCTCGTCGGAAGAGTCTCGCCCGTGCCGCTACCACTGATGACATTGAAGGTTTCGTTATACGTTGCTCCAGCCGAGTCTGTCGACTGGATCGTCACGGAGTGGGTGCTGTTATTTCCCAAGCCCGCCGTGATGTTCAAGTTGTTCCCTGATACTGCAAAAATGTCAGCTGGTCCGACGATTGAATAGGTATGTGTATCGCCGACGTTGGCGCAAAATTTACAGCGTCCGTCGTGCCATTGATAGTGATATTCACCGTTTTTTGCGTACCGTCTTCCGAATGCACCACAAATGAATCGGCAAGAGAGCTACCGGTGTTGAGTGCATTAACGGTTGGGTTGTTATTGTCCAGCGTGTAGGTCCACACCCCGGCGGCCGTCACCGTGAAGGTGCCGTAGTTATTTGCACTGACTGTCGCCAAAACGACCGCTTGGAACGTATCGGTCGTGTTGTCCACATCGGCCGACAGCAGATCGCCTGTGGCTGTTGGCGTGCCAGGCACTACGCCCGCTTCAACTACCGTGCCAATCGAGGTGCCGGTGATCACGGCTGCGTCGTTGGCACCAGAAAATTACACAGTCGCAGTAGCCCAACTCAGGGTGCCATTAGCGAGCCTGATGGAGTAGGTGAAGGAATCAGTCAGGTACTGGCCTACGTTCAACGCCTGAAGGTCTTGTTTGAATATGTCGGTCAAGGTGGTTGCGTCATACCCGACCTTGCCGTCACTCGTGATCCAGATCTTTGCGCCGTGTGCGCTGCGGTCATTGCTAAGGTCTTCTGTTCTAGCCGTGTCCTGAATTAAGAGATCCGTTGGTCGAATTCCGCCGGGGCTGATTCCATCGGCAATTGACCAAAGCTTTTTCGCGGAACCACCAAGATCATTGCCCATCACGTCCAGATATTTGACGCCGAGCAGGTCTTCGGTCAGTCCGGTCTGAGAGGCTGAAAATAGATCATCACTGGCTTGCGGTGTGTTCCCGAAGGAAGTGATGATGCCGTTGTTGGTTGTTGTTGATGTGGCCATGTTATTGATTCCCTGTGTGTTGATGGATGATCTTGATTGCGACGGTTTTTCTGGAGCCGTGCTGTTCGGTCCGCACGATGTGACCATTGCACTTGAGCAGCATCTTTGCTGAGTCTGTCTCAAGGTCGATTTCGAAGTTGATATCGCTGTTCGTCGCGTAAGCGGCATCTACGTCAAAGCAGATGCCGCTGGCGCTGACGTCCCGGGTCAGGCCGCGGGCGAGCCCCAGCCTGACGGGAAGCGCTACATGGACGCGGTCTTCGCCGCGATGCTCTTTGGAGTTTCCCATAGCCTTTTTCTCCCTTTCCTTGCCGATCTGTGACAGAACTGCATGGGGGTCATGATGCGACGCACTGGAGCGGCTGCACAGGGACGGACCTCCTTTTCTTTGTAGGAGGGTTGTCTGGGGTTTTGTGGGAGGCGCGGTGGGCGGTTTGTCACCCAGGGGGGGGGAGGTTTGTACTACATGGCGCCGACTAAGGCGCAGCGATTTACTCCGTCATTCCATTCTGAAATGCATAGGCCAATAGGCCGTGGCGGTTGGCGACGCCCAGTTTCTCGTAGATGGAGGTGAGGTGGTTGCGAAGGGTGCTCTCGCTGATGTGCAGGGCGTATGCAATGGTCTTTCCGGGTAGGCCGCTGTGACGGGCGACCGCGGCCACGATTTGCTGCTCTCGCTCCGTCAGGCTGTCCGCCTTGGTCGTCACCTGATCGCTGGCATGTTTGCCACTTTGGCGAGATAGTTCGACAAAGATGCGGCCTGTAGCGTCTCGGTTGAGCCAGACTTGGCCATCATGAATTTTTTGCAGAGCGGTGAGTAGGGTCTGGGGCGAAGTCTCGCGGTCAATCAGGCCGCGGGCACCAGCCACAATGGCCTGATCTTCTAGGGCGTGGTTGTCCATGCGGGTGAGCAAGAGAATCTTGGCGTCGGTGCTGGCGCGAAGAGTGGCAATCAAGGGGGCGAGACCCTCCGGGCTGCTGTCAATATCGAGCAGAACGACGTCGACCGAGATTTTGTCGATGGTTTTGTTGGCCATGGCAACCGAATTTGCCGTGCCTGTCAGAGAAAAGGTTTGTGGGTGAGACTGAATCAGGGCCGCCAGACTGTCTGACAATAGCCGGAAGTTGCTGATCAGAAAGACACGGATGGGCACAGAGAACGCTCCATTTATCTTGTTCGGTGAAATGATACGACAAGTTGCGGCTCCGGCCTCGCGATAATCGGAGGTTTTACGTCAGATTTATTGGCTTCACGCCCACCCATGCAGACCCTACCGGCTTCCGTTTTAGATTTGGGTTCCGCACCAGCGGAACCTTCGCACGGGGAATTCGTCCATTTCCCCGGCTCCCCCTTCGAGCTGTTTCAGCCCTACCCACCGGCAGGCGACCAGCCTGAGGCAATTGACCAGTTGGTCGAGGGCATCAACGATGGTGAGGTGTTTCAAACCCTGCTGGGGGTGACGGGCTCGGGCAAGACCTTCACCATGGCCAATGTGATTGCGCGCCTGGGCCGCCCTGCCATTGTGTTTGCGCCCAACAAGACGCTGGCGGCGCAGTTGTACAGCGAGTTTCGCGAGTTCTTTCCCAAGAACGCAGTGGAGTATTTCGTCAGCTATTACGACTACTACCAGCCCGAGGCCTATGTGCCGCAGCGCGACTTGTTCATTGAGAAGGACTCGGCCATCAACGAGCACATCGAGCAGATGCGTTTGTCTTGCACCAAGAGCGTGATGGAGCGGCGCGATGTAGTGATCGTGGCCAGCGTCTCTGCCATTTACGGCATTGGCGAGCCCGAGAGTTACCACAAGATGGTGATGACGCTGCGCTCAGGCGACAAGATGGGCCAGCGCGACGTGATTGCCCAACTGGTGCGCATGCAGTATCAGCGCAATGACATGGACTTTTCACGCGGCAAGTTTCGCGTGCGTGGGGATACGATTGACGTGTTCCCCGCCGAGCACAGTGAGATGGCCTTGCGCATCGAGTTGTTTGACGATGAGATTGAAAGCCTGCAACTCTTTGACCCACTCACAGGGCGCATTCGGCAAAAGCTGCCGCGCTTCACGGTGTACCCCAGCAGCCATTACGTCACCCCGCGTGACAAGGTGCTGGCGGCGGTGGAGACCATCAAAGTAGAGCTGTCAGACCGGGTGAAGGAACTGGTGAGCATGGGCAAGCTGGTGGAGGCGCAGCGGCTAGAGCAACGCACGCGCTTTGACTTGGAGATGCTGAGCGAGGTGGGCCACTGCAAGGGCATTGAGAACTACACCCGCCACCTCTCGGGGGCCGCGCCGGGTATGCCACCCGCCACGCTGACCGATTACCTGCCCAAAGACGCGTTGATGTTTTTGGACGAAAGCCATGTGTTGATTGGCCAGTTTGGCGGCATGTACAACGGGGACAGGGCGCGCAAGACCACACTGGTGGAGTACGGCTTTCGCCTGCCCAGTGCGCTGGACAACCGCCCGCTGAAGTTTGAAGAGTTTGAGACCAAGATGCGCCAGGCGGTGTTCGTCTCGGCCACGCCGGGCAATTGGGAGAACGAGCACACGGGCAAGGTGGTGGAGCAACTGGTGCGCCCCACTGGCTTGGTAGATCCGGAGATTGAAGTGCGCCCCGCCACCACGCAGGTGGACGACGTGTTGCAAGAGATCCGCATCCGCGCTGACAGAGGAGAGCGCGTGCTCATCACCACGCTGACCAAGCGCATGGCCGAGCAGCTCACCGACTATTTGAGCGACAACGGCGTGAAAGTGCGCTACCTGCACAGCGATGTGGACACGGTGGAGCGGGTGGAAATCTTGCGTGACCTGCGGCTGGGCGCGTTTGACGTGTTGGTGGGTATCAACCTGCTGCGCGAAGGGCTGGACATCCCCGAGGTGTCGCTGGTGGCGATTTTGGATGCGGACAAAGAGGGGTTTTTGCGCTCCGAGCGTTCCCTCATTCAAACCATAGGACGGGCGGCGCGTAACTTGAACGGTCGGGCCATTTTGTACGGGGACAAGATCACCGAGTCCATGCGAAAAGCCATCGGTGAGACGGAACGTCGGCGCCATAAACAGGTCGAACACAACCTAGCGCACGGCATCACGCCGCGCAGCATCGTCAAGCAGGTCAAAGACCTGATCGACGGGGTGTACAGCGAAAAAGCCGGACGCGAGGCCGAGCGGCTGGAGCAAGACGCACTGCAACGCGCCAAGGTGGAGGACATGACCGAGAAAGACATCGCCCGTGAAATCAAGCGCCTGGAGAAGCTGATGATGGAGCATGCCCGCAACCTGGAGTTTGAAAAGGCCGCACGGGTGCGTGACCAGCTTGGGCAGCTCAAGGCGCAGGCGTTTGGGGCGGCAGGGAAAGACCCGGTGCTTTAAAAGTTCCGCTCGCCCTGAGCTTGTCGAAGGGGTGTGAGGCTTCGACAAGCTCAGCCCGAACGGAGGTTGGTTGGTGATTACCCGAGCAATTTACGTGGTTTTTGGTATACTTGACTTATCTAGTCGGCTATCTGCCCTATGAACCATTTGACACTTAAGGAGTTTGCGATGCGACTCACCACCAAAGGCCGTTTTGCGGTCACTGCCATGATTGACCTGGCCCTGCGCCAAAGCAGTGGCCCGGTGACGTTGGCCGCTATCAGCCAGCGGCAGCAGATTTCTTTGTCTTACCTGGAGCAACTCTTCGGCAAATTGCGCCGCCATGAGTTGGTGGAGTCCACCCGTGGGCCGGGCGGCGGTTATGGTCTGGCGCGCAAGGCGGCCGACATTACTGTGGCTGACATCATCCTCTCGGTGGACGAACCGATTGACGCCACGCAGTGTGGTGGCAAAGAAAACTGCCTGGGCGAGGCGGGCCGCTGCATGACGCATGACCTGTGGGCCTCGCTGAACGACCGCATGGTGGAGTTTTTAAGCTCCGTTACCTTGAAAAAACTGGTGGATGAGCAACTCGCCAAAGGCGTGCAGATTGAAGACAAGCCCAATATGAAGCGCGCCATTTCTGCCATGCCTGGGCTCAAGCCCATCCGCATCAATGCGCCGAATTCGGTGTTTGCCCTGGGTAACTTTGGCACTGCATTTTCCAAACCCTGATTTGATTTGAACCTAGACGAGAACCGACCATGGACCTGACCCCGCACTTCCCCATCTACATGGACTACAGCGCCACCAACCCCTGCGACCCTCGGGTGGTGGACGCGATGATCCCCTGGTTGCGCGAGCATTTCGGCAACCCGGCATCGCGCAGCCACGCCTGGGGCTGGGAAGCCGAAGCCGCTGTGGAGAAAGCCCGTGACCATGTGGCCGCCCTCATCAACGCCGACCCGCGCGAGATTGTTTGGACATCGGGTGCTACCGAGTCCAACAACCTGGCCATCAAAGGCGCAGCCGGTTTTTACAAAACCAAGGGCAAGCACCTCATCACCGTGAAAACCGAGCACAAAGCCGTGCTGGACACCATGCGCGAGCTGGAGCGTCAGGGCTTTGAGGTGACTTACCTTGACGTGCAAGAAGACGGCCTGCTGAACCTGGACGTGTTCAAAGCCGCCATTCGCCCTGACACCATTTTGGCCAGCGTCATGTTTGTCAATAACGAAATTGGTGTGGTTCAAGACATCACCGCCATCGGCAACATTTGCCGTGAAAAAGGCGTGATCTTCCATGTGGACGCCGCGCAAGCCACCGGCCGTGTGGACATTGACATGACCAGCCTGCCGGTGGATTTGATGAGCCTGACCGCCCACAAAACCTATGGCCCCAAAGGCATTGGTGCGCTGTACGTGCGCCGCAAGCCACGCATCCGTATCGAGGCACAAATGCACGGCGGTGGCCATGAGCGCGGCATGCGCAGTGGCACGCTGCCCACCCACCAGTGCGTGGGCATGGGCGAGGCCTACCGCATTGCCAAAGAAGAGATGCATGAAGAAAACAAACGCATCCAGGCCTTGCATGACCGCATGCTCAAAGGCCTGCAAGACATTGAGCAAGTATTCATCAACGGCCATGCCGAAAAGCGCGTGCCGCACAACCTGAACATGAGCTTTAACTACGTGGAGGGCGAGTCGCTCATCATGGGTATCAAAGGCTTGGCCGTGTCTAGCGGCTCCGCTTGCACCTCTGCATCGCTGGAGCCCAGCTATGTGTTGCGCGCCTTGGGTCGCAGCGATGAGCTGGCCCACAGCAGCCTGCGCATGACGATTGGCCGCTGGACCACCGAAGAAGAAATTGACTACGCCATTTCCACCATCAAGCACAACGTCGCCAAGCTTCGCGATCTGAGCCCACTGTGGGAAATGTTTCAGGATGGCATCGACATTTCGACCATCCAATGGGCGGCCCATTAAACCAATCACCTAAAGAGGTATCACCATGGCATATTCTGAAAAAGTCGTTGATCACTACGAAAACCCGCGCAACGTTGGCTCATTCGACAAGGGCGATGAGTCGGTCGGCACCGGCATGGTCGGCGCACCGGCTTGCGGCGACGTGATGAAGCTGCAAATCAAGGTCAACCCCGAGACGGGCGTGATTGAAGACGCACGCTTTAAAACCTACGGTTGCGGTTCGGCCATTGCCTCCAGCTCGCTCGTCACCGAGTGGGTCAAGGGCAAAACGCTGAACGAAGCTGCTGCTTTAAAAAATAGCCAGATTGCCGAAGAGCTGGCCCTGCCGCCGGTCAAGATTCACTGCTCGATCCTGGCCGAAGATGCCATCAAGGCAGCTGTGGATGACTACAAGAAAAAACACGCCGTACTGAACTGAAGCCACCATGTCTGTTACTTTGACTGAAGCTGCCGCCCGGCACGTCAACCGCTACCTGGCCAAGCGTGGCAAGGGCGTGGGCGTGCGTTTGGGCGTCAAGACCACGGGTTGCTCTGGCCTGGCCTACAAGCTGGAGTACGTGGACGAGTTCGCGCCTGAAGATGTGGTGTTTGAAGACCAAGGCATCAAAGTGCTGGTCGATCCTAAAAGCCTGTCCTACATCAACGGCACGCAGCTTGATTTTGTGCGCGAGGGTTTGAACGAAGGCTTTCGTTTCAACAACCCGAACGAGCGCGACAAGTGCGGCTGCGGTGAGTCGTTTCGGGTGTGAACCTCCAGTCCAGCGATTTTGAGCTCTTTGGTCTGGTGCCCCGTTTCGCACAAGACCGCGCAGCGTTGGACGCCCGCTGGAAAGAGTTGCAACGTGAAATTCACCCTGACAGATTTGCCTCTCAAGGGGCCAGCGCCCAGCGCGTGGCCATGCAGTGGTCGGCACGCATCAATGAAGCGTATCAACGGCTCAAAGACCCGCTCAAGCGCGCAGGCTACCTGTGTGAGTTGAACGGGGCTGCCATCAAGGCCGAAGACAACACCGCCATGCCCGCAGCGTTTTTGATGCAGCAAATGGAGTGGCGCGAGGCTCTGGACGATGCCCATGGCGTTGACGAGCTGAACCAACTCAGTGATGAGGTGAGTCGCAGCCGACAAGCCGCACTTGTGCAATGCGAGCATCAGCTGGACGTGGCGCATGACTACCCGGCAGCAGTGGCGCAGGTGAGGGCGCTGATGTTCATCGAGCGCTTTGCTCGTGACATTGAAAACCGGTTTGATCGGATAGAGAACGAATAACTTGGCGGGGCAGACCTTTTAGCGCTGTCCTCAACTGACTAATTAGCAATGGCACTCCTGCAAATCTCCGAACCCGGCCACACGCCCGACCCGCACAAACGCCGCGTAGCCGTGGGCATTGACTTGGGCACAACCCACTCCTTGGTGGCCTCCGTGCGCAGCGGCGTGGCCGAGTGCTTGCCGGACGAGCAAGGCCACGTTATCTTGCCCTCCGTCGTGCGCTACCTCGCCAACGGCGGGCGGCAAATCGGGCGCGAGGCCCAGGCTGCGCAGAGTAGTGACCCGGAGAACACCATTGCATCCGTCAAGCGCTTCATGGGTCGAGGCGTGCGCGATGTGGCTGGGCGTGAGAAGCTGCCCTACCACTTTGTGGATCACCCCGGCATGCTGGGCTTGCAAACCGTGGCGGGTGAAAAGTCACCCGTCGAGGTGAGCGCTGATATTTTGGCCACGCTGCGTTACCGCGCTGAAGACACCTTCAATGAAGACGTGTTTGGTGCGGTCATCACCGTGCCCGCCTACTTTGACGATGCCCAGCGCCAAGCCACCAAAGACGCCGCGCAACTGGCCGGCCTGAACGTTCTGCGCCTCATCAACGAGCCCACCGCTGCCGCCATTGCCTACGGACTGGACAACGCCAGCGAAGGCATTTACGCCATTTACGACTTGGGAGGCGGCACGTTTGACATCTCCATCCTGCGGCTGACGCAGGGCGTGTTTGAGGTGATCGCCACGGGTGGTGACTCGGCCCTGGGCGGCGATGATTACGACGCGGCTTTGGTGGACTGGGTCTTGCAGCAGACCGGTTTGTCTAGCGTGACGGCCATGGACAAAGTGGCTCTCAAAGCGGCAGCACGCGCGGCCAAAGAGGCTTTGTCAGCCGCCGATTCAGTGACCTTTGCAGCCACAGTCGCAGACCGAGCCGTGAGCTTGAATGTCACGACCGCGCAATTCGAAACCCTGTCAGCCAGCCTCACCGCACGCACCCTGAGTGCCGTGCGCAAGGCGCTACGCGATGCCAAGCTCAGCACGGACGAAATCAAAGGCGTGGTGATGGTCGGCGGCTCCACCCGTATGCCGCAGATTCGGCGTGCGGTGGCTGAGTTGTTCGGGCGCGAGCCACTAATCAACTTGAACCCGGACGAGGTGGTGGCTCTGGGCGCGGCCATTCAAGCCAACCAGCTCGCGGGTAATGCGACCACCGATGACTTGCTGCTGCTGGACGTGATTCCCCTGTCGCTCGGCGTGGAAACCATGGGTGGCTTGGTGGAGCGCATCGTGCCGCGCAACCAGACCATCCCCACCGCGATGGCGCAAGACTTCACCACCTACAAAGACGGCCAGACTGCACTCGCCTTGCACGTGGTGCAGGGCGAGCGCGACTTGGTGGCCGATTGCCGCAGTCTGGCGCGCTTTGAGCTGCGCGGCATTCCGCCCATGGCGGCAGGCGCAGCGCGCATTCGCGTGACCTTCACGGTCGATGCAGACGGCTTGCTGCACGTCGGCGCGCATGAGCAGATCAGCGGCGTGGAAGCCAGCATTGACGTGAAGCCATCCTACGGTTTGGAAGACTCTCAAATTGCGCAAATGCTGCAAGACAGTTTTGCCACGGCAGATGAAGACATGCGCTCCCGCGCGCTGATTGAAGCCCGGGTCGATGCCGACCGCATGCTGCTAGCCACGCACAGTGCGCTGGACGCCGATGGCGATGCGCTTAGTGCCGAAGAGCGCGAAGTCATTGATGGTCTGATGAGCGCACTGGCCACCGCCAAATCATCAGACCAAGCCGCCACCGTAGAAGCCGCTACCGACGCACTGGCCAAAGGCACTGAAGCCTTTGCCGCCCAGCGCATGAACCGGGGCATTCAAAAAGCCTTGTCCGGCAAAAACATTGCCACCGTTTAAAGACACTTTATGCCCATCATCAGAATCCTCCCCCACGCCGAGTACTGCCCTCAGGGCGCTGAAATCTCAGCCCCCGCCGGAACCTCCATTTGCGAAGCCATGTTGGACAACCACATCAACATCGAGCACGCCTGCGACATGAGCTGCGCCTGCACCACCTGCCACGTCATCGTGCGCGAGGGCTTGGCGTCGCTCAACGAACAAGACGAAAACGAAGAAGACCTGCTAGACCGCGCCTGGGGCCTAGAGCCCAACTCGCGCCTGAGCTGCCAAGCCATCCTGGCGCAAACCGATGTGGTGGTGGAGATACCCAAGTACTCCATCAACCACGCCAAAGAAAACCATTGATCGCAGCCTCACATTTCAGCCATGCGCCAGATTTTTCTTGATACCGAAACCACCGGCCTCTCCGCCGCCACCGGCGACCGCGTGATTGAGATCGGCTGCGTTGAACTGTTCAACCGCAAGCTCACCGGCAACAACAAACACTTCTACCTGAACCCCGAGCGCGACAGCCACGAAGACGCGCTCAAGGTGCACGGCATCAGCAATGAATTTTTGCGTGACAAGCCTAAATTTGAAGCAGTGGCCGACGAGCTGATGGACTACCTGCGGGACGCTGAAATCATCATCCACAACGCGCAGTTTGACGTGAGCTTTCTCAACAAAGAGCTTGAGCTGATCGGCAAACCCTTGTTCCGCGAATTCGTCACCAGCGTGACCGATACATTGGTGATGGCCAAGGAAATGTTCCCCGGCAAGCGCAACTCGCTGGACGCGCTGTGCTCTCGCCTGGGCGTGGACAATTCCGGGCGCACCCTGCACGGTGCTTTGCTAGACGCCGAGTTGCTGGCCGACGTGTACATCAACCTCACACGCGGCCAAGACGCCTTGCTGATTGATGCCTTTGACGCCGAGTCAACTCAAGTGAACGCCGAGAAGGTGGACTTGAGTACCTTCACCCTGCCGGTGATTGCCGCCAATGAACAAGAAAACGCTGCCCACCTCGACCAACTCAGCCAGCTCGACAAATCCAGCGGTGGCAAGACGCTGTGGCGGAATTTGGCGGCCGAAGTTGTGGCATAATTCGAGGCTTACCTGAACACATTCAGGGCGGTTAGCTCAGGGGTAGAGCACTGCATTCACACTGCAGGGGTCGCAAGTTCGAAACTTGCACTGCCCACCAATTTATTGGTTATAAAAAAAGGACTTACGAGAAATCGCAAGTCCTTTTTTGTTTGATGCTCCAAAAACACCCTGAATCCTATGTTCACTATAGAGCCAAGCGGCACGCTTGAGTCCTGATAAAATAAAACCTTGAAAATTCGCTAGGGGTGTTGCGCCACACAAGTGGTGTGACTGAGAAAGTCCCTTTGAACCTGATTGAGGTAATCCTCGCGCAGGGAAGCTTGTCAAATGAACGGCGCTCTCACTTGAGCTCAAACCCGTTCCCAGCCAGCCTACCTGCCATTTAGAACTGGGACAGAAAAGTGGCGCTCGATAATTCACCCTCTGCGTTCATCATTTCGCAAGTGCTGGAATTCATGGCGCGTTCAGCGGTTAACGATGACGACTTCAATGCCCTCGCGCTGCGCGTCTTCGCCCATCAGTTTGAACACAACCTGCCTTTTCAGCGATTTTGCCAGCAGCGCGGCAAAACGCCGCGCCTGGTGAAAAGCTGGCAGGCCATTCCGGCGGTGCCCATCAACGCGTTCAAAGACTTGACGCTGAGCTGTGTGCCCCCCGATCACTGCGAGCGCACGTTCATGACCAGCGGCACAACGCGCGGCGATGTGAAAGGCTGCCACTTCCACCCCACGATGGCGGTGTATGACGCCTCGATGCTGCGCAATTTTTCTCACCACGTCATGCAGGGCGACAGCCGCCTGCGCATGGGTATTTTGTTTCCCACCGAGGTGGTGATGCCCAACTCGTCGCTGGCGCACTACTTGGGTTTGGCCCTTCACAACTTTGGCGCGCCTGGCAGTGCGTATTACCTGGGTGACGACGGTTTGCAGCTTGACGCCCTGTGCCAAGCGCTCACCCAGGCGCAGCAAACCCAGATGCCATTTGCCTTGCTGGGCGCGAGCTACAGTTTTGTGCATGTGATGGACGCCTTGCAAGCGCGCGGCCTTGCTTTTAAATTACCCCAAGGCAGTCGCTTGCTCGATACCGGCGGCTTCAAAGGCCAATCACGCGAGATCGAGGCGGATGCGTTTTATGCCCAACTCGCCGCCACCTTTGGCGTGAGCCGCGAGCAGTGCCTCAATATGTACGGCATGACCGAACTCAGCACCCAGTTTTACGATGCCGGAAACCTCCGCGTGCCGTCGGTTAAACGTGGGCCGCACTGGATTCGTTCGCGCTTGATAGACCCACTCACGGGCCATGACGTGCCCACTGGCGAGCGCGGCATTTTGGCCCATACCGATTTGGCCAACTTTAATTCTGTCGTCAGCATCTTGACCGAGGACGTCGGCATCGCCAGCGACGACGGTTTTGTCCTGTTGGGCCGCGCGCAGGGTAGCCAAGCCAAGGGCTGTTCGATGGCGGTGGATGAGTTCTTGAAAGCAGCGCAGGCGTGAGCGCGCTCGTTTTTAAGGCAGGCTACCTGCCCGGCCTGACTGACGACGACGTGGCGTGGCATCGCCTCAGCCTGGGCGCACCGCACGCACCTTTGCAAGTTGATGTGCCGCAACTGAGCCTCGCGCAACTGACGGCTTTGGCCCAGCGCGTGCGGCAAGCCCGCCAAGCCCATTTGGCAACCCTGAGGGTGTCTGAGATTGTGGGAGTGCTGGACCGGGCGGTCGCTCGTTTGCTAGATGTCAATGACGTTTACCGCCAGCAGCTGGATCTTCTTTTGCCTCAAGCCAGCGGTTTTGATGCCGAGATGGTGCGCTTGAACCTGAGCGCCTATTTGCAGACTTTTCGCAGCCTGCAACTTCAGCGTTTTGTGGCCGAGGACTTTGCCAACCCTCAGCTCCTGGATGCTTTTCAACCCCGCAGCACTGGCGGTTGGGCCAAAGCCTTTGGCCCTGGCTTGATGGTTCATGTGTGGGCTGGCAATGTGCCCGCCTTGCCACTCTGGAGTTTTGTCTCTGGCTTGTTGGTCAAAGCCGGATCCATTGGGAAAATAGCCAGCGCAGAGCCGGTGTTTGCCAGCGTTTTCGCCCGTTTGTTGGCTGAAGTTGAACCCTGCTGGGCCGACTGCTTTGCCGTGGTCTGGTGGCAAGGCGGTGACGCCGAGCAAGAGTGCCATGCCTTCGCCTTGGCCGACGTGGTGTTGGCCTACGGCGGCAATCAGGCCTTGACGGCCATGCAAGCGCGGGCCCCGGTGACCACCCGCTTTTTGCCGCATGGCCACAAACTCAGTTTTGGCATGGTGTCTTGCGCTGCGCTGGCGCTGCGCAAGGGCCAAGCTGTAGCGCGCCAAGCCGCACTGGATGTGGCCCGTTACGACCAGCAAGGTTGCTACTCGCCCCATGTTTTTTATGTGCAACGCGGCGGCGCCGTCAGCCCCCAAGAATTTGCCCAGCACCTGGCCAGCGAGTTGGCCGCACTTCATCACAAGTTGGCGCGTCGTTCACTCACGCTAGAGGAGGCGGCGCAAGTCAATGCTTGGCGCCAGTCCCATGAATTGGCGGCCATTGATGACCACTCATGCATTGTGTTGGGCCACACTGCCCCATGGGGCACCGTGGTGTACACCGATCAGCCACATGCGCTGACACCCGGCCCCTTGAACCGCTGCGTCGTCGTTGCCGCTGTCGATGCGCTTGAAGACGTGGTGGCATTGATCGCACCCCAGCGCGACTTTCTGCAAACGGTTGGCTTGGCCGTCTCGCCAGAAGAAATGCTGCACTTTGGTGAGCGCTTGGGCCAAGCGGGCGTGACGCGCATCTGCGCCGTGGGCCAGATGACCTCCCCCGAAGCAGGCTGGCACCACGATGGGCGCTTTAGCTTGCTCGACTTGGTGCGCATGGTGGACATTGAAGCCTCCACCGAACGCGAGGCCCAGCGCTTCACCCGCTACGAGCTTTGATGTGAACCAATTCCTTCAACTTCAAGCACTGCACTACGCCTACCCAGAGCGGGGTGCTGTGCTGCGTGACGTGAGCTTGCAGCTAGCCCGGGGCGAGATTCACTGCTTGATTGGCCGCAGCGGTTGCGGCAAAAGCACCGTGCTCAAACTTGTCGCCGGTTTGCTGGCGCCCTTGGACGGTCAGGTTTTGCTGCAAGGCCATACCATCATTGACCCCGTGCCTGACATGAGCTTTGTCTTTCAGACGCCCACCCTGCTGAATTGGCTGAGCGTGCTCGATAACGTGTTGCTGCCCTTGAGCCTGCACCGCGCAGTGACCGCCGCTGACCGTGCTCACGGCGAACAACTGCTGGCCCAAATGGGGCTGGCCGCGCTGTGTGACGAGCGGCCACAGCGCCTCTCAGGCGGGCAGCAAAGCCGCGTGGCGATTGCGCGGGCCTTGGTCACCCGGCCTGCGGTGCTGTTGATGGATGAACCCTTTGCCGCGCTGGATGCCATCACCCGCGAGGACTTGCAACGCGACTTCTTTGCCCTGTGCCAGGCCCATGGCACAGCGGTGCTGTTTGTCACCCATGACATGGCGGAGGCCGTGTTCCTCGCAGACCAGGTGAGTCTGCTGCACGAAGGGCGCATTCACGCGTCGTTGCGCATTGCATTGCCCAAGCCGCGTCACACCGCCCTGCGCTACAGCGCCCCTTTTAACGCCCTGTGCGCTCAATTGCGCCAGGCCATGGACGCCACGCTGTGATAAACCGCGACGCCGCCACCTCGGCTGTTTTGGGCTTGACCTGCTTGGCCGCGTGGGAGGCCGTGGTGCGGCTGGGCCAGACCTCGCCGCTGGTGTTGCCCGCGCCATCGGTGGTGGCGCAAGCGCTGTGGCACGGCTTGAGCAGTGGTTACTTGTGGCCGCACATCGTTCACACGCTCACCGAAGTGGTGCTGGGTTTGCTACTGGGCGCTTCCATGGGTTTTGTGGGGGGCGTGGTGCTGGGCGAATCAGCCCGTGTGCGCCGCGTGTTCATGCCTTACGTAGTGCTCAGCCAAGTGGTGCCCAAGCTGGCGCTGGCGCCGCTGTTCATCGTTTGGTTTGGCTTTGGCCTCTTGCCGACCGTGGTGATGACGGCCTTGATCTGTTTTTTCCCGCTGCTGGAGAACATTGCCACGGCCATGCAACAAGTCGATGCCCACAAGCTCGAACTCTTTCGGATGTTGCGCGCCAGTGCTTGGCAAACCTTATGGCGTCTCAAAATTCCGGCGGGCTTGCCCCACATCATGGCGGGCTTGAGGGTGGCCGTGGTGCTGGCCTGGGTGGGCGCGGTGGTGGGTGAATTTATCGGCTCCAGCTACGGCTTGGGGGCCTTGATCATTGCCGCGCAGGGCTCCATGGACACGCCCCTGATGTTCGCCGTCCTGACCGTGATTACGGTCTTGGGCTTGGCGTTTTACCAAGCAGCGCAGTGGCTGGAGCAGCGCTTGCTGCGCTCACAGCTTGAGGTTTCCAAGAGGACGAAGACATGAAGATTCAATTAACAAACCAAGAGGATTTAACTATGAAAAATCAAGCCACAAACCACTCAAAACGCCGCATCGCAGGCTGGGCCGCAAGCTGCCTATTGGCCTTTAGTGTGCCCATGCCCAGCTGGGCGCAAGCGCCAAAGTTGGACAAAGTGGTGGTGGCCGGCTGGAGCAAGCCCATCACCGAAATCACCAACTTGTTGGTCGAAGAAGACAAAGGTTTTTTCAAAGCACGGGGCGTTGATTTGGGCTACCTGCCCGGCGCTGGCGGCGGTGACGCCTTGCGCAACTTGCTCAGCGGTCAAGCCGATGTGGCCTTCACCGACCCCGGCTCGCTCTTCGCAGCCTTGGACAAGGGCGAAAAACTGCGCGTGATCTACGACATCTACCCGCAAAACGTGTTCAACGTGGTGTCGCTGAAATCTCAAAAAATCTTCAAACCCGCAGACCTCAAAGGCAAGCGCATTGGCGTTTACAGTTTGGCCAGCGGCACGCGGCAAAACCTGCAAGTGCTGCTGAGCCAAGCCGGATTGACCGAGGCCGACGTCACCGTGGTCGTCACCGGCTTGCTCAACTTTGCGCCGCTGATGCAAGGCCAGGTGGACGCCACCGCTGCCACGGACACGGGCTTGTTGGTGGGCCGCCAAAGAGGCTTGGGGGGTGTGAACGTGATGGAAGTCAAAAACCACCTCAACATTTCCAGCGACTTCTTTGTGGTACGCGAAGACACCTTCCAGCAGAAAAAAGACGTTCTCAAGCGCTTCTTGCACGCCTACCAAGACAGTGCCAAGTGGATGATCCAATCCCCCGAGGAGGCCGCCAAACTCGCGGTGAAATACGCCATTGATGGACAAAACGCCAGCTTGAATTTGGACATCATCCGGCTGCGCAACGAGTCCAGCGTGTCACCCCTCACCGACAAACGCGGCCTGGGCGCGCTGGACATGGCCAGCCTGCAAAAAGGCGCGAATGCGTACAAAACTTTTGGTGTCATTCAGCGTGACATCAAAATCAGTGAGGTGGTTAGCCAAGACCTGTTGCCCCCGGTCATGACCGTTAAGTCGGCCAAACGATGAACCCCACGCCCCGCAACTTTGAAGGCCAAGTGATTTTGGTCACTGGCGCGAGCCGGGGCATTGGTGCGGCAATCGCCAAAGCCTTTGCCCGCGAAGGCGCGATGGTATTGGTCAACTACATCCACAACGCGCTAGCAGCCCAAGAGGTGGTGCGTCAATGCCAGCAACTCGGTGGTGATGCCCTTGCGCTGTGCGCTGATGTGCGCAGTGCCGATGCGGTCAACCAGATGGTGGCAACGGCACTGCGTGAAACAGCGCGAATCGACGTGGTGGTGAACAACGCATTTAGCCCCTACAGCTTTGACCCCGAGCAGCGCCAACGGTTTTGGCAAACGCCTTGGCAGGCCTACCAAACTCAGTTCGATGGCGCGGTTCATGCGGCCTACAACGTGTGCCAAGCCGTGCTGCCACATTTCAAACAACGCGCCCAAGGCAGCATCATTAACCTAGTGAGTGACTTGGTGGAGCGCCCCAGCATCGCCTACCACGACTACAGCACCGCCAAATCGGCCCTGGTGGGCTTTAGCCGCAACCTGGCCACCGAGTTGGGGCCGCTGGGCATTCGCGTCAACTGTGTCGCGCCGGGTTTGGTGAGCCCCACCGATTCAAGCCGCGCGACCAAAGAGGCCGTGAAAGACGCCTTGATCGAGCAGACGCCGCTGGGCCGCATGGCCACCCCGGATGATGTGGCCGGCCCCGTGCTTTTTTTAGCCTCGCCATGGAGCCGTTTTATGACCGGTCAGGTGTTGATGGTGGACGGTGGCTTGGTGATGCGGTGAAGCACAACCTCGCGCGCTGATTGAATCAGAATTTCGTGGACAATCTTTATCATGAAAACCCAATCAAAATCCGCAGCGCTTGAACTCCACTGCGCTACCCATGAGCCCTTGAACTTCACCATGCCCGCGCTGGCCTGCGATTGCCACACGCATGTGTTTGGCCACGCCGGTCAATTCCCCTTCGCGGCGGATCGTCAATACACCCCCGGCGATGCCTCGGTGGCCGAGCTGCTGGCCTTGCAAAAGCATTTGGGCTTGGATCGGGTGGTTATCGTTCACCCCAGCCCCTACGGCGCTGACAACGCCTGCACGGTAGATGCCTTGCGCCAATTGGGAAACCGCGCACGTGGTGTGGCGGTGATTGATACGGCCACCACCGACGCCGAGTTGCGTGACATGCACGAGGCCGGTGTACGTGGTGTACGTTTGAACCTGGAGACAACCGGCATCAGTGACCCTCGGCTGGCCGCAGAGCAACTGCGCTGGGCTAGTGCGCGGGTGGCACCGCTGGGTTGGCATTTGCAGATGTACACGCAACTGAGCGTGGTGGTGTCGCTGCAAGCCGAGATTGAGGCCTTGAGCATCCCCTTGGTGGTTGATCATTTTTGCCGTGCATCGGCAGCGCTGGGCGTGGATCAACCGGGATTTGATGTGTTGCTGAACTTGGTGCGTGCGGGCAAGGTGTGGGTGAAACTGTCTGCGCCGCACCGCATCTCTAACTTGCCAGATTGCGACGATGCAAAACCGCTGGTGCAAGCCCTGGTCGCCGCCAACCCAGATCGCATGCTGTGGGGCAGCGATTGGCCGCACCCCGGTGCCAAGCCGGGCAAGCCGCGCCGAGTGGATGAGATTGAAAGCTTCAACCCCATCAACGATGGCCGAGCCTTGAACCGCCTGAACGAGTGGGTGGGTGATGCGGCCACGCTGCACAAGATTCTGGTGAGCAATCCGCAAGTGCTTTACGATTTTTGAGTTTTTAGACTTCAAAGCAATGAAAACTTTAACCCACGGTCGCCGTCTATTTTTGTCGTTGTTAACGCTTGCCGCCTGCGTGCCAACGCTGGCCAACGCTCAGCAAACCTACCCCTCACGCCCCATCACCTTGATTGTGCCCTTCGCAGCTGGCGGGGGCACGGACAGTATTGCGCGTGATATCGCTAAATCGTTGGCCGACAAGTTGGGCCAGCCCGTGGTGGTGGACAACAAGGGCGGTGGTGGCGGCTCTATCGGAGCCAATATGGTGGCCAAGGCGCAGTCGGATGGCTACACCTTGCTGTTCGCCACCTCCACCTTCGTCACCAATGCAGTGACCGAAGGCACTGCCCCTTATCAGGTGGACAAAGACTTCGCGCCGGTGGCCCTGATTGGGCGCGGCCCTTTGCTGGTGGTGGCCAACAAGGAGATGGGCGTCAAAACCCTGGCGCAACTGCGCACGGTTGTGGCGGCGCGCCCACAGGGGGTTAACTTTTGTTCCGCCGGCAACGGCAGCATTAATCACCTTGCGGGTGAGTTGTTCCGCCAGAAGACCAAGCTGGACATGACCCATGTGCCCTACAAAGGCAGCGGCCCGGCCACGCTGGACTTGCTGGCTGGGCGCGTGCAATTGTTCTTTGCCACCGTGCCCACCATCCTGCCCTATGTGCAGGACCATCGCGTTGAGCTGCTAGCAGTGACGGGTGCCAAACGATCCGCCTTGTTCCCGGCCACGCCCACTTTGGCGGAATCAGGCTTGGGCAACGTGGACATCACTACCTGGTGGGGTGTACTGGCCCCTGCAAACACGCCCAAGGCGATTGTTGACAAACTCAATCACGCCATCAACGAAGCCGCTGCCCGTGACCCGGTGCGCTCAAGGCTGGTGCATGAAGGGGCCGAGGCCATCAGCGGTTCACCGGCTGATTTTCAGCGCGTCTTGGGGCAGGAGTTGACGCTGTGGCGTGATGTGGCGAGTGCGGCTGGGATGAAGGCGAAATAGAAAAAAATTCCGTTCGGGCTGAGCTTGTCGAAGCCTCGCAGCCCTTCGACACTTCGACAAGAGCAGGACAGGCCAAGCTCAGGGTGAACGGTTACCGCTTAGGCTCGAAAAGAAGCCCCGCCTCAATCTCCTGAATCGAACGTGCACCGCATAGCTGCATAGTGCGGGTCAGCTCGTCTTTGAGGATGGCAATCGCACGTTCAGCACCCGCTTGACCACCCGCCACCGCGCCGTACAGCGTGGCGCGCCCCAGCAGCACACCTTGAGCCCCACAGGCCAAGGCTTTGACGATATCGCTGCCCCGGCGAATGCCGCCGTCCAGCAGGACGGGGATGCGCCCATCGACGGCCTGAACTATGCCCGGCAAGGCGTCCAGCGTGGCCACTGCGCCTTCCAATTGGCGACCCCCGTGGTTGGACACCACCACGGCGTCGCAACCCATGTCTGCCAAGCGTTGCGCGTCGGCAGGGTGCAGCACGCCTTTGACAATGAGTTTGCGTGGCCACGCATCGCGTAGCTTTTGCAGCGCATCCCAGTCGAAGGCCGTGTCGTAGTTTTTGCCGACCGATGTGGCGATGGCCGAGGCGGAGGGCGTGGAGGAGGGTTTTGGGCTGGCCTGCTCCAGCCCGCGCAGGTTTTCCATCACCGGCAAGCCGCGTCGCAACACGTTCAGCACCCATGCGGGGTGCAGGGCAAAGTCCAGCGTGTTCTTTGGGGTCAGCTTGAAGGGTACGGAGAAGTCATTGCGCTGGTCTCGCTCGCGCTTGCCGCCGACGGGCAAGTCCACGGTGATCATCAGCGCCTCGTAGTCGGCCACCCTGGCGCGCTCGATCAGTGCGGCTTGGAAAGTTTTGTTTTTAAAGATGTAAGACTGAAACCACAAGCGCCCCGGTGCGGCATCCGCAATTTGCTCGATGGAGGTCGTGGCGGAACTGGACAGAGTGTAGGGAATGCCTGCTGCTGCCGCCGCACGCGCAATGGCGATGTCACCCCCCGGCCGGCCGTAGCCCACTGCGCCGGTGGGGGCAATGGCCATGGGCAGGGCTGCGGGCTGGCCGAGCAAGTCAATGCCGGTGTTGATCACTGAGACATCGCGCAACACGTGGGGCAGCAAACGCAGGCGCGCAAAGGCGGCGCGGTTGTCTCGTAGCGTCAACTCGTCTTCTGCACCGCCGTCAAAAAAATCAAAAATCGCACGGGGCAAATGTTGCTGGGCCGCACGCCGCAGGTCTTCAATGGCATAGGCGGAGGCGGCGCTGAAGGGCATGTCAGCTTAGTTCTCAGGCTTGATGGCTGCAGCTTTAATGACACTCTCCCAGCGGTCAAAGTCTCGCTTGAGGAAGGCGGAGAATTCGGCAGGCGTGTCGCCCACGATCACCGCGCCGAGTTTTTCCAATTGCTGTCGCACCTCGGGCTTGGCTAGGGCTTTCACCATGGCGTCGTGCAAGGCATTAACGATGGCGGGTGCGGTCTTGGCCGGGGCCAGCATGCCGACCCAAGGCGCGGTTTCTTCAAAGCCGGGGAAACCGGACTCTGACATGGTGGGTGTGTCAGAGAACTGCGCCATTCGTTTGGCTGTGCCTACCGCCAAAATGTTGACGCGTTTGGCTGCCACGTTCTCCGCAATGCCAATGACGGGGTAGAACATGAAGTCCACCCGATTGGCCATCACGTCCAGCAGGGCAGGGGCGTTGCCTTTGAAGGGCACGTGCAGCATTTTGCTTTTGGCTTGCGTGGCAAACAGCTCGCCCGCCAGATGGCCCGAGCCGCCGCTGCCGGATGAGGCGAAGCTCACCGCTTCCGGCTTGCTGCGGGCTTTCTTCAACAAATCACCCACCGATTTGAGCGGCGCGTCATAGGCGTTGACCATGACCAGCGGCAGGTTGGCGGCGTTGGAGATGGGGGTGAAATCGGTCTTGGGGTTGTAGCCTGCTTGATCGCCCAACAGGATGGGGTTGACGTTCATCCCCAGCGATGAAAAAAGCAGCGTGTAGCCATCAGGTGCGGCGTTGCGCACCTCACGCGTGGCAATCATGGAGCTGGCTCCGGCTTTGTTTTCGACGACGACGGATTGCCCCAAGGTGGCCGTCATGTCTTTGGCCAGAACACGGGCTATTACGTCGGTCGGGCCACCGGCTGCAAAGCCGACAAGCAGGCGAATCGGCTTGGTGGGGTAGGGGTCTGCGGCCAGTGCTGGGGCTAGGCTGGCACAGCTTACAACGGCCAGTAAAGTGAGATTGAAAAATATTTTTTTCATGATTGAAAGCCTCATTAAATAATTGTGTGGTCCATCACACCCACTTGCGAAATTTCCATCCGCAACTGGTCGCCTGGATGCAAATAGATCGGTGGTTTGCGAAAAGCACCAATGCCTGCGGGCGTGCCCGTGCCGATCACGTCGCCGGGCTCCAGCGTCATGAACTGCGACAGGTAGGCGATGAGCGTGGCGACTGGGAACAGCATGTCGGCGGTGTGCCCGTGCTGCATGGGTTGACCGTTGAGGGTGCAAGTCAACTCCAGCGTTTGCGGGTCGGCAATCTCATCGCGCGTCACCAACCAAGGGCCCATAGGCGCGAAGCCGTCCATGCTTTTGGCAAAGGTGGTTTGGGGCGGTGACACGTCAAACTGGAATTCACGCGCGCTCACGTCGTTCAAGAGCGTGTAGCCCGCCACCAGGGCCATCGCGTCAGCCGCAGCCACGTCTTTGCCGTAGCCACCGATGATCACCGCCAGCTCGGTTTCAAAGTCCATCTTCGTCACTGCTGCTGGGCGCGGCACGTCCGCATTAGCTGCGGCCACGCTTGATGGCACTTTGAAGATGATGCGGGGTTTTTCAAACGGGGTGACGCCGGATTCTTTGGCGTGGTCGGCGTAGTTGCGGCCCACGCCCATGATCTTGCCGGGGCGGGGCACGGGGGCGTAGAGCGTGAGGTCTTTAAACAGGTCGAAAAGGGTGTTGGCTTGCTGCGATGCGTGCTCAACATGAGTCGCCAGCTTCGCAATAGCGTCAGGGCCTGATTGAAGCCAACGCATGATGCCGCCCGTGGGGGCTGCGATGCCGCTGGCGGCGTTGTGGCTCTCTGCCTCTGCGCTGATGGGTAGCGCAGTCAACCACGCGCTGATGTCCAACACGCGAGCATCCGATACGTTCTCGCCCAACACCACACCGGTTTTGACAGGACCATCGCCTTGGCGGTAGGTGATCAGCTTCATGCCGCAGCGGTTTCAAAATAACGGTTGGCCATCACCTGGCAGCGCTTGATGTAGCGGTGCTCATCAAGCCTGTAGTCGGGCACGGCGTTGTGCAGCGTGCCCATGTTGTCCCACATCAGCAAGTCGCCCACTTGCCAGCGGTGCTTGTACTGGTACTTGGCTTGCAACTGGTGATCAAACAGAAAGCTCAACACGCGCTCACTTTCTTCTAGTGGCAATTCATTGATGCGCATGGCGTAGCCGGGGTTAGCGTACAGCACGCGTTTGCCGGTGATGGGGTGCGTCAAAAAAACCGGGTGCGACACGGGCGGTTTGGCGGCGCGCTGGGCTGGTGTGAGAGGTGGGCGCGTGCTTCCTTTTTCCATGCGCATCTTGTCCCAAAATTTGGCAAAGTCGTGCGTGATGGTCATGCCGTCGAGCTGCGTTTTAAGGGCCTCGGGCAAGTCGGCATACGCGGCGTGCATATTGCAGAACTCGGTGTTGCCCAGGGGCTCGCCGTTGCGGTGCGGAATCTCCAGGCCGTAAAGCACATTGGTGAAGGCGATCATGTGGCTGTAAGACATGTCGGTGTGCCAGTCTTGCCCGGCGTCGCTCATGCCCAGGGGCTTGCCGCTGGCATCGACCTTGTTGGACAGAATCATGATCTCCGGGATGGCCGGGTCTTGGTACATGTTGGCGACGTTGACCTCCAGCCGACCAAAGCGTTCTGAAAACGCTTTGAGCTGGGCCGATGTCAGCACCTGCTTGGGGTAGGACAGCACGCCGTGTTGGCCCAGCGCTTGCTCCAGGGTTTTAAACTGTGCGTCGCTTAAGGACTGGGCCAGGTCGAGTCCCTCAACCCGCGCGCCCAAAGTTTGTCCGCTGGCAATGATGTTCATTTCAAGCACTCCTGAAAAAAAGGATGGCATGGGCCTGCGCTGTACCTCAACCTTCCATGGCCCAGGCTTTGCTCATGGACTCTCGTTTCATGAAAATTTCTGCCCAGGCGGCAACGGCGGGAAAGCGGCTGCGCCATGTCAACTCGGGGTAGCGCAAGTCCAGGTACCACAGGGCGCAGCCCAGGGTGAGCAGGCCGATGTTGGGTTTTTGGCTCAGGGTGTGGGCGTTTTGCTCCAAATGGCGCATCGAGGTTTCGATCTTGTCGAGCTGGCCCACGCGCCAATCTTCCCAGCTCAGCGCTTCGGGGCGCAGCATGAGTTCGTAGCGCACTAGGATGGCAGCGTCCAGCATACCGTCGGCCAGGGCTTGCAGCGCTAGGCTGGCCCAACGCGCCGGACCTTCGGCGGGGAAGAGATCGCCCTTGCCCACGCTGTTGAGGTACTCGCAAATCACGCGGCTGTCGTACAGCGCCATACCGTCATCGGTGACGAGGGTGGGCACTTTGCCCAGCGGGTTGCTGACGATGATGCTCTGGTCGCGCTTGACCGGGCCGGCACTGGCGGGCAAAAACTGCAACTGGTCGCCGATGTTCAGCTCATGCGCAACGGCCAGGCATTTACGGACATAGGGGGAGGTGGGGGAGAAGAAGAGTTTCATGGGGTTTCAAGGTTAAGTTGAAGGGAGTTCAGTCAATCCGGTTTGATGCGCGCCTTGAGCACAATATCTTTCCACAACTTTTGCTGTTGCGAAATAAAGGCGGCGAACTCAGCTGAGGGCTCACCGCCGATGACGGCGTCTTCACTGGCAAAGCGCTCGGTGATGGTGGGCGAGCGCAGTGCTTTGCGGCATTCTTCCTGGATGCGTTTGATGGTGTCCGGCGGTGTAGCGCCCGGGACCATCACGCCGTACCACTGTACTGACTCAAAGCCTTTGTAGCCCATTTCTGCCACCGTGGGCAGGTCTGGCAAAGACGGCAAGCGCTGCGGTGTGCCGGTGGCTATGGCGCGCAGCTTGCCGCTGCGGATGTGGGGCAACAAAGCGGGTGTGCCTGCCGAGAAGGCCTGGGTGCGCCCGGCCAGCAAGTCGGTCAACGCTGGGCCGGTACCCCTGTAGGGGATGTGGGTGATGAACATGCCGGTGGTCAGCTTCAAATACTCCATCGCCAAGTGGCCCGCGCTGGCGTTACCGGCCGAGCCGTAGTTGAGCTTACCCGGGTTGCGCCTTACATAGGCTACAAATTCGGTCAAGTTACGTGCGGGTACATCGGGGTGAATGACAAACAGACTGGGAACTTTGGCCAGCATCGTGACAGGCGCGAAGTCGCGGTTCACGTCATAACCCGTGTTGGCAAAGATGTAGGGGTTGACCGCCAGCGAGCCGACGTGGCCCAAGATGAGGGTGTGGCCGTCTGCCGGCGCGCGCGCCACCTCTTGCATGGCGGGCACGCCACCGCCACCACTTTTGTTGTCGATGAGCACGGGTTGGCTGAGCTGTTTGGTGAGCTCGTTGGCCACCGTGCGGGCCACGATGTCGGACGTGCCGCCGGGCACAAAGGGAACGACAAATCGTACTGGCTTGCTGGGCCAGTTGTTCTGGGCGTGGGCAGCCCACGGCAGGGCAGACAGGCCTGTCAGACCTGTTGCGAGCGAAGCGCTTAGCAATTCCCGTCGGGTGAGTTCGTTAAAGGTTTTCATGCGACGACATCAAACATGGTGCGTAAGGTGTTGGTGAAGTGCGGGCGGGCAATGTCGCTCCACGCTGTATGCCGCACCGCCAGCCAATCGGGTGAGCCCAGAGTTTCGGTTGTCACCAAGTCGTAGCAGGCGAAGGACACGGGTGAGCCCGCGCCGTGGTCGTGGTTCAGCAAGCGCATGGCGAGGATGCAGCCTGAGACTGCGGCCAGACCGGGCATGTGCTCGGTGTCGTACCAGCGGTAAATCTCATCGGCCCAGCCGTTTTCGGGGTCGGTCTCGACCACGTAATGGAAAACGGGCGTGTCGGCGTGCGACAAGCCGTCTCTTGAGAAGACGCTTTCCAGGCGTGCGACACGGATGTTTTGGGCTTGCCCGCAGGCCTGCGCAAAGGCGGCGTGCAGCGTGGGTAGGGCGTCGTCACTCAGTTCGATGCGCTTGCTCAAACGTGCGTAGAGGTACAGCGTTTGCGTGTCGGCTGACCAGGCCGAACGATGCAGGCTGAGAGGGGTGGGGCTTTGCTTGCAAAACAGTTGGGCAGCTTGGGCCAGTGCGGGCACAGCATCAGGGCTGACGCTGGCTTTGATCAGAATGAAATCAGTGGGTTTGGTCATGCGGCATGCCTCTCAATGCCCAATGTGCAAGGCCACCAGAAAGCGAGAGACCATGTTGTAAGCCGCCACGGTGGCCACCAGGTCGATCTTGCCTTGGGCGTTGAAGTGCGCTTGCACCTCGTCAAACAGCGCGTCGGGCACGTCGATGTCACGTGTCATGGCATCGGCCAGGCGGATGGCGATGCGCTCTGCGGCGGACAAGGGCGCGTCCGCAGCCAAGGGCACAACGCGCATTGCGTCAATGGCTGCTTGGGTGACGCCAGCCGCCACCGCGTGCGGCACATGGGCGTCAAACTCATAAGGCGCACGGTTCAATACCGCCACGCGCAAGATGATCAGCTCACGCAGGGCCGCAGGCAGGCTGTTTCGGTTGCGCACGGCCGACAGCATTTGCTCCCAACCGTGGGCGATGGGCGGGCTGTTGAGCAGGATTTGGTAGAGCGGCGAGACACGGCCACGCTCAGCCGTGATTTGCGCTTCTTGCGCGGCCAGCTCAGGGCGCGTGCCGGGGGGGATGGGGGAGATGCGGACGGCAGAGGTCATGGCTTAAGAGTTGATGCGTTAATCGGGTTTGATGTTCTTGGACTTCACCACGCGCGCCCACTTGGCGCTGTCGTTTTTGAGCAGGTTGGCCAACTCGGCCGGGGTAGAGGCTGCGGGCTCAGCGCCTGAGGCCATTAACTTGGATTTAACGGCCTCGCTCGCCAGCGTGCGGCGTACAGCTTGGTTCACGCGATCTACCTCGGCTGATGGCGTGCCCTTGCTGGTGAACAGCGCGTACCAGTTGTCAGAGTCAACGCCTGGAACACCCATTTCTTCAAAGGTTTTGACATCGGGCAACAGCGGGTGGCGCTTGTTTGCGGCCAGTGCGATGGGCTTAAGCTTGCCGCCCTTAATGTGGCCGATCAGCCCGGGAATGTCACCAAAAAAACCGTTGACGTGGCCTGCAATCACATCGGTGATGGCAGGGGCTGCGCCTTTGTAGGGCACGTGCAGTACGTTGAGTTTTGCCGCATCGTTGAGTAGCTCCAGCGCTAAATGCGGCACGCTACCCGTGCCGGATGAGGCCATGGTCAGTGGTGCAGCCTTTTGCGCAGCGCCTTGGCGACTGGTGGCTACAAACTCGGCACCCGTGTTGTAGGGCGCATTAGCCCCCACCACCAACACCTCTACGTTGTTGACCACCAGCGACACGGGGGCGAGGTCACGCACAGGGTCGTAGCTGAGCTTGTCATACAGCGCTGGGTTGATGGCCACTGCGCCTACGCTGGTCAGCCATAACACGCTGCCATCGGGTGCTGCCCGTGAGACAAACTCGGCCGCAATAGCCCCATTGGCCCCTGCTTTGTTCTCGACGATGACTTGGTGGCCCAGCTCTTTGCTCAAGGGTTCGGCCAGCGTGCGGGCCACAAAGTCCACCGGCCCACCGGGTGGAAAAGCCACGATGATGCGCGTGGTTTTGGTTTGAGCCAGTGCGCTGCAAGACAAGACTGCACTGACCGCTGAGAGAGCAAGTGTGCGACGGGAGAAGTTAAAGTTTTTCATCAAATTTCCTATGGGATTTCAATCACACCGTACCGACATGCCACCGTCCACCACGATCTCGGTGCCGGTGACAAAACGCGATTCATCGCAGGCCAAGAAAAGCGCCGCGTTGGCCGTGTCGCGCCCATCGCCCATGAAGGGCAGGGGGATGCGCGACTGGCGTTGTTTGAGCAGGGCTTCTACGTCACCGCCCGCCCGTTGCCCGGCCAGCCGCACCTCCACCATGGGTGTGTGCAACTGCCCCGGCACCACGGTGTTCACGCGCAGGCCCTGCTTGGCGTACTGCACCGCAAGCACGCGGGAGAACTGAATCACTCCGGCCTTGGTGGCCGCGTAGGCAATCTGCGCCGCGCCCGTCCAGCGTGTGCCGGAGGTGGAGGCGATGTTGACAATTGCGCCGCTGCCCTGCGTCACCATGTGCGGCAACACGTGTTTGCAGGTGAGGAAGACGCTTTTGAGGTTGTGGTCAATCTGCGCGTCCCACACCTCTTCGCTCATCTCCACTGGCCCGCCCTTGGCCGAGCCGCCCACGTTGTTGACGAGGATGTCAATGCGGCCCAGCTCGGCCATGCAACGAGTCACCACAGCGGCGATTTCTGCGCTGCTGGTGACGTCGCAACTGGCCGCGACAAACGTGCCGCCGGCCTCGGTCACTAAACGTGCTGTTTCCTTCATGCGATCCATGTCCCGATCCACACCAAAAATGGCAGCACCTTCTTGCGCAAAGCGCACCGCAATGGCGCGGCCATTGCCCCAGCCGGGACCGACTGAGCCAGCGCCGGTGATCAAGGCCACCTTGCCTGCCAGTCGACCTGGCCGAAGTGATGGAATAGGAGAGGGGACTGCGGTAAGTAAATTTGCGCTCATAGATTCTGATTTTGAGAGGAAAGTCGGTAAAAAATCTACGCGGTAAACCCGTAGAGCCGCTCTGGGTTGTGCACCATCAATTGCGCCAGCCGCTCAGGCGTGGTGGCAATGCGTGCCAGCGCATCGAAGAGCACGCCGTCATCAGGCACATGGTTGTGGTTGGGGTGCGGCCAGTCGGTGCCCCACACGCAGCGGTCGGGGTAGCTCTCTAGCAGCAGGCGGGCCAAGGGCACGCCGTGGGGGTAGGGTGGGTTGGGGTCAATGCGGTCAATGCCGCTGACCTTCACCCAAAACTGCGGGTTTTTTAGCAGGTCATGCAGCGCGGCAAAGTCAGCGTGCTCCGCACCCAGTGCTGCATCCACGCGGCCCATGTGGTCAATCACCACCGGCACGGCGCTGCGCGCGAGGGGCTCAGCAATCAGGTGAATCATGCTGCTTTCGAAATGCACTTGCAAGTGCAAGCCCAGGGGCTTGAGCCGCTGAGTCAGCGCCAAAATATCGGCCATGGTGTTGTCCACCATTCCCTTGTTCATGAAGTGAAAGCGCACGCCCTTAAAGCCCGCATCGGCCAAGCGGCGCAACTCTGAGTCCGCCACGTTCACTGGCACCAGCGCCACGCCCAGGTAGCGGCGTTCGCTGGCCTCAATGGCGTCTTCCACCACGCGGTTGTCAAAGCCGTGGATGAGCGACTGCACGATCACGCAGCGGCTCACACCCATTTGGCGGTGCATGGCAAACAGCGTTTCTTTGGGTGCATCAACGGGCGTCCAGGTGCGGTCTGCCGCATAGGGAAAGCGCGCGCCGGGGCCGAAGATGTGGACGTGGGTGTCGCAACTGTTTTCAGGCAGTTTTGTCGTCGTGGTTGTGGGCTGCAGCTTGTAGGTGAGCAGTGGGGCTTTACCTGGGGTGGGGGTGTGTTGGGTCATGGTGGGGGCAGTTTAGCAAGCTCTTTTTGAGCTTTTCTCACCTTTTGTTTTGGTGAGTTGCCGTGTCTGTTCTTCCTTGGTTGGCGAACGCACCGAGTGTCCGGGGCTGTTCAAGATCAGTTGAGGACAGAGCTACGCTTCGCTTCGGTCTGTCCCGCAAGGTTTCATGAACGCTCGCGCAGGATGGTTTGTAGTGCTTGAAAACGGTTGGCGTAACCACCGGTTGAGTGCGGAAAATTTTGCAGCACGCGCGAATGGCCGCTACGCCCCTCCCCAGCCACTCGGCACGTCTGCGGAGTGGGTTTGAGAACAGCCTGTCGCTCAGCAGGTTGTGGAGGAGCTCGGCAATTTTGACTTTCCATCTTTCGCGCACCACCATCTACGCTAAGGCAGGTCAATGCGTGGGGTCGGGCGCAGGGGCCATTCGCGCGTGCCTCAAAATTTTCCGCACTCAACCGGTCGTTACGTCACGCTCCCCGCGCCCTACAAACCATAATGCGCGAGCGTGCCCCGGAGAACGAGCCCACCCTTGACCAGCCGTGCCCACCAAGCCCGAATGGCGAAGCCACATAAGCCAAGCAATCCACCTCTCACAAACGTAAGAGAAAATCCACGAATCCAAAACCACAGACCCAACAGAGAAAGAAGCAAATGGACAAACTAGATTGCATCGTCATAGGCGCTGGCGTCGTAGGCCTGGCCGTGGCCCGGGCCTTGGCTTTGCAGGGCCGCGAGGTCATGGTGCTGGAGGCGGCAGACGCCATTGGCACACAGACCAGCTCTCGCAATAGCGAAGTTATCCACGCCGGCATCTACTACCCGCAAGGCTCGCTCAAAGCGCGGCTGTGCGTGCAGGGGCGGCAAATGCTGTATGACTATTGCGAGGCACGCGGCATCGGCCACCGCCGCTGCGGCAAGCTCATCGTGGCTACCAACGACGCCCAGCAAGCTCAACTGCAAGCCATTCAAGCCAAAGCCGCAGCCAACGGCGTGCACGACCTTGTATTGCTCACCCGCGAGCAAGCCGTAGCAATGGAGCCCGCGCTGCATTGCGTGGCCGCGCTGCACTCGCCCAGCACCGGCATCGTGGACAGCCACGCGCTCATGCTGGCCTTGCAAGGCGACCTAGAGCACGCGGGCGGCATGGTGGTGCTCAACGCTCCGCTGGCCCGTGCCGAGGTTTCTTCCGACGGGCTGATGCTCCAAATGCAAGACGGCACCCAGCTCATCGCCAACAGCGTCATCAACGCCGCAGGCGTTCACACCCCCGCTGTGGCCCGCACCTTTGAAGGGCTAGACGCCCGCCACGTGCCTGCCGCCTACTACTGCAAAGGCAACTACTTCACCCTATCGGGCCGCTCACCGTTTCAGCACCTCATCTACCCCGTGCCCGAAGCCGCAGGCCTGGGCGTGCACCTCACGGTGGATCTGGGCGGCCAAGCCAAGTTTGGCCCGGATGTGCAGTGGGTCGATTCGCCGGACGAACTGGTGGTGCAACCCGCACGCGGCGAAGTCTTTTATGCCGAGGTGCGCAAATACTGGCCAGCCCTGCCCGACGGGGCTTTGCTGCCGGGCTATGCCGGCATTCGCCCCAAGATCAACGCGCAGCACGAGGCCGCGAGTGACTTTTTGATTCAAGGGCCTGCTGAGCACGGCGTGCCTGGGTTGGTCAACCTCTTCGGCATCGAGTCGCCGGGGTTGACGAGTTCGCTGGCGATTGGGGAGTGGGTGGCGGAGTTGCTATTGAAACAATAGCTTCTTACGCTTGCTTCTATTGATCTATAGCACCTAGACCCTATAGGTAGAGGCGGCCCATGCGCACAGCGTTGACACCCATGGTCAGACCATCGGTTCCGTGCCCACATGTTTACTCCAGTGGGTTAAAACGTCAGTCAGTTAAGTGCGCTCTTCACTTTTGTCCATCTATCACGCGATCCATCATTTTGTCTTTCAGGTTGACATCGCGAGCCAGGTCAAGCGAATCGCGCAGCGAAGGTCTTGCTTTGCCTGTTGGTGACGACTCGTTCGGTTTGGCGGCGACTTGTGCGGGCAAAACATTGACTGGTGGCCCCGCAACGGGTTTTTCTGTGGAGCCGGGTGGGCACTCCAGATTGGTGTAAGAAACCTGCTGACCTTTGAAACACTTGCGCATGCCCCCTGACGTGGCTTGCGGCGCAGCGGATGCGGTTGATGATGGCCCATATTCGCGCACCGTGCCGTTGTCAAACTTGATCGCTTTGGGCGGTGGCGGTGAGGGCGAAAACAGCGCCTCAACAGCTTGGCGCTTGCTCCATGCAGCACCGATGGCAATGAGGACGGCAAGAGCGATAAAAAGAGCACGCAGTGTCATAAGTCAGTAGCAAGCTTTCTCAATCACACCTTAAAAGACGACAACACCTGCTTGGGGAACAGCTCTTCCACATCCAGATGCCGATAGCACACCCCTTGCTCAAAACCGAACTTGAGGAAGGCCGCCAGCGTGGCGTGGTTGATTCGGCCACCGCGCTCGGGGCCTATGCCATAGGGGTAGAAGTCATAGCCGAAGATGCTGCGCAGGCGGGTGGTGGTGTCGGTCAGCCAGGCCATGGGGGCATGGCTGGCGGTGACGTCGGATAAGCGCTCCATCGAGCGATTCTTCGCCTCTAAAAACGTCTTGTACAGGTTCATGCCGACCCAGGGGTGGGCGTCAAGCACCGGGGTTTTCAGCACCAGCGAATGCATGATGGGAAAGATGTTGGTGTCTTTGAAATACTGCTGCTCCGCTGCTTGTGAGTCGGGCATCAAACGGACGATGCCATTGCCTAGGCCGATGGGCGGGCGGGCCGACATGATGGCGTCTAGCTCGCCGTTGAGCAGCATGGTGTTCAAGCTGTTGTCGGGCACGTTGATGTACTGAATGCCCTCGGGCAGCTTGAGCTTGACCTTCTCTTTGCGGCCTGGCTCGTTGACCCCGGCCTGCACCCAGGTGATGTCTTTGAGCTTGAGACCCACGTAGTCGCTCAGGTAGCCACGCCCGTAGATGCCTGCGGTTTGCGCCCACTCGGGAATGCCGATGCGTTTGCCTGCCAAGTCTTCCGGGCGCTGGATGGCGCTGCCTTCGCGCACGTAAAACATCGAGTGGCGAAACGCGCGGGAAATGAACACGGGCAGCGCGGTGATGGAGGTGTCGTCTTGCGAGCGCAGGGCGATGTACTTGCCCATGGACATCTCGGAAATGTCCCACTCGCGGTACAGCGTGAAGCGGTAGAAGATTTCTTCAATCGGCAAATCCAGCGTGCGAAGTTGGATGCCCTCAGCGCGCACCGTGCCATCGGTCACGTCGCGGGTGTGGTCATAGGGGCCAAGGGCCAGGGTCAGGGGTAGGGGGTTCATGAGGGCCTGTTCATAAGAATTTCGCAAGTGCGAAGGTGGTTAAAACCGCGCCAATCTAGGCGCGCGACGAGGCCCAGGCTGTCCGCCTGGGCTAGGAGTGCAACAACGATTGGCGCGGTTTTAACCACCTTCCCTTCGGGTTGCGGGCAAAAATGCCATGCGCGGCGTTGCGAAGCCTTGCCGCAGAGAGACTGCGGCTGCGTTTCGCGCCTAGCGCATGACATTTTTGATCCGCAACGCATCTTGTGAAATTCGTATGAACAGGCCCTAGTTAGCCTCGATTTTTGCAGTTTTGATGACCCGAGCCCATTTGTCGGACTCGGCTTTGACGAATTGGGCCAGTTCTTCAGGCGTGCTGTAGGCAGCCTCTTGGCCCTGCTTGCTCAGTTGCTCTTTGTGGTCGGCGCTCTTGCCCAGCGTCACCATTTCGCGGTTCAGGCGCGCAATGATGGCGGGTGGCGTGCCTGCCGGGGCGAACAAGCCGTACCAAGAGCTGGCTTGCGCACCGGGGTAGCCCAGCTCGGCCATGGTGGGCGTGTCGGGCAGGGCCTCAATGCGTTTGGGTGCAGTCACGGCCAGCGCGCGCAAGCGGTTGACGCGGATGAACGACAGGCTGGACACCACGCCGCCAAACACCATCTCCGTCTCACCCGCTACCACCGCAGCAGCCGCAGGCGCACTGCCTTTGTAGGGGATGTGCATGATGTCCACGCCCGCCGAAATCTTGAACAACTCCGCCGCCATGTGCAGCGGTGAGCCGTTGCCGCCAGAGGCGTAGTTGATGCTGCCCGGTTTGGCTTTAGCCATGGCCACCAGCTCTGGCAGTGTCTTGGCAGGGAACGACGGGTTGACGACGAGGATTTGATAACCCTGCGCCACCATGCTGATGGGTGCAAAGTCTTTGAGCGGGTCATAAGCCACTTTGCCCAGATGCGGCGTCATAGCGAAGTTGGCCACAAAACCCAACGTGAGTGTGTAGCCGTCGGGCTTGGAATGTGCCACCAACTCCGTGCCCAGGTTGCCGCCGGCACCGGCCTTGTTGTCCACAAACACCTGTTGGCCTAGTGCGGTTGAGAGGCGCTGCGCCAAGATGCGGCCCAGCGTGTCGTTGCCCCCGCCTGGCGGAAAGGGCACGATCAAGCGTATGGGTTTGTTGGGGTAGTCTTGTGCTAGGGCAGATGTGCCCAAAACGCAGAGCGTGGAGGCGACTAAACTGCCAAGCATGAGATGCAGAAAACGTGTCATGAGGGCCATCCTGATGATGAGTTCGATAAGTTACTGAGAGCCTCTAATATAGTGGCCTACAACCACTACCCATAAAACCAACAATATGACTCTTATTTTGACCCCCATTGAGTGCACCGCATGCGCATGAACGAAACCCAAGCGCGCAAGGTGGTCCTGGCCTGGGCCATCGAAACCGCTGACCCAAAAGGTAAATTTATCGGCGAGGCAGAGCGTCAGCAGGTGGACACGCAGGCCGTGTTGGCCGCACGTGAGGCACATGGGTCAAGCAAGAGCGATACGGTCGTGGCGTCTGCGCTTCAAAAGCGGGCAGCGTTGGTGCTGGAGGCGGTTGAAAAAAACCACCCCGGTTTGACCGGCTTGCAACGCCACTTGAACATAAGCGCATGGCTGGCTTGGGTTGTGTCCATCCTGGCCTTGCTGCTGGGCGCGGCCACTGACAGGGTGTTGGACCCACACCGGGTCGATCTGCTGTCGCAACCGTTTTTGGTTATTGTGGTGTGGAACCTGCTGGTTTATCTAATGCTGGCGGCTACTGTGTTTCGCCGCGCGCCCAAGGCCAAAGCCCCATCGCTGGGCAGTTTGCGCTGGTGGTCTATGGGCCTTTGGCGGTTTAGGCCCATTCCTGGTGCTTTGCGCGCCAAGGTCACAGACGTCTTTTACCGACGCTGGTACGAAGTGGCCTCTGTCCTGATGGGGCAGCGCATCAAGCGGGTGCTGCATCTGGCGGCGGCGGCGTGGGCCGCTGGCGTTGCCCTGTCGATTCTGAGCCGGGGGCTGGTGGTGGCCTATGGCGTGGGTTGGGAGAGTACCTTTTTGAATGCCGAGCAAGTGCACCTCATCCTTCAGGTGTTGTTCATGCCGCTCGTGGCACTTTTTTCGCTCGATCCTTTCACCGTGCAAGACATTGCCCGTCTGCAGTTTGAGGCGGGCGCGGGTGGTCAGGTGGAAGACGGGCAGCGCTGGGCGATCATGTACGCGGGCCTGCTGGCGCTGCTGGTGGTGGTGCCGCGCTTGGTGTTGGCAGTGTTCGCACGCTGGGGCGAGCGCAGGCTGGCCAATAATCTCGTGCTGGACCTCAGCGACCCCTACTTCGAGCGCCTGATTGACCAGATCAGCCCCTCCAGGGTGATGCTGGGCGTGGTCTCCCACCGAGATGAAGACAGTCGTGCTTTGGGGCTGGTGGTGCAGCGTCACCCCACTCGATCAACTGGCACTAGCCTAAGCTTGATTAGCACCCCAACGGGCGATGAACTTTGCCTGCGAGACGTCTTACTGCCAGGTACCCAGGGCAGCGCAGTGGCACCGTCCAGTGCCACCCCGACGACCGCACCTGCCACAGGGTTGATGGGCGCACTCACGCGCTGGCTGCCAGGTCTGAGTTTGATGGGGGATGGCGGCTCGGCACAGGCAAGCTCCAACCCCGATGTGCTGCTGCATGTGGTGAGCCAGCCGGACGATCTGGCGGCGGCGCAGGCCACTCATTCGCAAGCGGCTGCCCCCACGCTGTTGCTGGTGCGCCAAGCCGTCGGGGCACAAACGGCGAATGCCGCCTTGATGATCCAGGCAAAGGCCTGGAAGCAGCAAAACCCGCAGTGCGTGGCGGTGCTGGACTTCAACGATTTTTCCCACTGCTGGGTGCAAGAGCGCGTGCTGCTCAATGCGGTGGCCCCGCACGTACCACGTACCAAAGTGCAAGGCTTTGGCCGCTTGCTGGTGGCCTGGGATGCGCGCAACCGGCAGCGCTTTCAAAGTACCATGGCCTTGATGGCCGATGAGCTGGTGTTTGCCGCCAGACAGTCGGAAGTAGTCGATCAAGCGCCGCGTTCACTGGGCAGCTTAATCAAAACCGCCGACCGCGAGGCCCGCGAGGAGGTCAACCAAACTGCCAGCAAAGCGGCCATGGCGGCAGTGCTGGAGCGGCTGCGCCAATCCGACGAAAAAACTCTCAAGAGCTTACTGGATTTGCATGGGAATGATGCGTCGCTGAGTTCGGAATTGATGCACCAGCTGGAGGCCAAGTTCGCCGTCCGCACAGCCGTCAGCGCCAAGCAGGCAGGCATGGCAGGTGCCGCGTCGGGCGCGGCCATGGGTGCGTCGATTGACCTCATCACCGGCGGGCTCACCCTGGGGGCTGCGGCCGCACTGGGTGCCTTGGCCGGAGGTGGTTTGGCCTTGATTGGTGCGGCATGGAAGAACCGGGCAACACCGGGTGGCACAAGCGTGGTTCAGCTAAGCGATGACATGATGCAGGCCCTGCTTGAAGGACGGGTTTTGCGCTATCTGTTGATTGTTCACCTAGAGCAGGGAGATGCTGACGCACAAGGACTGGTTAGCGTACCGGAGGTGCAGGACATGTGGTGCAGTGGGGTGATTGCATCCGTGCAGGCGCATGAAAGCCAGTTGCTTGGGCTGTGGGGCGCGGCACGTGCCTCAACAGATGCATCCCAGGCCGACACGGCCCTCGCGCTGACTTCGCATTTGGAGGGCATCACCGAGTCGGTACTGCGGGGCTTGTACCCATCGCACTGATGGTTGTGGCAGCAAGTTCCGTGCTGCCGCCAGTCTTAGTGCTTAGCGCGCACACGATCTTTCAAATGTGCGACAAGCAGCCACACAGTAGGTGCGAGCACAAGCATCACAGAAATGAGACCGGCATAGCCGCCTTCAACATATCTTTCAGTGGCTAAATGCCAATAAGCATTGTCAACGTTTGGAATGAGTCCACCTTCAGTAAATTCGTGGAAGGCCTTCAAAGTCAGCATGGCCGCGAACACCAACATAAAAATGGCTGTCACATTAAAGAAGCGTGTCAAATTAACCTGCCGCCCAAACCTCACCCAAAGCCAGGCCACCGTCCCAGCCAAGCTTAGGCCTAGCAGACCACCAAATAGCATGTGACGTAACTCGGAGTTACCCGCTAGTGAAGCCAGCATGGCTGCGGTTTCTACTCCTTCTCGTCCAACCATAAAGAGAGTAAATCCGAACACAGCCCACCAAGCTTTGGCACCATCTAGTCCTGACACCTTGCCTAGACCGACAGAGATTTCGCCGCTCATCTGCTTACCCATTTTGAGCATGTGTGTCACGCACCAGACCACTGCAGCTGCAGCAAGCAAGGCCAAAATACCTTCCCATAGCGCAGAGGTTGCCCCTACGCCCGCCAGCGTGACCCCCAGAGCAATAGAACCTGCCACCGACACAGTCAATCCGGCTTTGATGCCGCCGATCAAGTCATGCCGACCAGTTTTTCGCAAATAAAGCGTAGCAATGGCCACCATCAAAAAGGCTTCCAGTCCTTCGCGAAATGTAATGAGCAGTGTTTCAAACATAACAAGTCAAAAGTAAGTTGCGACTCTTAATGGTAACTATTCTTATTCGCATCGTCAACTTAATGTCTTCACTCCCTAATTTAGTGTTCGTGGAAGCACCCGCAAAGGAAGTTTCAACATTTTGCTCCGTCGATTTGTCGAAGAAATAGCGATTTATTAACTGCTTATGATGAAATGAAAAATTTGCATGCAAATGATAGCTGTTAATTTATACAGTTAAATTGATTGGACCGACTACAATCTGCTCTATGGCTGTTAAACCCCTCTCCGATTATTCAGAAAGCTCCATCCGCGTCCTCAAGGGCCTGGAGCCGGTCAAGCAACGCCCGGGCATGTACACCCGCACCGACAACCCGCTGCACGTCATCCAAGAGGTGCTGGACAACGCGGCGGATGAGGCATTGGCGGGCTTTGGCAAGAAGATCAAACTCACTTTGCATACCGACGGCTCGGTCAGCATTGAGGACGATGGGCGCGGCATTCCGTTTGGCCTGCATCCAGAAGAAAACGCGCCGGTGATTGAGCTGGTGTTCACCCGCCTGCATGCGGGCGGCAAGTTTGATAAGGGCAAGGGCGGGGCTTACAGCTTCTCGGGTGGCCTGCACGGCGTGGGCGTGAGCGTGACCAACGCGCTGGCCAAGCGGCTAGAAGCTACCAGTTACCGTGAGGGCCAGTGCGCGCGCCTGGTCTTCTCAGGCGGCGATGTGATTGAGCCGCTGACCACGCGGCCCAGCGGCGGCAGTGCAGAGGGGGATCGTAAGCAAGGTACGACGGTGCGCGTCTGGCCCGACGCCAAATACTTTGAATCCAGCGTTTTGCCCATCAATGAGCTGACGCACCTGTTGCGCAGCAAAGCGGTGCTGATGCCGGGTGTGACGGTCACGCTGACGGTGGAGAAAACCAAGGAAGTCCAGACCTGGCTCTACAAGGGCGGCCTGCGCGACTACCTGATGCAAACGCTCAACGGCGACCCGGTGATTCCGTTGTTTGAGGCCGAAGGCTTTGCGGATGGGGCGAATGACAATTTTGCTGAAGGCGAGGGCGCAGCCTGGTGCGTGGCCTTTACCGAAGATGGCCAGCCGGTGCGCGAGAGCTATGTCAACCTGATCCCCACCAGCGCGGGCGGCACGCATGAAAGCGGCCTGCGCGACGGTCTTTTCACTGCGGTCAAAAGTTTTATCGAGCTGCATAGCCTTCTGCCCAAGGGGGTGAAGTTGCTGCCCGAAGATGTCTTTGCACGGGCCAGCTATGTGCTCAGCGCCAAGGTGCTAGACCCGCAGTTTCAAGGCCAGATCAAGGAACGACTCAACTCGCGTGATGCGGTGCGTTTAGTGTCCAGCTTTGTGCGCCCGGCGTTGGAGCTGTGGCTGAACCAGCATGTGGAGTACGGCAAAC
>CANGME010000021.1 GCA_947455145.1 Comamonadaceae bacterium
CCACACGTTGGCTCAGACTGGCCTTAGCTGCAGGCTTATCGACGGGGCGGTTGCGCTCACTTTGGTGGATTCCGGTGGGCACAAAGTAAGGGCACAACACAGAGGTGCCGATCTGGTCTGTGACGAGAGCCAGGTCTTGGTAGAGCGTCCCAGTAGGCTGACCACATGTCCGCCTACTGGGACGCACGCTTTGCCGAAGACGGCTTCGCCTACGGCACCGAGCCCAACGACCTTTTAGTGTCGGTGACTGCGCAACTGCAATTGGGCGACGCGCTGTGCCTGTGCGAGGGCGAGGGACGCAACGCCACCTACTTGGCGCAACGAGGTTTTCGCCCCGTGGCGGTGGATTTTTCACAAGTCGCGTTGGACAAAGCAAGCGCATTGTCAGCCCAACGCGGCATCACCCTGCCCACACAGCGCGCCGATCTGGATGGGTTTGACCCCGGCATTGCCCAGTGGGACTTGGTCACCATGATCTTCGGTCAACCCGAACTCAAAATTCGCCGCGCACTGTACGCACGCATAGCAGCCAGCATGCGGCCCGGTGGTGCTTTGTGTTGGAGACCAAAACGCAAGAAGGGGCTTCGGCTGATAGCCGCTACCCCGGCGCCGCTTTGCTTTGTGCCTAATTGCAAGGGCTTGACTTTGTGATTGCTCGCGATGGTGAGCGGCTTCTTAAGGAAGGCCGCTATCACGATGGGGTGCAGAGGACGGCGCAAATTCTTGCGGTCAAAAGCTCGACCTGAATTTTCGCTTTCGACAGAGCTGATCCCTACTTGGTCAACCCAAGTCCGTATCTCTTGACATACATCAAATGGTTTCAACCCACGACACCTAGAATAATTTTCAGGTCAACATCCGTGGGAGAAATCGAATGCTCAAGCTTCTGTCCATCACCAGTCTTCTTGCCAGCCTTGCGCTGGTTGGCTGCAACCCACAAAGCACCACCAATGCAGCCAGCTCGACCGCTAGTGCTCCCGTTGCCAGCAGCAGCGGTTCTGCCAAGGGCGACTTTGGTCCGCCGCAGGGGGAGCCGATCAAGGCCGTATTGACCAGCCCGCCCCACGTTCCACCCGCCACAGGGCGCAAGGCCCCCGCCAAGGTGATTGTGGAGTTGGAGGTGCGCGAGGTTGAGATGGAAATCTCTGAAGGGGTGAAGTACACCTTTTGGACCTTTGGGGGCACCGTGCCGGGCAGCTTCATCCGGGTGCGCCAGGGTGACACGGTGGAGTTCCACCTGAAGAATCACCCTGACTCCAAAATGCCGCACAACATTGACCTGCACGGGGTCACCGGGCCGGGAGGTGGTGCGGCGTCCAGCTTTACCGCGCCAGGCCATGAGTCGCAGTTCACCTTCAAGGCATTGAACGCTGGCCTGTACGTGTACCACTGCGCCACAGCCCCCGTGGGCATGCATGTGGCCAATGGCATGTACGGCCTGATCTTGATTGAGCCGCCCGAAGGCCTGACGCCGGTGGACCACGAGTACTACGTGATGCAGGGCGACTTCTACACCACCGGCAAGTACCGTGAAAAAGGCCTACAGCCCTTTGACATGCAAAAGGCGATTGACGAGCGCCCCACCTATGTGTTGTTCAACGGCTCGGAGTCGGCGCTGATCGGCGACAAGGCCCTCAAGGCCAAGGTGGGCCAAAACGTGCGGCTGTACGTGGGCAACGGTGGGCCCAATCTGGTGTCGAGCTTTCACGTGATTGGTGAAATTTTTGACCGGGTCTTGTTTGAGGGCGGCTCCAAGTCGCAAGAGAACGTGCAGACCACGCTGGTGCCTGCGGGTGGTGCGGCGATTGCGGAGTTTCACACCGAAGTGCCGGGCACTTATGTGATCGTGGACCACTCGCTGTTTCGCGCCTTCAACAAAGGGGCCTTGGGCATGATGAAAGTCGAAGGCCCAGAGAACAAGGCCATCTACTCCGGCAAGGAGGTTGATTCAACCTACCTGGGCGACAAGTCGGCTGACTTGAGCAGCGTGGCCACCGCCAGCAAAGCGTCGGCTGGCGGCACTCTGACCAAAGACATGCAGATCAAAGCCGGTGGTGCCTTGTTCGCAGGCACTTGTTCTGTGTGCCACCAGGCCAATGGTGAAGGCTTAGCGGGTGTGTTTCCACCGCTGGCGAAGTCGGATTTTCTGAGCAAAGACCCAACCAAGGCCATTGCCGTGGTGCTCAACGGATTGAGCGGCGCGGTCAAGGTCAACGGCAAGGACTACAACTCGGTCATGCCGCCTATGAGCCAACTCACCGACGATGAAGTGGCCAACATCCTGACCTACGTGACCAACAGCTGGGGCAATACCGGAGCCCAGATTTCGCAGGCACAGGTGGCCAAGGTGCGCGCGGGAACGCCTAGGCCACAAGGGGCGGCGCATTGATGTTGCAGCTGCACCGCACGGCGTTGGTGGTGATGGCGGCTGGCTTTGGTGTTTGCGCTTTGGCCGATCAGCCCACCACCGCGCCGGTGTACAAGCCGCTACCCGCAGGCATCTTTAAAACGGTCTTGCCACCTGACGGTAAACAAGGCCTGGCCACCGTCAAACCTTTCTTATTGCGCTCCCTACCCGTGAGCAATGCCGAGTTTGCAAACTTCATTCAAAAATCCCCTGAATGGCATCCGAAACAAGTGGCGTCGATTTTTGCCGACGGCCAGTATTTGAACCATTGGCCTGCGTCGGGGCTGCCCAACCCAGCGCAACTCAAGCAACCAGTCACCAACGTCAGCTGGTTTGCAGCCCAGGCGTATTGCGAAAGCGAAGGCGCGCGGCTGCCCACCTGGCATGAGTGGGAATATGCCGCCGCTGCCGACACCAAACGAGTGGATGCAAGAAACGATCCGGCCTGGCGCGAACGCATCTTGTCCTGGTACAGCCGCAAGTCCGCCCCGCTGCCCAACGTGGGGGTCGCTGAGAAAAACATCTACGGCCTGCATGACCTGCACGGCATGATCTGGGAGTGGGTGCACGACGCCAGCGCGTTGATGGTCAGCGGCGACAGCCGCAACCAGGGCGACCCCGACACTTTGCAGTTTTGTGGTGCGGGTGCCTTGTCGGCCAATGACCGCGAGAACTACCCTGTGCTGATGCGCATCGCCCTACTGTCTTCACTGGGTGCGGCCAGCACCACGCGCAATCTCGGGTTCCGGTGCGCCAAAGAATTGAAAATGAACGAAGGAAACAAAAAATGAACCGCGCTCACTTCATAAGGCTGGCACTGCTGGCCCCCACTTTGATGGCATGGCAGCTCCAAGGCCACTGTGCACAACCCGGTTTGCCAGGCAGCTCCGTCTATCAGCTCAAAGTGCCGCTGGTGGACCAAGATGCCAACCCAAGCCGCTGGGACGAAGCGCCCAAAGGCCCACGCATCGTCAGCATGTTTTACAGCAACTGCGACTTCGTCTGCCCGATGCTATTTGAAGCCATCCGAAACGTAGAGACCGCGCTGCCCGCTGAATCACGCCAGCGACTGAGCGTGGGCTTGATCTCGCTAGACCCCAAGCGCGACACCCCCGCCGCGCTGAAAAAAACCGCCAACCAGCGTGGTGCTGACGAGACCCGCTGGCGCTTGTACCGGGCTGACGCTGCCGATGTGCGCAAACTCGCCGCCACGCTGGGCATTCAGTATCGGCAACTCTCGGGCGGAGAATTCAACCACTCGACGGTGCTGATCTTGCTGGACGCCCAGGGGCGAGTCATTGCGCGAACCGAAAAAATTGCCAGTATTGACCCAGTCTTTATGAAGGCGGTGCGAACCCAAACCGCCAAAGATTGATCCCTGTGTTGGAAAAAAAGCCTGGACAATCAGTGTTCAGTCTTTTCAATCTCATCGTGTTTACGATACGGGGCCAACACCACCACTGACCGGAGACGTCATTGAACACCATCGAAAACGACCAACCTGCGGCGCCATCGCCTACATCTCCCCCCTACGGGCCACCCATTTCGCTAGACCTGGCCCGCCAAGTCTGTGCAGGGGCTGAAGAGCTGGCACGGACCAAGGGCTGGAAGATGTGCATCGCCGTGGTGAACAGCTCGGGGCATCTGGTCGTCTTTCACAAGATGGACGATGTGCACTACGCCAGCATTGCGGTGGCGCAGGCCAAAGCGCTATGCGCCGTCAACTTCAAGCGCCCGACCAAGGTGTTTGAGGACGCCATTGCGGCGGGCGGGGCGGGTCTGCGGCTGTTGGCCATTGAGGGCATGTGCCCGATGGAGGGCGGCATTCCGCTGTTGCAAGACGGTGCAGTCATCGGGGCGATTGGTGTCTCTGGCGTGCAGTCGGCTGAGGATGGGCAGGCGGCACAGGCCGGGGCCAGTGTGGTTCAACCCAGCTCTGGCGCAATCACTTCAGCGTAATCAGACAGCGCACCCAAAATCGCCTCGCCCCGCGCATCAGCCGTCTCAGACAAAGTATCCAACTCAGCCAGCAGCGCATCGACATTGCGCGCACCGCCCTCGCCCTCCAGCAAGCGAGCAGCGCGGTGTGCTTCCCAGCGTTCGGCCTCTTCGGGTGACAGCGTGTCGGGGAAATTGCGGGCGCGGTAGCGAAACAGCAACTCCCCCAGGCGCTCATCATCAAAGCCGATGCGGCTGTGGGCCAGCTCTGCGGGTGACAGGGCGCGGAGCTGGTTGAGCCGCCTGCGGTCGGCGTTGTTGATGAAACCGCCGTAAAGGTCTTCGTCCACGTCGGGGGTGGCTTCTTGGGGGCGGCTGAAGACCTCGGGCCAGATGGCACTCATGTCGGGCAGTGCGCGGGCTTTCTCGGCGTTGTCCAGCGCGGCCTCGATGTCCACACCCCACTTGGCGGCCATCGCATCAGAGAGCGTTTTGAGCTTGCGCACCACCATGGGTGATTTATTGAGGTGCACCGACTTGAGGGGTAGGCGAGTCACGCCTTCAGGCAAGTCGGCGGACTTGCTGAACAGGCGCTGGCGCAGCGTGGCCACGTCCAGCAGCGCCAGCTCGCTTGGGTCGTGGGCCAAGTCCCAGGCCAGCAGCTCGTTTTTATTGGTGGGGTGCGTGGCCAGCGGCCACATGACGGCCAGGCAGCCACGATCGGGCGGGAACATGCCGGTGATGTGCAAAAACGGTTGCGCCATTTGCGCGCTGGTGGGCAGGCCCAGCTCGGCCGCAACGCGGTCTTTTTTGTGCAGGCCCAAGCAAAAATCAAACAGCTTGGGCTGCTTGTCACGAATCAACCTGGCCAGGGCGATGGTGGCGCGCACGTCAGACAGGGCATCGTGCGCGGCCTCGTGCAGCAGGCCGTTGGCGCGGGCCAGGTCTTCAAGCTTGAAGCTGGGTTTGCCGTCGTCTTTGAGCGGCCACTGGATGCCCTCTGGCCGCAGCGCATAGGCCATGCGCACCACGTCGAGAATGTCCCAGCGCCCGCAGTCGTTTTGCCACTCGCGCCCATAGGGGTCGATCAGGTTGCGCCAGAACATGAAGCGCGTGACCTCGTCGTCAAAACGGATGGTGTTGTAGCCCACGCCAATGGTGCCGGGCTGGGCCAGCAGCGACTCGATGCGCGCGGCAAAGGCGTGCTCGGGCAGGCCGTGCGCCAAGCAATGCTGGGGGGTGATGCCGGTGATGAGACAAGAAGTGGGGTCAGGCAGGTAGTCGTTGGCGGGCTGGCAGTAGATCATCACCGGCTCGCCAATATCGTTCAACTCGGCGTCGGTGCGGATGCCGGCAAACTGCGCGGGCCGGTCGCGGCGCGTGTTGAGGCCGAAGGTCTCGTAATCGTGCCAGAGGAAGGTGTGATGGGCGGGGAAGGTCATTGGCTGATTGTGCCCGGTCAGTAGGCAGCAAATGGATGGTGCAAGAATGACAAAGTATCCAGAATAGAATGAATTTTTAGAGACCCCAGCGCGATGAACCTCACCGAATTGACCCAAGCGCTGGCCTTGCAGCGAGCAGCCTACCAAGCCCAGCCCGTGCCGGATTACGCCAGCCGCTGCGCCGACCTTAAAAAACTCAACCAGTTTTTGAGCGAACACCAAGAGGCCATCTGCTCCGCCATCTCGGCAGACTACGGCCACCGTTCGCGTCACGAAACCCTGCTGTTTGAAATCGCCCCCGCGCAAAGCGCCATCGAGCACACGCTCAAGCACCTCAAACGCTGGATGCGCCCGCAATCTCGCGCGGTGGATCGCATCGCTTTTGGCTTGGCCAGCAACCGCGTGGTGCCCCAGCCGCTGGGCGTGGTGGGCGTGATCAACCCCTGGAACTTCCCCATCAACCTGAGCTTTGGCGCGCTCACTGCGATCTTTGCCGCAGGCAACCGCGCCATGGTCAAGATGAGTGAGAACTCGCGCCAACTCACGCAGATACTCATGGCAAAAATGCCAGCGTATTTTCCGCCCGAAAAACTGCTTTTCATTGACGAAACGGGGGGCGTAGGTGCGGTGTTTTCTGGCTTAGCTTTTGACCACCTCATGTTCACAGGATCGGGCGCAACCGGTCGGCTGGTCATGACGGCTGCGGCGCGAAACTTATGCCCGGTCACGATGGAGTTAGGTGGCAAATCACCGGCGATTGTGTTGGACGATTTCGACCTGTCGACTGTGGCATCACGCATCCTGTACGCCAAGCTGGTCAACGCAGGCCAGATTTGCACCACGGTGGATCACGTGTACGTGCCGCGCGCCAAAGTGGCCGCGTTTGTAGCCCTGTGCCAAGCCCTGGCCAAGGCGCGCTACCCCAGCTTGGCCTCACCCGACTACACCGCCATCATCAACGACAGCGCCTACGCGCGCTTGTTGCAAGCCCTTGAGCAAGCTCGCGCCACAGGTGCAGAGGTAATCAACCTGATCGGCGGCGACACGGGCCACGCAGGCAGCCGAAAAATCGCGCCGCACGTGGTGGTGAACCCGGATGCCAACGGTGCGCTGATGCAGCATGAAATTTTTGGCCCCATCTTGCCCATCGTGCCCTATGACTCGGTGCAAGAGGTGGTGAACGCCATCAACGCCAGACCGCGCCCCTTGGCGTTTTACCCGTTCACGAACGACCGCGCACTGATCGATGATTTGCTCACCCAAGTCATGTCAGGCGGTGTGTCCATCAACGACGCGCTGTTTCACGGCGGTCAGCACGACCTGCCCTTTGGCGGCGTGGGCGAGTCGGGCATGGGCCACTACCACGGGCGATACGGCTTTGAAACCTTCTCCAAAATGCGGCCCATCTTTCACCAAAGCCGCTGGGCCATGACGCCCCTGCTCTTCCCGCCTTACGGCAAAACCATAGACCGCGTTTTGCGGTTTTTTATCCGCTAAAAGGCTGATCACGCCATGACGGCCCCATCACCCCAGCCCGCACTGCTGTGGGACATCTTCTGCCAAGTCATAGACAACCACGGCGACCTGGGCGTGTGCTGGCGCTTGAGCTGCCAGCTCGCAGCGCGGGGTCAGCGCGTGCGCCTGTGGGTAGACGATGCCAGCGCCCTGAGCTGGATGGCCCCGGGTGGCTGCCCCGGTGTTGATGTCAAGGCTTGGACGACTGTGCTGGATTTGCAAGGACTCACGCCTGGGGACGTATGGGTCGAAGCCTTCGGTTGTGAGATTGCTCCTGAATTTATAGCTGCTAACGCAAGTGAAATAAGGCCTACAGGCCTAAAACCTACATGGATTAACCTCGAATACCTGTCTGCACAGGCCTATGTGGAGCGCAACCACGGTTTGACTTCTCCCGTGATGCACGGCCCCGGTGCAGGCTTGATCAAACACTTTTTCTACCCCGGCTTCACGCCACGCACCGGCGGACTGCTGCGCGAGGCCAATCTGCTTGACCGGCAAGCCCACTTTGACCGCGATGCTTGGTTGAACACCCTCCACATCACTCGCCGCACAGATCAACGATTGGTCTCGCTGTTTTGCTACGAGCCCAGCGCCCTGCCAGACCTGCTGGCACAACTCGCCAGTGACGACACACCCACACGCCTGCTCGTCACCGCAGGCCGCGCCACAAGTGCTGTGCAAGCTGAAATTGAGCATAAAAACAGGCTCCAGCCATTATGGAATTTGAGTGAGCAGCTATCAATTTCATATCTACCCTACCTCAGCCAAACTGATTTTGACCACCTGCTGTGGGCCTGTGATTTGAATTGTGTGCGCGGTGAAGACTCGCTGGTACGCGCCCTGTGGGCGGGCAAGCCCTTCGTCTGGCACATCTACCCGCAATTTGATGACGCGCACCATGACAAGCTCAGCGCCTTCTTGGATTGGCTGCACGCACCCGAATCACTGCGCCAATTTCACCTGCGCTGGAACGGCGTTAACGATGCGCCTTTGGGTTCTTTGGCCTTGCCCGACTGGGCTGAAGTCACCCGTGCAGCGCACCAAGGCCTGTGGCAGCAAGACGATCTGGTGAGCCAGTTGCTGGGGTTTGTCACCTCGCACTGGGTCTGAGCCACGAGCCGGGCTCAAAAAGCATTAAAATTCAAGGCTTTGCGGGAATTAAGCGGATATTTTGTCCACCCCCGCACCGACCTGCCGCAAGATATCGCGTACCCACGGATTGAACGGCCTCCTGACTGGAAACATCCTTATGAAAATCGCTCAAGAAATCCGCGCTGGCAACGTCATCATGCACGGCAAAGACCCCATGGTCGTCCTCAAGACCGAATACAGCCGCGGCGGGCGCAACTCCGCCACCGTGCGCATGAAGCTCAAAAGCCTGATCGCCAACTTCGGCACAGAAGTCGTCTTCAAGGCCGACGACAAGATCGACCAAGTCATCCTGGACAAAAAAGACTGCACCTACTCCTACTTTGCTGACCCGATGTATGTCTGCATGGACGAAGAGTTCAACCAGTATGAAGTCGAGTCCGAGAACATGGGCGACGCCCTGAGCTACCTCGAAGACGGCATGGAAGTCGAAGTCGTGTTCTACGACGGCAAAGCCATCTCGGTCGAGCTGCCCACCAGCGTGGTGCGCGAGATCACCTGGACCGAGCCCGCCGTCAAAGGCGACACCTCAGGCAAAGTCCTCAAGCCCGCCAAGATCGCCACCGGCTTTGAGATCGGCGTGCCAATTTTTGTAGCCCAAGGCGACAAGGTCGAGATCGACACCCGCACGGGTGAGTACCGCAAGCGGGTTTAAACCCCAACTGGCTGGAGTGTTGCAACACCACTCCCCAAAAAAAGGCTCCCGAGGGAGCCTTTTTTACGTTTGATCAAATAACACTCACGCTGGCGAAAACTCCGAGTCACCAGCTTTTCGCCCGCTTCAAGCGGGTGCAGGTTGGTTACCGATCATTGCGCCTACGCGGTGGATTTTTAGAGCACCCCATATCTAACCTTTCATTGTTAATCAAATAGCACGACTGCCTCTGCGAAATTCAGTGTAGGCTCTATTTATGAGCACCCAAATTTCTGATCCCTCATGCACCGGCTCAAACCAAGGCAACGGCGTACCCAGCCCCGCCAAATTGGCCCTGCGACAAGTCCTGATCGACACCTACCACGAGAACGTGGCCTATATGCACCGCGACTGCGAGGTGTACCGGGCCGAGGGCTTCAAAGCCCTCTCCAAGGTGGAAGTCAAAGCCAATGGCAATATCATCTTGGCCACACTGAACGTGGTGGAAGACGCGTCCATCGTGGCCTGTGGCGAGTTGGGCCTGTCGATGGATGCGTTCGCCCGCATGGGCGTGGCAGACGGCCACCCCGCCACAGTAGCGCAGGCCGAGCCGCCCGAATCCATGGGTGCGCTGAACCGCAAAATTAACGGCGAGCGACTAGATCAAGACGACTTTCGCGCCATCGTGCGCGACATTGCCGAGCACCACTACTCCAAGATCGAACTCACCGCCTTTGTGGTGGCCACCAACCGCGATGAGCTAGACCGTGAAGAGGTGTACTTCCTGACGCAAGCCATGGTGGATGCCGGTCAGCGGCTGAATTGGCAAGAGCCGCTGGTGGTGGACAAGCATTGCATTGGCGGCATTCCCGGCAACCGCACTTCCATGCTGCTGGTGCCCATCGTGGCGGCGCACGGCATTTTGTGCCCCAAGACATCGTCACGTGCCATCACCTCACCCGCAGGCACCGCCGACACCATGGAGGTGTTGGCCAATGTGGAGTTGCCCATGGCGCAACTGCTAGACATTGTGCGCACCCACCGGGGCTGCTTGGCCTGGGGTGGAACGGCCAATTTATCACCAGCGGATGACGTGTTGATTTCGGTGGAGCGCCCGCTGTCGCTCGATTCGCAAGGGCAGATGGTGGCGTCTATTTTGTCCAAAAAAATCGCGGCGGGCTCGACCCATTTGGTGCTGGACATCCCCATCGGCCCCTCGGCCAAGGTGCGTTCCATGCCCGATGCGCAGCGACTGCGTCGCCTGTTTGAGTACGTGGCCAAGCGCATGCGCTTGACACTGGATGTCGTCATCACCGATGGCCGCCAGCCCATTGGTTTTGGCATTGGCCCGGTGCTGGAGGCGCGCGACGTGATGCGCGTGCTGGAGAACGACCCCCTCGCCCCCAATGACCTGCGGCAAAAGGCCTTGCGTCTGGCGGGTCGCATGATCGAGTCCGACCCCGACGTGCGCGGCGGCGACGGCTTTGCCATGGCGCGCGACATCCTCGACTCAGGCCGCGCGCTGGCGAAGATGAACGACATCATCCGCGCGCAAGGCGGCAAGACCTTTGACTACAAAAACCCGGAACTCGGTACGTTGAGTTTTGAAATTCATGCGCCAAAAGCCGGTGTGGTTTGCAGCATCGACAACCTGCAACTCGCCCGCATTGCCCGCTTTGCCGGTGCACCCAAGGTGGCCAATGCAGGGGTGGATTTGATGTGCAAATTGGGCGATGAGGTGGCGGCGGGCACGGTGCTGTACCGTGTGCATGCGGGCTTTGCCGCTGATCTGGAATTTGCCCGCCAGGCCTGTCAAAAATCAACCGGCTACGTGATTGGCCGTGCCGAAGATGTGTCCCATGTTTTTGTGGAATTTTGATGACACTCATGACCAGCAACACCATGCTCATTTACTTTGAAGAAGACCAGGCCGCCGCCGCCCGCTTGGCCCAAGCAGCCGCCCTGACGCTGGCCCCCATTCATCGTCACCATTTCCCGGATGGAGAGATCAAACTGCGCCTGCCTGTACCACTGCCCGGCAAGGTCGTGCTGCTGCGCTCACTCCATCAACCCAACGAAAAGTTGGTGGAACTGCTGCTAACGGCCAGCACGGCGCGCACGTTGGGTGTCACGCATCTCACTTTGGTGGCCCCCTATCTGGCTTATATGCGCCAAGACATTGCTTTCCAGCCCGGAGAAGCCGTGAGCCAGCGCATCATTGGACGCTTTTTAGCTGGGCTGTTTGACGCCGTCATCACGGTGGACCCACACCTGCACCGCGTCGCCACATTGCAAGAGGCAATCCCCACCGGCGACGCCATCGTGCTCAGCGGCGCGCCCCTGCTGGCCGACCTTATCAACCAGCGCCGCCAGCAGCCCCTGCTGGTCGGCCCGGACGAAGAGTCTGCGCAGTGGGTGGCCCAAGCCGCCGCGCGGCACGGCTTTGACTACGCCGTGTGCCGCAAAGTACGCAATGGCGACCGGGACGTCGTGATCGAACTCCCCGCTACACCTGTGGCAGGGCGCGCCGTGGTGTTGTTGGACGACGTGGCCAGCAGCGGCCACACCCTGGCCCAAGCCGCCCGCGCGCTGCTGGCCGCCGGTGCGGCCACGGTCGATGTGGCTGTGACCCACGCCCTATTTGCTGAGGGCGCTATGCAACTCATCAAAGAGGCAGGCGTCAATGAGATCTGGAGCACCGACTGCATCCCTCACCCGAGCAACACCGTTGAGATGGCTCCACTGGTGGCCGCCGCCTTATTACAAAAATCAAACCTGGGAGACAGCACATGAAAACACCAAGCGACCTCAATGAACGCACCCTGGCCGACAGCTGGGCCGACCTTAAAACGCATGCCGATGCGGGCTTGAAACTGGAGGGTGATGCCTATCGCATCGCCTTTGCCGACCCCGAGTTTTTGTTGCGCCGTGAAACCCGTGCCATACGCCTGCAACTTGAAATGCTCAAGCCCGAGCTGGATCAACAGGCCCTGGGTATTGAGAACACCATCGTGGTGTTTGGCAGTGCCCGATTTTTGCCGCCCGATGAAGCTCAGAAGCGATTGGAGTTGTCGCAAAAGAGTGGCGATGCGCAGGCCCTGAAACTGGCCGAGCGCGAAGTGCGCAACGCCCACTACTACGAGCAGGCCCGCCAATTTGGCCGCATTGTTGCGGCGCATAGCGCTGCGCTGGCGCACAAAGACAAAATGTTCATCTCCACCGGTGGTGGCCCCGGCATCATGGAAGCCGCCAACCGGGGCGCGCATGACCTGGGCGCGCTCAACATCGGGCTCAACATCGCCCTGCCCTTTGAGCAATCAGGCAACCCCTACATCTCACCCGAGTTGAACTTCAAGTTCCACTACTTTGCCATCCGCAAAATGCACTTCATGATGCGCGCCAAAGCCTTGGTGGCCTTCCCCGGCGGCTTTGGCACGCTGGATGAGTTGTTTGAGATTCTCACACTGGTGCAGACCGGCAAGTCAGAACCCGTGCCCATCGTGTTGTTCGGCTCCAGCTACTGGAAACGCCTGGTCAACTTTGAGGTACTGGTCGAAGAAGGCGTCATCTCGCCCGACGACCTCAAACTGTTCGTGTTCGTCGATGAACCCCAGGCCGCATGGGATGCGATTCGGAATTTTTATCGGCTTTGACTCAACACCCCCGTCAATGTACAACTCAGTGCATGACACCCTGCTCCCATTGCTTCATCAGCGCCAAACCCTCCACAAAACTCGGGGCTGTACCAAAAACATAGTGATCGGGGCGAACGACAGCAACGGATGCACCGTGCTGTGCAAACCAGTCTGCGAGCAGGCTTTGCGTCTCGGAGATGGCGTGCGGCGCATGGTCTTCAAGCTTGCCACGCTGCGTCAATTCGACGACCTTGGCCCCCACACGCTGCGCACTGGCCTGATAGCGAGCGCGCAGTGAATCATCCAGCGTGCCATGGATGAGCACGAGACAACGGCTGCCGACCCAGTCATCCAACCGTCCGACGTATTGATCAGCATGGATGATGGGCTGAGGAAAGATCGTGCCTGCCGCGTTGGTGCCCTTGGCGATGAGTCCCGCGCTCAGGCCCGGAATCATGTTTTGTCGGTAAACCGTTTTCACTTCACCGCCTTGCGCCGCACGCAAAGCCGTGTCTCTCTCGCGTGCCTTGACGGGGTCACGTTCGCAAATAACCCGTCCCAGCTCAAGAGCGGTCCGCGTGGTTTGCCTCACATGCGGGCAACGTTCTTCAAAGTAGGTGTCGAGCAATTGGCCAGGGGATTCGCCGTTGATGACGCGCACCAGTTTCCACGCCAGGTTGTGGGCGTCGCGCAGGCCTTGCACCATGCCCTGGGCCATGAAGGGCGGGGTCATGTGGGCCGCATCGCCCGCCAAAAATGTCCGGCCTTGGCGCCAGGCTTGGGCCAGCAATCCGTGAAAACGATAAGCCGCTCGCCGCATGAGTTTGACCTCGCCCGGCTTGACCCAGCGACTCAGCAGCGGCCAAAGCTCAGCGTCTGGAAATTCAGCCTCAACACTGTCCCCGGGATTGAGCATGATCTCCCAGCGGCGATGCCCGCCCGATCCGACCACAAAGGTTGCCGGGCGAGCCGCTTCGCAGTATTGAACCTGGGTTTGGGGCAGGCGGGCCAGCAACTCGTCAGGCACAAGCGCATCAACCACAAGCCACGGCTCATCGAAACCCAGGTCTTCAAGCGCAATGCCCAGGCGCTTGCGAATCGGGCTGGCACCACCGTCACACGCGACCACGTATTGCGCTGTAAAACGAACCGGCTGCGGATGCCCCTTAAGACGAACATCAAGCCATGCACTTGCCTCATCCTGTCCAGAGTCAAGAACATCGGCCTCGGTATAGAACTTGACGGTGTCCAGCTCGCTCAGCCGAGCACGGATCACGCGCTCGAATGCGGGCTGATTGAAAACATAGTTGGGTGACCAGCCCAGAGGATGGGGCTCGGGTTGCGTATCGAGTCGTTTGATCAGTTGGCCGTCCATGCCCAGGTATTCGCTTGGCATGTACGCGCCGAGGCACGGAGCCATGGCGTCCGCCAGTCCCAGCTCTTGAACAATGCGCATGGCCTCGTGGTCCAACCCAATGGCGCGCGGCAAGGGGTAGAGGTCTGGCAGGCGATCAAAAACAGCCACCTTGATGCCGCGCTGACCGAGCAAGGCCGCCAGGGTCGCACCTGTGGGGCCCATGCCGCTGATGAGGACATCGACATGGGCAACTATTGTCATGTTTTACGGCCAGCTTCAGTTGCGCTGCTTGAATTGCGCTTGCCAAGCTTCAACTGGCATGAAGGTGGGGTCGGCTCTGACGATCTTTTCTGTTTCAGCCCAGATCGCCTCGTCGGTCTTGTCCAAGTCTAGCGGGTCACCATGAGGTTGTGCCACGTACCAAGGCGTGTCCAAGTAAACCTCGACGGTATTCTCTTCCGGGTCCATGAAGTAGATGGACATGGCATTGCCGTGGTTGAGGCCGCGCATCTTGGTCGCCCCCAAGCTCAGCGCCCGGGTGCGGGCTTCACGCAGGTGATCCAGCGTGTCCACCATGAACGAGATTTGCATGACGGTGCTGGGCGTTCCAGCAGGTCTGTTTTGTGCCAACACCAGTTGGTGATGCTGTTGCGGTATGGCGCTCATGAAAGCCAGCATGTAGGGGAAGCTGGAGCCGGGGCCTTTGTCGGTCACGTGCATACCAAAGACATGCGTGTAAAAGTCGATCATCTTGTCGATGTCGGTACAGGCGATGCCCATGTGGGACAGGTTGGGGGCGTAGGTAGGTGAGCTCATCGGGCGTCTTTCAGTTGGGGCAAGGTTTGATCACAATTTTTCCGAGGCTTTGACCTTGATCTAGCAAGATGTGGGCCTTGGCAATGTCTGTCATTGTCATTTCTTGCACAGGAATGGGCCGCACGCGACCGCTGGCCATGAGGTCGATGGCCGCTTGCATCAAACCTCGGCGCACCGCGCTGTGCTCATCAAAAGTGTGCATGGAGAAGGTTCGCACGGCCAGGCTTTTGCCCAATAAGGAGCGTAGCGTCTGAAACACATCGGTCGCGGGTGCGCCCTGCACGATGTTGTAGGACACGACCATGCCCAAGGGTGCGAGGCAGTGCAGACAGGCGATGAGCGACTCCGCGCCCACATGGTCAAAGGCGATGTCCACACCCCGCCCACCCGTGCACGCCATCACCTCTTGCTGCATGGCGGCGGGCTCACGGTTCACGAGGTGCGTGATGCCGTTGTTGCGGGCGAACTCAGCTTTCTCTGGTGTAGAGGCCGTGCCAATCACCTGCATGCCCCGAGCCAGCGCCACTTGCGTGAGTGCACACGCCACACCCCCTGCCGCGCCTGGGATCAGGATGGACTTGGCTTGGTCGTTGGCCGCACTTCTGAGCAAGGCCAAGGCCAGTTGAAAATTGGGGAGGCCAACGGCCGCTGCGGGTGCAATAGCGTCGGGCAGAACAAACACCGCTGCCGCTGGCACGCAGATGTACTCGCTGTAGCAGCCACCGCGTGTGGCCAACTCCCTGGCGCTGACCAGCACACGCTGCCCCTCTATCGATGGATCAACCCCTGGCCCGATGCGATCCACCACGCCCGCCATCTCTGATCCAGGAATGGTCGGCAAGTTCGGCATCCACTTGTAAGTGCCTTTGCGGATTAGCACGTCCGCCCGCCCAACACCAATGGCCTGCGCCTTCACCCGCACCTCACCCGCACTCGGCTGTGGATCGGGCAGGTGAATAAGCTCCAGCACTTCGGGGCCGCCGGTCTGGCGAATCTGGATGGCGCGCATGGTTTTCTTACTGCTTTAGCGCTGTCCGTCGTGGACTGCGACGTTTTCCCGCGTCAATCCGCCCAAGCGGGAGTGGATGCGACCCCCCGTGCCCATGACCAGTGCAAACAAAATTTCATCGGGGCGTGGCGCGTCCTGTATACCCACTTCCATCGCGTTGTAGTGGCTGCGCACATAAGAGGCATGGATGTAGTGCAAGGGAACCATCAAGCGGTAGCCGGTCGCGGCCACCGCCTTGGCTGCGGGCACCATGGCCTTGGGCTCACCCAGCACGGCGCGCATGGCCCAACCACCGGCCTCGTGCCATACCGCCCCATGCTCCAGCTCACCGTTGACGCCGACGATGGCCGCCTTGCTATAGACCTCGACATTGGCCTTGCCCAAGGTGTCCACCAACTCCTGGGCCAAGGTGCTGCCCAGGGTGCGCAGCTCGGCCATAAAGGGCATCAGATTTTCTTCATAGCGCCCGGCGTAGGGGTTTTTGATCACCGCGCACGCAGCCGCGAGTTTGAGTGGCGTGGCCGCCACCGGCCCGCCCTCGTGGTAAATGGTTTCGATGGTCAGGCTGCGTTTGCGGATTTGAATCAATGACATGCTTGTCTCACTGCTTGGGGATGTTGGTTTCGGTGACCAGCTTGCTCCAGCGCTGGAGTTCGTTAGCAACCATAGTTTTCATTTCTTCGGGTGTGCTGCCTTTGGCCTCGCCGCCCATGTCCTTGAGCCGGTCGCGCACCACCGGTTGCTGCAGTGCTTTGAGGATCTCGGTATTGAGTCGCTCGATGATGGGGCGCGCCACACCCGCAGGGGCCATGAAACCCGCCCAGGAGCGGGCGTCGTACCCGGCAACCCCTTGTTCAGCCACGGTCGGCACCTCCGGCATTTCTGGCCAACGCTGGGGGCCTGTCACAGCAATCGCGCGCAGCTTGCCCGCTTTGATGTTGGCCAAGGCAGCGGTAGGTGGCACGACGACCATCGGCACATCCCCAGCCAGCAAAGCAGTCAGCGAGGCGGCATCGCCCCGGTAAGGAATATGCACGAGATCGGTCTTGCTGAGCTTGGCCAACAACTCACCCGCCAGATGGTGGGTGGAGCCAATGCCCGCCGTGCCATAGGCCAGTTGGTTCGGTTTGAGCCTGGCCTCTGCCAAGACTTGCGTCAAAGTTTTGAAGGGCGAATCGGCTCTAACCACCCAGAGAAAGGGGAAGTAGGTGACGGTTGAGATCATCTCAAAGTCATCCACCGTTTTGTAGCTGAGTTCCTTGTAAACCGCCCCCGCGACCGCATGCCCGCCCGTGGCCAGCAGCAAGGTATAGCCATCGGGCTTGGCGCGTGACACACTGGCCGCAGCGATATTGCCCCCGGCACCGGTTTGGGCTTCGACAATGAAAGACTGCCCCAGGCTTTTGCCCATCTCCGCACTGACCACACGGGCAATGGTATCGGCATTGCCACCTGCCGCAAAGCCCTGGACGATTTTGATGGGGCGCTCGGGGTAGCTTTGCGCAGCCGCCAGTGCCGCGCTCAACCCCAGAACAATGAAACAAAGGCACTTTGATAGCTTGATCCGCATGGTCATCTCCTGTGATGGCTTTTGTGTGGAGAAATCGCGCGGATCAGCCTGACCCGCGCCATGGTCGAGAACGGTTTACTCTTGGTCAACAACCGGGTTGCGCAGCAGGCCGACGCCTTCAATTTCCACCTCGCACACATCGCCCGCTTTCATGTAGCGCGGCGGTTTGCGGGCGAAGCCCACGCCAGAGGGCGTGCCGGTGGCGATCACGTCCCCTGGGGCCAGCGTGAAGATGGTGGACGCGTAGTTGATCATCTTGGCGATGCCAAAGATCATCTGGCCGGTGTCGCTGGACTGAACCACTTCACCGTTCAGGCGCACTTCTAGCTTCAAAGGACGGTTCGGTTCGATTTCATCGGCCGTCACCATCCAGGGTCCAAAGCCACCGGTAGATTCGAAGTTTTTGCCTGACGCAATTTGCTTGGCGTGGAATTGCCACTCACGCACACTGCCGTCGTTAAAAATGGAGTAACCCGCAACGTGCTTGAACGCCTCGCTCTCAGGAATGTCGCGCCCGCCCTTGCCGATGATCACGGCCAGCTCGCCTTCCCAGTCCAGCGTTTCTGACACCCGTGGACGCACAATGGGGCCGTTGTGCGGGGTGTTGGCGCGCCACACGCGCAGGAAGATCGGCGGCTCGGCGGACAACTCACGTTGCAAGCCAGCCTTCAGGGCCTCTTGGTGGTGATCCATGTAATTGCGAACGGCGCAAACCATCTTCTCGGGCCGGGTGATGGGACACAACAGCTCAACCTGGTCAAACGCCGCCACCGCCTTGCCCTTGGCCAGCAAGCTGTTGCGCTGCTCAAAGGCATCGCTCCCCACAAAATCAGCCAGCGTTGCCAGCCCGGTGACGGCAGCCAAGTCAATCACCTGGCCATCGACCACAGCACCCCAGGATTCTTTCCCCAGATGTTTGTACGAAATCAGCTTCATTTTTTATTCCTAAATGTGATCACAACACGCCGCATTCAAGATGCGCACCTGGGTTTTATTTTGTGCATAAAAATTTATTTTGGGCATAGGTAAATTCCCTATGCATGAAATTAACTCAAATCCTGACCCAAAGCTAGAATGGGGAAATTTACAAACTCAATCATGGAAACACTTCAGTCCACCGAAATTCCATTGACGGAGCGGGCTTATCGCGACTTGCGCAAGGCCATCGTGCGCTGTGAGTACGAGCCCGGGGAGCGCCTGCGTGTAGAGGATCTCGCCAAACGCTTGGACATCAGCAGCAGCCCCGTGCGGGAAGCCCTCAGCAGACTTAGCGAGCAAGGCTTTGTCCGCTCTTTGGACAAGCGTGGGTTCCGGGTCGCACCACTGACGACCGCAGACATCATGGATCTGACACGCGTGCGTCGCTTGATCGAAAGCGAAGCGCTTCGCGATGCGATAGCGCACGGGACGGACGCCTGGGAGGCATCCATCGTGGCTGCCGGCCACTCACTCGGTTTGATTGAGCAGCGTCTTAGCGGCAAACCGGTGGCATTGGACAACGCTTGGTCAGAGCGGCATCGCGCATTTCACCTTGCGTTTTACTCCACTTGCACATCGTCGCTGCTTTTGGATCTCGTCAACGAACTCTTCGATCGCGCTGAGCGTTATCGACGATTCTCGGCAAGCCATCGGGTTACAGAGATTAGTAAACACAACGAACATGAAGAGTTGATGCGCGTTGTGCTATCCCGAGACATCGCCAAAGCTGTTGAGTATCTTCTGCGCCATATCAGCAGCACAGAAAAAAGAGTCTGCATGGCATTGGAGCTTATCCAAAGCCAAGGAAAATCTTAAGCCTGCAAGGTTTTAGCGCTTGTCCTGGGAAAGCCCAGGCGACTCAACCCTGAGCCCCCAAGCCGCGCGCGAGCCCAAGCCCACCATCAGGCCCACCGCCCAGAACACGACCGAGACGCCAACCACCGTTCCCACGGTGTGCGTGGCTAAGTCCGCTAGTAACCCGATGCAACAGAACTAAAATCTTCAGCCAAGCGTCCTTGATAATCAACTGCGAAGTATTTCGCATAATTGCATATTTGATGCTAGTATGTTTATATGAGAACCACACTCGACTTGCCCGATCCCTTGATGCGAGAACTCAAAGCGCGAGCTGCGCTTGAAGGTGTCAAGTTGAAAGATTACTTTGCCAAAATTGCGCAAATGGCATTGCAACGACCTGTTGCGACAACTGCTGAGCCACAGCGCAGCCCTGTTCCCGTTTTTCGCCGTACAAACGCAAAGCCCATGCCCACCATGAGCAATGCTCAGTTGTACGCAGCTTTGGACGAGCAAGACGCAGCAGCTCATGGCACGCGCTGAACAGCGCACACAGGGCGACCTGCCTGATGTGAATGTTTGGCTCGCCCTGCTTAACGCACAACACCCACACCATCCATCTGCCAAGCACTATTGGGAGCACACAGCGGCGCAGCACATTGCGTTTTGTCGAATCACCATGTTGGGCTTGCTACGTCTATCAACCAACAAGGTCGTGATGGGTGGCACACCCTACACGACCGAGCAGGCATGGCAGGCTTATCAATCCGTCGCCAACCTACCCGAGGTGGGCTTTGCATCCGAGCCTCAAGGTGTCGAAATCGCTATGCAAAAGTACACACGCGGGGCGCAGTTTCGCAAAGCGGATTGGGCGGACGCCTATTTAGCTGCATTTGCCCAACTGGCCGGACTTCGGATGGTGTCGTTTGACAAAGGCTTTGCGGGCTACAGTGATTTGCCCCACTTGGTGCTGTAACGTAGCGAATCCTGGCTTTCAGTTGATTTCGCAATTCAGTTCAGTCCGCTTTCGCACCGCCCACCCTGAGCCCCCAAGCCGCGCGCGAGCCCAAGCCCACCATCAGGCCCACCGCCCAGAACACGACCGAGACGCCAACCACCGTGCCCACAGTGCCAAACAGCATGGGCATGAGCACGCTGGAGCCGTTGAGGGACATGAGGCGCAGGCCCAGCGCTTCGCCCTGGCGGTCTTTGGGTGTGATCTGGTGCAAGGTGCTCATGATCATGGGCTGTACCGAGCCCAGCACCAGGCCCAGCAGTACCGAGCACAGGCCCATCGTCCAAGGCGACTGCATGAAGGGGTAGATGCCAAACAGCAGGGCCGTGAGCAGCATGGCCACGGTGGTGACGACCCACTCGCGCAAGTGCGCGGCGATCAAAGGCAGCACCAAGCGCACGACCGCAGCCGCCAGGGCAAAAGAGCCCAACAAAATGCCAATGACCGAGGCGCTGAAACCGCGCTCATGGCCGATGACCGGGATGACAAAACTGTGCACGTCCCAGCAGGAGGACATGAACCAATTGACGAGTAGCAGGCGCTGCATCATGGGCACGCGCAGCAAGTCCCACGAATTGCGTGGCCCCTCTTGCGCTGAGCGCTGCACCACAGGCAACTCCGACATGCGCCGCACCAGCGCCCAAGAGGCGAAGGGCAGCAAGGCCATGACCAGGAAGGCCACGCGGTAACCGGATAGATCGCCCATCTGCCCACCGACGAGCCCTGCGCCGTAGTCAATCAGCAAGCCCGCCAAAAAAGGGCCGAGAAAATTAGAGACAGCCGGGCCAATGGCCAGCCAGCTGAACACCTGCTTGAGCTCGGTGGCGTCACGCGCGGCGTGGCCCACATGGCGCTGTAGCGCAATGGCCGCAGCCCCAGTGGCACCGCCCGTGAGCAGCGCGCTGACACACAAGACCGGGAAGATGGGGAAGGCCATGGCCAACCCAGCGCCGATGGAGGACGCGATGACGGCATAACGTACTGGCCGCTTGAGCCCGTGCCGGTCGGCATAGCGGCCCGCAGGCAGGGCCAAAAAGACCTGGGTCAAAGCAAACAGGGCCAGCAACACGCCCACCGCCAACGGGCTGTAGCCCTGTTTCAAGGCCAGCAGCGGCGCGGCCAAGCGCGTGCCCGCCATGCAGGCGTGCAGGCAGATGTGCCCGGCGATCAGGCGTGCGAGGGACATCAGCCCTCTTCCGCCTCTTTGTCCACCTCTTTGTCTAGTGAGGGCAGCAGGGATTGCGATTGCTCGTCGGGCAAGGCCTCTACTTGGCGCAGCACGCGGCCCATGGCGCGGCTGCGAGTCTCGGCACTGTTGAGCGTGTTGAGCACGGTCTCGGTTTGTGATTTGACCTTGGCCAGCACGTCGCCAAACTTGCCAAACTCGGTCTTGACCGCGCCCAGCACTTGCCACACCTCGCTAGAGCGCTTCTCCAGCGCCAGCGTGCGAAAGCCCATTTGCAGGCTGCTCAGCATGGCCAACAAAGTGGTGGGACCAGCAAGCGTGATGCGGTGCTCGCGCTGCAAGACCTCCATCAGGCCGGGGCGGCGCAGCACTTCGGCGTACAGGCCTTCGGTGGGCAAAAACAAAATGGCGAAATCGGTGGTGTACGGGGGCTCGACATACTTCTCGGACATCGATTTGGCCTCTAGCCGGATGCGGGCTTCCAGTGCTTTGCCCGCGCTCTCGGCCCCGACGACATCGGCTCGGCCTTGGGCATCGAGCAAGCGTTCGTAATCTTCGTTGGGGAACTTGGCGTCAATCGGCAACCAGAGCGGCTCGCCGTTGTCTGATTTACCGGGCAGCTTGATGGCAAAGTCCACCACGTTTTTGCTGCCGGGTCGGGTGGCAATTTGCACCGCGTACTGGTCGGGCACAAACACCTGCTCCAGCAGCGCAGCAAGTTGCGCCTCGCCAAACATGCCGCGCATTTTGACGTTGGTGAGCAGGTGTTTAAGGTCCCCCACGCCCTGCGCCAGGGTCTGCATTTCGCCCAAGCCTTTGTGCACCTGCTCCAGCCGGTCTGCGACTTGTTTGAAGCTCTCACCCAGGCGGGTTTGCAAGGTGGTTTGCAGCTTTTCGTCCACCGTGGCACGCATTTCGTCGAGCTTGGCGGCGTTGCTGAACTGGAGTTGCTTGAGTTGCGCGTCCAGTGTTTCTCGCACCTCATTCATGCGGCGGGCGTTGGCCTCGCTCACCGCTTGCAGTTGCGTGGTCAAGGTGTCTGACAGTGTTTTTTGCAGCAGCGCGAGTTGCTGGCCAAAGGCGTCAATCTGGGTGTTTTGCGTGCGGGTGGCTTCGGCGCCCTGCTGCACCAGAGTTTGTTGAAACGTGGCCAGGGTCTGTGTTAACTCTTGTCGCCCGCCCCGAGACGATTCGCTGATCTCGCGCCGCAACTCGCGCTCCAGGCGCTCGGTGCTGGCGTTAACTGTACCCAGCAACTCGGCACGGCTGCCATCATCGGGCGGCGCTTGCGGCTTGCGCAGCAGCAGCCAAAGCAAGAGCAGCAGGTTCGCGGCGGCGAGCGCAATCAGGGTCAAAGTTGGCCAGTCGTTCATGCGCTATTTCGAATCAAGCGGCATTAAGGGGCGTCAAGGCCTTGCCTTGTGTAAAGAAGGCAATCAGGTTGTCCGCTGCCAAGTTCGCCATGGCCAAGCGTGTGGGCACACTGGCGCTGGCGATGTGCGGGGTCAACACCACGTTGGGCACGGTAAGCAGATCAGGGTGGACGGCGGGCTCGCCTTCAAACACATCCAGGCCTGCGGCGGCAATGCGTTTGTCGCGCAGGGCAGCGGCCAGGGCGGCGTCATCCACAATGCCGCCGCGCGCGATATTGACAAGCGTGGCGGTGGGCTTCATCTGCGCCAGTTCTGCCGCGCCAATAGCGTGGTGGGAGGCGGCTGAATACGGCAACACAAGCACCAAGTGGTCAGCAGTTTTGAGCAGCTCTTCTTTGCTGACGTAGCGGGCCTTGCAAGCCGCCTCGCTCGCCGCGTCCAGGCGCGAGCGGTTGTGGTAAATCACGTTCATGCCAAAGCCATGCGCACCACGCTTGGCAATGCCCTGGCCAATGCGGCCCATGCCCAAAATACCGAGAGTGGCACCGTGGATGTCAGAACCCGCGAACATGTCGTAGCTCCACTTGTTCCACAGCCCTGCACGCAGGTAATGCTCGCTCTCGGTCATGCGACGTGCGGTGGCCATCATGAGGGCGAAGCCGAAGTCGGCGGTGGTTTCGGTCAACACGTCAGGTGTGTTGGTGCCAAGCACGCCCGCAGCCGTCATGGCGGCGACGTCAAAGTTGTTGTAGCCCACGGCCATGTTGGCGCAGATTTTGAGCTGCGGGCAAGCGGCCAGTACCTCGGCGTCAATGCGGTCAGTGCCGATGGTCAACGCGCCCACTTTGTCGCGCAATTTGTCGGTCAGTTGCGCTTTGGACCAAGTTTCGTCGGCCTGATTGGATTCAACTTCGAAGTGCTGCGACAGGCGCTCGATGACCTCGGGGAAGACGGCACGGGCGACGAGAATTTTAGGTTTGGACATGGTGAAAACTTTCAAGGCTTGAGGGAAGGCGCAATGACCTGAACGGGAGTCTGATTGGCAACCGAGGTGGGGACCACTGGCGCGCTTTCGCGCTTGCCGCGCAATGCATCTGGATGCCAGCCGAGCACGACCAACAACACAAAAAATCCAACCACATAACCAACAGCAATGTGCCAGCCACCCTTGATCCAGGCCCCAACAGATTTCGCTTCTGGATACATATTGGACAGGGCAACGCCCGCAGAAGAACCGAACCAAATCATGCTGCCACCAAAACCGACCGCATAGGCCAAAAAGCTCCAGTCATAGCCGTCCTGGCGCAGGGCCAGTGCGGTGAGCGGAATGTTGTCAAACACCGAACTCAGAAAGCCCAAACCTAAAGCAGATTGCCAAGACGGATTGGGCAGATGCTGCACCGGCATCATGGAGGCACACATCACCAGTGACAGCAAAAAGACACTGCCCTTGGTGGCCTCAGGCAACAAACGCCAGTTAGGGGTACGCCACGGGGCAGTTGCCAATATAGCCACCCATACAGCCACGCCAATCACGGGAAAACGGCCCAATACCTCGGGATGTTTGAGGTTGAAATACACATTGGTTCCCACGGCACTTATAAGAATGATGACAACGATGCACAAGCGCGCCCAGTGCACATGCGCGCCCGTGGGGTTGTCCTTCATGATGGGTTGATAGGCGTGTTGCTGCTTGGCGGCTATCACTCCAAAAATAGCCATGGCGGTGAACGATGCAATATAGGCATCCAGCACTTGTATGGGTGAGACGCCGGCAATCCACATCATCGTGGTGGTGGTGTCACCCACCACGCTGCCCGCCCCACCCGCATTACTGGCCGCCACGATGGCCGCCAGAAAACCGATATGCACCTTGCGCTGATACAGCACGACAGCCATGCTGCCACCAATCATGGCTGCCGCAATGTTGTCAAGAAATGCCGACATGACAAAAACCAGCAGCAACATGACAAAACCGCCCTTCCAGTCGTCAGGCAAATATTTGGGCAAGAGGGCAGGAATCTCGCTCCTCTCGAAATGATCTGACAACAATGCGAAGCCAAGCAAGAGGCCAAATAGGTTGGCAATCGTCACCCACTCATGGCCGATCAAGGCCACCAAGCCGCCCACACCAGGCACACCTGAAAAATCAGCAAAACCCAACTTGTAGAGCGTGATGACACTCAAACCGATCAGCGCCACTTTGAGCGTATGGTGATGGAACAGTGCCACACCCAAAAGCGTCAAGGCAAAGAGAATGAAATCAACAGGGATACCCAAAACAACCATGACATTAATCCTTTAGATGTATTTTTAAGTAACTTGCTCTTAGTCCAGCCAGTGGGTGAATTCTTCTGCCGGCACGCGCGGCGTGTAAAAGGTATTTACCAATGCGTTCTCGTCCGCATAGCCCAGCGCCATGCCACAGACCAGCATTTCATTGGGGCCCGCACCGATCAAGGGCATGATAATTTTGGAGAACCCATTCCAGGCCGCTTGCGGGCAGGTGTGCAAACCACGCGCACGCGCTGCCAGCATGAGGTTTTGCATGAACATGCCGTAGTCCATGAGGGAGCCCCGCCCCATCACCCGGTCTAGAGTAAACATGAGGCCGACCGGCGCGTCGAACAACTGGAAGTTGCGCTGATGCTGGGCGTGCATCTTGTCTTTGTCACCCTTCTCGATGCCAAGCAGCCCATACAGGCTCCAACCGTTTTCGCGGCGGCGGTCGATATAGGGGCTGACCCATTTCTGCGGGTAGTAATCGTATTCTTCACGGTAGTCTGCGGCCAAGGCTGGGTTGGCGCGCAGAGCATCGTGCGCGGCGCAGACTTGGCTCACCAACGCATCGCGCGTGGCCCCTTGCAGCACATAGACCTGCCAGGGCTGGGTGTTGGTGCCTGAGGGCGCACGACTGGCCAGTTGGATCAGCTCGGTGATGAGTGTGCGCGGTACGGGTTGCTGGTTGAATGCACGAATGGACGTGCGCGAGTTGATGGCTTCATCGACGGACATAGGTGTTGTCATGCGGGTGTTTTCTTGTTTCGCTTGCTGGGCTTAATGTGAGCTTGTTGCGACTGATTTTGCCAGCCTCCGAAAGTCGCCCAGTTGACTTTAAATTTCGATGACTCAATTTTTTTGCTGCATTGCAGCAAAAAAGACTTGCAATCTGGCCTGACGTCCTTACAATACGATTTATGTTGCAATGCAGCATTATTATTAATCTACCCTAAGGAGTTTGAAATGTTGACTGTTGAGCAAGTAATGGCCGCACATAAAGCAAATGTCGAAACCCTGTTTGGTCTGACCAACACCGCCTTTGAAGGCGTCGAGAAATTGGTTGAACTGAACCTGAGCGCTTCACGAGCTACCCTGTCTGATGCGGCCAACCAAGCCACCTCGGCCCTGAGCGTCAAAGATGCACAAGAGCTGTTGGCACTGCAATCGAGCCTGTTCCAGCCCTTGGCTGAAAAAACCGCCGCTTACAGCCGTCACCTGTATGACATCGCCAATGGCACCAGCGCCGAATTCAGCAAAGCTGTTGAAGCCCAAGCCAGCGAAGCTCAGAAAAAAATTCAAGACCTCGTTGAAAGCAGCACTGCAAACGCACCCGCTGGTTCTGACACCGCTGTGACCGCCATGAAAAGCGCCGTGGCTGCTGCAACCAATGCGATGGAGTCGGTTCAAAAATCTGTGAAACAAGCCACCGATTTGATGGAATCCAACTTCAAAGCAGCTACCGCCAACGCCGCCAAGCCTGCCGCGAAAAAGCGTTAATTAAATTACAGAGTGCATTCAAGGGAAAACCCTTATATAATTCACTCATCAGAAATCACTGATTTCTACCGGTTGTCTCCTCGGGTCTTTTCGTAACCTTCGGGTTCAGAGATCCTTCAAGGCCTCGTCTTCGGACGAGGCCTTTTTTTATTTGCTCGCATAAGTTATCCAGCAGTTGGCCCTTTCTTTTTAAATCAGTAACTTACGCTGTTTTTTCAATAGGAAGAAAATTAGTCGAATCTAGTTTGGCGTGGATCCACTCACGAAGCCACCGACATAAACCGAGCTCAGTTAACCAAATTGGACAGCATGCGGAACAGTAAGCACTTTCAGCCATTTTCCAACTTTGCTTAAATAGCATTCATGCTTGTGCAATCCGCCGCTTCATCAGCAGAAGCCATACCCCCGGAATCACAAGCATCGACAGGAGCGGCGCTGTCAACATACCGCCCACCATCGGTGCAGCAATGCGCTGCATGACTTCCGAGCCCGTTCCACCACTCCATAGAATCGGCAACAACCCTGCAAGAATGACTGCCACTGTCATTGCCTTGGGCCGAACGCGATGGACGGCCCCTTCAGTAATTGCCTCTATTAATAAAGCCTCCGAGGGCTCTTTCCCCTCTGCCATGCGCCGCTCCCATGAGCCTTTCAGGTAAACGAGCATTACGACACCGAACTCAGCCGCAACGCCAGCTAGTGCGATGAACCCGACCACCGACGCCACGGAGATCGCATGCCCCAAGGACCAGATGAGCCAGAAACCACCTGTGAGTGCAAAGGGAACTACCAGAAGGATGAGCAGCGCTTCGTCCAGACGGCGAAACGTCAGATACAGCAACAAAAAGATGATGGTCAGCGTGAATGGCACAACTACAGTCAGTCGCTGGGAAGCACGCTCCAGATATTCAAACTGCCCCGACCAGCCAATGGAATAGCCGGCCGGAAGTTTCACCTCTTTGGTGACGCGCTGCTGCATCTCTGTCACTGCCGACTTTAGGTCCCGACCGTGCAGGTCCACGTAGACCCAGCCTGAGAGCCTGGCGTTTTCACTGCGCAACATGGGCGGGCCGTCATCGAACTTGATGGTGGCCAAGTCGCCCAATCTCAACTGCGCTCCTTTCTCGGTAACAAAGGGCAGGCTCCGCAGCTTTTCCAGCGAGTCTCTGAGTTCTCTTGGGTAGCGAACGTTGATGGGAAACCTCTGGCGACCTTCCACCACTTCACCCACGTTGTCGCCACCTATTGCCGATGACACCAGTGTTTGGATATCCGCAACGCTGAGACCGTAGCGGGCGGCTGCGGCGCGGTCGATAGTGATGTCAATATACCGACCGCCCACCAGGCGCTCCGCGAGTGCTGAGGTCACGCCAGGCACGTCCTTGACGGTTCTTTCAACCTCGCCAGCCAAGCGGTCGATGACGACAAGGTCGGGCCCCGCTACTTTGATGCCCACAGGGCTCTTGATGCCGGTGGCCAACATATCGATGCGATTACGGATGGGTGGCACCCATATGTTCGACAGGCCCGGCACCTTCACTGCTTTGTCCAATTCCTCCACCAGCTTGTCGGGTGTCATGCCCTCGCGCCACTCTTCGCGAGGCTTGAACTGCACGGTTGTCTCAAACATTTCCATTGGTGCCGGATCGGTCGCTGTCTCTGCTCTGCCGGCCTTACCGAAGACTCGGGCGACTTCGGGGACGGTCTTAATCATGCGGTCCGTCTGTTGAAGCAGCTCTGACGCCTTTGCTGCTGAGAGACCAGGCAAGGCAGATGGCATGTACAGCAAGTCGCCCTCATCCATGGGCGGCATGAACTCGCCTCCGAGCTGGGACAGTGGGAACGCCGCACTCAGCAATGCAACTAATGACATAGCCACCGTGACCTTAGGAAAGCACAACACCAGGGCAAGTACCGGCCGATACAGCGCAATCAATACTCTGTTGATGGGGTTGGACTGCTCTTTTGGAATGCGGCCGCGAATCAGGTAACCCATCAACACCGGAACTAGTGTCACAGCCAGTGCCGCAGCTGCTGCCATGGCATAGGTCTTTGTGAATGCCAGGGGTGCAAATAACCGCCCCTCCTGGGCTTCCAGCGTGAATACTGGTATGAACGATAGCGTAATGATGAGCAGCGAAAAAAACAGCGCAGGCCCGACCTCGACTGCTGCCTCCGTCACCACGGACCAACGCTCACTGGGAGTCAGGTCCTGGTGCGGATGCGTATCACCCCAGGCTTCCAGGTGCTTATGAGCGTTTTCAATCATCACCACGGCTGCATCCACCATCGCACCGATAGCAATCGCGATACCACCGAGAGACATGACGTTGGCGTTGACACCCTGGTAGCGCATCACGATAAAGGCAGCCAGGATGCCCACCGGTAATGACACGACTGCAACCAGCGACGAGCGAAGATGGAACAGGAACAGCAGGCAGACCACCGCTACCACGATGAACTCTTCGATGAGCTTGTACTGCAAGTTGGCAACTGCGCGTTCAATCAATTGTGAGCGGTCATAGGTCGTAACGATTTCCACCCCTGACGGCAGGCTGCCCTTGAGTTGCTCTAACTTGGTTTTGACGGCCTGAATAGTCTCCAGTGCGTTCTTACCAGTGCGCATGACAATGACACCACCGGCTACTTCACCTTCGCCATCCAGCTCGGCAATGCCGCGGCGCATCTCAGGTCCGACTTGGATGCGGGCTACATCACCCAAGCGCACGGGTACCCCTTGGGCAGAAGCACTGAGCGGGATATTGCGAAAGTCATCCAGACTGGCAAGGTAACCTTTGGCGCGGACCATGTACTCGGCCTCGGCCAACTCAATGACAGCGCCGCCGGTTTCCTGGTTGGAGCGCCGGATGGCATCCATCACCTTGGCATGAGGGATTCCGTAGGAGAGCAGCAGGCTGGGGTCGAGCACTATCTGGTATTGGCGCACCATACCACCTAGGCTGGCGACTTCCGCCACGTTGGTAACTGACTTCAGTTCAAACTTCAAGAACCAGTCTTGCAGTGCACGCAGCTGCCCCAAATCCAGGTGGCCGCTACGGTCCACCAGCGCGTATTCGTAAATCCAGCCCACACCCGTTGCATCCGGTCCGAGTGATGCTGTGGCACCAGGAGGTAACTTGGATTGCACTTGGTTGAGATACTCCAGCACCCGGGAGCGGGCCCAATACAGGTCCGTTCCATCGTCGAACAATACATAGACAAATGAGTCACCGAAGAACGAGTAGCCTCGGACGGTTTTGGCACCAGGCACTGACATCATGGTGGTGGTCAGTGGGTAGGTGATTTGGTTCTCCACCAACTGCGGCGCCTGCCCTGGATAGCTGGTGCGAATGATGACCTGCACATCAGACAAGTCTGGCAAGGCGTCCAGAGGTGTTCGGATCAGCGACCCAATGCCTGCAGCTAAAAGCAAAGCGGTGGCCAAGAGTACCAGGAACCGGTTGGCGACGGACCAGCGAATGATTTTTGCAATCATGGTTTGGCTCCACCCATTGCAAGTGTGATGCGTTCCAACTGGTAGGCATCGCCTTGTTGATTGAACTCGAACGTCACCCGCGAGCCATGCTTCAGGCCTTTTGGCAGCCCATCTTTAGGTGCCTTGAACCCCATGGTCATGGCACCCCACTGGATGGAGGCAATGGGGCCATGGGAAATGGTCACCTCATCTTTGTCAATCGCGACCACCCTGCCCGACCCACTGTGCATTTGCGCGTTAGCCACCGGAGGAGAACTGGTATTGAGACGACTCAGCCCGGATTTAAGACTGGCCTCTGAATCCAGAAGGAACTGACCTGAGGCCACCACTTTCTGACCTTCAAACAGTCCAGACCTGACCTCAACGTCTGTACCAATTTCACGTCCAAGTTGAATTTCAACGGAGGCGTACTTGCCGTCTGAGACCGCCACGATGACGACGTTGCGCTTGCCGGTGGCAATCACTGCCTCTTGTGGAATTACCAGTGTCTGAGCGGTGGATGATTGCTTGAAAACAACTCGCACGAACATGCCGGGCTTGAGCATCAGGCCAGGGTTGCGCAGCTCGATACGGGCTTTTATCGTGCGTGTGGCCGGATCTACATCAGGCAGGATGGCAGAGAGCTTGCCCGCAATGGGGTCTTGTAGTCCCGTGACTTGAACTTCGGCATCACTTCCAACACGAATCTGCGAGGCAACCGCCTCGGGCACGTCGGCCATGGCCCAGACAGTATTCAAGTCCAAGATGCGGAACATGGTCATGCCAGGCGTGACCATGGCGCCATCACGCACGCCAAGCTCTGCGACCACGCCCGACCTTGGTGATGTCATCGTAAATCGCGTCTGCGCCGTACCTGACTGCTCCGAGTTGGCCACTACATCCTCAGGGATTGAGAGTAGGCGCAATCGTGCACGGGCTGCGTCTACAAGCGTGGTGTCCGCTTGGGCTTTGCGGATGCCCAGGTACTCCTCCAGCGCGGCGCCCCATTCCGGCGCATAGATGGTTGCAAGTGCCTGGCCTTTACGGACCGGGTCAAAGGCCGCGCGGACCTGAAGCTTTTCGATATAGCCGGCTACGCGGGACTGAACGACCTCGGTGCCTCGCTCGTTCTGGGTAAGGACGCCCACTGCTTCCAGCCGCGACTGCACGTCCGCTTTGCGGACGATGGCAGTGCGGATGCCGAGGTTTTGTGCAACACCGGGGGCAACGGATACGCCATTGCCTGCCGCCTCATCCGCATAAACCGGGACGAGTTGCATGTCCATGAAGGGTGACTTGCCGGGCTTGTCGAACTTGGTCGTCGGCACCATGGGGTCGTGCCAGTAGAGTACAAGGCGGCCCGTCTTCGGGTCCAGCTTGGAAAACGCAAGGTCTGGGGTCGACGTGCTATCGGTGGAGGCCATTACTTCGGCGCGCCGTGTTCCCAGTTGGTAGGAGCCAATGGCGATGACAGCGCCAACGGCAATGCCGAACACGATGAGAGTCGTTGTTTTCATGGTTGTGCTCCTTCGGCGTAGACGTATTGCAGTTGGGCCCAAAGTCGAGCCGTTTCTCTTTCCAGGTCCAGCAACTGGAGTTGCGCCTCTACTTCGGCGCGGCGGGCTTCAAGAACGATGGCCAGGTTGCCTTGACCTCCACGATAGGCAGCGAGGGTTAAGTCGATGCGTTGCCGCACGACGGGCAGCAATGCGGTGGCAAGCGTCTTGCGACGCGCAATAAGGCTTTGCCACTCCGTGTAGCTGGACGCCATGTTGGCTTGGGCCTCTCGCACAATGTCTTCATGCATCGCATGAGCCTGCTCCACCTGGGCCTGCTTGGCGGAAATGTCGCGGTCTTGCTTGTTGGCGGCATTGGTGAACAGGGGGATGTTCACTCCCACAGAAACCATGTTGGAATACGCACTGCCTCGCTGGCTGTACGAAACTTCCCAGCTCCAGTTTGGCTTTTTCGCAGCTTGGGTAATTTCCAGGTCGGCTTGGGACATATCTCGCTCTCTGGCGTGTTCGAGCACCGCAGGGGCATTAGAGGCAATCTCTGGGTTGGCAAGGTCTATAGCCAGCTTTTCGATGTCAGGTGAATTTCCAGATGGTCTGCTCGCATCTGGACCTAGCCACCTCTTCAGGGTGAGGCCAGCCAAGCGTTCTTGCTTTTTGGCTACTTGCAGGCGATCTTGGGTCTGCAGGAGGGCCGCGGTGGCCACTGACAGCTCGGATGCCGCGGCCTTGCCTGCTCGCAATTGGGAGTCGAAGGTCCGTAGTTGAAGATCGATCTCTGCCTCAAGCGCCTTTAGCAGCGCCTGAGACTTGGTGGCGTAGTAGCGGCCCACCCATGCAGCGGCGACATCCCGACGAATATCTGCGGCCAGGCTGCGCTGTGCAGCTGTCTGACGCTGCGCATCCAGCTCCATGCGGCGCCGCACCAACCCACGCTTTTCTTCCGACACAAATTCCTGCGCAATACCGATGCGACGTTGTGTCATGAAGTCGTTGGTCAGACGCCAACTATCCGGGCCTGTGACCGGTAAGTTGTCTACACCCAGCCGCAATACGGGGTCGGGAAGTTGGCTGCCAACAATGGCAGCCTCCTGCGAGGCTTTGATGCCTTGCGATGCGGCGCTCAGGGACGGCGACCTCGTCGTGGCGATGCTCAGCGCCTCATCAAGTGAAAGCGGTACGAAAGACTGAGCATGTGAGATCGATATTGATGCAAGCGACCAGAGAATAGCCCGGCCAATGCTGCACATAGCATTTTGAAAAGAAAAAGACATGACAACTCCAGAAGCACGAGGCGACGTTCGCCAGACGACGCGGGGCTACCGCGTCACTTTGTATTCAGGAGTTGGTCAAAGACGCAGCCGACCGGTGCGTAAGTAGGGAGGCGTGGATGCAGTTCGGACCAACGGCTCTGTCCGCAAATCAACTTCGTAGGATGGCGCGAAAGAAGCAAGAGACGGTAGAACAAGAAATAGGACAAGTGCTGGTTGAAAGTCAAGAACTTGAACCGAAGAAACACTCTTGTGGCCCTGGTCACAGTGCTGAACACAGAGTGCCGACCGACCGGCTTCTTGCTTCACGCCCATTTCTGCACACGGCATGCCTTCCATATCAGCCGCCATTTCCGTAGTCTGTTGCCCACCAAGCGTGGTCAGAAGCGGGCACGCGTAGGCCGACAGCGCCAGTTGGGAAAAGACGATTCCCATTAGCGCAATCCAGGCGAACAGTGATTTTCGGAAGACTTTCATTTGTTGAAACGATTGTAATGACCCTGTTTTAAATGCTCCCTATAAGGACTTATGCATCTGCCGTCCTAAGGTACTGAGCTATTTCGTCAGTAACCAAAACCGCAATCTTGTAGGAATACTGTCCAATCTCGGGTTGAAGCAGCTTTATGTGCTCTGGTCAGCGCTGGATTTCACCTGTAAGCATGGCTCGCTCGTTCAGGAACCATTTGATTACAGGCGCAGTTTTCTCCGGATTTGGGACGTGAATTGTGACTTTTTGAGGGCTCATAAGGGTTAAGTTGCCCCCTGTAAAGCGACTTCAACCAGAAATGCTCAAAAAGCAACAAACCAGCGCCCTAGTTCAGCGGAGGGGCCAACTGCTGGGTAACTCATTTGCTCGCGGCATCTATCGCCGCTTTGAGTTGCGACAGGCGTTGCAACATAGCCTCTCTGCCAGCCAAAATCGATCTTCTGCGGGCGGTGAAATCAGCGCTGGAGACGCCATTGAGTGCGGGTCGAACGACTACCTCGGCATCTCTCAACTCCAGTGTGTTGATGCTCTTGCCCATGATGGTGAAGGTTTGCATCAAAATCTGCAGCGTATCGCCTGCCGGGTTGGACTCCGGGGCGCTCGATATGTCCACCGCAATTACCAAATCAGCGCCCATTTGCCGGGCGTAGCGAACCGGCACGGGGGAAACCAAGCCACCGTCCACGTAGTCCCGCCCCGCGATTCGTACGGGTTGAAAAATGGCCGGTACAGCGCTAGATGCCCTAACGGCTGTGGCCGTATCGCCGCGCTGAAACAAGACGCCAAGGCCGCTGTGGAGATCCGTCGCAACGATGCCCAGTGGCAGAGCCATGTCTTCGATCAGTCGGCCGCTGACAGCAGTTTGAACGTAACGCGCCAAGGCCTCGCCCCTGAGCATGCCGCGGCTGAAGATGGGGAGTGTCCAGTCTGCGAAAGTGGCCTCGTCCATGGCCTCGGCCAACTGTTGCAACTGGGTGGGCGACTTGCCGCTGGCGTACAGGGCCGCAACGAGACTACCCGCAGATGTGCCCGTTACGAGAGTGGGCCTGATTCCCGCCTCTTCCAACACTTGGATGACGCCAATGTGGGCAAACCCCCTGGCCGCACCCCCACCTAAGGCCAAGCCTATTTTGGGTGGTTTTTTGGGCGTGACAACGCTAATGGGGCTTGTTGTGTCTGGTTTTGTAGGTGAAGGGCTTGAGGCGCAACCTGCAAGAACCCCAAGTCCAATAACCATCAAAATCAATGTCCAAATTAAGGAGGTGTTTTGCGGGTTTTTACTTTTGTTATTGCGAATGATTCTTGTTTGGTTTATCATTGACTCATCTATTCTTAAAGGGTAATCCGAATGAAGCGCTTTTCTATTTCACTGTTCAGTGCGGCCATGCTAGCAAGCAGCATCGCCAGCGCGCAAACGCAAACTCTGAACATCTACTCAGCCCGGCACTACCCCACTGATGAGGCCTTGTACAGCACCTTCACCCAAGCCACCGGTATCAAAATCAATCGCGTGGATGCCGACGATGCGGGTATTGTCGCGCGCCTGAAGGCCGAGGGCACAGCCTCCCCCGCTGATGTCATCTTGTTGGTGGACGCATCTCGCCTGTGGCGTGGGGAGGTTGAGGGATTGTTTCAACCTGTCAAATCCAAGCTGTTGATGCAGGCCATCCCGGAACAATTGCGCAGCAAACCCACAGCAGACGGGGCTTCATCGTGGTTCGGCTTCTCTACCCGCGCACGGGTCATCGTGTACGATAAATTGAAAATCAAACGAGAAGATGTTGACACCTACGAGGAATTGGGTGACCCCAAAAACGCGGGCAAGCTGTGCATCCGCTCCGGTTCACACCCCTATAACCTCTCGTTGTTTGGCGCAGTCATGGAGCACCTGGGTGAGTCAAAAACACAAGACTGGCTCAAGGGCATGGTCAGCAATATGGCTCGCCCGCCCAAGGGTGGCGACACCGATCAAATCAAAGGCGTGGCCTCCGGCGAGTGCGGTATTGCCGTCACCAACACCTACTACATGGCCCGCATCCTGCGGTCTGACAAGCCCGAAGACAAGGCTGTGGCAGAGCGGGTCAGTGTGGTTTTCCCCAACCAGAACTCATGGGGAACGCATGTGAACATTGCCGGTGGTGCGATGGCGAAAAACGCCAAAAACCCGGCCAACGCGATTAAGTTTTTGGAGTATTTGGCCAGCCCTGCCGCACAAGAACATTTTGCCAATGGCAACAACGAATGGCCCATTGCCAAAGGTGTCACCATCAGCAACCCGGCCCTGCAAGCCATGTCGGGCGGCAATTTCAAGCGTGAGAGCATGCCGGTCAACGTGATCGGCATGAACCAGATCAAAGTCCAGCAAATACTGGACAGAGTGGGTTTCCGCTGAAGCTTCAATTAATGGGGGACAGAACCAAGCACTAAGCGAGGTTCTGCTCCGCACAGGCTCACAACGCCGTTGCTTCCTCTGGCTTGGCCTTGCCCTCTTTCTTAGGCAAGGGCTGGATGTCAAGCAAGACTTCAGTTTTGGCTTCATCGCGGTCGTCCAGTTCAACGGTGAGGCGACCGCCCTCTTTCAATCGACCAAACAGCAACTCATCGGCCAGGGCGCGACGGATTGTGTCCTGAATAAGACGCTGCATGGGCCGTGCACCCATCAGGGGGTCAAAGCCTTTCTTGGCTAGATGCTTGCGCAACTTGTCCGTGAAGGTGACCTCCACTTTCTTCTCGGTCAGTTGGGTCTCAAGCTGGAGCAAGAACTTGTCCACTACGCGCAAGATGATGTTCTCATCCAGCGCCTTGAAGCTGACGATGGCATCCAAGCGGTTGCGGAATTCCGGCGTGAACAGGCGCTTGATGTCGCCCATCTCATCCCCGGCTTGGCGCGGGTTGGTGAAACCAATGGTCGCTTTGTTCATAGTCTCCGCACCGGCATTGGTCGTCATGATGATGATGACGTTGCGAAAGTCGGCCTTGCGGCCATTATTGTCGGTCAGCGTGCCGTGATCCATGACCTGGAGCAGCACATTGAAGATGTCCGGGTGCGCTTTCTCGATCTCATCAAACAGCAACACGCAATGCGGCTTCTTGGTAATGGCTTCGGTCAATAAACCACCCTGGTCAAAGCCCACATAGCCGGGAGGCGCACCGATTAAACGACTGACTGCGTGGCGCTCCATGTACTCGGACATGTCAAAGCGGATCAGGTCAACGCCCATGATGTAGGCGAGCTGCTTGGCCGCCTCGGTCTTGCCCACACCGGTGGGGCCGCTGAACAAGAAAGAGCCAATCGGCTTGTCCGCCTTGCCCAGACCCGAGCGCGCCATCTTGACGGCCGAAGCCAGCATATCGACCGCCTGATCTTGACCAAACACGACACTCTTCAAATCGCGCTCAAGCGTTTGCAGCTTGCCACGGTCATCATTGGACACATTGGCCGGCGGGATGCGGGCAATCTTGGCCACGATTTCTTCGACTTCGGTCTTGCTGATGATTTTCTTGCGCTTGGAGGGCGGCAAGATGCGCTGGGCAGCACCAGCTTCATCAATCACGTCAATGGCCTTGTCGGGCAAGTGGCGGTCGTTGATGTACTTGGCGCTCAATTCTGCTGCGGCTTGCAAAGCGGCCACGGCGTACTTGACGTTGTGGTGCTCTTCAAAGCGTGATTTCAGACCCTTGAGAATTTCCACCGTTTGCTCGACGGTGGGCTCAACCACATCGACCTTTTGGAAGCGACGTGAGAGTGCGGCGTCTTTCTCAAAAATGCCACGGTATTCCGTGAAGGTAGTCGCACCGATGCATTTGAGCTGGCCATTGGACAGCGCTGGCTTGAGCAGGTTCGATGCGTCTAGCGTGCCGCCCGATGCGGCCCCCGCACCGATCAAGGTGTGGATTTCGTCGATGAACAAAATAGCGTTGGGCTTGTCTTTGAGAGACTTGATCACGCCCTTGAGCCGCTGCTCAAAGTCGCCACGGTACTTGGTACCTGCCAGCAGCGCACCCATATCCAGCGAATAGACGATGGATTCGGCCAAAATTTCGGGTACGTCTTTTTGCGTGATGCGCCATGCCAAGCCCTCGGCAATGGCGGTCTTGCCCACACCTGCCTCGCCCACCAGTAGTGGGTTATTTTTGCGGCGACGGCACAGGATTTGAATCACGCGCTCGACTTCAAACTCGCGCCCAATCAAGGGGTCAATCTTCCCGTCCTTGGCCATTTGGTTCAGGTTTTGGGTGAATTGCTCCAGCGGGGACGCTTTTTCATTTTTCTCGGCCCCGCCCTCTTCGGCTTCGGCTTGGCCTTCATGGGGTTTGCTGGGCTCAGGTGCATCGGTTTTCTTGATGCCGTGCGCAATGAAGTTCACCACATCAAGTCGCGTCACACCTTGCTGGTGCAAGTAGTACACCGCGTGCGAATCTTTTTCGCCAAAAATGGCGACCAAGACGTTGGCACCCGTGACTTCTTTTTTGCCACTGCCCGTGGACTGCACGTGCATGATGGCGCGCTGAATCACACGCTGGAAACCCAGCGTGGGCTGCGTGTCAACTTCATCAGTACCAGCCACCTGCGGTGTATTGTCCTTAATGAAGTTCGACAGCGACTTGCGCAGATCATCAATATTGGCCGAACAGGCACGCAAAACCTCGGCAGCGCTGGGATTGTCCAACAGTGCCAGCAGCAAATGCTCCACCGTGATGAACTCATGGCGTTGCTGACGTGCTTCGACGAACGCCATATGCAAACTAACTTCTAATTCCTGAGCAATCATGTGCTTTCCTTGTGCCTTGTTTAACTCTACTCACTTTGACTCAACCGTACCAACTTTTTCAACTTTGTAACACTAAAAATCGATGGGTTCACTTACGCATTTCAACGGATGACCTGACTTATTGGCTGATTCCAACACCTGATCGACCTTGGTGGCTGCCACGTCTCGGGAATACACGCCGCATACTCCTTTGCCGTCTAAATGGATTTTGAGCATGATTTGAGTCGCCGCCTCCAAATCTTTACCAAAAAACTCTTGTATTACATGCACTACAAACTCCATGGGCGTGTAATCATCATTGAGCATCACCACTTGGAACATTTGTGGCGGCTTGACCTTTTGCGTGCGGCGCTCCAGCACAACCGAGCCACTGCCGCCTCTGTCGGGCGTGGTGATCGGCGTTGTAGGTGATTGGGGTAATTTCGTTGCCATAAGCCATTTTATCGGGCTCGTGAGGAAACAAACTTCCACGTGAACCTGGCATTACTTATGTCCTCTTCGCCAGCTTTTCAAGCCCTCGAACCAAAAAACACTAACCAAACCCGCACCTACTGCCAGCGCCAGCCAAGACCAGGGCAAGGGGGCCAGGTGCAAGATGGCCGATAAACCTGGCAGGTACAAGGCCAAAAAGAGCAAGCCCGCAGTCAGGCCAGCCACCACCCACAGAGTGAGGTTGGGCACACGCAACATACGCCACAGCGACAAGTTGCGCGAGCGGTTGGAAAAAATTAGCGCCAAATTAGCCACCACCAAGGTTGAAAAACCCAGGGCTCGCGCTTGTGGTTCGGCCAGCTGGGTAGCCCCCCAGGCATAGACTGCCAATACCACGCAGAGCACCCCCAAGCCTTGCAAAAAAGCCAGCCACAGTGTGCCGCCCGCAAAGAGTTGGGCCTGCACATCTCGCGGTGGGCGTCGCATGGCGTCGCCTTCAACCGGTTCATTTTCAAACACCAGGGAGCAGGCCGGGTCAATCACCAGTTCCAGAAAGGCAATGTGCATGGGATAGAGCACGATTGGCCAGCCCATCAGTGGCGGCAAAAGGGCCATGCCCGCTATGGGCACGTGCACGGCCATGATGTAGGCCATGGACTTCTGCAAGTTGTCAAAGATGCGTCGCCCCACCCGAACCGCCCGCACGATCGAGGCAAAGTTATCGTCCAGCAGCACGAGCACGGCTGCCTCCCTCGCCACGTCGGTGCCGCGCCCGCCCATGGCCACGCCCACATGGGCGGCCTTGAGAGCAGGGGCATCGTTTACACCGTCCCCCGTCATGGCCACCACGGCACCACCAGCTTGAAGGGCCTGCACGATGCGCAGTTTTTGCGCCGGTGAAATGCGCGCGCACACGCTGACGGTCTTCATGCGTGTCTGTAACTCGGTTTCGTTCAAGCTGGCAATCTCATCCCCCGTAAGTGGCTCATCCAACGGCAAGCCCGCCTGCCCGGCAATGGCACGCGCCGTCACGGGATAGTCGCCTGTGATCATCACGACACGTATGCCCGCTTGGGCACATTCCCGCATCGCCTGCGGAATTTCCTCGCGCAACGGATCGGCCAAGCCCAACAGACCTACGAACTCGAAATCAAAATCGTGTTCTTGCGCAGGCCAGGGCGGGCCCGCAAAGCGCGCTTGCGCCACGGCCAATACGCGCAAGCCGCGGGCTGCCATGGCATCCACCGCTGCGGCAATGGCTTGTTGCTGGCTCGCCTCTAGGTGGCACAAATCCACAATCGCTTCAGGCGAGCCCTTGGCCGCCACCACATGCGCCTCACTGTCCACGGCCCGCCAGACATGGGCCATGGCGCGCAGTTGGGGTGTCAAGCCGTATTCATGCACCAGGGCCCAATCGTGGTGGATGTGCTCGGTGTCAGCGAGAAACTGCTGACCCAGACTGTGAAATGCTTGCTCCATCGGGTCAAAGGGATCGGTCTCACTGGCCAAAATGGAGAACTCCACCAGGGTATGAAATGCCTCCGGCAAGTCGCCCGGCTTCAGCCCGTTGATCGTTAAATCTGCCCCGGCCACATGCAAATGCGCAACCGTCATGCGGTTGTGCGTCAAAGTGCCAGTCTTGTCCACACACAACACGGATGTGGCACCCAAAGTCTCAATGGCGGCAATACGCCGCGTTAGCACCTTTTCACGCGAGAGTCGCCAGGCGCCCAGGGCCGGTAGCACGGTGAGCACCACCGTGAACTCCTGCGGCAGCATGGCCATGGCCAGGGCGATACCTGACAACAAGGCTTGCAACCAGTCCCCATGAATCAATCCATGGATTCCGATCAACAACAGACTCAAACTCAAGGCAATCCAAGCCAAGCGACGCACGAGTTGGGCGGTCTGCTGCCTCAAGGGTGATGGCTCGGCCTGCACATTTTGCAAAGCGCTACCGATTTGCCCCATTTGGCTACGCGCACCGGTGGCGGTGACCTGCGCCACAGCCTGCCCCCGAACGACCAGCGTGCCCGAATACAGCCGATGTACCGCATCGTCGGTGGGCGACTCGGCCTGCTGTGTCGATGCAGCCGCCTGCTTGGCCACTGGCTCTGACTCACCCGTCAACAGCGACTCATCTACCAACAGCTCGCTGCTAGACAAAAGTGTGGCATCGGCGGCAATCCTGTCCCCCTCAGCCAGCAAGAGGATGTCGCCCCGCACCAACGCTAGTCCCGCAATGGTTTGTGCCTGCCCCGCCCGAATGACTCTGGCGCGCGGGCTGGACAGTTCGCGCAAGGCCTGAACGGCGCGCTCAGTTTTTCCCTCTTGGTACAGCGTCAGGCCCAGGATCACCAGCACCAGCCCCACCAAAATCAGACCCTCTTGCAACTCCCCCAAGGCCAGATACAGCACACTGGCCGCCAGGAGCAAAAGGAACATGGGCTCGCCCAAGGTCTCACGGGCAATATGGCGCCACGTACGGTTGCTGTGACCGGGTAATTGGTTAGGCCCTTCATCGGTCAGCCGCTGCGCGGCCTGCGCATGACTCAGGCCTTGGTTCTGGAGAGGAGATGAGCTCATTCTTATCCCCGTAAAAATGGGCGCCGTGAACTAAATGAATCTGGCGACCATGGACATCAACGCTGGGCCAAGGCTTGCTCCACACCGCGATTAGCCAGCCCATCGGCCCGCTCGTTACCCGGGTCACCGTTATGGCCGCGCACCCAGCGCCAATCAATTTTGTGGCCCGAAGTGCTCACCACTTCGTCCAACTGCTGCCACAAATCTACGTTTTTAACCGGCTGCTTGGCAGCTGTTTTCCAGCCCTTGGCCTTCCAGCCCGCCAGCCATTCGGTGATACCTTTCAGGACGTACTGGCTGTCGGCGTGCAGCGTCACCTGACAAGGTCGTTTCAGAGCTTGCAGCGCCTGAATGACGGCCATGAGCTCCATACGGTTATTCGTCGTGCCCAGCTCGCCACCGAACAATTCTTTTTCGGTACCGCCGGACTTGAGCAAAGCACCCCAACCGCCGGGGCCGGGGTTGCCTTTGCAGGCACCATCGGTGTAAATCTCAATGTGATTCAATGTTTTTATCCTGTTGATCAAAATTCAAAATGCCAGCCTCGCGGCCTCGATTGGCCAGAGGCACAGTGGCAGCACGCGGCAGCACGGACGCTTTCCAAGGTGCACCCATTAGCCGCACGCCATGCACCCGCTTGACGGCCACCAAAAAATACGCAGCACCAAAAATAGATGCCCAGCGTGAGCCGATCCGATCCACCCAATTCATGCGCTGCAACCACTTATCGCTGCGCAGCGCAGGCTTGTAGCAGCCGAAGTGCCCGACTTGAATTTCAAAATCAAGCAAATGCAACCAGTCGCGCAAGCGCCAGTAGCCGATGGACTCTTCCAAGGTCGGCATGGACGGTGTGCCCCAGCCTAAATTGCGACTCAGACCCTCTCGCCGTCGCTGCAAGCCCCACAGGCTCACCGGATTCAGACCAGTGATGACCACCTTGCCTTCAGGCACCAGCACCCGCGCGACCTCGCGCAAAATAGCGTGCGGATTGGTGTGAATTTCAAGCGTGTGCGGCATCACTACCAAGTCCAGGCTAGAGGCGGGAAACGGCAGGGCTGAGAACTCCGTCACCAAGTCGATCGGGGGTGCGTTCAAAATAAGCTGTGGTGAGGCTTGGTTGCTGGCCAACCAGCGGTGTTGCATGCGGTTCGCGTCAAGCGCCTGAACTTCACGCAGACCCAGTTGCAAGGCATGGAACCCAAAAATATCGGCCACTGCCGTTTTGAACTGCGCGCTCTCCCAGTCCAGCAGGTAGCGCCCCGGCGGGGTCTCCAACCAATCCTTAAAACTTATAATCCGCTCACGCATGGCATTAACCCCAGTTTTGTCTTTGGCCGCCACTGATCGGCAAAAAGGCCTGCCCATGCCATTGATTTTAGTCACACCCTATTACGCTGATCGCATTGCCGATCATCGCACCACCGCTGTACCGCACTTGATGCGAATACATGCCTGAATGGAAAACCACTGCCCATGAAATTTTTCACCCTTCTCAGCACAGTGGGCCTGCTTTGGCTCAGCGGTTGTGCCAGTACTGGCGTATCGAGCTCATCCAAGCCCAGCCGCTATCCTGACGCAGCCGACCCTGTCGTGTACGGCAGTGCGTCACCCGACCGCACCACGCCATCTTCAGAAGCCTCGCAAAAGGGCAGCAATAATGATGCGTTGGCCCCCATCCAAGCTAACGAAGCCCGCTCCCAAGCCGTCGCCCCACTGTCAGCACCCACCGACCTGTGGGAGCGCATCCGCAGAGGTTTTGCCATGCCCGACCTGGAGAGCGACCTGGTGCATGACCGCGAGCAGTGGTACGTCACCCGCCCGGACTACATCTTTCGGATGACGGAGCGCTCACGCAAATACCTCTTCCACATTGTTGAAGAACTGGAGCGGCGCAATATGCCCACCGAGTTGGCCTTGTTGCCCTTCATTGAAAGTGCCTTCAACCCGCAAGCCCTGTCCAGCGCCAAAGCCTCGGGCATTTGGCAATTCATGCCCAAGACTGGCAAACAATACGACCTGAAGCAAAACGTCTTTCGTGATGACCGACGCGATGTGCTGGCCTCCACCCGCGCAGCGTTGGACTATCTGCAAAGGCTGCATGGCATGTTTGGCGACTGGCAGCTCGCCCTGGCCTCCTACAACTGGGGTGAAGGCAGCGTGGGCCGCGCCATCGCCAAAAACCAGCGTGCCGGTTTGGGCGTGCGCTACACCGACCTCAACATGCCCATGGAAACACGTTTTTACGTACCCAAGCTGCAAGCGGTGAAAAACATCGTGGCCCAGCCCGCCAGCTTCAGTACCAAGCTACCGCTCATCGGCAACCACCCTTACTTTGACAGCGTGACAATCTCCCGCGACATAGATGTAGCCCTGGCCGCCAAGCTGGCCGAAGTGCCGCTGGACGACTTCAAGGCGCTGAACCCTTCGCTCAGTCGCCCTGTCATCTTGGCCGCAGGCACGCCGCAAATCTTGCTGCCCTGGGACAACGCCACCCTGTTTCAGCGCAACCTAGACGCCTATACCGGCACGCGCTTGGCGAGTTGGATGGTATGGGTAGCCCCCACGACCTTGAAACCCGCAGAGGCCGCCAAACGGGCGGGCATGAGTGAGGCCGAATTTCGCTCGGTCAACAACATTCCGCCGCGCATGACGATCCGTGCCGGATCGTCATTGCTGGTGTCCCGACCCGCTCACATTGAGAAAGACGTGACCGAATACATGGCAGACAACGGCCAGATGTCGCTGGCCCCTGACGTGGTGCCCAAACGCGTGGTGAAAAAAGGTGGCAAAACATCCCCCTTGGTGGCCAGCAAAGGCAAAGGCAGTGGAAAAGGCAATATGTCGATGCGCCTCTCCAGCAAGCAGGCCAAGCACAGCCCAGCCAAACCGGGAAAATCCAAACCGGTTCAACTGACTAAGAGATAAACCTCACTCAGCCGTTATGCCGGCCTGCTTGATTAGCGCACCGTAACGCGCCAACTGCGCCCGCATGGCCTTTCCTAAGTCGTCAGGAGAAGTACCGCGCGGTGTCAAACCAAGACCAAGCAACTTCTCACGAACCTCAGGGTCGGCCAGCGCCTTAGCGGCCTCAGCGTGCAGGGTTTGAAGAATCGCCTTGGGCGTTCCCGCAGGGGCCATCATGGCAAACCAAGAGTTGAACTCAAAGCCCGACAAACCGGACTCCGCAACCGTGGGCACGTCCGGGAACTGCGGCATGCGCTTGGGCGTGGTCACACCAATCAGCTTGAGCTTGCCACCGCGAATCAACGCGTTGACGGTGGCAATGCCTTGGAATTCCGCCTGCACCTCATGGCCTGCCAGACCCACGGCAGCTTGCGAGGCCCCTTTGTAAGGCACATGGGTGAGCGACACGCCTGCCTGCGAGGCAAACAAAGCCATGGCGATGTGCTGAGGGCTGCCATTGCCGCCCGAGCCGTAGTTGATCTTGCCCGGTGACTTGCGTGCCTCGGCAATGAGGTCAGCGGCGCTGCGCTGCGCTGAATCAGCGGTCACCACCAAGCCCCACTCCACCGTGGCCACCAAGGACACCGGCTCGAAATCGCGAACGATGTCCCACGGCATCTTGCTTTGCAAATGGGGCAGCATGGTCATGATGCTGTCGTTAAAGCCGCCAATGGTGTAGCCATCGGGCGCGGCCTTGGCCACTCGGTCAGCGCCAATCAAACCTGCAGCACCAGTCATGTTTTCTATAACAAAACCCTGGCCCATGTTCTGCGCCATTTTTTGCGTCACGATTCGCGCCGCGTTGTCCACGGCACTTCCCGCGGCCAAAGGAATGATCATACGGATGGGCTTGCTAGGGTAAGCAGCCTGGGCTTGTACCTGCGGGCTACCGAAGCCGCTGAGCAGTAGCGCGGTCAGCGTGCTCAAAACGGCGAGACGGCGTGAGGGACGTTGTGAAGTCATAGCGAAATTCCTAGATAAAAAGTGTTCGTTAAATTGTCAACAAAGAGGGCACACCCAGCTCAAGCGCCACTTTGTCGAGTTGTGTCATCAATGCAGGGGCGAGCGGAATGCCATCACGCTCATACTGGGCCCGACGCTCATGGCTTTGCTCGCCCGGCAGCCAGATGCGCTCCACGCCCGGCATGCGCTCACTGTCACGCAGCTCGCGCACCAGTCTATCCACCCGGGCTTTAAACGCATCGACATCACCAAACGCACTCACGTCAATCGCCAAAATAGCTTGCCCAGTGTTGGTCACACTGGTTTCGTCGTGGTTGAAGTCAACCACCTCGCTGCCCATGGCCGCGCCGTTGAGCGTGCCCGCCAGCAGGCCGACGATAAGCGCCAAGCCATAGCCCTTGTAGCCGCCAATCGGCATTAGGAATCCCTCATCCGCACGCTTAGGATCGGTCAACGGCTGACCCAGGCGGTCAATCATCCAGCCCACCGGCATCATCTCGCCGCGTTGGGCCTTGGCCTTGACCTTGCCATAGGCAGCCACCGTGGTGGCCATGTCAAGCACCACCGGTGGTTCCTCGCCCCCTGGCAGAGCCACAGCAAGTGGGTTGGTGGACAAGAGCATGTCCAGCCCACCCCATGGTGGCAGATGGTTGGCGTTGCCCACGGCAAAGTACAGGCCAATCATGTTTTGCGCCATGGGCATGCGGGCATAGAGCGATGCAGGCCCCGCGTGGTTGCTGAACTGGGTACCGACCCAGGCCACACCGCACACACGGGCTTTCTCAATCGCCATCTCTGCGGCGCGCTTCATCACCAGATGACCCATGCCGTTGTCACCGTCCAGCAGCGCCATGCCGGGGCGCTCTTGCACCACCGTGATGTTGGGCGTGACGTTGGTGCCCCCGGCACGAATGCGCCGCGCGTACTGAGGCAGGCGGATAACGCCGTGGCCGTCCGAGCCTTGCAAATCGGCCTCCGCCATCAAACCGCCAACGACCTTAGCGTCAGCAGACGGCAAACCCAGTTGCAACATGGCATTGGTGATGAACTGGCGTAACTGATCAAATTTGACGTGAACAGGGGATGAAGTGTTGGACATGGCTCTCTCTTAAAGGCATTTCAATAAATTGGATATTAGCGTCGATCCAAGGTTTGGATTATCAGACACCTTAGGCTTTAAAACGGTCTTTGGCTTTTTGGGCAAACTCATTGGTAAAAGTCTTGCTTAGGTCGATTTTTTTGACGTCAAGGGATTGATTAAAACTGCCCAGCGCTCTCAGGGCCGTCTTGGCACCTTCTTCGGGAAAGCGACCATCGGTGGCCATGGCCTCACGCACCTTGATGAAAGACGTCAGGTACAAGGCGCGATCTCCTAGTAAATAGGGCTCGGGAATAACCTTCATCAGATCACTGGGGCCAGCAGTTTGCAGCCATTTCAGTGCGTGGACAATCGCATTGGTTAAGGCCTGTACTGTGGCGGGGTATTTGCGTACAAAAGCTATCGGCGCGTAAAGGCAAGCCGCAGGCATGGGTCCACCAAACACCTCTTGCGTGCCTTTGAGTGTGCGGGTGTCGGCGATGATTCGCACCTCACCCTTTTGCTCTAACTGGGTCATCACGGGATCCACATTGCTGATGGCATCAATCTTCCCCAAGCGAAGCGCATTAAGCGCACCCAGCGAATTGCCCACGCCCACAAAACTCACCTCGGCCGCTTTGATACCCGCCCGTGCCAATACCAAATTCGCCATCATGTTGGTGGACGACCCCGGTGCTGTCACGCCGATTTTTTTACCTTTAAGGTCGCTCAAAGATTGATAGGCAGGCAGGTTTCGAACGGACACGCCCATCGCCATTTGCGGTGCTCGCCCTTGCAAAACAAAGGCCTGGAAAAGTTGGCCCTGGTTTTGCAAATTCAGTGTGTGTTCGTAAGCGCCGCTCACCACGTCTGCTGCACCGTCCACCACGGCTTGCAATGCGTGCGTGCCACCGACCACGTCCTTGATTTCGACTTCCAGTCCCTCAGCCCTGAAGTAGCCGAGCTGCTCGGCCAGTGTTAAAGGCAAGTAGTACAGCGAGGCTTTGCCACCTACAGCAATGATGATTTTTATTTTTTCAGGGCTAGCTTGAGCGTGCACGGCAGATGCAAACAGGCCAAACGAGGTCAGGCCTAGCGCTGCGTTGAACTGCCTGCGATTAATAATTGAGTTTGACAAGACTCTTCACATGGTTTTTGTTGTGGTGAGTCGAGCGTAACAAGGCCCAAAAAAACCCGCATCGGGGATCATCCCGAGCGGGTTATTACCTAAGGGGAAGCGATAGACAGCGCTAACTACCGGTAACCCACAAACAAGATCGCGATATTCACCGCAAATGCCAGCGTCCAAACGATAGAGCGGATATTGGACAGCCCTGCTATGTACATCATGATGTAGATCATGCGCAAAAAGACAAACACAAAAGCCAGTATGTCGATGCGCGCTTGGTAAGCCCCCAACTGGTGGGCAATGATGACTGCACCAATGAAAAAAGGCAGCGCCTCAAAGCTATTGGCCTGCGCGCTATTGGCTCTGGCCCGCCATTCGGCTTGCACTGCCAGCCAAGCACGCGGGTTGTCATTGTCATACCCCCCTTTTGAGCGGGAAATGCCAAACTTGCCAGACTTGGCAATGCCTGCGCAGATGATGGGCAAGAGCACGGCAATCAATACACACCAGTAGGCCAGAGTAAAACGCGCAACATTCATGGTGAACCTTCAGAGGTTAAGACGGTCTTTAATTTTTCGCATTATTGCTGATTGGATCCTGTCAACGTCGGTCCACCAGCGCATGGGCAATGGTGCCCAAATCCACATATTCCAACTCACTGCCCACCGGCACGCCGCGTGCCAGCCGAGTAGGCTGTAGGCCGCGCACCTTGAGCGCCTCACTGATGACGTGGGCAGTGGCCTCGCCCTCAGCGGTGAAGTTGGTGGCCAAAATCACTTCGCGCACCACGCCGTCACAGGCCCGCTCAAACAACTGCTTCAAGCCCAGCTCTTTCGGGCCAATGCCGTCCAGCGGGCTGAGCTTACCCATGAGCACGTAGTACAGCCCCTTGTAAGCCCCGGTGCGCTCCAGCGCCGATTGGTCGGCTGGCGTCTCCACCACGCAGAGCTTGCTGTGGTCACGCGCCGGGTTCAGGCAGTTGCGGCAAACGTCGGCTTCGGTGAAGGTGTGGCAACGCTGGCAGTGCTTCACGCTCAATGCCGCTTGGCTCAATGCCCGAGAGAGCGTTTGCGCGCCCTCTCGGTCATGCTGCAAGAGATGAAACGCCATGCGCGAGGCCGACTTCACCCCCACGCCCGGCAGGCGGCGCAGGGACTGGATCAGCACGTCTAGCGCGTTGGAATCAGCCACGAAATGAAGGCAGCTTTAAAACGGGAATTTCATGCCGCCCGGAAGGCTGGGCATGCCCGAAGACAGCTTGCCCATCTTGCCCTGCTCGGTCTCCGCGGCTTTGCGCACGGCGTCGTTAAAGGCGGCCGCCACCAGGTCTTCGAGCATGTCTTTATCGTCAGCCAGCAGGCTGGGGTCAATGGTGACGCGTTTGACATCGTGCTTGCAGGTCATCAGTACTTTTACGAGACCTGAGCCGGACTCACCGGTGACTTCGATATGGGCCAGTTCCTCCTGCGCCTTTTTCATGTTGTCTTGCATGGCCTGGGCCTGCTTCATGAGGCCAGCGAGTTGTCCTTTGTTGAACATAATTTTCTTTCCAAGTTAGAGAATGGGTTTGATGCTACCCGGCACGATTTTCGCGCCAAAGTCGCGCATCATGGTTTGCACAAACGGGTCTTCGTAAATCAATTTTTCAGCCGCGCCTTGGCGCTCAGCAGCAGCCGCAGCGTTGCGTTTGGCCGGGCTGTCCAAGACCCGCCCCACTTCCACGCCCAACTTGATAGCATGGCCGATAGCCTGTAGTGCGGTCTGTAGGCGCTCCCGGCTCGCGGGCTGGTTGAGCGATTCACGTTCAACCCGCAGCAGCCAATGGTCCACGTCACGCGCCACCAGTTGCGACTGCAAGGCCAGCTCACGCACCAAGGCGGTCACAGCTTCTGCCGCCACGAGTTGCTGCACGATGAAGTGCCAAAAAGCGCCCTCTTCCGTGGGCTGCAACTGGCCTGCTGCTTGCCCGGCAGCAGCCACGTCGGCCCGAGTTTCGGTGGACTCTCGCACCTGAATTGCTACAATTTTGCTAGCTGCTTGCGGCGGTACGGATTGGCCTACAGCTTGATTTGATGTATTTTCTGAGGGTGAAGCTGTAGGGCGATCCCCGTTGAGCACGGGTAAGTGCTGGCCGGGTGGGGTTTGGGTTGTGGCGGCTTCTTGCTCGGCTTGGGCGATGACGGGTGCAGGCTGAGCCATGACCCGTTCGGGCTGAGCTTGTCGAAGCCCTTCGACAAGCTCAGGGCGAACGAAAGTAGGCTCAGGTTGAACTGCGACAGACACGGTCTGTGCGCCAGTGGTCTGTGGCCGTGACGGCTCAGTCTCAACCGTTTTCAGAGTTTTTTTTTCAGCCCTGGCGGCTGAGGGCAAACCTTGGGGCTTGAAAGCCAGCAGTCGCAGCAGCACCATGGTCAGCGCGGCGTATTCATCCGGTGCCAAGCCTAGCTCAGCCCGACCATGCAGGCACAGGCTGTAAAGCAATTGCGTTTCATCGGCAGGCATCAGCACGGCCAGGCGTGACAGCTCGGCAGCCTGTGGGTCAGACTCGTCCACCGCATTCGGCACCGCCTGCTGCACTGCCATGCGTTGCAGCACACCGGCCATTTCTTCCAGTGTGGAGGCCGCACTCAAGCCCAGCACGCGCAAGGCATCAGACGTTTCCACCACCGTTTTACCGTCACCCACCGCCAATGCCTCAATCAGGCGAAACACGTGGGAGCGATCCACGCTGCCCAGCATCTGGCGCACCGTGGCTTCTTGCAACTGGCCCGCGCCAAAGGCAATGGCCTGGTCGGTCAGTGACAGCGCATCGCGCATGGAGCCGCGCGCGGCACGGGCGATCAAACGCAGGGCCTGCTTTTCGGCAGCCACATTCTCAGCCTGCAACACGGTCTCTAGCTGCTCTTGAATCGTCTCGGGGGCAATCGGGCGCAGATTGAACTGCAAGCAGCGCGACAACACCGTGACCGGCACTTTTTGGGGGTCAGTGGTGGCCAGCACAAACTTCAGGTACTCGGGCGGCTCTTCCAGCGTTTTGAGCATGGCGTTGAATGCATGACCGGTGAGCATGTGCACCTCGTCGATCATGAAGACCTTGAAGCGACCTTGCACCGGTTTGTACACCGCTTGCTCCAGCAGGGCCTGCACCTCGTCCACACTGCGGTTAGAGGCCGCGTCCAGCTCGGTGTAATCGACAAAACGACCCGAATCAATATCCACGCACGCTTGACACACGCCACACGGCGTGGCGGTGATGCCGCCTGTGCCGTCAGCCCCCAGGCAGTTCAGGGATTTGGCCAAGATACGCGAGATGGTAGTCTTGCCCACGCCCCGTGTACCCGTGAAAAAGTAGGCGTGATGCAGCCGCTGGCTGGTCAGCGCGTTGGTCAAGGCCTGCACCACGTGCGCCTGGCCCACCATTTCGGTGAAATGACGGGGGCGATATTTGCGAGCGAGCACTAAATAGGACATGTCAACTGATTCTAAAGCGTGATTGGAAAGCCAGATCAAGGGACTTTGTCGCCAGGTACGAACCCACGGCGCACAAGGCCTTGTCTCCAAACGCCGAGGTCAGCCCAGCCACCGGCGCATACCCACCGCACAGCGTGAGCACATCGTGAGTATGGTGCGTGAACGCTACGCTGACTTTGGGCCTGAGTTTGCCCGCGAGTATCTGGCAAGCGAGCACCGCTTCACCCACAGCACCGAGACCCTGCGCGGCTGGATGATCCAGGACGGGCTGTGGAGCGCCAAGCGTCGCAAAGTCGCACGCATCCACAGTCCGCGTGAGCGCCGAGCCTGTCGCGGTGAATTGGTGCAAATCGATGGCAGCCACCACGACTGGTTTGAAGGGCGCGCGCCCAAGTGTTGCCTGATTGCCTTCATCCAGGCCAGCCACAGACCCCACAGGGTCGTGCCAGGGTTGATGTCGTGGAGTTTGCGGATGGCCGCATTGAGCTGCTGTACCGTGGAGTGGTGCTCAGGCATCGCCGCTTTGAGGTAAATGCCCATCTTCGAGCTTCGCGCATAGCGGATGACAAAACGCTCAATGAAAGGGTGGATCGTTTGGTTAGTGCCGAGCAGACTCGATTGGCCAGACTGAGTGCGCAAATACACCACCAAGAGGCACAGCGCACTCAGGGGGTGTTCGTGCAAGACCACCCAGCGGCTCCGCTGTGCCTACCGGTGCTGCTTCATAACCCAGGAACAAACCCAATATCAAAAGGGGACATTTCTATCTCTATTTGGGAGAAAAGGGGACATTTCTATTTTGGGTTGACATCAAGAAGCCGCGCTCTGGACGACATCTGAAAGAGAATTCGATGGACGATTAACTTTAATTTGAACCTTGAAGCGTTCTTTGAGCCATTTGTAATAGGCTTGATTCTCAGCGATCGCCCAGAACTTGGCCACCTGCTCTCGGTCTTGCTTTTGTACTTCTGGCGTTTGCGTTGCTCGAGGCGTCAACTTATTGACTTTGGCGATGGCATAACCCTGCGCCTGCAAGTCCACGCCGACCCAAGCTGGCAGTTTGCTGCCATCAACACGCATGACCTCATTTAACACCACGGCCGGCAAGCCTTTGGGTTGATCACGTGACACCTCTTGTGCAGTCAACAAGGTGGCGGTGGCCGGGTTGGTTTTCCAGGCAGCCAGTTTTTGCTCACCTTCTTTTTTGGCCAACTCAGCGGCTCGGCTTGCAATCACGCGCTCTTGAACGATTGAGCGCACATCGGCAAACGGCAAAGTGCGCGCCGCCGTGTATTGTGTGACGCGGGCCGCCGCGAGCTGACTAGGTGCAATCTCCACAGCCTCTGTGTTGCGTTTTTTCTCAACCGCGTCGGGGTTAAAAACTGCCGCGAGAAGTTTGGCACTGGCCAGAACACCTTGCGCACCTGGCGCTGCTATGCGTTTGATTCCGTTGGCCGTTTTAATCTCCAGCTTAAGTCGATCAGCCACAGGTTTGAGGCTGTCAGACTGCTCGTACACGCCGTTGGTGAACGCCTCTGCCGCTTCAGCATATTTAGCCCTGGCTTGTTGGTTCTTCAGGTCCTCTTCAAGGCTGGCGCGAAGCTCTTCAAAGCCTTTTTGCTTGGGTGCCTTGATGTCTGTCACTTGAATGATGTGGTAACCAAAATCAGATTCCACCACATCACTGATGTCACCTTTTTTCAATGCAAAAGCCGCATCTTCAAAAGGCTTGACCATTGAGCCTCGCGCAAAGAAATCAAGGTCACCGCCTTTGGCGGCAGAGCCAGGATCTTGTGAGTTTTTACGCGCGGTATCCGCAAAACTAGCGGGTGTCTTGCGTACAGTGGTCAGCAACTCTTGCGCGCGGGCTTTTGCTTTTTCACGCTCGGCGGCTGGGGCTGTTTTGGCCGCAGTAATTAAGATGTGACTCGCACGGCGCTCTTCTGTGCCACTCAAGCGGGCCGCATTTTGTTCGTAATAAGCCCTCAAGTCTTGCTCATTGAGTGTGATGGATTTGCGCACCGCATTGAGATCAAGAACGATGTACTCAATGTTGGCCTGCTCTGCAGCCTGAAACTGGTTTTGATTGGCTTGGTAGTAGGCGTCTAGGTCCGCATCGGTCGGCTTGACTTGAGTCGCAAAATCAGCCGTATTAAAACGCGCCAATTGCACCTCGCGGCGCTCGTAGAACGCACTCAACGCTGTATCAGCAACCATAGGCAAGATAAAGCCTGTCTGTACCACTCCGGCCTCCACTTGGCGCTTGGCAATTTCACTGCGCATGCGAGCCTCAAACATCTCGGGCGTCATGCCCTGGCTGCCCACCAGTTGCCGGTACTGCTCCATGTCCAACGTGCCATCGGGGCGACGCAGAGAAGCAATTGCCGGATTGCTTTGTAAGTCACGGGCCAGCTTCGCATCACTGGTCACTAGGTGAGAAGCCAAAGCTGCTTCACTCAACACACGGTCGCGTACCAAATTCTCCAGAGAGGCATAACGGGCCTGGGGAGAGTCCAGCAATTTGGGATCAAGATTGGGCATGGAGGAACGCAGGCGATCAACTTCCTGCTTGTGAGCTGCATCCCACTCGCCTTGGGTAATTTCATGGCTACCCACCAGAGCAACCGTCTGACCTTTCTCTCGAAAACGGTTGTACCCATCGATTCCGAACAGCACGAACGAGGGGATGATCAGCAGGAACAACAGGCCCATCATGATCTTCGTGTGCTTGCGAACGTAATCAAACATGCGAGAACTCTCCAACAAAAAAATAAAAAAGGCGAACACACTGTTCGCCTTTGTGGGGGTGGTGGGTGCTGACGGGGTCGAACCGCCGACCTACGCCGTGTAAAGGCGCCGCTCTGCCAACTGAGCTAAGCACCCCACCGATAACTTGTCAATTCAGGGCGTCTTTCA
>CANGME010000022.1 GCA_947455145.1 Comamonadaceae bacterium
CACTGGCTGGAACAACGCCATTCATGGTCGCAATATTACTGCTGCCAAGAGCCGTCGACTGCGCATTTGCAATCGAGGTAACGGTTATGACTTCACCTGCATTGGCTCCCACTTGAAAATCCTGGCTTGAAAACGAACCATCGAGCAAGCTCACACCGTTGAATCGTGTACTCGATGACACACGATCAATTTCGTTTTTAAGTTGCTGGGCTTCCGTATTGATCGACGCACGATCAGAGGCGCTGTTGGTCGCATTAACGGACTGAACAGCCAACTCGCGAATGCGCTGCAGGTTGTCACTGATGGCGCCCAATGCCCCCTCAGCCGTTTGCGACAACGAAATACCATCATTGGCATTGCGCGCTGCTTGGTTGCTACCGCGTATTTGTGATGTCATGCGATCACTGATCGCAAGGCCAGCCGCATCGTCTTTAGCGCTGTTGATGCGCAAGCCAGAAGAAAGGCGTTGCATAGAGGTTGCTAACGAGGCCTGACTCATGCTTAGGTTTCGCTGGGCATTTAATGAACCGATGTTTGTATTGATGACTGACATGTGAAGCTCCTTAAAGTTAAATAATTCCGGCATTGCTGCCAACCTCAACGTCAATCCGTAGATTGACCGCCATGACCGATGTAGTTAGTTCGCTTACCGGAGATCAAGCTTCGACATTGAAGAGACTTGACCCATAACGTTCAGGTGGCGTGGTAGAGAGATTACGCAAACTTAAGGCTCTTAAACGCCAAATAACGCCTAGGGTTTGCGTTTACTTTTTCGCTTCAAGAGAGGATTTGTAGGTGTTTGCCTTACAAACATATATCCATTGGCCGACACACCAAACAGGCACTCGCCTATTCAAGTTTTCAAGGTCCCCATTCAAAATTCAGCCATCGCCCTTCTAAAGGGTCTTTTAAAAATGGAGCGAACATCATGGACGATCAATTCAATGCAGAGATCAGGGAAACCAATCTGACTTACCTCATGCTGGCTCAGAATCTGATCCGTAAAGACAAGGCAGAAGCCCTTTTCCGTCTGGGCATCTCGGAGGAATCTGCCGATCTCTTGATCGCCATGACACCCACTCAGATTTCCAAAATAGCCAACACCAACATGCTGTTGTGCCGCTTTCGCATGGACGATGACATGGTGTGGAGCTTGCTCACCAATCATGCCACCAGCAAGGTGGACAACGACGCCACTACGCGTTTGCATGCCAGCATATTGATGGCAGGCCGTTACTCTGAAACGATGTAGGAGACAAGATCATGATCGCCAAAAGTGTTCTCAATGAATCTCATGAAATTGCCCGTGCTGTGGCATTGATCCAACTCGGTGCCCGCTTGCAAGTACTTGAGAGTGAAACTCACATTTCTTATGAGCGTCTCCTGCGTCTCTACAAAGAGGTTGCTGGCCAATCTCCCTCTAAAGGACAACTTCCGTTTTCTACTGATTGGTTTTTGACCTGGCAGCCTAATATCAACGCTTCGTTGTTTCTTAATATTTACGAGTACCTGACTAAAGTAAGTGAGCTCGAAGAAATCGACGCAATCATGAAAGCCTACAGGCTGTACACCGAGCAAGTCAGCGCCTTGGGTATGGAGCCTATTTTGTCCATGACCCGTGCATGGAGGCTTGTGAAGTTTGTGAACAACAATATGCTATCAATGACCTGCTGTAGCAAATGCGGCGGTCATTTCGTCACAGAGCCTTATGAAAATGCACGCCACTACGTTTGCGGTTTATGCGTGCCGCCGGCGCGCGCAGGGAAAAGCAGGAATTCTGGCGGCATTCTTTTGCATTGAGTGGTAGAAATTGGCAGGCTTTTTGTGCCGTTCAATGCACAAAAAAAGGGGCTCTTTGAGCCCCTTTTTTCATGATGGTATCCCACTTAGTCAACCTAGAATTAATTCTGCGCTAGATGTAGACCACCAGATCGTCCGCCCCCATTAACTCCCTAACCTGAGTGAAAAAATAACATGCTAGTCATCATCGGTTATGTCGTCTCCATGGGCTGCATCTTCGGTGTCTACATCATTCACGGCGGCAACATCGGCGTGATCTTGACGGCACTGCCCTTTGAGTTGATCACCATTTTTGGTGGTGCACTGGGCGCATTTGCGGTGAACAACCAGCCCAAGGTGCTTAAAGCCACACTCGCCACCATCCCCAAAGCACTTAAAGGATCTATTTACACCAAAGCACGCTATATGGAGCTGATGGCCTTGCTATATGACATTCTCCAAAAAGCTCGCAAAGAGGGGCTGATGGCAATTGAGAAAGATGTTGAAACACCGCACGAATCCGAAATCTTCAAAAAATATGGTGCAGTAGGTAGCGACCACCATATCGTCGAATTCATGACGGACTACCTGCGAATGATGGTTTCAGGAAATTTAAACGCTCATGAAATCGAATCACTGATGGACAGTGAAATTGAAACGCATCACCACGAGGCACACGCCCCGATTGCGGCCATTGCTCGTCTGGCTGGTGCTTTGCCAGCATTTGGCATCGTTGCGGCGGTTCTGGGCGTAGTCAACACGATGGGCTCGGTCGGTCAGCCGCCTGCCGTGCTCGGCGGAATGATCGCCTCGGCTTTGGTGGGCACCTTCCTTGGGATTTTGCTGGCCTATGGGGTAGTTGAGCCGTTGGGTGGCCTGTTAGAACAAAAATCAGAGGATAGCGCCAAGGAGTTGCAATGTATCAAAACCACATTGCTGGCCAGCATGCAAGGTTACAACCCATCAACCGCAATTGAATTTGGGCGCAAGGTGCTTTTCTCTACAGAGCGCCCTAGCTTTGCAGAGCTTGAAAGTCATGTACGCGGTAAAAAATAACAATAGAAAGTCATCATGAGCACAGAAGGAAAAAAACTTCAGCCCATTATTGTTAAAAAAATCAAGAAGGGGGGTCATGCCGCGCATGGTGGTGCATGGAAGATCGCTTATGCCGACTTCGTTACCGCCATGATGGCGTTCTTTTTGCTGATGTGGTTGCTTGGTTCGACCAGCGAAGGCGATAAAAAGGGCCTGTCGGATTACTTCGCAGCACCGCTCAAGGTCGCAATGGCTGGTGGCAGCGGAGCAGGTGCGAGCAACAGTGTGATCAATGGTGGGGGGGCCGACTTGACCCAATCGGCTGGGCAATCTCGTCGAGGCGACGGCAATGATCCAATTCAAAAAAAGAAAGCAGTTGAGCTCATGCGTGCCGAGGTAGCCAAGCAGGATGCAAAACGAATGGCATCGCTAAGCGCAAAGATAAGCGCAGCCATTGCCAACAACTCCAAGCTTGCGCAGTACAACTCACAAATTCGCCTAGAAACCACGCCTGATGGGCTCCAAATTACGATTGTGGATGACCAAAATCGGCCCATGTTTGACAGTGGAAGTGCCGTGGTCAAGCCCTATATGCGCGATATTCTGAGGGCAATCGGCGCGGCACTCAACGATGTGGAAAATAAAATTAGCTTGGATGGGCACACCGACCGCGCAGCATACGGAAATGGAGACCGTGGCTACAGCAACTGGGAACTCTCGGCCGATCGAGCCAACGCTTCTCGCCGTGAGCTTGTAGGCGCGGGGATGCCCGACGACAAGCTGGCACGAGTGATGGGGCTATCTTCCAGTGTCCTAGTTGATGCAAGCAACCCATTAAGCCCCTCAAATCGCCGTATTAACATCGTGGTCTTGACGCGAGATGCAGAAGAAAGACTGCTCAACCCAGAGCGCAAGCCTTCTCAAACATCAGCATCACATACGCCCTCTTCCATAGAGTCTTCGTTGGAAGAAGACTCTCGAAAATAGTAATTATCTTAAAGAAATTGGCCTTACGACCGATACAGATAGCAGACTCACCAGAAAGAGGCCGACATGTCCAATCAGCTCAGATTTTTAGTTGTTGACGATTTTTCCACCATGCGACGAATTATTCGCAACCTCCTCAAAGAAATTGGCTTCACTGAGGCTGATGAGGCCGAAGACGGTGTGGCTGCGTTGCAAAAGCTGCGCGGCAGCACGTTTGATTTCGTTGTGAGCGACATCAACATGCCCAATATGACGGGGTTTGAGTTGCTGTCTGAAATTAAAAAAGACGAAAAACTCAAACACTTGCCGGTTCTCATGGTCACGGCTGAAGCGCGCAAGGAAGACATCGTTTTAGCCGCTCAACAGGGGGCTTCGGGCTACATCGTCAAGCCCTTTACCAAGGCCACACTGGAGGACAAGTTAACCTTGATTCTCAAGAAAGCGGGGCTTCAATCATGAGCGCCGTCCTCCTTCAGCTGCCCCCTGTTGATGCCTCCAACCCCGACATCCACCTTAAGATCGGCGCCTTGACCCGACAGTTGCATGACTCTTTGCAACAACTAGGCTTCACCGAAAAACTCCAAGGAACTGCGCAGGAGCTGCCTGACGTCAAGAGCCGTCTCTCCTACATCAGCCGCTTGACAGGAGAAGCCGCCGAGAGAGTTCTCAACCGCGTGGATCAGGCAAAAACCGAACACGAGAAAATCAGTGCGCAAACCAGCCACTTTGCTTATCTGCTGGCCAATGATCCGGCGGACACACTGGCTAACGGTCACCTCAAGCTTTATCTGGATGACATGGCCAAGTCTAGTCAGCTGGTGGACCAGCACTTAACCGACATCATGATGGCGCAGGACTTCCACGACCTGACGGGGCAGGTGATCAAAAAGGTAGTGAGCTTGGCCTCAACCATTGAAGAGCAATTGGTGGAGTTGTTGATCCAGACCGCGCCAGTCGGCGCTACGACAAAACCCATCTCTCAGTCCCTAGCACCCAACGAGCCCAGCTTATCCGGCCCGGTGATTGACAAAGAGCATGCGCAAGGCTCTGTGACCGAGCAATCCGAAGTAGATGCCTTGCTGGCCAGTCTAGGCTTTTAATTTTCTGATTTGTTTGCTGTCACAAAGAAGCCAAGTTCCAAGGAGGAATTGCGGGGGCAATTCCCCTCTTTTCCGTCTTTTGTTCGTGGGCGTCCTGTTGAGAATGGAGTGAACTCTACGGGCTCACTGTCATGGAATCCTCCAGCCAGGATCGCAACCTTCCGGCTTCTGATCGGAAACTAAAAAAGTCTCGCGAAGAAGGTCAAGTACCGCGCTCTCAAGATCTGTCTCATTTGGCTGTTCTTGGGGCGGGCGCATTGGCAATCGTGGCTTTTGCACCGCTCTTGTTTGCCCAGCTCCAGCTGCGCCTGAGCCAACAATTGCATTTCAATGCCAGCTCGTTGACTCATCCTGAACAAATGTTAGACCGTCTGCAAGACATGGCCGCCATAGGTTTTCTGGGCTGTGTGGCATTTGCTGGCCTGATTACAGTGGCCGCCATTCTCGGTTCGCTGATTTCAGGGGGGTGGAACTTCAGTCTTCAACCCCTTATGCCTGACTTCAGTCGTATCAATCCACTCAAGGGAGTGGGGAATCTTTTTTCCAAAAAGAAACTAGCCGATATCGCGAAGATGACGCTTGTGACCATCATCCTTATTGCGATCACCGCCAGTTACTTGAGCACTCATATGGCCTCTATCGCGACGCTCGTTTTACAACCCTCTGTCATGGCTCTTCAAGCTTTGACAGATTGGTTGACCCACGGCATGGAGCTCTTGCTACTCGTGATCGTCGGCGTCGCTTTGCTTGACGTTCCCCTCCAAGGGTTTCTACACAAGTCACAGCTCAAAATGTCTCTCCAGGAAATGAAGGATGAGCACAAAGAGTCCGATGGCAACGCACAAGTCAAGCGTTTGCGCCAGACCAAGCACCGGGAAATGTCCCAGCGCAAGAGCCTGCAGGCTGTACCGAAAGCCGACTTCATATTGATGAACCCGACTCACTATGCCGTGGCCATTCAATATGACGAAAAAACCATGGCTGCGCCTCGTCTGATTTCCAAAGGTGCAGACCTAATCGCCATGAAGATTCGGGACATTGGCAAAGCTCATAACATCCCCGTCATTCAGTCGCCGGTCTTGGCGCGCGCATTGTTTGCCCATGCGGAGTTGAACCAGGACATCCCTACCAGCCTCTACACAGCCGTCGCTCAGGTCTTGGCGTACGTGTACCGACTCAAGGCCGCCCTGCGTGGTGAAGCCCCCATGCCGGATGAGCCACCGTTGCCCATCGTCCCGCCCGAACTCGATCCGTTGAACCCCAAATCAACGGCCTAAGCCCTTATGAACACTCTCTCTAAAACTTTAAACGCTTGGTTGGGTCGTAATGCCTTTGTATTGCAAGGTGCTGCTGCGCCCTTACTAGTCGTCGCCATCTTGGCCATGATGGTCTTGCCCTTGCCTGCCTGGATGTTGGATATATTTTTTACCATCAACATCTCGGTCGCCCTGATGGTGATGATGGTGGCTGCCTACATGCTCAAACCACTGGATTTCGCATCTTTCCCTTCAGTTTTGCTGCTGACCACGCTGATGCGGCTTTCTTTGAATGTGGCCTCCACCCGTATGGTGCTGCTAGAAGGTCACACCGGCCCCGAAGCCGCAGGCGCCGTAATTGAGGCTTTTGGTCATTTTTTGATTGGTGGTAATTTTGCTGTTGGTCTGATTGTTTTTGCAATTTTGGTGGTCATTAATTTTGTGGTGGTGACCAAGGGAGCCGAGCGCATTGCGGAAGTCTCAGCCCGTTTTGCCCTTGACGCCATGCCGGGCAAACAAATGGCTGTCGATGCCGACTTGAGCGCGGGCACCATTGACGAAAAGGAAGCCAAGCGCCGCCGTGCTGAAGTGGCCGAAGAGGCTGATTTTTTTGGCTCTATGGATGGCGCATCCAAGTTCGTTCGAGGCGATGCGATTGCTGGCATGCTGATCTTGGTCATCAATATTCTGGGTGGTTTTGCCGTGGGTGTTTTGCAACACGGCTTAAGCGCAAGCCAGGCGGCGAACACTTACATCTTGCTCGCGGTGGGTGACGCCCTGGTCGCCCAAATCCCCGGGCTCCTCATCTCAGTGGCGGCCGCCATGGTGGTCTCTCGCGTCGGCAAGGATCAAGATCTGGGGCGACAGATCATTGACCAAGTGTTGATTTCACCCAAAGTGCTGGGCATCACGGGGACGGTGATGGGCATTTTGGGTCTGATACCCGGCATGCCGCATGTGGTTTTTCTACTGATGGCAGCGCTGCTCGGTTACTTGGCCTGGATCTTCGCTCACAAACCACCACCGCCCACCGCTCAAGAAGCCGCGCCTGAGGCGGTCACTGATGGCGAAGCCAGTTGGGATGACTTGCTGCCCGTTGATCAACTGGGTTTAGAGCTCGGTTACCGACTCATAGCACTGGTGGACAAAAACCGCCAAGGCGATCTGCTCACACGCATCAAAGGCGTGCGCCGCAAGTTTGCGCAGGAGGTAGGCTTCTTGCCGCCTGCGGTGCATGTGCGTGACAACCTGGACCTCAAACCCAGCGCTTACCGCATCAGCTTGCGTGGCGTCACGGTGGGCGAAGGAGAGGCCTTCCCCGGCATGTTCCTTGCCATCAACCCCGGCGGCATCACCACCCCCTTGATTGGTACCGCCACCACCGACCCAGCCTTCGGTTTACCCGCGCACTGGATTGATGAACGCCAAAAGGAAGCCGCGCAAATGGCCGGGTTTACGGTGGTTGATTCCGAGACTGTCATGGCTACCCATTTGTCACACTTGATGCAAGTCCAGGCTGCGAAATTACTGAGTCGCACTGAGACCCAACAGCTCGTTGAGCATGTGAGCAAACTGGCCCCCAAGCTAATCGAAGAAGTGGTTCCAAAAATGATTTCGATTGCCATCTTTCAAAAGGTTTTACAGCTCTTGCTGGAAGAGTCCGTACACATCCGCGATATTCGCACCATTGTTGAATCGATCGCAGAACATGCTATCTCGATCAGCGACCCGGCTGAACTCGCCCGTTGTGTTCGCGTGGCCTTATCCCCTGCCATCGTGCAGCAAATCTATGGCTCCACACGCGAGCTGGACGTGATTGCAATTGACCCTCCACTAGAGCGACTTCTTGTGCAAGCCCTGTCCAATGTGAACAGTCAGGCACTTGACCCAGGAGTGGCAGACATGTTGACCCAAAGCGCCGCCGTCGTGGCCCTGCGTCAAGAAGAAACAGGCATACCTGCTTGCCTGCTTGTGCCCGACCCAATCAGAAGCGCCATTTCGCGCTTGGTGCGTCGCGTAGCACCCAGGCTGCAGGTGCTCGGACACAGTGAAATTCCTGACACTCACACCATTCGCATTGGCCCCATCCTTAGAGGAGTAGCTCCATGAACATTCAACGATTTCAAGCGTCTACATCTCGAGAAGCGCTGGCCAAAGCGAGACTGACTTTTGGTGACAAAACTCTGATTCTGTCCAATCGTCAGACTGACACTGGCGTTGAGGTTTTGGCCGCCGCTGAGGGTTCTTTTTCCGAACTTGATGTTGCACCTTCTGTCACACCTAAATCGACAAAAAACGTACAACGTAGAGCGACCTCAACACCAACTCCAACATCACAAACTCAGGTGGAAGAGGATGCAGATCAACTCGCAATGAGCACCCTGTCATTTCAAGACTACGTGCGCGAAAGAATGATAAAGCGTCGGCACGAAGGCTTGAATGTCAGCACTAGTGGCTCCGGATCGGCGCGTACAAACGACACTCCATCCCACACCATGCCGGGTCATTTCACGGACCCTGCGGATGGAGCGTCAACATTGCAGACAACATCAACATCTGACAAGAATACTTCCGCTCCCCACAACCAAAATCGTGCAAGCGTCGGCATAGCCGACGAGCTAAATGGGCTAAAAGCCTTGATTGAAGATCGATTCAACACATTGACTTGGCTTGGGCAAAGCAGCCAAAACCCTACTCAATCGGCCATGATGTTCAAGCTGATCCAGGCCGGATTTTCTCCGAATCTGGCACGTGCCTTGTTAGAAAAAATGCCTCAAGACACCTCCGCCGTAGCGGCTATGCCATGGGCCACTGATGTGCTGGAACGCAACATCAGAACAGATTCCCAAACGATGCCGATACAAGAAGAAGGCGGCATCTATGCCCTGGTAGGTGCTACAGGCGTAGGAAAAACAAGCACGACGGCCAAGCTGGCCAATCTGTGTGCCCGCCAGCATGGTCCCGCAAGCGTAGGGCTTATCACCATGGACAGCTATCGCATGGGTGCCCACGAGCAACTTCGAAACTATGGTCGCATGTTGGGCGTAGTAGCTCATCTAGCCCATGACAGAACTGCTTTGCAAGATCTTTTGGGACTGTTGGCCAACAAGAAAATGGTTCTTATCGACACGGTTGGAATTTCTCCGCGCGACCCGCGCAAAAAGGACATGTTGGACGTGCTGGACTTACCACGCGTCAACCGACTACTTGTGCTCAATGCAGTGAGCCATGGTGACACACTGGACGATGCCATCACTGCCTTTCGCTCACGCGGCGTTCAGCAGGCAATCCTGTCCAAAACGGATGAGGCGATCAAGCTCGGCCCGGCGCTGGATGCCGTGATTCGACACCAACTCAATTTGCGCGGTGTCACCACCGGTCAGAGAGTGCCTGATGATTTTGAACACGCGAGCGCATCCAAGTTGATCAAACTTGCCATGCGAACTCCGAGCAAGTCGGCGTTTGATCCGCAAGCTTCTGATATGGGATTTTTCTTCTCACAAACCCGTGTTCAGCCTGCAGGAATTCTCCATGTTTGATCCAGACCTGCACCAGACCACGGGGTTCAACGATCTATTCGTTCAACCCGCACAGCACGTCATCGTCATGGCCAGCAATGGCGATTGGCACGGCGAGCTGCCCTTGCTCTGGAATCTGTGTTCGGCGTGGTCGGACATGGGTTACACACTGACCGTTCTTGATGCCACCACGACTGAGTCCGACAACAATCCTGGCCTTCAACAACTGATGGACAACATGCAACTCCCCGCAGCAGGCGAGTTTGATCACGCCAATTGGGCCATTATTCCTGCTGCGCTCGGGTTGACACAACTCAGTGAGCACTCCCCGTCCAAAAAGACAGCAACAACCCTAAAAACCTTGGGCCACTTATTTGAAAATTACGAAATCATTGTGATTTATGCAAGCGCCCAAAATTTGGCGAATTGCCTAGCCGACACCGGTATCGAACCGTTGCTGCCCCTGAGCATCAATACCCTGTCTATCGTCCCGACTTATCAGGCCCTTAAGCACCTCATGCTCAAAGGGAGGCTGCATGCCACCACTGTGACCGTGGTGGACACATCCAATGCTGAGGACTTTTTATCGGCCCAGCGTGTAAACCAACGCTTACAGGATTGCGCCTTTAACTTTCTAGGTCAGGAAATATCAACCCTGACTGCGCCTTCGCAATTCTTGGACGCACGGGCTGCTCAGGACGTCAAAACACTGGCCCTTCGCTTGCTTGAGCGGTCCGTCTCGGTACGCCAAGACAGCATCACCCAGCCGAAGACTCATCCGCGCCCACTTAATACCTTCTCTAATGCGAGGCACTACTGATGTACACCGACAAAGGCCAGCCCGACCGTAACGCCATGCTTCGACAGTACGTGCCATTAGTGCAGCGCATGGCACACCACATGATGGCCAAGCTTCCGCCCAGCGTTCAGGTCGATGACCTAATTCAAGTGGGTTTGATGGGCTTGTCTGAGGCTCTGACACGCTTTGAAGCAAGTCAGGGCGTTCAATTTGAAACCTTCGCATCGCAACGCATTCGTGGTGCCATGCTTGATGAACTACGCGAAGGCGACTGGATGTCACGCGGATCGCGTAAGAGCCAAAAAGACATTGAACATGCCATGCGACGTTTGGAACATCGATTGGGCAGGGTTGCGCGCGAGTCTGAAATTGCTACCGAACTCGGCATGAGTTTGCCAGACTATCAAGAACTGCTGGGCAAAGTCAAAGGCACGCAACTGGTTTACTTGGAAGACATGAGCGGCGACGAAGGCGACGACAGTTTCCTGGATCGCCACACCATGGACAGTGATGCAGACCCCTTGGAGATGCTGCAAAACCACCGCCTGCGCACCGCACTGGTTGAAGCAATTAACAGCTTGCCCGACCGTGAAAAATACATCATGAGCATGTACTACGAAAACGACATGAACCTCAAAGAAATTGCAGCCGTTCTTGGTGTGACCGAGTCCCGAGTTTGCCAGTTGCACAGCCAGTCTATCGCCCGGTTACGCAATAAGATGCGAACCCATTGAAGCATCATAGGCGTCTAAGAGCTTTTGTTTAATCGGTCAATGGGCATGAACCTGCTGCACTTCAAGAAAGAAGCGAGATGGCCGGTAGCAACGAGTTGATCGACGGCCTGCTCATGCTGATCACAAAGAAACTGGTGGAGTGAACCCTGGAAGCCGAGATCACGCAACACCTGGGCGATGTCAAGAATGAGAGCATTTCCATTGTCGAATTTACGAACTCGCGACCATTCAAGAATGTTCGCGGGTCTTAGTTCGTTCAAGCCTTTAATAATTTGAATGCGCCACTTTGCCGCACAGCCCCGCCATAAGGTCCGGCCAATTGCGCGTAGCCGGCTTCGCTTGTGGCAGGAACTAGTGCTTGTAAGGCTCGCTCATTTACCGCAGATCTGCGAAACAACTGCTCTCTTTGCAAAACCAAACACTTAGCTATGTGCTTGAGCCGCGCTCGGTTGGCTTGACTGGTCAGAGCTTGGCTGGGTTGTGCGGCAAAGAAGTGTGACGTATCCACGGCCAGCTTTTGAAGTGCGGCGCTTGATACGCAGACCTCATCAGGGTCTCCCTGGCTCACTGCGCCAGCCAAAGTCTGACACTGCCGCTCAATCTGAGTGAGCATTTGATCCAATTCCGCAGGTGACATGGAGGATCCTCTCTGATAGGGACTCATTAGCGCGGTGTTCGGCTTAGCATTTCCTGAGCATTGCCTAGCAGTTTGTCCGCAATCGCGCCCGAGTTGATGACATACGTTCCTTGCTCAATGGCGGCGCGAACCGCATTGACTTTGACCATATCCACATTAGAAACATCACTGCTATGAGCTTGCTTCATGGCACGTACCTCTTTTGAGACCGTCACCTCCACCCCCGCAGAGGGTGAGGTTTGTGTCGCTTTCGTATCAACCCCGGACCGGCCTACCAGTTTGGCAGGATCAGCGTCTGGACTTGACTGTTTAGAAACGGCTGGAAAATCCAATGATTGACCTATTTTCATCTCTTACTCCAAAACACGGGGGATCGATACCCTCGTCCTATCACTATCGGAATATTTGTCATCAACTTTAATTTTTATGCAAAATTTCAATGGCACGCTTACATTTCAACTTGTACAGTACGGGAGTCCATTACTGTGCCCGACATTACCCGCCCATTGTCCATCTTCACTCTGGTCAACTGCCCCACCACACCAGGCGACAAGGCTTGACCATCGGCGCTGATTTGAAACCCTAATCCCTGGGCCAGCACCCGAACTTGTGCACCCGCCTGAAAGACTTGAGCGGCACGCAACATATTTTGACGCAATACTTGCCCCGTGCTCAATGCACGGGTGGCGACTTGCCCTACCCATACAGAAGACTCAGCCACGACGGGGCTCGTTTCATCAGCCCAATCCACCTCGGCGGCCATTCCATCGGCCTGCGTCAGCACAGCTCCCGCAGGCACATCCCGGCGCGCCACCCAAGCTGAGCCCCAAGCCCGGATGGTGACAGGCAAAAAAACATTCCACTTCGTATCGCCTACCAGGCAGCGAAGGCCCAAGCGGGTTTTACCCCACAGACGCAAACCTGAAGGTACGTAAGGTTGAACCTTGGCACATGGGGCCAAGTGCAAGCGTCTGTCTAAAGCACCCACAACCACCTCCATCCGCAGTTGAGCAACACCGGGGGTTTGAACGCCCACAGAAGTTTGTGTCACCAACCAACGTCGAGTATTTTCCAAAAGTTCATTTTCTGTCGCGGTCGAAGACACGATTTGCGCCTGAACACTGCTTGCCAGGACGCACGAGAAACCCAGACAAATGAATGCCTTACCTATAGTTGAAGTGAGATTTTTCATATCTATCACTGTACTCATACTATCTGTTAGCAAAACCCTTATATACCGGGGAAATCGCCTTCAATTTCAAGCCTCATCCACTCAAGTTCTCCTCATACTTACCGAACATTTGAAGCGTTGTCACATGCACAAGGCTTATCAATCAGTAGATGAGGTGAACCATGTTTTCACAAATGAACAATGCATTGGACTTTCAGGCAAAGGCACTAGTGGTGCGCGCCGAACGTCAACGCTTAATTGCCAGCAATATCGCCAATGCAGACACACCCGGCTATGCAGCCCGTGATCTGAGTTTTCAAGAGGCCATGATTCAGGCATCTGGAGCGAGCTCCTCACTCTCTGTCTCGCCTGCAGTCTCAGCCACAAGTCATGCCAAGCATCTTGCACTGGGAACGCGTTCTGGTGAATTGGGCTCAGCATCACAACTAGCCTACAGCACCCCAACTCAACCCAGCATGGATGGAAATAGCGTTGACCTAGACCGAGAACGCAGCAAATTTGTGGACAACGCGGTGCGATACGAGGCAACACTTCGCTTCATTAATAGTCAGTCAAAAACTTTACTGAGTGCCATCCAGGGTCAATAAAGTCTTAATTAACTCAGTGGGGATTCAACATGTCCATGTTTTCAATTTTCGGCGTGTCAGGCAGCGCCATCAGTGCGCAGTCACAACGCCTCAATGTGGTGGCCAGCAACTTGGCCAATGCAGACGCAGTGGCCGGACCAGACGGCAAGGCCTACAAAGCTAAACAATTGGTGTTTGAGACGGTTCTGATGGGCTCGGACGCCTCTGCCGGCGTCAATGTCAAATCTATTCAGGAAAACCAAGCGCCAGGCCTGCGCGTACACAACCCAAACCACCCCTCTTCTGACGCAGAAGGTTATGTCACGCAGTCTAACGTCAACCCGGTGGAAGAGATGGTCAACATGATGTCGGCCTCACGCTCCTACCAAAACAACGTGGACGTCATGAACACTGCAAAAACCCTGTTACTCAAGACCCTTCAAATGGGTCAATAAACCAGAAAGACATCGCCATGATTACCCCAACCAGCAATCCAGTAAACCAGGCCACCACCGCAGCAAGCAGCAACACATCTACCAGTGGTACCAGTACCGACTCCACCACCGATCCCGCCGCCATGCAGGACAGATTCCTAAAACTGCTGGTCGCGCAAATCAACAGCCAAGACCCGATGAATCCCATGGACAACGCTCAAATGACGAGCCAGATGGCGCAGATCAACACTGTCAATGGTATTCAGCAACTTAACCAAACACTCACCAGCATGTCGGCTCAATTCAGCGCCATGCAAGTACTGCAAGGCAGCAGCATGGTCGGCCAAAACGTACTGACCTCAGGCACCACGCTCACCCCAAATACCAGTACAGGCATAGCCAGTGCAGCCTTTGATTTAGCAAGCGCGGCTGATAACGTCTCTGTTGATATTTTGAGCCCGAGCGGTCAAGTTCTAGACAGTGTCAATATGGGCTCACAGACCGCAGGGCGTCATAGTTTTGACTGGAACACCAGCAGCTACCAAGGCACAGGGAAAGTCAGCTACCGAGTCAATGCGACCTTGGGTCAAAAGCCTGTTGCCAGCACGCCCTTGGTGCAAGAAAAAGTCCTCTCGGTTGGCGCTGTCAACGGCGCCATGTCAATTCAGCTTCAAAGTGGTCGGGCAGTGAGCTACAGCGACATTGCCGCCATTCTTTAATTCATCGTTTCTCAGTCAAACTCACTCAAGGAGCTTCTAATGTCATCACAATCAGGCCTCTCTGGTTTATCGGCCGCCAGTCGTAATCTGGACGTCATTGGTAACAACATTGCCAATGCCAACACTGTTGGAATGAAATCTTCTCGTGTGGAGTTTTCTGAAGTTGTTGCGGCATCTCTCGGGGCGAGTGGGAGCAGTCAAGGTGGAATCGGCGTGTCCGTCCCAACCGTTTCTCAGTCTTTCAGTCAGGGAAACATCTCCATAACTGGCAACAATCTTGACGTGGCCATCAATGGCGGAGGATTTTTTCAACTCCAGATGGCCGATGGCACCATGGCTTACTCACGCGCTGGGCAATTTAAGCTAGATAGCCAAGGCAATATGGTGTCCAACACAGGCGGAAAGGTAATGGGCTACCAAACAACTGCCGCTGGTGTGCCCACTAGTGTGACGTCAACGCCTTTGAAGTTACCCACCAGCGCGCCCATTGCGGCCAAATCGACTTCCTCTATCAACGCCGAATTCAACCTGGATGCACGTGCACAGATTGCATCTACCGTCGTTCCACCGACCCCGTTGTCTACCTATGGCACTGCACTGACTGCCTACGACTCTCAAGGCGTCAGTCTGCCAGTTAATTTGTACTTCTCTAAAGTCACCCCCACTGCGGCATCCACAGATCAATGGGATGTTTACGACTCTCTCACCGGAACCTCTGTCGGCTCACTCGTCTTTGACGCAACAGGAAAGTTAACCAGTGGCAGCCCCATGACGTTGAATTTAACGCCCCCAGCGCCCAGCACCGTTCCAGCGTTCCCCGTCACCGTTGATCTGAGCAAAGTAACGCAATATGGGGCAAGCTTCAGCGTCTCTAATCTGACTCAAGATGGCTACCCACCGGGATCTCTTACGAGCATTAAGATTGGCAACGACGGCATCATCACTACAAACTATTCAAACGGTCAATCCCAAGCCGGCGGCATGCTGGCCCTTGCAGACTTTCGCAATGTTCAGGGTTTGAGTCAAGTGGAAGGCGGCAACTGGGTCGAAACGTCCAGCTCCGGTCAGCCCATCCAAGGGCAGCCCGGAGTTGGAAAATTTGGCGTCACCCAGTCAGGTGCGCTGGAAGATTCCAACATTGACTTGACCGCTGAATTGGTCAGCATGATGACCGCGCAACGCGCTTATCAAGCAAGCGCTCAGACCATCAAGACCCAAGATGCGGTAATGCAAACACTAGTCAATCTGCATTGAGTTGTGAACACTATTTCCAACTAACGCTTTCACATCATGGACCGCCTTATCTATACCGCCATGACCGGGGCCAACGCAGCCGCCCATCGGCAAGCTGTGATGTCCAACAACCTGGCCAACGCCTCCACCAACGGGTTTCGAGCCGAGCTGTCCACCTTTCGCGCGGTGCCCATCCAAGGTGAAGGTTTGGCCACGCGGGCATTCTCACTCGAAGCCACCGCAGGTCATCTAGACACCGCTGGCCCAGCGCAGCAAACGGGGCGCGACTTGGACGCCATGGCCCAAGGCAATAGCTGGTTTGCTGTGCAAGGCTTGGACGGCACTGAGGCTTACACACGTAACGGCTCGTTTGAGGTATCCCCTCAGGGCAGTCTGATGACCAGCACTGGCTTGACCGTGTTGTCAGACGGCGGCGCGCCCATCACCTTGCCTGCGGGGGCCAGCGTCAGCCTGGGAGCGGACGGCACGCTGAGCGCAAAGACGGGTAACCAACCTGCCACCAACGTGGGGCGGCTGAAAATGGTCACGCCTGACGCGCAAGACCCGCTCAAACGCGGCACAGACGGACTCTTCCGCGCCACCTCAGGTGACCCACTACCTAGCAGCGCCACGGCTCGCCTGTCCACAGGTGTGCTTGAAGGATCCAACGTGAACGCTGTGGAAACCATGGTCAGCATGATCCAGACCGCTCGCCAGTTCGAGGTGCAGATGCGCCTACTTCAAAACGCCGAAACCAATGACAAATCTGCCTCGCAGTTGCTGAACCTGCAAGGTTAAATAAAAAAGGATGCATCATGATTAATTCCCTGTGGATTTCAAAAACCGGCATGGAAGCCCAGCAAACTCAGCTGGACGTTATCTCCAACAACTTGGCCAACGTGTCCACCACAGGCTTCAAACGCGCCCATGCGGTGTTTGAAGACCTGATGTACCAAAACCTGCGACAGGTAGGCTCCAGTAGCTCAGAACAATCACAGTTACCCACCGGCTTGCAAATCGGCCTTGGCGTTCGCACCGTGGCCACCAGCCGCTCGTTTGCGCAGGGCAATGTGCAACAGTCCAGCAACTCGATGGATGTGGCGATTCAAGGCAATGGCTTCTTTCAAATCACCATGCCGGATGGCACGCTCAACTACACGCGGGACGGCTCGTTTCAGATCGACGCGCAGGGCCGACTCGTCACCGCCACGGGTCACCCTGTGGCCAATGGCGTGACCGTCCCTGCCAACGCCAAAGGGGTCAGCATCGCGGCCGATGGTACGGTCACCGCCATGATCCCCGGTAACGTGGCACCTCAACCCATTGGCTCCATTGCGCTGGCCAACTTCGTCAACCCGGCCGGTTTGGATCCTCGTGGCCAAAATCTATATGCAGAAAGCCCTGCCTCGGGTCAACCTCAATCGGGCACACCCGGCGCCAACGGCATGGGCTCTTTGATGCAGGGCTATGTCGAAACCTCCAACGTCAATGTAGTACAGGAACTGGTCACCATGATCCAGACCCAGCGCGCCTATGAAATGAACTCCAAGGCTATCCAAACCTCGGATCAGATGCTGCAAAAACTGGCGCAACTGTGATGAGAACCGCACACCATCAACCAACCCCCATGGCTAGCCATGGGCCTATAAGTGTTTGCCTCTACTTCGTAAGCGTCCTCAGCCTGACGCTGCTGATCAGCGGCTGCGAATCGCTGTCACAAACCGTCAAGGTCGATTTTGCAGAGCCCAAACCGTCCACTTTGTCAGCCGCCGCAGCAACACCCACCGTAGTGCCACGCCTTGCGACGGGCAGCTTGTTTCAAACCGTGAGCTATCGACCCGCTTTTGAAGACCGCAGGGCCAGATTGGTCGGCGACACCCTGACCATTCAAATTGTGGAGAACGTCACAGCCAGCCAAAAGTCAACCTCCACAGCCAACCGAAGCACCAGTCTGGCAGGCGGAATCACGGCCTTCCCCGGCTTCGTCTTCCCCTCAGAAACGCAAAACAGGATCGGCTTGGGGGCCAACTCCGCGAGCGACTTTGCAGGCAAGGGCGGCACCGAAAGCGCTAACACCTTCGCCGGATCCATCACCGCCACGGTGTCCGAGGTCTTGCCTAATGGCCATCTTGTCGTGATTGGTGAAAAACAAATTGGTGTGAACCAAAACGTGGATGTGCTGCGCTTCTCTGGCACGGTTGATCCGCGCGTGATCCTGCCAGGCAGCATCGTGAGCTCCAGCCAGATTGCCAACGTTCGCGTCGAATCAAAAGGACGTGGTGCCACCAATGAAGCGCAAACAGTTGGCTGGTTAACACGCTTCTTTTTCAGCTTTCTGCCTTTTTGAAGTCGCTCAGAATGAGGGCATCTGTTTTACTTGTTATCGACAGCTTGCATAAGTTCTTGAGCCCTGACCATGAAAAAACAACTGCACTTTTTGTTGAACGGCTTGCTGATTTCCAGCCTGCTGCTGACCAGTGCGGCTCAGGCCAGTCGCATCAAAGAGGTCGCTTCGATTGAAGGCGTTCGCAGCAACCCATTAACTGGATTTGGCTTGGTTATAGGGCTGGATGGAACAGGGGACCAGACCACACAAATGCCCTACACCGCCCAAAGTCTGAGCAACTACCTACAGCAGTTGGGCATCACTCTTTCCACCGACTCACTGGCCAAACTTCAGCTAAAAAATGTAGCCGCCGTGCTGGTTACCGCTCAGCTTCCGGCCTTTGCCCGGCCCGGTCAAATGATGGATGTAACCGTTTCCTCCCTCGGCAATGCCAAGTCACTCAAAGGCGGCATGCTTATCTCCACACCACTCAAAGGCGCAGACGGTGAAATCTACGCCTTAGCCCAGGGCAATCTGATCGTGGCCGGGGCCGGGGCGTCAGCAGGTGGCAGCAAAGTTCAAATCAACCACCTAAGCGCAGGACGCGTGCCCAATGGTGCACAAATTGAGCGCACTGTGCCCACCCCTTTGCTAGAAGGCTCCAGCATCAAGCTCGGCTTGGAGGCGTCTGACTTTCAAACCGCACGGCGTGTGGCCGAGGCCATCAATGCCCGCTTTGGCCCAGGCTCCGCGCGCGCGCTTGATGGCCGTACCGTGGATGTTCAAGCACCCACAGACTCCAATGCTCGCATTGCGTTCATTGCGGAAATGGAAGAAATCACGCTAACGGCATCCGTCCCTTCGGCCAAGGTCGTCATCAACTCACGGACCGGCTCTATCGTGTTAAACCAAGCGGTCACGCTCGGGCCCTGTGCTATTGCCCACGGCAACCTGTCGGTCAGCATCAGTTCTACGCCCATCATCAGCCAACCCGGCCCCATGTCCAACGGGAAAACGGTGGTGACTGAAAAAGCCAGCATCCAAATCAAGCAAGAGCCGGGCATTCTGATTCAACTCCCCGCTGCGCCACTGCTAGCTGACGTAGTGCGTGCCTTGAATGCACTCGGCGCAACGCCACAAGACCTGCTGGCCATACTCCAAGCTATTAAGGCAGCAGGTGCGCTGAACGCGGAGTTAGAGGTGATTTGACATGGGTCTTAATCCTCTGAGCACCAACGCATCAACCAGCAGCAATGCGCTGGCAGCGGATGCCCGAACGCTTAACAGCCTAAAGCTACAGTCCGGTCAGAACACGCCTGCCGCCATCAAAGAGACGGCCAAGCAGTTTGAAGCCCTGTTCATGCGCGAACTTCTCAAAAGCATGCGTGAGGCCACCATGAAATCCGGTTTGATGGACAGTGCGCAGGGCGACCTGGGCACGGACTTATTGGACCAGCAGTTCGCCGTGCAAATGTCCGGCCAAGCAGGTGGTTTGTCTGACCTGATTGCTCAACAGCTGACGCGACAGATGAGTGGAAGTCAAGCCCAACAGCCGCAAGCACCGACATCTACGCTCTCGTTGTCTGAGCGCATCCCCGTCTCTAGCAACATCACAGCCAACGCATCACAAGCCAGCTTTATCCAAAATCACAGCGATGCAGCCGCCAGAATCGAAAAATCCAGTGGCATCCCGGCCAGCTTCATGATTGGCCAGGCCGGGCACGAGAGCGGCTGGGGGCAACGAGAAATTAAACTGCCTGACGGCAGCTCCTCCTTTAATCTGTTTGGCATCAAGGCCACACCCAGCTGGTCGGGCAAAGTTGCGCAAGTGGTGACCACTGAGTATGTGAACGGTGAGCCGCAAAAGTCGGTGGCCAAATTTCGTGCCTACGATTCTTATGAAGACTCGTTCCGCGATTTTTCAAAACTCATTTCTCAAAGTCCGCGCTATGCGCAGGCGCGTCAGCAAATTGGTTCAGTTCAGGCCTATGCCAACAGCCTGCAAAGTGCCGGTTACGCAACCGACCCCCAATACGCTGCAAAGCTTAGCCGGGCCATCAATACCACGTTGCAATTGCAGCGTGCGCAAGGCTGAAGGATCGCACCATGTCAGATGTCATGAATATCGGCGTGCGGGCCTTGCTTGTTAATCAGAGTGCACTGCAAACTGTAGGCAACAACATTGCCAACGTCAACACACCCGGTTACTCGCGTCAGTCGGTCGTCCTCAAAAGTATGGGGGGCCAGTTTTCCGGCAACGGCTATTACGGAAAAGGTGTGGCAATTGAAACTGTGCAGCGCAATTACAGCGCGTTTTTGACGCAACAAGCAGCGCTTTCCAAATCTGTCGCAGCAGGTGACACCGCCCGTTACAACAACCTGAGCCAACTGGAAAACATTTTCCAGGGCGGCCCTGATGGCATGGGGGCTTCCATCAGCAATATGCTCAACGCATTTTCGGATATCGTGAACGCACCGACCGATTTGACCGCCCGATCGGTCGTGCTGACACAAGCTGATGAAACCGCTGCGCGGCTGCGTACCGCAGCCGGTCAACTTAATGACTTGAAGTTGGGGGTGACAGACCAGCTAAAAACTGATGTCGCCACCATTAACACCCTGGCCCAACAGATTGCCAGCAGCAACGACCAAATCGGCAAAGCACTGGGCAGCGGCCACAGTCCGAACGATCTGCTTGACCAGCGTGACCAACTGATCAGTCAACTCAACAAGTACGTTCAAACCACATCCATCCCAGCCGACGATGGCAGTGTGGGCATCTTCCTGAGCGGCAGCCTTCCCTTAGTGCTCGGCACTGCCGTTTCGCCCTTGAAAATGGGAAAAGATGAGTTCAACGATCCGGCCAAAAGTCAGCTGATGATGACCGTCAGCGGGACATCCCAAAACCTCGATGCGGCTCAGTTGGGTGGCGGCGAATTATCAGGTTTGCTGCGTTTTCAAAATACAGACTTGGTGGAGGCGGGCAACCTGCTGGGACGCATGGCACTGTCCATCGGCACCAAAATGAATGACCAGCAGGGATTGGGGTTAGACCTCAATGGCAACCCCGGCACACCCCTGTTCAATCTCAAGCCTATCCCCAATGGGTACCCCTCCAGCGCCAACGTATTGCCTGGCACCACGCTCAGCGTGAACGTTCAAACCAGCCCCAGTTCGGGCGCACCGTCCCTGGTGGCCTCCAATTACGAGCTAAGCTTCACCACAGCCAGCACCGGCAACATTACCCGCCTATCTGACGGTGTGGTGACAGCATTTGACTTTGCCGTAAGCAACCCCATCAAGATCGACGGCTTGGACATCCAGAAAAGTGCTGTTGCGGCCACAGCGGGTGACCGCTTTTTGATCACACCGTTCAGCGCTGCAGCCCCCAGCATGACAACGGCATTTTCTTCGCCCCGCGGGTTGGCCATGGCCAACCCGGTGGCAGCACGCGCTGGCCCGAGCAACGCGGGTACTTTGGTTGTGGATGGTTTGGCCGCTCGCTCGCAGCCCGCACCACCGGCCGTCACGCTCACATTCACTGGGCCGGGCAGCTATACACGCTCGGACACCGGCGCCACCGTTTATGCCTACACACCCAGTCAGCCGATTGAATACAGCACGACTGGCACTCTCACCGGATGGTCGCTCACACTTAAGGGTGTACCCCAAATCGGCGACACCTTCGCCGTACAGCCCAATGCCTATCCAGCACTGGATGCGGGCAACGCACAGGCCATGATGGACTTGCGCGATCTTGCGCTATTTGATGGTGGTCCCTTGACCGATGGGTACGCCAGTCTGCTAGCCAGCATCGGCACGCGCGTACAAAGTGCCAAGACCACAATGGCGGTTTCCACACAAATCGCCAATCAGATTGAAACGGATCGCACCAGCGTGTCGGGGGTGAACCTAGACGAAGAGGCCGCCAAATTGTTGCAATTCCAACAAGCCTATCAAGCAGCAGGGAAAATGCTGCAAATTTCGCAAAGTATTTTTGACACCCTGATGCAGAACCTGGGCCGCTAATAACGGCGCGCTGAAAGGATAGAAACATGACTACGCGAATGGGAAGCGCCAACCTTTTTGACAATACGCTGTCCACACTGAGCAGCCGTCAAGTCGGTTTGGCAGATTTACAAGAAAAATTATCTGCTGGGAAAAAGGTGCTGCATGCCAGCGACGATCCCACCGGTGCTGCACAGGCAGAGCGGGCCTTGACCCGATCAACCCGGGTTCAAACCGAGCAACGCGCTCTGGGTGTGCAGAGAAACGCCGTCGCCACCGCCGAAAGCACTTTGGGCGACGCCACAAATGCGCTGCTAACTCTGCGAGATCTGGTCGTCAGCGCTGGCAACCCGGCAATGAACGCAACCAATCGCGCTAGCATTGCCCAGCAAATCACAGGGTTGCGCAACCAGTTGTTTGGATACGCCAACAAGCAAGACAGCAACGGCATTCCACTATTTGGTGGTCTAGGCAGCTCTGGCGCACCGTTCACCGATGCCGCCAGCGGCGTCGTCTTCAACGGCATTGCCGGTCAACGCAGCAGCACGTCTGTATCCATCCCCGGCTTAATGGACGGGCAGTCCGTATGGATGGATGTTCCTACTGGAAACGGCGTGTTCACGCTGGGGCTCAATGGGGCAAACACCGGTTCGACCTGGACCGACGTGGGCCAAGTTCTCAACCCGGCAGCCATCACAGGACACAACTACAGCATCAACTTCCAAGTGGCCGCAGGTGTGACCACTTACAGCGTGACCGACACCACCAGTTCGACCACCGTCGCGACGGCCCAGCCCTATGTCGATGGCAAGGCTATTGCATTTGACGGTCTGTCCTTCACGGCGCACGGTATACCGGCCAATGGAGACACCGTGCAGCTTGCGCCCAGTACCCACACTGATATTTTCAACATTCTGGACAGTGCCATCAACAGCATTAACAGTTCAGCAATTAGCCCAAATGCACTCACACAGGCGACAACACTGGCGCTTACACAGATCGACGCGGGCATGAGCCGAATCCAATCGGCACGGGGCATGGCAGGTGACCTGCTCAATAGAGCTGACACCATTGACAACAACCAGCAAAGCAAATCCCAGCAACTGGCAGCGGATCGTTCACGCGCCGAAGACATGGACATGGTGCAAGGCATCTCGGACTTTCAAAACCAGCAGACCGGCTATGAAGCTGCGCTCAAAACCTACGCCCAAGTGCAGCGACTATCACTGTTCAACTATCTGAACTAAAAACCTAATACGCGCCACGCTTGCTGCTTCGCATAAAGTGGAGCACATGAACATTCGTAATGGTCTGTATTTAGGCATCTTGGGCGTACTGATTTTTTCACTCACCCTACCCATGACCCGCTTGGCAGTGGGCTCGCCTGATGCTCCACAACTGTCGGGCCTGTTTGTCGCAACGGGCCGCGCCGTGGTGGCCGCTTTGCTGTCGGCTATTTACTTATGCTTCACCCGCGCACCTTGGCCACAGCGACGCGACGGATGGCCGCTGTTGATGGTGGCATTGGGGGTCGCACTGGGATTCCCGTTATGTACATCCATTGCCATGCGTCATGTTCAAGCCGTACACGCTAGCGTTATTCTGGGTCTTTTGCCGCTTGCTACCGCAGCCATGGGGGCTTGGCTACATAGGCAACGCCCGTCTCTGGGCTTTTGGCTGAGCGCAGGGGCGGGCGCTGCATTGGTCGTGGCTTTTGCATTACTACACGCCGATCAAGGCCCACTCAGACTGGAACCCGCAGACGCACTGCTGCTGGCTGCCATGCTGTTTGCGGCACTGGGCTATGGCTACGGCGCAAAACTTTCGGCTCACATGCGCGCCGATCATGTCATCTGCTGGGCTTTAATCATCGCCTTCCCTTTGACGCTGCCACTGGCTCTGCTCTCGTGGCCATCTGCTCCCATCACACCTGTGGCTTGGACAGGTTTTGCCTATGTGGCGGTGTTTTCCATGTGGCTGGGTTTCTTTGCTTGGTACCGGGGTTTGGCTCTAGGCGGCACGGTGCGCGTGAGCCAAGTGCAGTTGCTACAGCCCTTCATGTCCATGCTGTTTGCCGTGCCCTTGCTGGGTGAAACTCTAGACACCATGAGCCTAATCTTTGCACTGTGCGTCATTGTCACGGTCTTGATTGGACGCAAAATGCCCACTCACACCCATGTAAAACCATGACACACCCTAGCTCACTCACCCGGCAACGCCCCTTCAAGCAGGTCGACGTCTTCACCGCCACACCCTACCTCGGCAACCCACTCGCTGTTGTGTTGGACGGCACAGGTTTGAGTGACGCGCAAATGCAAAGCTTCGCGCGTTGGACTCACCTGTCTGAAACCACCTTCGTACTGCCGCCCACCCGGCCCGAGGCCGATTACCGAGTGCGCATCTTCACCCCCGGTGGTGAGTTGCCCTTTGCCGGTCACCCCACGCTGGGCACCTGCCATGCTTGGCTGGAGGCAGGGGGAACACCCCAATCCAGCGAAGTCATCATGCAAGAGTGTCAGGTCGGTCTGGTTCGTATCCGACGCCACGGTACGCGCTTGGCCTTTGCTGCGCCGCCGCTCCAACGCAGCACGCCGCCTGCCGATTTACTCGCTCTGGTGCTGGCTGCTTTGGGCTTGCAAGCACATCAGTTGAGGGCGGCTCAGCTGCTGAACAACGGGCCGGTCTTTCTCGGCCTCTTGCTTGACAGCATGGACACGGTGCTGGGCTTGACACCCGACCACGCGGCATTGAAAAGGCTGGGTCAAAAGGTTGGGGTCGCGGCCATGGATGCCTCGCATGACACGCCAGTTTTGATCACAAGATCGAGTCAAGAAGCGCGTGTGTTCTTAGGCCATGAGGATGACCAGCCCATCCACCCCGCCCCCGATCTGGAGGTGCGAGCCTTCGTTGCTCCGTCCGGTGTTAACGAAGACCCGGTCACCGGCAGCCTCAATGCCAGTCTGGCTCAGTGGCTCATCGCTGACGGCCTGATGCCCGAGCGCTACCTGGCCGCCCAAGGCACTTGCCTGGAGCGCGCAGGGCGTGTGCACCTTGAGCGCGACGCCAGCGGTCAAGTCTGGGTGGGCGGTGCAGTGGTGAGCTGTATCGAAGGCCAAGTCACGCTGTGAAGTTGGCACTGTGAAATCGGCTGTGTGAGATTGGCACAATCGACACATGGGAACCCTCTATTTGGTGCGCCACGGCCAGGCCTCGTTTGGTGCTGAGAATTACGATCAACTGAGCCCACTCGGCCAACTGCAAAGCCTGCGCCTGGGCGAGCACTGGCGAGCGCAAGGCCTGGTGTTTGACGCTGTGCTCACCGGCACGCTGCAACGCCAACAGCAAACCTGGGCAGGCATTGCGCAGGGCGCGGGCTACACGCATGACGCGCAGCAATGGCGTGCGCTCAACGAATACGACAGCGAAGCCGTCATCCAAGCTATCCACCCCCAGCCACTCGCCAAACCCCAAACACAAGTCGAAGCGCCCGAGCTGTACCGCCACCACTTTCGCCTGCTGCGCAAAGGGCTGTTGCAATGGATGAAGGGCCAGACGCAGCCTCAGGGCATGCTGCCCTACGCCGAGTTTTTAGCGGGCGTCACTGGCGCGCTAGATCACGTCCGACAAAACCACACGGGTTCGGTGCTGCTGGTCTCCAGTGGCGGGCCGATCTCCATGGCGGTGGGTCATGTGTTGGGGCTGTCGCATGAAGCCACCATCGAGCTGAATCTGCGTATCCGCAACAGTGCGGTAACTGAATTCACCTTCAATCCCGTGCGCCACACGCTGCTGAGCTACAACAGCCTGCCGCACCTGAGCATGCTCGAGCACGCGGCCTGGGTGACTTACGCCTGAAGTATCAGATCTTCAACGCCACATCAACGGCCTGTCCGGCGGTCGATACCGACCCAAACATTGATTTCCATCAATGCATCTCTCACAAGTGAGATCTAGGATGAACTCCATCTTAATCACAAGGAGTCCGAAAATGAGTCCATCAAACATCAAAGTCTCTCTGTTTGTCTTCGGCTTGACGCTCATTAGCGCTGCCGTTTTGGCACAGCCAAAGACTGACCTTGGAAAACGTGAGTTTGAGAACAACTGCGCGAGCTGCCACGGCGTCAGCGGCAAGGGCAATGGGGTGCTGGTCGAATTTTTAAAACGTAGCCCACCCGATCTGACGCTTCTGGCTAAGAAGAACAACGGCATCCTTCCTATGGATCGCATGTACGAAGTGATTGAGGGGCGCAATGTACCTAGTCATGGCTCACGAGACATGCCCATCTGGGGTCGGGACTATCGCATCAAGGATGGCGAGTACTACGGCGAGATGGTCTACGATCCAGAAGCGCTGGTGCGCGCGCGCATCCTGGCCCTGCTCGAATACATCAACCGCATTCAGGTGCGTTGAGCCGAAACGGCGGGGCGCACGGCAGGGCTTTGGTGCTCTTCCCCTTGCCCCGCGTGTCAACTCGCTGAGTTGGCTCACTGCAGTTTGCGCCCGCGCTCGGTCACCACCTCCAAGAACGCAGCAATCTCGCGGTTCTGCACCTCGTTCTCAGGCGCGCTGATGCCCGCGCCCGACACATGGCCCATGGGGCGCTGCGGGTTGATGGCCACATAGCGAACGTCGGCGATGTAGTGCGCGGCCTCCTTCGCCTCGTACTCGGGATTGAGCAAATCACCCGTGCCCGCCAAGATCAAGGTCTTGGCCTTGATGGCTTTCAGGGCGCGGTGGTAGTCGCCGTTAAAGCCGGGTGTCGTGCCCAGGTTGTGCTGGTCGTAGGCCCAGCTTTGATAGACCCAATCCACCGCGTCCATGCGCCGCCAGCCCGCGTCTTGCCCGCCCTTGAGGTAGGCGATGGCGTCTTGCGCATTGGGGTAGAGCGACTCTTGATAACCCGGCGTGCGCACGATCACACCCGAGAGCCAACCCGCCCACAGCCGCATGCCCTGCTCAGGCGGCGCGCTGGCAGCGTAGTTGCCACCCAGCCAGCGCGGGTCGGCCATGATGCTTTGGCGCAGCATCTCCAGCACGCCGGTCGTCCAGGCCGGAGTGCGGCCCAGCGGGATGATGGGCACCACGCTGTCCATCATGGCCGGGTAACTGGCCGCCCATTGCAGCGCCTGCATGCCGCCCATGGACGCACCGATCACGGTCACCAGCTTCTTGATACCAAACTTCTCGGTGATCAGCCGCTGCTGCGAGTTCACCATGTCGCGCATATTGAACTTGGGGAACTGCATGCGCGGCTGCGCGGTGCTGTTGGACGGCGAAGTGCTGAGACCATTGCCAATGGCATCGGTGCAGATGATGAAGTACTTGGCCGGGTCCAGCGCCCGCCCAGGGCCGATCAGGTAGTCAATGCGGTGGTGGTTGCCGCCAATGGCCGTGACCATCAGCACCGCGTTGGACTTGTTGGTGTTGAGCGTGCCGTGGGTGACGTAGGAGATAGCGAAGTCCTTGATCGCCTCGCCACTCTCCAGCTTCAAATCGCCCAGCGCGTGGCTTTGGTGTGGCGGGTCGTTGGGGCCGTGGGCGTAGGCTGATGCTGCGAAAGTCAGGGCGGCGAAGGCGGCGAATGCCTGTGTCAGTGTTCGGTGAATCATGGGGTCTCCTTGTCATTCGTCTTGTTTCTGAACAGATTCCAGCGCCAGTATCTCGAACACATTGATCTGCCTACCCTGGCGTCGGGACACCACGACGCTGTAGCTCGGTTTGCACCAGCTCGTTGATGTGAATCAGAACGTCGCTCAGGCCCGACAAATCGGGGGCCTCGTCGGCAAAGTTCGCCTCTATCGTTTGCTTGAGTTGCGACATGGCGCTGAGTGCGTCGTACAGATTCAACCGCAAGCTTTGATACCAGGCCGTGGCGCTGGCGTGCATGGCCGATGTCAAATCGGCCAGCGTGACAGCCTCCTCTTCGGGCATGACGGTGGATGACATCGTGGATCGGGCCTTAATCTGTTCAAGGCGTTGCGCGGACTCCCCATCGAACAAGCTGTACTCACGCGCATGCCCGGCCTGTGTCAGGGGCTGCTGCTTGAGGGCGATCGCCACCATTTTGACGGTGTAGCGCAAGATATTGGCCCGGTGCTCACATCCGTTGTCGCTGATCTGCGGGTACAAGTTGTCCCCGTAGTTGCGCAGCAAGCCTTCGATTAGCCGCACGGCTGGGGCCACGGCAGAAAACCCGATTTGATGCACCTGCGCCTCCAGCAACCAGGCGGCCAATTGAAGGTCTTTGCTCTGGTGCAGCAAGGCATCGATGGCGGTGCGGCTTACCGTGGGCCAGTCGGCGCGTTTGAGCTGATGTACCCATGGCCCGAGTGGCAAGCTGGCGTCATCTTCTTGCTTCGCATTGCGTATGGTTTGGTACACGCTGCTTCCTTTGACGGGGTAGCCTGCGGGACTTTGGTTGTCTATCGGTTGCAACAGGGCTTCGAACGAGGTGTTCAATCGCTCGTCAAAGTAGCGACTGGATCGCTCAATGCGTTCAGTATTCATGGTGAGTTTGATGCTGTGTGTAGTCGGACTCGGCGCAGTTTACAGTTCATGGTCGGCCCTGACACTCCCGCTCCATTGGAGCGCATTTAGAGCGCGCTTGGCGTTGTACTTTAGACCCAGTTCAACTAAAACTTCGTAATTACCGCAATTACACAAAACGCCATGCAAACATCAGCACCCCCAGCTCAATCGCTTAATTTAAAGCTCGTCCCCATTGGCAACTCATTGGGCGTGCGCTTATCACGCCTCTTGCTCAGCAAGTACGGCATGGAAAACATGGTCATTGCAGAGCAGCGCCGATGGTTTGGATAAGTTGGTTGGGTAGCGCTTGAATGGCCAAGCTCAACATTCAGCGCCACCACCTGTACTGGGCCAATTTAGACCCCACGCAAGGCAGCGGAATCGCCAAAACGCGCCCCGTATTGGTCGTCAGCCCCGACGCGATGAACCTGGGCGTTGAAACCGTGGTGGTGTGCCCCCTCACCAGCCAGTTGCACCCGACCTGGGCGAGTCGCGTGCAGTGCGAGTGCGCGGGTAAGCCAAGTGAAATTGCGATTGATCAAATCCGCACCGTGAGCAAACACCGCTTGCAAAAACACATTGGCAAAATTGATTCGCCCAGCGCTGCGCTGGTGCGCGAAGTCATTGGCTTGCTGTACGCGACGGCCTAGCAATTCAGCATCAGCACAAAGCCGCCTGCGACACCGCAGGCGGCTTGATCAGTACTGCTTGTACGGCAAAAACTTGCCCGACAACACCACATTCACGCGGTCACCTTTAGGGTCGGCTTGGCGCTGGATGTCCATTGAAAAATCGATGGCGCTCATGATGCCGTCGCCGAATTCTTCGTGGATCAATTCTTTGATGGTGGTGCCGTAGACGCTGACGATTTCATACCAACGGTAGATCAGCGGATCGGTGGGCACGGCCGTATCGAGCGAGCCTTTATAAGGCACGACTTGAAGCCACTTTTGCTCTTCAGCCGTCAGGCCAAAAATCTTGCCGATGATCTTGGCTTGTTTGTCGTCCAGTGTCATCTGGCCCAGGCAGGCGGCGGTGACCCACTCTTTGCTTTGGCCGACTTTTTTGGCCACCGCTTCCCACTTGATGCCTTTGGACACTTTGACGGTGATGATTTTTTCGGTGATCTCGTTGCGGTTCATGAAAGCTCCTTGTTGCTATTGCAGTACGGTTTAGAAGGAAGGGAGAAGAAAATCTGAATGCTGAAAAATCTCAGTGCAATGGTCAGTGTGCTCATCAGTGCGCTTTGGCACGCTTGACCAGAAAATCAACAATGTGGTTGCGCAGCTCGTAGTAGCCATCCAGGTGGTGCAGGTCGGCCCGCGTGCGCTGGCGCGGCAGCGGGTTGACTACCTCTTCGGCCATGCCGCCGGGCACATAGCCCGCATCGGTCTCAGCCCCGTTGCTCATCAGCAGAATTCGGTCGGCCAGCAAAATAGCCTCGTCCACGTCGTGGGTGATCATGAAGACGGTCTGCTGCGTTTGGCGCACGATGTTCATCAGTTCTTCTTGAATCGTGCCGCGCGTGAGCGCATCCAGCGCGCCAAAGGGCTCGTCGAGCAGCAGCATCTTGGGTTGGATCGCAAAGGCGCGCGCAATGCCCACGCGCTGCTTCATGCCGCCCGAGAGTTGCGCGGGTTTTTTGTCAATCGCCGCGCTCAGGCCCACCATGGCCACATGCTTTTCCACCTGCTCGGTGACCTGGGCTTTGTTCCATTCTGGCCAGCGCGACTCCACAGCGAAAGCAATGTTTTTGCGCACGCTCAGCCAGGGCATCAGCGCATGGCTCTGGAACACCACGCCGCGCTCCAAGCTGGGGCCGATGAGTTGGCGGTTGTCCATGAACACATGGCCTGACGACGCCGTGTCTAGACCGGCCAGCACATTGAGAATGGTGGTCTTGCCGCAGCCCGAGTGGCCGATGATGCAGACGAACTCGCCCTTGGCGATGGTGAAGTTGACATCCGCAAACACCGGCTTGGCAGGTGCAAAGGACTTGCTCAAGCCTTCTATTTTGAGGAATCCGGGCATGGTCTCACTCAACATAGGTCACCTTCTTTTGCAATTGGGCAAAGCTCAGGTCTAGCAACATGCCGACGATGCCGATCACCAGAATGGCAAAGATCACATTGGTCAGCGACAGGTTGTTCCACTCGTTCCAGACAAAGTAGCCAATCCCGGTGCCACCCACCAGCATCTCCGCCGCCACGATCACCAGCCAGGCAATGCCCATAGAGATGCGCATGCCCGTCAAAATAGTGGGCGCCGCAGCGGGCAAGATCACCAAGAAGGCCCGGCGCAAAGGCTTGACCTCTAGCGTGCTGGCCACATTGAGCCACTCGCGCTTGACCGAGGACACGCCAAACGCGGTGTTGATCAGCATGGGCCAGACCGAGCAGATGAAAATCACAAAAATGCCGGAGGCCGACGAGTCCTTGATGGTGTAGAGCGCCAGCGGCATCCAGGCCAGCGGCGAGATGGGTTTGAGCACCTGAATAAAGGGGTCTAAAGCGCGCCGCAGCAAGGGCGACATGCCAATGACAAAGCCCAGCGGTATGGCCACCAGACACGCCAGCAAAAAGCCTAGGCCCACCCGGCCCAGCGAATAGCCCAACTGAATCAAAATGCCTTTGTCGTTGGGCCCGTTGTCGTACACCGGGTTGGACAAATGCTTCCAGGCCGTTTGCCCCATTTGCACAGGCGTGGGAAAGCCCGCTTCTTTTTGCGTCTCTGGGTCTTTGCCCAGCATCTTCAGGTACTCTGCCCGCTCCGCAGACACTGCGGGGCTGGTGCTCACTTTTTGCAGCGGTGCGGTGGCCACTTGCCAAACACCCAGAAAGACAAGCAGTATCAACACCGAGACCAGTGTGGCCTTGAAGTTCAAAGACTTGAACATGCCGCTCAGCCCATCTTGTGGATGGCAAAACTCTTCAGGTACTCATCGGGCTTGGCGGCGTCAAAGCTTTTACCCATGATGGTGAACTTGGGGTAGGCCCCCTCGGGCGCTTTCTGACCGAGTTCGGCCATGCGTTTTTTCGCATCGGTGAGCAAGAACACTTTTTCAGCGATCTGCTTGTAGTTGATGTTGTCTTTGACGTAGCCCCAGCGCTTCATTTGCGTCAACATCCAGACCGCCATCGACTGCCACGGGATTGGGTCAAAGTCGGCCCGGTCCGGCACGGTCTGGATATTGCCCAAACCATCGGCGAAACGTCCCGTCAGCACCTGGCTCAGCACGGTCTCGGGCTGGTTCAGGTAGGCCTGGGGCGCAATCACCTTGGCGATCAGCTCGCGGTTCTTCGGGTCGCGCGCCATGGCGGAGGCGGTCAACACCGAGCGGTACAGCGCGGCAAAGGTATTGGGGTTTTTCTGGATGAACTCGGTGGAGGTGCCAAAAGCACAGCAGGGGTGACCGCTCCACAAGTCCTTGGTCAAGAGGTGCAGAAACCCGATTTCTTCATAGACGGCGCGCTGGTTGAAAGGGTCAGGGCCGAGGTAGCCGTCGATATTGCCCGCGCGCAAATTGGCCACCATTTCGGGCGGTGGTACGACGCGGATCTGGATGTCGGTGTCGGGGTTCAAACCATGCTCGGCCACGTAGTAGCGCAACAAGAAGTTGTGCATGCTGAACTCAAAGGGCACGGCAAATTTGAAGCCTTTCCACAGCTTGGGGTCGCGCTTGTCTTTGTGCTTGTTGGCCAGTGTAATGGCCTGCCCATTGGTGTTCTGGATGGTGGCCACGTTCATCGCCACCGGGTTGGAGCCCACGCCCATTGACATGACCAAGGGCATGGGTGAGAGGAAATGCGTGGCGTCGTATTCCTTGTTGATCATCTTGTCGCGGATCAAGGCCCAGCCTGCCGTCTTCACCACCTCTACATTCAAGCCCTGCTGTTTGTAGAAGCCCAACGGGTGCGCCATGATCAGCGGCGTGGCGCAAGTGATTGGGATGAAACCAATCTTGAGGTCTTTCTTCTCCAGTGCATTCTTGTCCTGAGCCATGGCCTGCAAGCTGGTGATAGGTAGCACGCTTGAGATGGCGGCCATGGCCGTGCCCTTGCCCACTGCGCGCAGAAAACGACGGCGCAACTCGTCTTGCGGGAAGATGGCTTTGACCAAGCTGGCTTCAATGAAGGCGTTGGAATACGCCTCGAACTCGCTGGTGAGGCTGCGGCGCTTGAGCTCGGTGGTGGCAGTGCTTGCACTCTGTTCTTTTTGGTGCTCGGCCACGGTGTGGTTCTTGCCACAGCTGCATTGCAGCATCAGGGGGCGGTCGGCATCGTAGGGATCAAAGTACGCGGTCATGACTTCACCTTTCGGAGTTAATGTCATGCACATTGCAAGGCGCGGGCCAACTTGTGCCCAAGCGCGGCCTGTTCGCTCAATTGGCCCCAGCGCGCACCACAGAGCGTAGGGCCAGCCCTACAAAAATCCGACTTTAAGGCTCAGGCGCGGCACGATTACGGCGTTCGGCATACAGGGCCAATGCCACATCGTTCTTGACGCCGGTTTTTTCTAGAATGCGCGCCCGGTAAGTGCTCACCGTATTGGGGGCCAGCTTGAGTGATGCACCAATTTCGCTCACGGACTGCCCCAAAATGAGCAGGCTGAAGACTTGGTGCTCGCGGTGCGAGAGGGCATCCAACCCACCCGCAGCCGGGTCTGACTTGGCCAGCTTGCCGCCCAAGGCCGCCGCCATGGCCTCGGCCGTGAGCGCGCTCACATACACCCCACCCATCGCCACCTTGCGCACTGCGGCCACCATGTCGTCAGGGTTGGCGCTCTTGTTCAGGTAACCCGAAGCACCGAGCTTGATGCAGCGCACCGCGTACTGCTTTTCAGGGTAGGTGCTGAGCATGAGCACGGGCAGGCGCGGCCAGCGATGGCGCAAGTTTTGCAGCACGTCCAAACCGTCGCGCCCCGGCATGGCAATGTCCAGCAAAACCACGTCCAAGCCCTGCTCGCCCTGGAGCGCGTCCACCTGCGCCACGACCTCATCACCGGTCGTCGCCTCGGCCCACACCTGGATGTCGGGGCTGCCATTGGAAGGGTCGGTCAACACCTGCTTGAGGCCTTCGCGCACGATGAAGTGGTCATCACCCAAGAGGACTTTGATCATGCTGTTGGTGCTCTTGAACTCAAGGGTTGGCCAGTGGCAAGCTCAACTTAAACAAAGAGCCTTTGCCCGGCGTACTCTCAATGCGCAACTCCCCGCCAAAGGGGCGGGCCCGCTCGCGCATGCCCATCACGCCGTAAGCCCTGGGCGACTCAAAGGCCTGCGCGGGTGCGCCCACGCCGTTGTCACGCACCGTCATCTCCAGCCGCCGCTCACCAGCACCTGTGCGGCCTGCCGTGATGCGGATCGCCACTTGGCTGGCCTGAGCGTGGCGCCCCACGTTGCTGAGCATTTCTTGCAAGATGCGAAACACCGCCATGGCGGCGGGCTCGGGCAGCACCAAGCCGTCTTCAATCTGCATATCCCAGTCCAGCGTCAGCTCGGCGGACTGCACAAACTCTTGGGCCTGCCATTCCAGCGCGGCCCACAAGCCCTGGTGGTCCATGATGCTGGGGCGCAGGTCGGTGATGATGCGGCCCACGTTGTCCACCGCACTTTCGATCAAGCGGCTCATGTTCTGGCATTTGCAGCGCATGCGCTCGCGCATGATTTGCGCATCGCCGCCACCATCACCACGCTGGGTTTGCTCTGACAGGCGTTTGTCCAACCAATTGACGTCCATCTTCAGGGCCACCAGCAGGCTGCCCAGTTCGTCATGCACCTCACGCGCAATGCGGGTGCGTTCGTCCTCGCGCACGGTCTCGGAATAGGCCGACAACTCGCGCAACTGCAACAGCGCGCCGGACAGCGCCTGGGTGCGCTCGTCCACGCGCAGCTCCAGCTCGTTCTTGGCTTTTTGCAGCGCATCGGCGGCGTGCTTGCGCTCGGTGATGTCCACAAAGGTGATCACCGCGCCTCGCACCTGAGTGCCATCCAGAATTGGGTAGCTGGAGTACTCCACCGGGAATGGGCTGCCGTCAACGCGCCAGAACACCTCAGTGTCGATGCGGCAGGGCAAGCCCTGGCGAAAGGCGTTGAAGATGGGACAATCGGCCACCGGGTAATGCCGGCCATCGGCATGGGAATGGTGGGTGAGCTCATGCATATTTCGCCCACTCACCTGCGCGGGCTCAAAGCCCAGCATCTGCGCACCGGCCCGGTTGATGAACATGCAATGGCCCTCAAGATCAATGCCAAAGATGCCCTCACCCGTGGACTCGATCAGCAGCCCCAGTTGGTGCTGCCACAGGGGATGGGAAATGGGGTGAGAAATCTCCAGCACGTTGACTCTTCTCGCTCAGCGGCGACTCACAAACCCAGATCGCTCAAACTGGCATGGTCGTCTGGGCGGCGGCCCAGGGGCCAGTGGAACAGCCTGTCTTCGGGCTGAATGGGCAGGTCGTTGATACTGGCAAAGCGCCGCTGCATCAGGCCCTGGGCATTGAACTCCCAGTTCTCATTGCCATAGCTGCGAAACCACTGGCCCGCAGCATCGTGGCACTCATAAGCAAAGCGCACGGCGATGCGGTTGCCGGTGAAGGCCCAGAGCTCTTTGATCAAGCGGTAGTCCAGCTCACGCGCCCACTTGCGTTGCAAGAAACCATGCACTTGCTGTTGCCCCACTGGGAATTCAGCGCGGTTGCGCCATACCGTGTCTTCGGTATAGACCTGCACCACGCGGTCTGGGTCGCGGCTGTTCCAGGCGTCTTCGGCCATGCGGACTTTTTGCGTGGCGGTTTCTTGGGTGAAGGGGGGTAGCGGTGGTTTGGTGATCATGTCTGTGCCATGATGCAAATTCAGTGCCAGTTTGAAATGCGCTTTGCCGCTTAATGGCGCAAAGTATCCGGCGGCAAGCGGTCGATCTCGGCCAACAACTTCGCCAGGGAACGACCCGCAGCGTCCAGCAAGGCGCGACCTTTGTCGGCGGTGGCTGCGGCCGCGTTGCCGACTGCACCGGCCGGGTTGTAGTCTTGCATTTGCCAGCCGAGTTTGGCGCTTTTGCCGTTGCCCAAAATCTCAAACTGCTGCGCGCGCGTCTGCGAGGTGGAGGCAAAGTTTTGCGCTTGCGTCATGTCCACCTGATGGGGGGCCAGCGCCAACATCATGGACGTTTCAATCTCGCCCGCGTGGATGCCAAAACGGTGTTCTTCGGCGCTGAACTGGGCGTTCAGGTCGTGGCCTTGCGCATCCAGCAAAGGCAGGTTGAACCAGTTCACGCTGTACACCAGCATGTCCAGCCGGGCACGCAAATCACGCGCCACGATGTCCATCACACCCACTTGCCCGCCGTGGGAGTTGAGCAGCACCAGCTTCTTGATGCCCGCGCGCGCCACCGACTCGCCAATCTGCGTCCACAATGCAATCACCGTCTCGGCCTTGAGCGTGAGCGTGCCAGGAAAGCGCAAGTGCTCAGGGCTCAGGCCCACGGCTTGGGTGGGCAAGAACAACACGGACAAATCGCTTTGCAAATGTGGCAACGCAGATTGGATCACGCCTTCAACTAGCGCGGTGTCCACGTTCACCGGCAAGTGCGGGCCGTGTTGCTCGATGGCGGCCACGGGCAGCACGGCGATGGTGCGAGCGGTGTCGAGCTGCGCGAAGTCACGGGTGCTGAGGTCGGACCAGAATCGGCTTGGATGTTTCATGCGCTGATCTTAGGGGAACTTGCACCATGGCGATCTTGCCGCTCGGACAGCGTGCGTTGGCGGCGCGGTATCGGCGCGGCTTGGGCCGGCAGCACATCACGCAAACACGCCGGGCGTGCGCGGGCACCGCTGGCCAGGTAGTCGGCCAGCAGGGTTTGGCGCACTTGCTCGACGTTGTGTCCACGCTCGCGGCTGAGGTAGTCAAACAAGGCATCCACCAAGGCCTCAGGCGTGAGGCCGCTGGTTTGACCCGTCGTGTGCCAAAGCCAGTCCGAAAAGGCCATGAAGGCCCAAAATGGTGACGGGCCCTGCATCAGCACAGTCAGCGTGCGCGCAAAGCGCCCCGAATTGGCCACCAAGTCCCAGTAGCGCGCCAGCCGGGTGAAGCGCTGCATCTCAGCGCTCGAAACGGCATTCGTTTGCAGCACAGTGTAGGGCGGCTCGCTCTCATAGACCATGCCGTGCTCCACCGTGTGGCGGGCAATGGGCGTGCCGCGCAAGCGCTTCAAGATGCCGAGCTGGATTTCATGCGGCTGCAAACTGTGCAGGCGGTCAAAGCCTTGCGCAAAACTTTCTAGTGATTCACCGGGCAGGCCGAAGATCAAGTCGGTATGTAAATGCGCGTTCGACTCATTGACCAACCACCTTAGATTAGCCTCGGTCTTGTCGTTGTCTTGCCGGCGCGAGATGCGCTGCTGCACCTCGACGTTAAAGCTTTGAATGCCGACCTCAAACTGCAAAACGCCGGGCGGGAACTGGGCGATCATGGCTTTCAAACGATCCGGCAGGTGATCCGGAATCACCTCGAAATGTACAAACAAATCGTCCGTCAAACGATCCAGAAAGAACTGCAAGATGCGCACCGAAGCGTCAATCTTTAGATTGAAAGTTCGATCCACAAACTTGAAGTTGCGCGCCCCGCGCTGATAAAGACCATCCAGCTCGGCCAGGAACGCATCCAGGTCAAACGCCCAGGCCGTTTTGTCCAGCGAACTCAGGCAAAACTCGCACTTGAAAGGGCAGCCCCGCGAAGCCTCCACATATAGCAAGCGATGCGCCAAATCGACATCGCTGTAGTCGGCATAGGGCAGGTCAATGTCATCCAAGGGTGGCTGCTCACCCAGGATGATCTTCATCAGCGGCTTCGGGCCATGCAACAAGGCATGGCACAGCTTGGGAAAGCTCACATCGCCCCAGCCAGTGATGACATGGTCAGCCAATTGCACGATGGCTTGGCCCTCGGTCTCATGGCTCACTTCCGGCCCGCCCAGCACCACTTTGATGTCGGGGCGCTGTGTCTTTAGCAAGCGCAGCACCTCGCAGGTCTGTGTCACGTTCCAGATGTACACGCCAAAGCCGATGACCTGGGGGCCTGTACCCTCGCCCAAGGTCGCCAGCAACTCGTCCACCACCTCTTGCGGCTTGCGTGCAATCGTGAACTCGCGCAGCACCGTGCGCTGGCGCAAATCCGCCCCGCCATGGCGCGCCATATTGGCCAGCAGGTAACGCAGGCCAAGCGAGGCGTGGATGTACTTGGCGTTGAGCGTGGCCAGGATGATGTCAGGTTTCACCCCAACACCTCCAGCGCATCCAGCGTGCGCTGGGCTTGCGCCGCGAACTCACGACTCAAGAGTGATCGTGCAGCGGCATCGCTGTCATGGGGCAAGGCAACAATGCGCTCACACACATCCAGCAAGCCCTTGGCCCCCATGACGGCGGCTGAGCCGCACATCGTTTGTGCCAGTGTTTTGGCGTCACTCAATTCACCTCCGGCCAAGGCCGTGTTCAGAATGGCGGCTTGCTCTCTGAGGGTTTTCCGAATCGAGGGCAGCAGGTTAGAAAACTTGGCCTTGTCATTGCCAAAGGCTTCTTCCACCTGCTTGATGTCAATGGCCTGATCTGGCAGCTCAGCAATGCTGGAGGGGGGCAACCATTTGACTAACAAGGCGCGCAGTTGGCCCAGGTCAGCGGGTTTGACGAGCACGTCGTCCATACCGGCCTCTCGGCAGCGGGCCATGGTGATGATCATGGCGTTGGCTGTCCAGCCCAGCACCGGGGTGCGGGTTTTGCCCTTTTCTTCCTCCCGGATGGCACGGGTCAGGTCGTAGCCGTTCATCTCGGGCATGTTGCTGTCGGTGATGACGATGGCAAAGTTGCCAGCGCGCCACAGGGCCAGGGCTTCGGCCCCGTTCTCGGCCGTGCGCACGCGCATGCCCAGCAGATTAAGCTGGCGCTCGATCAGCATGCGGCTGGTCGGGTGGTCGTCCACCGCCAACACCCAAGGGCCTTGGGGCGCTGGCGTCTGAGAGAGCGCAGGAAAGACCCCCGGGGGCAGGGTGTCATCACCCCCCGCAACAGTAGCGGTGTTGGCGGAATTGATCAGTGCTTGGGCTGGGGCTGAGGGCACTGATTTTTTGGATTGCGCCGTTCCATGAACGGCCAGCTTGAGGGTCAGGCTAATGGTGGTGCCTTGGCCGGGCGTGCTTTGAAGGCTGATGTCGCCCCCCATCAGCTCGGCCAATTTGCGGCTGATGGTCAGCCCCAGGCCCGTGCCGCCATACATGCGTGCGGTTTCCAAATTGGCCTGCTCAAAGGGCTGAAACAACCGGGCCTGAACCTCTGGCGTTATGCCAATGCCACTGTCTTTGACGGACAGGCGAATGGTTTGAAACCCTTCTTCTTCTTTGATCAAATCGGCACTCAACTTCACCACACCTTGCGGGCTGAACTTGATAGCGTTGCTGACAAAATTACTCAGCACCTGCACCACGCGCAGCCGGTCACCCATCAACAAGTGGGCGATTCGCTCGTCCTCCTGATGGCGCAACACCAGCCCTTTGTTATGGGCCACCACCGCATAGGTGTTGCGGATGCGTGCCAACAGATGGGCCACCGACAGGGGCTCGGCCAGAATGGTGAGTTTGCCGGCCTGGATTTTGGCGTGATCCAGGATGTCATCAATGATGCGCATGAGCGAGCGCCCTGAGTCGCGCGCGGTGCTCAGCGTCTCTTGCTGCTCCATGTCCAGCCGGGAGTGGGCCAGCAACTCCAGCATGCCCAAAATACCGCTCATGGGGGTACGAATCTCATGGCTCATGCTGGCCAAAAAGAAGTCTTTGGCCTTGCCGGTCATTTCAGCGGAAGTTTTTTCCAATTCCAAGGCATGGTTGGCCCGCTCTAGCGCAAGCTGCTGGTCTGAGATGTTCACTTGCCGCTTGATCAGCACAAAAACGAAGATGAACAACCCCACCATCGCCAGCAAAGTCACGACATAGACCCCAATGGACTTCTCTGTGGTGGCTTGATACTGGGCGTTGAGTTGCATCAAGTGCGCCATCTCTTCGTCTCGGATTTGCGCCAACACCTCCACGTAACGCGTGCGGGACTCCCGCACCGGAGCGATTTGGCTGTTGGCCTGCGCGGCCTCAAAGCCCTGGGTTTCGCGCAAGATCATGCTTCGCTCGGCCAAGGCACGCCGCTCTTCGGTCACTACCGCCAATCGCTCCATACGGGCCAGCTGATCTGGGTTATCCGCGAACAACTGCTTGAGCGCCTGGGTGGCCACGGCCCGCTCTTGCAAGACCGGCAGGCGTTCGTCCAATATGGCTTTATTACCGCTGATGATGTAGCCACGCGTAACCGATTCGATCTGGAACGTTGACTCTCTGATCTTGTTGACGTGGTTGAGAATTTCATTGGCGCGATTAACTTGCGAAACGACCCGATCCGCCTCTCGAATCATCTGCCAGCTGATCAGGGCCAGCAGAGCCGCGACGACGGTGATAACGACGTAGGCCCAAAAAATTTTACGAACCCATAAGGCTCTCATGCTCATGCTTATCCCTTGATTTCAATCTGGCGTTCCAGTGTGCCGCCATTCATTGAGGATAGCCTGTTTTAAAACCCGTTGGACACCCGTGAAGACCCTTGTTCGAGCGCGCCCCGACTTGCGTCTGCGCTAGCTCAAACGGGAGAGTGCGTCCAGCGTGCGTTGGGCTTGGATGTTGAACTGGTGCGCCAAATCGGGCAAGGCCGACAGATCGCCCTTGTCCGCCATGGCTTCTATGCGCTGGCTAACCTGCATCAAGGTTTGAGCCCCCATGAGTCCGCTTGAGCCGATAATATTGTGGCCCCATGCTTTAAGGCTGTGCAAGTCGCTTGCACTGAATGCGGTGTTCATTGACGCAATTTGCCCTTTCAGCGTTTTTTGAATCGTAGGTAAAAGCTCGAGCAATTTATTTCGGTCGCCGCCAAAGGATTCCTGTAGAAACTTGGCATCAATCGCCGGGGTTTCGATCGGATCATGAATCGACTCAAAGGTTTTCCCCACGGGGTTGGATCCCACGTCAACCAAAACAACTTTAGGCAACCAGCGCGCAACTAGTTCACGCATTCGAGCCAAGTCAGCTGGCTTGTGCAGCACGTCATCCATGCCTGATGTCAAACACCGCGCATGTGTGTCAGCCATATCATTAGCTGTCCATCCCAATATCGGAGTGCGTGAACGACCGTTTGCAACTTCGAGTCCGCGAATCGTTCGAGCTAGGTCATAGCCATTGAGGGCGCTCATGTTGATGTCTGTGAGCACCATCGCATAGTCACCGTTTTTCCACAACTCCAAGGCCTGCTCACCATCGATCGCTGTTCGCACGCGCAGACCCAGCAAATTGAACTGGCGTTGAATAAGTATGCGGTTGGTCTGGTTATCGTCTACGGCAAGCACCCACATAGCCTTGGGCGTTTTGTCTATCGTTGGTTGAGACATGGCTGTCGCTTGATCGTTGTGGTTCAAGGGCTTTGTTTGCATTTGAGACTCCGAACTGGTTAAGGTTCCTAGCGCTGCGCTAATCGGACCTACAGGCGTTGATTCACTCAATGCTAACGGGAGTGAGACATTAAAGATCGAGCCTTCATGCTGCGCGCTTTGAACTTGCAGCTCGCCGCCCATCATTGCTGTCAATTTACGGCATAAATGTATGCTCGACCGCATGCCACCAAATAGGTGTGTAATTTCAACCTCGGCTTGTTCAAAAGGCCGAAATAGATGGGCTTGCTCCTCTGGGCTAATGCCAATACCTGTGTCGTGTACTGAGAGTCTCACGGTCTCTACACCCGCCTCTCGTTCGATGAGGTCAGCCCGCATTTCCACAAACCCTTGTGCCGTGAACTTGATGGCGTTGTTAACCAAGATGCCTAGCACCTGCATCAAACGGCACTGATCGCCCAGCAAGCCTGGGCTTATATGAGGGTCGGTAATGTAGCGCAAATCCAAATTTTTGCTGCGGGCCACAGAATCGTACTGGTTGTAGACAACCTTTAAAAGGTTGTCAATGGACACAGGTTCAACCGAGATTTGAATTTTCCCTGTTTCAATTTTCGTCCGATCCAAAATGTCATCAATAATGCCGGCAATAGATCGGCCAGAATCACGCGCGATGTCTAGCATCATTGTCTGATCGTGACTTAAAGGCGTGTGCGCCAACAGTTCCAGCAAGCCCAAGAGGCTGCTCATGGGCGTTCGTATTTCATGACTCATAATGGCCAAAAAATCACCCTTGACCTGTGCGTGTCGATCGACTGCGGGCTTATCTTCGTTCAATGGACTGTTTTTCATCACTGGCGGGGTTTCCCTCTATTAATTTATTCCCCCTAAATATCAAATCATCATAACCAGAAAGCCCACATGACAGCCCATGTCATCTCGTTCATCGGCATCAGAATCGATAGCTTGGCCTCACGACATTAATAAACAATATTTTGAATTTGAATCAAAAGACCTACCTCTCGTTGGAAAACATCGAATTCAAAGTCAACCTGCATTTCGTTGTTTTGTCTTGACTATTTGTCATACTCACCGCTCTGGAAATGGAACTTAACCGGTTGCGCCCAATCTGACTCTCCTCCTCCCACCTGAGCTTTCATGACTACTTATCGGCCTTCTCGTCTTGCAGCTTTCGTTTTTATTTTTTGCATTGCTGCGGCCTTCTGCCTGCCTCTGGCTTATGCGCAACCTGATACAAAAAAGAACGTTGTCAGCACACCGCAAGTACGAGCTGAGTTAATGGCCCATGCACCTCAGGGTGTTACCGCCTTAGCCCCAAATACAGTCTGGGTGGGCCTCCAACTCAACCACCAACCGCACTGGCACAGCTATTGGCAAAACCCCGGCGACTCCGGCTTGCCCACCCAACTGCAATGGACGCTGCCTGTGGGTGTGATGGCAGGCGACATCCAGTGGCCCAGCCCAAAGCGCCTGCCCCTGGGTCAACTTGTCAACTACGGCTACGAGGGCACGGTGCTGCTGCCCGTGGCTTTGACGATCACACCCGAGTTCAAACCCGGTCTGTTGGCCAGCAGTCTGCCCATTCAACTCAAAGCCAGCTGGCTGGTGTGTCGGCTGGAGTGCATACCGGAAGAAGGCGAGTTCAGCCTGAGCCTGCCGCTCAAGGGCTCCACCGCCATCAACACCGCCGCGTTTGACGCTGCGCTGGCGGCACGACCCCAAGCCTGGGTGGCGGACAAGGTCAGTCGCTTCACCGCTCAGGCCGATGCACTTCAAGTCTCACTGTCCGGTTTACCCTCCAACCTGCACGGCAAGACGCTTGATTTCTTCCCGGAAACGGGAGAAGTCCTCAACCCCTCTGCACCTTCACAACAAGCCTGGCAGGGCACGGTGTGGACGGCCAGTTTGCCGCTGTCTGCACAACGCAGCCAGAGCCCCACGCAGCTGGCAGCTGTGCTCAAGGTTAGCGGCGCGGATGCGCCCAATGACCCCGGTTGGCGCGTTGAGTTGCCGGTTTCTGGTGTCTGGCCTGCCGTGGCTACGCGCCCGGCCATTTCCCCGGCCCTGCAAGCGGCGTTGGACGCCAACGCCAACGTGGGCAACGTCCCGCCAGCGGTTTCGCTCGGCCTGCTGGCCGCGCTGATCGGCGCCTTGTTGGGTGGCCTAATCCTTAATCTCATGCCTTGCGTGTTCCCGGTGCTGGCGATCAAGGTGTTGAACTTCACCCGCCATGCGGACGACCACCGCAGCCACCGCATCAGCGGCATTGCCTATACCGCCGGTGTGATGGTGAGCTTTATGGCGCTGGGCTTATTGCTGCTGGGCCTGCGCGCAGCGGGCGAGAGCCTGGGCTGGGGCTTTCAGCTGCAAAACCCGGCGGTGGTAGCGGGCTTGGCCGCGCTGTTCACGGTGATTGGGTTGAACTTGGCAGGGGTGTTCGAATTTGGGTCTTTGCTGCCTTCGGGTCTGGCCGCGTTTCAGGCCAAACACCCGGTGCTGGACGCATTCCTCACTGGCGTACTGGCGGTGGCGGTGGCCTCGCCGTGCAGTGCACCCTTTATGGGAGCCTCGCTCGGGCTCGCGGTGACGCTGCCCGCCGCACAGGCTTTGATGATTTTTGCCACCCTGGGTTTGGGTTTGGCCCTGCCCTACCTGCTGGCCAGCTTTGTGCCCGCCGTGGCACGCGCCCTACCCAAGCCCGGCGCTTGGATGGACGCCTTGCGCAAGTTGCTGGCCTTTCCCATGTTTGCCACCGTGGTGTGGCTGGTCTGGGTGCTGGGCCAACAAAGTGGCATTGACGGGGCAGGCGCGCTGCTGGCAATTTTGGTTGCTATGAGTGCAGTGCTGTGGTCACTCTCGTTGCGGGGGCGTTTACGAATCACGATTGCTTCTATTTCGATAGCAGCCTGCGCTGCGACCTTATGGGCTATCGGCCCGTTGGTTACTCAATTGAGTCTGGCAACCGGCGCTCAACCCACGGATCAACGCTGGCAGGCCTGGACCCCCGGCAAAGTAGAGCAACTGCTGGCCGATCAGAAAACCGTGTTCGTCGATTTCACCGCCGCTTGGTGCGTGACCTGCCAGTACAACAAGAAAACCACCTTGGCCAACGACGAGGTGAAGGCCGCGTTTGCGACCAAAGGGGTGGTCATGCTGCTAGCCGATTGGACGCGCCGCGACCCAGCCATCACCGCTGCATTGGCGCAACTGGGGCGCAACGGCGTACCGGTCTATGTGTTTTACAAAGCCGGGCGAGCACCGCTCGTGCTGTCGGAAATTTTGAGCGTGCAGGAAGTGCGCGAGGCGATTGAATCCTTATGAACTCCAAAGACACCCTAAATCACACCATCACTCACATCCTGACGAACTACCGCACCGTGGCGGTGGTGGGCCTGTCCCCCAAACCGCACCGCGACAGCTATGAAGTCGCAGCCTATATGCAGGCGCACGGCTGGCGCATCGTGCCCATCAACCCCAATGCGACCGAGGTGCTGGGCGAGAAGGCTTACGCCACGCTGAGCGAAGCCGCGCAACACGAGCGCATCGAGCTGGTGAACTGCTTTCGCAACAGTGAGGACATTCCACCCATCGTCGAGGAAGCCATTGCCATTGGGGCCAAAGCGGTTTGGATGCAACTCGACATCGCTCACGCGGCAGCGGCAGAGAAGGCCCGCGCGGCGGGTCTGCTGGTGGTGGAAAATCGCTGCTTGAAAATCGACCACGCCGCACGCCCACACGCATGACCCTAGACCCCAACCCAACTGCACCCCACGCGGCCACACAAGAAACCCTGAGCGTCACCCACGCCGAGTTTTGCCGTGGCCTGCCCGCTGGCGAGTTCAACCTCATCGTTGACCCCGTCAAAGCACGCAAGTACATCCGCCAACGCCTATTCCTCCTGCCCTTGATGTTGCCCGTGGTGGGCATAGGCGCAGCGCTGGCGATTTCGGGCCACCCCTGGATCGGCTTGGCGCTGATTTTGGGTGGCGGCTTTGCGCACAGAATCATCACCCACCAAGCCCCAAAAATCTTGCTGCACCTGGCCATCAAAGACCCCCGCACCTACTTTGAGGCCATCGAGTACGAGATGCTCGAAGTGCGCCTGCGACAATCCTGAGACTTTGCGGGACAGACCGCAGTGACGCGAAGCGCACCAGCTCTGCCCTCAACTGATTGAATCCATGAACACCCCATGAACCCATCCACCCACTCCTTCGCCCCCCTGCAAAACGACACTTTTTTGCGCGCTTGCCTGCGCCAAGCCACGCCCCACACCCCCGTCTGGCTGATGCGCCAAGCCGGGCGCTACCTGCCCGAGTACCGCGCCACGCGCGCCAAGGCGGGCAGCTTCATGGGCCTGGCCACTAACACCGACTTCGCCACCGAAGTCACCTTGCAGCCGCTGGAGCGCTACCCGCTGGACGCGGCTATTCTGTTCAGCGACATCCTCACCGTGCCCGACGCCATGGGCCTGGGCCTGAGCTTTGCCCTGGGCGAGGGCCCCAAGTTCGCCCACCCGGTGCGTGACGAGGCGGCTGTGATGAAGCTTGCCGTGCCCGACATGGACAAGCTGCGCTACGTGTTTGACGCCGTCACCTCGATCCGCAAGGCCTTGAACGGACGCGTGCCGCTGATTGGTTTTTCCGGCAGCCCGTGGACGCTGTCGTGCTACATGGTCGAGGGCGCGGGCTCAGACGACTACCGCCTCGTCAAATCCATGCTCTACAGCCGCCCCGATCTGATGCACCACATGCTGCAAGTCAACGCTGACGCGGTGGCCACCTACCTGAACGCCCAGATCGATGCGGGCGCGCAGGCCGTGATGATTTTTGACAGCTGGGGCGGTGTGCTGGCCGATGGTGCGTTTCAAGAATTCAGCTTGGCCTACACCCGCCGCGTGCTGGCCCAGCTTAAGCGCCACGGCGTGGACGGCCAAATCGTGCCACGCTTGGTTTTCACCAAGGGCGGCGCCCTTTGGCTGGACGACATGGGTACGCTGGACTGCGAGGTGCTGGGCCTGGACTGGACGGCCAATCTGACTCGTGCGCGCGCCCAAGTGGGTGGATCAGTCGGCGGCCCCGGCAAAGCCTTGCAAGGCAATATCGACCCCAACGTGCTGTTCGCCCCGCCCGCGCAGATTGAGGCTGAAGTCATCAAGGTACTCAACAGCTTCGGCACTCCACACCGCGCGCCCGCCGACCAGCCCGATCTCACCGGGCCGACCCACATCTTCAATCTGGGCCACGGTATCAACCAGCACACACCACCTGAGCACGTGACAGCGCTGGTGCAGGCGGTGCATCTGCACTCCCAAAAAATGCGGGTTTAGAAGCTTGTTTTAGCCCATTTATCCAATAGCTCCGGCAGATTTATTGTGAATTAATTAACAAAAAGTTACAATCAAAACCCCAGTCACTATCCGTTCAAGGTGTCCCATGAAAAAGCCCCCTATGTCCGATACACAATTCGACAAGTTGATGCCCGACGCACTAAACCCCAACGGCTTCAACGAAGACGATGAGACTGACTGGTCAGCATTGTCCATAGGTAGTGGCGTAGCGTGTGGTGTAGTTTTTATTCTGGCGGTTTTGGATATCCAATTTGCTGGCCTGATATTCACAGGGTACTCAGCTGAACTTGCAGAATTTGCAAGTTACTTTTTAGTAGCGATGACGATAGGTTTCGGTATCTTTTGTGCGTACGCCAATTTCAAGGCTCGCTCCAGCAAATCTGAAACGTCAAAAAATTTCGGCCTGCGCAAGGCTTAATACTTAACTGACTGAGAACCCCCCATTTGCTTAGCATAAAAATGTCTCGCTCAGCAGAAAAAGCCTTGGGTTATTCACAAATTCAGTGCTCACGAATCATCTACTTGCTTTACAAGCTCATACCCGCTACCAAACAAATAGCAAACGTAAGTGCTTGATTTATAAGGGATTGGTGTTTTGCTTTTTTTTCGTGCATTTTGCTAACTCCCTTGATTTATAAGGGCTTCACGCAGACCGACATCAGTTATCAACAAAGTTATCCACAGAAGCTGTGGGTTTCTATAAAATACTTTAACAACAAGTACTTAGATCGTTTTTCAACAGTTAACATGAGCTTTTCTTCACTGTAGGCCTTTGCATGACCCACTGGCTTTCAGTTCTCGTCCAGACACCAGCCCACAGTGGCGTCGCGGGGCCCTTGACCTATCAAAGCGAGTTGGGCCTTGTCCCTGGCACCTTGGTGCGGGTTCCCTTTGGCAAGAGGGAAACCCTGGGACTGGTATGGGGGCAGGCCGATGCAACCCAAGCCGATCAGATGGACGTGGGGAAAATACGACCCATCTCCGCCACGCTCGATGGGATAGAACCGCTGTCGTCAAACTGGCGCAGCTTGATTGGCTTCGCCGCCAGCTATTACCAGCGCTCACTGGGTGAGGTGGCACTGGCCGCTTTGCCACCGCAGTTGCGCGATCTGCAACCGGTGCAACTGGCTCGCAGGCTCAAGCGCCAAGCCCGCATTGACCCAGATGCCAGACCGCCACAGCGCCCCCATGAACCGAACTTGACGGCTGAGCAGGCCAGCGCGCTCCAGCAGATTGACTCCCAGCCCGGCCCCTTCCTGCTGTTCGGGGCCACGGGCAGTGGCAAGACCGAGGTGTACCTGCGCTGCGTGCAGGCGGTGCTGGCGCGTGACGCCAGCGCTCAGGCTCTGGTGATGGTGCCCGAGATCAACCTCACGCCGCAGCTGGAAACCCGCTTTACCGAGCGCTTTGAAGCGGTTTACGGTCTTGGGTCTGTGGTGTGCCTGCACAGCGGCATGACGCCTGCGCAGCGCCTCAAAGCCTGGCTGGCGGCCCACAGCGGCAGCGCGCGCATTGTGCTGGGCACGCGCATGGCGGTGCTGGCCTCGCTGCCGGGGCTGAAATTAATCGTGGTGGATGAGGAGCACGACCCGAGCTACAAGCAGCAAGAAGGCGCACGCTATTCGGCACGCGACTTGGCCATTTACCGGGGGCGCTTGGAGGGGGCCAAAGTGATTTTGGGATCGGCCACACCCTCGCTAGAGAGCTGGCACCATAGCCGACCCGCCGCCGAAGGTGGGCGCTACCTGCGATTGCACATGCCCAGCCGCGTGGGCCAAAGCAACGCCGACTACAACCCGGCAAGCGGCATGGCCAACGGCTTGCCCTGGGTGCGGCGCGTGGACATGAACCACCAGCCCAAGAAGGCGGTTTTTTCGCCCCCCCTGCTGGACGCCATCCAGACCCGCATCGCGCGAGGTGAGCAGTGCCTGATCTTGCTGAACCGGCGCGGCTACGCCCCGGTGCTGCAATGCACCGCCTGCGACTGGAAGAGCGAATGCGCCCATTGCAGCGCCTACCGCGTGTTCCACAAGCTGGACCGCACGCTGCGCTGCCACCACTGCGGCTTCACCGAGCGCGTGCCGCGCGCCTGCCCGGCCTGCGGCAACCCGGACATCACCACCGTGGGGCGCGGCACCGAGCA
>CANGME010000023.1 GCA_947455145.1 Comamonadaceae bacterium
CCTTCGGGCAATGTCATCTTGGCCGGGTCAGGGTTTTGCGCCAGGGCGAAAATGGTGTTCTCTACGTCTAGCGGTTGAGTGGCCAAGCAGAGTTGTCGGATTGACTCCTCCAGCCCGCCTTGAGACTCGGGGAAGTAGGTACGATAGATGTGCAGAACGCGAATTTTTTTCACATGCTGTGCCCACGTTGTGCCATCACCTTTGTGTACACGGCAAAGGTTTCTTGAGCGCAGCGCTCCCAGCTGAAAGTTTGGGCCCGCACCAGACCCAGCTGTCCGAGCGAGTCGGCAAAGGCCCGGTCTTCCAGTAACTGCCGCAAGCGCTCACGCAGGCCATCCACATCGTCCGGGTCCACCATCAGACCTGCATCCCCCACCACCTCGGGCAGCGATGTGGCGTTGGAAGTCAGCACCGGCACGCCCGAGGCCATGGCCTCCAGGGCAGGCAGACCAAAACCCTCGTAGCGCGAAGGATAGCAAAATGCCGCCGCACCCGCATACAGCGGTGGGATCAGGGCGTCGGGCACATAGCCTAGCAAGCGCAACTCCCCGCGTGCCAGCAAGGCCTGGGCAGACTGCATCAAACCCTCCGTATTCCAGCCACTCATGCCCGCCACCACCAAGGGATAGCGCTGGCGCAAGGCGTCTGGCAGACCCGCATACGCGGCAAACAAGGCCGAGAGATTTTTGCGTGGCTCCAGCGTGCCCACACTCAACACATAGCCACCGGCTGTCAAGCCCAGGCTGGCCAAATCGGGCGTCAAGCTGGCCGCGCTGCGGGGCTTGAAGCGCGGGTCGGCCGCCAAGTAGGTGTTGGTAATGCGTGAGGCATCCACGTTGAACCAGCGCTGCAGGGCCGCGCCCGTGGCTTGTGAGATCACAATGATGTGGTCGGCCCGCTCAATCGCCTTGGGTAAGTCACGTTGAAACAATTCAACCCGCTCTTTGGGGTGAGTTTCAGGGTGGTCAAAACAGGATAAATCACACACGGTGATGACCAAGGGGCCTTTGTAGGGCAGGGGCACGTAATTAGGCTCGTGGTAGAGCACTTCACTCTGTCCTTGACCACGGGTGTGCCAACTGAACAAGGCGCGCTCTGCTACTCTGCGTATCGATCTCGGATTCGGCGCGAAGCGCTTGAGCAAGTTGTAGCCACGTCTCATTAGCATGGTACTCATGGGACGGCTTGCAGAGGTGCGAGGTGACGTGTCGGGTGAAGAACCTGTCGATGTTTCGGTTGCTGGTAATCGCATGCCCTGCTCGCAGTGCGTACCGTAATAAGCGGTCACCTTCGCCTGCGCAATCTGATCCATCGCCGTGAACAAATGGCGTATGTACTGCCCTATGCCCGTCAATGGGGCAAGCAAGGGCATGGCGTTGACAATAATCTTCAAGACCTACCTCAAAACGGTAAATAGGCTCAACACGGCCCAACCCAACAACAACCCGGCCACACTGCCGATTAAGTTGCTCATCATGTCAAACCAGCAAAACCCACTGCCGTAGCGCGCATCCCAGCACTCTTTGGCTAGACCCAGCAAGAAGACACCCATGAATGCCATCGGCACAGACATCACGATCAAGGCGACAATCGTGAGCCAAAAACTCCAAAACAGGTGTTTTACCTTGTCCTCTTCCTTCAGCTTGAGAGGAAGATCTAGGAAGAACTTATTAATGGAAGTCAGCATCTATTGCAGTCGCGGCGGTTTGCATGATTAGCCGTGCATTTTAGTTCGCCACGAAAGCTACAATCTAGCCCCCGACAGCCATGTCCTGAAAACATGCGTGAGTTGCCCTTAAGTCCCCTCCCCAAAAAGATGAAACCCTTGGCGTGAATACCCTGCAAGAACTTTGGCGTTTTCGAAGCTACATTCTTGGCAGTGTGGGCCGAGATTTCAATCTACGCTACAAAGGCTCAGTGCTTGGGGCATCTTTGGTATTTCTGTTACCCGCGTTCCAAATCGCGGTGTACGTCTTGATATTTGGCAGCCTCATGAAAGGGCGCTTGCCCGGCAACCCCACCTTGCATGGCTACAGCATTTACCTATGCTGCGGCATTTTGTTTTGGAACTTCTTTGCCGAGTTGTTGCAACGCAGCCAGAATCTCTACCTTGAAAATGCCAACCTGCTGAAAAAAGCCGCCTTCCCGCGCAGCGCACTGTCGATTGTCAGCTTTGCCTCCGTCAGCATCAACCTCTTCCTGGCATTGGCCGTGCTAATGCTGTTTCTGCTCTTCACCGACGCCATGCCTGGTTGGCAAATTTTGGGGTTGATACCCATTTGGCTGTTTATGGCCATCTTGGCGCTGAGCTTGGGTCTTTGCATCGCCATATTGCAGGTGTTCTTTCGAGACTTCGGTGCTTTGACGGCAATTGGCCTGCAAACCTTGTTTTGGAGTACACCCATCGTGTATCCGATTGATATCCTGCCCGTTTGGCTACTGCCTTGGCTGCAGCTCAATCCGATGTTCGGGCCAGTCAGCACCGCGCAGGCCTTGATGTTGGGCACACCCTTGCCTGCCCCGCAAACTTGGGCTTCGACCGCCGTGGTGGCGATTTTGGCCGCTGCCTTTGCTATGCGCCTGTACCGCCAGCACCAAGCAGACCTCATGGACAACCTATGACACTGGACACCGACAGCGTCGTGACAGTCACCCACCTCGGCAAAGCCTTCAAACGCTATGCGCGCATACGCCACCGACTGTTGGAGTGGTTGCCCTTCGGCGGCTCGCATCATGAGCTGCGTTGGGTCTTGCGTGACCTTAACCTCAACATCACCCGTGGCGAAGCAGTTGGCCTGATCGGGCGCAATGGTGCGGGGAAAAGCACTCTGCTCAAGCTCCTGACCGGCACCTTGCAGCCCACCACCGGCCAGGTCCAGGTCAAAGGGCGCGTGGCTGCCTTGCTGGAGTTGGGCATGGGCTTTCACCCCGAGTTTTCCGGCTTCGACAACGTTCTCATGGCAGGTCAACTCCAGGGCATGAGCCGTGCAGAGGTCTTGGCCTGCATGGACGACATCGTGGCCTTCGCCGAAATTGGCGACGCCCTCATGCAGCCCGTGCGCGTTTACTCCAGTGGCATGATGGTTCGCCTGGCCTTTGCCACGGCGACAGCCGTGCGCCCGGACGTGTTGATCGTGGACGAAGCCCTGGCCGTAGGAGACGCCTATTTCCAGCACAAGTGCTTCCGTCGCATTCGCGAGTTCCGCGAGCAAGGCGTCACGCTCCTGTTTGTGTCGCATGATCCCATGGCCGTCAAGTCCTTGTGCAATCGCGCCCTGCTGATTGAAGGCGGGCACGTGGCCATGGACGGCGACCCCATACAAGTTCTCGACTACTACAACGCCCTTCTCGCTCTGGAAGAAGGTCGCGCAGCTGACCATAGTCAACTCATAGAAGCCACACCAAGCACGCGGGGCGTTCGGTCCGGCACGGGCGAGGTCAAAATTCGTTCTGTGCATTTGCTTCGCGATGGACAAGACACCCAGCAGGTATTTGAGGGCGAGGCGCTCGACCTGGTGATCGAGATCGCCATCCAACAAGACCTGCCAGACCTCACCGTTGGCATTTTGCTGAGAGACCGTCTGGGTAATGAGATCTTCGGCACCAACACCCATCACCTTGGCTTGGCCGATCAGATGCGTGAAGTGCGCGCAGGCAGTGTGTACCGTCTACAGTTCAGCATTCCCAGCTTCCACCTCGGCGTGGGCAGCTACAACCTCACGGTGGCCGCGCATGGTTCAGACACCCATTTGGCGGGCAACTACGACTGGTGGGATCAGGCATTGAGCCTGGAGGTTGGTTTTGGCAAGGGCAGTCGATTCACCGGCGTCACGCGCTTGGCCCTGACGGCTTCTGTCCATCGTGAGGTGATTTAGCCAATGCCATCTCATCGCGCAGCACTTGCGGCTGGCGAATAATCAAACGGCGCAAGTCCTTTTCAACTACACCACGCTGTATCAAAACCTGAATCGCCCTGGACACAGTTTCGCGGCTAGTGTTGAGCATGATGGAAATTTCCTCCTGCGTCGGCAACTCCTCAATGACCACCAAACCGCCTGGTTTTTTTTTCGCCAGGTAATCCAACAGCGCATAAACCCGTGGAAAAACCTGGGGAATTCCAAGAATGGTCCTGAAACTTGAAGCCCGTCGAATGCCCAGCGCCAAGCGTTGAAGCATGCGCTCGGTCACTAGCGGATTGGTATGCATCAACTCAAGCGCCTGAGGCCGTGGCAGCAAGCCGTATATGGACGGCGCACTTGCCACCACAGACGCTGAGCGGGGCAAACCGTCAATCACCGAGATTTCACCGAAATAATCCCCCGGCTCTAAAAACGACAAGCCAATCGCACGTCCATCCTCGGTAATGTCCACCGCTTGCAAGCGGCCCGAGAGCAAGAAAAGCAAATAGTCGCCCGTACCGCCCTTGTTCAAAATCACCTGCCCGCGTGTTGCGCTACGAACCTGCAACACACTTGCAATTTTTTGGATTGTGGGCTCATCAACCCCAGCCAAAAGCGGAAGTTTGCGCAAGTCAATAGTGACGGTTTGAGGCTGCATAGCGCTATGCCAAATGGACGACGTGAACTACTCTTTGCTCACACGCCTCATATCGGCGTCAACCATCATGGTGATCAGTGTTTGCAAATCAGTGGATGCAGTCCAACCTAACTTGGCTTTGGCCTTGGCCGGGTTGCCCAGCAGCACATCTACCTCGGCCGGGCGGTAAAACTTGGGGTCAATCACCACATGGTCTTCGTGATTCAAGCCCACATGCGCAAACGCAATGCGGCACATGTCACGCACGGTGGTGGTTTGCCCCGTGGCCACCACATAGTCGTCGGCAACGTCTTGTTGCAGCATCAGCCACATGGCCTCAACGTAGTCCCCCGCAAAACCCCAGTCGCGCTTGGCGTCGATATTGCCCAGGCGCAGCTCTTTTTGCTTGCCCTGCTTGATGCGGGCCACCGCGTCCGTCACCTTGCGCGTCACAAACTCAATGCCACGCAGTGGTGATTCATGGTTGAACAAAATGCCGCTTGATGCGTGCAGGCCAAAACTTTCACGGTAATTCACCGTCATCCAGTGGGCGTACAGCTTGGCCACACCGTAAGGGCTGCGCGGGTAGAAGGGCGTGGTCTCGCTCTGCATGGCCTCTTGAATCAGGCCAAACATCTCGCTGGTGGACGCCTGATAAAAACGTGCCCTGGGGTTCACAATGCGCACCGCCTCCAACACGTTCAAAGCCCCCACACCGGTCACGTTGGCGGTCAGCACCGGCTGCCCCCAGGACGTGCCCACAAAGCTTTGCGCGCCCAGGTTGTAAACCTCCTCGGCGCGCGACTGCTCCATGCTTCGGATCGTGGCGGACAGATCGGTCAAATCGCCCTCAATCAAGTTCACCTCATTCGCAATGCCCAACTCGCGCAAGCGCCACAGCGTATCGGTAGATCGCCGTGCATGAAGCCCATGCACGGCGTAGCCCTTGCCAAGCAACAGTTTGGCAAGATAAGCCCCGTCTTGTCCAGTAATGCCTGTGACTAAAGCATTTTTAGTTTTCATTTTTCCCCTTCCAGTATTGATAGATATTGAGCAGCGTGTCGTCCATGTCAACCGTGGGCTTCCAACCCGTGTGCTCATGCAGCTTGTCGTAACTTCCCCACACTCGCGGTTGCTCGGCTGGGCGATAACGTGCGGGGTCAGTCAGCACCTGCGCCGTCACTCCGGCTAAGGAAAGCAAACGCTCCAGCAACCCCCGCACTGAACGCTCAGTGCCTGAGCACACATTATAAATTTCGCCGTTCCGCCCTTTCTCCAGCATGAGCCCATAAGCCCGCACCACATCGGTCACATCGGTAAAGTCACGCGTGGCGTCGATATTTCCCACGCTAATGACAGGCTCACGCTTGCCCGCTGCAATCTCAGCGATTTGTTTTGCAAAGTCTGAAATCGCAAACGCAGCAGACTGCCCCGCACCAATGTGGTTGAACGCCCGCGCCATCATCAGCTCAAACGGGCCCGTCTGGCTCCACTGAAAACACAGCGCTTCGGCTGCCACCTTGCTCACGGCATAAGGGTTGCGTGGGCGCGGTGCCAGAGTTTCGCGAATCGGCAAGGCATCCACCGGCACCAAACCATAAGTGTCGCCACTGCCAACAAAGATGAATCTCCCCGTGAACCCCGTATCCGCCAGTGCCTCCAGCAAACGCAGAGTGCCCAAAAAATTCACCTCAAAAGTTTTCTCTGGTGCCTTGAACGAGTCCGGCACAAAACTCAGCGCAGCCAAATGCAGCACAGCAGTCGGCTTAAACGTGCTCAGGCAAGCCACCAGCCCCGCCTTGTCGCGGATATCGAGCTGCGGCGCGAGCGTCGACAGCCCCACCGCACCCGGCCATTGGACAAGTGCGTGTTGTCCGACAAAGCCGGTGTCACCGGTAATCAGAATGCGGGCAGGCGATAAGGCAGACGTCATCTAAAACAAGATTTATTTCGGGGTAAAAAAATTCCACTGCCAACTCAGCTGCACAGCTTGGTTTCGGAACTCAAAGATGGAAATGTTTTCATAATTTTGAGTATCTCTGTACTCTAGGATAACAGCCTGCTGCGCATCAATCGGCAGCGTCGCTGCCAACCTGAAAATCGACGTGTTCTGAGCGCGCCGCACATCAATCAAACCCGGTGAAAAAACGCCATCAGCCTGCCAACTCTGCAACTGCCAGCCCGCCTCGCCCAATAGGCGGTTGCCCAAAGACATTCGCCCTTGCACGCTGCCAAACATGCCCAAACGGTCCCCGCCGGGGCGCTGGCCTGTCGCCCGGTCTTGCACAGCGCTGGCGCTCACCTGAAACCAAGTATCGTCTTTGCGGTAGGTCAGCGCTCCTCGCGTCTCCCACCACTGCGCGTCAAAACCGCTCAGGGTGGGGTAGTCCAGGGTGCTCCAGCTCCCGGTTACGCCAAATTTCCAGTTCGATGGCAGCGGCAAGGGCGGCACCAACTCCATCTGCACCTGGTTTTGTTTCACATAAAGCTGGTTGTCCAGCGTCATCAAGCCCGCAGAGCCTGCCGCCCGCAAGCCCCAGTTGCCCCAGCGCCAGGGCCGCTCCAGTCCGAGAAACAAGGAAGTAGCATTGAAATTCGTCAACTGGTCATAAGCCCGCGTCTGGAACTGCACCACCCCTGTGACCCCGTTTGGCAACAGCTCGCGCACCCATTCCCCTGACAACTGGTTGTACTGATCACTGCGAGGCTGGTAACTGGGCAAAAGCACCAAGTCAATTTGGTTCACGCCACTGCCGATAGTGAAGTTCGGGTTGTGCGCCCCTTGATTCACATTACTCTCCGTTCCCCGGCCTAGCCGCACGGTGGCTTTTTGGCTGGTTTGCGGGCCAGCGCACCCGCGTTTGCGCTGGTAGGCCATGACTTCCAGAATCGGGGGGGGTGGGGCAAAACGGCGCTCAATCTCAACAAAAAGCTTCTCAGCTGCGGTGGTATTGCCCGCTGCGCAGTACAACATGGCCAAGTCCAGCCACGCGCCCGCATGGCGGGGCTCTGTTTCTGTCAAAGTGGCCAGGGCTTTTTCGGCATCATCCAGACGGCCATCAACAATCGACAGCATGGCGTCTTGGTACAAATCATGGGGTGCGCTGGGCGACGCAGCCTCGGCGAAGGCCAATTGCCCACCCATGAGGACGCTGCACGCCATCAGGCAAACCCCCAGCCGTGCACGGCCATGGCACACACTTGCCAGGCATCCGGCTTTCAAACGCAAGATCAGGTTTGTCAATCGACGCCAGTAATTGTAAAATTGTGACCTGCATCACAATTAGTGCCGATAGGCAGTGTGAAAATGCAGCAAAAGAGGTAATGCGTGCATTTTAAACAGATCTTATATGTGGGTTTTTTGCTGGCTTCCATGCTGGCAACTGGCGCTGTGTGGGCGGCAGACGCGGCTCGCGTCGTCTTTGCCGTGGGCGAGGCCCAGGTTGCTGGCCGCCCCGCCCGCGTGGGCGACATCGTCAGTGAAGGCCAGCAACTCACCACCAGCCGCGACGGTTACCTCTACCTCGAAACCCTCGACAACGGCTTCTTCATCCTGCGCCCCAATAGCGCCGGCCAAATCGTCACCTACCAAATTGACGCAGCCAACCCCGCCAACAGCCGCATCAAGCTAGAACTGACCAAAGGCGTCGCCCGTCACATCTCAGGCACAGCCGTCAAAGCCTCACGCCAAAACTTCCGCTTCAACACCCCGGTGGCCGCCATAGGTGTGCTGGGCACCGACTTCACCGTATTTGCCAACCAAGAAACCACCCGCATCGCCGTTCTCTCTGGCGGCGTAGTGGTGGGCCCGCTCACGGGCGCTTGCGCACCCGGCGGGTTTGGTCCGTGCGGTGGCCCTGACAGCCGCGAACTCTTTGCCAGCAAAATTGGCCAAACCCTTCAAATCAACCGTGGCCAGGCCCCCGTGCTCCTTAAAGGCATTGACGCCGTGCCAGACTCGGTTGCCCCGCCCCGGGCCGACGAACCCACCGGCAACACAGGTAGCAAGACAACTGTCAGCGGTAGCGCACCGACAATTTCCACCACTGCACCGGCTTCGGTTAGCCTGGCAACCAATTCAAGCCTAGACCCCATTCGTGCCAAGCAGCTAAGTCAATTGAGCAATCAGGCGGGGACGCAAGCCCTCACAAGTGTTGGTTCTCAGCCACTCATCTGGGGCCGCTGGCAGCCGCTGCTAGACAAAACCATTGAGGTCGATGTAGCCGCCCTCCAAGCGGCCAACCAGCTCATTGCCATCAACAACTACTTTGCCATCATGCGCAGCCGCGACACCACTTGGCAAATGCCAACACAAACCACTCTCGGGTTTGCTTTACAACAAGCGCAAGCCGCTATTACGAACCAAACTTCAGGCCAAGTCAGTATCGCCAAAGTTGAAAACGCCCTGTTGCAACTCGACTTTGCCAAGTCCAGCTTCTTCACCCGTTTTGACCTGGTGAACCAAAACGAACGCATTCAGCTGCAAAACAACGGCGAAGTCTCGGCGGACGGCAAACTCTACGGTGGTAACCAGCAATTGCGCCCTAACAACATGGACGTGCGCGGCGCATTGGCCAACGACAACCGCAGCGCGGCCTACATCTTCCAGTCCCGGCTAGACGACAGCCGGTTGGCCAGCGGCGTCACCGTGTGGGGCCGGTAAGCTTGTGAGCGCCAACTTCTACCGCGCCTTTGAAGACAAACACCGCGGCTCGCGGGACCTAATCAAAACCCGGCTCTGCGCCTACCTCCCCTTCATCCAGCCGCTCGCCCTCCTGCACCCCGGTCTGCCCGCACTCGACTTGGGCTGCGGTCGTGGCGAATGGCTGGAGCTCCTGCAAGACCACCACATTCCCGCCCAAGGCGTTGACCTAGATGACGGCATGCTAGCTGCCTGCCGTGAGCGCGGCTTCAACGTCATCAATGCCGATGCCGTGGCCCACCTCCAAGCGCAGCCCGACCACAGCCTGCTCTTCATCACCGGCTTTCACATTGCCGAGCACCTACCGTTTGAGGTGTTGCAAACCCTGTTCACCCAAGCGCGCCGCGTATTGGTGCCAGACGGCCTGCTCATCCTGGAAACCCCCAACCCCGAAAACCTGGTGGTTGGCACCGCCAGCTTCTACATCGACCCCACGCACCAGCGTCCACTCCCCACGCAGCTGCTCGGGTTTATGGCCGAACACCACGGATTTGCTCGGGCCAAGATAGTGCGTCTGCAAGAAGAAACCCGTTTGCTCAATGGCGCTATCCCCAACTTCTACGACGTGCTGGGCGGTGTTAGCCCTGACTACGCCCTCATCGCCCAGCCCGAGCCCGGCGCTGATGAACCCGCCTCGCTCACGCAAGCCTTTGCCATAGAGAGCGGTGTGTCATTGCTTGACCTGGCCACCGGGTACGACGAGCAGGTCGTCAAAATTGAGCAACTAAAAACCGCACTACATCAAGTGCACGCGCAGATGGATGCGCAACTCCAGCAAGTTCAAGCGCTTGCCCAACAGTCAGCCCAGCGCGCTGACCAATGTGCCGCTGCGCTACAGGCCCTGCACGCCAGCCACTCTTGGCGGCTCACCCGCCCACTGCGCTGGCTGGCCGGCTTGTTTCGCTAGCACAGCAAAGCTTGGGTTGGGGGAGGGGGGTGGCTTGGGGTTTAATACCCCCCATGAACCCCACAGCCATTGTCACCATTGTCTCCAACAACTACCTGCACTTTGCCCGCACGCTGCTGCAAAGCGTGGCCCAGCACCACCCGCAGGCGGACCGGTATTGCGTCATTGTGGACCGCGACCTCAGCCACGCCAACGCGCTTACGGGCGAGTTTCAAGCTCTAAAGCTCAGCCAGCTAGACCTGCCCGACGGCGACGACTTCCTCTTTCAGTACAACGTGCTGGAGCTCAACACCGCCGTCAAACCCTGGGCCCTGGCCCACTTGGTGCGGCAGGGCTATAAAAACGTACTCTATATTGACCCCGACATCGTCCTCTACCGCCCGCTGGACGAAGTCTTTGGCCCGCTGCACGCCGGGGCAGACCTGGTGCTCACCCCGCACCTGCTGGCCCCGGTGACCGACACCTCCCACCCCACCGAGCTAGACATCCGCCGCGCAGGCACCTACAACCTCGGCTTTTGCGCCCTGCGCGGGTGCGACAACATGCTGGCCATGCTGAGCTGGTGGCAAGGCAAACTCCGGCGCGAATGCGTCATCGCCCATGACAGCGGCATCTTTGTGGACCAAAGCTGGATGGACCTCGTCCCCGGCCTGTTCCCCAACGTGCAAGTGCTGCGCCACCCCGGCTACAACGTCGCCTACTGGAACCTTGCCCAGCGCCCGGTCACGCAAGAGGGCGCCCGCATGCTGGTCGCAGGCCAGCCCCTGGCCTTCTTCCACTACAGCGGCCTCAACCCGCAAAACCCCCAACCCATCTCCAAGTACCAAGCCCGCTTTACGCTAGACAACGTAGGCGCCCCAGTGGCCAGCCTGGTCAACGACTACTGCCAGCGCGTCACCGCCAACGGCATTGCCCACTACCGCACGGTGGAATACGGCTTTAACCGCTTTGACGACGGCACCCTCATTACCGACGCAGAACGCAGCCGCTTTCGCACCAGTGACGCCCTGCGCGAGCGCACCCTGGGCCAGCCCTTTGCCCATGCCAAGCTGCTGGCCATAAAAACCCCAACACTACAAAGCAGTGCAGATCCCAGGCTGCAACGCATCTATGCCCACTTTTTGGGCCGTGCGCCAGACGACAGCGCCAACCAACACTACGCAGCCCGCAGCGCAACCCGCATCGGCCGCTGGCTCACCGTTTACCACGTTGCCACCTCCGCAGAGGCCAAAGCCACACCCGGCTGGCGACAGCGCCTGCTGAGCTGGCCCCTGCACCACGCCCAGCACGCCTACCAGCTCCCAAAACCAGCGCACCCCGCCCCCCAAGCCCAGCCCGCGCAAAACGCACCAGCAGCAACGCCCACCAGCGTGCAGCCTGCCCGCCCCGCCCCCTACAGCGGCCTGCACGCCCCCGAGCCCGACAGCGCCCAGCACGGCCTGTGGGTCGGCCCCCGGCTTGATTTGCCCGTGTGCGCCATTCCCACCGGGCGCGTGCGCATTCAAGGCACGGTTGATTTGGGCCTGCTGGCCAACCCCAAAACCTTCACCCTGCAAATCCACGGCCCGGCCGGCCTGCTGCACAGAGCACCCCTCACCCAAAGCGGCCCGTTTGACATTCAAGCCACCATCCCCCCGGCAGCCCTGGCCAGCGCCAACCAATGGTCAATACTGGCAAGCGCCCATGTGGTGCCCAAAGACATAGGCATGGGTGGCGACACCCGCCAACTCGCCTGGCGCGTCAAAAGCATCAGCGTGGACGGCACCGTGTTAGTGGACAGCGCCCGCAGCCCCACCACCCTGGCGCTAGAGCAGCTTGTGCCCGCCAGCGGCATCAACTTGGTGGGCTACCTGGCCGCAGAGCTGGGCCTGGGCGAGGCTGCCCGCTCCCTGGCCCGCGCCTGCGTGGCCGCAGACATCCCCTTCTCGGCTGTCGATGTGGGCTACCAAAGCCAAAACCTGCAACGCGACACCGCCTTGCTGGCCCACGCCGTGCCAAAGCGTTTCCCCATCGACCTCATCTACGTCAACGCCGACCAAACCGCCACCACTGCCCACTACCTGCGCAGCCAGGACTTGCAAGCCCGCTACCGCATTGGCTACTGGCACTGGGAGCAGCCCCAGCTCCCCGCCAGCGCCCTGGGCGCTTTTGCCCATGTGGACGAAGTCTGGGTGCCCTCCACCTTTGTGCATGACGCCGTGGCCCCCTACAGCCCCGTGCCCGTCGTGAAAATCCCCCACGCCATTGACTTTGCCCCCAGCCCCAACCTGAGCCGCGCCCAGTTTGGCCTGCCCGCCGACAAACTGCTGGCCCTGGTGATGTACGACTTTCACTCCTACCAGCAGCGCAAAAACCCCCAAGCCGCCATCGCCGCCTTCCGCCAGGCCGCCGCCCACCGCACTGACGTGGCCCTGGTCATCAAAACCATCAACAGCCAACACCACGCCGATACCCGCCAAGCCCTGCAGGCCAGCGTGAGCGACCTGCCCCACGTCATATTTATTGACGAGTTCTTAACCCGCCAGCAAACCTGGGACCTGCAAGCCTGCTGCGACATTCTCTTGTCGCTGCACCGTGCCGAAGGCTTTGGCCTGGCCCCCGCAGAAATGATGCACCTGGGCAAGCCCGTCATCGCCACCGGCTGGTCGGCCAACACCGACTTCATGACCGCAGACAACTCCTTCCCCGTGCGCTACACGCTCCAACCCCTGGCCCAAGCCGTAGGCGTGTACCCCGCAGGCCCCCTGTGGGCCGAGGCCGATGTGGACCACGCCGCCTGGTGCCTGACCCGCCTGCTAGACGACCCCGCCCTGCGCCAGACCATGGGCCAGCGCGCCGCAGCCGACATCCGCCACCAGCTCAGCCCCCAAGCCGTAGGCGCACAAGTGCGCCAGCGCCTGAGCCTGCTGGGCTTTTGGCAACCTGAGCTACGGGGCCGGGTTTGAAACAAAAAGGTGGTGTGGCCGCTTAAGCCGCAACAGCTTCAGATTCGCGGATAAGCACCTCAGCAGGAATATGCAAACCCTCACTTAGCCTGCGGATCATGTTGAGGGACAGGGACCGTTTGTGGGACAAAACTTCATAAACGCGATTGATGGGGCCAATGTAAGGGACGAGGTCTTTCACGGTAAGGCCCGCCTGATCCATGCGGAACTTGATTGCATCGATAGGGTCTGGCGGATCAATCGGGTAGTGTTTGGCTTCATACGCCTGCACGAGCGTACCCAGCACATCTAGGCGCTCCCCTTCAGGGGTGTCTGCTGCGGGGTCCAAATCAATCAGGGCAGACACTTCACGCAGGGCAGCAGAATAATCGGTTTCGCTACGAATGGCTTTGATTTCCATGATCAAACTCCTTTGAATTGGTCAACGATGCTTGCGTCAACTTTGTCATATTCAGCGTGCGTACCGATGAACTTCACATAGATGTACTGCATCCGGTACGCAATTGCCACGATCAGCCTATAGTCGTTTCCCTTGACGTTGAAAACGACGCGGTTGTTGGCAATGATGCTTGCATTCGCATACTGTTTCTTCACGTCTTGGGGGCACGTCCAACGGGCCAACTTGGCCTCAAAGAGCCAAGACTTCAACGCGCCCTCCGCATCCCTGCGGTTCGGTTGCTCCCAATAAGACTCAAGATTTCGCAAGGCGACGATTTGCATCGTCTGGAGTTTAGTCCCAAAATGGTATCAGTACAAGTCAGTTATCGCAACCCAAGGCATGCCCCCCGATTCCATGAGTCGTAGCGCGGTTGGTCGATGCATAAGTGTTACTACAATTTGTTTTTATGCTACGGCGAGATTCGTCTTAGCGTACTGGGCCAACAAGCGTGAGGTACAGACCTATGAGCAAGAAACCCAATCCTGAACTGATTGACAATGACAACCCAGAATGGACGGCGCAGGACATCAAAACCGCCATACCGTTCTCCAGCCTACCCGCAACTTTGCAGGCCAAGCTAGGCGGGCGTGGGCCGCAAAAAGCAGCACCCAAGGTGTCCACCACCATCCGATTGTCTCCCGATGTGGTGCAAGCCTTCCGGGCGGCAGGTGCTGGCTGGCAGACGCGTATTGATGTAGCGCTCAAAGACTGGCTGCGCACCCACTCGCCGGTGTAATCCACATCCACAAAAAAACTACATCACCCCCACTAAATCGAAAAATGTGACGCAGATCACGTGCATAAACTTGGAAGCTAATACATTAACGACTGAGAACCGGGAGCCCAACGCCGTACATAAAAGGCAGCGGGGGAGGCGGGTCTGGTGGGTTTTTAGGTAAAAGACGTGCTTTCTGTTACAGTGGCCCGGTTTTTGTTCTAAAAACATAGTTCATTCAATCTAAGGAGTTTCTTTAATGTCATCAATTGCATACCTGCAAAAAGCTTACCTCGCCTACTTTGGTCGCCCTGTTGACGCTACCGGTATTGCCGCTTTCGGCCCTACCTCTACGGCTACGGACGCTCAAGTTAACGCTGCCTTCTTCGCCTCCCCTGAGTCACAAGCCCTGTACGGCACCACCTTTGGCGTGACCCAAATCAACGCCATCTACCAAATGCTGTTCGGCCGTCAGGCTGAGCCAGCAGGTTTGGCCTTTTGGGCTAACGAAGTGGCTCGTGGCGCTTTGACCCCCGCTGCTGCTGCCATCGGCATCATGAACGGCGCGTTGAATGCTGACGCTGTCGCTGTGACCAACAAGCTGGCTGCCTCTGCCGCTTACCAAGCTGCTATCGACACCACCCCTGAAATCTTGGCCTATGTCGGTGACGCTGCTGCTGCTACTGCGCGCGCTTTCATCGCCACTGTAACCACCACAGCGCCTACCGCTGCTGCGATCGATGCCAACATCTTGACTTTGGTGGCTAACTCCGGCGTTGGCACTGGTTCAACCTTCACGCTTACAACTGGTATTGACAATGTTAAAGGCACCTCTGGCAATGACACCATCATTGGTGACTTTGCTGTTGCAAGCCAGGTTACTGCTTCCGACCAAATTGACGGTGGTGCAGGTGTTGACACGCTGAAGCTGTACGGTACGTACGCTGCAGCAAGCCTCCCCGCAATCACCAACGTTGAAGTTCTGGAAATCGTTGCTATGGGCAACGCGTCTGTGACTACGGCCGCTATTGTTGGTTTGACAAAACTGCAAATTGATCAGGCTGACGCAATGACTGGTCAAACCGCGACTGTGGGTGCTGGTCAATCGGTACAACTCGCAACGACTGTCAACGCCGCCACAGCTGGCGCAAACACAGTGGCTTACGCAGCAGCAGCTACATCGGCTGATTTGATCTTGGCTGGTTTCGAAACTGGTATTGCCGCAGGTGCTCGTCAGAACTTGACTGCTACCGGCGCTGCCGTAACAACATTCAACGTGACCGCCAATACCGCAGCGAACACGGTTGCTGTTCTGACTGCACCAGCAACGACCACCACATTGAACATTAACGCAGCCACTGCATTGGCCGTTAACTCAGTGGTTGCAGGTGCGGCTACCAAAGTTAATATCACCGGCGCTGGAGCAGTCACGATCGTCGCTTCTGACTTTGCCGCTACCGTAGCAGTTGATGCTTCCGGCGCAACCGGCGCTGTTAACTACACAGCAGAAGCTGCAGGCTCGACCCTGACATACACTGGCAGCGCGGGCAACGACAAGGTGGCTTTCGCTGCTACAACACTCACCACAGCTGACAAGCTGACCGGTGGTGCTGGCACCGACACCATCGTCATCAATGACGTGGGTGCTGGTACGCTTGCTGCAGTGAACGCTTCGAACACGTTTGAAGTTCTGGGCCTTGCTACTACTGGCTTGACTCTTGATGTGAGCTTGATCACCAATGCCGCTATCACCGCCTACCGTGTTGAAACCGGCAACTTTACCGAGACCTTCAACAACTCTCTCGCAACCACAACTTACACGATTGACAACTCCGCAGGTAACTCCGGTACAGTGACAATCGCGAATAAGGTTGGCGAGACAGTGACCGGTGTAACACTGGATGCTGGTACTGCAACATCTGCGCAAACACTGGCAAACCTGACCATTACCGGTGTGACCACGACTAACCTCGTGTCAACAGGTACTGGAACTGGCGGTGCAAACACCCTCACCACCCTGGTCAACCCAGACAACTCCGTGATCAATATCACTGGTGCTAAAGACCTGGTTATCACAAACGCTTTGGCTGGTACAGCTGTCGGTAGCAAGGTTGATGCTACGTCTTTCACAGGCAAGTTGACCGTAATCGGTTCGGGCTTCGCTGACGTCATCATCGGCGGCACGGGCAATGACACCATCACTGGCGGCAACGGCAACGACACAATCAGCGGTGGCGCTGGCAATGATCGTATCATCGTGACTGGTGCAAACCAAGCCGACAACATCACAACAGGCGCAGGTACTGACACTGTAGTGTTCTCTGCCGCTAACATTGCTGGCCTGACAGCAGTGTCGGCTGGTACAACCGCAATCACGTCAATCACCGACTTCACAGCTGGTACTGACAAAATTGCCTTGGTGAATACGGGTGGTGCACAAACCTCTATCGTGCTGTCTAACAGCCAGACCATTGCGACGGCTGCAAGCCTGACCGCTGTGTACGCCGCTATCCAAGCAATTGCAGCGTCTGTCGATCAAGCAGCTACGAGCGCTGCAGTGATCGTGGTGTCTGCTGGTGCAGCTGCCGGTACATACCTGTACATCAACGATGCTACGGCCGGTGTTTCCAATACGGCTGATGCGTTGATTAACATCACTGGCGTCAGCGGCACTTTGGCTGCTACGGATTTCGTGTTCGCCTAATCCGCGTTAGCCTCAGTTAATGAGTCAAGGCCACCCTTAGGGGTGGCCTTTTTTATGGCTCAACGACTTAATTAAAATTATTAAATTTAAATACATTTGGCGTAGAAATTTATTGCATCCGTCACCAATATAATGATTATGAATATATTATTTATTCATCAAAACTTCCCAGGTCAATTCAAGTCTCTGGCACCTGCACTTGCAAATATGGGGCACATGGTTGTCGCCATGACGCTTCGGAAAATAGAAAATGATAAGTGGAATGGCGTAAATATAATTACGTACACGGTCTCCCGTGGTAGTTCAAATGATATACACCCGTGGATTGCTGATTTTGAGACAAAAGTCATACGCGGTGAAGCTTGCTTCAAAGCCGCATTGGAGCTCAAGTCACAGGGTTTCATCCCTGACGTGATCATTGCTCACCCAGGTTGGGGTGAAAGTTTGTTTCTAAAAGATGTATGGCCAGATGCCCGTTTAGGGATCTACTGTGAGTTTTATTACCACACGCAGGGTGCAGACGTGGGGTTTGATCCTGAGTTCCCCATTAAGAATACCAGTGATGCATGCCGTTTCCGCCTCAAAAATTTAAACACCTTGGCACACCTAGAAATTGCCGACGCAACGATCAGCCCGACGCATTGGCAAGCAAGCACATACCAAGCTCATGTTCGCCCTCGCATCACTGTGGTACACGATGGTATAGACACCAATAGAGTGGCACCAAACTCAGATGTCAGCATCACGCTCAACGGCCAATTGACACTGACAAAAAATGACGAAGTTATTACATTTGTAAGCCGGAACTTAGAGCCGTATCGAGGCTATCACGTGTTTATGAGAGCACTGCCAGAGATCCTGAAATGCCGACCGAAAGCCAATGTGCTGATAGTGGGCGGGGATGATGTGAGCTATGGCGCCGCCCCGGATAAAGACATCTACGGGACAAACAGTTGGAAGGATATTTTTGCTCGTGAAGTTCATCAACATATCAGTGAAAAAGACTGGAACCGGATCCATTTTTTGGGACGCATTCCATATGAACAATTTATTCCTGTACTCCAGTTAAGCAGTGTTCATGTTTACCTAACATATCCTTTTGTATTAAGTTGGAGTCTACTGGAAGCCATGAGTGCTGGTTGTGCAATTGTGGCTAGCGACACGAAGCCCCTGCACGAAGCTATAAAAGACGGGGAAACCGGTTTGCTTACAGACTTCTTTGACGCCACAGAGTTAGCATCGCGTGTTTGTAACGTACTAGATAACCCAATATTGCGTGAGAGCTTAGGAAAGAACGCCAGAGAATTTGCCAAGGCTAACTATGACTTAGAGACACAATGTTTACCGCAGCAAATTAAATGGGTTGAGGAATTGGCTGGCTCAAAACCGATAGGCCAATAGAGATAATTGGGGGTCAGATTACAACTAAAAAGCCGTACGCGCCTGGCGTACCCAGTTTGAATCGTTTGGGTGCATCGGGTTAAACTGTCATTTTGACAATGCGGAGTTCACGCCATGCTGACTATCAGCATGTTTTACGAGATTTTGGTGTTGATGTTCTTTAGGGACAATCGGCGTCACCATTTGCCACATATCCACGTCCGCTACCAAGGAGAGGAGGCGACCATTGCCATCGAGGATGGTCGCATTTTGGATGGCAAGTTACCTCCGAAGCAGCTCAAAATGGTGCAGGCATGGATTGAAATCCATAGTGAGGATAGGTCATGTTATGTGATGTTGTTAGCGTTAACCCCGGGTCGGATTTTCAAATTGACCTTGAATACGAAAATGGTGAGCGTCGCCGTTTTGATATGCGCCCGTTGCTTGAAATGAAGCCCTGGAGTCGGATTGCAGCACCGGCACTTTTTTGCCGTGTGACTGCGAATTACGGCACAGTTGTATGGCCTGGCGATATCGACATTGCGCCTGAAACGCTCTACGACGATTCCGTTGCTTTGGGCTAACTGAGCGTTGTCGCCAGATACGCTCTTTTTTCGAGGCCAGCCGCTCAACATCACAGCCCAGCCATGACCCGCCCCCGCTCGTCCCTCACTTCTTGGTTGCGCTGCTGCGCATCTTGGTGGACGAGCCGCTGTGTGAGACCCTGCGCGCCGCCTTTGCCGCCTGTAGCCCTAGAGATCAGGGCTTCACACGAAGGTGGCGGGAGAAACCCCAAAGCGTTCGCTGAGCGCCCGGACTTGGCGAATATTGAGCTCGTGCTTGCCCGCCACAGCCAGGGGCAAGCCGAGCTGCGCAGTGCCCCATGAAATCGACTGCGACCTACAGCCATCGAGGACGTGCGGGCGCTGTTTGAGTACCTGGTTGAGCACGCGTCACTGTGGGCCACCCGTTAGCACGTCAAATTTCCTTAGAAATCAACACAATGGGGTTTTCCTGTAGGTTGGGGTGTTCCTTTCTTTGCAGAAAAATGATCACTGCGTATAATGTGTACACATGGATTCACAAGTTGGAATGATCAAAAGGGGCATTATGGAAACGACCAAAGTTGGCATTCGAGAGTTCAGAGCTGATCTGGCGGAATACATTGCAGCCAGCACGCCAGTAGCGGTGACCCGCCACGGCCAGACGGTGGGGTTCTTTATTCCTACACATGGCCAGGTGGAGAGTGACGTTGTCGCTTTGAAGAAGGCTGGAAAGGCATTGGACAAATTGCTGGAGGCGCACCACATTGACGCCGAGGATGTTGTTGCTGATTTCAAGGTGGCACGCAAGACAGGAGCACCCATCAAAAAAGCAAAAACCAAATCAGCATGACGAGCAAAGCAATTGTTCCGGTGTGGGCGGAAGATGCAGATTTCTTCGGTACAGGTGTTCCAATCTGGACGACGGATCGGGTCAGTCTGTACTTTTCTTGAATGCTTGCGTACCCTCTGATCCAACTGGCCAGTGCGCACGCGCAAAGTGGTCGTTTCCCTGAGATGCTGGCGCTTTGCCAGCAGGTGGTGGATGCACATGCGGGGGAGGTGGACGCCTTGCTGGGTGTGGCCGCACTGTTGCAGAGTTTTGGCTACCTGAGCCGTGCCCGGGTCTGCTTTGAACTTGTGCGTGACTTGGCCCCCAACGATTTGCGCTGCACCGTGAACCTGGCCAATCTGGCCCGCGAGGCGGGCGACCACGCCCAGGCGCAGCAGGCGTACACGGCGCTGCAAGTCGCGTTACCTCATCACCCCGTCATACGGCGCAACGCGCTCACCAGCCAAGAGTACGACCCTGCGGTCACAGACGCGCAGCGTTTGCAGCAGGCGCGTGACTGGGGTGAGTGGGCCATCACTCAGGCCGCAGGCCCGCGTGCACGGCCACAGCAGTCCGCGCTAGAGGGGCGACCTTTGCGCATTGGCTATGTGTCTGCGGATGTGTGCCAACACACGGTGGGCTTGTTTGTGAAGGATGTGATCCGGGCGCATGACCGCTCCCGCTGCACGGTGTTCATCTACAGCGCGGGGCAAGTAGACGACTGGGTGACGACCGAGGTGCGTGCGGCATGTACGCTGCGCGCCGTGGCAACCCTGGACGATGCGGCGCTGGCCGCGCTGATTCGGCAAGACGAGGTGGACCTGTTGATCGACCTGTCGGGCCACACAGCTGGCTCGCGCTTGACGGTGTTTGCGCACCGGCCTGCGCCGGTGCAGGTGTCGTGGTTGGGCTACTTTGCCACCACCGGCTTGCGCTATATAGATGCCGTGTTGCTGGACGCGTGGCACGCGCCCGCAGGCACGCAAGCCCAGTTTGTGGAGCCCATCGTTCGGCTGCCCCAAGGGCGCTGGTGTTACCAGCCCGTGCCTTGGGCACCAGCGACGGTGGCCCCCTTGCCGTGCCTGCAAACCGGGTACATCACGTTTGGCTGTTTCAACAACACGGGCAAGCTAAACGCCGGGGTGTTTGACGTGTGGGCCAAGGTGCTGCAGGCGGTGCCCGGCTCGCGCCTGGTGCTGAAATGGCGCACCTTGGTGGACGAGCCGCTGTGTGACACCCTGCGCGCCGCCTTTGCCGCCCGTGGCATAGCGCCCAGCCGCCTTGAGCTGCGCCCCGCATCGTTTCATGTGGATGTGCTCAAGGAGTACGGCGATATAGACATTGCCCTGGACCCTTTCCCCTTCACCGGCGGCTTGACGAGTTGCGAGGCCTTGTGGATGGGCGTGCCGGTCGTTACCTGGCCCCAAAGCCGTGTGGTGAGCCGCCAGACCTTGGCCCTGCTCAGCACCATAGGCCTGCCCGAGCTGGCAGCACAAGACGCCGACGACTATGTGCGCATCGCCCAGCAACTGGCGCTAGACCCAGATCGCTTGGCCCACCTGCGCCTAACCCTGCGCGCCCGCATGCAAGCCTCACCCTTGATGGACGTGAGGGGCTTCACCCGGCAACTGGAAACCACGCTGATGGATTTGTACCTGGGCATTTAATGGGGGTCAGATTCCAATTAAGTTCAAACGTTTGCCAAGGCGTCTTGGCTCAAGTGATGATGGGCGTTGTGTTGGCGGTAGCCCTAGAGGTCAGGGCTTCACATAAAGGTGGCGGGAGAAACCCCAAAGCGTTCGCTGAGCGCCCGGACTTGGCGAATATTGAGCTCCCGTTTGCCCGTCAGGATTTCAGAAACCACGCCTTGACTGCCAATCTCGTGCAGATCGCTTTGTTTGATGCCGTGTTGCTCCATCAGAAACTTGAGTGCTTGCACGCCGGTAACGTCGGGCAGCGGATGGTGTTCGGCCTCAAAGTCCTCGATCAGGTCGCCGACGATATCGACCAGACCCATCGCGGGATGGTTTTCGTCGCCAGTGGTCTCATCCAGCAGGGCTTCGAGCATCGTCACCATCCGCTGGTAGTGCGCTTCGTCCCGGATGGGGGCGATATCGGTGGCGCGGCGAAAGGTCTCCCACGCCGGGAGCAGGTACTTCACTTGGATGTGTGCATTTACGATTTCAATGCTCCTTTGTCGTAGTCCCGGTGCTTCAGCACCGCTTTGATGTAGACGATCTGCTAATTAACTTTTTCGTAGCACCCCCTACCAAGGACCGAAGAGCGCTGAGCAAAATACAATACCTGCTCTCAAACTGGAGTCATCCCATGACCGACTGGACCGCAGGCTACGTGGCCGACATTGGCTACACCTATGGCTATTACCTGGAGCTCAACCCGCAGCGCGTCAAGCTGGCTTTTTTAAACGCCGGCTTGGTGGCTCCTGAGTTTGGTACGGCCTGCGAGTTGGGCTTTGGCCAAGGCATGAGCGCTAACTTGCACGCTGCCGCCAGCATCACCCAGTGGAGCGGTACCGACTTCAACCCAGCGCAAGCGGGCTTTGCCCAAGAGCTGGCCGCCGTGGCGGGCGCAGACGCTAAGTTGTATGACCAGGGCTTTGACGAGTTTGCTGCGCGCACAGATTTGCCGGAGTTTGACTACATTGGCCTGCACGGTATTTGGAGCTGGATATCTGACGCTAACCGCGCCGTTATCGTGGACTTTATTCAGCGCAAACTCAAAGTGGGGGGTGTGCTGTACATCAGCTACAACACCCAGCCCGGTTGGGCTGCCATGGTGCCCATGCGTGACTTGCTCACCGAGCACAGCGAGGTGATGGGTGCCACAGGCCAAGGCATTGTGCCGCGCATTAATGCGGCGCTAGAGTTTGCAGAAAAACTGATGGCGACCAACCCGTCTTATGCCAAGGCCAACCCTTTGATTGCAGACAGGATCAAGCAAATCAAAGGGCAAAACCGCAATTACGTCGCACATGAATACTTCAACCGCGACTGGGTGCCCATGTCGTTTGCCAGCATGGCCCAATGGCTGGCCCCAGCCAAGCTGGAGTTTGCGTGCAGCGCCAACTATCTGGACTTTGTTGAAGCGCTAAACCTCACGCCAGAGCAGCAAGCTTTGCTGGCCGAGATTCCCGATGTGAAGTTTCGCCAGACCGTGCGCGACTTCATGGTGAACCAGCAGTTCCGTAAAGATTACTGGGTCAAAGGCGCACGTAAGTTGAACCCACTGGAGCAGGCCGAAGCATTGCGTGCACAAGGTGTGATGCTGACCACCGCGCGAGCGGATGTGTCGTTAAAGGCAAGCGGTGCGCTGGGCGAGTCGACCATGCAAGAGGCGGTTTATAACCCTATTTTGGATGTGCTGGCCGACCACAAACCCAGATCAATGGGTGAGTTGGAGCAAGTCCTTAAGGGGCATAACATCAACATTTCACAGCTAATACAAGCGGTGCTGATTTTGACGGGCACAGGGGCGTTGACGGCTGTGCAAGACGAGTCGAACGTAAGCAAGACCAAAAAGCGCACCAGTAAGTTGAACGCCCATCTCATCAACAAATCGCGAGGCAGTGTTGATATTAGCTATTTGGCCAGCCCTGTGACGGGTGGTGGTGTAACAGTAAACCGTTTCGAGCAGTTGTTTTTGCTGGCCTTGGCGCAAGGTAAAAAGCAACCTGCAGAGTGGGCGCAGGTGGTTTGGGGAATTCTTGCCGGGCAAGGGCAAAAACTTGTGAAAGACGGAAAGACGCTTGAGACGGCTGAAGAAAACCTGGCCGAATTAATCTTGCAAGCCCAGGATTTTGCGGCCAAGAAGTTGCCCATTCTCAAAGCATTCCAAATTGCATAACTAACACGCATAAAGCGTCATTTAGGGTAGAACAACAATGTCTTGGAATTCAAGGTTATTTATTTTGACGAGCGTGGTTTGGTTGAGCGCTTGCGGTGGGGGGGGCAGTGGTGCAGATGTGAGCCCCTCTGTATCACAAATTCAGGCCCAAAGCTTAAAGTACGGTCAAACTGCGACACTTTATGTTGCAGGTCGATATATGCGCACTGACATGACCGCCAGTACAGGCAGTTGCACTAACCCGAAATTTACCTCGCAAAGTACCACCGACCTCGCTGTGCTGACGTGTACCGTCACTGCAACAGGGCCATTGCCCATCAGCATAAAGACGGCAGGTGGTGCGGTTTTGTACGCCACCACGCTAACGGTCTTACAGCCACAGGTGGCCATGGTGACCTCTATGGGCAACATAGTGCTGGAGCTGAACCCCACTGCGGCCCCTATTACGGTTAACAACTTTTTAAGTTATGTCAGCAGCGGCTACTATGCCAGCACCTTGTTTCACAGGGTCATTCCCGGCTTTGTCATACAAGGGGGTGGGTTTACTACAGGTTTGGTGTTCAAGCCAAATGTGTTGCCAACAATTGCCTTGGAAACCAATAAAGGTTTATCTAACGTGCGCGGTTCCTTGGCTATGGCTAGAACCACTGAACCTAACTCTGCACAGGCGCAATTCTTTGTGAATTTGATTGACAACCCGTCGCTAGACTACCAAAGCGATGCATCCCCTGGTTATGCCGTATTTGGTAGGGTGGTGAGTGGTCTGAGCGTGGTGGATGCCATTGGGTCAGTACCCACTACAGCAGTTGGCGCCATGACGGACGTCCCCGTAACGGATGTGACGATTAGCTTGGTGGTGCAAATTCAATAATTGGGGTCAGATTCCAATTAAATCCGGTTTAAAAACTAAACCGTTGTGCGAACCTAAGCCGGGTAGATCGCCCCCAACACCCGCGGGCCTTTCGCGCCGGTGACGCTCTTGAGTGAGGCCGTTTGCCGCAAAACGGTTTTACGCGCCAGCCAGGCAAAGGCGGCGGCTTCAACCTGTTGGGGGGGAATGCCTAGGGCTTGGGAGCTGAGGACTTCTTGCCCGGGCAGGTGGGCCTGCATGCGCGCCATCAAGTGGGTGTTAAGTGCACCACCACCGCACACAATCAAGCGCTCAGTCGCAGGGCCGTAAAGCAGCACATCGCGGGCGCAGACTTGCGCTGTGAGTTCGGTCAAGGTGGCTTGCACGTCTATGGGCGGCACAAAAGCAAACTCGATAAGTTGTTGCTGCAACCAAAGCACATTAAAGAGATCACGCCCGGTACTTTTGGGCGGCGGGCTGGCGAAGTAGGGCTCACTTAGCAGCTTGGCCAACAGCGCAGTGTTGACTTGCCCACGGGCAGCCCAAGCTCCATCGCGGTCAAAAGCCTGGCCGGTGTGCTGCTGGCACCATGCATCCATCAAGGCGTTGCCGGGGCCGCAGTCAAAGCCTAAAACGGCATTGTCATTGAGAACCGAAAGGTTGGAGATGCCGCCGATATTGAGTACGCACACGGTGCGCCCCGTTTGTGCAAACATGGCTTGGTGGAAGGTGGGCACAAGCGGTGCGCCTTGACCGCCAGCGGCCACGTCCCGGCTGCGGAAGTCAGCAAGCACTTCTATGCCAGAGAGCTCAACCAATAGTGCGGGGTTGTTGAGCTGCAGGGTGTAGCCCGTGCCGTCGAACTCTTGCGGGCGGTGGCGAACGGTTTGGCCGTGCGCGCCGATGGCGGTGATGGCCTGGGCAGACAGGCTTGCCTGTGAGAGCAGTGCGGCAACGACTTGTGCGTAAACGCGCACTAGCGCATTGGCACCCAAAGCTGCCCGGTGCAACTCGTCTGGGCCAGGGGTATTGAGGCTGAGCAGCGCAGCGCTGAGCTCTGGTGTGAAGGCTTGGTACACATGGTGAATGACGCGAGTGTGCGCATTAGTGCATTGCGCAAGCACCCCGTCCACCCCGTCTAGCGAGGTGCCGGACATGAGGCCAATGTAGAGTTCAGTCACGCCGCATGAACCCGAACGCCGCAAATTTACTGGGCGCTACCAGGGAGCATAGAGGCCGCAGCAGCGAGTTGCTGGCGTGTTGTGACAGCAAAGCGCATGAAAAGAGGCTTGGTAGCCGCTGAGAGCGGGGTGGTATCGTTTTGGCGGGCTAGGGTGAGCGGGTCTTTATGGACACCGTTAACGCGGAACTCAAAATGCAAATGGGGGCCAGTAGCCCAACCCGTTGAGCCAACTGCGCCGATGTTTTGGCCTTGGGCAATAGTCTGCCCGCGCTTGACGGCAATGCGGCTTAAATGGGCATAAACCGTGGTGTTGTTGCTGCGGTGTTTAATGATGACGACATTGCCAAAACCGTTTTGAACGCCTGCAAAATCAACCACACCATCACCCACGCTGCGCACGGCGGTGCCCGTGGGGGCCGCGTAATCAACCCCAAGGTGAGCGCGCCAAGTTTGCAAGATGGGGTGAAAGCGCATCTTGAAGCCGCTGGAGACGCGGGAAAACTCCATGGGAGAGGCAAGGTAAGCGCGGTGCAGGCTTTGACCGTCTAATGTGTAGTAGCCACCCCGGGGTGCGGGTTGGCCAGCGGTGGCCGGTTCTTGGAACCATGCTGCTTGCAGGGTCTTGCCTGAGTTAACAAACTCGGCACTCAGCACGCGCCCGGCGCGGAGTTGTTCGCCATCACCCTCTAGCGTTTCATAGACGACCGAAAAGCGGTCGCCCTTGCGCAGGGCGCGGTAAAAGTCGATATCGCCTGAGAAAATTTCAGCGATTTGCGTAGCCACGGTGTCAGGCACATTGGCCTCATCGGTGGCTGCAAACAAGGAGGTGTTGATGATGCCGCTGGCCAGACGTGTGCTGGTGACCAGCGGGGCGGTTTCCAAGCGGGCGCTGAAAGTTGTGCCGAGTTTTTCAACAACCAAGCGTTTGAAAGTGCCATCAGCGTCTGGGCTCCAGCGGGCGATGAGTTTGAGCAGGGCGTTGGACTCAGAGGCTTCAGCAGTTAGGTTGCGACCAGCACGGCCCAATAAGGCGAGCCGGGTGATGGGGTCTGTGCGCAAAAAGGCGGCAGCGCTCGGGTCATCAATGCCCAAGCGCGAGAGCAGAGTGTCTGCGGTGTCGCTAGAGCGGGTGGTGTCAGAGCGAAACAACGTCAGGCGGGTTGTGTCCAGGGTCTCTGCCTGGGCGGCTAGGGACAGGGGCTGTACCGACTCGCTTATCTCGCGCACGGGCAGCAGCGCTGCATCTGGGGCCAGAGATACTACGGCGGTAGCCACTGCGTAGGCACCGCCGCCGCCGAGGAGCAGGATCGCACCGACGACGGCGAGAAGTTTGCGTGAGGGCAAACGTGCCATCGTTCTTGCAGAACTCAAAATCTCATCCAACGTGGAAGCGAACGTATTTTTCAAACGGGATACCCTCAAAGCTAGGAAACAGCAGTTCCCAAAGCGCGGGGTCTACTGAGGTCAGCGTGCGATTTAAAATCAAGCACATAGAACAACCGCAAGTATAGCTGCCGCAGCCCCCGCGACACCCGTAAAAACCCCTATGAACCAACGTCAACTAGCCCCTTTTCCTGTAACAGACCGCGTCCGGGAGGCGCTGGCCGTGAGCTTGCGTGGCTGCGAGGAGTTGATCCCCGAGGACGAGTGGGTCAAAAAACTCGCGCGCTCAGAGGCCACCGGCACGCCGCTGCGCATCAAGCTGGGCCTGGACCCCACCGCGCCCGACATCCACATTGGCCACACCGTGGTGCTGAACAAAATGCGCCAGTTGCAAGATTTGGGGCACCAGGTGATCTTTTTGATTGGCGACTTCACCAGCTTGATTGGCGACCCCTCCGGGCGCAACAGCACCCGCCCGCCACTCACGCCCGCGCAAATAAAGCTCAATGCCGAGACCTACTACCGTCAAGCCAGTTTGGTGCTGGATCCGGCCCGCACGGAAATTCGTTACAACAGCGAGTGGTGCGAGCCCCTGGGCGCGGTCGGCATGATTCAACTGGCGTCGCGCTACACGGTGGCGCGCATGATGGAGCGCAATGATTTTCATGACCGTTTCAAGGCCGGTACGCCGATTGCGGTGCATGAGTTTTTGTACCCGCTGATGCAGGGCTATGACTCGGTGGCGCTCAAATCCGACTTGGAGCTGGGCGGCACGGATCAAAAGTTCAACCTGCTGATGGGCCGCCACCTGCAAGCCGAATACGGCCAGGAGCCGCAGTGCATTTTGACCATGCCACTGCTCGAAGGGCTGGATGGCGTAGAGAAAATGTCCAAGTCCAAAAACAACTATATCGGCATCAGCGAAGACGCCAACACCATGTTCGCCAAGGTGCTGTCGATCTCTGACACGCTGATGTGGCGCTGGTACACCTTGCTGAGCTTTCGCAGCTTGAGCGAGATTGAAGACTTGCAGGAACAAGTGGCACAGGGCCGCAACCCCAAAGAAGCCAAGGTGATGCTGGCCAAGGAGATCACGGCGCGTTTTCACTCTGCCGCCGCCGCCGATGCAGCGGAGCAGGACTTCATCAACCGCTCGCGCGGTGGCATTCCGGATGAAATTCCTGAGGAAACCTTGGCGTTGACAGATGGCCCTATCGGCATTGGCGCTTTGCTTAAACAAGCCGGTTTGGCGGCGTCCAGCGGTGAGGGCAATCGCCTGATTGACGGCGGCGGTGTGCGGGTGGACGCCAACACGGTGAGCGACAAGGGCCTCAAGCTGGGCGCTGGCACCTATGTGTTGCAGGTGGGTAAGCGCAAGTTCAAGCGGGTAACTTTGGCTTGATTTTCCCTTCATGCATTGGGGCTTTTGTACCTGTCTCGCGCTGCTGGGTGGGCGGGCCGCTGCTTCTGGTGCTTGCGCCCGGATGCCCAGACCACCAGCCTGCGGGGGGCTTCACGTGCCGTGGCGGAGCAAGCCAAAGCACAGGTCGCCTAGTGGGCTACTCAAAAAGTTCAGCATGCGTGCCAGCCCGCACAAAAACAACCAAGCCATGTTTCCCGATGTCCTCCAATTTGTAGGCCAGCAGGAAGTCGCCGCCGATATGGCATTCGCGGTGGCCTTGCCAGTCGCCGCCCAAAGGGTGATCGAGCCACTCTGGGCCTAGCGGGGCATTGTTGGCAATCAACAGCAACATGGCCTCTTTTAGCTGATGCATGTTGTAGCGACCTGCGTGGGACAGTCGCTCCCAATCCTTGAGAAAGGCTTTTGTGTAGTTCGCCGCTCTGGGCAGTGGGGTGCGTTTACTTGCGGCTGTTTTTTTCGAGGTCATCGAACAGCTCGGCAGCAGTGCTAAAGCGCGCACGGTGCGCGTGGGTCATTTCATCGGCCTCGGCCATAGCGTCACGAGTGGTGGCGTTGGGTGCCTTGATGGCGAATGGCATTTGCTTGTCCGCGACGACACGCATTAAAAAAACGCGAACCGCATCAGAGACCGTCAAACCCATTTCAGCCAGCGTCTGTGCGGCCTGTGTTTTGAGTTGCTCGTCCAAGCGGACGTGAACCATGGTGGTGGTGCTCATCGTGATTTTCCTTTGGGATTGAGATACATTGTATCGCCTCTCCTTGCCCCAGCACCTAGGATGAGGGGCGGACACATGCTCAAGCAGCAGCCAACCAGCGACCAACCCCCTGCGCATCGCGCACAACCAGCCGCCATGTCGTCACGGCCTTGGGCAGCGTCAACAGCAGTTGCACCAGACGTTTATCACGGGCGACCAGTGCTTTGACTTTGTTGTGTTTTCCTGCATACAGCGGCAGCTCATCAAGCTTCGTCATGCGCCAGCTTTGTGCAGCACGACCCGCGCCCACTTCCAGCCCCAGCCATTCATCGCCCGCCGCAAACCCAGCTCGTTCGGCTGCACCACCGCGCAACACGGTTTTGATTTGGAGCGCTCCGTCTTCGCTAACGCGCAGACCCAGTTGCTGGGCCAACTGCGCGGGCTCTTCCAAAATCGTCAGACCGTGCTTTTCCAGCAGCTCACGCAAAGGCAGCTCGTCGGTGCTGTGAACCCATTGGGCTATCTCTTTGGCAAAAGAGCGCCCGGTCAACGTTTGCAACACCGCCAGTAAATCGGCCTCAGTCAGTGGCCCACCCTGGCAGCGCTGCCATAGGGCGCGCATCACGTCGTCCAGCGTGTGTGGGCCTTGCGCACGCAGCGTCAAGTCGAGGCACAGGGCCACGAGTGAGCCTTTGGTGTAGTAGCTCACCGTGGCGTTGGGGGTGTTCTCGTCTTGCCGGTAGTACTTGACCCAGGCGTCAAAGCTGGACTGCGCGACCGATTGCACTGCACGCCCCGGGGTTTGCAAAACCTGGTTGATGGCCTTGTTCAGCAGCTTGAGGTAGCCCGCATCGTCAATCAGGCCTGCGCGACGCAGCAGCAGATCATCGTAGTAGCTGGTGAAGCCTTCAAAAAACCACAGCAGCGGCGTGTAGTTTTCGCGCGTGTAGTCGATCTGGGTGAGCTCTATCGGGCGCAGGCGCTTGACGTTCCAGGTGTGAAAGTACTCGTGGCTGATGAGTCCCAGCAGGGTGGTGTAGCCCTCGGTGAGTTTGTCGTTGCCCAGGCGCGGCAGGTCTTTGCGGGTGCAGATGAGGGCGGTGGAGTTGCGGTGCTCCAGGCCGCCATAACCGTCATGCGTGGCGTTGAGCATGAAGAGGTAATTGGCGTGCGGTGGTTTGCGGCCCCCGCGCTTGCCCGCATCAGCGCCGTGCCAGAAGCGGATTTCGGTTTCACAAATTTTTTGCGTGTCGGCCAAGAGCCGCTCACCATCAAACGAGGCGGGGGCACCGGCCACCACAAAGCGGTGCGGCACACCGCAGGCGGTGAAGGTGCCGCTCCAAAAAGTGCCCATCTCCAAGGGGCCATCCACCAGCGCGTCGTAGCTGCTGGCGCGGTACGTGCCAAAACCACGGCGCGTTATTTTTTGCGGCGTCAGGCCTGTGGCCACCGACCAATCGGCCATGGCGGAACTGGTGATTAACTCCACTGTGTGGTGCGTGTCCTCTTGCCCTTCAACACGCAAAAACAAACTGGTGCCGTTGAAGAACCCGCGTGCGGCATCCAGCCACGCGGTGCGCACGGAATTGTCGAAGGCATAGACTTGGTAGCGCAGCACCAAGGGCTGATCGGCGGCGCAATCCACTTGCCAACTGCATTTGTCGAGTTGCTGCAAGGCTACCGCGCGTCGGCCTTGCCTTGCGCCCAGCCCTTGCAGATTTTTGGAGAACTCACGTACCAAGTAGCTGCCCGGAATCCAGACCGGTAGCGACACGCGTTGCTGCGCGAGAGGTTTTGCGATGGTGAGCGTCACCTCAAATAGGTGCGCGAAAAGATTGGCCACCGCCACGCGGTAGTGGATGGCGGCGTTCGTGCTTGATTGTTCCGTCATGGCTGATGGGGCAGTCAGGGCGGCTTATTTGATGTCGGTCAAGTACTTCTCAATCTGCTGTGCGTTGATGGCACCGGGTACGCGTGAGCCGTCGGCAAAGATCAGCGTGGGCGTGCCGGTGATCTTGTGTTTTTTACCCAGCTCAACATTGCGTGCAATGGCCGTTGAGTCGCAATTGGCGGTGGCCGGGGTTTGCTCGCGCAGCATCCAGTCTTGCCAGCTTTTGGCCTTGTCTTTGGCGCACCAAATGTTCTTGGATTTGTCGGTGGAATCGGGGCTCAAGATGGGGTAGAGAAAGGTGTGGATGGTGACGTTGGTGACCTTCTCCAGGTCGCGCTCAAAGCGTTTGCAGTAGCCGCAGTTGGGGTCTTCAAACACGGCCAGCTTGCGCTTGCCATTGCCGCGCACCACGGTGAAAGCGTCTTTGAGTGGGAGCGAATCAAAGCTCACGGCGGTCAGCTTGTCGATGCGCTCTTCGGTCAGGTTGCGGCGCTGGCGGGTGTCGATGATCTGGCCTTGAATCAGAAAATTGGCTTCGGCATCGGTGTAGAAAATCTCGGTGCCATTGACGCGAACCTCATACAAATTGGCGAGCGGGGTTTTGCTGATCTCGTCGATTTTTTGCAACTGAGGCACACGCTCGGCCAGGTTTTTGCGAATTGCAGCTTCTTGGGCGCTGGCACTCAGGCACAGCAAGGTCAGGGTGCTGACGAATAGGGTTTTAAAAAATGTCATGAGGTGTCCGTTGATGTCCGTTTAAAAATTCATGGCCCGCTTGGCCATCCATTGCTTGAGAAAACCGCTTCGCTCCACCAGGTTCATACCCCAGTTGCGCAGGCTGGGGCTCATCTGGTCACTTTGTGAGAACAGCCATTGCAGGCCATCCGTGCCCGTTTGCATCGTCACGATGCCGGCCTTGCGAGACCGCTCGTACTGGCGCAGTAGTTTTGCGTCACCCACAGCGCGCCAGTCCTCGCGCGCATGCAGCAGACGGGCCAGCTCGGCCACATCGGCCAAGCCCAGGTTCAAGCCCTGCCCGGCAAGCGGGTGCACGGTGTGGGCGGCGTCACCCGCCAGTGCCCAGGGGCCTAGGTCTTTGTGGCGTCCTACCCAGTGATTGGCTTGGGATTTTTGCAAAGGCCAAGTCACCCGCTCACTGCACAGTGTCAATGCGCCCAAGCTGCTGTGACTCACGGTTTGCAGTGCCTCACAAAATTCTGACTCACTGGCCTGCGCCCATTGCGCTGCATGCTCAGGAGTGACTGACCACACCACGGCCACAGAGTTCCCCTGTTCGCCGTCCAGCGGCAATAAAGCCAGAACTTCGCCGTTTGAAAACCATTGCCGCGCCACTTGGCCATGGGGTTTCTCACACGTAAGTCGGGCCGCGATGGCGTGTTGCGCGTAGGCGAAGGTTTCAAACTCCACGCCCAGCTCGTCTCGCGTGGTGCTGGCCTTGCCCTCGCACACCACGGTCAGCGCAGCGGGCTGGGGTGCGCTTAACCATTCGATCTGGGGGGAGAAGCGCATGGCTTCTTTGAGTTGCGATTGCAGCGCTGTGGCATCGACAATCCAGGCCAGCGCGTCGGCATGGTTTTGCGCCGCATCGAAAGTGACTTCTCCTTGTCGGTCACCTTGAATCTGCATGCGCTGAACGGGTGTGGCTAGACCGGGCGCGGGCCAGCAGCGCAGTTCTTCCAGCAGTTTTTTAGAAGCGCGGTTGAGTGCGTAAGCCCGCACATCGGCTCGCGTAGAGGGTTCTGTTGCCTGCGTGTGAGCGGGGGGTGTCACCACGCCGACACGCAAACGCTCACGCGCCAACAGCAGGGCCAGCGTGCAGCCCACAATGCCGTCGCCGCGAATACAGATGTCCAAGGGAAGTGCCATATGTCGATTGTAGAAGGCAGGGCAGAATGCAGCTTGACTTCAATTTTTAGAAAGCCCTGTTGTGAGTGATTCTTTGACAAGCCCGCGTGATGTGCAGGCCACGATTGCCCGCCTGTTTGTGTACCCGGTCAAATCTTGCGCGGGCATTGAGGTGCAAGAAGCCGTGTTGACCGAAACCGGGCTGGACTTGGACCGCGCCTGGATGGTGGTGGACACAGCGGGCGAGTTTGTGACCCAGCGCCAGCTGCCCCGCATGGCGCTGATTCAGCCGCAGCTCAAGCTGTCCGAGATGATCTTGCGCGCACCCGGCATGTTGGCCCTGCACTTGGCCATTGACGGCGTAGAGCAGCCCGTGCGCGTCAAAGTGTGGAGCGACGAGGTGAGCGCCTACGACATGGGCGACATCGCCGCGCAATGGTTCACTGACTTTTTGTCTTTGTCGGCTGACGGCCTGCCCACCTCACAAGCCACCCAATACCGTTTGACTCGCTTTGACCCGGAGCAAACGCGCCTGTCCAATCTGCAATGGACGGACGGAGTGGAAGCCCCAAACCAGTTCGCCGATGGCTATGCGGCCTTGGTGCTGGGCCAGGCCTCGCTGGATGAATTCAACACCCGCTTGCAGGCCGCCGGGCACGCCGCAGTGGGCGTGCAGCGATTTCGCCCCAATATTGTTCTGGCAGGTTTGCAAGCGCATGATGAAGACCGGCTGGGCACATTGCACATTAGCACGCAGGAAGGTGAGGCACTGCTTAAACCTGTCAAACCTTGCCCGCGTTGCCCCATACCCAACATCGACCCCGCCACGGCATTGAGCAGCCCCGAGGTGGGTGATGCCCTGCAAAGTTACCGTCGAGATGCGCGGCTGGACGGTGCCGTCACCTTCGGGATGAACGCCATTGTGTTGGCGGGCGCGGACACGGTCTTGCGGGTTGGGCAGACGGTGAGTGCGAACATCAACTTTGGGTAAGACGTTCACGGTTAGTTTGACCCATGAGAGGGATGGGTTACCGGGACATTTCAGTAGGTAAAAAGTTAAGGATTTGTATGGATTTCGAAGGTATTTTTAAACAATACTGGCCCTTAATGGCTCTGGCATTGTGGTTTGGGTACAAGTGGTGGAATGCCAGGCGAGTCAGGGCCATGCTGCCAGCGCTCAAGAAGAGCGGCGCCACCTTGGTGGATGTCCGGTCAGCTGCGGAGTACGCCAGCGGGAGCGCCCCAGGGACGATCAATATTCCTCTACAAGAGCTGGGCAGCAGGCTGGGTGAGATACCCAAATCTGCTCCGGTTGTCCTCTGCTGTGCCAGTGGAACACGTAGCGGAATGGCAAAGATGATGCTGAAGAAGCACGGTTATCAGCAGGTCTTCAATATCGGGGCCTGGGGCAATTTCTTGCGCTGAACTTAATACATGGGATCCGCTGATCGGATGCCACCACCAAGCCCATTGGTCGTCTTGCGCAAGCTCGCAAGCGCCTGAGCGGGACCCAAGGGTGACGAGAGCTTTAAGTCATCATCCGTCAATATTTAGAACTACAGGCCTTGATAAATTAGGGTAAACCCTTATAATCAAAGGTATGACAACTGAAACGTCTCATGTTCGAAGTTTTCTAAAAAATTCACAAAAAGCCTACGGCTATCTATCGCGCCAGTTTGTGCGCATCTCTACCCTTCATTTGGTTGATAAGGTTGAAATTGCTCAGCACCTGCTCGCCTTGCCAAAGCGAGACCGCTATTTGCGCTTTGGCTACATCGCGACTGATGAGCACATCCAAAACTACGTGAGTGGCCTTAATTTTGAGCGCGATCATATATACGGCATTTACAACCGACAAGCGTTACTTGTTGCTGTGGCGCATGTCGCAAACACATGCGCGCCCAATCAATCGCCGTATAGCTTTGGGCTTGGACTATCGGATAGCGCCGAGTTTGGCGTGTCTGTGCTGACAGCGTATCGCGGCAAAGGCCATGGTGGGCGATTGTTTAGCCGCGCCGTCACCCATGCGCGTAACCAAGGGGTGAGTGAATTTCATATTCATGCGCTGTCAGAGAATGCGCAGATGCTGCATATCGCCAAAAAGCATGGAGCAACCCTTGTAAATTACGGCGGTGAGACTGAGGCGCACCTGCTCCTGCCGAAGGCAGACTTGGATAGTCGCATGTCGGAGATCATGGCGGATCATTTTGGAAATATCGATTACAGCCTTGCACATGGCAAGAATTGGACGCAGACTTTGTGGTGGTCAGTTTATGGCCAGCGGCAACACTTCTCCGCCTTCGTACAAGCCTCATTAGCGCTAATTAAAGGCCAGTAACCTAGAATTGTTTGCCGCATACGCAGATGATGCCTTGAAGGTTTTCTGCTGGGCATAAATGCGGACACAAAAGTCACAAAGAACCCGATCCCCAGAATGCGACCGTCGTTAACGGTGCTGCGACGCAGCAGGGATTCGCTGATCAGTACAATTGGGATAAGTTTCCCCCAAGAAAAAACGAGGGCAAAAACCTAGGAATCGGGCCGTTTTTGGCTGGTTCTTTGGTTATTAATATCGGTAGCGCGTCGCGCTGATCGGGCACCTTCACCACACTCACATTGGGTTCGATGGTGCAATGGGGATTAATTCCAAAGGATATTTTCATGAGTTTGAAGTGCGGCATCGTGGGCTTGCCCAACGTCGGTAAATCGACCCTTTTCAACGCCTTGACCAAAGCGGGCATTGCGGCAGAGAACTACCCTTTTTGCACCATTGAGCCCAATGTGGGCATGGTGGAAGTGCCTGATCCGCGCTTGCAGCAGTTGGCCGCGATCATCAGCCCTGAGCGCATCGTGCCGGCGATTGTGGAGTTTGTCGACATTGCGGGTTTGGTGGCGGGCGCTAGCACGGGCGAGGGCCTGGGTAACAAGTTTTTGGCCCACATCCGTGAGACCGATGCCATCGTGAATGTGGTGCGCTGTTTTGAAGACGACAACGTGATTCACGTGGCGGGCAAGGTGGATCCGATCTCCGACATTGAAGTGATCCAGACCGAGCTGTGTCTGGCCGATCTGAGTGCGGTGGAAAAAGCACTGCACCGCGTCACCAAAACGGCACGCTCGGGCGACAAAGAATCCATCAAGCTGGTGGCGATTTTGGAGAAATGCCAAGCCGCCCTGAATGAAGCCAAGCCGGTGCGCACGCTGGATTTCAGCAAGGAAGAGCTGCCTTTGCTGCAGCAGTTTTTCTTGATCACCGCCAAGCCCGCCATGTTTGTGGCCAACGTGAGCGAAGACGGGTTCAAGGACAACCCGCTGCTGGATCGTTTGACAGAATTTGCGGCGAAACAAAACGCCCCGGTGGTGGCTATCAGCGCGCAAATGGAGGCCGAGATGGCCGAGATGAGCGATGACGATCGCCAGATGTTTTTAGAAGAACTTGGTCAAACCGAGCCAGGGCTGAACCGCCTGATTCGCGCGGCTTTCAAGCTGCTGGGCTTGCAAACCTATTTCACGGCAGGCGTGAAAGAGGTGCGCGCCTGGACGATTCATGTGGGCGACACGGGCCCGCAAGCCGCAGGCGTGATCCACACCGATTTTGAGAAGGGCTACATCCGCGCCCAGACCATCGCCTTTGACGACTACATCACCTACAAAGGTGAGCAGGGCTCCAAGGACGCGGGCAAGATGCGCTCAGAGGGCAAGGAGTACGTCGTCAAGGATGGTGATGTGATGAACTTCTTGTTTAGCTCTTAAGTTGAAGGTCAAGCTTCAAAATTTGAAGCCGCCGGGAAACAACCACAGCAGGGCCGCTGTCATGGTGATGTAGCGAGCCAGTTTGCCAATGGCCATGTAGATAAAGCAAGGCCAAAACGGCAACTTGAGCCAGCCCGCTACGGCACACAACGGGTCGCC
>CANGME010000024.1 GCA_947455145.1 Comamonadaceae bacterium
ATCACGCTCTTCGCTGCCCGGTTGGGGCTGTATCGCCCGACCGATTTGTGGTACCCCACCATGAGGGCGGGCGATGCAGCTCCAACCGGGCGTACAAAAGCAATAAGCACCGTGCAAAGTACAAGCTACAAGCGCAACCTAAAATTCAAGCATGACCACCACCCTCTACGGCATCCCCAACTGCGACACCGTCAAAAAATCCCGCGCCTGGTTTGACGAACACAACCAGCCCTACACCTTCCACGACTTCAAAAAACAAGGCGTGCCTGAGCAGGCGTTGAGCACGTGGATCTCCGCCTTGGGCTGGGAAGCACTGGTCAACAAAAAGGGAACGACCTGGCGCAAGCTCGATGCCGCCACACAGGCCCGCGTGAACGACACCGCCAGCGCACACGCCCTCATGCTGGCTCACCCCAGCGTCATCAAACGACCGGTGGTGTCACGAGATCAGCGCATCACCGTGGGCTATGTGCCGCAGGACTGGGGCTAGATAGGCACGAGTAAAGTGAGAGTACGTGCACTCGACAAAACACCCGCCATTGCTATACTTGATTTATGAACACTACCGCTACAGAGCCGACTGTTTCGATACTTGACCTTGACGCACAGATGCATGCGCGTGAGCGTGCGGCCTATGAGCGTGAGGTGGATGTGAGTATTGCTACTGGCTTAGCACAGGCGCGAGACGCAAGCAGTAAAAAATACAGCCTGAGCGAAATGCACGAACAGGTCACCAAAACAATCGAGCGCGTCGCCAAACGTGCTGCCCACGCCTAAGCATGACGGCGTTCAGCGTGATCCTCACACAAGAGGCACGTGACAATATTGAGGAAATTACGGGCTACATCGCCGGGCAAAGCGGTTTTGTCCCAGCCAGCACGGTCTTGAAGCGCATCACGGACGGCTTGCAAAGCCTAGAGCGCATGCCGCAAAGGTGCGCCCCAAGCAAAAAACCATGGGTTTCAGAGCAGGGTGGACGCGATTATATTTTTCTCGGCTTGCCCTATATTGCGCCGTTTCTCATTGATGAAGCTGCCAATATTGTTACTGTGATTGCGGTGTACCACGGAAAAATGAACTGGCAGACCTAGCGCGCCGCAGCATGCCCAGCACACATCGCCTCTCCTGCACCCTTTAAAATCACCGCTTTCGCGCATCACAGCGCCCTTCCCTTTTCGACTCTCATCGACCCTATTCGACCCTGCTTCACCATGACCACCACCTCCTTTCCCAACGTCACCCTGACCACCGCCGCCAACGTTTACTTCGACGGCAAATGCGTAAGCCACAGCTTCACGCTGCCCGACGGCACCAAAAAGTCTGTCGGCGTGGTCTTGCCCAGCACGCTAACCTTCAACACCGGCGCACCCGAGATCATGGAATGCGTGGGCGGTTCGTGCGAGTACAAGCTGGCGGGCAGCGAGGCGTGGGTCACCTCCAGCGCGGGCGAAAAATTCAACGTGCCCGGCAACTCGAAGTTCGAGATACGCGTGGGCGAGGCCTACCACTACATCTGCCACTTCGGTTGAACTGAGACACACCATGGCCACCATTCTTCAAAACCTCCCCATCGGCCAAAAGGTCGGCATTGCGTTCTCCGGCGGTCTGGACACCAGCGCCGCGCTGCACTGGATGAAGCTCAAAGGCGCGCTGCCCTACGCCTACACCGCTAACTTGGGCCAGCCCGACGAGCCCGACTACGAAGAGATCCCGCGCAAGGCCATGCAGTACGGCGCTGAGTTGGCACGCCTGATCGACTGCCGCCGCCAGTTGGCCGCTGAGGGCATTGCCGCGCTTCAAAGCGGGGCCTTTCACATCTCCACCGCCGGTGTGACCTACTTCAACACCACACCACTCGGGCGTGCCGTTACCGGCACCATGCTAGTGGCTGCAATGAAGGAAGACGACGTCAACATCTGGGGCGACGGCAGCACCTTCAAAGGCAACGACATTGAGCGTTTTTATCGCTACGGTCTGCTGACCAACCCGTCTCTGCGCATCTACAAGCCCTGGTTAGACCAGCTCTTCATCGACGAACTCGGTGGCCGCGCCGAGATGTCGGCCTTCATGACGCAGCACGGCTTTGGCTACAAAATGTCGGCTGAAAAAGCCTACTCCACCGACAGCAATATGCTGGGGGCCACACACGAGGCCAAAGACCTGGAACAGCTCTCCAGCGGCATGAAAATCGTAAACCCCATCATGGGTGTGGCGTTCTGGAAAGACGAAGTAGAAGTCAAGCGTGAAGAAGTGACGGTGCGCTTTGAAGAAGGCCAGCCCGTGGCGCTGAACGGTGTCACATTTGCCGACCCCGTGGCCCTGATTTTGGAAGCCAACCGCATTGGTGGACGTCACGGCCTGGGCATGAGCGACCAGATCGAAAACCGCATCATTGAAGCCAAGAGCCGCGGCATCTACGAGGCCCCGGGCTTGGCGCTGCTCTTCATCGCTTACGAGCGTCTGGTCACCGGCATCCACAACGAAGACACCATCGAGCAGTACCGCGACAGTGGCCGCAAGCTCGGCCGCCTGCTCTACCAAGGCCGCTGGTTCGACCCGCAAGCCATCATGCTGCGCGAAGCCGCTCAGCGCTGGGTGGCGCGCGCCATCACCGGCGAGGTGACGATTGAGCTGCGCCGTGGCAACGACTACAGCATCCTCAACACCGACAGCCCCAACCTCACCTACGCGCCCGAGCGCTTGAGCATGGAAAAAGTGGAAGACGCGCCGTTCTCGCCGCTGGACCGCATCGGCCAACTCACCATGCGCAATCTGGACATCGTGGACACGCGCGCTAAGCTGGGCATTTATGCGCAGAGTGGCCTACTGACGAATGGCGTGGACGGCGAGCTGCTGAGTTTTCGCAAGGATACGAAGTAAAAAAACAGCCATCAAGCACCTGCCGTATCGAACCGGAGACCGTATGAAATGGCCCAGCATCGATGCCATGATGGCAATGACACCCTTGCCGCAAGGCTATCGGTACGAAATTCTCAAACGCTCCGGGATTCATGCGTTGATGGACTGCATCAAAGCCTGGCATCCAGATATTGCCGTCGGTGGCGGGAGTTGTTACCTCGACGAAAACTTCTACACCGAGAAAGTATTTCTGGACGGAGAGGTAGAAAAGGGTATCTTCGTGGGCTTATTTAAGCAAGGGGACGAGCTGGCTGGCATGTGGTCTTGGGAACAGGAACCCGAGGCGCTAACCCTTTATGGCCGACTGATCATCGTTGCGCCCCAGTACCGGGATGCGAAACTGGCTTCCAAGGTCATGCCGTTGGCGGAACTTGCCGGTCGGGCCATGGGCGCTGAATTTCTTTTCGGGCTTGCCACCCTGAAAATTCCGCATATGCAGCGCGCACTCGAAAGCTCGGGCTACCAGCTCATCGGATTCACCTCGGGCTACGACCGCGAGGAGGTGGCCCCCGGTGTCATCAAGCGCGTGTTTGAAGGGGTCTATTCCAAAGTCCTCGTGCCCGAGGAGGAACTGCTTCGTCCGGACCCAGCCAACCTGACGCCGAAGGCCAAAGCGCTGTTTGAAGTGCTATTTCCAGAACTGCAAATTGCCACGGAAATTGCACCATGAAATGGCCCTCGATTAAAGAAATGGGAAGCTTGGTCCCCCTGCCACCGGGCTACAGTTTGGGTCGACTGACGCCCGACAACATTGCAACCCTCATTGCAGCGATCAAGCGCTGGCATCCAGACATTGCTGTGGGTGTTGCCAGCTGCTATATGCGCGAAGATTTTTACCTCAACCGCGCCTACTTCGAAGACCAGACCGAACGTGACATTCTGGTGATCCTCTTGATGTTCAACGGGGAAATGGTGGGCATGTGGTCGTTTGAACGGGAACTGGAAGCCCTGGCGCTTTACGGCCGAATCCTGATCATTGCACCCGAGCATCGCGGTGCGAAGTTATCGACCTATTTGCTGAAGGGAACTGATCAATTGGGACGCTGGATGGGCGCAGCTTTCATGTACGCCATGGCCACGCTGAAGATTCCCAACGTTCAGCGCGCACTGGAAACGGCGGGTTATCGATTACTCGGATTTTTCCCCGGTTACAACCGAGAAGAGGTGGCCCCCGGCGTCGTCAAGCGCGTGTATGAAGCGGTCTATGCCAAGTTGCTGGTGCCAGAAAACGAAGTGCTCAGACCCGACCCTAAAAACCTAACGCCTAATTCCAAAGTGCTCTTTGAGCTTTTGTTTGCTGAAGATGTCTAATGCCCCGCTTTTGTGGGCATGCTACTGACGCGTTTCGCTTTATGGATTCTTCAAAAGCAACTTGATATCCGCAGCCAGCGGTGCCACCCCGCTGCCGTAGCGGGTGTACAGGCGCAGCTTGCCCTGGGTGTCGTAGATGTAGCTACCCGCCGAGTGATCCATGGTGTAGCTGGTGGGGGTTTTGCCTTCTGCTTTTTTGTAATAGACCTTGTAGTCTTTGGCGACGGCAGCCAGCGCTTGCGGCTCGGCGTAGAGCGCTAGAAATGTGGGGTCGAAGTTGGCCATATAGCTCTTCAAGACCGCAGGCGTGTCGCGTGCGGGATCGACCGTTACGAACAGCGCTTGTAGCTTGTCGCCATCCGCACCCAGCAGTTTTTTCACCTCGACCAGCTCGGTCATCGTGGTGGGGCAGACGTCCGGGCACTGGGTGTAGCCGAAGAACATCACCACGACTTTGCCGGAGAAATCTTTGATGCTTCGCGGCTGGCCGTTGTGGTCGGTGAGGGCGAAGTCTTTGGCGTAGTCGGCACCAGTGACGTCAATCGCGGAGAACTGCGGTTTTCCATCCGAACAAGCGCTAATGAAAGCTACAGACGTTATGAATAGAGCGTAAGCAGCTATTGATTTAAGAGCGTTAAATTTCAACATGGCAATCAATAGAGGTAATGATCCACCAGCAGCGCTGCAAACAACAAGCTCAGGTGGATGAGCGAGAAGCGGAAGGTTTGGCGTGCGAGTTCGTCTGAGTAATTGCGCCACAAACGCCAAGCGTAGTACACAAAGCCCGCATTCAGCAGCACCGCAGCCACCAAGTAAAACCACGAATTCATGCCGTAGATAAAGGGCAGCAAACATGCGGCAAACAAGATAAGGGTGTAAAGCAGCACTTGCAAGCGCGTGAACGCGTTGCCGTGGGTGACAGGCAGCATGGGCAGGCCTGACTTGCGGTAGTCCTCCACGCGGTACAGGGCCAGCGCCCAGAAGTGGGGCGGCGTCCACAGAAAAATGATGAGAAAAAGGATAAGCGCTTGCGGCCCCACGTCACCCGTCATGGCGGCCCAGCCGAGCACCGGTGGCATGGCCCCAGATGCACCGCCGATGACGATATTTTGGGGCGTGAGGGGTTTGAGTATGACGGTGTAGATGACCGCGTAGCCAACAAAGGTGGCGAAGGTGAGCCACATAGTGAGTGGGTTGACCCACACGTACAAGACCACCGAGCCTGCCACGCACAAAACGGCTGAGAACAACAGGGTTTGCGCGTCACCCAACTCGCCCTTGGCGGTGGCACGCCAAGCGGTGCGCTTCATCTTGGCGTCAATGCCTTTTTCTACAATGCAATTAAATGCCGCTGCTGCACCGGCTACCAGCCATATGCCCGCGCAGGCGATCAACCCTAAGCGCACATCGGCCAATGTGGGCACACCAGGCACAGCCAGCACCATGCCGATGAGGGCACAAAACACGATGAGTTGCACCACGCGGGGTTTGGTCAGCGCGTAGAACTGGCTGAACACGGAGGGTGATGGGGATGCGATAGAGGCACTCATGCAGACATTCTCGGTACAAATTTGAAGGAGGCCATAGACCACGTTAACACGATGACCAGGGCCGCAGCGCCGCCGGTGTGCAACACGGCGGTGAACAGGGGCCAGTCCAGCACGACATTGCTCAGGCCGGTGAGGAACTGTAGGCCCGTCAACGCAGCAAGCCAGCGCGCGGGCTGTTGCCAAGCCGCTTGCCCGTGCATACGCCAGGCCAGCACGCCCAGCAGCGTGATGACGAGGTAGGCCATGAGGCGGTGCGCGTAGTGGATGGCGGTGAGGGCGGCAAAGTCGATGGGCTGGCCTTGCGGGGTTAGGCCGAGTTCACGCCACAGCGTGAAGCCTTGTGCAAAGTTCATTGCAGGCCAAGCGCTGTTTTGGCAGAGAGGAAAGTCGCTGCAGGCCAGCACGGCGTAGTTGGTGCTAACCCAGCCGCCCAAGGCGATTTGTGCGGCGAGCAGGGCCAGGCTGAAGGCTATCAGCGCACGCAGGCCTTGACCTGAGTGACTGATGGGCGCAAAGGTGTTGTTTTGCGCGCCTGATTGCGTGTAGCGCACGGCCTGCAGCGTCAGCAGGGCCAGCAGCAAGAGCCCGCCCAGCAGGTGCAGCGTGACGATGGCGGGGAACAACTTCATGGTGACGGTGAGTGCGCCAAACGCACCTTGCACACAGACCCAGACCAGCGTTGCAGTGGGCCACCAAGGGTTGAGCGTTTTGGCATCTGGCTTGCGCAACCGGGCCCACCAAGTTGCCACTGCCAACACCAGAATCAATACGCCCACGCTTGTGGCGAGGTAACGGTGGATCATCTCGACCCAGGCTTTGCCGTGCGTGACGGGGCCGGTGGGCAGCGCGGTTTGTGCCGCCGTGATGTGGGCCTGCGCGCCAACTGGGCTGCTGTGGCCGTAACAACCGGGCCAATCGGGGCAACCCAGTCCTGAATCGGTGAGGCGGGTGAAAGCACCGAAGAGCACCAGATCAAAGGTTAAAAACAAGGTGATCAAAGTGAGCGCGTGCAAACGCCGCTGGGTGCCGCTGGCTTGGCCCTGCCCGTCCCGATGGCGCAACCAGACCCAGGCCAACGGGCCGACGGCCAGGGCCAGCCCCATGAGCATCAGACGCAGCAGGGGAGAGAGGTTGTACAGCTCGGGCGTGTTCATGCGGTTTGGTGGTTGGTGCTTGACCTGCGTTGTATGGGTTTTAACGACCCGCTGGATCCCACGAGGCTGAGGCGCGCAAGAGGCGCTCCAGATCGCGCTTGGCTTTGGCTGCGGAAGCAAGGTCAAGCTGGGCGGGGAAGCGCATCATCCAGTTGCCCATGGGATCGACCACGTACAAATGTTCGGGCAGCGCATGACCAGCTTCAGGCTCTAGCCACTGCACCAACTGGGCTTGCGGCACGCGCAATACCGTCGCCCCTTTCAAGCCCTCTTGCAGCGCGGCTGGCAAGGCTTGCGCATCAGTGACGAACCAGACTCGATCTACTCGCTCTTTTTCTTTGCCTAGACTCTCACGCAATTGGCGTTGCAGGTAGAGCTGTTGCTCGCACACAGGGCCACACGCGCCGCTGCCAACACTGACCAAGAGCCATTGACCTTTGAGAGTGCTCAGAGCCACAGACTGACCATCCGGCGCTGCGGCAGTGAGTTCTGGCAAAGGGCGCTGCGGTTGAATGAGTTCGCCAAAATTACGTCGTGCATCAGGGCGCACCACGTAGTAGGTGAAGTACGACGCGATGACGGGCGCTGCACACACCAGCATGAGTAGCGCCAAGCGCCAGCGCCCTTGGATCACACGCGCTGCATCGTCGGCCATGGACTGCTCGGGCGCGGGTAGGCTGTGCACGGTCAGGCCCAAGGGGTGATCCTGTGTCGATGCTGCTGCACCTGCATTACTGCTGCTTTGGGGTGATGAATCGTTTGACAAGTTGGAACCAGACATAAAGAAGTGTGATCAGGGCACTCAGGGCAAACCATTGAAACGCATAGCCATAGTGTTTGTCGATGCCGCTCGCAGGCTGCGGCCACTCACGCAGCAGGCCTTCACTGGGCGCGCCTTGCTGTTGGATCGACAGCGGCAGCAATTTCAACTTCGTTTCCGCTTTGAATTGCGCCCAGTCCAGATTTTGCCGGATTGCGCCGCCTTGGGAGTTGACTAAGGGTTTGACCTCGTTATTTCCCAACTCGTATAACTTAGCCGGTGGCGGGGCAATTCGCCCTGCTACGGTGACCACGCCCGATGGGCTTTGAATCGGTGGCAGTACCGCCCGATCCATGAAGTTGCGAGCTACCCAGCCGCGCTGAACCAGCACGACATCAGTGCGACCCTCAAGTTGCAAGGGCGTCAAAACGTAAAAACCCGGCTTGGCGTTCATCTGCCGGTTGTCCAAGAACACAGTCTTGTCCGCCAACCACTGCCCGCGCAGCTCAATATGGCGGTGGATCATGGCATCGTCCTTGTCGCTATCCAGCAGCGCCTGCGCAGTCAGAGTCAATTCTTGCCCACGCGCTTCTACGCTGGCTTGGTACTGCTCTTTTTCTGCGGCCCGCGACAACTGCCAGCGCCCGAGTGACAGCGTCACACCCACTGCCAACAAGGCAGCTACGGTCAGCATCCAGAAGCGGATACGCTGCTTAGGCTTGACTGTTTGTGTCACGCGATAATCCGGTTCATGAACTATTTGATCCTGCTAGCGTTTGTGACCATATTCATCAGCCTGGGTTCAGCCCTGTACTTCATGATGAGCGATGGCCGCAACGGAAAACCGAAAACCAGCCACATGGCCCGCGCCTTGATGTTTCGGGTCGGCTTTTCTATCGTGCTGTTTCTGTGCATTTTGCTGGCCTGGAAACTGGGCTACATCCAACCCACAGGCATTCCTGCCGGGAAATAAATCAAGCCACCCTAAAAACAAAAGCCGCTCAACGCGGCTTTTGTTCTGCGGAACGCTTTGCGCCCCGCTCAGTGGCCTAAGGCTTAGAGCCAATAAACCAAAATATACAAGCCAAGCCACACCACGTCCACGAAGTGCCAGTACCAAGCTGCACCTTCAAAACCGAAGTGACGCTCTGCTGTGAAGTGGCCTTTTTGCAAACGCAGGGTGATGAACAACAGCATCAACATACCCACAAACACGTGGAAGCCGTGGAAGCCCGTCAACATGAAGAAGGTGGAGCCATACATACCTGAGCTGAGCTTGAGGTTCATCTCGCTGTAAGCGTGAGCGTACTCGTAGCCCTGCACAAACAAAAACACGATACCCAAGACCACAGTCATCCACATGAAGCCGATAGTCTTCTTGCGCTGACCCATCTGCAAGGCGTGGTGCGCAATGGTCAGCGTCACACCGGAGGACAGCAGCAAAGCCGTGTTGATGGTGGGCAACCAGAACGGGGTCATGGTCTGGAATGGCTCAATTGTGCCTGCTGGGGAGCCCGTAGCACCCGCTGCCAAGGTTGGCCATACGGCTTTGAAATCTGGCCAAAGCAATGCGTTGTCCAAACTGCCCAAAGAAGGTAAAGAGTGAGCGCGCGCCCACCACAGGGCTGTGAAGAAAGCGCCGAAGAACATCACTTCCGAGAAAATGAACCATGTCATGCTCCAACGGAAAGACAGGTCAATTTTGTGACCGTACAGACCACCTTCGCTCTCGCCAACGGCTTGACTGAACCACTGAAACAACACACCCAACCACAAGGCCATGCCAAACATCAGGCTGTATTTTCCCCAGTCAGCGCCATTGATCCATTGGGCAGCGCCGAAGAACAAGAAAAATAAACCCAGAGCCGCGAAGGCCGGGTGACGCGAAGGGGCGGGGATAAAGTAGTACGGGGTAGTACCGTGGGTGGTTGAACTCATAGCAGCTCCATTTTTCCTAATCTAAATTTCTTTAATTCTCTACGGGTCGTGGGCTTTAGCGCGCCACCACCCAGTTCACCAAAACAATCAAACCGACAACAAACACGACTGTCGCAATAAAGCCAACAGCAATGATGTGCAAGGGGGTGGTCTGTGCAATGTCCTTGTCAAACTCTGACGCTTTTCGCACGCCCAAGAATGACCAAGCCACGGCGGAGACAGTACGCCAAATGCTCATACACCCACCCCAGTAGAAACAGGTGTTACCACTGCCGCAGGTATTACAACTGCGGTAGAACCCGGTGCAGGCGGCGTTTTGCTGCCCACCTCAAAGAAGGTGTAGGACAGAGTGATGGTCGCGACGTCTTTGGACAGCTTGGGGTCGATCACAAACACAACTGGCCAGCTTTTCTTCTCGCCCGGCTCCAGCGTGTACTGGTTAAAGCAAAAACACTCCAACTTATTGAAGTGGGTGGACGCTTGGTGCGGTGCGTAGCTCGGGATCGCTTGGGCCGACATGCGGCGGTCTTGCGTGTTCTGGAACTCGTACATCACTGTGGTCATTTCACCAGGGTGCACCTTGACCGAACGCTGGGCGGGCTGGAAGCTCCAGGGGCCGCGCGCGTTGGCGTCAAACTCGACCGTGATAGTGCGACTGGTGTCCACCTGGGTATTGGCAGGCATCGTGGCCTTGGCACCTGGAATGTCACGCTCGCCCAGAGCCAAGATGTTGATGCCCGTGACTTCGCAAATCGTCTTGTAGATGGGGATCAGCGCGTAGCCGAAGGCAAACATGCCTACGGCGACGATGCTGAGCTTGCGCATCATTTTGAGATTTTCGCGACTCAGGCTCATGGTCAGCGCGTCAAGTAAATCATCTTGGCCATAAAGCCGATAAAAAACACCACCGCGACCGAGGCCAGTATCAGCCCGGTTCTACGGTTGGCTTTTTTTTGTTCAGGCGTCATGGCGCGGTGCTCTGTGGGCTTGACTAAACTTGACTTAGCCGATGACTTTGTTCGCGTCGGCATTCAGCTTCGGAGGCGTCTCGAAGGTGTGGAAAGGTGCGGGTGATGGCACTTCCCACTCCAGGCCTTCGGCGGCTTCCCAAGGCTTCTGCGGTGCTTTTTCGCCCTTGCCCATCATGCCAGGCAGCACGATAGCGAGGAAGAAGTACAGCTGAGCAGTACCGAAGGCAAACGCGCCCACCGAAGCCAGCGCATTGAAGTCGGCGAACTGCATGGGGTAGTCGGCATAGCGACGTGGCATACCGGCCAGACCCAGGAAGTGCATGGGGAAGAAGGTGACGTTGAAGGAGATCAGTGACCACCAGAAGTGGATTTGACCGCGCCGCTCGCTGTACATCACACCCATCCACTTAGGGGCCCAGTAGTAGTAGCCTGCAAACATGGCGAAGAGCGAACCAGCCACCAACACGTAGTGGAAGTGCGCCACGACGTAGTAGGTGTCTTGCAGTTGGATGTCGATCGGCGCCATGGCCAAAATCAGACCCGTGAAGCCACCCATGGTGAACACGAAGATGAAGCCGACGGCAAACAGCATGGGGGTCTCAAACGTCATCGATCCCTTCCACATCGTCGCGATCCAGTTGAAGATCTTCACAGCGGTCGGCACGGCGATCAGCATGGTGGAGTACATGAAGAACAACTGGCCCGTCACCGGCATGCCGGTGGTGAACATGTGGTGCGCCCAGACGATGAAGCTCAAAATCGCAATCGACGAAGTGGCATAGACCATGGAGGCGTAGCCGAACAACTTCTTGCGCGCAAACGCAGGCACGATCTGGCTGACGATGCCGAAGGCCGGCAAGATCATGATGTACACCTCGGGGTGACCGAAGAACCAGAAAATGTGCTGGTACATCACCGGGTCACCGCCACCGGCGGGGTTGAAGAAGGTCGTGCCAAAGTGGCGATCCGTCAACGTCATGGTGATGGCGCCGGCCAACACAGGCATCACGGCGATCAGCAAGTAGGCGGTGATTAGCCACGTCCAAGCGAACATCGGCATCTTCATCAGCGTCATGCCGGGCGCGCGCATATTGAGCACGGTGACGATGATGTTGATCGAACCCATGATGGAGGACGCACCCAGGATGTGCATGGCAAAAATACCAGCGTCCATGGAGGGGCCCATTTGCAGTGTCAACGGTGCATACAGCGTCCAACCCGCTGACGGTGCGCCGCCGGGCATGAAGAAGGAGCTCACCAACATGAAGGCCGCAGGAATCATCAACCAGAAGCTGAAGTTGTTCATGCGGGCAAAAGCCATGTCAGCCGCACCGATTTGCAGGGGGATCATCCAGTTGGCAAAGCCAACGAAGGCCGGCATGATCGCGCCGAACACCATGATCAGGCCGTGCATGGTGGTGAGCTGGTTGAACAACTCAGGGTTCACCAATTGCAAGCCGGGCTGGAACAATTCAGCACGAATCAGCAGCGCCAAGACGCCGCCGATCATCAGCATGGTGAAGGCGAACAGTAGGTACAGCGTGCCGATATCTTTGTGGTTAGTGGCATAGACCCAACGACGCCAGCCTGTGGGGGCGTGGTGGTCGTCATGGTGGTCATCGTGGGCGTGGTGGTCTAAAACGGCGCTCATCGTGCTTTCCTTCTCAATACTTTTATTCGTTAACCACTGAACTTACTTGCGTGCCAACTTGACGTCAGACGGCTGAACCAGCTGCCCCGTCTTGTTAGACCAGTTGTTCTTGGTGTAGGTGATGACGGCGGCGATATCGGTGTCGCTGAGCTGCTTCCAGGCGGGCATGGCACCATTGGCTCTTCCGTTGAGCAGCACGTCAATTTGTTTTCCCTTGTCGGCGTCAAGCACCACTGCAGAGCCGTCCAGCGCCTTGATCGGGCCAGCGCCTTTGCCATTGGCTTGGTGACATGCAGCACAGTTAGCAGCATAGACTTTTTCGCCACGCTTGGTCATGTCGTCCAGCACCCAGACTTTACTTGGGTCGTCTTGCTTTGCAGCGAGTTTTTTCTTCTCAACTTCGACCCACTTGGTGTAGTCCTCAGCAGACACAACCTTCACGTGGATCGGCATGTACGCATGCTCTTTGCCGCACAGCTCAGCACACTGGCCATAGAAGTCACCGGTTTTCTCAGCACGGAACCAGGTGTCGCGCACGAAGCCAGGAATGGCGTCTTGCTTGATGCCAAAGGCAGGCACCATAAAGGCATGGATCACGTCATTGGCGGTGGTAATGATGCGGATTTTCTTGTTGACCGGCACGACCAGGGGGTTGTCCACCTTGAGCAGGTAGTCGTCAGGGATCACACCCTTGGCACCGTCGTTGGACATTTCACGGTGTGAAGAATCCAGCGTGGATACGAAGCCAATGCCTTCGCCTTCGCCGTTGATGTAGTCATACCCCCACTTCCACTGGTAACCCGTGGTCTTGATGGTGAGATCAGCGTTGGTGGTGTCTTTGGAGGCCACCAGCAGCTTGGTCGCAGGCAGGGCCATGGCGATCACGATGATGAAGGGCACGATGGTCCAGATGATCTCTACCGTGACCGACTCATGGAAGTTGGCCGCTTTGTGACCGACCGACTTGCGGTGCTTCCAGATGGAATAGAACATCACACCAAACACGGCGACAAAAATTACAGTACAGGCAATCAGCATGAACCAATGCAGCCACGCCTGCTCTTCGGCAATTTTAGTCACCGCAGGGTGCAAATTGAGCTGGTTGACCGCTGGGCCGCCGGGCAAATCATTGACCGCATGCGCCGCTGTAGCAGCCCAAGCACTGGCTGCCAGCAGCATGGACGCCGATTTGTTAAAAATGCGCTTCATCATGTTCACTTTTTCTATGCCTCGTTAAATCAAAACAGTCGGTTACACCACGGGGCTTGCGTTTGTCTTCTGCCGAGTGAAAAACACCCTTGCATTCAGCCATTGTGAGGCCGCAAACCCGCGCCAAAACCCTTGTTAAGCAACCGCTGATTGTAGCGCACCACATCGAGCGAAAAAAACCAGCCGCCACAGCCCGTCAAGGCCTGCGTGACTGACCTTTGGGGGCGTGAAGGGCTTGCCGCATGGCGTCTAGCGACACCACGGTTTGGGCGCTCATGTCAATGCGGGGCTGAGGCTTGAAGGCGTGGCCATAAACAACTTCAAAGGTCAATTTGAGCTGCCCGCCATGCACCGGATCAGCCAATTTTTCGGCCAGCGCCCGGTGCAACTGCTCACGCCAACCCCGCCCGCGCAGGCCGGGAAAGCGTGCTGGGTGCAGGTTGCGGCCCAGTTCACGCAATTCTTGCAACAGGCGCTCCGGCGACTCAAACGTCAGCTCAATGCGCTCCATGTCCATGATCGGCTCGGCAAAGCCAGCCTGAACCAACATGTCGCCCCAGTCGTGCATGTCGGTGAACTCATGCGCTGGCGCTGGCCAACCCAGAGCTTGGTACAGCTGCCGCAACTCACGAAGTGTGTCCGGTCCCAAGCAAGAAAACATCAAAAAACCATCGCTTGATAAAGACTCTTTCCATTGACCGATCAAAGCCTGCGGGTCAGCCGCCATGTGAAGCGCCATATTGGCCCACAGCATCTGCACGCCCGGCTTGGGCAAGCCCGCCTGACGGGGCTCCGCACGCCAGCGTGCCGGCTGCCACCAAGGTTGGGCGCTGGTTTTGAGTGTGGTTTCCAGCCGCCCATTCACGGTTTGCACCCATGAACATTGCGCTTGCGGGTAGCGTTGCAACAACGAGGCCTGTGCTTTCATGCCACCGCGCAAGGGCTCCCAATGCACCCAGGTCTGCGGCTGAAGCTTGATCCAGTCCAGCCGCTCTTGCATGCGCCGCGCCACCTCCTCGTGCAACCAGGGTGATTGGGGGAGCGGCAGGTGCTGCCAGCGGCTGGCGGCTTGGGGATCGATGGTGGGGGGGCGTTCGGTGGTCATAGTGCAAAAGCGGGTCGCCCGGCGAGTATATTGAGTTGATGCTGCGCGCCCTCTTTCATCGCCTGTCCGCTGCCCTGCCCAGCCAGTGCGCGGTGTGCCGTGCTTGGCCTGCGCAGCCGGTGTGCGAGGCTTGTGTGGCGCGCTTTGCCCAGCCACAGCCGCGTTGCCTGACCTGCGCGCTGCCGGTTCACGGCGGAGCTATGCAATGCGGGGTCTGCATTCGCCAGCCGCCGCCGCTGGATGCCTGCCTGTCTGCCGTACCTTACGCGTTTCCATGGGGAAGCTTGGTCACGCGCTACAAGTTCGGCAACGAGCCGGGCTGGGCGGGTGCACTGGCCCTGCTGATGCGCAGCGCGCCCTGGGTCGAGCCTGCGCTGGAGCAGGCCGATCTGCTGCTGCCCATGCCCCTGTCATCTGAGCGCCTGCGCGAGCGCGGCTTCAATCAGTCGCTGGAGTTGGCGCGGCATTTAGCACCACGCAAGACCGCGGCCGACCTGCTGCTGCGCATCCGGCACACGGCACCACAAAGCTCGCTCAAGCGAGAAGAGCGTTTGAAAAATGTCGTTGCAGCGTTTGCAGTGGATCCCCTGCGCTCGGCTGAGCTGCGTGGCAAGCGGGTCGTGCTGTTGGACGATGTGATGACCAGTGGAGCTTCTTTATTTGCCGCAGCACAAACACTTCGTTCGGCAGGCGCTTCGCACATCACCGGCCTTGTCCTCGCTCGAACTGAGTAGCCCGACAATACCCCCCATGTTCCATATCGTTCTGTTCGAGCCCGAGATCCCGCCTAACACGGGCAACGTCATCCGCCTGGTGGCCAACACCGGATGCACACTGCACCTGATCGAGCCCCTAGGCTTCTCCATGGACGACAAGCACATGCGCCGTGCAGGTTTGGATTACCACGAGTACGCGCAGGTCAAGCGCCATGCGGATTGGCCCACGTTTCTAGCGACTGAAAATCCGCAACCCGAGCGGCTGTTCACGCTGACCACACGCGGCACGCGGCTGGTACACGACGTTGATTTTTCGCCCGGCGACTGGCTGATGTTTGGCTCTGAGACCAAGGGCATCAGCGACGCGGTGCGCGCCCACTTTGCTCCCACGCAACAGCTCAAATTGCCCATGCGCGCCGGTCAGCGCAGCCTAAATCTGTCCAACGCTGTAGCCGTCACAGTGTTTGAGGCTTGGCGACAAAACGGCTTTTCTTGAGATCAGTCATGCAGCAATTCACGCATCAGGGTGAGCACAATCTCCAAGGCCGGTGCAGCGGATCGCCCCGCCAGTGTGACCAAACCAAACCGTGCCATTGCGGCCAAGGCGGGTTGGACTTGGAGTTCAACTAAATCAGGCGCAGCAGCGCGGATCGCCAACAAAATGGCATCGCTTTGCCGAACCACGTCCACCAGACTCGGGATCTCGTCACAGCGCAGGGTGATGCATAAGCTGGGGTGGGCTTGGGGGCCATAGCGCTCCATCAAAATCCGGGCGACCTCATCACTCAAAGGTGTGGAAGCCAGGGGGTATTGCATCAAGGCATCAAAGCTGGGGGGCTTGCGCTTGCGCGTCAGCGGATGGCCAGGGCGGCAGAGGAATGCGCCCCGCATTTCATGCAGGACTTCGCTTGACAAGTCTGCGGCGGGCTTGAGCGAACGCGCATCCAACACCACCGCGTCCAAGGTCTTGGCGCGCAAGGCCTGCACCAGCAGATCAGTGCTACCGCGCGAAATCTCCACATGAACACCGGGGTATTGGGTGGCCATGCGCATCAACAGGGGCGTCATCAACATCGCGCCCGGGCCCGAGCCCATGCCTAAGCGGATGATGCCTGCATGGCCCTGCTTCATCAGGCGACCACTATCCCGGATGTCATCGGCGTCATCCACTAAACGCTGGGCACGGGCCAAAACCTCACGACCAAAAGGCGTCAATTCACTGCGACGGCCAATTCGGTCAAACAGAGCTTGGCCCAATTCATCTTCCAGCGCGCGAATGCTGCGGCTCAGGGCCGACTGGGTCAAAAAGACGTCGCTCGCGGCCTGGCTGAATGAGCCGCTGTGCGCCAATGCGATCAGGTGTTGAAGTTGAACTAGTTTCATAGGGCTGGTTTTATGTATTCATAAAAATCATGATATTCGATACAACAATGCATTGGACATCTAATCATCTCATTTTTATCATCCATCTCGATCCAAGGTGGATAGGGAGCACTTGAAATGAAACCAAAGCGCGCAACGCTTCCCTTGGATCACGCGAGCCGAGACACACAGTTAAAACTTTTAATCAACCTTTGGAAATTTTGAAATGACAATGAAAAAAACCCTCGTTGCTTTGGCCGCTCTGGCTGCCACCGCTTCTTTCGCTCAAGTGACCCTGTCGGGTCGTGTCGCCTTGGCTGTATCAACCTACAGCTCCACCGGCGCTACAGCCGGAGCTGCTGGTGATGCCGCGTCCCGCACCATGGTCGTTGACAACAGCTCACGTCTGCGATTCGCCGTGAATGAAGACCTGGGCGGTGGCCTGCGCGCATTCGGCGTGTATGAATTTGGTCTTAACTTTGATACTGGCACGGGCAACAACCAAGCAGGTCTCGCTAATGCAGCCGCAGGCTTCAACGGTTCACGTGAATCCCACATCGGTATTGGCAATAAAGATATTGAAGTTCGCATTGGTCGCCAGAACGTGTTCTGGACCCAGGGCGACCTGCACGATGCCAGCGCCAACTTCATTGGCAAAGATGCTCTGGGCGATGCCTACACCCGCTTGGCCAACGTGCGTCAAAACAACGCAATTCTGTTGAACCTGAACAGCAGCGCTTTTGCGGGTTCGCAGTTGTATTGGGCCCCTGAAGTGGCCAGCGAGTCCGCACCTATCGGCTCACCCACTGCAGCACAATCCTCCGCCAACCCCACCACTTGGGGTGGTAAGTTGAACTGGGATAACGGTGCTTGGCGCTTCATGGCCGACTACCAAAAGCGCAACAACATTGCGACTGACGCACCGGGCACGTTCCCAACGGCAACATCGACATTCGATGTCACCAACACCAAGCTGGGCCTGGGCTACCGCTACGCTGAAGGCAGCATGGTCGCCGTGCACATTTGGGATCAGCGCAAGGACTTCACCGATGCAGCCACCAACAACACGGCCACGGTTCAAGCCGTTGCGGGCGTCACGGGTGGCAGCATCGCTGGTGGCAACAAGCAAACCGGTTGGGCTGTGTCTTTGAAGCACAACCTGGGCAGCGGCCTAGTGGGTTTCGCCAGCTACGGCATGCTGAACAACATGAGTGGCACGGGCACCAATGCTGATTTGAGCGACTCCGGCAGCACGCTGATTTCCCTGGGCATGATGAAAGCACTTTCCAAGCGTACCCATATTTATGCGTCTTACGGCCAAGTCAACAATTCGGCAGCCGGCAATATGGGCATGGGCGGTGGCGGCTTCGCACCAGTGGCCACCGCGGCTGGCACAGACCCAACCTACCTCCTGGTTGGCATGATGCATAACTTCTGATCTAACGCTGGCATAAGCCGCCTCAAGGTTTAAACAAAGAGTCCTAAACCCCCACTGTGGCAACACAGTGGGGGTTTTTACTTGTGCGCGAAACTTGTTTGTGCGATTTGCTTTTAAAGCTGCATCCGTGCCACGGGGAGGAAAGTATTCATAAAAATCATCCTATTTCATACAACAATGCATTGGACATCACACACCATCATTTCTATCATCACGTCCAGCTTGATCAACATCACTACAAAGAGGAGTTAGTTATGAATTGTTTCGTGAAATTTTCAAAGGTCTTGGCCCTGGCCCTGATCGCTACCGCCGCCAGCGCGCAAACCTTCCCCAGCAAACCGGTATCGCTGATCGTGCCCTACCCGGCCGGTGGCTTGTCTGATGTGATTGCCCGCAAGGTGAACACATCCCTGGGCAAAGCACTCGGTCAGCCTGTGCTGGTGGAAAACCTCGGTGGTGCTAGCGGCAGCATTGCTGCGCAAAAGGTGTTGGCTGCACCCAGCGACGGCTACCAATTGTTCCAGGGCTCTCCCAATGAGTTGATCTTGGCCCCGCTGGCCATCAGCGCCATCAAGTACAAACCAGAAGATTTCCGCCAAGTCCACCGCATCGCCTTGGCCCCCATGGCCATTTTGGCGCGCGCCGATTTGCCCGCCTCCAACGCCGACGAATTGGTGGCCTACGCGCTCAAGGCCTCCAAGGACGGCAAGTCCATGACCTACGGCAGCGTCGGCATTGGCTCCTTCTACCATTTGCTGGGCGAGCAGATGAGCAAGACACTGAACGCGCCCATGCTGCACGTGCCTTACAAAGGCATTGCCGACGTGGTGAAAGACTTGCTTGGTGGCCAGGTGGACATCTTCATCACGCCTTACGGCGCGCCCCAGGCCGAGTTGGCCAAAACCGGCAAGATCAAGTTCGTCGCCGTGCTCAGCCCACAACGCCAGCCGCTGGTGCCGCAAGTGGCTTCGACCACCGAGAGCAAAGGCCTACTCAAAACCTTCACCGCCGAAATCGGCACGGGCTATTTTGTCAAGCGCGACACGCCTGAACCCGTGGTGAGCGCACTGCACAAAGCCCTGCAAGCCGTTCTGGGTGACGCAGAAGTCAAGTCCGGCTTGGTGGTGTTGGGCCAAGAACCTGCACCGTTGCAAACGCTGGACGCAGCCGACAAGGCTTTCGTGGCCGAAATGGTCACCTACCGCGCGATGGCCAAGTCCATCAACCTGCAGCCGCAATAAAACGCAATATCAACGCCTACGTATGAGCACCTACCTACTGGATGCACTGCATGCCCGGGCTGGCGAGTTCATCAGCTTGCGGCGCGATATCCACCGTCAACCTGAACTGGCGTTCCAAGAACATCGCACCGCCGCCCTGGTTGCCGACAAGTTGCGCGACTGGGGCTACGCGGTCGAGGTCGGCATCGGCGGCACAGGGGTGGTGGGCAAGCTGGTGCGCGGCGCAGGCAGCCAACGCCTGGGTCTGCGCGCCGACATGGACGCGCTGCCGATCACGGAGGCCAGCGGTGTCGAATGGGCCAGCCAGCAACCCGGCCTGATGCACGCCTGCGGGCACGACGGCCACACCGCCATGCTGCTGGCGGCGGCACGCCACTTGGCCGAGCAAGGCCAATTCAACGGCACCTTGAACCTGATTTTTCAACCCGCTGAAGAAGGCGGCGGCGGTGCGTTGCGCATGATGGAAGACGGGCTGTTTGAACGCTACCCCTGCGATGCCATCTTTGCCATGCACAACATGCCGGGTATTCCGCAAGGGCGGCTGGTGTTTCGTGACGGCGCGGCCATGGCCTCCAGCGACTACGCTACGGTGCAGCTCACTGGCGTCGGCGGGCATGGGGCCATGCCGCACCGGGCGATCGACCCGGTGGTGGCTGCGGCCAGCATTGTCATGGCCTTGCAAACCGTGGTCTCACGCAATGTCGATCCACAGCAGATGGCCGTGGTGACCGTGGGTGCTTTGCAGGCAGGCAAGGCCAACAACGTGATACCGGCTGAGGCCACATTAGAGATCAGCGTTCGCTCGCTAGACCGTGGGGTGCGCGTGCTGCTGGAGCAGCGCATCAAGACTCTCATCAGCGCCCAGGCCGAGAGCTTTGGCGTGCAGGCGCGCATTGACTGGCGACAGGGCTACGCGGTGCTGGTCAACGCACCCGCCCCCACCGACTTTGCGCGCCAGGTGGCCGTGGATTTGGTAGGCCCCGACCAGGTCACCCTGCAAGGCCCGGCCATCACGGGCAGTGAAGACTTTGCCTTTATGTTGGAGCGCGTGCCGGGCAGTTATCTGCTGATTGGCAATGGCGATGAGCACGACCCGCAAGCCACCAGCGCCTGCATGGTGCATAACCCCGGCTACGACTTCAACGACGGCAACATCGCAACGGGCTCCGCCTACTGGGTGGCCCTGGCGGAACGTTTTTTACAGTGATTCATTTTTTCGGAGTTTGATGATGAAAGTCATGGTGCTTGGTGCGGGTCTGCTCGGTGTGACCTCGGCGTATTTTTTGCGGCAACAGGGCCACGAGGTCACGGTGGTGGATCGTCAAGCTTCACCAGCGGCTGAAACCAGCTTCGCCAACGGCGGGCAGATCTCGGTCAGCCATGCCGAGCCCTGGGCCAATCCGGGCGCACCGCTCAAGGTGTTGCAATGGTTGGGCAAGGAAGACGCGCCCTTGCTCTTTCGCCTGCGGGCTGACCTGCGCCAATGGCGTTGGGGCCTGCAGTTTTTGCGTGAATGCACGCCAGCGCGCACACGCCACAACATCGAGCAAATCGTGCGCCTGGGTACCTACAGCCGCGACACGCTCCAGGCCTTGCGGCGCGAGCGCAACATTGCCTATGACGAGCGCACCCAAGGCATCTTGCACTTCTACACCAGCCAAAAAGAGTTTGACAACGCCGAAGCGCCCGCCGCCCAAATGCGCGATCTGGGCTGTGACCGCCGCGTGATTTCGGCGGACGAGGCCATCAAGATCGAACCCGCACTGAGCCACATTCGCGGGCAACTGGCAGGCGCAACCTACACCGCCGAAGACGAGTCCGGCGACGCCAACACCTTCGCCCGCGAACTGGTGCAGCGCTGCGTGGAAGACGGCGTAGTTTTCCTCATGAGCCACACCATCACAGCGCTGCGTGAAGCGGGAGGCCGCATCGACCACGTGGAGGCCACCGATTCAGAAGGCCGCTTTCAGCGCCTGCGTGCGGACGCCTATGTGCTGGCCATGGGCAGTCTGAGCCCGCTCTACACCAAGCCCCTGGGTATTGAGCTGCCCATCTACCCGGCCAAAGGCTACTCGGTCACCATGGCGGTTAAAGACGCGTCCATGGCGCACCAGGTGTCATTGACGGATGACGAATACAAACTGGTCTTCTCACGGCTGGGCAACCGGCTGCGCATTGCCGGCACGGCCGAGTTCAACGGCTACGACCGCGACCTGAACCGCGTGCGCTGCGAGGCCATCGTGCGCCGGGTTGAAGAACTCTTCCCCGGTGCGGGCGACACCGAAACCGCCCAGTTCTGGACGGGCCTGCGCCCCGCCACACCGTCCAACGTGCCCATCATCGGCCGCAGCCGAATCGGCAACCTCTACCTCAACACCGGCCACGGCACGCTGGGTTGGACGCACTCCTGCGGCTCCGGCAAAAGCATTGCCCGCATCATCAGCGGCCTCAAGCCCGAGGTGGACTTCGCGTTCACGAGCAGCTAGCCCCTACGTTTGAGTCGCTCAGGGGTAGCGCCGCACGATCGACTCGGCCACGCACACGGGCTTGGCCGTCCCTTCACGCTCCATCGTGACCTGCCAGGTCATCTGCATGCCATCGTTGTCAATGGCGTCGCATTGCAGCAGCGTCATGCGCGCGCGCAAACGGCTGCCCACGGGTACTGGGGCCATGAAGCGCACCTTGTTCAGGCCGTAGTTCACGCCCATGCGCGAATCGACGATGGTCATGGCAGTCTCGTAAAACTTAGGGAGCAAAGCGAGTGTCAAAAAGCCATGTGCAATGGGCGCGCCAAACGGCCCGGCTTTGGCCCTCTCCTCGTCCACATGGATCCACTGGTGGTCTCCGGTGGCCTCGGCAAACTGATTGATCTGCGTCTGTGTGATGGTGAGCCAGTCGCTGATGGCGACCTCTTGGCCGACCAGGGCGGGGAACTCTTGAAAAGATTGAAAAACTTTCATGCGTCCAGCCACTGGCAAATCGCCTGCCACTGCGCCAAGTCCTTCTCCACCCGACTGGGCGCAACATCAAACAGGGTCAAGCCGCGCGCGGCCAGGTGAATGTAGTTTTGCGTGTCGCGGATGTAGCCCAGCACGGGCAGGCCTAGCCCATCTACAAACTCGCGCAACTTGTCGGCGGCAATGGTGCGGCTATCAACCCGCATGCCGACGATACCGACCTGCATCTTTCCGGCATGGCGGTGCGCGGCGAGCTGGTCTAAAAAAGCGCGGGTGGCAAAGATGTCGAAGATGCTGGGCTGCAGCGGCACGATGACCTTGGTGGCATGCTGCAAAACTTCGTTCAAGCGCGAGCCCTCCAGGCCACCCGGCGTGTCCAGCACAACATGCGTCGTGCCTTGCGGGGGTTTGACAAAATACCCCGATCCCACGTCCCAAGTGGTAATAGGCCGAGCTGCGGGTGGACGCAGACCCAGCCACAAACGAGACGACTGCTGCTTGTCAGCGTCACCCAACATGACCGCTCGGCCTTGTGCGGCGAAGTAGCCCGCTACGTTGGTGGATAAGGTGGATTTGCCTACCCCGCCTTTGGGATTGGCTATAACTACAACGGGCATGAATCACTCCTCAAAGCTTGAACTGGCCAACATTATCCGTGGGACGCTGCACCAAAACTGAACCAAGGCCGCTCTCGCTCAAACCCTCACCTGAATGCATCCCAAATCAATTTGATGCCGGTTAAAAACAAGCCGCCATAAACCAGCCGAAAAAACAGCTTCGGGTCAATGCGCCGCGCCAAGCGAACCCCCATCCAAACGCCCACTGGGGCCAGTGGCAACAGCACCAGCGAGGTCAGCATATTGCGCATGTCCAGCAAGCCCAGAAAGGCGTAGGGAATCCACTTCGATAAATTGATGAAGAAGAAGTAGAAGGACAGGGTTGCCGCATACACCACAGGCGTCAAACGCAGAGGCAGTACATAGGCCGTAACAGGCGGGCCCCCGGCGTGCGCCACAAAGCTGGTGAAACCCGACATCATGGTCAAAATTACGCCCCACCACTTTGGCGGCGGTGCGCTGTCGGCTTTGGGTGGAAAGAACAAACGCTGCGCCAAAAAGAGCAGCGTCATGCCCCCCACAATGCCCGCCACCACGTGCGAGTCCAGCACGCTGAACAGCAGTGCGCCGATCAAGGAGCCCAGCAGGCCCAGCGGCAGCAAGAACTTGAGCAGGGCTTTGTCATAGTCTTTGCGAAAAGACGCCATGCCCAGCACGTCAGTCAGCAAGAGCACGGGCATCAAAATCGCAGCCGCTTGCGGCACGGGCACGGCCAGCGCCATCAGTGGCACGGCGAGTGAGCCAAAGCCCGAGCCGAACCCGCTCTTGCTCACCCCGAGCAAAAGCACCGCCAGGGCGGCGACCCCGTAGAAAAAGGGGTCGGTGATGATCGGAAAATTCAAAACTGGCTTGAGCTTTTAAAGGGACTCAGATCGACACAAATTGACTTAGACCGATTTACAGCACCGTGCAGGCTTGTTCAAACGTCAGGCGTGGGTTGCGCTGGAACAGCTTGCTGTCGTCGCCATAACCCAAGTTGATGAGGAAGTTGGCGGTGTAGCGGCCATCGGCAAAGAACTCAGCATTCACCTTGGCCAGATCCACGCCACTCATGGGGCCGCAGTCCAGGCCGACCGCGCGAGCGGCCACCATGAAGTAAGCGCCACCCAGCGTGCCGTTGCGCGTGGCCGTGCCTTGCGCGAGAGCGGCGTTGCCTTCAAACAAGGCTTTGGCCCCGGCGTTGTTGGGGAACAGGGTGGGCATGTGCTCGAAAAATTGCGTGTCGGTCGCGACGATGACGGTCACGGGTGCGAGCTTGGTTTTCTCCAGGTTACCGGGGCTCAGGGCGGGCAACAAACGCGCTTTGGCTTCGGGCGTGGTGAGGATCACGTAGCGCGTGGGCTGCGTGTTCATGGACGTGGCACCCATGCAGGCAATGTCGTAAGCCTCTTTGATCAAGTCCAAGCTCACGGGCTTGTCCGTAAAGCCATTGGCCGTGCGGGCGTTGAAGAAGAGTTGGTCCAGAGCGGCTTGATCGATTTTCATGAGGAGTAGGTTGAAATAAAAGGAAGTGATTATCCGGTATGGCTCATTCGGCTTTGATGTCAGCGTCTCGAATCAACTTGGTCCAGCGCTGCACATCACGCTGCACCAGGGCTTTGGTCTCGGCAATGCTCAAGTTCATGGGCTTGCCACCCGCCTTGCGGAAGGTCTCCATCACTTCGGGCATGGCAATCACACGGGCCAAATCGGTGCGCAGGCGCTCCATCAGTTCAGGTGGCGTCTTGGCGGGCGCAAACAGACCGAACCACGACTCCAGATCCAGCGCGGCCACGCCGGTCTCGGTGAAGGTGGGCACATCGGGGTGCATGGGGTTGCGGCTAGCGCCCGAGGTGGCCAGGGCCTTGACTGAACCCGCATCCACCTGCACGCGGGCCGTGGGAGCCAGGTCTAAAAACACATCAACCCGCCCGCCCAGCAAGTCCTGGTACGCCGCCTGAGCGCCCTTATAGGGCACATGCACCAGCTTCACCCCGGCCAAGTGCCACAGCGCCGCCGCCAGCACGTGTTGGCCCGAGCCATTGCCAGCTGAGGCGTAATTGAGCGTGCCGGGATTGGCCTTGGCATGTGCCACCAAATCTTTCAGTGAATTAAACGGCAGGTCTTTGCGCGCCATCAGCGTGTAGCTGTAGCCCACCGCCAAGCCGACGGGCTCAAAGTCACGCAAGCTGTCGTAAGGCAGGTTGCGGTACAGGCCCATATTCAGCACCAGATTGGACACCGAGCCCACCAGCAGCGCGTAGCCATCGGGCGCAGCCTTGGCGGCGGCGTCCGTGCCCACCAGCGTGCCGGAGCCGGGGCGGTTTTCGACCACGATGGCTTGGTTCATCACCTTGCCCAGGCGGTCGGCCAACAGTCGCCCGACAAAGTCAAAACCACCACCCGGCGGCTGCGGGACGATCACGCGCAGCGGCTTACTTGGATAGGCTTGGCCCCAGGCCGGCAAGGCCAGGGCACCTAGTCCGACCAGTGCGTAGCGGCGGGTAAAGCTTTCAATGCCAGCGGCGGCAACAGGTTGATTCAAAGTTGTGTTCATTTCAGCGCTCCAGTTCACCACCGGCCAACCAACGTGCGCCCCGACGGTACAGCTCATCGACCACCGGGCCTTTGAGCATGGGCATGTCCATCTTGACCGTGTAGCCAATGCGCGTCTGGATGTAGGCCAGATGGCGATAACCCTCAGGGAAGGTGGCCAGCGCGTCTTGGTCTAGCGTGAGCACGGCGGTGGAGTCCACCGGGTCAATGCGGTCTTTCTCGTAAATCGGCTGGCGGTGCAGCAGCTTCCACTCGCCATTGACCTTTTGCACAAAGTCGTAAAAGCGGCCCGTGCA
>CANGME010000025.1 GCA_947455145.1 Comamonadaceae bacterium
CTATGTGCTCAGCGCCAAGGTGCTAGACCCGCAGTTTCAAGGCCAGATCAAGGAACGACTCAACTCGCGTGATGCGGTGCGTTTAGTGTCCAGCTTTGTGCGCCCGGCGTTGGAGCTGTGGCTGAACCAGCATGTGGAGTACGGCAAACGATTGGCCGAACTCGCCATCAAGGCCGCGCAAACGCGCCAGAAGGCCGGGCAAAAGGTAGAGAAACGTAAGGGCTCTGGCGTGGCCGTTTTGCCCGGTAAACTGACCGATTGCGAGAGCAAAGACCTGGCCCATAACGAGGTGTTTTTGGTCGAAGGTGACTCGGCCGGTGGCAGCGCCAAAATGGGTCGTGATAAGGAAAGTCAGGCCATTCTGCCCCTGCGCGGCAAGGTGCTCAACACCTGGGAGGTGGAGCGCGACCGCCTGTTTGCTAACACTGAGATTCACGATATATCAGTCGCCATCGGGGTTGACCCGCACGGCCCCAACGACTCGCCTGATTTGACTGGGCTGCGCTACGGCAAGGTCTGTATTTTGAGCGACGCGGATGTGGACGGCTCCCACATCCAGGTGCTGCTGCTGACCTTGTTTTTTAGGCACTTCCCCAAACTCATCGAGACCGGTCACATCTACGTGGCGCGCCCGCCGCTGTTTCGGGTCGATGCCCCGGCGCGCGGCAAGAAGCCCGCCTCCAAAGCCTATGCGCTGGACGAGGGCGAGCTCACCGCCATTCTGGACAAGCTGCGCAAAGAGGGCGTGCGCGAAGGCGCGTGGAGCATCAGTCGCTTCAAAGGCTTGGGCGAGATGAATGCCGAGCAACTGTGGGAGACCACGCTGAACCCCGATACGCGGCGTCTCTTGCCGGTGCAACTGGGCAGCTTCAACTTCACCCAGACCGAGAGCCTGATCACCAAGCTGATGGGCAAGGGCGAGGCCGCAGCGCGGCGTGAGCTGATGGAGCTGCACGGCGACTCTGTCGAGGTGGATGTGTGATGCGTGAACATCTCGGTCGCTTGGTGTTGCTGGCCTGCGCTGTGCTGTTCAACTCTGCCGCCCATGCCGACATCTGGGGCTATATCGACGACAAGGGCGTGGCGCACTTTGCGCAAGAGCGGCTCGATGATCGCTACGAAATCTTCTCGCGAACGGGGCAACAATTTGACTCGCAACGCCAAGTTACGGTTCCCACAGCGCCACCCAAGTTGATTGCTTTTTTTGAGGTCTCACCCCGATACAAGCAAGTCAAGCACTTGCTGCGTGAGGCGTCCAGCGAACACAATATTGAATACGAGCTGTTACAGGCTTTAATCGCTACCGAATCAGGTTTTGACCCTTTGGCGGTGTCGCCCAAAGGTGCCGTGGGCTTGATGCAAATCATGCCCGACACAGCTCAGCGTTTTGGAGTGGTGGCTGACCTTAAGTCTCCTATAAGAAAGCAACTTACTGACCCGCGCACCAACATCCGCGCAGGTGCTCGCTACTTGAGTTACTTACTTGCTAAATTTCCTGGCCACATGGAATTGACCTTAGCCGCCTACAACGCGGGTGAGGGGGCCGTGCAGCGCGCGGGTAACCGTGTGCCGAATTATCCGGAAACCCAAAATTACGTGCGGACTGTGATTCAAATGTTTAACGTGCTTAAGCCTCCGGCGATGCTAGTGGAGCAGCGAAAATCGCCAGCGCGTGTGCGCATGGCTTTTGTGGGGGGAGCAGAAGGTCGGGGCAATATGCCTTTCAATCTGCCTTTGTTAGCGCCCTCAGTGCCTGCAGAAATTCACTATTCCGATTGAACGCCTTGCGACCCCACCAGCGATCCCCATGAGCGACCAACCCACCTTAGACCTCAATCCGGCCACACCCAGTGACGATGACCTGAACCTGGCCACCTACGCCCAGCGTGCCTACCTCGAATACGCCTTGAGCGTGGTCAAGGGCCGCGCTCTGCCTGATGTGTGCGATGGCCAAAAACCCGTGCAGCGGCGCATTTTGTACTCCATGTCGCGCATGGGCTTGGGCTTTGGCGGCGCGGGGGGCAACACCGGGGCCAAGCCGGTCAAGTCGGCCCGTGTGGTGGGCGATGTGCTGGGCCGGTTTCACCCGCACAGCGACCAAGCCGCCTACGACGCACTGGTGCGCATGGCGCAAGATTTCTCCCAGCGCTACCCGTTGATTGACGGCCAAGGCAACTTTGGCAGCCGAGACGGCGACGGCGCTGCCGCCATGCGCTACACCGAAGCGCGCTTGGCCAAGATCAGCAGCCTGCTGATGGACGAAATTGACGAAGGCACGGTGGACTTTCAGCCCAACTACGATGGCTCCACCGAAGAGCCGCGCCAGTTACCTGCGCGTTTGCCCTTTAACCTGCTTAACGGTGCGAGCGGCATTGCCGTGGGCTTGGCCACCGAGATCCCCAGCCACAACCTGTGCGAAGTGGCCGACGCCTGCGTGGCCCTCATCAAAAACGCCAAACTCACTGATGAAGAGCTGTACACCCTGATCCCGGGGCCAGACTACCCCGGCGGCGGGCAAATCATCAGCAGCGCGAGCGACATTGCCGAGGCCTACCGCACAGGGCGTGGTTCGCTCAAATGCCGTGCCCGTTGGAAGATTGAAGAACTTGCACGCGGCCAGTGGCAACTGGTGGTGACCGAGCTGCCGCCGGGGGTGAGCACACAAAAAGTGCTGGAAGAAATCGAAGAGCTCACCAACCCCAAGGTCAAGACTGGCAAGAAGGCGCTCTCTCTGGAGCAGACCCAGCTCAAAGCCACTGTGCTCTCGGTGATTGACGTGGTGCGGGACGAATCCAGCAAGGACGCCGCCGTGCGCTTGGTCTGCGAGCCCAAGACCAGCCGCACCCAGCAATCCGAACTCATCACCACGCTGCTGGCCCACACCAGCCTGGAGACCTCCAGCCCGATCAACCTCACCATGGTGGGCTTGGATGGCCGCCCCACGCAAAAATCGCTGAGGCAGATGTTGACGGAGTGGATCGAGTTTCGCCACCGCACCATCGAGCGGCGCACGCGCCATCGCCTGGACAAGGTGCTGGCCCGCATTCACATTTTGGAGGGGCGGCAACTTGTTCTCTTGAATATTGACGAGGTGATTGCCATCATCCGCCAGTCGGATGAGCCCAAGGCCGCGCTGATGGCGCGCTTCTCGCTGTCGGAGCGGCAAGCCGAAGACATTCTTGAAATCCGCCTGCGCCAGTTGGCCCGACTCGAAGCCATCAAGATAGAGCAAGAGTTGAAAGAGCTGCGCGAAGAGCAGAAAAAACTCGAAGAAATTTTAGGCAACCCTGCCGCGCTTCGTCGCCTCATGGTCAAGGAAATTGAGAGCGACACCAAGACCTTTGCCGACCCGCGCCGCACGCTGATTCAGGCCGAGAAAAAAGCCGTTCTTGAAGTCAAAGTAGTGGACGAGCCCGTGACCGTCGTGGTCTCGCAAATGGGTTGGGTGCGGGCGCAAAAAGGCTGGGCCAAAGAGCGCTCCGTTGACCCTTCAAGCGCGCCGGTTGCCGCGACTGAGTACAGCTTCAAATCCGGCGACAGCCTGTATGGCGCGTTCGAATGCCGCACGGTGGACACGCTCTTGGTGTTCGGTGACAAAGGTCGGATTTACTCCGTGCCTGTGGCGCTGTTGCCCGGTGCACGCGGCGATGGTCAGCCCATCACCACCTTGATCGAGCTTGAGGCGGGCAACAAAATAGCGCACTACTTTGCAGGGTCAGCCCAGGCGCAATTGCTGCTCAGCAGCTCTGCGGGCTACGGCTTCTTGGCCACCGTGGGCGACATGATTTCGCGCCAAAAAGCAGGCAAGGCCTTCATCACCTGCAATGAGGGCGACACCGTGTGCTGCCCCTCTCCTGCCAATGTGCCACCACTGCCAGCAGCCACGCATGTGGCGTGTGCATCCACAGGCGGGCGCATTTTGACCTTTGAGATCACCGAACTCAAGTCTATGAGCGGCGGTGGTCGAGGTCTGATGCTGATTGATTTGGAGGCCAAAGACAGCCTGGCAGGAGCCGCCGCCTACACCCGTAGCGTGAAGATTGAAGGCATAGGCCGAGGCGGCAAAGCCCGCGATGAAACCCTGGAGATCCGCAGTCTGAACAACGCTCGCGCCGTGCGGGGGCGCAAAGGCAAGGTGGCGGATTTAGGCTTCAAGCCGGGGTCGATAACAAGGGTGGAGTAAAGGGTAAAGGCGGCGCTTCAACTCGCCTCCAAAAACCGCACCCGCACACTCTTGCCTTTGATCTTGCCCGCATTCAGTCGCGCCAGCGCTTCACCTGCAATCGTGCGGTCTACCGCGACGAAGGTGCAGAACTCAGTCACGTTGATCTTGCCGATTTGCTCGCGGGTGTAGCCTGCCTCGCCGGTCAGCGCGCCCAGCACATCGCCGGGGCGGATTTTTTCTTTGCGGCCACCGAGGATTTGCAGGGTGATCATGGGGGGCAGCAGGGGTTCGTTGCTGGCGGGGTTCAGCTCGTCGAGCTTGTGCCAGACGGATTCGCTGTTTTGGTACTGCTCAATCTTGCCGACAAAACCCATCTCGTCCATGCTGGCCAGGCTCAGGGCCAAGCCTGTCTCACCGGCGCGGCCCGTGCGGCCAATGCGGTGCACATGCACTTCGGGGTCGGGCGAGATGTCCACGTTGATCACCGCTTCTAGCTGCGTGATGTCCAGCCCGCGCGAGGCTACGTCGGTCGCCACCAGCACCGAGCAACTGCGGTTGGAGAACTGCGCCAGCACCTGGTCGCGCTCGCGTTGCTCCAGCTCGCCGTAGAGCGCCAGCGCGCTAAAACCATGCGCTTGCAGCACCTCTACCAGTTCTTTGCAGCGCTGCTTGGTGTTGCAAAAAGCCAAGGTGCTGATGGGGCGAAAGTGGTGCAGCAACTGCGCCACGGCCTCCAGCCGGTTGGCGCGTCGCACTTCATAAAAATGCTGAGTGATCAAGCTGGTGCTGACGTGTGACTCCACCTTGACCAACTGCGGCTCGCGCAGAAACTGCTTGGCAATTTTGTCAATGCCCTCGGGGTAGGTGGCCGAAAACAGCAGGGTCTGCCGCTCTGCCGGGCACTGCTTAACGACTGTTGCGATGTCATCGAAGAAGCCCATGTCCAGCATGCGGTCAGCCTCGTCCAGCACCAGGGTGTTGAGCGCGCTCAAGTCCAGCGTTTCGCGCGTCAGGTGATCCATGATGCGGCCCGGCGTGCCCACCACAATGTGCGCACCGTGCTCTAGTGAGGCGTTTTGCATGCGCAGGGGCACGCCACCGCACAGGGTGACGATCTTGACGTTGTCCTGCGCGCGGGCCAGGCGGCGCAGCTCGATGGTGACTTGGTCGGCCAGTTCGCGTGTGGGGCACAGCACCAGGGCTTGCACGGCAAATCGGCGCGGGTTCAGATTGGCCAGCACGGCCAGGGCAAAGGCGGCCGTCTTGCCGCTGCCGGTTTTGGCCTGGGCGATCAGGTCTTTGCCGGCCAACGCAATGGGCAAACTGGCGGCCTGGATGGGCGTCATCTCGGTGTAACCGAGTTGGGTGAGATTGGCCAGCGTGGCCGGGCTTAAGGGCAGGGAGTCGAAGCCCTGGGTAGTTTTAATCGGTGTGTTCATCCGTCGATTATCCGGGTCTGCCCTAGACTACGGGCTTTATTCTTTTCATCCGAAGGATCTGCGATGCTGAATCACGATCAAACCAATGACTTCAACGCCCTGCTGCCCGGCCAAAGCACCGAGGCGGGTGCCACCCGGCGCACGGCGCTCAAGGCGGCTATTGGCGTTGGCTATGCCGCATCCGTGATGCCCATCATGGCACAGACGGCCATCAAAACGCCCACTGACGGCCTGACCGTGGACGAGGTGACGATTGATGTCAAGGGCTTCAAGATGCCCGCCTACCGCGCCCAGCCTGCGGGTAAAACCAATTTGCCGGTGGTGTTGGTGCTGTCAGAAGTGTTTGGCGTGCACGAGCACATTGCTGACGTGGCCAATCGCTTTGCCCGTGCGGGCTATCTGGCCATCGCGCCAGAGTTATTTGTGCGCCAGGGCGATGCCCAAAGTTATGGCGAACTCTCCAAGCTGATGGCTGAGGTGGTATCCCAAGTGCCGGATGCCCAGGTGATGGGCGACCTGGACGCTGCCGTGCAGTGGGCAGCTGCGAACGGCGGTGATATCAAGCGTGTTGGTGTCACCGGTTTTTGCTGGGGCGGTCGTCACGCCTGGCTCTTCGCAGCGCACAGCCAGCATATCAAGGCCGCTGTGGCTTGGTATGGACGTCTGGAGGGTGATAAGAGCGCGCTCACACCGCAGCACCCAATAGACATTGCGGCCATGCTGCACGGCCCGGTGATTGGTTTGTATGGTGGGGCGGACCCCAGCATTCCGCTGGACTCTGTAAACAAGATGAAAGCCGCATTGGCCAAGGGCAATGCAGCCTCCAAGGCCTCGCAGTTTGTGGTGTACCCCGACACCCCGCACGCCTTTCACGCTGACTACCGCCCCACCTACCGCAAGGCGGCTGCGGATGACGGTTGGAAGCGTTGCCTGGCTTGGTTCAAAGCCAACGGCGTCGCTTAATTCTTAATGAAAACGGGCTGAAGCCCTTTAATTACTAGCGTAAGAAGCTATGACATTGATAGCAATTCTGATCGGCACTTTAGCCGCAGGCATCGGCAGCGTGTGGCTGGCAGCTGCGCTGAGCTTCGGCGCGCTGGCCCGCTACACCCAGCACATGCTCAGCCTGGCGGCGGGCGCGCTCATGGGCACGGCGTTTTTGCATTTGCTGCCCGAGGCGTTTGAGGGTCAGGCCAAACCGCACGCGCTGTTCATGACCTTGCTGGTGGGGCTGGTGTTTTTCTTTTTGCTGGACAAGGCCGAGCTGTGGCACCACGGGCATGAGCATCACCACAAGGGTGATCATGGTCATGACGACTCCCATGACCACGCCCATGGTCATGGCCACGAAGCTGAACACGCACACGGCAGCGCGACACCATCCGGCAGCTGGGCTGTCATCGCCGGTGACAGCGTGCACTGCTTTGGCGACGGCATCCTCATTGCCTCGGCCTTCATTGCCGACATGCGCCTGGGCGCCATTGCCGCCATCGCCGTGCTGGCGCACGAGGTGCCGCACCACATGGGCGATTTGATAGTGCTGAACCAGACCTCCAACAACCGGCGCTCAGCGCTGGGCAAGGTGTCGCTGGCCGGGGCGGTGACGGCGCTGGGTGGCCTGATCGGCTACTGGCTGGTGGAGCAGTTGCAGGCCTATTTGCCCTACTTTTTGGTGGTGGCGTCCAGCAGCTTTGTCTATGTGGCGCTGGCGGACTTGATTCCGCAATTGCAGAAGCGCTTGTCCTTGCGCGAGACTTTTGCGCAGATTGCTTGGCTTCTCGGTGGCATCGGACTGGTGACCTTGGTTAGCAGTTTGGCGAGAGGTCACTGAGGTTGAGCGGTCGGGGGTCAGCGCCCGATTTCGGATGTTTCATGAGGGCGCTGGCCCCCGAGCGCTCAAGCTCAGACTCAACCTTTAGCTACAGGCCTGCTTGCATCACTGCACCACTCGCTCCAGCTCCCAGCGTACAGGGCTGACGAACCTAAACCCGCGATTTCCATGGCCAGTAGATTGGGCAGGGCGCTCACGCCGCTGCCGCACTGGTGAACCACGCTGCTCGGGTCGCGGCCTGCGAGCAACTGTAAGAATTCGGCTTTGAGTTGATCGGCGGGCTTGAATTTGCCATCCGCGCCGATGTTCAAACCAAACGGGCGGTTCAGCGCACCGGGGATGTGCCCGGCTACCGGGTCGAGCGGCTCCACCTCGCCCCGGTAACGCGGTGTGGCGCGGGCGTCGATCACGGTTTGATCCGGTTGGCCTAGGTGGCGCAGCACGCGTTCGGTGGTGGCCAGATCGGCTTTCTCTTGACTGGCCGTGAAGTTGGACGCTGGGCGCGGCACCTCAGAGCCAGACGCCACCGCCCCGCCTGCCGCTTGCCAGGCCTGCAACCCGCCATCCAGCACCGCCACGGCGTCGTGGCCAACCCACTTGAGCATCCACCATAGGCGACCGCTGTAGTTGACCCCTTGGCGGTCATAGACCACGGCCTGCATGGTGCTGTCAAAGCCGACGCTGGCCAGCCACTGCGCGAAGTGCGCGCGTGAGGGCAGGGGGTGGCGACCGCCCGATGCCGCAATATCCGTTCGGGCTGGGCCTGTCGAAGCCCCTTCGACAAGCCTGTCCTGAGCTGAGTCGAAGGGCTCAGGGTGATCGGAGTGCCAACTCAAATCCCGGTTCAAATCCGCCCGCACCGCGCCCGCCACATGGGCTTGCAGGTACTGCGCGTCGCCCTCTAGCGGCTTCATCAGCTCAAAGCTGCAGTCAAACACCATCAGAGGCTGGCCGCTGGCTTGCAGGGCCTGGAGTTGTTGGGCAGAAATCAGGGGGGTGTACATCGAAGTGTTCCTTTAAAAAATGGCAGTCAATGTTCTTCAGCCGGAGTATCCGGCAACTCACGCTCACGCAAGAAAGTGGCAGCCACGCCGCTGGCCACAATCAGCCCCATGCCCAGCCAGCCGATGAGCGCAATGTCGTCACCAAACAGCAGCAAACTGTAAAGCGCCGCAAACACAATGCCCAAGTATTGCAGACTGGCCACCACCAGCGTGTGGCCGTGGCTGTAGGCGCGCGTCATGCACCACTGGCCCAGCGACGCAGTCAGCCCGATGGGCACGATCCACGCCGCAGCCTGCCACGTGATGTGCGCCCAAGGCGTGAAGCCAGTAAACAGCAGCCCCACCGCCCCAGTCAGCACGCCGCCCAGCGCAAAGAAAAACACCGTGCGCTCCACTGGCTCGCCCAACTTGCCCAAGGCGGTGACCTGGATGTAGGCCAGCGCCGCGCTAACGCCTGAGAGCAGGCCGATGAGCCCCGCGAACAACTGGTTCTGGTCAATGGTCGGGCGCAGCATCAAAATCACGCCGCCAAAACCCAGCAGTACGGTGCTCATCAACGGGCCCTGGCGCTGCGCCTTGCCGTAGAGCAGCGCGCCACCCAAGATGAATGCCGACACCCACACGCCGCTGGTGTAGTTAAGCGTCATGGCCGTGGCCAGCGGCAGGTGCGCGATGGAATAAAACCAAGCCACCAAAGACACCCCGCCCACCACGCTGCGCCAGGCGTGCATCAGTGGCACCGCAGTGCGAAAAGGCGTGCCGTGCGCGCGCAGCACCCAGCCCATCACCAGCACACCCACCACGCCCCGGTACAGCACCAGCTCAAAGGTGTTGAAGCTGCCCGAGGCCACCTTCAACCCCACGCCCATGGTGGCGAAGGAGAAGGCACCGAGGATCATCCAGAGGGCTTGCATGGGGTTGGTTTACTGTTGGGTTGGAGGCTTAACGGGGTGATCGTACTGGTATCGGTAGCTGTTGACGCTTGATCGTGGGTGGATGCCTGTTTTTTCTCAAAGAGGACTATTGCAATTGCGACTTGTGTGACCGCATTGTGCCCAACCAGTCTGTCACAGCTACTAAAGCAGTCGCTCAAATTGCGCCGACAAAACCCGAAGTGAGCTGCCCGTCAGAGCGCAACCGCCATGTACATCACTTTGCCCATTAGCGCCTGAGGGAAATTGCAGAAGAAAAGTTGCTTTATCATCAGATTACACTGAGGAAGCTAGGGCTATCATCAAGGTTCTTTTTGCAATCAGCGATTAAAGAAATCCTTCGCAATGAAGAAAAAACAAGTTGACTTGGGTATCGCACTTACGGCCCCATTTATGAAAAGCCATTTTTCCACTCAATCAAAGCCAATTAATGGGTGGAGGCTCAACTTTATTCTTATTGGTTTTACTCTCGTGCTCACTGATGTTGTGGTGGCTCTCGTTGAGAAATTGGTAGTTGGCCATTTGGGTGCGGATACGATGATGATCAGCACACTCTCTGGCCTGATCATTGCCAGTCTTGTGGTAAGTCTCTCCAGCGTTGTTCGTAATCGCTTGGCCAAAATTCACGAAAGAGAGTTGGAGCTTGCAATAGTGCGTGCAAAAGAACAGACAAGTATGGCTGTTGAAGCCGCCAAAATGTTGTTTTGGGAGCTGGATTTACGCACAAGTCAGTTTCACTTTGACGGCAGTAAATTGCCCTGGCTTGGCCTGGAATCAACTACTCAACCGCCATCGCTGGAAAACTGGTTTGGGCTTATTCATCCCGATGACTTAAAGCCATTTATGCAACGCTTTCGGTCAGCGCTGGAACCAGGTGCAGAAGATTTCGACTTTGATTATCGTCTGGGAGATACGAGTGGTTCTTGGAGTTGGGTGCACTCTCTTGGGCGCGTCAACAAACGCGACGCAGATGGAAATCCGCTGTCCGCTGTTGGCGGAACGGTCAATATTAACCAGCGCAAGATGACGGAATTGAGTTTGCTCGAAAACAAAGAACGTTTAGCGATTATTTTCAACGAACATCCAGACTCAATGCTAATTACTCGCTTGTCTGATGGGCTTATCACGGAAGTCAACGAAGCGTTTGTTCGATCATTTGGGTACAACCGTGAACAAGCTATTGGCCAAACCACACTGGAACTGGGTCTTTGGTTGCACCAAGAGGAGCAGAATCGCATTTCGTACACCGTCAAGGCGCAGGGACGTTGCGACAACCTGGAAATCGTGTTTTGCACCCTAACAGGGCAACACATCAATGCCGCGATCGACGTGGTCGCAGCTCACATGCACGGTGTACACCACCTCGTATGGACAATACGCGACATTAGCAAACGTATCAAGACCGAATCAGATCTCAAAAAGAGTGAAATACTGCTACGGTCAACGCTGGCAGCCACTGATGAGGGCATCTTAATGATTGGTCAAGGCGGCAAGATACTTTCGGCCAATCAACGCTTCCTAGAACTTTGGAATGTGCCAAAGGCGCTGGCTGAAACCGATCGCGATGACTTGATGCTAGATCATGTATTAGGTCAGCTTTGCGATCCAAAAGTCTTCATGGATCAAGTCAAGAGGTTGTACGAAAGTGAAGAAGAAGCTCGCGATGTGCTGCACTTCAAAGATGGGCGCGTGTTTGCGCGCTTTACGCGTGCGTTGCAAATCGATGGCCAAAGGGGGCGCATCTGGTGCTTTAAAGACTTCACAGAGCAGAGCAGAGCCCAATCTGCACTTGCTAGCAGTGAGGAAAAGTTGCGATCCATCCTTGACAACGTTGATGCCTGCATTTATGTCAAAGATACGGAGGGGCGATATACATTCGCCAACCGAGCTACCTGCGAACTATGGAATACCAGTCTCGATAATGTGATTGGTCGACGTGACGATGATTTTTTTGATTTTTCATCGACGCAGAATATTCAGAAAAATGACCGAGCCGTCTTTGCAACCGGTCTAAGCACTCGAATTGAGGAAAGCAATCGACTGCCAGCGTCCGGTAAGTTGATTACTTACCTGTCTACCAAAATCCCACTGCGCCATGAAAACGGCAGTATTTATGCCATCTGCGGAATTTCCACCGATGTCACTTCTATTAAGCAACTTAATTCGGATTTAGCCCAAAGCAACCGGTTCCTGAGTGTGCTGATGGAGGCTATACCCATCCCGATCTTTTACAAAGATACTATGGGACGCTATCTAGGCGTCAACCAAGCGTACGAAAATTTCATGGGTCGCACGCGAAATTCAATGATTGGAAAGATCCTTTCTGACTTCTCGCAAGTAGAAAATGCTGAAATCCACCACGCTAGTGACCTCCAAATGATGGAACAACGTGGAACCCAAGTTTTTGAAACGCAAGTGACATACGGCCCTGACTCTACCCGCGATGTCATCTTTCATAAAGCATGCTTTTTAAGTTCCAACGGAGATGTGGGTGGCGTGATTGGTGCCATTTTGGATATTACCCGCCGTAAACAGGCAGAACTGGTGCTTCAGGCCAGTGAGCGGCGTGCAAGTTCTTTGTACACGCTGTTGCGTCGTGTCGCCGACAACGTGCCTGATTTAATCTGGGCCAAAGATATCGACAAACGTTTTCTGTTTGCCAATCAAGCCGTTTGTGCGCAACTGCTCGTTGCGAACGACACTGATGAGCCCGTGGGTAAGGATGACCTGTTTTTTGCCCTACGTGAGCGAGAGCGGCACCCAGATGATCCACATTGGCACACCTTTGGAGAGTTGTGTCAGAACAGCGATGACATCACGTTGCAGCGTGGATGCGCATCTCAGTTCGAAGAATTTGGGAATGTCAAAGGTAAACTGTTGTACCTAGATGTCCGTAAAGCCCCATTGCTCGGCGAAAACGGCCATGTTATTGGTGTAGTTGGAACAGCACGCGACATCACTGAATCACGCGAAGCTCAAGAAAAGCTAAAGGTTTCAGCAATGGTTCTCGCTAACAGTAGTGAGGCACTTTTGCTGACTGACGCCGAGAACCGCGTTGTGGACATTAACCCGGCTTTCACCCGGTTGGCCGGTTATACCTTAGATGAAATCAAAGGACAAAACCCGCGGTTCTTGAAATCTGGAAAGCAAGGCACTGATTTCTATAGTTCCATGTGGGCAGATATTGAGGCAAAGGGCCATTGGCAGGGAGAAATATGGAACCGAAAAAAAGACGGCCAGATGTTTGCCGGGTGGCTGACCATTAATACGCTCTACCTCGACGACGGCAGTGTTCATCGCCGTGTGGGGTTGTACTCTGACATAACGGCGAAAAAGCTATCTGAAGAACTACTTTGGACCCAAGCCAACTTTGACTCTCTCACTGGGTTACCCAACCGACGGATGTTCTTGGACCGATTGACGCAGGACATTAAAAAGTCGCACCGTGGTGGTTCAAAATTTGCACTACTGTTTTTAGACTTGGACAACTTTAAACAGGTCAACGACACCCTAGGACATGACATGGGTGACTTCCTATTGGCAGAAGCGGCGCGCCGCATTAGTTCTTGTATACGTGGATCAGACACCGTGGCACGAATCGGCGGAGACGAATTTACAGTGATCCTAGGAGATCTAGCGGATGTCGGCGGTATTGATCGCATCGCCAATGGGATACTGACAACACTAACTCAGCCGTTCGAACTGGGTACGGAGCACGCCTACATCTCTGCGAGCATTGGCATCACCATTTTTCCAGACGATGCCACCAATCAGGAAGATTTGCTGAAAAATGCAGACCAAGCCATGTATGTGTCCAAAGACACTGGCCGAAATCGGTTTAGCTACTTTACCAACGGCATGCAGATTTCCGCTCAGTACCGGTTGCGCCTTATTAATGACTTGCGTGTTGCCTTAGTGGAAGAACAGTTTGAATTGCATTTCCAGCCGATCGTTGAAATGAAAACTGGTCGCATTAACAAAGCCGAGGCACTTTTGCGCTGGACTCACCCCATTCGAGGTTCAGTCAGCCCAGTAGAGTTCATTGCTCTGGCTGAGGAGTCGGGTCTGATTCACGATATTGGTAATTGGGTATTTGAGCGGGCCGTCAAGCAAGTGCAGATATGGCGTGCAGAAATTGAGCCGACATTTCAGATAAGCGTAAATCTTTCCCCATTGCAGATCCAGTCTGGGGCAGAGCGGTTCAACTGGCAATACCTTTTGTCCCAAGTAAGCTTGAGTGGCGAGGCTGTGATCATAGAAATTACAGAAGGATTGCTCCTAGATAAGTCCCCAAAAGTAACCGCCGAACTGCTGGCCTTCGGAGATGCAGGTATTCAGGTGGCAATCGACGACTTCGGTACCGGGTACTCGGCCATGGCCTACCTCAAACAACTAGACATCGACTATCTTAAAATTGATCAATCGTTTGTGCGTGGCCTATCAGAACTCTCGAGTGATCACGCGATCTGTGAAGCCATGATAGTAATGGCTCACAAATTGGGCATAAAAGTAGTCGCGGAAGGTGTCGAAACAACCCAACAACATGATCTACTTTCCATCATGGGTTGCGACTTCGGACAAGGCTATCTGTATTCCAAGGCGGTAAATGTACAGACATTCGAGCGCATGTTGACGAAGGCTACCCAACTTGACTCTTAACCTTGCAGTTTTCGTGGGCTTTCCAGTCAGGGGTAACAATCGGGTCCTGCCCAGGAAATCTTAAATAGCTAAGCAAGCTATACCGTAAAGGGTATTGTCGTGATTTACCGGGACGCATTACGCGCCTAAGGGAAAACACAGTATGCCCACATTCACAGTCAAGCTCAGGGGCAACAAGTTAGTGCATCGGCCTGCGCCTTTACTGGCAAGACCAGCGGCATCTAGCCCTCTGCGGAATCTCTCAGTGCCAGTAAATAGTTGAACTCAAACGGGGACATCCCAAGCCGACGGTCGTGAGCACCTTTTAACGCCACAACTAAGCCGATAATAGGACTTTTCTATCAGCGATTACTAATTTCACCTTTGTGACGTGCAGCTGAGTCTGCTGGACTAACAATATGTCTCGCTTGCTGTTAATGCTTGGGGCCAGTTGGGTGTAGTCGCCAATGACTGGTGTCTGGCAGTAGGCTGGTCTGCGCTCAATCCTTGAGGCTCACCCCCAGGGTATCCAGCATCTTTGCATACGAGTCCCTGCGTTTTGCTGCCTTAGTAGCTGTTTCGGCGGCCGCTTGGACTGCCTTGGGGCCCTTTTGCGCAGCAGCTTTGATCAATCCCAATTTGTGCGCTGCATCTGCTTCCGCCCGCTTGAAAGTGGCGATGAGTTCGGCATGGGCAACGGATGGATTCACAGGTACTCCCCTATCTAACAGCGCAATTTTCTGCGCTCTTTCGCACCCAGCGCCGTGGAAGGCAGGATGACGCCATGCGGCTTCGAGTGATTGGCTTTAAAGGGTGGACAGGCCATCAATTAGCGTCATTACCCTTAAAGCTTGACGTTAGTGCGAAGCAAAGCTGTTCTCAATTCGCGATTAGCAGGTTTTGAAACATCCACCTTTTGAACAGCCAGGTCGAACGGTGAGCCTGGCCTGATGCTGGTTGGCACTATCTTTTTTGCGGGATTCGCAGTGGGGTAAGTGCCCTGACCCGGACACATGCGAACGGAAAACCCGAATTCTTCGATTACGCCTTTCGCATATAACTCAGCCAAATGTTGAAACGTCACGAAGGCTGAGCGTTTAACTTCTTTTAACCCTGGCTCACTGATGTTACGAACGATCTCGAATTTACCAAGCGTATCTCGCTGCGTATTGGTAAACGGATGCAGCAAGTAAGTCTGACGAACCCCATTCTGTTTAGACACCAGAGTGTGCTCGACGGCGATATCAGTTAACAGCATATTAATTTCCTCTTTTTTAAGCCACAGCTTGCTAAGCCGCATCAGCCGCGACCCCCCCAAAAGTCCCAGATCATGTTTTTCAAACCAAGCCACTGGGGAACCGATGCCCCTTGAGATGCGAAGTGCTCGACATGGGTAACCCTCACCCTGAGGGCAAGAACTTTAACTGAACGACAGCAAATGGCAGATCCCTATTGCAAGGTGACAGACCGCTTTCAGTCTGAAGGGCTATTTGGCTGTCCGCAACGCATCCACGACCTGCGCCTGAGTGAGAGCAGGTTTTCAATAAATTTGACTTCATTGCTGTCAATGACTACAATGACATCAATCATCCCTGGGAGTTCATCATGGCCGTGCTCACCGTTCGCAACCTCGACCCCGATGTCAAAACCCGCTTGCGGGTACGCGCGGCGGAGCAGGGCATTGCCATGGAAGAGGCTGTGCGCCGTATTTTGACCCGAGCGGCCAATGAGACTACGGCCCCATCGTTGACCCCAAACGATTTGGGTAGCCGCATTCAGGCGCGATTTGCGGGGCTGGGCGAGATTCCGATGGCGCCGCGTAGCGCGATGCGTGCGCCGCCATTCGCACAAAGCGAAGTGCTTTGAGCATTCAAAAAGTTAGTCGCCAATGTACCTGATTGATACGAATGTCATCTCGGAGCTGACCAAGCCCTCGCCGAGCCCTGCCGTTATGGGCTGGTTTGCAAACACAGCGGTGCAAAGCATCTACATCAGCGCTGTAACGTTGTGCGAGATGCAACTTGGCCTGACCTTGTTGCCCGCTGGCAAACGCAAGAGCGCGCTAAAAATTGCGACGGATGCTTTGATTCAAGAAGATTTTGCCCAGCGGTGTTTGAGTTTGGATGCACGGTGCGCGCCGCTGTATGGCAAGCTCGCCGCCAGCCAGCAACAAAAAGGTCGTGCTTGTAGTGTTGAAAACGCGATGATCGCTGCTATTGCTCTGACCCATCAATTCACATTGGTCACGCACAACACCAAAGATTTTGAAGGTATTGATGGCTTGTTGCTGCTGAATCCTTGGCTTTCAAAAGCCCCAACAACATAGACTGCAAGGCATGAGAAGCAAACTATTCGTCCCCGGCTCACGCCCTGAACTTTTTGCCAAAGCGCTGGCCAGCCAGGCCGATGCCATCTCCATTGACGTGGAAGATTCGGTGGTTGAGGAGCGCAAGGCCGCTGCACGTGCCAGCGTGAGTCAGTGGTTGCGTGGCCGGGCCGCAGAGGGCACGAGCAAGCTGATCATCGTGCGGGTCAACGCCATGGACACGCCGCACTTCATGCAGGACATTGCCGATCTGGTGCAGCCGGGCGTGGACATCGTGAACCTGCCCAAGCCCGCCAGCGCTGATGCCGTGCGCGAGGCCTGCGATGCGATAGGGCGGGCCGAGCGCGCCCACGGCGTGACCCGCCCAGTGCGCTTGCTCTTGAACATCGAAACCCCCCAGGCCCTGCGTGAGGCGGCTCAACTGGCGCAAGCGGATGCCCGCGTGATGGGCTTGCAAGTGGGCTTTGCAGATTTGTTTGAGCCCTTGGGCATAGACCGCAGTAATGTGGCCGCTGTGCACCACGTGCTGATGGCGGTGCGCTTGGCTGCGGGTGAGGCCGGGGTGGCTGCCTTTGACGGGGCGTTTGCCAATGTGAGCGATGTGCAGGGTTATGTGGCCGAGGCGCACATGGCGCGCCGCCTGGGGTTTGCGGGCAAGAGCTGCATCCACCCGAGCCAGATTACCCTGGCGAATGAGGCCTTTAGGCCCACAGACGCTGAAATCGCGCACGCCCTGAAGGTGGTGTCCGCTGGAGCCGACGCGCGGATGAGTGGGGTGGGGGCATTTTTGGTGGAGGGGCGCATGGTGGATCGCCCCTTTGCGTTGCGCGCTGAGGCTATCGTGGCGACGGCTCGGCGTTTGAATTTGTTGCCTGCTGAATAAGCCTGTTCAAACGGCTGTTGAAGGATCACACATGAAGAGCCATAAGCACCCAACACATAAGCACCCCACACGGCTCGCCCTGTACTTGGCTGCTACCGTGCTGAGCTTGCTGGCCCTCCCAGCAACGGGACAAGACAACTACCCGTCCAAACCCATCACCATCGTCGTGCCCTATCCTCCCGGCGGCTCTAACGATGTGTTTGCGCGCAGCATGGCGAAGGAGCTGGCCGATGTGTTCAAGCAGCCCGTGATCGTGGACAACCGCGCGGGGGCCAGTGGTTCCACGGGCACGGCCATGGTGGCCCGTGCGCCTGCGGATGGCTACACGCTGGTGGCGGTGTCGTCCAGCATGACGACGCATGCGGCCACCCAACCCAAGCTGCCTTTCGATCCGGTCAAAGACTTCACCCCCGTGGCCCTGTTGGCGCAAGGCCCCTTCATCGTTGCGGTGACCAACACATTCCCCGCCAAAACGCCGACAGAACTCATCGCCGCGATTCGCCAGCGGCCTGGGGCCTACAACTACGGCAGCTCCGGCACGGGCAGCGTCAACCAGTTTGGTACCGAGTTGCTCAAGGCCCAGGCCGCGCCGCTCTTCATCACCCATATTCCCTATCGCGGTATGGGGCCTGCGGTGACGGATCTGATCGGTGGGCAGGTTCAGATGATCATGGCCAGCGGCCCCAGCCTGCTGCCCATGGTGCGGGCCGGGCGCGTGCGCGCTGTGGGCATCACCAGCCTCAAGCCCAGCGCGATTGCGCCCGATTTGGTGCCCATGTCCAGCGCCGTGCCGGGCTATGAATACGCCTTGTGGTGGGGCGTGCTTGCACCAGCGGGTACGCCGGGGCCGGTGGTGGCCAAGCTCAATGCGGCCATCAACCAGGTGTTGAGCAAGCCCGCGATTCAAACGCAATTTCTCAACGAGGGCGCGCAGGCCACAGCGATGAGCCCCACGCAGTTTGCCGCGCTGATCGCCAGTGATATTGCGCGCTGGAAGCAACTGGCCCGTCAACAAAACATCGTTGCCGAGTGACGCTTGCCGCGCAACTTGCCGAGACACTTACCAAGACATTTACCAAGGCCCGCACCATGCCTGATCACACCGCACCTCACGCTGTCGGCCATGGCCCTTTATCGGGCGTGCGCGTCCTCGATCTCAGTGCCTATATCGCAGGCCCCTATGGCTGCACTTTGTTGGCCGACCAAGGGGCCGATGTGATCAAAATCGAGCCCCCGCTGGGTGACAACTTGCGCAAATACCCGTCAACGCTGGCCAGCGAGAGCCGGGCTTTTTTGGGTGTCAACCGAAGCAAGCGCGGGTTGGTGCTTGACCTGAAAAATCCACAAGACCTGCAACGCCTGCTGGCTTTGGTGCGCGGCGCGGACGTGCTGGTGCACAACTTTCGCCCCAGCGTGCCGGCCCGTTTGGGCATCGCTTACGAGCAACTGCGCGAGATCAACCCGCGCCTGATCTACTGCGCGGTGACGGGCTTTGGTGATAGGGGCCCGCTCAAGGACAAGGCCGGTTTTGACCAAGTGCTTCAAACCATGACGGGCATGTGCACTCTGCAAGGCCCAGCCGATGGCCCGCCGCAAATCTTGTACGGCTCGGTGGTCGATTACTACGCCGCAGCAATGGTGGCCAGTGGCGTGGCCTCGGCCCTTTATGAGCGAGAGAAGAGCGGCGTGGGCCAATCCGTCGGCGTGTCTTTGTTGCGCTCGGCCCTGGCCATGCAATCGGCCCGCATGGTGTGGGCTGAAAACGAGCCGCGTGAGGTGGGGCGTGACATGCGCTCCGGCGGCATCACCGGCATTCACCCGACACGGGAAGGCTATCTCTACATCTCGGCCAACACAGGGCACTTTTGGCAAGCCCTGTGCGCGAAATGCAGCCTGCAAGCTTTGCTGTGCGAGCGCTACGACACGGTGCGCAAGCGCGCCGAGCATCAGGCAGAAATTCTGCCGCAGTTGCACTCGGCACTGGCCCAACGCAGCGCCTTGGAATGGGAAACGCTGTTTGGCGAAGAAGTGCCGTGTGCGGCTGCACGCGAGGTGGAGGATATGTTTGACTTCCCGCAGGTGCAGGCCGAAGAGTTGGTGCAGGTTTTCGATCACCCTGTGGTCGGCCCCTACCGGGGCTTCACCCGTGCCATCGCGTTTGGTCGCACCCCAGGCCCCACGCCGTTTGCTGCGCCGACGCTGGACCAGCACGGTGAAGCCTTGCGAGACGAGGCCGATCAATGGCGCGAGGCTCATCCCTCGGGACAAGAATGAGCGGTGCGATGAACAAGCCACTGATCCCCCACTCCATCGCCAAAGCCGATCCCCTGTGGCCCGCACCCGCATGGGCCTGTGATGCGCACCTGCACATCCTGGACGCCGCGTTGGACGCGCGCTCTACACCGGCGCAAGACGCCACGGTGAGCCAATACCAGCAAGTGCAGGCCCACCTGGGCACACAGCGCGCCGTGGTGGTGCAGCCTCGCCTGTATGGCACGGATAACCGTGTCACTTTGGACGCCATCGCCCGCCTGGGTGTGGCGCACACACGCGGCATCGCCGTGGTGCATCCTGACATCACCAACGCTGAATTGGTGGCCCTGCACGCAGGTGGGATTCGCGGTGTGCGCTTGAGCCTGTACACCCCGCACCAAGCCGCCGTCAACTTTGAGATGACTGAGCCACTGGCGCACCGGGTGCAGCACCTGGGTTGGCATCTGCAACTGCACTGGACGGCGGATCAAATCGCCGAACACGCGGCCCTGCTCCTGCGGCTGCCCACCCCATTGGTGTTTGACCACTTGGCGCGCTTGCCCGTGCAGCAAGGGCAGCGTCACCCGGCGTTTGCCGTGGTGAGCGAGCTGATGCAACGGGGCAGGGCGTGGGTCAAGCTCTCGGGGGCTTATTTGTGCTCAACGCAGGCCCCAGGATCGGGCTACACCGACTTGACTGACATGGCCCAGGCGTGGGTGGCCTTGGCCCCCAATCGGCTGGTCTGGGGCAGCGATTGGCCCCATGTCACCGAAGCCCACGCCAAGCCCGACGACAGTGAGTTGTTTGACTTGCTTCACACCTGGACGGGCAGCGAAGCCATCCGCCACCGCGTGCTGGTGGATAACCCTGCCGAGCTGTACGGCTTCAACCCGGTTTGACTTGGTTTAACGCAGTTAGCCATCATTTTGAGGAGACACTTTTGACACACTCTCTGCCTTTATCTCGCCGCCACTGCTTGGTCCTGGGCGCAGCCGCGCTGCCGCTCTCAGCTTGGGCCGCCTGGCCAGACCGACCTGTGCGCTTGGTCGTGCCCTACGCCGCCGGTGGCGGTGCTGACAACGCAGCGCGTGTGGTGGCCCAGCGCTTGGGCGAGTTGCTGGGGCAGACCGTGGTGATTGACAACAAACCCGGCGCGGGTGGCGTCATTGGTGCGGACTACGTCGCCAAGTCAACGCCTGACGGCTACACCGCACTGTTTGACGCCTCGGCCTTTGCGGTGAACGCTGCCTTGCGCAAGCTGCCGTATGAGCCCGCGCGGGATTTCATCCCCGTTTCATTGATCGTTTCTGCGCCGCAGATTCTGGTGGTGTCGCCCCAGTCGCCTTACAAAACGTTGGCCGAGTTGTTGGCTGCGGCCCGCAAGACGCCGGGCAAAATCAGCTTCGCTTCGGCAGGTTCGGCCACGGCCTCGCACCTGGCCGCTGAGTTGATGGCCGACGAGGCCAAAGTGGAGATGCTGCATGTGCCCTACAAAGGCGGCGCCCCCGCGTTGACTGATGTCATGGCCGGGTCGGTGGATCTGTATTTTGGCAATGCCGCTTCCACCCAGCAGCACGTCATCAGCGGCAAGTTGCGCGCGCTGGGCGTCAGCTCACGTCAACGCCTCAAGAGCTTAGCCAACGTGCCCACGCTGAGCGAGAGCGGCATGCCCGACTACGAGGTGCTGGAATGGAACGGCTTGTTTTTACCCCGGGGCACACCTACAGACGTGGTGCAACGCATCGCCAAAGACGTGCAGGCCGTGATGGCGGATGCAGCGGTGCGTGAGCGCTTGTCGCTGGCGGGAGTTGTGCCGGTGGGCAACTCGCCCGCAGAGTTCAGTAAATTTGTGGAGGTGGAGAGCCGACGCTGGCAGGCACTGGTGAAGGCCCGTGGTATCAAGCTGGATTGATTTGCATGGCCTTGCGGTACCACTCATGAAAGTGCTGCATCCCATCTTCCATCGGGCTCTGGTAGGGGCCGACTTCGTTGTCGCCGCGTAGCATGAGGGCGCGGCGGCCAGCGTCCATGCGCTCGGCGATTTCGTCGTCTTCCACGCAGGTTTCCATGTAGGCGGCTTGTTGCGCTTCGACGAATTCGCGCTCAAAGGCGGCGATGTCTTCGGGGTAGAAAAACTCCACCTTGTTCATGGTCTTGTTCGGCCCCATGGGGTAGAGCGTCGAGACGGTGAGCACATGCGGGTACCACTCCACCATGATGTGGGGGAAGTAGGTGAGCCAGATCGCGCCGCGTTCAGGGAGCTTGCCTTCGCGGTAGTTCAGCAGGGCGTCGTGCCAGCGCTGGTACACGGCCGAGCCGGGGCGCTTAAAGTCGTTGGACACGCCCACGGTTTGCACTGAGTAGTGCTCTTTGAACTCCCAGCGCAGGTCTTCGCAGCCGACAAACTGGCCCAAGCCGGGGTGAAAGGGGCCGACGTGGTAGTCCTCCAGATAGACCTCGATGAAAGTCTTCCAGTTGTAGTTGCATTCGTGCATTTCGACGTGGTCGAGCACGTAGCCGGAGAAGTCCAGCTCGGCACGCGGGCCCAGGCTGGCAAGGTCGGTGGCCACCGTGCGGCCAGTACCGTCTTGACCTTGTTCAAACAGCAGGCCGTTCCACTCTTGGAGCGGATAGTTGTTCAGGTTCAGACAGGGGTCGACGGCGAAGTGCGGCGCGCCCAGCAACTGGCCCTGGGCTGAATAAGTCCAGCGGTGCAGTGGGCACACGAGGTTGCCGCCTGCGCTGCCGGGCTGGGTTGCATTGAGCGAGCCGCGTCCCTGAAGCATCACGGCTTGGCGGTGGCGACAGACATTGGAGATCAACTCCACGCCTTTGGCGGTGCGCACGAGCGCGCGGCCATTGGCCTCTTGCGGCAGGGCGTAGTAGTCGCCCACGTTGGGCACGCTTAAAGCATGCCCCACATAACGGGGGCCGCGCTGAAAAAGCAGCGCTATCTCGCGCTGGTAAAGCGCTTCGTCAAAGTAGCTTGAAACTGGTAGTTGGCTTGACGCCTGCTGCAGTTGAAGACTTAAATCAGACATGGGTGACCTGACCTAGAGACTCCC
>CANGME010000026.1 GCA_947455145.1 Comamonadaceae bacterium
CGCCCCACCGGTGGCAAATCATTGAGCGTGTCGTAAGGCAGCTTCGGCACCAGTGATGCGTTGATGGCGATAGCACTTGTGGTCAACAACAGCGTGTGGCCGTCAGCGCCCGCCTTAGCCACAAAGTCAGACCCAATCACCGTCCCCGCCCCCGGCTTGTTGTCAATGATCATGGACTGGCCCAAGTCCAAAGCCATGGATTGAATGAGCGAGCGACCGACCACATCCGTGCCGCCGCCGGTTGAAAAGGGTACGACGACTTTGATGAGTTTGGAGGGGTAGGTGGCGGCCCACGTCTGCGCTGAGGGGAGCAGCATGGTGGCAGAGCCGATCACCAAACCTGATGCAAATTCTCGGCGATCAATTCCAAGTTTATTCATGGCAAGTCCTCACTGGTTTCTAAATTCCATAAGCGCACAAGTAACGCTTGCGCTTGGGCTTGACCGATCACCGGCGCTGCCAGTTCAATGAGCTTGCCTTCAAGATCTGCATCCGACAAGGGAAGCTCGGGGTCACCTTTTCGATCAGGCTGAAATCGCTCAAGGCGACGTCCGTCGCGCAATGTGACAACGACTCTGGCAGCACGCCTTTCGGGAAATTCAGCATCTACGTCAGAATCCAACTTCGCATGAATCCGAGACATCAATTCACGCGTCAATGGATCGTTCAAACGATCAGGCTCGAACGCAGATAAGCGAACACTACCGAACACCAGCGCTGAAGCCACCATGTAATGAAGACTGAATTTCGCTTCATCCGCCGACTTGGGGTTGGCGTGACCTGCAATGTCCAACGCAGGACGATAGACACCCAAGTCCACGCGATCAATGTCTTTGGCTTCAAAGCCATGTTCTTCCTGGAGACCCAAGGCGCCGTCAATGGCCGGGAAGGTGTGACCGCAACCAATATGGTTTTTAAAGGTGAGCCGCGTGATATGAAAATCTTGGCCGAGCGTAGCGCCGATGTTTGACCAGTCAGGCCCTGTACTCATGGCCTGCCCTAGTCCGCTCTCACCCTCCAAGATGTCCAGTGAAGTCAACATCCCCTGCTTTGCAAGCTGCGCGGCCAGAATTCCCGCCTCAGCTGCACGTCCTGCATGCAGCGGCTTAGCCATAGATTCAGACCTGAAGGCTTGCTGAAGTCCAGCGGTAAAAGTTGCAGCCAATGCCAGTGCGTTCGCAAACTCTGGTTCATTCAAACCGTACAGATGGGCTGCCGCTGCGGCGGCACCGAAACTTCCCATCGTGCCCGTGTTGTGCCAATACCGGTAATGCGCTCGCCCCATCACCACGCCAATGCGGGTTGACACTTCGTACCCAATAACCACCGCCCTGAGAAACTGTTGCCCATTCGCGTTCACCGCTTGCGCGGCTGCCAAGGCCGCAGCAATGGTGGCTGCGCCTGGGTGGTACATGGCCTCACGAAAACTATCATCAACTTCTGCCGCATGTGCTGCAGTGCCATGGATCAATGCTGCCGCACGAACCGTGGCGGCGCGACCATTGACCAACCTGGAAGCGCCACGATCCAAATCATCGGCCAGGGCTGCCTCCAGCACTTGAACGGCGGGCGTTCCCAGCCCAGGATGCAAGGAGGCGAACCAGTCAATCACTGCGCGTTTGGCATGGTGTTCCACCTCACCCGACAAAGGGGTTTGATTGAAATCGATGGCAAACTTGGCAAGTGTTTGGGACACGGTTTTTGGGGTCGTATCTGTACTCATAGCGTCAATTCACAAGGATGATAAATATCCGGGCATTCGAAAAGCGATCCTTCTGATCTTTGATAAACCGCGTCATATCAAAACAACAACGCCATCCGCTGCTTTGCAGCCTTGCCCCTGCGGCAACACGAATAGCGGGTTAATTTCAGCCTCGACCAAACGCTCCCCCAGTTGCGCCGCCATGATTGAGAACGCCACAATCGCGTCCACCAAGGCATCAACATCCGCTTTGGGTCGTCCGCGAAAACCATCTAACAGGGGCCAAGTTTTCAACGCCTGTGCCATTGAAAGCGCCTCGTCCCGCGACAAGCCACCTTGTGCTGGTAGTAAACGCAAGGCTGTATCGTTGAACAACTCAGCCGTCACACCCCCCATGCCCAGCAGAATGGCGGTACCCAAGGGGTCGCGGTTCATGCCAAGAATCAACTCCGTGCCACCAGACACCATTTCTTGCACTAAAAATGCTTCAACGTGCTGATCCGTCTTTGCATGCACCTCGTCCACCATGGCGGCCAAGCGTGCAGCCATGGTTTGCGGTGTGACGCCCACGGCCACGCCACCCACATCACTCTTGTGTGTGATGTTGGATGAGAGAATTTTCAAAACCACACGGCCACCCATTTCCAAAGCAGCAGCTTGCGCTTGCGCCGCAGTTGAAACCGTTTTTTCGGCAGCACAAGGCACGCCAAACCGTGCGAACAGTTGCTTGGCCTGCGCCTCATTCAGTGATCCGCTGGGTAGATCCGCCACGTCATGAATGAGCGTCGATAGCGTCGCGCACGCTGGCGCAGAAAATTTCGATGCATGGCGCATGGCCGCCAAGGCAGCTGTGCAGCTTTCAGCCGCGGCATAGGCGGGAACACCTCTCTCGGTCAACAACTTGCCCACCGCAGGCGCATGGGGACTGATGTAGGCAAAGACGGGCTTATCCGAGTTGGGCAAGCAGTCTTGGATCGCCCCAGCCATCAACTCCGGCTGGGCCAAACTTGAAGAACCAACAATGATGACCAACGCATCGTAAGTGGGGCTGGCCAGTAGCGCGTTAATGGCACCCCGCAGCAAGTCGGGCCGCAAACCCGCCAAGGTGACATCAATGGGGTTGCGGTCAAGTACGGCCTCAGAGCCCGTGCTCAAAGCCCGTAACGTGCTTGCAGTGGCTTCATCGGGCGCGGGGGTGTCAAAGTTCGCCATACCCAAATCATCCGACACCAGGGTTCCGGCGCCCCCTGTGGAAGTCAGAATGGCGACTCGGCTGCCCCGCAACTTTCTGCCCGTGGCGAGTGCGGCAGAAATATCGAGCAAATCGGCAAACGTTTGAGCGCGAATCACGCCGACTTGCTTGAACAAGGCGTCGTACATGCGATCAGCGCCTGCCATCGCTCCGGTGTGAGATACGGCCGCTCGCGCACCCGCTTCGGATCGACCTATTTTGAAAGCCACTACCGGTTTCCCAGCGCGTGCCGCTTTCAAACAAGCTTCACGGAATTTGGCCGGATTTCGTACCGTTTCAATGTAGAGGGCGATGACTCGGGTGGCAGGGTCATCCGCCAGATGATCAACAAAATCGGCCAGTTCCAGATCGACTTCGTTACTGGTGGAAATGAGCTTCGATAGGCCAATGCCACGCGCCGCCGCGCGTGAAAGCAAGGAGCCCATGATGCCGCCGCTTTGAGACACCACGCCAATGCCGCCCACAGGGAAGTGATCCATCTCCAGTGCACCCGTTGCAGACAACATGATGTTGTCCGTGAGGTTCACCAGTCCAATCGTGTTGGGCCCCAAAATCCGCATGGAACCCGCCGCCTCGAGCAGTTGCTTTTGGCGCATGGCACCCGCCTCACCGGTTTCGGTGTAGCCACTGGCCAAGACGATGGCGGCCGCACAACCCCGTTGCGCCAAATCGCGAACGGCGTGATGAGCGCGCTCAGCACCCAGCAAAACAATAGCAACATCGGGAACGCTGGGCAAAGAAGAAATATCGGGGTAGCACTTGAGACCATCTATCTCATTGACCTTGGGGTTAACGGGAAATATTTCACCCGTGAATCCCAATTTTTTCAAATAGGCCACTGGCCGACCCGCCGTCTTCTTTGAATCTGCTGACGCACCGATAACGGCAACACTTCGGGGCTTTAGCAATCGAGAGATTGAATCCATGGCGCTCATTCCTTGCTTGCAGTTTTGGCTAAGAATGCTTCAACAGAGGCGCGGTGCTCACTGCTGGTGTAGCAAATACCCTGCGCCTGACTGCCCTGTGCAAACACATCATGCGATGACATCTCAAACGATTGGTTGATGATGGTTTTTGTCAGCGCCAAAGCGGTAGATGAGGCCTGGCTCAATTCAGCAGCCCATGCCTGCGCATCTGCAAGCAGTGTTTGTGAAGAGGTTTTTCGGTCCACGATGCCCAGCGACAACGCTTCGTCCACATCCACCTGGCGGCCCGTAAAGATCAACTGCTTAGCCTTGGACAAACCCACGCGACGCGGCAGAAAATACATGCCCCCCCCATCGGGAATGATGCCCCGATTGATGTAAGACCAGGCAAAGCTGGCCCACTCGCTGGCGATGATGAAATCACATGCCAAAGCGGTATCTGCGCCTAGCCCCGAGGCTGCACCGTTCACCGCAGCAATCACAGGTTTGGGACAGGTGTGCAAGAGCGACTGCGTGTAGTGAACACGTTGCTGACGATGCCAGCCGTTAAAGCCCACTTCACCCGCATCGGCATTCATGCGCTTTTGCATGCCGCTGATGTCACCCCCGGCACAAAAGCCTTTACCTGCCCCGGTGAGCACCAGCGCTTTGATGGCTTTATCAGCCGTGATGCTTTCAAGCGCATCAATAAACTCGGTGCGCATCGTATCGCTCATGGCGTTGCGCTTGTCGGGTCGATTCAGGGTGAGTGTGGCGATGGCTTGCTCAACGTTGAATTCAATAAGTTCGTAGTCCATGCTCTATCCTGTTCAGTTCAATCGGGTTTGATGTTGTTTTCTTTGACGATTTTTCGCCAGCGCACTTCTTCACGCTTCACGTAAGCATCAAGCTCTTGCGGTGAACCGGTAAAAACCACGAGCCCTTCGGGCTCTAACTTGCGTCGAAACTCCGGCGTTTGCGTGGCTTGCTTGGCTGCGGCATTCAATTTGGCAATCACATCAGCGGGCGTTCCAGCAGGCGCAAAAAGCCCATACCAACTCTCCACCGCATAGCCTTGAACTGTTTCAGCGATGGCAGGAACTGTCTTCATCACCGGCGAGCGCTCTGATGTGGTGACCGCCAAGGCGCGCAGCTTGCCACTGGCAATATGTGGGGCCACGGCGGCTGCCGTTGCAAACATCATGTCAACTTGCCCGCCGAGCAAATCCGTCATCGCGGGGCCTGCGCCTCGGTAGGGAATGTGGGTGATTTTTACTTGAGCCATGTTTTCAAACATCTCACCCGCCAGGTGGGCCGACGTCCCGTTGCCTTGGGAGGCATAGGTCAACTTGGCAGGTTGCGCTTTGGCGAGCTCAAGCAAGTCTTTCACACTTTTCAAGGGGCTCTCAGACCGCACCACCAAGACATTAGGCCCACGCGCCACCATCACCACAGGTGCAAAAGCCTTGTCTGTGTCAAACGGCAGTTTGGACACCAAGCCCGGATTCACAGCATGGGCAAAAGTGGCGACCAGCAGCGTGTGGCCATCGGGTACGCTTTTTGCCACAGCGTCAGTTCCAATGATGGTGCCAGCACCTGGTTTGTTGTCCACAATCACGGTGCCCCCAAGCGCTTGTGACATGCCCGTTGCAAGCGTTCTCGCAATGCTGTCCGTGCCGCCGCCAGGTGAGAACGGGACGATCAATTTGACGGGGCGATCAGGGTAGGCCGCAACAACAGCAGTCGCTGCCAACACAGCGGCTGCAAATATCAAGCCTTGGCGCATCAGCCGGGAACGCGAAGCAATCATGGTCAGTCTCCGAAAATTTGAGTAGGCCTAGCTTATCGATTTGTTTTATATTTGGCACCACTCAATTTCCACTGAGTGGAAATTTAATCCTCACTCGGTTCACCCCCATGCCCGTCAAACCCCCTGCACCGTTGAAACCCGGACTGTCTCGCGCCAATCGCTCCCTAGAAAGAGGGGTCGATATTCTTCGCGCCTTTAGGCCGGGCTCTGCATGGCTTGGAAACGGGGAAATCTCTGAACGCACGGGTTTGTCCAAGTCCACCGTCAGCCGCTTGACGCAAACGCTGGTTGGCGCGGGGTTGCTGCACATTGAGCCCGGCACACGGATGTATCGGCTAGCCCCGGCCGTACTCAGCCTGGCACACGCCATGCGAACGGGATCCAGCGTGCTCACCGTCGCCGCCCCCTTGATGAGAGAAATCGCAGAAAAGCACCGCGTCAACGTGGGTTTGGCGGCGCCTGATCAAGATGAAATGATCTACCTGGAGTCCATCCGATACAACCGTCGCCCGTCTCTGAGAACGGTGGTGTCAGGCCAACGGGTTCCCATGGAACTCACCTCACTAGGCAGAGCCTATTTGGCCTTTGCGCCTGAAGCCCAAAAGAAAGAACTACTGAAGCACTTTCAAAAAACACGCAAAAAGCAATGGGGACAATTAAAAAATGAAATCAATGATGCCATCCATTCAGTTCAGTCACTCGGGTACTGCGTGGCATCATGGCAACCCGAGGTCGTTGCGATTGCAAGCCCCCTACAGATGGGCACAGACATTTACGCCATCAACATCAGCGTATTACGTGCGGGGGATCCAACCGACATTGCCAACGAACTCGCGCCCTTGCTGATGACGCTCAAGACATCCGTAGAAAACGCACTGAAGGCGTCTTTCAGGGTTGAATGATGGCAAGGTGATAAAGCTCCCCAGAGGCATGGACTGGCCATCCAGATGCGTGGCGACGATGAAACCTTAGTACTGCGCTTGCGCTAACTCCAGCGTGATGGTGTAGCTGTTCAAAGCGCGCAGTAGCACGCTGGCGTGTTCATCACATTGGCCCCCGTGGCCTTCACTAGCACCCTCAACAACGACACCTTGAGAATGTGCACCTTGTTATCGTATTCCAGCCTTGGACGAATGGTGGTGGCGCCCGCGCCGCCACACCTTTGGCAACCTGGTGGGCCACGTCAAGGGCGTAAGCGACATGAACTCGCTATCGGCCTGGACCAACGAGCAGTTTGACCCCCGCCTGTCCTGGGCCGACGTGGCGTGGGTCAAAGAGCGCTGGGGCGGCAAGCTCATCCTCAAGGGCATTCAAGATGTGGAAGACGCCCAACTGGCCGTTGCCAGCGGAGCCGACGCGATCGTGGTCAGCAACCACGGCGGGCGTCAGTTGGATGGCGCGCAAAGCAGCATCGAAGCCCTGCCCCCCATCGTGGCAGCGGTGGGTGACCAGATCGAAGTCTGGATGGACGGCGGCATCCGCAGCGGCCAAGACGTGCTCAAGGCCTGGGCGCTGGGCGCCAAGGGCACCATGATCGGCCGCGCCATGGCCTACGGCCTGGGGGCGATGGGCGAAGCCGGGGTCACCAAGGCGCTAGAGATACTCCACAAAGAACTCGACATCACCATGGCGTTTTGCGGGCACACGAATATCCAGAACGTGGACAAGGGGATTTTGTTGCCGGGGACGTTCGTCACCGGCGCCTGATCCAGCACAGGCGAAGACTCAATCAATTTGTATCTTTGCGTCTTTAACAATTTTCCCAATCTTCTTGAGATCATCCTTGATGAGGGTTTTAAATTGATCAGCGCTTGACTGATTGGGAACAAATGACAGGCCTGCAAACTTGGCCTTCAGACCCGGGTTATCAACCGCTTTTGACATCTCGGCATTCAGCCGATCGGTCATTGATTTTGGCAAATTGGCAGGTGCCCAAATGCCATACCAAGAAAGCAACTCATAGCCAGGCAGCCCACTTTCAGAAACCGTCGGCACGTCAGGCATGCTTGGAATTCTCGTTTTGCTCGTTACGCCAATGGCGTGCAATCTCCCGGCCTGAATGAAGGAGCTCACACCGGGCATCGGTGAAACTGCAGCTGAGACATGCCCGCCAATAACGTCCGTCAGTTGCGGCACAGCGCCTTTATAAGCAATGATCTCCATGCCCATACTGAGCTCACGATTGAAAATCTCTTCGCTCAGGTTACTGGTCGTGCCAAGCCCCGAAGTTGCCCACGTGTATTTACCAGGATTCGACCGCGCCAATTTGACCAAGTCGGCCAACGTCTTGACGGGAATATCGTTGTTAACAACGACAACCAGTGGGACATAGCCAATTTGACCGATGGGCGTGAAGTCAAGCTCTGCGTCATATGTTTTTTTAGACATGACGAGCGGCAAATAAACTTGACTTGAGGCATTGCACAAGAGTGTGTAGCCATCAGGCTTGGCTTTCTTGGCAATTAGAGTGCCCACCAAGCCCGAAGCGCCAGGAATGTTGTCAATCACAATCGATTGACCTAGCTGTCGTTGCAACTGATCTGCCATCAAACGACAGGTGTTGTCGATGGATCCCCCTGGCGTATAGGGGACGATCATCTTGATCGGTTTTGTTGGGTAATCCTGGGCGTTGGACGCAAAATTGACGCACACCGTGAGAGTCAAGACTAGGAGCTTGGTGCTCAAAAATAATTTCGATTTGTGCATGAAAATATTAGCCTTCAAATATTAGGACGCTGTGCATTAATAAGGTTTGCAAATGCTGCGATGGCCTCACACATGGCTCTCGGTTGTTCAGGTGCCATCGCGTGCCCTGCGTCTTTGATGATCGCCTCAGTCACCCGCTCTCCCAGATAAGGCTTCATGATTTTTGGGATGACGACCGCATCATGTTCAGCCTGCAGGTCAAGAATGGGGACATGATCTCCGGCAGAGAAATAGTCATCTATCGGCGTGTGATTCCTTGCATGACTTTGAGCATGATGCGCTGCTTGGTACCACCCATCCAGCCAAACACGGGCATCGTGCCCTGGCGCAAAAAAGGCTTGCCGCAAACAATCGAGCCGTTGCTCGACGGATAAAGAGGAATCACCAGCACCGTCAATTTCCGCCCTCAGTCGGCTATAGGGCTTCTCTGTTGATCCAGGCAACAACTTACCGGCCGAGGCCGCAGCCATGACAACCGCAAGCACGAGATCCGGTCGATTGGCAGCGAGCATGCGTGCGGGTTGGCTCCCCCATGCGTGACCGACAACAACTACCGACCCCGTTTTTTCCAGATCCAAGACAGCTGCGACATCGGACGAAAAATCATGAAGCGTTAAGCCATCCAGTGGGCCACGGCTTCCTCTGATGCCACGCGGCTCGGGACGTATCACACGGAAACCTTTGTCGGCAATGAGTTTGGCAACTTCATCAAAGTCTCGCCCTGACCGAGCCAATGACGGCAGCATCACGATGACGGGCCCGCTACCCTGGTCGTTGTACTCGATGGTCACAGGATCTGATTTATCGCTGGGTAAATACGTCACCGACTTGAGCGCTTGGTACATATGTCTTTCCGATTTATTTGTGGTATTTAAGTTTGATCATGTCGCCCAGCATTTAAAAAATGGCGGAGAAACTCAACCTCGTTTTTGCAGCAAGCCCCCATCCACCGGCAACAACACCCCCGAGATGTAGCGCGCCTCATCCGAGGCCAAAAACAACGCTGCATTGGCAACGTCCCACGCACTGCCCATGAAGCCCATGGGCACGAGCGCATCCCGCTCGGCACGGATAAC
>CANGME010000027.1 GCA_947455145.1 Comamonadaceae bacterium
TTGAATTTTAGGTTGCGCTTGTAGCTTGTACTTTGCACGGTGCTTATTGCTTTTGTACGCCCGGTTGGAGCTGCATCGCCCGCCCTCATGGTGGGGTACCACAAATCGGTCGGGCGATACAGCCCCAACCGGGCAGCGAAGAGCGTGATGGGCAAACGGTAGCTTCGACTAACAGGTGGGGGTGATCAATCGGGCGCAAGCTCGAACGTGTGGGTGTTCAAACGGTCACGCGCTACCGTGGTCGCAAGGGTGGTGGTGCGTTTGCTGCCCGACCGATTTGTGGTACCCCACCATGAGGGCGGGCAGCAAATGCACCGCCGCCCCACCCACCAACGCAGAAAGAAACCCCGCGCAACAAACCAAACAAGCAACACGCGACAATCACCGGGTATGACAACGCACAACTTCACCACCCTGCCAGACTGGCTGACCTACATCGAGCAACTGCACCCCAAAGCCATTGACATGGGCCTGGAGCGCGTCAAGGCCGTGGCTGAGCGCATGGCCATTCGGTTTGATTGCCCCGTCATCACCGTGGCGGGCACCAACGGCAAAGGCTCGACTTGCGCCATGCTCGAATCCATCCTGGGGCAAGCGGGTTACCGCACGGGCGTGTACACCTCGCCCCACTTGGTGCACTTTGAAGAGCGACTTCGGCTGCGTGGTGAGTCAGTGACTGCTATTGATTTAATAGCTTCTTTCAATAATGTAGAAAGGGCTAGAGCCGGAAATGGCATTGAAATATCGCTGACCTACTTCGAATTCACCACCCTGGCCATGATGCACTGCATGATGCGCGCTCAATTGGATGTGGTCATCCTTGAGGTGGGCCTGGGCGGGCGGCTGGACGCTGTCAACATCATCGATGCGGACTGCGCCGTCATCACCAGTGTCGATCTGGATCACATGGAGTTTTTGGGGAACGACCGCGAGACGATTGGCCGTGAGAAAGCGGGCATCATGCGCACAGGTCGCCCCGTGGTGGTGAGCGACCCCATGCCACCGCAAAGCGTGCTGGACTATGCCAAAGCCATTGACGCCGACCTGTGGCAAGTGGGGCGCGACTTCAATGTGGAGGGCGACAAGCAGCAATGGGGCTGGGCGGGCCGGGGGCGGCGCTACAGCGGCCTGGCTTACCCGGCGCTTCGCGGGGCCAACCAGTTGCTCAATGCGGCGGGTGTGTTGGCCGCCTTGAGTGCTTTGCGGGAGCGCCTGCCGGTGACGGCACAGGCAGTGCGCAATGGCCTGGCGTTTGTGGAGTTGCCGGGGCGCTTTCAGATCGTTCCTGGCCAGCCCACGCTGGTGCTGGACGTGGCGCACAACCCGCATTCGGTGGCCGCGCTCACCGCCAATCTGGACGCCATGGGTTACTTCCCCACCACCCACGCAGTGTTTGGGGCCATGGCCGACAAAGACCTTGCGCCCATGCTGGCCCGAGTCATGCCGTTGATTGACCGCTGGTACTTCACCGATTTACCCACACCCAGAGCGGCTTCTGCACAGGCCTTGCTGGACTTTTGGCAGGCCCAAAATAGCAGACCACAAACCACCGCCGCGAGCTTTGCCGACCCTCTGCAAGCTTTGCACGCCGCCGTGGCCGCCGCAGACCCCGCTGATAGAATCGTGGTCTTCGGATCGTTCTACACCGTGGGTGGCGTTCTGAAAAACGGCATCCCTCGCCTCCAAGCCAAACATCTGAACCCTTGAGTCTCGATTTCATGGCCTTTTTCAAGTTCCGCCAGCGTGATGACGAAGCCACTGCACCCAGCGGGCCGGTGGAGAGCGTCGAGGTTTTGCGCAAGCGTGCCAAGCACCGGCTCATTGGCACAGTGGTGCTGGTGCTGGCGGGCGTGATTGGTTTCCCCCTGCTGGTGGACAAGCAGCCGCGCCCGATTGCGGTGGATATTCCCATCGAAATTCCCGATAAAAACAAAGTTAAATCGCTGGCACTGCCGTCTGTTGCGCCATTGACTGTGCCCACGACGCCAACGGTGGCCAGCGGCATCTTGACTGTAGTGAAGCCAACCGTGACAGCCCCTGCCGCGGTCCCGTCTGTAGCGCCTAAGCCAGAGCCCAAGGCTGAAGCCAAGCCGATCGAAAAAATAGCGGGAAAAGAGCCCGTCAAAGTGGCTCCAAAGGAGACCCCCAAAGAGGTCGCCAAACCAGTCGTCAAAGAGATAGCAAAGACGCCTGAGAAACCCCCTGAAAAAGCAGCAGAAAAACCACTGGCTAAACCCGCTGATAAACCCAGCCCTGACAGCGCCGCCCGAGCCCAAGCCCTGCTGGACGGCAAAGAGCCGCCATCAACATCAACACCAGCCACAGAAGACCGTTTGGTCGTGCAAGTCGGCGCGTTTGCCGATGCTGCCAAGGCGCGCGAGGCACGCCTCAAGCTGGAGCGCGCGGGTCTCAAAACCTATACCCAAGAAGTGCAGACCAAAGACGGCCTGCGCATTCGTGTGCGCGTCGGGCCGTTTGGCTCACGCGCCGATGCTGACAAGGCGGCCGACAAAATCAGGAAGCTTGATTTGTCCGCTGCCATCCTCACCCTGTGATGCAGCCGTTTGACATGGTTTTGTTGGATTGGATATTTTTGGCAGTGTTGCTGGCATCCCTCGTTGTGGGTGCATGGCGTGGCTTGGTGTATGAGGTTTTGTCGGCGTTGAATTGGCTTGCAGCTTTTGTCCTGGCACAGTGGTTGGGGCCTGATCTGGCGCACATGTTACCCATGGCGAGTACCAACGACACGGTACGCTTAGCCGTCGGTTTTGTCGGCGTTTTCATTGCAGCTGTGTTTGTCGGCGGCTTGATCGCCCGACTCATCAAGAAGCTGGTGGAGACTGTAGGCTTGCGGCCGGTTGATCGGGTGTTGGGCGCGATGTTTGGCACGGTGCGCGGCGTGGTTTTGATCTTGGCTGCCACCTTGCTGGTGCAGATGACGGTCTTTAAAACGAATGAGTTGTGGGTAGAGTCGGTTGGGGCAGGCGTCGCGGTGGTGGCGCTCAATGGCCTTAAACCCGTCATGCCTGAAAAATTAAGTCAATATTTCCCGTAGTTTCGGGGCTGTAGGTGAAAACATGTGTGGAATCGTCGGCGTTGTCAGCAACGCACCCGTCAATCAGCTGATCTATGACTCGCTGTTGCTCTTGCAGCACCGGGGGCAAGATGCAGCAGGTATCGTCACGCAGCGAGAGCGCAAGTTCTTTATGCACAAGGCCAAGGGCATGGTCAAAGACGTGTTTCGTACGCGTGACATGCGCTCGCTGCCAGGCAACTGTGGCTTGGGCCAAGTGCGCTACCCCACGGCAGGCAACGCTTTCAGTGAAGAAGAGGCGCAGCCTTTTTATGTGAACGCGCCCTACGGTATCGTGCTGGTGCACAACGGTAACTTGACCAACGCGCACGCGCTCAAGGCCGAACTCTACACCACTGATCACCGCCACATTAACACCGAGAGTGACTCGGAAGTGCTGCTTAACGTTTTGGCGCATGAGCTGGACAAAACCACGCGCGGAGCCACCTTGCAAGTGCAGGATGTCTTCAATGCAGTTCGCAATGTGCATCGCCGTGTTCGCGGCTCCTATGCAGTAATCGCTCTGATTGCCGGACACGGCGTGTTGGCGTTTCGTGATCCGTATGGCATACGCCCGCTGTGCATGGGACGCTCTGGAGATAGTGTGATGCTGGCCAGTGAATCGGTGGTGCTCGAAGGCACGGCGCACGCTTTCGAACGTGACATCGAGCCGGGGGAGGCTGTTTTTATCGATCTGGAGGGTAATGTGTCTGAGCAGCAATGTGCTGACTCACCCTCCTTGCATCCCTGTATTTTTGAGTACGTCTATCTGGCACGTCCTGACTCTTCGATGGATGGCATTTCGGTGTATCAGGCGCGCTTGAACTTGGGTGAGGCCTTGGCCAAGCGGGTCATATCCACCTTGCCGCCGGGCGAGATTGACGTGGTGATCCCCATCCCAGAATCCAGCCGCCCTAGTGCCATGCAACTGGCGCAGTTGTTGGGCTTGCCTTACCGCGAGGGTTTTGTGAAAAACCGCTACGTGGGCCGCACCTTCATCATGCCGGGCCAAGAGGTACGAAAAAAATCGGTACGCCAAAAACTCAATGTGATTGGTAGCGAATTCAAAGGCCGTAACGTGCTGCTGGTGGACGACTCCATCGTGCGTGGCACTACCAGCAAAGAGATCGTGCAAATGGCGCGTGATGCGGGTGCCAATAAGGTCTATATGGCCAGCGCAGCGCCTCCAGTGCGCTTTCCCAATGTGTACGGCATCGACATGCCAACGCCGGATGAACTGGTGGCGCATGGCCGTACGGTGGATGAAATTCGACAAATCATTGGTTGCGATGAATTGATTTACCAGGATGTCGATGCCATGAAAGTGGCCATTGGTTCTTTGAACACAACCATCAGCGGTTTTGACGCGTCCTGCTTTGATGGCGCGTACGTGACTGGCGACATCACAGCCGATGACATCTTGAGGCTGAACAACAGTCGCGTGGATGGCGAGGACGAAGGCGGGCAAGACAGCTCGCGACTGGCGCTACCCAATCACGCGGAGGGTTGATATGAGCGACAAAAAATTACCCGCCAATCTGCACCTGGACACATTAGCTGTGCGCGCCGCCGTGGCCAAAAGTCAGCATGGCGAAAACTCTGAAGCGCTGTACATGACCAGCAGCTTCGTCCAACCTGACGCCGCCACCGCCGCGCGCCGTTTTGCGGGCGAAGAAGAGGGCTTCATCTACTCGCGCTTCACCAACCCCACCGTGGCCAGTATGGAGCAGCGCTTGGCAGCATTGGAGGGGACAGAGGCCTGTATCGGCACCAGCTCCGGCATGTCGGCCATTTTGCTGATGTGCATGGGCCTGCTCAAGGCGGGTGACCACGTGATTTGCTCGCAGTCGGTGTTTGGCTCCACCATCAAGCTCATCGCCGGTGAGTTTGGCAAGTTTGGTGTACAAAGCACCTTTGTCTCGCAAACCGATGTGGCGCAGTGGCAAGCCGCCGTGCAGCCCAACACCAAGCTGCTGTTTGCCGAGACCCCCACCAACCCGCTGACCGAGGTGTGTGACATCCAGGCCCTGGCCGACGTGGCCCACGCGGCCGGTGCGCTGCTGGCCGTGGACAACTGCTTTTGCTCGCCCGCTTTGCAGCAGCCTGCCAAGCTGGGGGCCGACCTGATCATCCACTCCGGCACCAAGTACCTGGACGGCCAAGGCCGTGTGATTGCCGGGGCCATTTGTTGCTCTAAAAAACTGATCGACGAAAAATTCATGCCGGTGATGCGCAGCGCAGGCATGAGCCTGTCGCCGTTCAACGCCTGGGTTGTCCTCAAAGGCATGGAGACACTGTCCATCCGTATGCAAGCGCAATGCAAGGGCGCGTTGGAGCTGGCCACTTGGCTAGAGCAGCAGCCCAAGGTGGCTCGGGTGTACTACCCCGGCCTGGCTTCGCACCCACAGCACGCGCTGGCCATGCAACAGCAGTCGGGTATGGGCGGGGCGGTGGTGTCGTTTGATGTGGTGGGTGCAAACCCAGAGGAAGGGCGAAAGAACGCCTTTCACGTGATCGACAGCACCTGCGTCATGTCCATCACCGCCAACCTGGGTGACACCAAAACCACCATCACTCATCCGGCCACTACTTCTCATGGTCGCCTGACCGAAGTGCAGCGCCAAGCCGCTGGCATCGGCCAAGGCCTGATCCGCGTGGCCGTGGGTCTGGAACACATTGACGACCTGAAGGCTGATCTGGCCCGTGGTTTTGATTCTTTAAGCTGAACGTGACACAAAAAATCCGCACCCGCTTCGCGCCATCCCCCACGGGCTTCATCCACCTGGGCAACATTCGCTCGGCACTTTACCCCTGGGCCTTTGCCCGCGCTAACGGCGGTGATTTCATCTTGCGCATTGAAGACACCGACCAAGATCGCTCTACCCAGGCGGCAGTCGATGTGATCATCGAAGGCATGGCTTGGCTCGGGCTGGACTACGACGAAGGCCCGTTCTACCAAATGCAGCGCATAGACCGCTACAAACAGGTCTTGCTGGACTTGCAAGCCGCAGGCCATGTCTACCCCTGCTACATGAGCGTGGCCGAGTTGGACGCGCTGCGCGAGCACCAAATGGCGACCAAGCAAAAGCCGCGTTACGACGGCACTTGGCGGCCCGCGCCCGGCAAGACCTTGCCCGCCATTCCCGCAGGTGTGCAGCCCGTGCTGCGCTTCAAAAACCCGCAGACGGGTTCTGTGGTGTGGGACGACAAAGTCAAAGGCCGTATCGAGATCAGCAACGACGAGCTGGACGATCTGGTGATTGCCCGGCCTGCACAAAACGGCGAAGCCGTGGGCACACCCACCTACAACTTCTGCGTGGTGGTGGACGACCTGGACATGGCCATCACCCACGTCATTCGCGGCGACGACCACGTTAACAACACCCCGCGCCAGATCAACATCTTCAAGGCCTTGGGCAAAGAGCCCCCGGTCTATGCGCACCTGCCCACCGTGCTGACCGAGATGGAGGACGAGCAGGGCGAGAAGCACGTCGTCAAGATGAGTAAGCGCAACGGTGCCAAGCCCGTCACGCAGTACCGCGATGAAGGCTATCTGCCCGAGGCCATGGTCAACTACCTGGCCCGCTTGGGCTGGAGCCATGGCGACGATGAAATCTTCAGCCGTGAACAGTTCTTGCAGTGGTTCAACCTGGATCACCTAGGCCGCAGCGCCGCGCAGTTTGACGAAGCCAAGCTCAACTGGGTCAACGCCCAGCACCTTAAGGCCATGGCGGACGAAGCGCTCGCAGCACTGGTGGCAGCGCAACTGCAAAAACGCGGGGTGTCTTTGGGTGGCGATGACGTGCTTTCCAAAATTTGTGGTCTTTTCAAAGACCGCTGCGACACCACCGCGTCCCTGGCCAACTGGGCCGCCGCGTTCTACGCCGACATCACCCCCAAGGCCGACGAGTTGGACTTGCATGTCACCGAGGCCATTCAACCCGCTTTGTTGATGTTGGGTGAGAAGTTAAGTATTTGTACTTGGGACAAAGCCGATATAGCCGCAAGCATCAAAGAAGTCTTGCAAGCGTGTGGTTTGAAGATGCCCCAACTCGCCATGCCCGTACGCGTGCTGGTGATGGGCACCGCGCAAACTCCGGCAGTGGATGCAGTGCTTGCGCTTATGTCCAGAGAAAAAGTTCTGCTACGTTTGCAGACCCGTTAAAAATAGGCTTATAATTCGAGGCTCGACGCAATCAGATATCTTAAAGATGCTTGGTTCAATTGGGGGTATAGCTCAGCTGGGAGAGCGCTTGCATGGCATGCAAGAGGTCATCGGTTCGATCCCGTTTACCTCCACCAGTTAAAGCGTCGAGTTGGTTAGTCCACAGGTTTTGACCCTATCGTCTAGAGGCCTAGGACATCACCCTTTCACGGTGAGTACCGGGGTTCGAATCCCCGTAGGGTCGCCAGATTCGCTGCAAAGCAAGTCAGGTACAAGTGGTTGGCACTTGGCTCGCAAGAGCAAACGCCATCTACCAGGAGTGGTAGTTCAGTTGGTTAGAATACCGGCCTGTCACGCCGGGGGTCGCGGGTTCGAGTCCCGTCCACTCCGCCAATATTTCCTTGTAAATCAAGGAGTTATGAGAAAGCCCGATGCGCAAGCACCGGGCTTTTTTTATTTCTGTTGTACTTGCACTGTCCCCATTAATGTGAACAGACGCATTCATTATTGAAGTGCTCAGCGATAAAA
>CANGME010000028.1 GCA_947455145.1 Comamonadaceae bacterium
AAGGTTAAAAAAGGCCTGTTCCCCTGGACGGCCTCCGGCCGTGCCATTGCCAACGGCCGCGACGAAGGCGTGACCAAGCTGCTGTTTGACGACAGCCCCGAAGCCCACGGCCACGGCAAGATCCTCGGCGGCGGCATGGTCGGCACGCACGCGGGCGACATGATCGGCGAGATTGCCTTGGCGATTGAGATGGGTGCAGATGCCATCGACATCGGCAAGACGATTCACCCGCACCCCACGCTGGGCGAAAGCATCGGCATGGCGGCTGAGGTGGCGCATGGGTCTTGTACGGATTTGCCGCCGGCGCGCAAGTAGGTCAAGGCCGTTCTCCAAAGCAAAAAGCCCGAACTGGCAACGGTTCGGGCTTTTTGCTGCCTGTCTGCTTGCGATGAGGGTCCGCATAAGTACTGTATTAATGTACAGTTGTGTGCCGTATGCCACGCCCATCAGGGTGTTGCACCATGCACACCGCCACAGCGCAATCACCCGGCAGGCCCCATTCGCACCACCATGCGGGCCAGAGCGCACCTGCCACAGCTAGACACGGCTCTGCGGCCAAACCCAAACTCTACAACCCGCGTCACCCTGAGCGCACGCTGCTGTACCAAACTCTAGCCGAACACTTCGAGACATGGCTGGAGTTGGCCAGTGCAGGCCAGTTCGACGGCCAGGGCGACTACCGCACCCCCAAGCCCTATGTGCGCAAGGCGTTTCGCAAATACCTGGAGTGCGGCATCTTTGCCCACGGCTTTGCACGCGCCCGCTGCGGCGACTGCGCGCACGACTACTTTGTCGCCTTCTCCTGCAAAGGCCGGGGTGTGTGCCCCTCGTGCAACACCCGACGCATGGTGGAGATGGCGGCGCATCTCACCGATCACGTCTTTCCCCGCCTGCCGGTGCGCCAGTGGGTGCTGTCCGTGCCCAAGCGCCTGCGCTACTTTATGCAACGCGACGGGGCAGTGCTCAACATGGTGCTGCGTATCTTCCTGCGCGTTATTGCTCAAAGCCTGCAGGCTCATAGCCCGGGTGTGGCCCAAGTGGACAAAGCCGCCCTGCACATCGGCGCTGTCGCCTTCATCCACCGCTTTGGCTCCAGCCTGAACGAGCATGTGCATTTCCACGTCTGTGTGGTCGATGGGGTGTTTGAGGCATTGGCGGGCGGCGCTGATGCTGGCGTTGACACCGGCACCCAAGCTGTGGCCGACGCTCAATCCTCACCCAGCAAAGTGATTTTTCACCCGGCCAGCGGCATCGATGAGATTGCTGTGGCCCAAGTGCAGGCCACCTTGCGCACTCGTATCCTGCGCGCCTTCGTGGGCAGGGGCCTGCTGCAAAGCTTTGAGGCCAAAGAGATGCTGGCCTACAAACACAGCGGCTTCTCGGTGGACACCAGCGTGCGCATCGAAGCGCACGACCGCGCAGCACTGGAGCGGCTGCTGCGCTACTGCGCGCGTCCGCCGTTTTCTATGGAGCGCTTGCGCAAGGCGGGTAATGAATTGGTGTACCGCTGCGCCAAGCAGCACAGCGAGCCTGCCAGTGATCGGCGCGGCCCCATGGCAGACGAGCTGATACTTACGCCGCTGGAGCTGATCGACCGCATTGCCGCCTTGGTGCCACCGCCGCGCACCCACCGCCATCGCTACTTTGGTGTGCTGGCACCGAACTCGCCGCTCAGAACGGCGGTCACGGCCATGGCGCAGGAAGCGCCTTCACAACCGGTCAAGGTGCCAGCCGCGCCAGCCACTGCGGGCGATGGTGTGCCTGGGTTTACACCGGGCAACTCAGTGCCAACCCAGTGCGAAGCTGCGCTCCCCAAACGCTCAGCAGCGCACTACCTGTGGGCGGTGCTGATCTCCCGTATCTATGAGGTGTTTCCGCTGCTATGCCCAGTGTGCGGCGGCCAGATGCGCATTATTGCGTTCATCACGCACAGTGCCGATATCCGGCAAATGCTAGATCACATCGGGGTGCAGTCTGAGCCGCCAAACATCGCACCAGCGCGTGGGCCGCCGTTGTGGGAGGACTGTGATGCGCAGATGGGTGAGGGTGCCCAAGTCGAACCAGACTGGGATCTGGCGGCGCAACCGGCACCGGACTACGAGCTTGACCAGCGCATCAATTGGTGAGCGGTTCAAACAGAGGCGCAGGCCCGCTGCGGGGTAGGCCTGCGCGCGTCGCAGGCTCAAAACCAATGGGCGGCTGCGGCCTCACCATTTTTTCAAAAGCGTTGGCCAAAGCGTCGGCTGCGGCCTCACCATTTTTTCAAAAGCGTTGGCCAAAGCGTTGGCTGCGACCGTTCAAACGGCAGAGATCAGTGACTTTTGAGTGCCCCAAATTCGTGCAATACTTGGTCTCATGCGATTGAATTTCCTATCCGTAATCCAGCCGTCGTGCACCAAAATGCCTTGGAATTGCTGGAGCAGCTCGAACGACGCAAAGGCCTCGGTGCCCCGCTTAGGGTGGCAGCCCAGCCACGTGAGTGTGTCGGTTGCCAAGACGTGCAGCCAGTACAGCGTTTTGTCCATGCGCATGCCGGTCTCGTCGGCGTGCACCACGCCCTGGGCAATCGTGCCTTGACCAATGCGTTGCACGGTCGGCTCCAAAATACGCGCCCCAGCCTGGGTGCACTTGACGACGGTGCCTTGGCTCACGGGCAAGTCAAAAAGCTCGCCCATCAATTGCGCCGTGCGCTTGACAGACACCACGTGATTTTGATTCAGGTGCACCATGGCGGCTTGCGCACGGGGGCCGTATTGCACTGTGGCACGAACCTCCTCAGGAAACTCCCCCGTATGCACCTGTCCGCAGCGGCACACGGCCTGCATGGCCTGGTGCTCGGTGACCTCAAAGCGCAGCGACGGCAGATCAAACACCTGACGCGTTTCAGCCAGATAGGACAAGGGCAACGGGCTTTGACAGGCTTGGCACTGATCGGGCACGTTGTGAATCACGACCTTGTCGGCTTGCTTCGCTTGGCACAGCGTGCTACCGGGATGCCCCTTTTGCCCTCCACTGGGGTTTTGGCCCGCCACGCGCAAAGACTTTGGGGCGGGCTTGTTCAGCCCGTCGCTAGATGGCGGTTTGCTCGAATTGCGGCTGTTCTTGTTGAGCCTCGATTGGAGTTCTTGCACGACCGCTTGCATCTCCTGCATGGCCGCTTGCAGCATTGCCACCTGGGCTTGCAAAAGCAAAATCAACTCGTCCTTTTGGGCGTGGCTCAGCTGGTTCAGGCTTGCTTGGGTGTGCATGGCTGTCGATTGTCGCTTGGTGCGTGGGGGGCTGAGTAGTTACGAAAACTCAAAAAAATGAGGTCAGATAAAATTAAGCGATGTCGCTGACGATCAGCCCAAGACCGAACAACAGGGGCGTGACAGGCAAGCCACATAATTCAATCTAATCAGTGTAAATTTATAAACAACAGGTAATTGATATGCGAAATATAATCATTGGCTTCGCGGCAGCGTGTTTGTTATCGGCGTGCGGCGGCGGGTCAACTGGGAGCAGCTCCAGCACATCGGTCGCAGTCAACACACCCAAAAGCGACTGTGAAGCAGAGGGTCGTCGTTTCATCGATGCCATCTCTTATTGCACGTCCTTGCGAACGATGACGCGTTCAGATTTTTACGACACCGTCGCTTTAATTAGAAGCTCAGCCAATTTACCCCCACTGGTGGTTGACGCACGCGTTGAAGACGCCGCATTCAAACACGCCAATTACCTGTACGTAAACAACACCATTGGCCATGATCAGGTCATTGGAAAACCAGGGTTTTATGGGGTGAAAGAGGAAGATCGACTTTGGGCGTCACAGTATCCAGCAACGGGCGCTGACGAAGATGCGGCGGCAACTTCGGACATTGCGGCGGGCTTCGAAGGTCTGCTTTCCGTTCCGTACCATGCAAGCCTGTTCTTGAAGGTAGGGCCGTACCACATGGGCTTGGGGATAGCGGGGGATGCAACAGGCAAAGGCGGCATGGTCGTGGACGTTGCCAACACCAGTTCCCAATATACGATTTTGCCCAAAGACACGCTCAGCATTTACCCTTGTGGACTCAGCAGTATTTCCAAAAGATCAATTGCAGATGAAGCTCCTGCGCCTTATCCAGGCAGAAATTTACGCACCGATCCGATTGGTAGCCTCATCATCATGCAAGTTCCTTATGCGCAAGGCAATAATTTACAAGTTATTAATATTTCGTTATCTGAAACAGTTTCAAAAGCCGGCGTTGCCATCGCGCAGCCTGCGAATTTATTAGACTCGAGTATTCGAATTTATAATGCGACAAAGCCATTGAAATCAACAACATCTTATTCTATTAATGTTGATGGATTTTTGAGTGGCGTGGCCTACAAGCGCAGTTGCACTTTTTCAACGGGGATTTGACAGAAGAATTGTCTGAACCCAGAAAACAAGCTCATTTCCGCCATGGAACCTCGCGACTCAGAGTACAGCGGCTTTCGGGCCTCCACGTTCAATGGCCTTGACCGCCGCCTGCCCGGCGGCAGTTGGTGGCGCAAGTGGTGGCGGCGCCAATCCACGGTGCGGCAAGATCGCTTTGCCGTGCTGGCCCCGATTGCCTCGGTGCTCTTGTTTTTGGCCGCCATCGTCGCCGCGTTGAGCTACCTGCGCATCGAAGAGATGGACCGCGAGCACGAGGCTTTGAAGCGTGACGTGGAGTACACGCAGCAGCAAATCCGCTTGCGGCTGCTCGAACGCCAAGACCAACTGGTGCGCCTGTCACGCGAAACGGCCAACGGCGAGATCAGCAAAGACGATTTCATGTCCCGCGCCGAGGCCTTGTCCGACCAGTACCCCGAGCTGCAAGTCTTGAGCTGGATCGACAGCTATGGCAACGTCAAAGCCAGCTTCGCGCTGCCCAATATCAGCATCGCCGCACTGCGCACCCTGGACGCACCCTTGCAGCCGACTTCGACTTTGGCGATGTTTTTGACGGCGGGTGAATCCCAGGTGCCCGCCTATGGCAAACCTATTGCGGCGAACGGGCAGGCCGCCGCTTTGGCCTTGCACCTGCCCTTCCCCAAGCTTGGGCGCGTCAACGGCGCGCTGCTGGCCGAATACTCGCTAGAGAGCATCTTGCAACTCGGCGTTTTGGCCGACATTTGGACGAAGTACGCGGTCGCTTTGCTGGACGAGAACGGACAGGTCTTGGCTGGGCACGCCATTGCCGACCGGCACCGCGCGGCCAACTTGCTGCCCTGGGTGTCGCCGCTTGACCGCTATGAGACTCCCGTGACCCCGGTTGGCAACGGCGTGATCTTGCGCGCGCAGGTCTGGCGCGTCTCCGTCGGCTTCATCGGCAGCGGCTTGTTTTGGCTGGTCTGCGCGCTGAGCGTGCTCACGGTGTGGATGCTGGTGGCCACCTGGCGGCACACGCGCCGACGCATGTACGTGCAGCAGGCCTTGCTGACCGAAACCAACTTTCGCCGCGCCATGGAAAACTCCATGCCCACCGGCATGCGCGCGATGGACTTGCAGGGCCGCATCACCTACGTCAACGCCGCCTTTTGCCAGATGACGGGCTGGAGCGAAAGCGAGCTGGTGGGCCGCACCGCGCCCTACCCCTACTGGCCCGACAGTGACCGCGAAACGCTGGCCCGATTGCTCGAAGAAGAACTGCTGGGCCGCACCCCCGCGACCGGCTTTCAAGTGCGGGTGAAGCGGCGCAGCGGTAGCCTGTTTGAGGCCCGGCTGTACGTGTCGCCCCTGGTTGATGCCTACGGCGTGCAAACCGGCTGGATGACCTCAATCACCGACATCACCGAACCGAACCGCATTCGCGAACAGTTGTCGGCCTCGTATGAGCGCTTCACCACCGTGCTCGAATCGCTGGACGCGGCGGTGTCGGTCGCGCCCTTGGGCAACAGTGAGCTGCTTTACGCCAACAAGCTGTACAAGCAGTGGTTTGGGCAAGACACGCGCGGCCATTCGCAGTTGATCGAGCAGGCCGGTAGCCTGAACCGCCCGGGCACGGCTGACACTGACTACAACGCCGCCGATGACGTGGACGCGATGGCGGGGCTGCCCACCGACGAGCTGACCAGCGCCCAGTCCGAGAGCACCGAAATCTACATCCCCCGCCTAGAGCGTTGGCTGGAGGTGCGCGCACGCTACCTGACCTGGGTTGATGGCCGCTTGGCACAAATGGTGATCGCCACCAACATCACGCCGCGCCGTTTGGCCGAGGCGTCTGCGGCCGCGCAAGCCGAGCGCGCGCAGGCCGCCAGCCGCTTGATCACCATGGGCGAGATGGTGTCCAGCGTAACTATTGGAATATTGGCTTTGCCGCCGATACGCCCAATGGTTTGGTTGTACCCGTACTCAAGAACGCAGACAAAAAAGGGCTGCTGGAGATTTCTGCCGAGATGGCCGAGCTCTCCAAAAAAGCGCGTGACGGCAAGTTGGCCCCGGCCGACATGCAAGGCGGCACGTTCTCGGTCTCATCCCTCGGAGGCATCGG